>CAWAJG010000003.1:0-424885 GCA_963782325.1 uncultured Solirubrobacteraceae bacterium
GGCGGCCCTTCAGGGCATCGATAGTCTGTGCTATCTTTGCTGGTCGCGCCTCGGCGCGCCTCCTCTGCCCTGTGTATCGCCCTCCGAAGGAGTCATTTCTTGGCTGCTGCAGATGCTCTCCGGACGCGTAGAAGCTTCGCGCGCCTGCAAAAGACCGTTGACGTACCCAACCTCATTGACATACAGCGCCGCTCGTTCCAGTGGCTCACGGATCCCAAGCACGGGGGTCTGCGCGAGACGATCGACGACATCTCCCCGATCGAGGACTACACCGGCAACCTCGCCGTCCAGTTCGGCGAGTTCACCTTCGACGAGCCCGTCGCCTCGCTCGCCCAGTGCCGCGAGAAGGACCTCACGTTCGCCCGCCCGCTGACGGTCACCGTCGCGTTCATCAACCGCGAGACCGGGGAGATCCGCGAGCAGTCGGTGTTCATGGGCGACTTCCCGTGGATGACCGACCGCGGCACGTTCGTCATCAACGGCACCGAGCGGGTCGTCGTCACTCAGCTCGTGCGCTCGCCCGGCGCCTACCTGATGGAACCGAAGGACCGCGAGAAGCAGGTCTTCATCGCCAACCTCATGCCCGCCCGCGGCTCCTGGCTGGAGCTCGAGATCGACAAGAAGGGCAAGGTGTACGTGCGCATCGACCGCAAGCGCAAGCTTCCCGTCACGGTGCTCCTGCGCGCGATGGGCTACGCCGCCGACGAGGAGATCCTGCGCCTGTTCGACAACTCTCTCTACATCCGCAACACCATCGAGTCCGACACCGAGGCCACCCGCACCGAAGAGGGCGCGCTGATCGAGCTGTTCAAGAAGCAGCGCCCCGGCGAGCCGCCGAGCGTGGACAACGCCAAGGCGCTGCTCAACCAGCTGTTCTTCGACGCCAAGCGCTACGACCTCACGCGCGTCGGGCGCTACAAGCTCAACTCGCGGCTGGGTCTCGACGTGGACATCGACACCCGCACGCTCACCCACGACGACATCCTCGCGCTCGTCCGCGAGCTCGTCTCGCTGCCCAAGCGCCTCGGCCTGCCCGAGGACCCCGAGACCGAGATCAAGGACTACGCCGCCGAGGCCGCCAGCATGCCGCGCGAGCCCGTCGCCGAGCACCTCGACGAGTACGAGCACTTCGGCAACCGTCGCCTGCGCACCGTCGGCGAGCTCATCCAGGAGGCGTTCCGCATCGGCCTCTACCGCATGGAGCGCGTCGTCCGCGAGCGTCTCACCACCGAGGACGCCGACACGATCACCCCGCAGACGATCATCAACATCCGCCCCGTCGTCGCCGCGCTGAAGGAGTTCTTCGGCTCCTCCCAGCTCTCGCAGTTCATGGACCAGACCAACTCGCTCGCCGGGCTCACCCACCGCCGCCGCCTGTCCGCGCTCGGCGCCGGCGGGCTCACGCGCGAGCGCGCCCCCATCGAGGTCCGCGACGTGCACCCCACCCACTACGGGCGCATGTGCCCGATCGAGACCCCCGAGGGACCGAACATCGGCCTCATCGGCTCGCTGTCCTCGTTCGCCGAGGTCTCCGAGTACGGGTTCGTCACCACCCCCTACCGGGTCGTCAAGGACGGCGTCGTCACCGACGAGGTCCGCCACCTCGACGCCACCCAGGAAGAGGAGCTGCTGATCGCCCAGGCCAACACCCCGGTGGACCCCAAGACCGGGAAGCTCAAGGGCTCGGAGATCCTCTGCCGCACGCAGGCCGGCCAGTACGTCACCGTGGGGCCGAAAGACGTCGATCTGATCGACGTCTCGCCCGAGCAGATCTGGTCGGTCGCCACCGCCATGATCCCGTTCCTCGAGCACGACGACGCCAACCGCGCGCTGATGGGCTCGAACATGCAGCGCCAGGCCGTCCCGCTGCTGAAGGCCGACGCCCCGCTCGTCGGCACCGGCATGGAGCGTCGCGCCGCGCTCGACACCGGCGACGTGCTGCTCGCCAAGCGGGCCGGCACCGTCGACTACGTCGACGCCGACCAGATCGCCGTCCAGGCCGGCGACGGCAGGGACGAGTACGAGCTGCAGAAGTTCATGCGCTCCAACCAGGGCACGCTCATCCACCACAAGCCGCTCGTCGCCACCGGCCAGAAGGTCAAGGCCGGCGACGTGCTCGCCGACGGGTCCTCCACCGACAAGGGCGAGATGGCGCTCGGCAAGAACCTGATGGTCGCGTTCATGTCCTGGGAGGGCTACAACTTCGAGGACGCCATCATCCTCTCCAAGCGCCTCGTGCAGGACGACGAGCTCACCTCCATCCACATCGAGGAGTACGAGATCGACGCCCGCACCACCAAGCTCGGCGAGGAGGAGATCACCCGCGACATCCCCAACCGCTCGGAGGAGTCGCTGCGCAACCTCGACGACCGCGGCATCGTCCGCGTCGGCGCCGAGGTCATCTCCGGCGATCTGCTCGTCGGCAAGGTCACCCCCAAGGGCGAGACCGAGCTCACCGCCGAGGAGAAGCTCATCCGCGCGATCTTCAAGGAGAAGGCGCGCGAGGTTCGCGACACCTCGCTGAAGGTGCCCCACGGCGAGGGCGGCGTCGTCATCGACGTCAAGACCTTCAGCCGCGACGCCGGCGACGACCTGCCGCCGGGGGTCAACGACCTCGTCCGCGTGTTCGTCGCCAAGAAGCGCAAGATCTCCGAGGGCGACAAGCTCGCCGGCCGCCACGGCAACAAGGGCGTCATCTCCAAGATCGTCGACCAGCAGGACATGCCGTTCCTCGAGGACGGCACGCCCGTCGACGTCATCCTCAACCCGCTCGGCGTGCCCTCGCGCATGAACGTCGGCCAGATCCTCGAGACGCACCTCGGCTGGGCGGCCGCGCAGGGCTGGTACGACGACGGCACAGACGCCTACAAGGAGGCGGACGCCGGCGCCGGGCCGCGCCGCGTGTACGTCTCCACGCCGGTCTTCGACGGCGCCACCGTCGAAGACGTCGACAACGCCCTCGTCAAGTGGCAGGACGCGCACGAGGGTCGCATCCGCATGGACATCGACAAGTCCAGGCGGCTCGGCGAGCAGGCGTCGGGCAAGATGACCCTCTTCAACGGGCGCACCGGCGAGCCGTTCGAGGAACAGGTGACCGTCGGGTACATGTACATCCTCAAGCTCCTGCACCTCGTCGACGACAAGATCCACGCCCGCTCGACCGGCCCGTACTCGCTCGTCACCCAGCAGCCCCTCGGCGGCAAGGCGCAGTTCGGCGGCCAGCGCTTCGGCGAGATGGAGGTGTGGGCGCTGGAGGCGTTCGGCGCCGCCTACACCCTCCAGGAGATGCTCACCATCAAGTCCGACGACACCGTCGGGCGCGTCAAGGCCTACGAGGCGATCGTCAAGGGCGAGAACATCGCCGAGCCGTCCATCCCCGAGTCCTTCAAGGTTCTGCTCAAGGAGATGCAGTCGCTGGCGCTCGACGTCAACGTCGTCTCCGAGGAGGGCCAGCGCACGGAGATGCGCGACGAGGACGACGACCTCCTGCGCGCGGCCGAGGAGCTCGGCATCGATCTCTCGGGCGTCCGCGCGCTCGCCGCCGACGGGAGCGGCGAGGAGGAGCCGCCGGCGGCGGAGGACGAGGCCGGCGGCGACACAGACGGCGCCGTCGTCGTCGACGACGACGCAGCGGACGACGATGCGCTCGTCGTAGAGGAGCTGATCGACGTCGACGCAGCCGAGGACATCGACCTCGAGAGCCTCGCCAGCGAGGAGCCCGTGGAGTAGCCGATCCCCCCACCCACACACGGCCCCGGTCCCGGGGCCGACTTACCCCAGTTACAAGCGCTCACACACACCCAGCCAGAAGGACCCACACGTGATCGACATAAACAATTTTGACGCCATCGAGATCAGCCTCGCCTCGTCGAAGCAGATCCGCAGCTGGAGCTCCGGCGAGGTCACCAAGCCGGAGACCATCAACTACCGCACGCTCAAGCCCGAGAAGGACGGCCTCTTCTGCGAGCGCATCTTCGGGCCCACCAAGGACTGGGAGTGCTACTGCGGCAAGTACAAGCGCGTCCGCTACAAGGGCATCGTCTGCGAGCGCTGCGGCGTCGAGGTCACCCGCTCGAAGGTCCGCCGCGAGCGCATGGGCCACGTCGACCTCGCCGCTCCCGTCAGCCACATCTGGTTCTTCAAGGGCGTCCCCAGCCGCATCGGCTACCTGCTGGACATGGCTCCCAAGGAACTCGAGAAGGTCCTCTACTTCGCCGCCTCGATCGTCACCTGGGTCGACGAGGAGGCCCGCGCCAAGGACATCGACTCGCTCGAGAAGGAGGTCAACAAGGTCCTCGACGGCTACGCCGCCGAGCGCGAGGAGCGCGTGCTCGAACTGCGCGAGTCGCTCGCCCGCCGCGAGAAGTACCTCCAGAACGGCAAACAGACCGGCTTCAACGACGAAGACCACCTGTGGGCGGACTCGCTCGACATCAACTTGTCAAAGCTCTCGGACGAGGACCGCGAGAAACACCTCAAGGAGCTCGCCAAGACCTTCGAGGCCGACATCGCCGACACCGAGGCCTACATCGAAGACGCCGCCGAGCGCATGCGCAACGTGTGGGAGCTGTTCAAGACGATGGAGCCCAAGCAGATCGAGCACGACGAGACCACCTTCCGCGAGCTCAAGGAGCGCTTCGGCTCGGCCTACGGCTTCGGCGAGTACTTCCGCGGCGGCATGGGCGCGGAAGCCATCCGCGACCTGCTCCAGCAGGTCGACCTCGAGGCCGAACGGATCGAGCTCGAGGACCAGGTCAAGACCGGCAAAGGCCAGAAGCAGGCGCGCGCGGTCAAGCGCCTGAAGGTCGTCTCCGCCTTCATCCAGTCGGGCAACAAGCCCGAGATGATGGTGCTCGACGCCGTCCCCGTGATCCCGCCCGAGCTGCGCCCGATGGTGCAACTCGACGGCGGGCGCTTCGCGACCTCCGACCTCAACGACCTCTACCGCCGCGTCATCAACCGCAACAACCGCCTCAAGCGGCTGCTCGACCTCGGCGCGCCGGAGATCATCGTCAACAACGAGAAGCGCATGCTGCAGGAGGCCGTCGACGCGCTGTTCGACAACGGCCGCCGCGGGCGCCCCGTCACCGGGCCCGGCAACCGTCCGCTGAAGTCGCTCTCGGACATGCTCAAGGGCAAGCAGGGCCGCTTCCGCCAGAACCTGCTCGGCAAGCGCGTCGACTACTCCGGGCGCTCGGTCATCGTCGCCGGCCCCTACCTCAAGCTGCACCAGTGCGGCCTGCCCAAGATCATGGCCCTGGAGCTGTTCAAGCCGTTCATCATGGCCCGTCTCGTCGAGCGCAAGTCCGCGCAGAACATCAAGGCCGCCAAGAAGATGGTCGACTCGATGATCGCCGAGGTCTGGGACGTGCTCGAGGAGGTCATCCACGAGCACCCCGTGCTGCTCAACCGTGCCCCCACCCTGCACCGCCTGGGCATCCAGGCGTTCGAGCCGCTGCTCGTCGAGGGCAAGGCCATCCAGGTGCACCCGCTCGTCTGTCACGCGTTCAACGCCGACTTCGACGGCGACCAGATGGCGGTGCACCTGCCGCTGTCCGCAGAGGCGCAGGCGGAGGCGCGCATCCTGATGCTCTCCTCCAACAACATCCTGTCCCCCGCGCACGGAGCGCCGCTGGCAACGCCGACGCAGGACATGATCCTCGGGGCCTACTACCTCACGTACGGCCCTGAAGCCGAGGAGCTCTCCAAGATCGACCGAGCGACGTACGAGCCGCGACCGCACGTGTTCCGCACCGCGCAGGAGGCGGAGCTCTCCTACGAGGGCAACGTCGTCAAGCTGCACGACATCGCCGAGTTCCGTCCCTACGGGCGCGAGGGCGGTCACGTGCTCACGACGATCGGGCGGATCATCTACAACGACCGCATCGAGCGCGCGCTGCTCGAAGCGCTGGGCGACGAGTTCGACGCGTCCAAGTACGTGTTCGTCAACCAGTCGATGAAGAAGCGCGACACCACGCGACTGATCGACATGCTCGTGCAGTCATACGGCGCGACCACGATCTCGCTCGTGCTCGACGCGTTCAAGGACCTCGGCTTCAAGTACGCCACGCAGGCCGGCATCACCATCTCCAAGAACGACGTCGTCGTGCCGCCCCAGAAGCAGGAAATCCTCGACAAGTTCGACAAGCTCGTCGGCGACATCACCAGCCAGTACGACGACGGGTTGATCACCCAGGAGGAGCGCCACGAGGCGGTCGTCGAGCAGTGGAACGCCGCCACCGACGAGGTCGCCGAGGCGATGATCGCGAACCTCGACACGCTCAACCCCATCTTCATGATGGCCAACTCCGGCGCGCGCGGCTCGTTCAAGCAGATCCGCCAGCTCGCCGGCATGCGCGGGCTGATGGCCAACCCGAAGGGCGAAATCATCGAGCGCCCGATCAAGGCCAACTTCATGGAGGGCCTGTCCGTGCTCGAGTACTTCATCTCCACGCACGGCGCGCGAAAGGGGCTGGCCGACACCGCCCTGCGCACCGCCGACTCCGGCTACCTGACGCGCCGTCTCGTCGACGTCGCCCAGGACGTCATCATCCGCGAGGCCGACTGCGGCACCGAGGAGTACATCGAGATGGCCGTCTTCAAGGCCGGCGGCGAACCCAACGACGTGCTCGTCGGGCGCATCGCCGCGCGCGACATCACGACCAAGCGCGGCCGCATGCTCGCCGAGCAGGGCAGCGAAGTCGGGCGCCAGGACCTCGCCGACATCGTGCAGGCGTTCCAGGACGACCACGACAAGGGCAACGAGGTCACCGTGCCGGTGCGCTCGGTGCTCAAGTGCGAGGCGCCCTCCGGTGTATGCCAGGCGTGCTACGGGCGCGCGATGGCCACCGGCGCGCTCGCTCAGATCGGAGACGCCGTCGGGATCGTCGCCGCCCAGTCGATCGGCGAGCCCGGCACGCAGCTGACGATGCGCACGTTCCACACCGGCGGCGTCGCCGGCGCCGACATCACCCACGGCCTGCCGCGCGTGGTGGAGCTGTTCGAGGCTCGCCGGCCGAAGGGGCTCGCGAAGATCGCCGAGCAGGACGGCACCGTCTCGATCGAGGAGACCGACAAGGCGCTCACCGTCGTCATCACCGACCAGGCGGGCGACGAGCACCGGCACGCTTTCCCGCGGCGCACGCGGCTGTTCGTCTCCGACCGCGAGAAGATCAAGGCCGGCAAGCAGCTCAACGAGGGCTCCGTCTACCCGCACGAGCTGCTCGCCATCCGCGGGCGCACCGAGACCGAGCAGTACCTCGTCAAGGAGGTCCAGGAGGTCTACAAGTCCCAGGGCGTCGACATCAACGACAAGCACATCGAGCTGATCGTCCGTCAGATGCTCAAGAAGGTGCGCGTCGACCAGAAGGGCGACACCGACTACCTGCCCGGGCAGTTCGTCGACCGCTTCGAGTTCGCCAAGGCCAACGACGCGATCGCCCAGGACGGCGGCGAGACGGCGCAGTTCGAGGACATCATCCTCGGCATCACCAAGGCGTCGCTCAACACCGACTCGTTCCTGTCGGCCGCGTCCTTCCAGGAGACGACCAAGGTCCTCACCGACGCCGCCCTCGAAGGCAAGATCGACCGCCTGAACGGCCTCAAGGAGAACGTCATCATCGGCAAGCTCATCCCCGCCGCCACCGGGCTCAAGCGCTACCGGCGGATCGAGATCGAGCCCTCCGAACCGCTGCCCCGCGCGATCGACGACGTCGGCCTGCTCGACCAGGACGAGATCGCCGCCGAGCTCGGGCTCGCCGACGGCCTCGGCGGGGGCTACGGCCAGGAGTTCGACGCCGACCTCGCCTCGCTGGAGAAGATCGGCGCCGGCGGCAGCGACCCCGGCTTCGCCGAGGAGCTCGCCGAACTAGAGCTGCCGGAAGACGACCTCGTCGAGGAGTAGGACCCGGCCGGGCGCAATCCGTTCACCCAGCCGGTCACCACCGCCCGCGCCGTCCGCGGGCGGTGGACGTCGTTTCGCGTGCGACGCTTAGTGGAGGCGTTGAAGATGTCGTCTGCCATCCGTACGCTTGGCAGGTGACCTCTCTGCTCGACGCCGCGAACAAGGCGATCTGCTCTGCCCGAGCAGTACCTGAGGCTCGCGCAGGCTGCGTCCTGGGCAGCGTGGCGCGCTGTGAACATGACTCGGCGAGCGACGTAGACGCGTTGATCGTCGTGTCCGTCGGTCACGCGCACGTCAAGCGTGCGGTTCGTCGCCATGTGCCCGGTCGGATTGGAGGGCATCGAATCGAGCTCCGCATGGTGACCGCCGAGCGTCTTGAGGAGATGCGCGAGGCGCGTACCGTCTATGCGGCCCATGTGGCGACCGAGGCGAAGGTCTCATTTGACCGCCGGCGCGACCTCAAGAGGCTCAAACGTGCCTTTCCGCCGGGCTCGTGCGTAGAGGAGACCGGTACGAACCTACGGCGGCGGCTCGCGCTGTACGACGATCTCAAGTGGTGCAACGGTCACTACCTAGCGTGCTTCGCGGACCTTTATGCGTTCGGTCGGGCCGGCGCGATACTGGCGCTTGCGCGACAGGGGATATTCGAGTTCGGACGCAGCGCCCCGTTTGCGACTCTGAGTCGGGTCGCGACGTCGCTGTCTGACTCCTGTTCGACGCTGGTCGATCTCGAGCCCTTCTATCTTCGCGGAAGAAGAGACAGTCCCATGGCGCTTCCTTTCCCGCACCGAGACGCACACGGCACAGCGGCTCTGTCGCGCGACGCGTGCGCACGGATTCTCAATGCCGTCCCGTGACGCTGCCCGATGAGCCTCGCCTGCTTCGAACACCACGGCGGTTCGCTGAGTCGGTCATCAGCGGCGAGGTGCCCGACGACCTCGGTCCAGACGTCGGCAATCTCCTTGGGTTCGCCAAGAACTTCTATCTCCAGTTCTTCGCCGAGGAATATGGCTTGGAGATCAGTCGGTTGGACATGGCCGGCCAGGCGCGCGCCCGCCGTGTCGAGCGGCAGCTACGCACCGCCGGAGAGCGGTCCGCGCTTCTCCTGGTGTCCCACTACATCACGATCAGTAACAATCTCGACGAGACCGCCAACAAGTCCGACGAGCTCGAGCTCAACGAGGCCTACGAAGAGGTGCTCTACGCCATTCTGGAGTTGGTCGACCGGATCGCCAAGTGGGCGGGCGCCAAGCGTCTTGCGGCGCTCGCCACCGAGGCGCAGTTAGTTCACGAAGAGTTTGAACGTGCAGTCGAATCTCTTGTCCCTCTCTGACCCGGAGCCGTCGTCGTCGACGGACTCGCTCGACCGGCAGTTCGCCCTTTTGACCGTCGACTACGAACGAACTCTGGGGGTGGCGGACGGGTTGGTGAGCAACCAGAACACGACGCGAGGCATCGCCGCGACGGCGTACTTGGCGTTGCTCGGACTCGGGGTAGACCATCGCAGCTGGGCCCTCTGTGCAGCGGCGGCGCTGATCGCAGTCGCCTTCGCCTGCCAGGACGGCCGCACCAGCTGGGTCTACCGCCAGCTCGTGCGGCGGGCAAACAAGATCGAGCGGCTCTTCCAGCGTCGTCTGCAAGCTCTGGACCGGCCCTACGACCGGTACCCGGCAGACCGTCTAACCAGCGAGCTCGAGAACTACGAGTTCGGGGTGCTCAGCAACATCGACCGCTTCAGCCTGGCTCGCATCGGCGACGTTTTGACCACTCTCAGAGGGCTGTTCTATCTCGCTCCAATAGCGCTCGGCATCGTCGCCGCGGTGCTCGTCTGACCGAAGCCCGATCCGTTGGTCCGGTCACGCCGCCGTCCTTCGCGGCGGTTGAGCCTGGCGCGGCGATCAGGTTGTCGCCAGCGAGCCGGCCCAGCTTGCGAGTCGCTGGGCCTCCGTCGCCGTCAGTCCGCGACGCGGATCGGTCTGCACGAGCAACGTGGGCGCCGGGCGCGCGCCTGCCCACTCGTGGCAGGCCTCGTTCAGCGCGTCGTCCACCCACGCGAGCGGCCGATCGCCGGCGTAGGCGTCGATCGCCTCGAGCTTCCAATGGGCGTGCGTGCGGCCGACCGTGCGTTCGAAGCGCAGGAACGGGAGCGAGCGCGGCAGTCCCAGCAGACGGGGCAGATGCTCGTTCGCGCGCTCCTCCCAGCCGCTCGCCCACACCAGCTCGAAGATGGAGACAAGGTCGAGCAGGTGTGCGGCGGCGGTGGACGAAAGGAAGTGCGGTATGCCGTCGATCGAGTGCAGGGAGCCCTCGGCCGCGCGCTCTTGCGCGCTGGTCGCTGGGCGCTGGGCGCCGTCGCGCGGCCACGCGCCGAACAGCGAGATCACGCCATCTATGTCCACCATCAGCAGCGGCCGAGCGTGCTCTTCGACCCCGTCGAGGGTCTCTTTAGCTTCCATACAGGTCCAACTGAGTAGGGTGGCTAGGACGGACGTTGCGCCGAATTCGTCCGGGCGCAGTAAAGCACCCGCGGATATCGGCCGATTGACCATACCGTCGCGTCAGAAACCATGACCCTCGATCTAGGCATACTCCTCGCGCTCGCCTGCGCCTTCGTGGCGAACCTCGGCTTCTTCTACAAGTACCGCGGAGCGAACTCGGTGCCGAAGGTGCAGGTCACGCACCCGCTGCGCTCGGTCAGGGAGCTGTACTCCTCCAAGTGGTTCACGCTGGGGATGATCACCGCCACCGCGAGCTGGGGCCTGCACGTGGGCGCGCTCGCCATGGCGCCGATGTCCGTCATCCAGGTCTCGCTGGCCGCCGGCGTGGTGTTCATCGCGGTGATGGCCGACAGGCTGTTCGGCTTCCAGGTCGGCCGCCGCCAGTGGATCGGCCTGATGCTCACCGCCGCCGGGCTGGTGCTGCTGGGCGTCACGCTGCCCGCCATGCACGGGGCGCACTCGCACTTCTCGCCCACCGTCATGATCTTCTTCGAGGCCGGCCTGTTCGGTCTCGGCGGCCTGCTCATCATGGGGCCGCGCATGGGCGGACGAGCAGAGCACCACGGCGTGATGCTCGGCGCCGCCGCCGGCATCCTGTTCGGGGTCTCCGACACGGCCATCAAGGCGCTCACCGGCATCGTCGGCGCCCACGGCGCGATCGGCGTGCTGCTCAGCCCGTGGCTGGCGGTCGCCGTGATCGCCTCGATCGTCGCCTTCTTCGCCTCCGCGCGCGCCCTCCAGGACGGCCAGGCCGTTCCCGTTATCGCCGTCACCGGCACCGCCGCCAACATCGCCGGCATCGCCGGCGGGATCGTCGTCTTCAGCGACCCCGTCGCCGCCGGCCCGGCTGGCGTGATGCTGCAGGCGCTGGCGTTCGTGCTCGTGATCGTCGCCGCCGCGCTGATGCCCGCGCCGGTGCGCGCCGCCGGCGTTCCGCAGCCTGCATAGAGCCGCGTGCTGCTAGCATCCCGCGGGATGCCGACGACCTCCCAGCTGGTGCGCAAGGGGCGCGTGACGCCCAAGAAGAAGCTCGCCACCCCCGGCCTGAAGTCGGGCAAGGGCCGCAAGAAGAAGGTCGCGGCGCCGCAGCGGCGCGGCGTGTGCACGCGCGTGTACACGACGACCCCGAAGAAGCCCAACTCCGCGCTGCGCAAGGTCGCCCGCGTGCGCATCTCCGGATCGATCGAGGTCACCGCCTACATCCCCGGAGAGGGACACAACCTGCAGGAGCACTCCGTCGTGCTCGTCCGCGGCGGACGCGTCAAGGATCTGCCGGGCGTGCGCTACAAGGTCGTCCGCGGGACGCTCGACGCGGCCGGTGTGAGCGATCGCAAAAAGGCCCGCTCGCAGTACGGCGTGAAGAAAAAGTAGCCGATGCCCCGCCGCGCAGCCGCTCAGATCCGTCCCGTCGAGGCGGACCCGATCCACCGCTCCAAGCTCGTCCAGCAGGTGATCAACAAGGTGATGCTCGACGGCAAGAAGTCCACCGCCGAGCGCATCGTCTACGACGCGCTCGCCCAGCTCGGCGAGCGCAGCGACAAAGACCCCGTGGAGACGCTCGACGCCTCCATCAAAGCGCTCACCCCCACACTCGAGGTCCGCTCGCGCCGCGTCGGCGGCGCCACCTACCAGGTGCCCGTGGAGGTGCCCGCCCGGCGCGCCCGCACGCTCGCCGTCCGCTGGCTCGTCGAGTTCGCGCGCCAGAGGCGCGAGAAGACGATGTCCCAGCGCCTCGCCAACGAGCTCATGGACGCCCAGTCCCAGCAGGGCGGCGCGTACAAGCGCAAGGACGACATCTACCGCATGGCCCAGGCGAATAAGGCGTTCGCCCACTACCGCTGGTGAGCGTGCCGATGACCGGCGCGAGCCGGCGTCCTCGATCGCTCGTGTGCGAAGCACACTTCGCTCACTGCGTCCTTGGCTCGCTTGGTCCTCAGCCCGCTCACGGGCGGGGCTGGATCCGCTGGTAGACCTCAGCGCGCCGCTCTGCGCGTCCACACGACGGTCGCGCCCCGTGACGGCGTCAGCGTGCGGTGCGACCAGCGCATCCGCTCGCCGCGGCGGCCCCGCCAGCCCTGCGGCGCCCGTGGCTCGAGCTCGGCGAGCACCGTGCGCAGGATCAGCTTCGCCTCCAGCAGCGCGAGCGCCGAGCCGATGCAGCGGCGGATGCCGCCGCCGAAGGGCACCCACGAGTACGTCCCAGGTCCGTTCTCCAGGAAGCGCTCGGGCTCGAAGGCCGCCGGATCCTCGTAGGTGCGAGGGTTGCGGTTGGTGGCGTACACCGAGATCGCCACCGCCGTGCCGGTCGGCAGCAGGAACCCTCCCACCCGAAGCTCGCGCACGAGCTTGCGCACGACGACTCCCTGCGGCGGCCGCACGCGAAGCGTCTCGTTGACCACCGCAGTCAGGTACTCGCCGCCGGTGCCCTCCGGCTGTGCGTCGATCTCCTCGAGCAGCCGGGCGAGCTTGTGCGGATGGCGCACGAGGCGCTCGATCGCCCAGGACACCGCGGTCGCGGTGGTCTCGTGACCGGCCAGCAGCAGCGTCACCAGCTCGTCGCGCACTTCCTGGTCTGTCAACTCGGAGCCTTCGTCGTCGCGCGTCAGCAGCAACATCGACATGATGTCCGAGCGGCCCTCGAGGTCGCTCTGCTGGCGGCGGTTTGCGATCTCGGAATAGATCTGTGCGTCCAGGCGGTCCAGCCCCCGTCCGATCACGGTGTTCGGACGCCCCTCGCTCGGGCGCACGAGCCCTCGAATCGCCGAGACCAGCTGGCTGGACTCCATCAGCGAGACGATCGTCGCCTGCATTTCGCTCATACGCTCGGCCCGCACGCCGAACACCGCCCCCATGATCACCTCCAGGGTGATCCGCCGCGTGCGTGGCTGCATGGGCATCGGCCGCTCCAGGGGCCAGTCGGCCATGCCGCGCCGGGTGGCATCCACGATCAGGTCTTCGTGGTTGCGCAGGTGATCGCCGTGGAAGGGGGGAAGCAGCAGCTTGCGCTGGCGCATGTGCTCGGCGCCGGTGAGCACGCTCACCGAGTTCGGGCCCAGCACCCACACAGGCGCTCCGGCCCCGTCGATCGGCTTCGGCGCGACCTCTTCCGAGGTCGTCAGCAGCGTCTTCACGTGCTCGGGGTCGCTGAAGTGAACCATCTGGCGACCGTTGGGGGGAAACCGCAGCGTGAACGTGTCCCCGAAGCGGCGAGCACAGCGGTCCGCCAGCCAGGTCGGCGCCACTCCCCACGCGAGCATCTGCACGAACGGCGGCATGCTCGGCCCCGGTGGCAGCAGCGGCTGCCCGGGCGCCTCCCGCGGTCCTTCCCTGGTTGGCGACTGTGACGAAGCGCTCCGTGCTGTCGTTGCCATCGCGCAACGGTACCAGCGGCAGGACGCCTGTGTACAGTCCTGCCGCGACGGTTGCGCCGTGACGGTCGCCACCTGATGCCTGAGGTGCATCGCAC
This sequence comes from uncultured Solirubrobacteraceae bacterium, assembly GCA_963782325.1. Lineage (GTDB taxonomy): Bacteria > Actinomycetota > Thermoleophilia > Solirubrobacterales > Solirubrobacteraceae > Palsa-744. Next base: position 13,868 of record CAWAJG010000003.1, read on the forward strand.
GCCCGCCGGGGTTGAAGAAGAAGGTTCGGTTCCTAACATTTAGGCACCGAATGTCTTCTGCCGCCGCCAACCAGGCATCCGTCGACGCCGCACACGGGCAGGACCCGCATGGGTCGCTGAAGATCGAGCGCCACGTGTGGGTGATCTCGGGCGTGGTGATCCTGGGGATGATCATGTCGATCCTCGACACGACCATCGTCAACGTCGCGCTGCGCACGCTCGGGCACGAACTGCACAGCAACATCGCGCAGGTGCAGTGGGTGGTCACCGGCTACCTGCTGTCGCTCGGCGCCGTCATCCCGGTCACCGGCTGGGCCTCGCGCCGCTGGGGCGCCAGGCGCGTGTACCTCGTCTCGCTCGTGCTGTTCACCGCCGGCTCGGCCGCCTGCGGGCTGTCGAGCTCGCTGACCTCGCTCGTCGTCTTCCGGGTGCTGCAGGGCGTGGGCGGCGGCATGATCATGCCGGTCGCGCAGCTGATCATGGCCCAGGTCGCGGGCCCCCGGCGGATGGGCCGGGTGATGGGCGTGGTCTCGATGCCCGCGATGCTCGCGCCGATCTTCGGACCGGTCGTCGGCGGGGCGATACTCGAGCACCTGCACTGGTCGTGGATCTTCTTCGTCAACGTGCCCGTCGGCGCCGTCGCGTTCGCGCTCGCCTGGCGCATGCTCCCGCGCACCGACTCCGGCGAGGCCGGCAAGCTCGACGTGCTCGGCCTCGCGCTGCTGCCCACCGGCGCGGCGGCGATCGTGTACGGCCTCAGCGAACTCGGCTCCGGCGCCAGCCTGGGCTCCACGATCGTGCTCGCGCCGCTGATCGCCGGCGTGGCGCTGTCGATCGCCTTCACGCTGCACGCGCTGCGCATCGAGCGGGGGGAGGGCGAGCTCTACTCGACGTGCGCCTGTACGCCAACCGCGTGTTCTCGGGCGCCTCGTTCACCACCTTCGGACTCGGCGCCGCGCTGTTCGGGGCGATGATCCTCGTGCCGCTCTACTACCAGGAAGTGCGGGGGAGAGCGTGATCAACACCGGGCTGCTGAACGCGCCCCAGGGCATCGGCGCGCTCATCGCGATGCCGATCGCCGGGCGCCTCACCGACCGTTTCGGCGGCGGGCGGATCGCGCTGACGGGGGTGTCGCTGCTGTGCGTGAGCACCATCCCGCTGGCGTTCATCGGCGCGCACACCTCGATCGTCGGCCTTTCAGCGCTGCTGGTCGTGCGCGGCGTGAGCATCGGCATGTCGTTCATGCCCGCCATGACCGCCGCCTTCGCGTCCATGCGCCCCGACCAGCTGTCCGACGCCACGCCGCAGATCAACGTGCTGATGCGCCTCGGCAGCGCGATCGGCGTGGCGATCCTCGCGGTCGTCCTGCAGCGCGCCTCGCACGGCGCCAGCGTGCACCCGGCGCACGCCTTCGACACCGCCTACTGGTGGGGCCTCGGGATCGCCGTGGCGTCGCTGATTCCCTGCCTGATGCTGCTGCGCGCCGAGCGCCCCGGCGCGCGCGGCGAGGCCGTGGCGGCGAGCGCGGAGCCGGTCGTGGAGCTCGGGGCGTAGGGCGCGGAGATGGCTTCTCGCACACCCGTCGAGCGGCAGGTCACGCCGGCCGAGCCCGCCGAGACCCGCGAAGCGCAGCTGATCGAGCTGGGCGCCGCCTTCCGCCGCGTGTTTCGCAGCTTCAATCGCCTGCGCGGGCGCGACACGCACCTGGGGGCCGGCGAGCTCAGCCACGCGCAGTTCGAGCTGCTGATCGAGCTCTCCGAGCGCGGCGAGCTGCCGGCCGGCGAGCTCGCCGCGGCCGCGCGGCTGACGCCGGCGACGGTCACGCAGATGCTCGACCACCTGGCCGACCAGGGGCACGTCGAGCGCGCCCGCTCGCAGGCCGACCGGCGGGTGGTCGTATCGCGCCTGACGCCCCTCGGCGCGGAGAAGATCGCCGCCAAGCGAGCCACCTGGCAGCGTCGCTGGGAGGACGCGCTGGCGGGCGTCGACGTGGACGAGCTGCACGCCGCCACGCGCGTGCTCGCGCGCCTGGCGGCGATGGTCGAGGACACGCCGGCCGAAGGGCTCTGCGACGAGCGCCGCCAGCGCGGCTGAGCCCTCTCGCCGCCGGCTCGAAAGCGTCCGCCGCCAAGCAGGATGCCCGTCTAGAATGCAGAATCCCTCTGCTATAGTCGAGGCCGCGCCACGGGTGGCACGCTGCATGCGCGTACCCGCTGGTTCGGCAATCACGATGGAAAGCTCGAGCAGATAGCGACGCAGACCGGTCACCAATCGACCAGTTGCGCGCGTGGGCCCGAGAGGCCCAATTTTTTTGCCCGCGCCCCCGCCCAAGCCAAGCAGCTCCTCGCAGGCCACCACCTCGAAATCCATGCCACGCAAGTTCTCACTCCACGACACCCGCAACATCGGGATCATGGCGCACATCGACGCCGGCAAGACGACGACGACCGAGCGCATCCTCTACTACACCGGGCGCACGTACAAGCTCGGCGAGGTGCACGAGGGCGCCGCGGTGATGGACTGGATGGAACAGGAGCAGGAGCGCGGCATCACGATCACCTCCGCCGCCACCACCGCACAGTGGAAGGGCCACAGGATCAACATCATCGACACGCCCGGGCACGTGGACTTCACCGTCGAGGTCGAGCGCTCGCTGCGGGTGCTCGACGGCGCGATCGCGCTGTTCGACTCCGTCGCGGGCGTCGAGCCCCAGTCGGAGACCGTCTGGCGCCAGGCCGACAAGTACCACGTCCCGCGGATCGCCTACATCAACAAGATGGACCGCGTCGGCGCAGACTTCGCGCAGGGCGTCCAGACGATGATCGACCGCCTCGGCGCCCACCCCGTGCCGATCCAGCTGCCGATCGGCGCCGAGGGCGACTTCCTCGGCGTCATCGACCTGGTCGCGATGAAGGCGATCGTCTACAAAGACGACCTCGGCAAGGAACAGGACGAAATCGAGATCCCCGAGGAGCTCGCCGAAGCGGCTCGGGCCGCGCGCGAGCACCTGCTCGAGGAGGTCTCCCACTACGACGACGGCCTGCTCGAACTGATCCTCGAAGAGGCAGAGGTGTCCGTGGACACGCTCAAGGCGGCCATCCGCAAGGCGACGCTGTCGACGAAACTGACCCCCGTGCTGTGCGGCTCGTCGTTCAAGAACAAGGGCGTCCAGCCGCTGCTGGACGCGGTCATCGACTACCTGCCCTCGCCGCTGGACGTGCCGCCCGTGGTGGGAACGGAACTGATCAAGGGCGAGGAGAACGAGCGCGAGGTCGTGCGCAAGCCCGACGACGCCGAGCCGTTCTCCGCGCTCGCGTTCAAGATCGCCGCCGACCCCTACGTCGGCAAGCTCACGTACTTCCGCGTGTACTCCGGCCACCTCTCGGCGGGCGGTCGCGTGCTGAACGTCTCCACCGGGCGCACCGAGCGGATCGGGCGGATCCTGATGATGCACGCCAACGACCGCGAGGAGGTCGAGGAGGTCTACGCCGGCGACATCGCCGCGGCGGTGGGCATCAAGCAGGTGATGACCGGCGACACGCTCGCCGCCCCCGACGCGCCGATCCACCTCGAGCAGATCATCTTCCCCGAGCCCGTCATCAAGGTGGCGGTGGAGCCGAAGACGAAGGCCGACCAGGAGAAGATGTCCACCGCGCTCGGGCGCCTGGCCGAGGAGGACCCGACGTTCCAGGTGCGCACCAACGAAGAAACCGGCCAGACGGAGATCTCGGGCATGGGCGAGCTGCACCTGGAGGTGCTGGTCGATCGCATGAAGCGGGAGTTCGGCGTGGAGGCCAACGTCGGTCGTCCGCAGGTCTCCTACCGCGAGACCGTGCGCGGCAGCGCCGAGCACGTGGAAGGGAAGTTCGTGCGCCAGACCGGCGGCTCGGGTCAGTTCGGCGTGGTGTTCATCGACCTCGAGCCATCGCCCGGCGAGGGCTTCGAGTTCGTCAACAAGATCAAGGGAGGCTCCGTGCCCTCGGAGTACATCCCGGCGGTCCGCAAGGGCATCGAGGAGGCGCTCGAGACGGGCGTGAAGGCCGGCTACCCGATGGTCGACGTGAAGGTGACGCTGACCGATGGCAAGTATCACGACGTCGACTCCTCGGAGATCGCCTTCAAGGTCGCCGGCTCGCTGGCGATCAAAGAGGCCGCCAAGCGCGCCAAACCGGTGCTGCTGGAGCCGATCTTCGCCGTCGAGGTGGTCGCCCCGGAGGACTTCCTGGGCGACGTCATCGGCGACCTCTCTCGCCGCCGCGGCCACATCGAGGGCCAGGAGCGCCGCGGCAACGCGCTGGTGGTCAGCGCGAAGGTGCCGCTCAGCGAGATGTTCGGATACGCAACGGATCTGCGCTCCAACACGCAGGGACGCGCGACGTACACGATGCAGTTCGACGCCTACGAGGAAGTGCCGCCGAGCATCGCCGAGAGGATCGTCGAGCAGCGTACGGGCGAGCCGGTCCCAGCCTGAGCGGCCGGGCCTCACCACCAGCAGTCAACGAAAGCACCATTCAGATAGATTCTTCAGGTTCGCCCTCTGAGGGGCGGACGACCAAGTCGATACAGGAGCGAACGAAAAGTGGCGAAGGAGAAGTTCGAGCGCGACAAGCCGCACGTCAACGTCGGGACCATCGGTCACATCGACCATGGCAAGACGACGCTGACCGCTGCCATCACCACGGTGCTGGCCGAGAAGGGAGGCGCCGAAGCCCGCAGCTTCGAGGAGATCGACAACGCGCCCGAGGAGAAGGAACGCGGGATCACGATCGCCACCTCCCACGTCGAGTACTCGACGGACAACCGTCACTACGCACACGTGGACTGTCCCGGTCACGCCGACTACGTCAAGAACATGATCACCGGCGCCGCGCAGATGGACGGCGCGATCCTCGTGGTCTCCGCGGCCGACGGCCCGATGCCCCAGACGCGCGAGCACATCCTGCTCGCCCGCCAGGTCGGCGTGCCCTACATCGTGGTGTTCCTCAACAAGGCCGACATGGTCGACGACGAGGAGCTGCTCGAGCTGGTCGAGGTCGAGGTCCGCGAGCTGCTCTCCGAGTACGACTTCCCGGGCGACGACATCCCCTTCATCACCGGCTCCGCGCTGAAGGCGCTGGAAGGCGACGACGCCTCCAAGCAGAAGATCCTCGACCTCGCCGCCGCGCTGGACTCCTACATCCCCGAGCCGGTGCGCGAGCTCGACAAGCCGTTCCTGATGCCGGTCGAGGACGTCTTCTCGATCACCGGCCGCGGCACCGTGGCGACGGGCAGGGTCGAGCAGGGCATCGTCAAAACGGGTGAGACGGTGGAAATCGTCGGCGTCCACGAGTCCACCTCGACGGTGGTCACCGGCGTGGAGATGTTCCGCAAGATCCTCGACCAGGGGCAGGCCGGCGACAACGTCGGGTGCCTGCTGCGAGGGACCAAGCGCGAGGAGATCGAGCGCGGCCAGGTGCTCTGCAAGCCAGGGTCGATCACCCCGCACACGAAGTTCAAGTCCGAGGTCTATGTGCTCAAGAAGGAGGAGGGTGGCCGTCACACCCCGTTCTTCACGGGCTACAGGCCGCAGTTCTACTTCCGCACGACGGACGTCACCGGCGTGGCCAAGCTGCCAGACGGCGTGGAGATGGTCATGCCCGGCGACAACGTGCAGATGGAGATCGAGCTGATCCAGCCGATCGCCATGGACCAGGGCCTGCGTTTCGCCATTCGAGAGGGTGGCCGCACGGTCGGTTCGGGCGTGGTCAGCGAGATCGTCGAGTAGCACCGCCGCCGGCGCCGCCGGTGCGATTCGCAGTCCGATACGACGAATGAGCACCCGCCGCAGGCGGGCCGGGGGCGGATTCTGCTCACGAGAATCCGCCCTCTCGCACGCTTCACAACACGAACACCGCACGAACACCAACCACCCACATGGCAGCAGCCAACCAGAACAAGATCCGCATCCGCCTGAAGGCGTACGACACCTCCGCGATCGAGTCCGCGGCGAGAGAGATCGTGGAGACGGCCACGCGTACGGGCGCGAGCGTGTCCGGGCCGGTGCCGCTGCCGACGGAGAAGAACGTCTACTGCGTGATCCGCTCGCCGTTCAAGGACAAGGACTCGCGCGAGCACTTCGAGATCCGCACCCACAAGCGCCTGATCGACATCCACCAGCCGACCCCCAAGACGGTCGACTCGCTCCAGCGCCTGGACCACCTGCCGGCGGGCGTCGACATCGAGATCCGCCTGGCCACCTGAGCCCCGACCGTTCGACGCGACCCACCGAGAGCAAGCCCCACTCCACGTCCATGGCCGCCATCCTCGCCAAGAAGCTCGGTATGACCCAACTCTTCCAGAAGGACGGGAGCGTCGCACGGGTGACCGTGCTGCAGGCCGGGCCGTGCCCGGTGACGGCGATCCGCACGGACGAGCGCGACGGCTACGCGGCGGTGCAGCTGGCGTTCGGCCAGACCAAGGAGAAGCACCTCTCGAAAGCCGAGCTCGGCCACCTGAAGAAGGCGGACGCGCCGCCGCTGCGCACGCTCGCGGAGTTCAGGATCCCACCCACCGAGGCCGGCGAGCTCACGCTCGGCGAGGCGGTGAGCGTCGACGCCTTCGAGGTCGGCGCGCGCGTGAAGATCTCCGGCACCTCCAAGGGCAAGGGCTTCCAGGGGACGATCAAGCGCCACGGCTTCGCCAGCGGCCCGAAGTCGCACGGCTCGCACAACGTTCGCGCGCCCGGCTCGATCGGCGCGTCGGCGACGCCCTCGCGCGTGATGAAGGGCATCCGCGGCCCGGGACAGATGGGCAACAAGCGCGTCACCCAGAAGGGGCTCGAGGTCGTGCGCGTGGACGCGAAGGAGAACCTGTTGATGGTCAGGGGCTCCGTGCCCGGCCCCCGCGGCTCGGTGGTGGAGGTGCGGACCGATGCCTGACGCACCGATGTTGGCAGCGACGGGGTCCTCGCCGAAGAAGATAAAGCTTGACGAGTCCGCGTTCGGTGCGCGATTCGCCGGCCCGCTCGTGCACCAGAGCGTGCGGGCGGAGCAGGCGGCCAGGCGGCGCGGGAGCGCCGCCACGAAAACGCGCGGCCGCGTCTCCGGCGGCGGCGCGAAGCCGTGGCGTCAGAAGGGCACGGGCCGCGCCCGCGCCGGATCCAGCCGCTCGCCGATCTGGACGGGCGGCGGAACCGTCTTCGGCCCCGAACCGCGCTCGTACACGTTCAAGGTCAACCGCAAGGAGCAGCGCGCGGCGCTGCGCAGCGCGCTCTCGCTGCACGCCGGCCGCGGCTCGCTGGCGATCCTCGACGCGAGCAAGTTCGCCGAGCCGAAGACCCGCGACGCCGCGGACCTGCTCGACGACTGGCTGGCGCCCGGTGAGCTGTTGCCGGCGCTGGTGGTGCTCGCCCCCGAGGAGTCTTCGGCGGCGCTGTCCTTCCGCAACCTCGAACGCGTGTCGGTAGTCGCCGTCGAGAGCGTCGGCGTCGCCGACATCGTGGGCGCCGCCTCGCTGATCCTGTCCCAGCCCGCGCTGCAGGCGCTCACCACGCGCACGGCGAAGCCCAGCAGAGGGTCCGCGCAGGACGCGCAGGGGGTCGCCGGCTGATGGAGCACACGCAGGTGATCATCCGCCCGGTGGTCTCGGAGAAGAGCTACGTGCTCTCCGCGGCCGACCGCTACACCTTCCGCGTCCACGCGGACGCGCACAAGACCCACATCCGCCAGGCGGTGGAGGCGCTGTTCGGCGTCCACGTGGTGGACGTCAGGACGATGAGCGTCAAGTCCAAGCCCAAGCGCCGCGGGAACACCGCGCGGGGACGCACCCGCGAGTGGAAGAAGGCGATCGTCCAGGTGCGCGCGGGCGAGAGCATCCCGATATTCCAGGGCCTGGCAGCCCTAGAGGAGTAGCGGGCGATGCCGATCCGCAAACCAAGACCGACGAGTCCCGGCAGGCGCTTCGTCTCCTACCCGGACTTCGCCGAGGTCACCAGGTCAAAGCCCGAGAAGACGCTCGTGGAAGGGTTGAAGAAGAGCGGCGGGCGCAACATGTACGGACGCAAGACCTCGCGCCACCGCGGCGGCGGGGCCAAGCGCGCGTATCGGAAGATCGACTTCAAGCGCCGCAAGGACGGCGTCGAGGCGAAGGTGGCGGCGATCGAGTACGACCCCAACCGCTCCGCCTACATCGCCCTGCTGCACTACGTGGACGGCGAGAAGCGATACATCCTCGCCCCCCAGCGGTTGACCGTGGGTATGAGCGTCTCCTCGGGCGAGAACGCGGACATCGCGGTGGGCAACTGCCTGGAGCTCGCCCGCATGCCCGTCGGCACGGTCGTACACAACATCGAGATGCAGCCCGGCCGCGGCGGCCAGATGGCGCGCTCGGCGGGAGCGTCGGCGCAGCTGATGGCGAAGGACGGCGACATGGCCACCCTGCGGCTGCCGTCCGGCGAGATGCGGATGGTGCGGGCGGAGTGCCGGGCGACGGTGGGCACGCTCGGCAACGCCGAGCACCAGAACGTGAAGGTGGGGAAGGCCGGACGCAAGCGCCACATGGGCGTCCGCCCGCAGACGCGAGGCACGGCGATGAACCCCGTCGACCACCCCCACGGCGGCGGCGAGGGCTCGACCACCCCCGGGCGCCATCCGGTCACCCCCTGGGGCGTGCCCACGCTCGGCTACCGCACCCGCAAGCACAACAAGAGCAGCAACCGCTACATCGTGCGCGGGCGAAGGCGCGGGAAGGGCAAGCAGCGATGAGCGGCGCGTATGCCGGCGCCTCGCGGCGTCCTCGCTCGCTCGTGTGCCAAGCACACTTCGCTCGCTGCGTTCTTGCGACGCTTGGCCTACGCGCCGCTCATGGCGTCATTGGAAGGAATGGCCGATGAGCCGCTCGAGCAAGAAGGGGCCGTGGGTGGAAGAGCGGCTGATGAAGCGCATCGAAGCGCTGAACGCCGAGAACAACAAGAAAATGCTGCGGACGTGGTCGCGCGCGTCGACGATCTTCCCGGAGATGGTCGGCCACACGATCGCCGTCCACGACGGCAAGAAACACGTGCCCGTGTACGTCAGCGAGTCGATGGTCGGCCACAAGCTGGGAGAGTTCGCGCCCACGCGCGTGTTCCGCGGTCACGCCGGATCGGGGAAGGTGCGATGAGCGACGAGACGCCCGACGAGCAGGACGCGCAGACGCCCGAGGGCGCATCCTCCCCGGAGGGCCAGGCGCCCGCCGAGCCGCAGGCGCAGGTCCCCGAGGACGACGCGCCCGCCGCGAAAGCCGCCAAACCCGCTCGCAGACGCGCGAAAGCGAAAGCTGCGGCATCGTCCCCGGAGGGGGAGGGGGAGGGGAAGGAGCCGGCGGCCGAGAAGAAACCGGCTGCCAGAAAAGCGCCGTCGGTGAAAAAACCGTCGGTGAGGAAAAAAGCGCCCGCGGGCGAGCCGGCGGCGGAGCAGGCTGTCGCGGCGCAGGCCAAACCGGCGCGCCGCGGGAGCGCGCCGGCGCGCCGCAGGGTCGTGCGTGCGCGCGCCCGCCACGTGCGCACGTCCGCGCGCAAGGCGCGGATGGTCTGCGGTCACCTGCGGGGCAAGTCCGTGCAGGAGGCACGCGCTATCCTCGAGTTCACCCCTCGTGAGGTGGCACGCGACTGGAGCAAGCTGCTCGAGTCGGCCGTGGCGAACGCCGAGAGCAATCACGAACTGCTCGAGGACGACCTGATCGTCCGTGAGGCGTACGCCGACGAAGGGCCGACCATCAAGCGCTTCAGGCCGCGCGCGATGGGGCGCGCGACGCCGATCCTCAAACGCACGAGCCACCTGACGATAACGCTGACCCCGCGCGCATAGGCAGCGACCAGCGACGGACACCTAGAGAGAGTCGAGAGCATGGGACAGAAGGTTCATCCAGAGGCAATGCGCGTGGGCTACATCCACGATTGGAAGTCGAACTGGTTCAACGAGCGCAACTTCGCCGAGTACCTCGCCGAGGACGTGCGCGTGCGCGAGCACATCGTCTCGAAGCTGGCACACGCGGGGCTGTCGGACATCACCATCCGCAAGGACGCGAACGAGCTGGAGGTCAACATCCACACCGCGCGTCCGGGCATCGTGATCGGCAAGTCGGGAACCGAAGTGGATGCGCTGCGCCGGGATCTGCACCGGATGACCAAAAAGCAGATCAAGGTGAACATCCTCGAGATCAAGCGCCCCGAGCTCGACGCGAGACTGGTGGCCCAGTCGATCGCCGAGCAGCTGCAAAATCGCGTGGCGTTCAGGCGGGCGATGAAGCGGGCGCTGACGAGCGCCATGCGCTCGGGGGCGAAGGGCGTGAAGGTGCAGGTGGCCGGACGCCTGGGTGGCGCGGAGATGGCGCGCACCGAAAGCTACTCGGACGGGCGCGTGCCGCTGCACACGATGCGCGCGGACATCGACTACGGCTTCCACGAGGCGCGCACCACGTTCGGGCGCATCGGCGTGAAGTGCTGGGTGAACAAGGGCGAGATCATGCCCGAGGGCTACACCGGCGCGGACCTGACGGACATGACCGCCCCGGCGCCGCCGAGCGCCGAGCGCGATGGCCGCGATGGACGCGAAGGCCGCGGTCGCGGCCGTGGCGCGAACGGCCGCGGTGGCGGCGGGCCGGGCGGTGCGGGCGGGCCTGGGTCTTCCGGGCGTGGACGGGGCCCCGGCGGGTCCGGCTCATCCCGCGGCGGACGCGGCGGCGGCGGTGGTGGACGCGGCGGGCGTCCGGGCGGCGGGCCGGCCGGCGGTGGGGGCGCGCGCTGATGCTCTCGCCCAAGCGCGTCAAGCACCGCAAGCAGCACCGTGGACGCCGCCGCGGCAACTCGCGCGGTCAGCTGCACGTGCAGTTCGGCGACTACGGGCTGAAGTCGCTGGAGTGCGGCTGGCTCACCAACCGCCAGATCGAGGCTGCGCGTATCGCGATGACGCGCAAGATCAAGCGTGGGGGGAAGGTGTGGATCAACGTGTTCCCCGACAAGCCCGTCACGAAGAAGCCCGCCGAGACGCGCATGGGCTCCGGCAAGGGCTCGCCCGAAGGGTGGGTCGCGGTGGTGAAGCCCGGGCGGGTGATGTTCGAGCTCGCCGGCGTCTCCGAGCCGCTGGCGCGGGAAGCGATCCGCCTGGCTGCCCACAAGCTCCCGGTGAAGTCGAAGTTCGTAGCGCGCGAGGACTGACCATGAACGCGAGCGAGATGCGAGACCTGGACGAGAACGAACTGGCCAAGCGCGTGGCCGAGCTGCGCAAAGAGGTGTTCGGGCTGCGCTTCTCCAACACGACCGGGGAACTCAACGACACCGCCGCCCTCGGCCGCGCCAGGCGCGATCTGGCGAGGGCGCTGACGGTGGCGCGCGAGCGCACGCCGGCGGCCGGGCACGGATACCCTGCCGGGCACCGGCGGGGCGGCTGAGGCAAAAGACGACCGCACACGGAATCGAAGATGGCTGACGAACCACAAGACGACAACGCAGAGAACACCGCGTCGTCCCCGGAGGGGGAGGACGCCCCCGCGCAGGCGGCCGAGGCCGGCGGCGCCGAGCCCGAGGCCGTGAGCGCAGAGGCGGCCGAGGCCGCGAGCCCAGAGCCCGAGGCCGACACGGTGGCCGACGCCGAGCAGGCTGGCGAGGCCGACGACGCGGTGGCGGACGAGCCCGCGGCGCAGGCGCCCGCGGCCGCATCGTCCCCGCAGGGGGAGCCGGTGGAGCAACTCTCGCCGAAGGAGCGACGTCGCAAGGCGCGCGCCAAGAAGGCAGGCGAGGCTCGTCCGAGCCGCTCGCCCGAGGAGCGCCACGCCGAGCGGGTGGCCGAGCGGCGGGTCAAGGCGGCGCGCCGTCGCGCCCGCCGCCTGCAGGAACGCGCGAAGGCTGCGACGCGACGCGCGGGCGCGCCGGCGAAGGAGGCGCTCGCGCCGGTGCATCCGCCGGTGGAGGGCAAGCGCAAGGTACGTCAGGGCGTGGTCGTGTCGAACAAGGCCGAGAAGACGATCACCGTGCGCATCGACGTCGCCCACCGTCACCGCCGCTACGAGAAGGTCGTGCGTAGCTCGAGCACCGTGCACGCGCACGACGAGAACAACGACGCCCACGAAGGCGACGTCGTCCGCGTGATCGAGAGCAGGCCGCTGTCGCGGACCAAGCGCTGGGCGCTCGTCGACGTGGTGGAGCGGGCGCGATGATCCAAAATGAGACAAGACTGCGTGTTGCGGACAACTCGGGCGCGCGCGAGATCCTGTGCATCCGCGTCAAGGGCGGCTCCCAGCGGCGCTACGCGTTCGTCGGCGACGTGATCACCGCGACCGTCAAGCAGGCCAACCCACAGGGAGCGGTCAAGAAGGGCGAGGTGGTGACCGCGGTGATCGTGCGCACCAAGAAGCCGATAGGTCGCGACGACGGCACGTACATCGCCTTCGACGAGAACGCCGCCGTGATCATCGACGACCAGAACAACCCGCGCGGCACCCGCGTGTTCGGCCCGGTGGCTCGCGAACTGCGCGAGCGCAACTTCATGAAGATCGTCTCGCTCGCCCCGGAGGTGCTGTGATGGCCCGCTCCGTCTCCCGCCCGCGTCGCCGCTCGCTGAAGGTTCGGTCGGGCGATCGCGTGCAGGTGATCTCCGGCAAGGATCGCGGCAAGAGCGGGCGCGTCCTGCGCGTGGAGCCGGCCAAGGAACGGCTGTACGTGGAGGGTCTGAACATGACCAAGCGCCACGTCCGCCCGAAAGAATCGGCCAGCGGCATCACAGGCCAGAACGTCGCCGCCCAGCTCGGCGGCGTGATCGACGTCGAGGGGCCCATCCACATATCCAACGTGATGGTCGTCGACGCCAAGGGCGCGCCGACGCGCGTGGGAATCGAGCGCGAGGGCGGCGAGCGCGTGCGTGTGGCCAAGAAGACGGGCGCGAGGCTCGAGTAGGTCGGATGGCAACCGCAACGGACACGGCGCCACCGGCTCGCCTGAAGACCCGCTATCTCGAGGAGATCCGCCCTGCGCTGATCGACCGCTTCGGCTACGCGTCGGTGATGCAGGCGCCGAGGATCGAGAAGATCACGGTCAACATGGGCGTCGGCATGGCCAAGCAGGACTCCAAAATGCTGCGGGCCGCCACCGACCAGCTGGCGACGATCGCCGGCCAGCAACCAAGCGTGCGGCGTGCGCGCAAGTCGATCGCCGCGTTCAAACTCCGCGAGGGCATGCCCGTCGGTGTGGCTGTCACGCTCCGCGGTGAGCGCGGCTACGAGTTCCTCGACCGGCTCATCTCGGTCGCCATCCCGCGCATCCGCGACTTCCGCGGTCTGAACCCGCGCTCGTTCGACGGCCGCGGCAACTACTCGCTGGGCGTCAAGGAGCAGATCATCTTCCCCGAAATCGACTACGACGCGATCGACCAGGTACGCGGGCTCGACGTCACCATCACCACCTCCGCCGCCACGGACCGCGAGGCCTACGCGCTGCTCGCGGCGCTCGGCCTGCCGTTCTCCGCCCAGGGTCGTCCCAAGGGCTACGACCCCGAGGCCGACGAGGCCGCCGCCCGCGCACACGAGGAGGCCGAGGCCGCAAGCGCCGCAGCCGCAGCCAAAGCAGCTGCCGAGCCGGCACCCGAGCCCAAGGAGGCCGCGAAACCCAAAGCAAAGGCCGTGCCCGAGCCAGTCGCCGAGACCGAGGCCGAGGCGGAGGCAGAGGCAGAGGCAGAGGCAGAGGATGTGGAGGCTGTGGCTGAGGAGGCGACAGCCGAAGCGGAGATAGTTGGGGAGGCAACCGCAGAGTCAGGGTCCGAGGCCGCCGCGGAGCCTGAGCCTGAGGCGAGCGGCGATCCTGAGCCGCAGGCCGCCGCGGAGCCTGAGCCCGAGGCGGCAGCTGAGCCCGAGGCGGCAGCTGAGCCCGAGGCGGCCGAGCAGACCGACGCCCCGGGGGACGGGGATGAGCAGATCACCGAGAAAGAGAGCACAGACTGATGGCCAAGACTTCCCAGCGCGTCAAGCAGGCGCGGACTCCCAGATACAAGACGCGCGCCTATACTCGCTGCACCCGCTGCGGGCGGCCGCGTGCGGTATATCGCAAGTTCGGGTTGTGCCGCATCTGTCTTCGCGAGCTCGCGCACAACGGCCAGATACCTGGCATGACGAAGTCGTCGTGGTAGGGGTCGGGGTGCGTATGTTCCTCGACGGACTCCGTCTTGCGATCGCTGTACAGACTTCTCGGACGAGATAACGAACACAACCTGCCATGTCGATGACCGACCCGATAGCCGACTTCCTCACGCGCGTGCGCAACGCCATACACGCCGCGCACGAGACCGTCGAGATTCCCGCGTCCCGGCTCAAGGGCGAGATCGCGCGGATCCTCGACGAGCAGGGCTACATCGAGTCCTGGTCGGTGATTCCCGCGCCCGGCGACGCCGCTGGGGAGCTGATCCAGATCCGGCTCAAGTACACCGAGGATCGGCGCTCGGCGATCTCAGGGCTGAGGCGGATCTCGCGCCCGGGCCAGCGGACGTACGTGGATGCCAAGCACATACCGAAGGTCCTCGGGGGAATGGGGACGGCGATCGTGTCCACCTCGCACGGCCTCATGACCGGCCACGACGCCCGTGCGGCAGGCGTCGGTGGCGAGGTCCTCGCGCAGGTGTGGTGATCTGGGCCCATGTCGAGAATCGGTAGACAGCCAATCCCCGTGCCCGCCGGCGTGACCGTGTCGATCGAGCCCGAGTCGGTCCACGTGAAGGGGCCCAAAGGCGAGCTCAGCGAGCGCATCCACCGGGACATCCAGGTGACCCAGGAAGGCGAGCGGCTGCTCGTCACGCGACCGACCGACCGCGGCGAACATCGCGCTCTGCACGGGCTCACCCGCACGCTCGTCGCGAACATGGTCGAGGGCGTCACCAACGGCTACGAGAAGCGGCTGGAGATCCAGGGTGTGGGATACCGCGCGCAGCTGAAGGGGAAAGACCTGGAGCTTGCGGTGGGCTACTCGCACCCGGTTCCCATCCCGGCGCCGAGCGGCATCGAATTCGAGGTGCCGCAGCCCACGCGGGTGGTCGTCAAAGGCATCTCCAAGCAGCTGGTCGGCGAGACCGCCGCGGTCATCCGCAAGCAGCGCCCGCCGGAGCCGTACAAGGGCAAGGGCATCCGCTACGAGGGCGAGTACGTGCCCAGGAAGGTCGGCAAGCGAGCATGACCGTGCTCACCAAGGAGACGCGCAGGCTGAAACGCCGCCGCCGGGTGCGCGCGAAGATCTCGGGGACGGCGACGAGGCCCCGGATCTCGGTGTTCCGCTCCAACCGCGGCCTGTCCGCCCAGCTCGTGGACGACACCGCCGCGCACACGATCGCGGCCGTCAACTGGTTCGAGCCGGAGCTCCGAGGGCTCGCCAAAGCCGAGCGCTCCACGCGCGCCGCGCAGATGCTCGCCGAGCGCGCCAAAGCCGCCGGCGTCTCCGAGGCGGTGTTCGACCGCGGCGGCTACAAGTACCACGGGCACGTCCGCACGTTCGCCGACGCGCTGCGCGAGGCCGGCATCACCGTCTGAGCAGCCAGCCCCGCTACCCTCTCCCTTCTGCCCATGTCCATAACCACAGACCGCTCAGTCAACGCAGCCGGCCTCGACCTCCAGGAGCGCGTGGTGGAGATCAACCGCGTGGCCAAGGTCGTCAAGGGCGGTCGCCGCTTCTCGTTCACCGCGCTGGTGGTCGTCGGCGACGAACGCGAAGTGGTGGGCGTCGGCTACGGCAAGGCCAACGAGGTGCCGCTGGCGATCCAGAAGGGCGTGGAGCGCGCCAAGAAGGACCTCTTCCGGGTGCCGAAGCACGGCAGCACCATCACCCACCAGACGACCGGCGTGTTCGGCTCCGGTCGCGTGCTGCTGAAGCCGGCCTCGCCCGGTACCGGCGTGATCGCCGGCGGCGGCGTGCGCGCGGTGCTCGAGCTGGCGGGCATCCACGACATCCTCTCCAAGAGCCTCGGTACCCAGAACCCCATCAACCTCGTGAAGGCCACCGTCGCCGGCCTGCGTGGCCTGCGCACCCCCGAGGAGGTCGGCAAGCTGCGCGGGCTCACCATCAGCCAGGTCCTCGGCCTCGGCGGAGCGCCGGCGAACGGCGCCGCCCGGGGCGCCGAGGGCGAGCTGGAGACAGCCGCGGCGACGACGGCCGACGACTCGCAGCCGGCCACGGAGGCCGAGGCGCCGCCGGCGCCGTCCACGGCGCCCGACGCAGACGGGGCACCCGCATGATGGGCAGCCTGAGCGTCACCCAGCGCCGATCGAGCAACGGCGCCAACGGCAGGCAGCGGGACACGCTGCGCTCGCTCGGGCTTCGCCGCATCGGCCACACGGTGCAGGTCAAAGACTCCGAGCAGGCGCGCGGCATGCTCCACGCCGTCCGGCATCTCGTCGAGGTGAAGGAGGCCAAGTGAGCGCCGCTCGGGCAGAGGGGCAGGATCCACCGCAGCGCATCGGGCTCCACAGCCTGGCGCCCGCGCCCGGGAGCCGCCGTCCACGCAAGCGCGTGGGGCGCGGCGAAGGCTCGGGCACGGGCAAGACCGCCGGGCGCGGGCAGAAGGGCGCGGGTTCGCGCTCGGGCTCCAAGCGACGGGCCAGCTTCGAGGGCGGGCAGATGCCGATCCACATGCGCATGCGAAAGCTGCGCGGTCCGCACATGAAGAAGTCGATGCCGTTCGAGCCCTTCCGCACGCACACCCAGCCGGTCAACATCGCCGCGCTGGAGAGCCGCTTCGACGCCGGCACCGAGGTCACGATCGAGCTGCTGCAGGCACGCGGGCTGGCCAGGCGCAACGACGTGCCGGTGAAGCTGCTCGCCAAGGGCGAGCTGTCGAAGGCGCTCACCGTCCACGCGCACGCATTCAGCGCCACCGCGCGCGAGCGCATCGAGGCGGCAGGCGGCACCTGTGTAGTGCTCGGGCCTCCGTCCGGGAAGCCCTCCTGATGGAAACGACGCCCTCCGGGGCGTCGGTGATCGTCGCTTCGCGACTCGTCGGCAGCTAGAATCGGCCTCCCGGCCATGCTCGCGACGATCCTAAACGCCTTCCAGGTTGCGGACATCCGCAAGAAGATCGCCTTCACGGCCGCGATGCTGCTGATCTACCGCTTCGGCTCGCACGTGCCCGTGCCCGGCGTCAACCTCACGGCGGTCAACAACATCCAGAAAGAGTTCAGCGGCAGCGGCATCCTCAGCTACCTCAACCTCTTCTCCGGCGGCAGCCTGTCGCGGATCGCGATCTTCGCGCTGGGGATCATGCCGTACATCACCTCCTCGATCATCCTCCAGCTGCTGCAGGTGGCGGTGCCATCGCTGGAGAAGCTCTCCAAGGAAGGCGAGGTCGGTCAGGCCCGCATCACGCAGTACACCCGCTACCTGACGGTCGGTCTCGCCTTCGCCCAGTCGGTCGGCTACGTCTTCCTGTTCCACAGCCTCCAGGCGAAAGCCGGCGAAAACGTGATCACGCACTTCGACGTACCCCACATCTTCCTGATCGTCGTCTGCCTGACAGCCGGCTGCGTGCTGCTGATGTGGATCGGCGAGCTCATCACCCAGCGCGGCATCGGCAACGGCATCTCGCTGCTGATCTTCGCCTCGATCGTCTCGCGCCTGCCATCCGCGATCAACCAGTGGTGGACCACCCAGGATCAGGTGTTCAAGGTGCTCGCCCCGTTCCTCGTGCTCGCCGTCGTCGCCGGCATCGTCTTCGTCCAGGAAGGGCAGCGGCGGATACCCGTCCAGTACGCCAAGCGCGTGATCGGGCGGCGCATGACCGAAGGCGGCCAGACCTACCTGCCGCTGCGCGTGAACATGGCGGGAGTCATCCCGGTGATCTTCGCCGCCAGCCTGATGGCCTTCCCGCCGACCGTCGGGCAGCTCGTGAAAAGCCACTGGGGGACGCAGCTGTCGGACTTCTTCACCCCCAACGGCTGGCACTACATCCTCGGCCAGTCGCTGCTCATCCTCGTCTTCACCTACTTCTACACCGCCGTCACGTTCAACCCCGTCGACCAGGCGGACAACCTGAAGAAGTACGGCGGCTTCATCCCCGGCGTGCGCCCCGGGCGACCGACGGCGGAATTCCTCGACCGCATCCTCGCCCGCCTGACCTTCCCCGGCGCGCTGTTCCTCGCGGCGGTCGCGGCGCTGCCGGCGATCGTCTTCTCGCAGACCCACCAGCAGTTCCAGTTCGGCGGCACCTCCATCCTGATCGTCATCGGCGTCGCGCTCGAAACGATGAAGCAGCTCGAGGCGCAGCTGATGATGCGAAGTTACGAGGGGTTCCTCAAGTAGCGCTTCGCCGCTCCCTCTGGCGGCCGTGACTTCGCGACGGCCGCCAGAGGGAGCGGCTTCGCTTTAGCTGGCCAGCTGCACCGCGCGCGTCGCAGGGGCGTCGCGGGCCATGTGACGCGGGGATCTGCGGTGGCAATGGCACCCCCGGAGCGGGTAGGCTGCGCTGGTCGTGCCCGAACTGAACCTGATCCTGCTCGGCCCACCCGGCGCTGGAAAGGGCACCCAGGCGGATCGCCTGCACGAAGACTTCTCCCTGCCGCACATCTCAACCGGCGACATCCTGCGCGCGCAGGTGACGGAAGGGACCGAGCTCGGTGCCGCGGCCAAGCGGTACATGGACGCCGGCGAGCTCGTCCCCGACGAGGTGATCGTGGGGATGATCATCGGGCGCATCGGCGACGGCGACGCCCGCGACGGCTTCCTGCTGGACGGCTTCCCCCGCAACGAGCACCAAGCGGACGCGCTGGGCGAGGCGCTCAGGGGCCTCGAGCGGCGGCTGACCGCCGCGCTGCTGATCGAAATGCCCGACGACGATCTCGTCCGGCGCCTGGCCGGGCGGCGGGTGTGCGTGAAGAACCCCAGCCACATCTACCACGTGGACTTCGATCCGCCCAAGCACGAGGGCGTGTGCGACCAGGACGGCGCGCGGCTGATGCAGCGCGACGACGACGAGGAGGAGACGATCCGTCGGCGCCTGGAGGTCTACCACTCCCAGACCGAGCCGCTGGTCGCCTACTACGATCGCGCCGGGCTGCTGCGACGCTTCGACGGGCGGCGCACCGCCGACGAGGTTCACGCGCACATCAGGGCCACCGTCGCCACGCTGCGCCTGGAGGAGGGCCTGTAGCTAAGCTCCTTGGGTGATCATCAAGAAGTCCCCCGAGGAGATCGAGAAGATGGCGCAGGCGGGCGCGATCCTGGCGGCGACCATGGACGCGATCGAGGAGAACGTGCGGGCGGGCGTCAGCACCGCCGAGCTGGACACGCTCGCCGAGCGCTTCATCCGTGCGCGCGGGGCGACCCCCACGTTCAAGGGCTACCGAGGCTTCCCCGGCTCGATCTGCGCCTCGCCGAACGCGATGATCGTCCACGGGATCCCCGGTCCCCACCGGCTGAAGGGCGGCGACATCATCTCCATCGACGTCGGGGTCACGCTCGACGGCTGGGTGGCGGACGCCGCGCGGACGTTCGCGGTGGGGGACATAGACGGCAAGGTCCGCAGCCTGCTCACGGTCACCGAGGAGTCGCTGCACGCCGGCGTGGCCCAGTGCCTCGACGGCAACCGCATAGGAGATGTCTCGAACGCGATCCAGGGCGTGGTCGAGGCCGCCGGCTTCTCGATCGTCCGCTCGCTCGTCGGCCACGGCGTCGGGCGGAGCATGCACGAGGATCCGCAGGTGCCCAACTACGGCAAGCCGGGGAAGGGGCCGCTGCTGGAGGAGGGCATGGTGTTGGCGATCGAGCCCATGACCACCGCCGGTCGTCCGAGCGTGCGTGTGGGCGGCGACGGCTGGGCGATCTTCTCCCAGGACGGCTCCGCCGCGGCCCACTTCGAGTTCACCGTCGCCGTCACCGCCGCCGGGCCGCTGATCCTCACACCGTGGCATCTGCCGCCCGACGCACGCGGCCTCGACGGGGTCCCCGCGCCGGGCGCAGAGGCGGTCGTCGAGGGCATCGCCGGCGCGCGCTGAGCACCACACCCGGCCGGCGAGAGCGGTCGTCGAGGGGGATCGCCGGTGGCGCGACAAGCTTTGCTACCATCTGGATTCCTGCCCGAGCGGGACGCGTGAGCGTGCGCAAGGGCATATCCTCGACCGGTAGCGGCGGCCCGGGCGGCAGCCAGAGCCGCGTCGCCGGAACCAGCCGCTGAAAGGGATCATGAAGGTCAGACCGTCGGTCAAGCCGATGTGCGAGAAATGCAAGATCATCCGCCGCCACGGGGTGGTGCTGGTGATCTGCCAGAACAAGCGCCACAAGCAGCGCCAGGGGTGATCGTCTAGATGGCACGCATCGCCGGCGTCAACCTGCCGCTGAACAAGCGCTCGGAGATCGGGCTCACCTACATCTTCGGCATCGGGCGCTCGACGTCCAACAAGGTCCTCAAGCAGGTGGGCGTCGACCCCGACACGTACATCCGCGACCTCACCGAGGACGAGGTCGCGAAGCTGCGCGACGCGATCGACGACGGGCTGACCGTCGAGGGCGACCTCCGCCGCGAGCGCCTGAATGACATCAAGCGCCTGCAGGAGATCGGCTCCTACCGTGGCCTGCGCCACCGTCGCGGCCTGCCGGTGCGCGGTCAGAAGACCAAGACCAACGCCCGCACGCGCAAGGGCCCCAAGCGCATGCAGGTCGCCGGCAAGAAGAAAGCCGGAAAGAAGTAAATGCCGCCTGCTCCCAAACGCGCTCGCGGCCGGCGCAAGCCGAAAAAGAACATCCCCGTCGGACAGGCGCACATCAAGACGTCGTTCAACAACACGATCGTCTCGCTCACCGACACGGCGGGCAACGTCATCGCGTGGGAGTCCGCCGGCGGCGCCGGCTTCAAGGGCTCGCGCAAGTCCACCCCCTTCGCCGCCCAGGTGACCGCCGACGCCGCCGCCCGCAAGGGCCTCGAGCAGGGGCTGCAGAAGGTGGAGGTGTACGTCAAGGGGCCCGGCTCGGGCCGCGAGACGGCGATCCGCTCGCTGCAGGCGGCCGGCCTGGAAGTGACCGGCGTCAAGGACGTGACGCCGCAGGCCCACAACGGTTGCCGCCCGCGCAAGCGGAGGCGCGTCTAGCGATGGCCAGGGATACGAGCCCCCAGTGCAAGCAGTGCCGCCGCGAGGGACAGAAGCTGTTCCTCAAGGGCGAGCGCTGCCTGACGGACAAGTGCGGCGTCGAGCGCCGCTCCTACCCGCCGGGCGAGCACGGGCGGGGACGGATGAAACAGAGCGAGTACCGTCTGCAGCTGCGCGAGAAGAAGAAGGCGCGCCGTTACTACGGCGTGCTGGAGAAGCAGTTCCGCGGCTACTACGAAAAGGCCTCGCGCCAGTCGGGGATCACCGGCGAGAACCTGCTCGCGCTGCTGGAGTGCCGGCTGGACAACGTGCTAGTGCGGCTCGGCTTCGCCGCTTCGCGCCGGCAGGCGCGCCAGCTCGTCCGCCACGGCCACTGGACGGTCAACGGCCGGCGGGTGGACATCCCCAGCTATCAGGTACGCCCGGGCGACGTCATCGCCATCAAGGCGGGCACACCGGCGACGCAGGTGGTGAGGGACGCCACCGAGCTGACCGGACAGATACCCGCGTGGCTCCAGGCCGACCACGAGTCGCTCACGGCCAAGGTGCTACGCAAGCCGGAGCGGCGCGAGGTGGCCGCGCCGGTGCAGGAGCAGCTCATCGTCGAGCTGTACTCGAAGTAGAAGCGACTTTGCCCCGCGCCTCGCCCATTCGGGCGACGGCGTCGCAGCCGGTGGCCTCACGGATGCCGGCGCGAGACCAAAACGACGTTAGGACCCTCATGCTCGACTTCCAAATCCCCCGGATCACAAGCGAGTCCGTGGAGCAGAACCGTGGCACCTTCACGATCGAGCCGCTCGATCGTGGCTTCGGCTACACGTTCGGCAACTCGCTGAGACGCGTACTCCTGTCATCGCTGGCCGGCGCGGCCGTCACGAGCGTGCGGATCGAGGGCGTAGCGCACGAGTTCTCCACCATTCAGGGCGTCAAGGAGGACGTCACCGACATCGTGCTCAACCTCAAGGGCGTGGTCTGCCGGATGCACTCCGACGCCAGCGAGGTGGAGGCGCCGCTGGTGGTGACCGGCCCCGGCGAGATCACCGCCAAGGACATCGACCTGCCCGCCGGCGTGGAGATCCTCAACCCCGACCTCCACATCGCCACGCTCGAGAAGAAAACCAAGCTCGAGCTGTACATGACGATCGGCCGCGGCCGCGGCTACCGCCCGGCCGAGGAAAACAAGTCGAGCCGACCAGCCGATCGGGGTGATCCCGATCGACTCGATCTTCTCGCCCGTACGGCGAGTCGCCTACGCGGTCGAGCAGGCGCGCGTGGGCCAGAAGACGGACTTCGACAAGCTCACCCTCGACATCGAGACCGACGGCTCGATCGACCCGCAGGCGGCGCTGCGCGAGGCCGCCGAGCTGCTGATCAGCCAGCTCGCGATCTTCACCGACGCCGACCGCATCCAGGAGCTGCGCGCGACTCCCGGCGGGCAGCTCGACGGGCACGGGCTGGCCGTCGGCGGAGGCGCGCAGGCGGCGCTCCAGGGAGAGGAGTGGGGGATCCTCATCGAGGAGCTCGAGCTCGGCGTCCGCTCGTACAACTGCCTCAAGCGCGCCGGCATCCAGACGGTCGGCGACCTCATCTCCAAGTCCGAGGCCGAGCTCAACGCGATCCCCAACTTCGGCAAAAAGTCGATCGACGAGGTCATCGAAACGCTGCACGCAAGGGGCCTCAGCCTGCGCCAGGACTGATGCCCGGAGGAGTATGTCCACCGACGCGCTCTGTCTAACTATGGTTATACAGGACTGTCGAGCGGAGTAACTCCCCGGCTTCACATCTCGCCTACACTCCTCCGACGATGCGCCACCAGAAGACACGCAACAAGCTCTCGCCGGGACTCCGCGCACCGCAAGGCGCTGCTGATGAACCTGAGCAAGGAGATCATCGAGCACGAGCGCATCGAAACGACCCAGGCGAAGGCCAAGGCGGTCAAGCCGGAGATCGAGAAGCTGATCACGCTCGCCAAGCGCGGCGACCTGCACGCGCGCCGCCAGGCGCTCTCGACGCTCTCGCAGGACAAGTTCGCCGTGCACAAGCTGTTCGCCGAGGTCGCCCCGCGCTACAGCGGAGCGCCCCGGCGGCTACACGCGCATCCTCAAGCTCGGGCCGCGCCGCAGCGACGCCACGGAGATGGTGTTCATCGAGCTCGTCTGAGCTTGGTCACGAAGCTCACGATCGAGTACGACGGCGGCGGCTTCGCCGGCTGGGCGCGCCAGCCGGGCAAGCGGACGGTCCAGGAGGAGCTCGAGCGCGCGCTGCGCACGGTGCTCGGGGACACCGACTGCGACGGGCACGCGCTGACGCTGACCGTCGCCGGGCGCACCGATGCGGGAGTCCACGCGTGGGGACAGGTCGCGAGCTACGCGCACGAGGCGGTCGATCCGCTGCGGCTGAACGGGCTGCTCGACGACGACCTCGCCGTGCTCGCGTCAGAGCCGGCGCCGCAGGGCTTCGACGCGCGCCGCGACGCCGTCAGCCGCACCTACTGCTACCGCGTGCTCGCGCGTCGCACGCGCTCGGTGTTCGAGCGCGGGCGCGCGTACTGGTGGACGGGGCCCGTCGACAGGGACGCGCTGCGCGCGTGCGCTGGGGCGCTGCTCGGCAGGCACGACTTCACGGCGTTCACCCCCACCGAAACCGAGCACTCCTACTTCAACTGCAATGTCACCCGCGCGGAGTGGCTCGAAGCGGGCGAGTGCGGCGATCTGCTCGAGCTGTGGATCGAGGCGGACATGTTCCTGCGCCACATGAACCGCGTGCTCGTCGGCACCATGCTCGACGTCGCGCGCGGGGCGATCGCTGTCGAGGAGTTCGTCGAGCTGCTCGACGGAAGGTCGCGGGCGCACGCGGGGCGCACGGCGCCGGCTCACGGGCTGGCGCTGGTGTCGGTGAGCTACCGAGACCACACGCCCGGCGCCAGTGATCACGGTTCAGCGCGGGCTTCGCGACGCGATCACGACAGCTGAGCGATCGTCTGTCAGCTCGCGCGTACCGGTGTGAACGACAACGCCCGCGCCAAGGTCTCGAAGTGGCGGTCGATGTGCAGGACCGCAGCCCGATGCTGCTGTGCGCAGGCGGCGATCAGGAGATCTGGGATGGGTACGCGGTGCTGACTCGATTCGGCGAGCTCTCGTTGGGCGGTACGGGCGATCGCGATCGTCTCAGTGTTCACTCGAAGCTCGTGGAAGGCGTCGAGCTCGGACTCGAGCTGGGCGAAGTCGGCGGGTGAGCGTGCGCTGTACAGCACCTCGAACCTGGTGATCGCACACAGGCAGGGATCTCCCAGCGCAGGATCCAGCTCCGTTTTGCGGGCGAGCACCGACTTGTCCAGCAACAGCCACCGCTTCGCGGCGGCCATACTCAGCTCCAAGCGCGATCGGAGAGAAGCAGCTCCGCATCGACGAGTGAGGGGATGCGCTCGAGTGCGGCCTGAGCGCGGCTGACGCCCCCCTCCGCGGCAAGACGATCCGCGTCGCGGCGAATGGCGCCGCGACCCTCCTCAGCCAGTTTGAGGAGTAGCTCCTTACGGTCGGCGACCTCGGGCCAACGGCCCTCGGCGGCGTCGAGGAGCTCGCGCAGGTGTCCGGTGTCCGTAAGCGTGTACCGCGGCCTGGTGGTCGGCATCGATCTGAGTGTAGCACCGACTGGCAGCTAGTGCGACACCTGACACGCACGCGAGCGCCGCCCGTCCACTCCATCTCCCCGACCACCGTTTCCGCCGTGCGCGCAGCCATAGGACACGACGCCGCTCGCCTTCGTTCGCATTCACGGACGGCGAGCATAGGGGGACCGTTTGCCCCCGGTTGACAGCGCGCGCGGATGGCGGCTGCAGGCTGGGCGGGCCCCTATGCTGGTCCGAGCGATGCTCAACGTGCTCCTCACGAACGACGACGGGATCGAGGCCGACGGGCTGCAGGCGATGCGCCGGGCGCTCGTCGAGCTCGACGGGGTGCGCCTGGCGGTGATCGCGCCCGACGGCAACCGCTCGGCGATGGCGCGCTCGATCACCACCCGCCGGCCGCTGTGGGTGGCGGAGGTGCCGTTCTCGGACGGCACACATGGGCTACGCGACCGACGGCACGCCCGTCGACTGCGTGCGCCTGGCCAGCCTCGGCATCATCGAGGACTTCGCCGCCGACCTGGTGGTGGCGGGCATCAACCACGGCGCGAACCTCGGCGACGACATCACCTACTCGGGCACCGTCGCCGCGGCGCTCGAGGGAGTCGTGCTGGGCCTGCCGGCGATCGCCGTCTCCCAGCAGTCGCGGGCGGGCGCGCTCGACTACCGCTTCGACGGGGGCTTCGGCTTCGACGACGGCGGCCGCGTTCGTGGCGCGGCTGGTCGAGCGCATCGAGGACGTGCCGCTGCCGGCGAGGACGCTGCTGAACATCAACGTCCCCGCCGGCGAGCCCGGCGGGGTGGAGGTGACGAGCCTCGGCAAGCGCATCTACCGCGACGAGCTGAAGCTCGAGCGCGAGGAGGAGCACCGCCGCCGCTACTGGATCTACGGCTCGGACCCGGGCTTCCACGACGAGCCGGGCACCGACCTCGCGGCGGTCGCCGCCGGGCGGATCGCCGTCACGCCGATCCACTTCGACCTCACCGACCGCCCGAGCCTGGAGGCGCTCCGGCGCTTCGACCTGGAGTCCATGCTCGCCCCACCGATCGGAGATCGGCCAGCCCACGAGCGCCGCAGCCGTGAGCGCCGCCAGCGAGCGCGCGCGCGGAGCTGCGCGAGCAGCTCGAGCACCACGCATACCGCTACTACGTGCTCGACGACCCGGAGATCGGCGACGACGCGTACGACCGGCTGCTCGACGAGCTGCGGGCGATCGAGCGCGATCACCCCGAGCTCGTCACCCCCGACTCGCCCACCCAGCGCGTCGGCGGCGAGCCGGTGGGGCGCCTGGAGAAGGTCAAGCACCTGGAGCCGATGCTCTCGCTCGGGAACGTGCGCTCGGCGGAGGAGCTGCGGGCGTGGGTCGAGCGGATGCGCAACCACCTCGCGCGCGAGGGGATCGAGGACCCCGACTTCACGTTCGTCGTCGAGCCGAAGATCGACGGCCTGGCGATCAGCCTCGTCTACCGCGACGGCGTGCTCGAGCGCGGGGCCACGCGCGGCAACGGCGAGATCGGCGAGGACGTCACCCACAACCTGCGCACGATCGGCGCGATCCCGCTGCGCATCCACGACGCGCCGGCGCTGGTGGAGGTGCGCGGCGAGGTGTACATGTCGCTGAAGGACTTCACCGCGCTCAACGAGCGCCGCGCGGAAGCGGGCGAATCGACGTTCATGAACCCCCGCAACTCGGCCGCGGGCACCATCCGCCAGCTCGACCCCGCGGACGCGGCCAAGCGTCCGCTCTCGATCTGGTGCTACCAGGTGGGCGTCACCGACGGGCTGTCCTTCGAGCGCCACTCGCAGGCGCTGCAGTGGCTGCGCGAGCACGGCTTCCGGGTCAACCGCGACATCAAGCTGCTCGCCGGCGAGGACGAGGTGATCGAGCAGTGCCTCCAGTGGGAGCGGCGCAGGGGCGAGCTCGACTTCGAGATCGACGGCGCGGTCGTGAAGGTCGACGACCTCGAGCTCCAGCGCCGGCTCGGCGCGGTCGGGCGCGACCCGCGCTGGGCGGTCGCCTGGAAGTTCCCGCCGACGACCGCCGTCACGAAGCTCGAGAAGGTGATGTGGAACGTCGGCAAGTTCGGCGACCTGCGCCCGTACGCGGTGCTCGAGCCGGTGGAGGTCGGGCGGGGTGACGATCAAGCTGGCGACCCTCCACAACGAGGAGGACATCGTCCGCAAGGACCTCCGCGAGGGCGAGGAGGTGATCGTGCTGCGCGCCGGCGACGTGATCCCGCAGGTGATCTCCCCGGCCCCCCACGTCGCCGAGCGCCGGCGCCGCCCGCCGCAACCGCACCCGCCCGAGCGCTGCCCGTTCTGCGACACGCCCACCGTCAAGCCCGAGGGCAGCGTGTTCACGAAGTGCCCCAACCCCGTCTGCCCCGGCCGCGCGTGGCAGCTGCTCAAGCACTTCGTCTCGCGCGGCGCGATGGACATCGACGGCCTCGGCGAGAAGCAGGTCGCGCTGCTGCAGGAGCGCGGGCTGGTGCGCACCGCCGCCGACTTCTACCGCCTGCAGCGAGGACCAGCTGCTCGAGCTGGAGGGCTTCGGCGAGCTCTCCGCCGGGAACCTCCTGACGGCGCTCGACGCCTCCAAGGAGCGCCCGTTCGCGCGCGTGCTGTTCGCGCTGGGGATCGAGGAGGTGGGGGAGGTCACCGGACGCAACCTCGCCCAGCGCTTCCGCGACATCGACGCGCTGCTGGACGCCACCACCGAGCAGATCGCCGAGACGCCCGGAGTGGGGGAGAAGATGGCCGTATCGATCCGCGCCCAGCTCGACGACCCGAGCATGCGCGAGCTGATCGCCGACCTGCGCGACATCGGCCTGCGCTTCCACGAAGACGGCCCGCCGCCGTCCGAGGGCCCGCTCGCCGAGCAAGACGCTCGTGCTCACCGGCACGCTCCCCGAGCTCTCCCGCGAGGCCGCCACCCAGCGCATCCTCGCGGCGGGTGGGCGCGTCACCAGCTCGGTGTCCAAGAAGACCGACTACCTCGTCGCCGGCGACAGCCCCGGCTCGAAGCTCGAGAAGGCGCGAGCGGCTGGGCGTCAGCGTGCTCGACGAAGCCGGGCTGCTCGACCTTCTATCCGGGTAGTTCCGGCGGCGCATGCGCCGCCGGCGAGACCGCGCATGCGCGGCCTCGGATCAGGCCGCATGCGGCCTGATCTTCCGAATGTGGAGAATCAGTAGTCGGCGACGGTGATCGCCATGTTGTCCTGGAGGGTGTGGGCGGTTTCGATGGCGATGCCGTCGTTGAAGACGGCGAACGCGAGCGTGTGCCCGTCGGCGGCCTGGCAGTAGCCGACGAGGTTGGAGACGCCGGTGAGCGTGCCCGTCTTGCCCTGGCAGTCGCCCGCGGCGCGGGTGTCGCGCATCCGCAGTTCCAGCGTCCCCGTGCGCCCGGCCACCGCCATGCTGTCGCGCAGCACCTCGCCGATGGGCGTCCCTGCGAGCTCGACCAGCAGGTCGGCCACCTGGTAGGGGGAGGTTCTGTCCTCTTCGGAGAGCCCGGAGCCGTCGACCACGTGGGGGTGGATGCCGAGCAGCTTGGCGATCGTGCCCGTCACGACCGCCGCGCCGGCCGCGGTCGTGCCGCCGGCGCCGTAGCGGGCGCCGAGGTCCTTGACGAGCGTCTCCGCGAAGAAGTTGTCCGACGGCGGCAGCATCAGGGCGAGCAGCTGCTGGAGGGTGGGGGAGGGCACCTGCGCGAGCTGGACGGCGCCCGCGGGGGTGGTCGCGGCGCCGGCGCCCCCGGCGATGCTCACGCCGTCGTTCTTCAGCGCGCCCCACAGCTCCCGGGCGGCGTACGCGGCGGGCGCGTGCGGCCCGTGTTCGCCGCCGGTTTCGCCGCGGTTGAACGCGAGGCCGGATGAGCGTTCCTTCGAGGAAGGGGTCCCAGGCGTAGTCGCTGGAGGGCTCGCCGCGGAGCGAGTCGAAGTAGGACTCGTCGCCCTCCACCGACCCGGTGACGCGGTGGATGTGGTCGGTGCGCACGAGGGTTGACACCAGCGCGGAGACGCTCGCGCCGATGCCGCCGTAGTGGCTGTCGATGAACGCCGTCGAGCCGAACGTCGGGTCTCCGCCCCCCTTCAGATACAGGCTGCCTTCCCACACGCCCCCGGGGGCCATGTGCCCGACCCCGTACACGGTCGTCTCGAGCCGCGCCGACGGGCCCATCAGCGCGAGGGCGGTGGTGGCCGTGTACAGCTTCTCCACCGACGCCGGCGGACGCATGACGTTCGCGCGCTCGGAGAACAGCGGCTGCTTGGTCGTCAGGTCGTACACGTACGCGCCGTCCGCGGCGCCGC
The DNA here is from genome assembly GCA_963782325.1 of uncultured Solirubrobacteraceae bacterium. Taxonomy (GTDB): domain Bacteria; phylum Actinomycetota; class Thermoleophilia; order Solirubrobacterales; family Solirubrobacteraceae; genus Palsa-744. Next base: position 42,864 of record CAWAJG010000003.1, read on the forward strand.
CCAGCGCGAGCTGGTGGCTGAAATCGGCCTGCAGCCCCGCCAGGGCCTCCTGGGCGCCGGCGGCGGGGACTCCCGCCATGGCCGGGAGTAGAAGTCCGAGCAGCAGAATGAGGACTCTCGCGGCAGGATTGCGGAGCACGGAGCCGTAAAATGTTCCTGGGATGGGCAAGGTTGTCAAGCTGGAGGCGGCCGGGAAGGCCAAAGCACGGACGCGAGGAATCGCCGCCCGCGGCGTCGGGCGGCCGGCATCGGTCGAGCGCCGGCGGCGGCCGAGGCGCGACAAGACCGCGCTGGTGCTCGGCGGGGGCGGCTTCACGGGCGGCGTGTACGAGATCGGCGCCCTGCGCGCACTCGACCTGCTGGCAGTCAACAGCACGGTCAACAACTTCGACGTGTACGTCGGCACCTCCGCAGGCTCGTTCATCGCGGCGCTCTGCGCAAACGGGGTCACGCCCGAGGAGATGATGCGGGTGGTCACCCGCCAGGGCAAAGCGCCGTTCAAGGACCTCGACGTCGGCGACCTGCTGCACCTGAACCTCGCGGAGTTCGCCCGCAAGGGCGCGCTGTTTCCGCTGCGGGCGGCGTCGCTCGCGCGGGAAGTCATCTCCCAGCCCGGGGGCGTGTCGCTGATGGACATCATCGTCGGGCTCGCCGGCGCGCTGCCCTCCGGCCTGTACTCCGGCAGCGGCATCGAGAACTACCTGCGAGAGGTCCTCAGCGAGCCCGGGCGCACCGACAGCTTCGGCGAGCTGGCGTGCGAGCTCTACCTGACGGCCACCGACCTCGACAGCTGCGAGCGGGTGGTGTTCGGCCTGGACGGCGCCCGCGACGTCCCCATCTCCACCGCCGTGCGCGCCTCCGGGGCCCTGCCGATGGTGTACGCGCCCGTACGCGTCCACGACCGCGAGCTGATCGACGGCGGGATCGTCTCCACCACCAACCTCGACCTCGCGATCCAGGCTGGGGCGAAGCTGGTGGTGGTCATCAACCCGATCGTCCCGTTCGTCAACGACTTCTCCCGGCACGTCAGCACGCTGCGCGGCCGCCGGCCGCGGCGCGTCTCCGACATGGGCTTCCCGCAGATCGGCTACCAGGTGTTCAAGCTCGTCGCCCACCAGCGCCTGCACGAACTCGCGAAGGGCTGGGAGCAGCGCTACCCGGGGGTCGACATCGTGCTGATCGAGCCGGAGGCCAGCGACGAGCTGATGTTCGAGACCTCCATGATGAGCTTCACCTCGCGCGTGGAGATCGCGCGCCACGGCTTCGAGTCGGTCACCAAGCAGCTCGTCGACGACTACGACCGCTACGCCGCCGTCGCCGAGCGCCACGGACTGGAGATCTCCGCCAAACGCGTCAGGAAAGTCGTCAAGCACTTCGACGAGAGCAACGAGCCGATCTCCGCCTGGCGGAAGATCCTCGAGGGCACCACCGGCGCGCTGTTGCGCCAGGCGGGCTCTACGGGTTAGGGCAGTTTCTCGATGGCGTTCACCAGCCGGTCGGTGGCGGCCGGCGAGTGGACGGCGATGCGCGCGTGGCGGGGCTCGCCGAGCGCGTCGCCGGCGGCGACGAGGATGCCGGCGCGGGTGAGGCGCGCGGCCAGCTCGGCGCCGGGGAGCGTCGGGTGGGCGGCCCACACGAAGTTCGCCTGGCTGTCGGCGACCTCGAAGCCGTGCTCGCGCAGCGCGGCGGTCAGGCGCGGGCGCTCCTCGCAGATCGCGCGCGCGTGCTGTTCGATCAGCTCCGAGCAGCTGTGCAGCGCCTCGAACGCCCCCGCCTGGGAGATCTCGGAGACGCCGAGGTCGGGGGCGAGCTCGGCGAGCAGCTCCCCGGAGCCGGGGCCGCCGATCGCGTAGCCGATGCGCAGGCCGGCCAGGCCCCACGCCTTGGAGAAGCTGCGGAAGACGAGCAGCCGGGGGTGGTGCTCGAGGAGCTCCAGCGAGGAGCTGGCCGGCTGGGCGTCGGCGAAGTCCACGAGCGCCTCGTCCAGCAGCACGGCGATGCCCGCGGGGAGATGCTCGAGCAGCCGCCGCAGCTCGTCCACGGGGAGCAGCTCGCCCGTGGGGTCGTCGGGGCTGGCGATGGCGATCGCCCGCACTTCCGGCTCGCGGGCGGCGGCCTCCAGCAGGGCGTCCACGCCGCCGTTCACGCGCACCGCCTGCCCGTGGGCGCGGCGGGCCATGATCGGGTAAAGGGGGTAGGAGGGCCAGCGGGTGAGCAGCTGCTGGCCGGGCTCCAGCAGCGCGCGGGTGGCCGCGGAGAGCAGCTCGGCGGCGCCGTTGCCGAGGATCAGCCGCTCGGGGTCCACGCCGTGGCGCTCGGCGAGGCGTCCCCGCAGGTCCCACCCGCCGAGCTGGGGGTAGCGGTGCATCCCCCGGCGGGCGACGAACGTGATCGCGCTGACGATCCGCGGATTGGGGCAGCTCCGGCCAGGTGGTGAGGGACAGGTCGAGCGTCTCCACCCGGGTGAGCGCTTTGCGCCGGCGCTCGGCCGCCTCCTCGCGGAGGCCCTCGTTGACCTCCTCCTCGGACATCCCCTCGAATTGTCGGTAGTAGTCGAGCAGGCCCATCGCTGGCCTCGTTCTAGCAGCGGTCGTGAAGCCCGACTGCGCGTGCGAGCGCCGCTGGCCGGCGCCGGGTCCTCACGCGCCCCCGCCGCGTTCGATCAGGTTGCCGGGCCCGTGGATGACCAGGAACCACAGCATGAAGCCGAGCGCGAACACGACGGCGACGGCGGCGAAGATGCGCCCGAGCACGCCCGTGCGCTGGTCGTGGCCGGCGGCGCGGCGGACGAGGATCCACGCGGAGTCCAGTCTGCGCATGACCGCCAGCGCGCCGAAGAGGAGCGCGAACAGCGCTATGAACGAGCCGAGGATGCCAAGGCTGACGCTGCCCGACAGGTAGTTCACCTGCGAGCCGATCCACAGGCAAGCCAGGGGTATCGGGCCCCAGCAGAGGATGCACAGCAGCGTGATCCCCGCGAGCATGATCGAGGCGAGCGAGCCGTCGACGCGCTGGCGCAGCTCGCCGCCGCGCAGGGGGAGCGAGCGGTAGCGGACGGGCGCGGTGCCCGGGCGCCGGCCGACGAACAGGCCGCCGTTATCGGATGGATCGGTGCGCATGCAACCTCATCTTCGCAGGTATCCCGCCCGCCGCACGTCGCTCGCCGGGCCCGGCGCCTCAGCCCGCGTACAGGGCGTCGAAGAGGCCCGCGTAGCGCTCGTTGACGACGTTGCGCTTGACCTTCAGCGTGGGGGTGAGCTCGCCGGTCGCCTGGGAGAGGTCGTGGTCGAGGATCACGAACTTCTTCACCTGCTCCACCTGCGCGTATTTGGCGTTCGCGCGGTCCAGCTCCTGCTGGATGAGCGCGTGCACGGTCGGGTCCTCGGCGAGCGAGGGGATGTCCTCGGGCAGGCCGTGCTCGCGGGCGAAGGCGGGGATCTCCTCCTCGTCGAGCGTGATCAGCACCACCGGGTAGGGGCGCTGGTCGCCGTGCATCACCGCCTGGGAGATCCAGCGGGACTGCTTGAGGTCGTTCTCGATGTTCGCCGGCGTGAGGTTCTTGCCGCCGGCGGTGATGATGATGTCCTTCTTGCGCCCGGTGATCGACAGGTAGCCGTCCTCGTCGAGCGAGCCGAGGTCCCCGGTGTGCAGCCAGCCGTTCTCGACGGCGCCGAAGCTGGTGGACGCCTGGTTGTGGTAGCCGGCGAAGATGTTCGGGCCTTTGATGAGGATCTCGCCGTCGTCGGCGATCTTCAGCTCCACGCCCGGAAGCGCCCGCCCGACGGTGCCGAAGCGGTGGTGCTCGATCGTGGAGATGGTGGCGGCGGTGGACGTCTCGGTCATCCCGTAGCCCTCCAGCACGGGCACCCCGCAGGCCCAGAAGAATTCGAGGATCTCCCTGGCGATCGGCGCGGCGCCGCTGGTCGCGCGGCGCACGCGCCCGCCGAAGATCGCGCGGACGTTCTTGAAGAGCTGATCGTCGGCCTCCTCGAACGGCACGCGCAGCTCCTCGGGGACCTCTTCGCCGCGGGTGATCATGTCGCGGACCTTCCCCCCGAGCTCGATCGCCTCCTGCGCACGCCGGCGCTCCTCCGGCGGCTGCGCGTCGATGGCGCCGCGGGCGAGGGTGTAGATCTTCTCGAACACCCGCGGCACCGACGGCAGGTAGGTCGGCCTGACCTCGACCAGCTCGTCGACGACCTGCTTGGTGTCGCCGCCGAAGTACGCGAGCGTACCGCCGAGGCTGAACACCGCGAGCTGGATCAGCAGGGCGTAGGAGTGGGCGAGCGGCAGGTACAGGTAGATGACCTCGTCGCCCTGGATCTCGCCCGCCTCGCTGACCATGCCGACGATCGCCCGGTAGTTGCCGTGGGTGAGCACGCAGCCCTTCGGCGGGCCGGTGGTGCCGGAGGTGTAGATGAACGTGAACGGGTCCTCCGGGCGGACGGCCGCCCGGCGCGCCTCCAGCTCCTCGGCCTCCGGGGACGATGCGGCCGTGCGCCCACCGGCGCCCGTCAGGGCGCGCCCGCGCTCGCGGACCTGCTCCAGGGTGATCGGAGCCTGCGCGGCGAGTTCGTTGGATGATGAGCCGTTGGTCGAGGCCGAGACCTCCTCGGCGGGTTGGCCGGAGGTCTCCGCGGGCGCGTCGATGACGATGACGGTCCGCAGGCTCGGCAGCCGCTCGCGGATGGCGGCGATCTTCGCGAGCTGCTGGTCGTCCTCGCAGACCACCGCGCAGGCGTCCGAGTCGGAGATCACCCACAGGCACTCCTCGGGGGAGTTCGTCTGGTAGATCGGCACCACCACCGCTCCCACGGAGGTCGCGGCCATGTCCACGTACGACCACTCCGGCCGGGTGTTCGCGAGGATGCAGACCCGCTCGCCGGCTTCGATCCCGAGGTCGATCAGCCCGAGGGCGATCTCCTCGACGATGTCCGCGAGCTGGGTGTAGGTGACGTCGTGCCAGGCGCCGTCCCGCTTGTAGCGGACGGCGACCCGCTCGGCATGTTCACCGGCCGAGCGCGCGACCAGGTCTGCGATCGTCTGCGACCCGGTGGTCGACGGCGCTGCGGCCTCCATCCAGCTCTCCCCTCCTCGGTACTCGCACGATGTACGCCAGATGTTAGTCGTTGAAGGTCTGACCCTAGGGCCCTGTGGTCGGCCGCAAGCGGCGGGCGGGGCGCGGGGGAGCGGGCGCGCGTCAGACGGGGTTGGGGACGTCGAGGAAGACGTGGTTGAGGCCGAAGCGCTCGCGCAGGTACTCCCCCAGCCGCTTGACGCCGAAGGTCTCGGTGGCGTGGTGTCCGGCGGCGATCAGGTGGATGCCGGCCTCGCGGGCGAGCGCCATCGAACGCTCGGTGGGCTCCCCCGTGAGCAGCGCGTGGGCGCCGGCGGCGGCCGCGTCGGGTGTGTAGTCGGTGCCGGCGCCGGAGACGATCGCGAGGGTGCGTACGCGTGGGGGCCCGGCGTCGAAGACGAGCGGCTCGCGGGCGGTGATCGCGTGGACGCGAGCGAACAGCTCCTCCGGCGCGAGGCCGTCGTCGGGGAAGCTCGCGAGGAAGCCGATCGGCTGCCCGTGGTGGAGGCCGAACGGAGCGAGCTCCTCGGCGTGCAGCGCGCGTGCGAGCATCGCGTTGTTCCCCAGCCGCGCGTGGGCGTCCAGCGGGAGGTGGTAGGCGGCCAGAGCGATGTTCGCGTCGAACAGCAGCTGCAACCGTCGCTTGAGCATCGGGTCGAGGCTCCTCACCCCGGAGCCCCAGAACAGGCCGTGGTGGACGAGCAGCAGCTCCACGCCCTGCTGCTCGGCCCGCTCGAACAGCTCCGCGTGGGCGGACACGCCGGTGGCGATCGTCCGCACGTGGCTCGGCCCCGGCACCTGCAGGCCGTTCACGCAGTAGTCCTCGAAGCGAGCCGGTTCGAGAACGCGGTCGATCTCCGCGATGATGTCCGTGATCGGGGTCGACGGCACGGTGGGGCGAGCCTACCGGGCGGCGGTGATGGGTTGGGGCGGGGGGGCCGGGGCCGCGCGTGTGGGATACTGGGGCTGCGTCGGGGCGTGGCGCAGCCTGGTAGCGCGCGCCGTTCGGGTCGGCGAGGTCCCCGGTTCGAATCCGGGCGCCCCGATGTTCCGCAGGTCCGCAAACAGCCGCGAACATCGGCGAAAGGCGGGGCTCGCGGTGCAAGCCGTTGGAGTCGGTCTACAGGCCTTGCGGCCAGCCGTACTGCTCGCGCAGCCAGGCCTCGACCTCGGAGATGCGGTAGCGGTTGAGGCCTGGCGTGTGAATGCCCTTTACTTAAGAACTGGAACCGGCTTCTGGTCTTGGTGGAAAGGAGCGGCCAACTAAGGCGCGTCGTGCTCCCTGCTGATCGTGCGTGGTGGGTGTCTGATCGGCACCTGGGGAGATGATCGCTTCGACAAAGCGGGTGCGAATCAACGCTCTCCAGCCTTCCCGCCGTTCAATGGGCGGGTCTAGGAGGGTCTAGCGAAACTGCTAGCGAAAGTGGTTGACGGCATGGCGGGGCGAGTCTAGCGTCGGCGCCTCCTAACCAAGTGCCCCCCGCACCGCTGTAACGGCCGGGGGGCTGACACCAGGAGGTCAGTCCTGATGCAGCCGGAGAATATCCCGCTGGCCGCGCTCGTCTACGGCCACGATGTACGAGTCGTCAGCGACCCCGCGAGGCTGGACGCGGAGCTGGCATCGCAGGCAGGCGCAGGCTGCGATGTCCTGCGCTACGGCGAGCTGACGATCGACACCGCCTCGCGCACCGTGGCGTACGCCTCGCTGCCGGTGGAGCTTCGCCGCCGCGAGTACGCGCTGCTGGTGCACATGGCCTGCGACCCTGAGCGAGTCTGGACACGCCATGAGCTTCTGCGCGACGTGTGGGGCTTTCGCTCGGCGGGCACGACTCGCACCGTAGGCAGTCATGCGTCCCGCCTGCGCGCGAAGCTCGCCGCCGCAGGCGCCGTGGGCTGGGTCGTGTCGGTGTGGGGCGTCGGCTATCGGCTGGCGCCGTGAGGGCGCGTGACGCAGGCGCGTGGCGGGAGGTCGCCCAGTTCGGCGCGGCACTCCGAACGGTACGCGAACGGCAGGGCATGTCGCAGAGCGATCTGAGCAAGGCGTCGGGCCTTCACCGGACCCATATCAGCCGGATCGAGCGCGGGGTGTGCGAGCCGAGGTTCGAGACGCTGATGAAGCTGAGGGACGGACTCGGCTCCCTCGCCGATGTATTCGCGCTGGCCGAACAAGCGTCCTGAAACGCTGCCGAGCGCCGCGTCGCAGGGCTGGGCGTGGCGCTCAACCGGCAGGAAGGCGAAATAGCCTGACGAAACCCACAAGGGAGGTTCTGTGAGCATCGAGCGAATCTTCTACTGCGACTGCCGCGATTGTGGCGCGTCAATGCAGACGGCCAGCACGTCGGCGGCGCCATTCCTGACGATCACCGAACGTGCGGACCGCTCTCTGCACTTCTGCGACTGGGATTGCGTGCTCAAGTACGCGGCGGCAAAGCCGCCTGTGGAGACGATCCCTCTCGCCTCGGCCGAGTGACCTACACGTCGTAGATCGGCGTGGCCACGCTCATGTTGCTGCGGATTTCGCCGCACACGACGATGACCGCATCCTTGGTCGCGTGATCCTTGGTCCACATGACGAGCTGTTTCTTGGCATTGAACAGCCTTGCGTGAAAGCCGGCGTCAGTCTCAACGAGCTTGAAATACATACGCACTCCTGTTGTTCGCTGCTTCGTGTCTCGGCCTGCCAGGGCTGGAGACACCGTGCCGACCATACTCTCGCTACCCGCGGACGGAACAGTCCGCAGAGCTCGGTAGGTTCGTATTGTTCGCTGACAACTCCGGGGGCGTCTCCGGCCTGCCAACCATCTGAGGGAGACGCCCCCACTACGCCGCAAGCGCCACTGCCCGCTCTCGGCTGAGCGCGCACGTCAACTGCGAGAGGATCGTGAGGTCGGCGTGCAGCCGCACTCGCTCGATCCGCCGCACTCGCAGCGGCGTGAGGCTCCATTCGTTCTTGAGCCTGCCGAACGCCCGCTCGACGCTGCCACGCCTGCGGTAAAGACCCTTCGAGCGCAGCGTCTCGCGCGGGATGAGCGGGTGCAGTCGGTCGGCCTTGATCCACATGGAGGCGGGCTTGCACTCGCCGGTCGGACAGCGCCACTTCGTCGCCTTGCGTTTGCGGTCGGCACCAGCGAACTGCCACTCGCCGTGCTCGCACGTCGGCGGCTTGTGCTCGCCACGCTTGACGGCCGGCGTCTTGCGCAGCGCGACCACCGGCAGGACTTCGCGGTTCATGCAGGCGTCGTGGACAGTGGACGTGTCATAGCCCTTGTCCATCGCGCACGTCTCGGGGTTGATCCCGTGCGCCTTGAGCGCGTCGAGCAGCGGCGCGACGGTCAGCCCTTCGTTCTTCTTCGCCGTCTCCACGGTCCACGCGAGCGGGAGGTCCGTCTTTGAGCAGACGGCCATGTGCAGGCGGTAGCCGTAGAAGCCGCCGCCCTTCCGGGTCGAGACAGCGGAGCGGTGCCCCCAGGAGGCGTCCGGGTCGCTGTACTTCTCGCGTTCCGGGCCGTTCTTGGACTTGAAGCGCTGCCCGTTCGCGTAGGCAGGCATATCGGACGCATCGATCGCCACATCCCACCCGAGCAGCGGGTTGGCCTTCTTGAGCGCGCGGATCACGGAGGCGATGCAGGCGTCAAGCATCGGCTTGTACTCGCGCAGCTTCGCCGCGAAGCGGTAGCAGGCGTACACGCTCGGCACGTCACCATCCGGGGCGATCACGGCCGCGAGCGCCGCGTGCTCGCGCACAAGAGCGACGGTGCGCGTCCACGTCAGGATCGCGTACAGCGACTTGGCGAGCGCCATGCCGACCATCGCTCGGATCGGGTAGCCGGGTCGGCCCGTCCAGCGGGTCGCCTCCAGGTCGGCGATGAGCGTGGTTATCTCGGTTGCGTCAAGGACTGCTGCCAGCTCGACGGATGCCGAGCGGCTTGGTACGGTGGATACGGCCATCGAGCTATCACCTCGTTGGTCCAGACCCCCGGAGGCTCCAACCTCGCGGGGGTCAGTTTTGATGGATTTCCAGCCGATATGCAGGTAGAATCTCCGGTGAGGACGGCCGCGGAAACGACCGCCCTCACCTTGAGCGGAGACACCGGGGCGGGGTGGCGCCTACTGCTTGCCCGCCCAGCTCTGAGGCCCGGTTGGATCACCGTTGTGGAGGCGGCGCCCGGGCTCATTCCTGGGGCTCGACCTGGTAGATCATGTCTACCGTCAGTTCGGCCATCTTTAGCCACCTGTCGCGCTTTTCCTTGCTCCACGCACCATCCGGTGGCAGCTCTCGCAAGAGCCCTTCTACGAACGGATGAAGCTGGAGGGGGGATGGCGCGGGCACTGGCGGTTGTATTTCGACTTCGGCCGCACTACCGGCACTCGCCGGTTTTGGACGTTTGCCACGTTTAGCCGCCGGCCTGCCTGTCGTGCGCGGCGAACGGAAATGTGGGCTCAATGGCACTTTGGCATAGGCCGCAGCGTGCAGGAAGAATGCGATGGACTTCCGCGACGTGCTCCCCGACAGACCGTATTCCCGGAAGCGCTCCTCCAGTTCGGCCTGCGTTGCGTTGCTCCGCAGGCTCATGGGACCGGCGTAGAAGTCACGAAGGATCTTTGCGAACAGCTCTGGCCGTTCTTCCGGCTTCTCAACAAGCGAGATTAGGACAGGCTTAGGGCTTCCCGCCTCGTCGATTAGCCCGATGGTTCGACACGCGGCGAGGAAGTGATTCTGCGTGCTCCAAGGGAGGTTGCTTAGGTAGCTGCGATCGAGTCGGGAGGGCACTCCCTCAGCCCCCATGCGGTCGAGCGCATTTAGAAGGGTTCGGAACGAAACATAGGGGGGCGAAAAAGTGCTGCTCTCTTTGTTGGGCTCGGCCACTGCGCTGCCTTTCGGTGCGATGTGGAACTACAGTACCACAGCCCAGTGCCAAAAGTCAAGTGCCACGCAAAATCTTCTGCAAAAACCTTGTGGCACTCGTTTGGCACGGCGATACTTGCCTGGTCATGGAAGGCCCAGAGACGACAGCAATTGCGAAGGGCAGCCCGATCCGCGTCAGGGATGTACACGGTCACTGGCTGGAGCGGATAGCGCTTGACGGCGTTGTGCAGGGCCGCGACTTCCCCGTAGTTTGGGCCTGTCGGCCCGAGGAGTGGCGACGCGCGCTGCGCGACGGCGACGCGCCAGAGGGCGCACCGTGGCCTGTCGAGGACGTTGAGCCGGCGGTGGCGGCATGAAAATCACGATCGCGGTCAACGGCGAGGACCAAGTCTACGAGCTTGGGGAGGACGCTCTTAAAGCGCTCAGAGCCATAGCAGACCAGAGCGGGCTTTCCCTTCAGGAGGCTCTTGTGCAAGCCATCGCCACCGAAAAGTTCATCGAGGACCAGGTGCGATCCGGAGCCAAACTCCTCATCAAGAAGGACGACAAACTGCGCGAGCTGGTCCGTACGCCCGCGTAGGCGTCCCAAACCCACATGCCCGAGGCGGATGCCGAGGAGGCGGGAGATCGCCCGCACGTCCTGTCCCTCGGGGCGCCGCCCTACGAGACTCAGCCCTACGACCCGCGAGAGCTTCGGGAGAAGACGCGATCCAAAATCGCGCTAAAGCTTGTCTGCCTCCTGATGCTCGTGTCGCTGTCGCTGATCGGCCTCACGGCTGGTGGCCTTCTGACGATCGATGAAGCCAAGGATCTAGCCGGAGCGGTGCTCTCTCCCATCATTGCCGTCACGGGCACGGCCCTCGGCTTCTACTACGGGGGTCACGGAACGGGTGGCAGCTAGATCGTAGTGGGGGTAGCTCCAGCCCGAAAGCGAGGTATCGACGATGCGAGCAGGTCCGAAAACCCGCACCACAACAGAGCTAGCGAGTTTCGCTAGACCCTCCTAGACACGCGGCTGGCAGCTGGGTTTCGGAGGTCTCCAGCTCGGCATATTGGCGTCCGGTGATGCGCCCGGGTGCTCAGTGGCGTTCTGCGAGTGTCTTGCGCAGACCCGCGAGCGCGCGTGCGCCGACTCGTTTGAACGCGACCCGGAGCAGCGGGCCGGCGAGCGCGAACGGCCCCTTCAGTGCGAGGTCCGCGTCGTAGGTGATTCGAGTGCCCCCGTCGGAAGGCTCGAAGGTGATCCGGTCCAGCGAGACGACGGCCGAGCTCTCGCTGCGAAATGTGACGGCGTTTGGCGGGTCGTACTCGACGATGCGGTACGTGAGAGGGATCTGTCGGCCGAGGAAGCTGGCCAGGAGCCGGAACTCGGTTCCCTCGTGCACCGGTGCGTCGCCGAGGCGCTCGGCTTCGATGACACCCGGGTCCCACTCCTGGGTGCTCGAGAAGTCGCTCAGGTACGCGAACATCTCATCGGGCGGGCGCGGCGTGTCAACGCTTGCCTTGTAATGGGCCATCGGTTCTCCTTATCGGTTTGCGTCGGGATTGACCGGAGTCGCCGTCTCGTGCCAGCCGCTGAGGCGTTCGCATTCGGTCCATAGCCGCTCGTGGTCCTGGGGCGTCTGCTTGGTCGACGGCATGCGGTGGGTCGGGCGCTCTCGGCGGTCATGCCAGAAGCCGCCGGAGCTGCGCGCTGGCTCGGGAGCTGCGCCGAGCCAGACGATCGTGTCGGCGCCTTCTTGGGGCGTGCGCAGCAGTGGCTTTGTCAGAGCGTAGAAGCGTGGCAGCGAGGACTTCAGGCCCGGGGTGTCCACCCAGCCTGGGTGCATCGCGTGGACAACTACACCGGTGTCCTGCAACCTCTCTGCCCACAGTTCGGTCAGGATGATCTGGGCGCGCTTGGCGCGCGCGTACGCGGTCGGGCCGTCAAACTCCTCATGGCCCATCTGCAGGTCGTCGAGGTGGATTCGCTGTGTATACATGCCGCCCGAGGACACATTGACGATGCGGGCAGGCTTGCTCTTCTCGAGCAGGGGGAGGAGTAGGTTGGTCAGCAGGAACGGTCCAACGACGTTGGTCGCGAAGGTCAGCTCGATCCCGTCGACCGAGAGCATCCGCTCGCTCGCCAGCGCGCCCGCGTTGTTGACGAGCACGTCGAGGCGCCCGGTCTCGCCGCCGAGGCGCTCGGCGAACTGCCGGACGGATTCCAGGTCGCTGAGGTCGCAGAGGCCAACCCGGACGTCGCTGCCGGGAGAGCTTGCCACGATCTGCGCGCGGGCAAGCTCGCGGCGCTGCTCGCTGCGGGCCGGCAGCCACACCGTCGCGCCGAGACGCGCGAAGCCCTCGGCGGCGGCGAGGCCGAGCCCCGAGGTCCCACCGGTGACGAGCACGACCTTCCCGCCCATCGGCTGCTCCTCGGCAGTGCTCCACATGCCCCTGCGCATGCGATAGCCGACACGCGTGTAGCCTGCGAGGACGGTGCGGTCGAGGATCGTGTCGAGCAGTGAGCCGATCATGCTGGCGATCCTGGGTCTCGGCGCGGATACCGCACACGACAAGCATGGCGCATCGGCGGCCTCGTCCTCGTACGTCTCTGCCGTATAGGCAGAATAGTGCTATGTAGATGACCGTGGAACCGTTCGCTGCCGAACGCGCATGAGGATCGCGATCATCGGTGCGGGAGTCTCCGGGCTCGTGTGCGCGCACCTGCTGCACCGCGATCATCAGCTGGTCATATTCGAGGCAACCGACCGAGCGGGAGGGCACGCCAACACGGTGCATGTCGAGACGGACACCGGAGCCTATGATCTCGACACGGGCTTCGTCGTCTTCAACGACCGTAATTATCCCGGGTTCGAACGCTTGCTGGGTGAGCTTGGTGTGCCGACTCAGCCGTCGCAGATGAGCTTCGGGGTGAGCGACGGCGTGGACTTCGAGTACAACGGGGCCTCACCGAACGGCTTGTTCGCGACCCGCAGCAATATGGTCGAGCCGGCCTTTCACCGGATGATCGCCGACGTGGTCCGCTTCAACCGCGACGCTCGTCGGCTGCTCGCCTCCGAGGAGAACCCGTCGCTACGGGATTGGCTTTCACAGCGACGCTATTCACGCATGTTCGTCGAGCGGTTGATCGTCCCGCAGGCGTCGGCTGTGTGGTCTGCGGACCCGGTGCAGATGTGGTCTTTCCCGGCGCGCTTCTTGGTCGAGTTCTTCGAGAATCACGGGATGCTGGGATTCCGCGACCGGCCGCACTGGCGGACGATTACCGGTGGATCGCGCAATTATGTGCAGGCGCTCATACGGCCCTGGCGCGAGCATCTCAGACTCTCGGCCCTGGTGACGGAGGTCTGTCGTCATCCCGACCATGTCACGGTGTCCTCGCGCGGCTATGAGCCGGAGCGCTTCGACGCGATGGTGATCGCGACGCACTCCGACCAGGCGCTCGCGCTGCTGGGCGATCCCAGCGAGCGCGAGCGTGAGCTGCTTGGGGCGATTCCCTACCAACAGAACGAGGTGGTGCTCCACACCGATCGTTCGCTGCTCCCGCGGCGCCGGCGTGCGTGGGCAAGCTGGAACTTCCATCTCGGCGACGGTGTGCAAGGACGCTGCACGGTGACTTACCACATGAACCGTTTGCAGGCGTTGCGCGCCGACCGTGAGTTCTGCGTCACGCTCAACCGCACGGAGGCAATCAACCCGGAGCAGATCATCTGGAGGATGCGCTACGCGCACCCCGTCTTCACCCCCACGGGCGTCGCCGCACAGGCACACCACGACGAGATCAGCGGGCGCAATCGCACACACTACTGCGGTGCCTACTGGGGATGGGGCTTCCACGAGGACGGCCTCAGCAGCGCGCGACGGGTGGTGGGCGAGCTCAGCTTGCAGCGGACAGAACCGGTGCGAAGATGAACGCCAGCGCGATCTATGAGGGCACGATCCGTCACCGTCGCTTCGCCGTGCGCGCCCACGAGCTGCGCCACCGCATCGCGCTCGTGTATCTCGATCTGGAGGAGCTGGACGGCCTGCTCGACGGCCGACTCGTAGCCGGCCGCCCGGGCCTGGTTCGATTCCGTCGCGCCGACTACCTCGGCGATACCAACCTTGGGCTTGCGGATGCCGTGCGCATGCTCCTCGAGCGCCGGACGGGCAGCGCGCCCGCGGGCCCGATTCGTCTGCTCACGCACCTGCGCACGTTCGGACACTGCTTCAACCCGGTCAGCTTCTACTACTGCTTCACCCCCCAAGAGCAGCTCGACGCGGTCGTGGCGGAGGTGACCAGCACGCCGTGGGGGGAACGGCACGCCTACGTGCTCGAGCGCAGCGGCGAAGGCCCAGTGCTGTCCGCCAGCTTCGCGAAGGCGCTGCACGTATCCCCGTTCATGGGGATGCAGCAGCGCTACACCTTGCGCGCGGTCGCGCCCGGCGCGACATTGGCGGTTCACATCGAGAGCCGCGAGCTTGGAGCGCTCGCGTTCGACGCGACGCTCGCGCTGCGTCGTGCGCCGCTGAACAGCCGCGGTCTGGCTCGCCTCACCACGCGCTACCCCGCGGCAACGCTGCGCCTGCTTACGCTCATCTATGGGCACGCGCTCGCGCTGAAGCTCAAGGGCGTGCCGCTGCACCCCCGTCCCGAGGCACCGGCGTGACGGTGTCCCAGCGCGTCGCGCGAGGAATCGCGCTTGGCCTCCTGGAGCGTCTGCGCTCAGGCCAGCTGACTGTCGTGGAGGGCGAGCGCCAGGTGGTGCTGGGTCATGGCAGCCCACAGGCGAAGGTACAGGTTCGCTCGCCAAGCCTGTGGCCGAGATTGCTGCACGGCAGCCGCGGGATGGCCGAGGCATACGCGCAGGGCTTGTGGGAGTCCCCAGATCTGACGGCCGTGGCGCGCGTGGCAGCGCGCAACGCCAGCAGCCTCGACGAGTGGCGTCGCCGCGTCGCACCGGTACGGGTCCCGCTGCAGGCCGCGCGCGGTATGCGCGCGCGCAACACACGCGCGCGCAGCCGCCGCGGCATCGAGGCCCACTACGACCTCGGGAACGAACTCTTCGCGTTGATGCTCGACGAGACGATGATGTATTCCTCGGCGTACTTCCCGCGCCGGGGAATGACGCTCGCCCAGGCATCGACAGCGAAGCTCGAGCTGGTGTGCGGCAAGCTCGGTCTGCGAGCCGGTGACCACGTGCTCGAGATCGGCACTGGATGGGGCGGGTTCGCCGTTTACGCCGCGCGAACGAGGGGCTGTCGGGTCACGACCACCACGATCTCGCACGAGCAGTATGAGCACGCCCGTGAATGGGTGCAGACGGCCGAGGTCGCCGATCGAGTCACAGTGCTGTGCGAGGACTATCGCGACCTGCGCGGACGCTACGAGAAGCTCGTCTCGATCGAGATGATCGAGGCCGTTGGGTATCGCGACTTCGGCACGTTCTTCGCGCGCTGCTCGAACCTGCTCGCCGCTGACGGGAGGATGCTGCTTCAGGCGATAACCGTCGACGATCAAGCCTACGAGGTCGAGAAGGCCTCGCGGAGCTTCATGCGCACCCATATTTTCCCGGGCGGCTGCCTGCCCTCGCTCGCTGTGATCGCGCGCTGCATCGCTCAACACACGGACATGCAAGCCGTCGGACTCAAGGATCTGACGCCGCACTACGCCGAGACGCTGCGGCGCTGGCGCGCCAACTTCGAGGCCGCGACCGCGCGCCTGGAAGATCTCGGCTACGACGAGCGCTTCCGGCGGCTGTGGCGGATGTACCTCGCCTACTGCGAGGCCGGGTTCGCCGAGCAGCGGATCGGCGCCATGCAGATGACGCTGGCCAAGCCGCAATGGCGCCAGCACGCCGGCCCTACAAGCGCCGACGAGGCGCCACCAGCGCTGGCCTCCTGAGCATGGTCCGCACGCTCGTCACCGGAGCCTCCGGCTACATCGGCAGCCGACTGGTGCGCGAGCTGCAAGCGCAGGGCGTTCCGGTGGGGTGCGTCGCGCGCGACCCGAGTCGGGTCAGCTTCGATCCAACCGTCAACGTACACCGCGCCGACATGCTCGACCCGAGCTCCCTCAGCGCCATCGACGAGTACTACACAACGGCCTACTATCTCGTCCACTCGATGGGTCGCGGCGGCGACTCCGACTACGAGCAACGCGACGCCATCGCCGCCTCCAACTTCGCCCGCTTCGCGACCGCCACCGGCATCGAGCGGATCGTCTACCTCGGCGGCCTGGGCGATCGCCCCGCATCCAAGCACCTGCGCTCGCGGCTGCGCGTCGGAGAGATCCTGCGCAATCAGGGACCGCCGCTTACCTGGTTTCGCGCCGGGATGGTGGTGGGAGCCAGATCGGAGAGCTACCGAACGCTGCGCTCGCTGGTCGAACGCCTGCCGGTGATGCTCGCACCCGCCTGGCTGGCCACACCCACCCAGGCGATCGCCATCGCCGACGTGCTGAGCTACCTCATCGAGGCTCCCGGCATATCCGAGACGCGCTCCCGCGAGATCCAAATTGGCTCGCCCGAGATACTCACATACGGCGAGATGCTCGACGAGATGGCCGACGCGTTGGGGCTGCGCCGCCGCCCACGCATCCCCGTGCCGCTGCTCACACCGTGGCTCTCCTCGCACTGGATCGGGCTCATAACACCCGTCGACGCGGGCGTCGCGAGACCATTGATCGAGGGGCTCTCCACCGACACGACCATCACCGACTCATCCGGTATGGAGCTGTTCGACATCCAACCCAGATCCTTCCAGCAGGCCCTGCGCGAGGCAATCGCCGAGGACCAAGCCAGTCAAGCCACGCCGTAGCCCCCGTCTCGCTAAACCGGTCATCTGCGCGAACAGGCTTCGCACGCTCGCCTTCAAGCACAGAGCAGCAGCGGCACCTGTGATGCCGGAAGCCTCGCACCGATCGCGACACGCTCGCTGGATGCGAGCCAGCGCCTCCGACGCTGAACTTGCGTTTGCCACGCTAGCGCCGCCGGAGGTCCCGCCCGACCTGCCCCAGGGGATCGACGTACTGTGGCTGGCGTCCCCTGCGACCACGCCCGATGCCTTGTGGGGCCGACTTTGGCGCCTACAGCCGCCCGCTGGCTGGGAGATCATCGCGGCGTAAAGCCGCGCACCGCTCTCCCTCTGATCGCGTGCCGAGTGTACGGCGGTTCGTTTGTCAAGGCCGAACCCGTAGGAAATCCGTAGACGGGCCGGCGCCGTCCGCACGCACGCACGCGATAGAGCGCGGCTGCCGAGGACGGACGATCGTGCTCGGAGCCGCGCTGATAGGTTTGCCGCGTGGCTCGTGGTGACTGCCAGCGCGAGTTCGCCCAGGCCGCGGCCAAGGATGGAATCGTCTCGGCCAAGCAGTCCTTCACATGGCTTGCCAGCGAGGGCACCTCGGGCTTCCTAACGAAGCTGCATCGCCGCGCGAAGCGCTCGCCGCGATCTATGCGGCGCTCGACGGCGATCCCCAGGAGCTTGCCGCCGCGCCAGCGACGCGTCTTTCGGGCGACTTCGTGCACGAGCCCACGCGCACTCTGATCGAGATTGATGAGCACCAGCACTTCACGTCAGCGCGCCTGACGACGCTCAGGCTCTACCCAGCAGAGGTCCCGTTGGGCTTCGACCGCGAGGAGTACATCGTGCTCTGTCGTCGTTGGAAGGGACAAGCGGATAAGGCGTTTGCGCACCGCGCTGCCCGTGGTTTTGGGCCGAGAGGTCGCCAGCGCCAGCGGGCCTACTACGACGCCCTGCGAGACTTGGCTACCCCGGCTATGGGGTACCCGCCACTCGTCCGCATCGAGGCCCCACTCGGCAACGGTCGGGCCGCCTATCAGAAGCACCGCGACCGCCTGCTGCCGCTCGTTCAGTAGTTGCGAGGCGAGCTGAATCTGCTCTGCTCGGCCCGAGCGGTGGCGACTAAGGGTCTATCCCGGAAGGGGTGTGCGGCTGGGGTGGTCGAGGGCCGAGCGAGGCACGGACGCAAGGGCGAAGGCTTGGTGGGCCCAAGTCGAGCCCGAGGACACAGCCTCGCGAAGGTCATCGGCCGCATCCAGACGTGCGGCCCTTCCGGGATAGGCCCTAAGCCGACGCGACGACGTGCAGGCGTCGGGGAGTCTCGGAGGGAGTGTGTCGGCGCTCGTATGCCTTCATCGCGCGCTGTGCGCGTTCGAGCGCGCGGCGGCGGCCGAGCTGGGCGCTCGCTTAGTGCGGTCGCTTGTCGCGGCACGACGCGAGCCGCGAGCGGTCGGTGTAGATCGTGAGCTGGGCGGAGGGCAGCAGCGCGAAGCCGGTGTCGAGCGTGACGATCGCCTCGGCGCCTGCGGCGATGGCGCTGGCCGCGTGTACGGCGTCGTAGGAAGCGATGCCGAAATCGGTCATCAAGGTCCTGGCGTCGGCGGTCACGCGACGGACGGGGATCGGCAGGTGATTGACGGGCGAGAGCAGCGCTTCGTAACGTATGACGGTGTGATTCAGCCGCTGTGTGGCGGGACGGCGGGAGCGTCCGTCGGTGCGATGTCCTCGCCAGCGCCCGCCCCAGCGTTCTTTCAGGGTGATGGCGAAGGCGCTCTCGGCGAGCTCGATCGCGAGCAGATCGCTGGTGACGACCACGACGCCGCTGTCGAAGATGCGTTTGAGGAAGGCGCTGCATGCAGGGTGCAGCGGTTGGGTCGTGAGTAGGGCCTCCACGACGAAGCTGGTGTCCAGTGCGATCGGGTCGGGGAGCAGAAGCTGCTGGTCCTCGATCGCGAAGACGCCGCGCGGGGTCTGCCGGCGCCCACCTGTGGGACTCATCGGGGCCTACCGCGGGCGGTACATGTCGCGCGTGACGCGGACCTTGGCCCGGAGTCCCGTGGTGGCGCGCTTCAGCGCAGCCTCCTTTTCCTCGGGGGTCTTCGCGGTTGCGGGAACCATCAGCTCGGCCAGCTCCTCGGCGCTGAGCCGTGTGATCTTCCCATTGGTCTGCTGCTTCGCCACGGATCCCATGATATTGACCGACATGTTGCCAGTCGACCCGGACATTTCGGCTGGTCCTGCTGCATCGTGCTCAGGACCGTCAGGTTCGTTAGTAAGACATACATATGTTAGTGATGGCATACATCCGGCTTGGGCTGGCGCACAGCCCGGCATGGGGTGTTGCCACCGATCTAGAGAGCTGGTCGCCGCCGTCCGGGAGCGTCTCGTTTGATCCCGAGCCTCCCGCCGCCCTTCCGCTAATCGACACTCCAAATCAGAAGATCGAGAGCGAAGTGGACTACGAAATCAAGCGTGCGCTTGACGGGCGAAGAATCACGATCGTCGGGGGACGTGAGAGGTCGCAGATATTGACCAGCATCGCACAGCGCTTTGGTTTGTCTTGGGACTGCTTGCGTTGGATCGAGACCGATCGTAAGAAGAGTCCGCGACTCGACACGCTGAGCGGCATCCGCCGTGACAGTGACATCGTGGTATGCGTGACGGGTTTCATGGCCCACGCTCACCTCGAAGCAGTAGAGGCGCTCTGTGGCAAGGACGCGGTGGTGCTTCGACGTGTCGAGAAGCAAAGCAAGATTATGGGGGTTATCGAAGCTCTGCCATCAGGTACATCGTGACGCCCGACGCCGCTCGAGCGGACGTCCTCGGTGCCATCCGAACGATTGCAGATCCATCGACGAGCGTTCAATCGGGCCCGTGGATCACGAATCGAGACGGGATGCAGAACGAAGCGCGAGGATGGGGTTGGCGAGTGTGCTCAACTAGGTCGGGAGGGCCGAAGCTGCGCGCTCAAGGTCGCCGCGGTCAACGACGCGCTCCACGAGAAAGCCAGCCTGCTCCGAGGCAGTCAGTGCTTGTAGCTCGCTGTCCGTGAGCGGTCGATACAGGACGCGGTACTCGCCACGACGGAGTCGCAGCCACGGCGCTCGTCCTGTCAGAGCCTTGATGTCGAGGTTCGCCGGTTGGGGCTCAGCGGCGAGATCGTTTTCGAGTAGGTCAAGCAGTCGGCGTCGGATCTTGTGGTCGATGCGTCGCAAGTCGCGCAGCGCGCGCTTAGAAAGCTCTACGCGATACATCCAGATCGAGCCTGACCGGCTCTAACGATCGCTTGTGGGCTCGTCTGCTTCAAGCTCGGCGCGTGCGGCCGCGAGCGAGACCGTTTCCCCGGCCGCTAGCTCAGTGTCGGCGGCCGCCATACCATCAACGAACTGGGGAGCGTGGGCGAGTACGAAGTCCTCGAACTCCTCGGAGTCAACAGGGAGCATGTAGACGACCGGGCGCCCACGGCGGGTGATCAAGGCCGGCTCCTTCTTCTGCTCGATGTCATTGATGATCGAGCTTGCGTGCCTGGCAAGCTCACGAACGCCGATCGTGCTCATCGTCGCGCTCCCTTTGGTATGTACATATGAATGTACGCACAATCATAACAGGCCTCTGTCGAGGTCGTGACTGATCAGAAGCATCAACGCGCACGCGCGTTCAACATGGCATACGCACGGTCTCGTCTGGCTTAAACCCCCGGCATGGAGGCGGTATGAAGGACCGCACATGGACCGCAGCAGGCCCAAAAACCGCGTAGGAAGGCCAACCCTGACCGTTCGCCCCGATTGGTTAGAGAACTGCGAAGGCCAGCGAACACGGGCGAAAACCCCCGAAAACGCTGGGCCTCGCGGGACGGTATTCGCTCGTGTTGCGGCTGTTCGTTGGTCTGGAGACCGCAAAAGGACCGCGGCCTCCCGCGAGTGGATGAGCGACAATCACGGCTATGGGCGAGAGTCCCGAGATTGAGCTGGTGCGCCGGGCGTGGGCTGCCTTGATCCAGGGTGGCCCGGAGGTCTTGCGCGAAGTGCTCGCGCCCGATGCACAGTGGTACGGCGTGGAGGACGGGCAGCTCTGCGAGGGCCGCAAGGCAATCATCGACGTCATGAGCCGCAACCTCGCTGGCCGCTTGCGAGGCCGAATCGAGGAGACCATCCAGGACGGGTCGCGCGTGATCGTGGCGTTCCGTCCCGAGCAGCCGGCCCAGCTTGACCGTCCGGTGGACGAGGGGATCGCTTACATGGTCGTGACGATCCGCGGCGGGCACATCGTAGAGATGAAGGGGTGCGCCGACAGGTCCGCCGCCGTGAGCTACGCGCAGAGCGGCGAATAGGCAGGGGGCGCGAATTGCGGGTTACGCAGCCCAGCCAAACCGTGACAAGCGTCAGCCGTCGCCCGCAACTGTTCTCCCGCGCCGCATTCGGCGGCGTGCTGCTCGGGGATCGTGTTCTGGTATGCGAGATGGGGGCACGCGCCACCTGGGATCAACGTACGAGGTGGCGATGTAGGGTCGTGGGAACGTCGAAGCGCAGGTCCGGTGTCGGGCGGCCGAGGTCGAAGCCCTGACCGCCTTGGATGATCGTGTCCGCGTGGAGGTCGTGTTCGTCGATGCTGCGGAGGAATCGGAGTGTCTCCCCGTCCTCGATGCCCTCCGCGATCACGAATGCCCCGGTCTGCCGGGCGAACGTAGCCATCGCCATCAGGACCGCGCGGGCGCTCGGTTCGGTTGGGGCGGCGGCGACGATGCTGCGGTCGAGCTTGACGAACTCGACCTCCAAAAGGCGCAGCATCTCCAGGCCCGAGTTGCCGGTCCCGACGTCGTCCAGGGCGACCTTGAACCCGTGTCGGCGCAGCCGCTGCAGGCACTTCACGATCGCTGCCGTGCGTCCCCCGAAGCGCTCGGTGACCTCGATCACGATTCGCTCGGGCGATAGTCCCGCCTGTTCGACGGCCAGGCGCAGCCAATCGTTGTGCTCGGCGTCGAGGTCGAGGGTGTGTGGAGAGAGGTTGACGAACAGCAGCACGCCAGGGTCGAGCTTTGACGCGACGCGCAGGGCGCTCTGCACGCAGCGCATGTCGAGCTCGTGCACGCGCCCGAGCTCCTCGGCGATGTCGAACGCCTCGGCCGGCCCGGAGAGCCCGTAGGACGGATCGGGGCGAGTCAGCGCCTCCACGCCCAGCAGGCTCTCCGCGGCGAAGCTCCAGATCGGCTGGAACACCGTGGTCAGGCGCCCCTCGTCGATCAGCCTGCGGACGGCCTGCTTCTTCTCAGGGGTGGTCACGGCCACGCGCTCGCGCATGTCGTCGAAGTGCGCGCTGCGATGCCCGCCCTGACGCTTGGCCTCGTACAGGGCGGCGTCCGCCTCGGCGCGCAACGTATCGGCCTGCTGCCCGGGGCGCAGGGCGCTGACGCCGACGCTGGCTTCGATGCCGGCGTCCGCGAAGCTGGCGCACAACCGTCGCGCGAGCGTACGGGCGCCGTCGGTGTCGGTGTGCGCCAGCAACACCGCGAACTCGTCGCCCCCGACCCGATAGGGACGGTCTCCAGGTCTGGCGTCGCGCAGGACCGCGGCCACGCGCTTGAGCACGGCGTCCCCGTGCGGGTGCCCGCGGCGGTCGTTGATGAACTTGAAGTCATCGATGTCGAGCACGACCAGGGCCAGCGGATCCTGATAGCGGTTGGCGGACGCCACGGCTTGGGGGAACTCGTCCTGGAAGGCCCGCTGGTTGGGCAGGTCGGTCAACCCGTCGCGCGTGGCGCGCTGCAGCACCCTGCGATGGTCACGAAGCAACGCCCGCCCACCGACCAGGTAGAAGACACCGCCGCCACCGAACAGCGCGAGCAGCCCAACCAGCATTAGCACCTTTCGGATGTCGTGCAGCTGCGCGTCGTAGGCGCGGTGGTCATAGCTCACCTCATACGCGTAACGGCCGCCGGGGAGGTTGACGGGAACGACGAACTCGAAGTTCTCGGCGTCCCTGGCGGGGTCTGCCTCCCGGCCGGCGTACGAGCTTCCGTGTTCCAGCGCGGCGTCGATCCTGGGATCGGCGTCTTCGCTCCCGACCAGGCGCTCCTCGCCCGATGCCCTGATGACATGCCGTTGGTCGATCAGGAGCGTCTCCACCGTACCCGGACGCCGAGCGACGGCATCGATCAGCTCAGCGACTTCGCGAATCGCGTCCGCCGGTGAAGCCGCGCGCACGCCCAGCTCTTCAAAGCCCTTGGCGTCCGCGTGCAGCGCGGCGGCGTAGCCTTCGATCTGCCGGTGCTCGAGACTGCGATCGACGATGACGTAGCCCATCGCGCCGATCAGCGCGAAGACGAGCGCAACCGTCGCAAACAGGCGGGTGCCAAAGCCGAAGGCCGAACCGTTCTCGCCCGCTACACGGCGCTCGGCCAGCCAGCGCCACGGGTCAAGCGTCCGGCGCAGCCGATCCGTCGACTGCCACGCATCGCGCGCTGCCAGGAGGCTCACGTCATCGTATCGGTGGTTTGGGCAGAGGGGCTCATGCTGGCCGGGCTCACGGAGCCGCGATCAGGGCTCCATGAGCGGTCTGTTCGCTGCCGGGCGTGTAGCGGACGGCCAACGTCACAACGTGGTTGAGCTTGTGGGCGAGGATCGATGCCAGCTGCTGCGCGGGGGGCGGGGGGTCGGGTCCGGCGACGTCGATGCTCACGCGGAAGCGGTCGGTCTGGTCGACTTCAATGTCCTGCACCTGTGTCCTGCTGTGTCCCAGCCATCGATCGACCTGGCCCTCCAGCGTCGACTGCTCCCTTGCTCGCGCGATCAGATCGGCGCTCCCGAGGGCAAGCGGATAGGCGACCGCCGCCACGGCCACGAGCGCGGTAACGAACCCGAGCCTGATGCGCCATCGCAGGCGATCGGCGCGTGCTGTGGGCGTAAGACCGGTCGCTCGGAAGATCACCGCTGCGGACAGCGTGATCGTCGTGATGTTGGTGAGCAGGAGCAGCGCGGCGTGTGCCGCGAGGCTGCCCTCTCCTCGCTGCAGGAGGATGCCGATCGTCGCGACGGGCGGCACCAGCGCGACGGCGATCGCGACGCCCGGAAGCGCCGAGGCCGCCTTCGTTCGCACGGTGACGTAGGCGCCCGCCGAGCCCGCGGCGAGCCCGATGCCGAGATCCAGGAGCGTTGGGTTCGTGCGGGCGAGCAACTCGTTGGGCAGCACCACGAAGCGCTCGGCGGGGAGCACGCTCGAGACCAGCCACGCGACCGCAACGCCGACCGCGCAACCACCGAGAACGATCAGCGCGGCGACCAGCTGACGGCTTGGCCATGCCATCACGAGCGACGCCGCCAGCGCCAAGATCGGTGTCATCAGCGGAGCGATCAGCATCGCGCCGATGACCACAGCCGTGGAGTCACCGACCAATCCCAGCGAGGCGATGATCACCGAGATCACCATCAGCGTCGCAAAGCCGCCGAGGTACGGCATCAGCTCGGTGCCCTCGAAGAAGAGCTGGTCGAACACCGCATCGCGATCTGAGGCGCTGAGATCAGCTGACCGTCGGCGCAGTATGGCGTGAACGCGACGGGCTGCCTCTCGCTCTAGTCCAAGACTCGACCCGTCAGCTCTCATCCAACCTCCTCGCCTCCCCGCAGGGTAGCAGCAACTCCCAATTGATCGAATAGTTGTCTAGTTTCGACCGATTGGGGTACGGCCGCCGTCAGCCTGCGATACGTATGATGCGGATATACGGATTTTCTATCCGTCGCAGGGCCTCGGGCTGGGGCAGGTGTCATCTGTAGGGGAGATGTCACGCTTGCCGGGTACTACGCGCGGCCCAGCTTCGGCACGTCCGTCTATGACGAGGTACGCGAGGGTGGCGTTGAGTTGGTAGGCGAAAGCTGCCTGAGCAGATCGCCACGGTGAGCGGCGCCAACGCGCATCGTGAAGTCGTCATCGAGTTGCCACCGGGCGATGGCCGAGATGCGTCCCTTGCGCGCGGTGCTCTAGTGGGAGTTGAAGGGCAGCGCGAGCGTGCCGTCCAGCCACGCCGCCTGATCGGCGGCTGGCTGGTAGGCGCCTTCTTCTTCCAGGTAGAAGGCCCACCACCAGAACACGCCGGCGCCGTCGATGCGGTCGCCTTCGGCTAGCCCTTCTTCGAGCGCGACGGTGGCGGTGGCGATGTCCTCGACGGTCGGGATGTGCCAGGGATCGGGTCCGTAGGAGGGGATCACGGGGACGATCCTCGTGCCCGGCGCGACGCCCGCGGAATAGTAGGCGAGCCCTTCGCGCATCCAGCGCTCGTAGGCGGCGGCGGTGCGCTGTTCGCTGTCGTAGAAGAGCGGGTCGACCTGGTCGAGCTGCGCCGTCACTTCCGCCATGTAGGCGGGCGACCAGGTCGCGCGGTTGGCCGGCGCGCAGACGGACAGCCTCCCGCCGAAGCCGAGTCGCGCGAACGCCGAGCGGATTTCGCCGAGCAGGAGCACGTAGCCGTGCGACCGCGGGTAGGGCTCGAAGTCGAGCTGGATGCCACCGACGCCCATCGCGATCAGGGTTTCCGCACCGGCCACGATCCGCTCGCGCACGGCGGCTTCTTCGAGGTCGACGCTCGCGCCTTTCACCTTCGCCTGCATGTCGGCGACGATCGTCTCGCTGCCGCCGTCGGCACGGGCGCGCGCGATCCACAGCGCGATCATGCGCTGCTCGCGCTTCGAGAGCTTGAAGGTCCCGTCCTTCTTCACTTTCGGCATCGGCAAGATCGCCTGGCCGATGCCGAACGAGCCGAGCGCCGCGAGCGTTTCGTCGAGCACCGCGACCGGGTGTTCGTCGTGCACGAAGCCGTAGGGCAGGTACGTGAGCGCTTCGGCGGGCGCGAGCGAAGCCTGGACGGAGGGCGCGGCAGCGAGCATCGCGCACGCGAACGCCGCCGCCACGAGCGCCCCCATCCCGGCCGACCTGCGTCCCTCCCCGGACATGGCCTCAGACTATCGCCATGTCACCAGCCGTCCCTACCTGCAACTTAAGATAACAAGTGACTAGTCGATAATACGAATAATCGTTTATACTAAAGACCGTGATCTACGCTACACCACAACTCGATGTGCCGCTGGAAGAGGGCCTGGCCGAGTTCGACCGGCTTTGCGACGAGCTGGGCGCCCAGGCCGTTGGCGCCGGGCCCTGGCTGGGGAGTCTGCGGCGACAGTGGCGAGCGTCCTCTGCCGAGAGCTCGATCGAGATCGAGGGCTTCAGCGTGCCGAGCGAGGAGAGGCTCGCGATCACGAGCGGCGCCGAGCCAGCGGATCCAACAGACGAGGACCGCATGGCGCTTGCCAGCTACGCGCGAGCGATGGACCACGCTGGCGTCATGGCCGCGGACGAGGGGTTTGAGTGGGTTGAGCGCGTCGTCCTCGATCTGCATTTCGACGCCTGCCACTTCCAGGAGGACAAGCACCCGGGCCTGTACCGCAAGACCGCAATCGGGGTCACGAGCTCCGAAGGTCGACCACCCGCATATGTCGGTCCACCGGCCGACGAGGTCCGGCCGCTGATGGGCGAGGTCACGAGGTGGTTGCGCTCGGGCGATCTCGACGCGCACCTCGTCGTCCGCGCCGCGATGGCACATCTGCACGTCGTCTCCGTCCACCCGTTCGAGGATGGCAACGGGCGAATCTCGCGGATCGTCCAGTCTCTCGTCCTCGCGCTCGGCGGCCTGCTCGCGCCTGAGTTCGTGACGATCGAGGAACACCTGGGGGAGCACACCGGGGCGTATTACACGGCGCTGCGGGAGGTCCAAGGTGGTTCCTACCGGCCGCAGCGGGACGCGATGCCCTTCGTGCGTCTCTGCGTCGAAGCGCATCTCGCGCAGGCGCGACGGCGACTGCTCCAGCTGGATCGGGCGGCCGAACGGTGGAGCTACCTAGAGCGGCTCGTGGAGAAGCGGGGCTGGCCGGATCGCCTTGTCATCGCGCTGGAGCAGAGCCTCTTCGACGGTACCGATCGCGCCAAGTACGCAGCCGAGGCTGGCGTGTCGGCGCCCACAGCGAGCAACGATCTGCGCCGCCTGCTGGACGCCGGATTGATCACGCAGCGGGGTCGGGGACGGGCGACGCGCTACGTCGCGAGCGAGGGCTTGGCCGACGACGTCGAGGCGACGAAGGCCGCGCGCGAGAGCGCCGGTAAGGCATAGCGCCCAGCCGGCCCGGGCGCCGCGTACGCCGACTAGCGACGGGCACCGGCACTGCGCCGGCACGCCGGCGATCAGGCCGCCAGCGCCTCGCCCTCCTCGACCTCCGCCTTGTCCGCGGGGCTCATCGCGACGAGCGGGCGGGGAGCGGGGCTGCGCAGGAGCAGGCCTGCGGCGAGCGCGCCGGCGAGCGCGAACAACGCGCCGATCGCGAACGCGAGGTCGAAGCCGTCGGTCAGCGCGTGGGCGGCGCTCACGCCGGTCTGCGCGCGAGTCTGCGCGTCGGCGATCGTGCTCAGCACGGCCAGCCCCAGCGCGCCGCCCATCAGCCGCGAGGTGTTCAGCAGCCCCGAGCCGAGGCCGCTCTGCTGCGGCGGGAGCGAGTGCATCGCCACGATCGTCGCCGGCACCAGCGACAGGCCGAACCCGACCGCCGCGAGCGTCGCCCCGGGGAGCACGCTCGCAGGGTACGAGCCGCCCGGCGCGACCCCCACGAGCAGCGCCATGCCGGCGGTCGCGCACAGCATGCCGAGCGTGATCAGCGCCCGCACGCCGAAGCGGCCGACGAGCCGCGGCGCGAGCGTCGACGCGATGAAGATCGACACGGTCATCGGCAGGAACGACAGCCCCGCGTCGATCGCGTCGTAGTGGAGCACCTGCTGGAGGTACAGCGTGAGGAAGAACCACACAGGGAAGAACGCCGCGTACAGCAGCGTCACGACCGCGTTCGCCGCCCGCAGCTGCCCCGCGCGCAGGGCGCTCAGCGGGATCAGCGGGTCGCGCGCCACGCGTCCCTCCACGTACGCGAACGCGAGCAGCAGCGCGACACCGCCCGCGAGCGGGCCGAGCACGCCCGCCGAGCCCCAGCCGAGCGTGTCCGTGCGCACGATCCCGAACGTCAGGCTCACGAGGCTCGCTGTGATCAGCACCGCGCCCGCCACGTCGAACTGGCGCCCGCGTCGCTCGCTGGCGGAGGCCGCGATCACGCGCAGCCCGATCGCGATCACGATCGCGCCGAGCGGCACGTTCACCGCGAAGATCGCCGGCCAGCCGAAGCCCTGCGTGAGCAGCCCGCCGAGCAGCACGCCCGAGGACGCGCCCAGCGCGCCCATCGCCGCCCACATGCCCAGCGCGCGGTTGCGCGCCGGTCCGGCGGGGAACGAGCTCGTCACGATCGACAGCGTCGCCGGCGAGAGGATCGCGCCGCCGAAGCCCTGCAGCGCCCGCGCGCCCAGCAGCAGGCCGCGCGTGTCGGCGAGCGCGCACACGAGCGAGGAGATCGAGAACAGCGCCGTGCCCACCAGGAACACGCGCCTGCGCCCCAGCAGGTCCGCGCAGCGACCGCCGAGCATCAGAAAGCCCGCGAACGTCAGCGTGTACGCGTTCACCACCCACTGCAGGCCCGTCGTCGAGAAGCCGAGGCCGTTGTGGATCGCCGGCAGCGCCACGTTCACGATCGACACGTCGAGGATCACCATGAACTGGGCGAGGCAGACGACCGGCAACACCGCCCTGTGGGCGAGCGTCGTCGCCTTCGACGGGGATGCCGGGCCTGCTGTGGGTATGCTGTCGGTTGCGCTCATGGGTTCAGTGTGAGAGGTTTTTATCCAGGTAGCAGAGGATCGTTTATCCTGGTATAGAACATGCCAGCCTCAGTTCAAGAGATGCCGGCTTCGGCCACCTCCGCAGACGGCAACGCGCGGCGGGGGGCGGTTCGTGGGAGAGCCCGCTCGCGCGAGCGACGACACGCGGAGCTCGCGCACTTCCTGCGCAGCCGCCGCGCGAGCCTCAAACCGGAGGACGTAGGGCTTCCCGACGGCGGGCGCCGGCGCACCCCCGGCCTGCGCCGCGAGGAGGTCGCGCAGCTCGCCGGCGTGGGCGCCACGTGGTACACGTGGCTCGAGCAGGGCCGCGACGTGCGCGCGTCGCTCGACGTGCTCGAGGCGCTCGCGCGGGCGCTGCGCCTCGACCAGGCCGAGCGCACGCACCTCGTGCTGCTAGGCCGCGGCGAGGAGCCGCCGCCGTGCAAGAGCCCGGCCGAGGGCGTCTCCCCGTCGCTGCGGCGCCTGATCGCCAACCTCGGGCCCAACCCCGCGTTCATCCTCGGGCGCCGCTGGGACTACCTCGTGTGGAACCACGCCGCGGTCGTGCTGCTCGGCGACCTCGGCCGCATCCCCCGCGCCCGGCGCAACCACGCGTGGCTCACGTTCACCGATCCCGCGCGGCGCGAGATGTTCACCGACTGGAAGGCCAGCTCGCGGCTGCTCGTCGCCAAGCTCAGAGCCGACAGCGCCCGCCACATCGGCGACCCGGAGTTCGAGGCGCTGATCGCCGCGCTGCGCGGCGGCAGCCGCGACTTCGCCGACGCGTGGGAGCGCCACGAGGTCTCCCACAGCGGCTCCGCGCGCAAGGACCTGCGCCACCCGATCGCCGGGCTCATGTCGTTCACGCACGCCGTCTTCCATCCCAGCGAGGACGTCGAGCAGCGGCTCGTGCTCTACACGCCGCTGCCCGAGCACGACACGCCGGCGAAGCTCGCGGGGTTGATGGCGGGCGGGGTCGAGGCGGGAGAGTCCACGCACTCGGCTTAGGCTGGGCTCACGTCTCGCTGCGCACGCGACGCCGCCGGCGCTGGTTGCGCGTGCCGGACCGGCGTGAACCCTGGTTTCCCGCCGGTCCGGCGCTGCGCCTCGGCCGGTGCTGCTCCTCTGCCCCGCCCAGCCCGTGGGCGAGATCGAGCTTGCGCGTGAGCTGGCGCACCTCCTGGCGCTCGGCCGCAGCCACTAGCGTGACCCCGACGCCGGTTCGTCCTGCGCGTCCGGTGCGCCCCACCCGATGGGTGTACGTGTCGTGGTCTGCGGGGGGATCGAAGTTGATCACGTGGGAGATGCCGTCCACGTCGATGCCCCGGGCCGCCACGTCGGTGGCCACCAGGGTGTCGATCTTGCCCGACTGAAAGCGCGCGAGCGCCTGCTCGCGCTGGCGCTGTGACTTGTTGCCGTGGATCGCCGTCGCTTCGATGCCGCTGCTGGCGAGGCGTTTGACCAGCCGGTCGGCGCCACGCTTGGTTCGCACGAACACGAGCGCCAGCTCCCGCTCGCGGCCCAGCTCGCGCACGAGCGTGCTCACGCGGTCCTCGCCGCTGACCGTCACGAAGCGGTGCTCGATCGCTGCCGCCGCCCGCGATGTCGAGTGGGCGTGCTCGTGAACGATCGGCTCGCGGGTGTAGCGCGCCGCCACGGCGCCCGCCGCGCCGTCGAGCGTCGCCGAGAAGAACAGGGTCTGGCGGGCTCGCGGACAGGCCGCAACGATCCGGTCGACCGCCGGGCGAAAGCCCATGTCGAGCATGCGGTCGGCCTCGTCGAGGACGAGCAGCTCGATCGCATCGAGGGTGAACGAGCCTCGCTGGAGCAGGTCCTCCAATCTCCCCGGGGTCGCGACCAGCACATGCGATCGGGCGGCGGCGCTCGCCTGCTTGGCGATGCCCACGCCGCCGTAGACGGCGGTCACGCGCAGTGCGCGCGCATGGGCGACCGCGCGGATCTCATCGACGATCTGGCTCGCCAGCTCGCGGGTGGGCGCCAAGACGAGCGCCGCCGGACGCGGTCCGTCGGCGTCGATGCGCTCGGCGATGGGGATGCCGAACGCGAGCGTCTTGCCCGACCCGGTCGGTGACTTGACGAGGACGTCCGCTCCTGCGAGGACATCCTCGAGCACGAGACGCTGGACGGCGAAGGGCTCGGTTATTCCGCGACGCGCCAGCGCGACGACCACGGCATTGGACACGCCGAGATCGGCGAACGACTTGGTGGGACTTGACATGCATCACTCCTAGCGGCTTTGAGGCCACGGACGATTTCGGGAGGCTATGGCTGACCCGAAACCGCTTCTGCG
The DNA here is from genome assembly GCA_963782325.1 of uncultured Solirubrobacteraceae bacterium. Taxonomy (GTDB): domain Bacteria; phylum Actinomycetota; class Thermoleophilia; order Solirubrobacterales; family Solirubrobacteraceae; genus Palsa-744. The sequence goes on from CAWAJG010000003.1 coordinate 73,632, forward strand.
GAACCTCAAGCGAGCTGCCTCGCGGTCGACGGAACGTCGAGCGCTGAGATGAACCTAGCAGGGATGAGCGCTCGAGCTGCGTGCCTGGGCGAACGTGACCAGGCGCTGGCGATCCTCGTCCCAGAGCTTGAGCGTGACCGCACGCAGGCCGTCCCACAGCGAGAGCGTCGGCACGTCGTGGAAGATCGCGTTCTCCTCGTGCGCCCGCTGCAGGTTGTAGTTGGGGATGCGCGCGTTCAGGTGGTGCACGTGGTGAAAGCCGATGTTGCCGCTGCAGAACTGGAGCACCTTGGGAAGCTTCAGATACGAGCTGCCGCGCAGCGCCGCGTCGGCATAGCTCCACTCCTTGCCGCTCTCCCAATACACATCCTCGAACTGATGCTGGACGTAGAACAGCCAGATGCCCGCCGATCCCGCAAGCAGCGCCGGAAGCCCCGCCACGAGCAGGTAGTCACGCCAGCCGATCAGCCAGCAGAGGCCTCCCACCAGCAGCGCGAGCGCGACGTCGGTGGCGATCACGTTGCGTCGCATCCGCGGGCGGGCTCCCTTGGCGACGATCCGCGGACCGATCATCATCGCGACGATCGGTCCGAGTCCGAACATCAAGATCGGGTTTCGCAGCAGCCTGTACCCGAGCCGGCCCCGCCGGTCCAGGGCGCGGTATTCGGCGACCGTCAGCGTGCGCACGTCTCCCACCCCGCGCCGCTCCAGGTCCCCGGCGGTGGCGTGGTGGACCGCATGGTCGTGTCGCCAGCGCAGGAACGGTGAATAAAGCAGCAGTCCCAGCGCCATCCCGAGCCACCTGTTGGCGCGTCTGGAGTGAACGAAGGACCCGTGCGAGCAGTCGTGGAAGACGATGAACGTGCGCACGAGCAGCGCCGCCGCGGGGATGGCGAGCGCGATCGCGAGCAACGCCGAGACACTCAGCGCCAGGTACATCCCGAAGGACAGCAGCAGATAGGGAATCGCCGAGGTCGCGAGGTCCACGAGCGCGCGTCCGGTGCGCGGCTCGGCATAGGGGGCGAGCGTCACTTTCCAGGACGCCTCGGGCGCGCAGGACGCGATCTCCCGGCCCGTGGCATCGAGCCGCGCAGAGGCGCGAACCCCAGCGTCGGCAACATCGGGGGGTGTCTCGGGGATCATCGCTCCCCTTTCTCTGGTCGCGCGAGCAGCCCTTCCGACAGACGCACTCCCAATCAGGACGATCAGCATACCCTGCCGTCCCTCGGAAAGCCCAGCATGTGGACGGAACGCGCCGTCAGCGATGCGCGGTGAGACCGTGCGCGAGCTCTCGCTGCTCGTGCTCGAACGCGGGCTCCACGTCGTGCGACTCAAGTAGCACCCTCGCTCCGCCCTGAGTCGGATGCGAGATGGTCCTCCAGGCCGTTGTCGCCGAGCATGAGACGCCCTACGGTGATGGCGTCATGCCTGAGCGCGATCCCTCACGCACGCGGGTCGTCCTGACGAAGGTCCCGGAGATCACCGCGATGTTCTGGGTGCTGAAGCTGCTGACCACGGGGATGGGCGAGGCGATGTCGGACTTCCTCGGCGAGCGCAGCGTCCCGATCGCCGCCGCGATCGGCATCTTCGGGCTGTCGTTCGCGATATGGCTGCAGATGCGCCAGCGCGAATACCGGGCGCCCGTGTACTGGTTCGCGGTGATGATGGTCGCGATCTTCGGCACGATGGCGGCCGACGGCATTCACGATGGCGCGAGCATCCCCTACTCGGTGACCACGCCCCTGTTCGGGTCGATCATGGCCGCGATCTTCTTCTTCTGGTACCGCAGCGAGGGCACGCTCTCGATCCACACGATCACGACGCGCCGGCGCGAGGGCTTCTACTGGGCGACCGTGCTGGCGACGTTCGCGCTCGGCACCGCCGCGGGGGACCTGACGGCGACGCCGCTGAACCTCGGCTACTTCCCCTCCGCGGTGCTGTTCATCTCGGTGATCGCCATCCCGGCCGTCGGCTGGTGGCGCTTCGACATGAACCCGATCTTCGCGTTCTGGTTCGCGTACATCGTCACGCGGCCGATCGGCGCGTCGTTCGCGGACTGGTTCAGCAAGCCGCCGTCGATGACCGGCCTCGGCCTCGGCGACGGCACCGTCAGCGGCCTGGCGCTGATCGTGTTCGTCGCGCTCGTGGGCTACCTGACGGTCACGAAGCTCGACGTGCAAGGCCAGCGATCAGCGCAGCAGCACGAGCCGCGGCTGCTCCTCGACGCAGAGGTCGACTAGCGAGCGAGCCGTCCGCAGACTGGATGCGCGTCCCGGTCTGCTCGCGGCGAGCCGGCACAATTGATCGGCATGACGGACTCAGCAGACGAGCTCTCCCTGACCTGGCTCACTCGACGTGCGCTGCGCCTTGCTCAGCCGAGCGCCGATCATCCCCTGGCGACGGACCTCGCGATCTGCGTGACGGTCGCACTGGTGAGCGTCGACGGCCTGCGCATGCAGAACCGTCTGACCGTGCTCGCCGCGATCTTCTGCGTCGCCCTCTGCGCCCCGTTGCCGCTGCGCCGCGTCAGTCCGGTGCTGTGTTTCGCGATCGTCGCGAGCATCGCTCTGGCGCAGTGGCTGCTCGCCGCCCCCCAGCTCGCGGACGCCGCGGTGCTGGTCGCCCTGTACGGGGTCGCTCTGGACGGCAGCTTGATCGCAGCCGCGCTCGCCGCCGGCGTGGTCGAGGCGGGAGCGATCATGGCGGCGGTGCGCTGGTCGCCGTCCGAGCCGCTGAAGGTGTGGGTCGGGCTGACCGGGCTGGCGACGGCCGCGGGCGTGCTCGGTGTCACAGTTCGCCTGCGCAGGGAGCTGCTGGCCTCCTTGCAGGAGAAGGCCGCGCGGCTGGAAGTCGAGCGCGACCAGGAGGGCCGGCTCGGGGCCGCCGCCGAGCGCGCCCGCATCGCGCGCGAGATGCACGACATCGTGGCCCACAACCTCAGCGTGATGATCGCGTTGGCCGATGGAGCCACCTACACGATGGACAGCTCGCCCGAGCGCGCGGCGGAGGCGACCCGGCGCGTGGCCGCGACCGGCCGCGAGGCGCTGGTGGAGATGCGCAGGCTGCTGGGCGTGCTGCGCGACGAGTCGGCGGCGGAGCCGCTCGAACCCCAGCCGAGCCTCGGCCGGCTGGACGACCTGCTCGCGCGCGTGCACGCCGCGGGCATCCCGGTGACGATGGACCTCGACGGGGACCCGCGTGAGCTGGCTGACGGTGTTCAGCTGACCGTCTTCCGGGTGGCCCAGGAGGCCCTCACCAATACGCTCAAGCACGCCGCCCGACCCGCCCGTGCGCATCTCGCGCTGAGTTGCCACCCGGGACGCGTCGAGCTGGAGGTCACCGACACGGGCGAAGCTCGAGCGGCGGCGAGGCCCGGCGGGCGCGGGCTGCACGGCATGCGCGAGCGCGCCGCCAGCTACGGAGGCAAGCTGGAAGCCGGCCCCGGCCCCCGGGGTGGCTGGCGTGTGCACCTGCTGCTCGATCCAGACGCGCAGGCGGCTTCGCGATGAGCACGAGCGTGCTGCTGGCCGACGACCAGGAGCTGATGCGCATGGCGTTCCGGATGGTCATGGACACCCAGCCCGACATCGAGATCGTCGGTGAGGCCACGAACGGCCGCGAGGCGGTCGAGGCGGCACGGCGGCTCGCGCCGGACGTCGTGTTGATGGACGTGCGCATGCCGGAGATGGACGGCGTGCAGGCCACGCGCATGATCGTCGAGTCCAACAGCAGCGCGCGGATCATCATCCTCACGACGTTCGATCTGGACGAGTATGTGTATGCGGCGCTGCGCGCCGGGGCGAGCGGCTTTCTGTTGAAGGACACGCCGCCGGCCGACCTGCTGTCGGGGATACGGGCGGTCGCGAGCGGCGATGCCGTCGTTGCGCCGCGGGTCACCCGCAGGCTGCTCTCCACCTTCGCCCACCGCCTGCCGGCGCCCGGTCCCCCCGATCAGGGCCAGCACGAGCGCCTGGAGCTGCTGACCGCGCGCGAGCGCGAGGTCCTCATAGAGGTGGCGGGCAGCCTCTCCAACGCCGAGATCGCCGAGCGTCTCGTGCTCTCCGAGGCGACCGTCAAGTCCCACGTCGGGCGCATCCTCTCGAAGCTGGGGTTGCGTGACCGCGTGCAGATAGTCGTCTTCGCCTACGAGATAGGCCTGGTCACGCCCTCACACGGCGACGCCGTAGGGTGGACGCGGTGACCGAGGTTCGCAAGGCCGGGGGAGTCGACTGGCGACGTGCCGAGTTCGTGCTGACGCTTCTCGGCTTCGCGGGCTTTCTCACGCTGCCGATCCGCATCACGACGATCTACAGCGGCCTACCCGCGCACCCGCTGTTCGTGCACGTGCCGGTAGTGCTGATCCCGACGACGGTCGTGGCGGCGGTCGTCTTCATGTTCAAGCGCGAGTGGCTCTCGCGCTACGGGATCGCGCTGGCCGTGGTCTCGATCGTCGCGATGAGCTCGACATTCCTGACGATGCAGGCCGGCGCGGCACTGCGCGGCGCGCTGCACCTGCAAGGACAGGCCGCCAAGCTGATCTCCGAACACTCGCACGCCGCGCACATCCTCGCGATCGTCTACGTCGTCTTCACCGCCACGCTGATCGTCACGTTCGCGGCACAGCGGATCTCCGGGGGCATGCCGACCGGCCTGGGCGTCGTCGACGACCTGCTGTCCCCCAGGTGGATCTTCTCGGGCCTGCGTGTCGCGCTCGTGCTGCTGTCGATCGTCGCCGGCTACATGGTCTTCAGGACCGGCGATCTCGGCGCCAAAGCGGTGTGGGAGGGAAGGCTGCAGTCCGCCCATCGCGGCTTCCCCGGCGGCCCGGGCGGGCCCGCACTGTTCGGGCCGCAGGGCGCCGACGCGCCTTAGCCAAGCCTGTCGTGCTGCGCTGGGCCTGCGCCAAGCAGTTGCCGGACAGACTCCTGGAACGCTCCGGTGGTGAAGCACTGGGGCTCGGCGAACTCCTCCATCACGAGCGCCTGGTCCCAGGATGCGTCGGCGGCGGCGCGCAGCAGGGGCTTGGTCATCGCGATCGCGTGCGGCGGGAGCGCGGCGATCCGCGTGCACCACGCGTCGGCTGCGGCGAGGAGCTCGTCGTGGGCGACCACCTCGTGCACCAGCCCGAGCTCCTGCGCGCGGTGCGCGTCGAGGTGCTCGCCGCCGGCGTAGTAGGCGAACGCGCCCTGATAGCCGAGCCGGCGTGTGAGCGCCCACGAGGTTCCGACCTCCGGCAGCAGACCGAGGCGTCCGAATGCCGGGACGATCCGCGCACGCTCGGAAGCTATGACCAGGTCGCAGGTGAGCGCCCAGGCCAGCCCGACGCCGGCCGCCGGGCCGTTCAGCGCGGCGATGAAGGCCGTGTCGCTGCGTGCGATCAGCCGCACGATCGCGCCGAACTCGTAGCGGATCCACCGCCAGATGTCGGTCGTGCCCTCGGCCGCCGCGAGCGCGTCGGGGGCTTGATCCATCATCCGCAGGTCGCCGCCGGCCGAGAACCCCGGGTCGGCTCCCGTCAGCACGATCGCTCGGATCGCGCGGTCGGCCGCCAGCTCCTGCAGCGCGGCCTTGAGCTGCAGCGTCAGCGCGGCGCTGAGGACGTTGAGCTTCTCTGGGTCGCTCAGCGTCACCACCGCACGGTCGGGCGCGCGCTCGACGCGAACGACGCGGTCGGGGTGCTGATTTGCGGTGGCCAGCAGATCGTCGTAGAAGGTCATCACGGCTCCTTGAGTGTGTTCCAGGCGGCATCGGCGAGAATGTCGGCCACGGCGCGCGGCATCCGTTTGGTGTGTCCGGCCAGCCAGCTGCGCGTGTACTCCTGCGCCGGCCCGAGCCACAGCGCGTGGAGCAGGTCGCGAGGCAGTGAACGCAGCACGCCGTAGTGGACATGGGTCTGCCACCAAGCCGTCATCTCGTCGAAGAAGGCGCGGTTGAGCTCCCGCAGCGCCGGACCGTCAGGTCGGTGTCCGAGCAGGATTCGCGCGCCGGCGCGATTGCCGCTCACCCAGCGCAGGTAGAGCCGCACCTCCGCCTTCACGCCGTCCTCGGCGGCTGGGTGCGATCGAAGCTCGTCCAGGAACGCGGCCTGAACCTGCTCGGTCAGCTCGAGGTACAGGGCGTCGATCAGCGCCGTCTTGTCGGCGAAGTGGTGATAGAGGGCGCCGACGCTCACGCCGGCCTGCCGGCGGATCTCCTCGAGGCTGACGGCCACCGGGCCGTCGGCTGCGAACTGGGTCAGCGCGGCGGCCAGCAGACGCTCGCGGGCGGATGCGCCCGATCGCGGCGACTCGCCCCCGATCGCGGGAGAGCTGAGGGCGGTGGAGCTCATCAGAGCTTCCATCTTCTCATACCGAGGAATCCTCTGTAGCTCTGGGCCGAGCTGCCGAGCCGCTCAGCGCACCCGCACCGACAGCTCCAAGCCCGCGTCGAGCGGGACCTCGGTGGAGAAGTAGCCGTTGATCGGATCGCGGACGTAGTCCAGATAGGGCGTCAGGTCGGGGTCGTCGGTGTTCAGGTCGGCGGCCACGAGGGCGTTCTCTGCCAGGCGAGGCTCGACCAGGCGCAGGACCTGCAGGTAGAGGTCGTTGCGGCCGTCGAGGAACAGGAGCTCCACGCCTCCTTCGAGATCGCGCAGGGTGTCGAGGGCGTCGCCGACCCGCAGCTCCACCAGATCCTCGAGGCCGGCGGCCGCGAGGTTCCCGCGAGTCGCCTGCGCCTTGTCGGGGAGCAGCTCGGTGGTGACGAGCGACCCGCCGCCGCAGTCCCTGATCGCCGCCGCCAGGTAGAGCGTGGAGAGCCCGAGCGAGGCGCCGAACTCCACGACCCAGCGCGGACGCCTGCTCACGGTGAGCAGGTAGAGCACGGCGCCGACCTCCCGCTTGATGGCCAGGGGCGCGCCGCCGTAGATCTCGTAGCGCTGCGCCTGGCTGAGACGCTCGCCGAGCTCGGCCTCGCGGGCGGCGACCCGCTGCTTGGCCGGCCCGTCCTCGGCTTCGGCCGCCGCGTGCAGCCTCTGCAGGACCGCCGACACCGCCGGATCGCTCAGCGTCGAGGGCATCGAGCGGGATCTCCGACGGCCGGGGTCATCGCTCCTCACCGGCCGATTTCCGCCAGGAAGCCCGTGAGGATCCGGACGAGCTCGCGGGGGTTGTCGTTCTGGACGTTGTGGCCGGCGGCCTCGATCTTCGCCCAGCGGCCATCGGGGAGGGATGCCGCGAAGTCCGCGGCCTGCTCGTCGCTGAGCACGTCGCTCTCCGCGCCTCTCACCACCAGCGCCGGGCACGTGATCGCCGCCGTTTTCTCACGCAGCCGCTCGAGGCTCGTCATCAGGCTCGCGAAGTGCTCCGGGGTGATCCTCCGAGGGTCGTACTTCCACGTCCACGTCCGATCGGGTAGGCGGCGGAGGTTGTGCTGCAGGCTGTGGCGCAGCAGGCGAGGGTCTCGCCGGGGGTTGACCGCGCGGGCGCGCTCGACGAAGTCCTCCACCGAGCCCGGTCCCGGATCGGCCAGGAAGCTGGTGATGCGCTTCGCGCCCTCCCGCTGGACGTCCGGCCCGACGTCGATCGCCACGATGCCGGCGAGCCGACCGGCCGCGCGGGTGGCGTAGGTCAGGGCGTTGAGGCCACCGAGCGACTGGCCGACCAGGACCGGCTTCTCCAGGCCGAGCTGCTCGATCAGCCCTTGGATGTCGCGGGCGTGTGCGTCGGGCGCGTAGTCGACGATCGGCGACCACTCGCTGTCGCCGTGACCGCGCTGATCGAGCGCCAGGCAGTGGTGCTCGCCGCGCAGACCAAGGCACACGAGGTCCCACGTGTGGGCGGTCAGGCGCCCGCCGTGGAGGAACAGCACCGGTGGCCCGTCGCCTCGGCCCCAGTCGAGGTAGTGCAGGCGAAGCCCGTCGACCACGACGTGGCGACCGACCGGCGCCACCACCTCGTCCACCTCCAACCGGGCGAGCTCGCTCGCCAGCCGCAGGTGCGCGAGCGCGTCGGCCTCTGGCGGCGCAGCCTGAGACGGCGCCTCAGCCCGAGACGGCACCACCTCGTCCACGCCCCGGATCAGCCCCTCGCTCGAGCCGTCTCCGAACACCACCGCCATGCTGCGAGACTCTAGGCTCTTCCGACTGACGCTGCCCGCGCCTGGCCCCAACGCCAGTAGGGGGCTGGTATGATCGCCGAGCTGGGGGTCAGGAGGACCGGAGAGAGGGAGGGAGAGATGTCGGGCCTAACCCGTAGGGAGCTGTTGCAGGCGGGGGCGGGAGCCGGGGTTCTGGCGCTTGGCGCCAACCCGCTCGTTCAACAGGCGCTGGCCAAGAAGCTGCCGCCTGGCAACCTCACGGACATTGAGCACGTGGTGATCCTCATCCAGGAGAACCGCTCGTTCGATCACTACTTCGGCACGCTGCCCGGCGTGCGCGGATTCTCCGATATGAGCGTGCCCAGGAGCAGGTTCGAACAGTCGGGGTACCCCGCGGAAGGCTACGGGGGAGTGCTGCTCCCGTTTCACCCGGAATCGGGCCCGGAGCCGGGCCAGCGGTGCTTCCCCGACATCACCCACTCGTGGGTGCCGCAGCACGAAAGCTGGGACGAAGGCGCGATGGACGCGTTCGTGCGCACTCACCTCGCGTTCGACGGCCCGGAAGCGGCGCCGGCGACGATGGGCTACTACGAGCGCTCGGACATCCCCTTCTACTACGCCCTCGCGGAAGCGTTCACCATCTGCGACAACTACTACTGCTCGGTCCTCGGCCCGACATACCCGAATCGCCTGATGGCGCTGTCGGCGTCGATCGACCCGGAAGGCCGGGGCGGCGGTCCGCTGGTGGAGACCTACGAGGACTTCGAATTCCTGCGGGGACGCTTCACCTGGCAGACGATGCCCGAGCAGCTCTCCGCGCACGGGATCAGCTGGAAGGCGTACACGGGCGCCGAACTCGGCTACGAGGACAACGTGCTGGAGTTCTTCGCGAACTACCAGACGAACCCCGAACTCGCGGCCCGGGGCCTGAGCCCGGTGTATCCCAACGACTTCGTCGCGGACCTCAAGAACGAAGAACTTCCGCAGGTGTGCTGGATCAACACCTCGCTGCTGCAGACCGAGCACCCCGGTTACTCCTCGGCGCGGGTCGGCGAGGTGATAGTGGAGAACCTGATCGCGAGGCTGCACCGGCACAAGACGTGGGAGAAGACCGCGCTGTTCGTCACCTGGGACGAGAACGGCGGGTTCTTCGATCACGTGGCCCCGCCGGTCCCGCCGGCGAACACGCCCGGCGAGTACCTCACCGTGCCGGACATCACCGGCAACGACGGCGGCATCACGGGCCCGATCGGCCTCGGCTTCAGGGTGCCGCTGCTCGTCCTCTCGCCGTTCAGCCGCGGCGGCTTCCTCTGCTCGGACCCGTTCGACCACACCTCGCTGCTGCGCTTCCTCGAGACGCGCTTCGGCGTGGAGGTTCCCAACCTGAGCCCATGGCGACGCGAAAACACGGGGGACCTCACCAGCGCGTTCAACTTCGTCCAGCCGAACAACAGCAAAGGCAGCCTGCCGAAGGTGACCCTCACGAAGGAAGAAGAAGAGCGGGGTGCGTGCGAAAAGATCACCCCGCTGAGCGTGCCGCCGAACTCCTTCCCGGAAGAGGAAGCGCGCGAATGGAAACGCCCCAGCGGACCCTGACCGCGGGCGTCTGATCAGCCGGACGAGCGCAGCGCCCCGAGGACGCGGGGCAGCACGGCCTCCGCGAGCGCGCGCGGGGTGACCGCCAGCTCGATCGAGCTCGCCTGCTCGGCCGGGTTGGCGTGCTCGGCCGCGCCGAGGACGGTGGGCTCCACTGTGTTCGCGTCTGGCGCGAGCGCGTTGACGTTGGGCATGGCGAACAGCATCCGCACCTCCGTGCCGCCGCCCTCGATGTTCGTGTACAGCACACGCTGGGCGAGCGCGTGGACCATCGGCAGGCCGATCCCGGTGTGCGGCTGGGTCCGCTCGCCGACGTGCGGGCGGATGCCGATGCCGTGATCGCGCACGACGACGTCCACCGCTCGATCGAGCGTGTAGAGCTCGACTTCGAGTGGCCCCTCCTGTCCCTCGTAGGCGTGGTGGACGACGTTCTTGCACGTCTCCGTCGCCGCCGTGCAGATGTCGTCGGTCTCGAGCGCGTCGAGGCCGAGGGCCTCGGCGACGCCCAGCAGCGCCTCGCGCACGACCGTGACGTTCCCCAGGCTGTTGGCGAGGCTCAGGCGTACGTTGGGGATCTCTGCCATGGAGCGATCGTAGCCTCGCCCGCGGGCGGCGGGCAGGCGGCGCGTGGGCCCGCAGGCCGACGCGCCGCAACGCCAATGCCCGCCTCACCGCAGGGCGGGAGCCCGGCGGTGAGGCACTGCGCAACTACGCTTTGATCATCAGGGCTTCGCCTTTGTTGACGATCTTCTGATCCAGGCCGGCGTAGGCTTCGGGGGTGCATTCGACGTGGAGCAGCTCTTCGATGAATTCACCGCAGAATTCGCCTTTCAGGACGTGCGCCGGGTCCGAGGACTCGTTGTTTTCCCTCTGGGCTTCTTCGATTCCGGCCACTTCGTCTGCCCAGCCGAGGATGTTCACCAGCGGCTTGAATTTTTTGCCTTCGAATTCGTGTTCGCCGTAGCGTTCCGTGGCTTCGTCGAGGAGTTCGGATTCCTTGGTGAGCACGTTGACGTCCTTGCCCGCCACGCCGATCACTTCGCCTTTCAGTTTGGCGCGGAGGATTTCGCAGTTGAATTCCACGATCGGGCCGCCCGGAGTCGCTTCGCTTTCCAGCTTCAGGCCGACGACCGTCGAGGGCGGTTCCTCGACGTAGCCGAGTTCGCCCTGCATCGCGGGCACCACGATTTCGCCTTCCTTCGGCGCTCCCGCTGACGTGCAGTTGTGCGTTCCGAACAGCTTGCACTTCGCGTACGTCACCGTCACGTCTTTCTCGAGGTTCGGCGCCGCGGGCTTGCCGGCGTCCTTGCTCGAGGCACATTCGACGGTGTCGTCGCCGAGCCACGATTTGACGTGCAGCACGGTCGCCCCGCCCTTGCCCTTGAACGCCTTGGCCTTGCCCACGCCTTTCTCGAGTTCGTACTCGCCTTTGCCGGCTTCGCTGGCTTCCGAGCACGTCTTGTTCTTGTAGTTGCCCGTGTTCTTCGGCGAGGCCTTGGCACATACGTACCACGCAGGCCCTTCGGCGAACGCGCCCGTGGCGGCCACGCCGGCCGTCACGAACATCGCAGCGAGGAACAGTCCGAGCATGCTTGTGCGTCTCATCTCCGCAGCTCCCTCCTTCTCCTGTCAGGTCGACCGACCCGGACTTCCCTCATCGGCGCAGGCCGACCATCACCATGCCCGCCGGGTGGCGGGCTCTACGGGTTGACTCTGCCAGAACGCCGCAGCGGCGTCAAGGTCCCACGCCGGCCGCCCGCCCCGACGACGCGGTCCAGCCGTCGCGGGGCGGGCGGGCAGACGGGCGGAATGATGCTCCGCCTCGTCAGTGGATCACGGTGCGGGTACGAAGCTCAGGTTGCCGTCCTGGAGGGTGACTTCTTCCAGTTCGCCTTCCATCTTCCCGTTGCTGAATTCGGCTTCTCCCGCGGAGTTCAGGTGGGAGCCGCTGTAGGTGCACGTCGGCGTCAGTGTGACGGTGGAGACGATGCCTTTGAGTTCCCAGTCGATGTCCAGCCTTTCGCGGAATTCGCCGAATTTCTTCTCCGGCCCGCCTTCGAGTTTTTCCAGTTCCGTGGAGTACGTCGCGTCTTCGAAGGACTTTTCTTCGCCCTTCGTTTCGGCCACCGCGGGAACCCACTGCGCCGGAATCGTCACTTCGCAGGTGCTGTTGGTTGGGCCGAACGTGACGCTCGTCGGCCCAAATTTCAGGGAGCCGTTCGAGTGGAATTCCATGCCCAGCTTGAAGCTGGCGAAAACCGATTCATCGAGACCGCCGCCGGCCGATCTCGTGGCGACGCATTGAGAAAACTTGACTTCCTGGAAGAACGTTTCGGATTCGCCGAGCGCGACCGAGCCATTGGACTTCAGTTCCTTTTCGCATTCGCTGAACTTGTATGGCCCGAGCGTCATTTCGTCGGCTTCGCCGATGCCCTTCACGGTGCCGGCCACCGTCGCGCGGAACTTCCCGAAGACCGGCTTTTCTTTGACGGCAAGCGCCGGTGACGCGAGCACACCCAGCGCGCACACGCCCACAGCGACAGCGACCACCATCCTCGTCCGTCTCATCCTCTACATCTCCTTGCGTTAGCAGTCAGAAGGTATGCCGAGACTCTGCCGGGCGTGCCACGCCGATCATCCTTCGTCGCGCTTGCGCCCAACGCCTCTCTCCGATCGTCACAGGGAAGATATCACGACGACGGCCACCGTTTTGCCCTACGGAAACCCGAGCGGTGGACGTTGCCAAGCCTAAAACGGAGCACGAGGGCGAGGGCGAGGGAGCCGAGCGACCCACGCAGGCCGGCCGCCACCGCTCGGCCACTAACGTGTGTCCGGTGCGTTTGGTCGAGCCGGACGAGGTGACAGAGGGCGACTGGCAGCAGGTGGTCGCCGGAGAGCCCGATCCGTTCGGCGGAGTCGGCGAAGACCTGCAGTGGCGGGACAAGAGCCACCACATCGCGGTGCGCGATGACGGCGACGAGCTCGTCGCGCTCGCCGGACTCGTTCTCGCCGAGGTCCGCATCGGCGATGCGCCGCCCGTGGAGGTGGCGGGGATCGGCGGCGTGATCGTCACCAAGGCCATGCGCGGGCAGGGTCTCGCGCGGGCGATGATCGAGCGTCTGCTCGAGATCGCCGCCCAGCTCGGCGCCGAGCGGGCGATGCTCTTCTGCGCGCCCGCGAACGCCGGCCTGTATGCCAAGTTCGGATTCCAGCTCGTCGAGGAGCCGGTGTGGGCGCCACAGCCCGCAGGCATGGTGGAGGTGCCGTTGCACGCCATGTGGAAGCCGCTGGCCGGCGGTGCGCGCTGGCCGCAGGGCAGGGTCGAGTTGCTCGACTGGCCGTTCTGAGACGACTCGCAGCTGACCGCGCCCCACCCGCGGGGCGAGTCACGAGGCCCGCAAACGCGTTTGAGACACACCGCCGGCGCGTGTACGATTACTGCCGTGAGCCGGCCGGGGGAGGGCGCAGGAGAGCTGCATGCGCGGCGTTAGGCGTGCGGGATCGCTGCTCGCCGTCGTCGCCCTCGCGAGCGTGTCCGCCACGGTCGTGAACGCTCCCACCGCGCTCGCGAGCGCCTCCGCCCCGCTCGGGCGGGCCACCTCCGCCGCGCTCGCGCCCGCGCCCGCCGCGCTCGCGCTGGACGCCCCCGCAGCCTCGACGTCCGCTGCGCCCCTGTCGAGCTCCCCGTCCAAGACCCAGCCCTATGCCGCGTGTCCCCCTCCCGCGCGGCGGCGCGCCGCCTGCCAGGCGGTGGTGGTGCCGGCGGCGGCGAAGCTGTCCTCGCTCGCGCCGCCGGCTCTCCCGAGCACCGGCGGCATCAACGGGAGCGGCCTGACACCCGCGGAACTCGAGTCGGCATACGAGCTGCCCTCCTCGACGGCGGGCGCCGGCCAGACGGTGGCGCTCGTCGACGCGTTCGACGACCCGAGCGCGGAATCCGACCTCGCCACCTACCGATCGGACTACGGCCTGCCGCCGTGCACCGGCGAATCGGGCTGCTTCAGGAAGGTCAACCAGAGCGGCGGCACGAGCTACCCGCCGCGCCCGAAGGCCGAAAACGGTGACTGGGACCTCGAGGAGTCGCTCGACCTCGACATGGTCTCCGCGATCTGTCCCAACTGTCACATCCTGCTCGTGGAGGCGGAATCGAACAGCTTCGAAAACCTGACGACCGCCGAGAGCGAGGCGGCGAGCCTCGGCGCGACCGAGATCTCCAACAGCTGGGCGAGCCCCGAGTTCAAGGAAGAGACATCCTTCGACGCCTATTTCGACCACCCGGGAATCCCGATCACGGCCGCGAGCGGCGACGACGGCTACGACAACCAGGAAATCGGCGCGAGCGCGCCCAGCTACCCCGCGGTCTCACCGGACGTGATCGCGGTCGGAGGCACGGAACTGGCTCCCGCCGGGAACGCGCGCGGCTGGTCGGAGAGCGTGTGGCCGCGCTCCGGCAGCGGCTGCAGCCTGTACGAGCCCAAGCCCTCCTACCAGACCGACGGCGGCTGCGCGCATCGCGCCACCAACGACGTCGCCGCCGTCGCCGAAGACCTGTCGGTGTACGACACCACCCACGCGATCGGCATCGGGGGGCTGCCGAACTGGATCGCCGTCGGCGGAACGAGCGCGGCGACGCCGATCGTCGCCGCCGTCGAGGCCCTCTCGGAAAGCGCCGAGCGCTCCCTCGGCGGGCGCGCCTTCTACGAAAGCCCCGGGTCGCTGTTCGACATCGTCTCCGGCAGCAACGGAACCTGCGCCGAAGCGTACCTGTGCAGCGCGGGCGGCGGGTATGACGGTCCCACCGGCAACGGCACCCCCGACGGTGCGCTGTCGCAGTCTGCGCCGCCACCACCGCCCGAGCTCTCGGTCAGGGGCGCCGGCACCGGCTCGGGCTCGGTCGGCTCCTCGCCCGCGGGAATCGCATGCCCCAGCGCCTGCACCGCGTCCTTCGCGCAGGGAACCCACGTCACGCTCACCGCCGCGCCCGCCGCGGGCTCGAGCTTCGAAGGCTGGAAGGGAGCCTGCGCCGGCACGGGCCCGTGCACGATCTCGCTGACCGCCGGAGCGTCCGTCACCGCGGTGTTCCGCAGCCCGGGCACGCCGGCCGGCTGGGCCGAGCAGACGCTCTCGGCGCCCGCCGGGCGCGAACCGTTCCTCGCTGAAACCAGCTTCGCCGACTCCTTCTATGACGTCGCGCTCTCCGCAGACGGGAGCGTCCGCGCGAAGACCATCTACAACCCGCCGATCGGCTTCTGCGAATACGCCACCACGAACACCGGCGGCGTGTTCCTCGAACGGAGGGTGGGCTCGAGCTGGGTACCCGAAGGCTCGCTCACCGCCCCCGCCGTCGGCAGCGGCAGCGAAGCCAAATGGGCCAACTGCGACGGGTTCGGAGAAGTGACGAAGCTGTCCGGGGACGGCTCCACGCTGCTCGTCTCCCAGGATATGAGCCCGAGCTACAAGTGCGCCGCGTTCGTCTACCGTCACGGGTCCGGCGGATGGACGCTCGAAGGCACCCTGTTTCCCCCCGGCGTCGGCCCGAGCGGCTCGAAAACGTGGGAAGGGTGCGACTACTTCGGGATCGAAGGGGCGACCTCGGACGACGGCGACCGCGTCGCCGTGATGAGCGACGGCCGCGTGGACGTGTTCGTCCGCGAAGCGTCGGGGTGGTCGCTCGAACAGCACATCGTGCTGCCGGCAGGCTCCGGTTGCACGGAAACCATCGGCCCGCGCAAACTCGCCCTCTCCGGCGAAGGCACGACGATGCTCGTCGGCGAGCCGGACTGCGAAACGGATGGCGACTTCGACAGCGGGCGCGTGTTCGCCTACACCCGCTCGAGCTCCGGCTGGTCGCTAGCGCAGACGATCGAATCGCCGGAACCGAGCGACCAGAACGAGTTCGGCGATGTGGTGGCCGTGTCCGACGAAGGCTCCACCGCGACCATCGCCACCGGCTATCGCAGCGCCGGCCTGCCGAACGAGGCCGGCTCGGCGTGGGTGTACGAACACACCGCGGGAGGGTGGCAGCGTCGCACCCGCCTGACGGCGTCCACCCCGGAAGCCAGCGGTTTCGACTGCCCGACGATCGTCGCCGGCGGCGCGCGCATCGTCTGTGGCGCCAACGACACGGTCGGCTTCAACGCGCGCCAGGGCTCGATATACGCCTTCGAACGACCGTCGGGGGGCTGGGCCTCCTCCTCCACCCCCGAGCGCGCCTTCGCGACCTACGGCTTCCCCGGCGACGATCTCGGCAGATCGGGTGAGCTCGGCTGGCGGATGTTCGCGGCGAGCGACGACGGCGGCGTGATCGACGCGCCGATCACCGCCGCCAACATCGCCGACGGCCTCTACCCGGACGACCTCATCGGATACGAATTCACCGCTGCGCCCGTGTACGCCGCGCCGGCGATCACCGGCTTCTCGCCGGCCTCCGGCGGCGCGGGCACCTCCGTCACCGTCACCGGCGCCAACCTCGACGGCGCGAGCGCAGTCAGCTTCGACGGCGACGCCGCCAGCGGCTACGACGCCGAATCGCCGACGCAGCTGACGGCCACCGTGCCTGCCCACGCGAGCTCGGGGCCGATCACCGTCACCACTCCCGGCGGCAGCGCGACGAGCGCCGAAGGCTTCACCTTCGTGACGCCGAGCGGGCCCCCCGTCGTCACGTCGATCGCCCCCTCCGCGGGCCCGACCTCGGGCGCCACCGCCGTCACGATCAAGGGCGCCAACTTCGTCTCGGGCGCCACCGTCACGATCGGGGGCGCGGCGAGCGCGGTGGACGTCCGCTCGGAAACGGAAATCACGGCCGTCACCCCGGCCGAGCCCGCCGGCCGCGACGAAGTGATCGTCAGCGACGAAGCCGGCAGCTCGAGCGCCGGGCCCACCTACAGGTTCGTCCCGGGTCCCCCCACCGTCTCATCCGTCGCTCCTTCCGAAGGCTCCACCCTGGGCGGCACCCCGGTGACGATCAAGGGCACCGGCTTCCTCCCGGGCGCCACCGTCACGATCGGGGGCGCGGCGAGCGCCGTGGACGTCCGCTCGGAAACGGAAATCACGGCCGTCACAGCGGCCGAGCCCACCGGCTCCGACGAAGTGATCGTCAGCGACGAAGGCGGCAGCTCGAGCGCCGGCCCCGTCTACACCTACGTCGAACCGCCGAGCGTCTCCTCGATCACCCCGTCGGAGGGCGCGAGCAAGGGTCACACGAAGGTGACGATCAGGGGCGCGCACTTCCTGGCGGGCGCCACGGTGACGATCGGCGGCGAGGCGAGCTCCGTGCGCGTGCGCTCGGAAACGGAGATCACCGCCAAGACGCCGGCCGAGCCCGCCGGCAGCTACGAAGTCGTCGTCAGCGACAGCCGCGGCAGCTCCGGCGGCGGCCCGTCGTACACGTATGCGGGACCGGTGGTCTCCTCGATCACGCCCGCCGAAGGCCCGCCCGATGGCGGCACCGCCGTCACGATCGAGGGCTCGGGCTTCCTGAGCGGAGCGAAGGTGAAGATCGGGCCGAAAGGCCAGGCGAGGTCGGTGCGCGTGGTCTCGGAAACGGAGATCACGGCGGTCACCCGCGCCGAGCCGCCCGGCAGCGACGAAGTCGTCGTCAGCGAGCACGGCGGCGCCTCCGCCGGCGGTCCCGCCTATCTGTACACGGCCGACCCGCTCGGCTCAGCGCTCGGCGTCGAGCAGCCGCTTCTGCACCTTGCCGAGCTCGTTGCGCGGTAGCGAGCGCACGCGGTGGATCTCCCGCGGGCGCTTGTGCGGCGTCAGCTGCCGCGCGACGTGGTCGATCAGCTCGCTGTCCTCGACCTGCGCTCCGTCGGCGAGCACGAGCCACGCGACCAGCCGCTCGCCCAGCTCCGCGTCGGGCACGCCGGCGACCGCCGCCTCGCTCACGGCCGGGTGGCTGAGCAGCGCATGCTCGATCTCGCCGGTCGCGATGCGGTAGCCGCCGCTCTTGACCAGGTCGGTCGAGGTGCGACCGACGAGCCGCAGGCACCCGTCGGGGGCGACGGCCGCGAGGTCGCCCGTCTGAAACCAGCCGTCCTGGAAGGACTCGCTCGCCGTCTGCTGCGGGTTGACATAGGAAGCGAAGACGCTGGGCCCGCGCACCACCACGCTCCCGACCGCCTCGTCGTCGTGGGCGATCGCCGTGCCGCGCTCGTCCACCACGCGCACGCCCACGCCGGGGAGGGCCACGCCGACGTATCCGGGCCGGCCGGGCTCGCCGGGGCGCGTGGAGGCGATTATCAGCGTCTCGGTCATCCCGTAGCGCTCGACCACCGTTTTGCCGGTCAGCCGCTCGATCCCCCGGTGGACGTCCACCGGCAGGGCCGCCGAGCCCGAGACCAGCAGCCGGGCACGCCGCAGCGCGACGGCGACCCGCGGATCGTCCTCGGCGGCCGCGAGCAGGCGGTGATACATGGTGGGCACGGCGAACAGCACGTTCGCCTCGCCCTCCAGCGCCATCGCGACGGCATCGACGTCGAAGCTGCCCACGTGCGTCGTGCGCGCCCCGAGGCGCAGCGGGCCGATCGTCGCCAGCACGAGCCCGTGCACGTGGAACAGCGGCAGCGCGTGGGCGACCACGTCGGCGCTCGTCAGCCCCCACGTCTGCGCGAGCGCGTCGAGGTTGGCCATCAGCGAGGCGCGGGTCTGCACCACGCCCTTCGGCCTGCCGGTCGTCCCCGACGTGTACATGATCAGCGCCGGGCGCTCGCCCGCGGGCTCGTCCGCGCCGAGGTCCACGCCCACGTCCCCAGCGGCCGTCGCGTCGGTGGGTACGTCGATCCGGCCCACCTGCGCCAGCGCCCGCGGCAGCTCCGCCGCGCGAGCGGCGAGCACCGCGCTCGGCGTGGCGTCGGCGAGCACGTGGGCGAGCTCCACGTCGCCCGACTTGGGGTCGATGGGGATCACCGGCGCGCCCGCGCGCAGGGCCGCGACGAGGCCGACGACGGTGGCCACGCTCGGCGTCGCCCACAGCGCCAGCGGCCGCCTCGGGAGCTCCGCCGCGAGCGCCGCCGCCGCGGCGGCCAGCTCGCCGTAGGTGAGGCGCCCGTCGGGCATGTTCGCCGCCTCCCGGCCGGGCTCGTCGAGAAGGCGTGGGAACATCGCTGTGCTCGGCATCTCGGGCGCGGCGCCGGTCGCTTTCGCTCGCCGCCTGCGCCCAGGCTATGTCATCCCACGCTCGGCGCAGGCGGACGCGACGCTCGACTCAATTGGGCGTGGCGCTCGGGCTCAGACGACGGTCGTGCGCGGCTCAGACGACCTTGGCGCTCGGCTGAGGCCGTCCCGTCGCCAGCGACGGCGGCCAACGCGTGGGGCCGCCGGTGTCTGCGGGCGCTCGCGCTGCGCCGGCGCTCCATCCAGCAGCGGGTCCTCGGCGGCGCGCTGCTGACGGTCGCCGAGGTGCGCGGTGGCGCACAGTGAGACCACCAGCGCGAGGGCGAGGAGCCACGCCGGGACGATCACGAGAACGGGTGTCACGAGCGGGCCTCGTCGGCGCCGCGGGAGCGTTGCACCAGCATAGGACAGTAAGTCTATCAGATCGCTGAGCAATATCAAGCCACCCCCGGGCACGCGAGTGCCCGGGGGTGGCCGATCGCTAGAAGTCCTGCCCGTAGTTGGCGCAGGTCGCCTTGAACGATCCGTTGGGGCTCGCGGAGAGCTGGTTGACGACGTTCTGCAGCGACGGCGAGTCGTCGAACATGCCGATGTGGCCGACGGGGTCCGCCGGGCACTGGCCCTGGATGAGGACGTTCGTGACGTTCGCCCCGGAGAGGAACGCGTGCGTGTAGGGCGTCACGACCTCGTCGTGTTCGCTCTCGATGACGACGTACCTGACGCCCGCAGCCAGCGGTTCGCCGGAGCCGAACAGCTTCTTGATGAACGCGGAGTTTTCCTCCTGTTCGGGAAGCGCGGGCTCGCCCAGGAGTTCGAGCAGCCCGTTGATGATTTCGGAGGCGAACGGGAACACTTCGACGAGCGTCGTTATGCCGTCGAGCGTCGTTCCGTGGTTGCTCGGCGCGAGCCCGATCAGCTCGTTCACCTTCGATGCCCCGCCGAGGTACTTGATGTAGTAGTTGGGCATCATCCCGCCCTGGGAGTGACCCACGAGATCGACCTTCGTCGCTTTCGTTTTCGAGAGCACCTTGCCGACGAACGACGAGAGTTCTTCGGCCGACTTTTCGATGTGTCCGATGCCGTCGATGCGCGGTCCGATGAACGGCCACACTTCCAGCGAGGCGAGCGTCGCGCCGTAGTTGAACGCGTACACGCAGTAGCCTTCGTTGGCGAGCAGCGGCGCGAGCGTCACCCAGTTGGATCCCTCGTCGGCGAGCGTCGCGTGGACGAGCACGACCGGATACGGATGCGCCGAGCTCGGCTTGCAGTTGTCGTTCGCCCCCACCACCGTTTCCGGTTCCCACGTCTCGTTCCAGATCGCGTCGGCAAGCGCGGTGTTGCCGTACGGAACCGAGTACTTCGCACTTGCGCTCGCCGGAGCCGCCGCCGCGATCGCGGCGGCGGCGAACGCGGCGAGCACCGTCGTTCTTAGCCTGAACATCGTTGTCCCCTCTTCTGTCGCAGTGGTCTCCTGCCGCTGGGACGACCCTCGGGGGCCGCCCCGCAGCCCTGTTCCCTCCGTGGAAGCCCACCATAACTCCGCCGGCCGGCGCGGGTCAATCGCGCTGAGCGGCGCGGGCGCTCGACCCCGTTGGCCGGCTCCCGGTGACGCGGCGGCTCAGCCTGACTCGTCGTCGGTCGCGAAGCGCTGCAGGCCTGCGCGGATCCACTCGGGGAAACCCGCCTTCTGCCACGTGTCGGTGGAAACGCACACGTGCCGGAGCTGCCCGGCGACCAGCAACTGCTCCTCGCGCAGCACGTCGATCTCGGTCGTGATAGCGGTCGTGCCGAGACGCGCGATCCGCGCGTGCAGCTGGAGCACGTCGTCGTAGCGGGCGGGCGCGTGAAAGCGCACGTTCGCCTCCGCGACCACGGCGTCGTAGCCGCGCTCGACCATCTCCTGCCACGGCCCCACCGCCTCGCGCCAGAGCTCGGTGAAGGCGACGTCGAAGTACAGCAGGTAGTTGGCGTTGAACACGATGCCCTGCGGGTCGCACTCGCCGTAGCGCACGCGCAGCTCGTGGACGAACGGGCTCGGCACGGGCTCGCTACGTCCCTGGCGACGGGCGGTCGTCCGGCGGGCCCGGCTCGTCCGGGCGCAGGTCGAGCTGCCACCAGCGCACGTCGTGCCACACGCCTTCCTTCCAGCCGATGCGCCTGTACACGCCCACACTGGTGAAGCCCATCGCGCGGTGCAGGCCGTCGCTGGCGTCGTTCGGCTGGGTGACCCCCGCGCACACCGTCCACAGCCCGGCGGCGCGCAGGCGCTCGAACAGCTGCGTGTACAGCGCCCGCCCGACGCCCGCGCGGTGGTGTGCGCTGTCTATGTACACGGTCACGTCCGCCGCCCACCGGTAGGCGGCGCGCTCTCGGTGCTGGTTGCCGTACGCGTAGCCGATCGCCTGCCCGCCGTTCTCGGCGATCAGCCACGCGTACGCGGCGGCGATCCGCTCGGCCATCTCCGCCGCCGTCGGCGGGCGCTCCTCGAAGGAGATCGGAGAGCCGGTCACGTAGGGCGCGTAGATGGCGGCGCACGCCTCCGCGTCGCCGGCACGGTCCGCGTCGCGCACGAGCAGCAAGCCGTCAGCCGTTCCCCGTGATCGCCGGCGCGCTCGCACGCCCGCACCACGCCCACGGTCGCCAACTCGAGACCCATCCATCTATATATGACATCCTCGGGAATCTAAAGGCAACGGGAGGACAGCAATGGCGAGTACCGCAGCCGCGCGCCCGAGGATCTCTCCCAGGGACTTCCTCGACATCGATCACCTGCTCTCAGACGAGGAGCGCGACATCCGCGACACCGTCCGCGCGTTCGTCGCCGATCGCGTGCTGCCGCACATCGGCGAGTGGTTCGAGGACGCCACCATCCCCACCGGCGAGCTCGCGCCTGCCCTCGGCAAGCTGGGCGTGCTGGGCATGCACCTGCAGGGCTACGGCTGCGCCGGCGCCTCCGCCACCGCCTACGGGCTCACCTGCCTCGAGCTCGAGGCCGGCGACAGCGGGCTGCGCTCGCTCGTCTCCGTGCAGGGGTCGCTCGCCATGTACGCCATCTGGCGCTGGGGCTCGGAGGAGCAGAAGGAGCACTGGCTGCCGCGCATGGCCGCCGGCGAGGCCATCGGCTGCTTCGGCCTCACCGAGCCCGACGCCGGCTCGGACCCCGGCGCGATGCGCACCCGCGCCCGGCGCGACGGCGAGGACTGGATCCTGCACGGGCAGAAGATGTGGATCACCAACGGCTCCATCGCCGACGTCGCCGTCGTCTGGGCCGCCACCGAGGACGGCGTCCGGGGATTCCTCGTGCCCGCCGGCACCAGGGGCTTCACCACGCAGGACATCCACCGCAAGCTCTCGCTGCGCGCGTCCGTCACCTCCGAGCTGCTGCTCGACGACGTCCGCCTGCCCGCCGACGCCGTGCTGCCCGAGGTCTCCTCGCTGCGCGGCCCGCTCTCCTGTCTCAACGAGGCGCGCTACGGCATCGTCTGGGGGGCCGCAGGCGCCGCGCGCGCGTGCTTCGAGGCGGCGCTCGACTACAGCAAGGAGCGCATCGCCTTCGGCCGCCCGATCGCCGCCACCCAGATCCAGCAGTACAAGCTCGCGCACATGGCGCTCGAGGTCAACCGCGCGACGCTGCTCGCGCTGCACCTCGGACGCCTCAAGGACGAGCACCGCCTCGCGCCAGAGCACGTGTCAATGGGCAAGCTCGGCAACTGCAACGCCGCCCTCGACGTCGCCCGCTCCGCTCGCCAGGTGCTCGGCGCGAACGGCATCACGCTCGAGTACCCCGTCATCCGCCACATGAACAACCTCGAGTCGATCGTCACCTACGAGGGCACCGCCGACATCCACACGCTCGTCATCGGCGGGGCGCTCACGGGCATCCAGGCGTTTCGCTAGGCGAATCGGCTCGCGATGCTGCCGGCCGCCTCGGCAGCGTCGGGCATCCGTGAGATCTCCTGTCCGAGCGTGGTTGCGGCCGCTCGCAGCTGTCGGTCTGACAGCAGTTGGTCGGCGGCGGCGCGGATTGCGGCCGGCATGACGTTCCCGGGCTGCAACGCCAGGCCCGCGCCGGCGCGCACGCAGACCGCGGCGTTGAGGAACTGGTCGGCGAACTGCGGCAGGCACAGCTGGGGCAGGCCGTATGCCAGGGTGGCGAGGAAGACCCCGGATCCGGCGTGCGACACGACGGCCGCGCAGCGCGACATCAGCTCGCCCTGTGGGATGAAGCGGGCGACGTGCACGTTCGCAGGCTGGTCGCCGAGCACCGCGGGGTCTCTGTCCGGCCCGACGGTCACCACCACCCTTACGGCCAGCTCGCACAGCGCCTCGACGACCGCCGAGAGCCGGGAAAGCTCCGTGACGAGCGTCGTACCGAACGTCAGGTAGATGAGCGGCTGTGGAGAACTGCGTGCGATCCAGGCAGGCAGCGCCTGCTCGCCGCCGGCGGTGACGGACCTGAGCAACTGCACCGCGGGCACCTGCGTCGACGAAGGTGTCAGGGCGGCAGGCGAGACAACGCGACCTGCGGTAGTTTTTCCGAGTCAAGCTCGCTCCAGGAGCTCACCAGCCGAACGGCGGGAGGATCATCTGATGCGCTTCATCCGAGTACGGTGGCCGTCACCGGCCATGGCGGTTGCGTTGGTCGCCCTCGTCCTCGCGATGGCCCCGCTCGCCTCGGGCGCTCCCGGCGCCTTCATCGCCAAGACCCTCGGGCTGAACGGCGCTCAGAAGAAGCAGGTCAAGGCGATCGCCGACAGCGAGATCGCCGCCAAGGCTCCGAAGCTGTCGGTGCTCTCGGCCCAGACGGCCACCAACGCCGCCAACGCGACGAACGCCACCAACGCCAGCCACGCCGCCAGCGCGACCAGCGCCGAAAGTGCAGGCAGCGCCACGACCGCCGCCAGTGCCACGAACGCCACCAACGCCACCAACGCGACGAACGCGACGAACGCCACGAACGCCAGCCACGCCGCCAGCGCGACCAGCTCTGAAAGCGCCGCCCTGGCGACGAACGCCGAACAGCTCGCGGGGATTCCCGCGAGCGGCTACCTCCAGGGAACGATCACGGAGGTGGGCGCGGTGGTCAACGTCCCCAAGGAAGGGGCCACCACTCGCATCGTCCTGTGCCCGAGCGGCTACCAAGCCGTCAGCGGCGGTGTCGAGACCCAGGAATTCTCCCTGGACGTCATCGATTCCGCGCCGGTGTACGAACAGACGCACCTCCCGATCGACGAAACGGAAGGCCAGCACGGCGCTGCCGATGGCTGGCAGGGCGGTGTCCACAACACCAGCACGTCGACCGCCTACAAAATGGTGGTCGTGGCGATCTGCTCGCTCGGCTGACGGTCACCCGCAGTCAGCTCGGATGAGGGCTCAGTCCTCGGCCTCCTCGGCTGCCGCGTGCATCGCCTCCTGTCGAGCGCGGATCGCCTGCTGGCGCTCCTGAAGGGCCCGCTGGCGCTCCTGCAGCTTCTGCCGGAACGCCTCAAACGCCGCCTGCTGGGCGAGCTCCTTGGCGGCGCGTCGCAGCTCTCCGGCTTCCCGCCGTACGTCGCCTCGCAGACGTCTGGCGTCCGTTCGCGCGCTCCTGGCGTCGGCCCGCGCGCGCTGCGTCTCGCCGCGATCGCGCTTGGTCAGCTCGTGCCAGGCCGCGCGGGCCTGACTGAGCGCGTCGAACACCTGCTGGCGGGCGTCGTCGACCGCGGCGGCGGCCTCGCGCATCTGCCGGCGCGTGCGCGCACCCTGCGTGAGCAGGTTGAACGACCACAGCCCCGCGTCGAGCAGCCTGGCGGCGCGCTCGAGATCGCCGACGACCGCCTCGCGCAGCTCCCGCCCGCGCAGGCCGCGCTCGATGTGGCGCATCCGCGAGGCGAACGACAGGTCCGTCAGGGCGACGATCGCGCGGGCGGCGACCATCGGCTCGGGATCGCGCGGGTCGACGTCGGCGAGCGCCGCCAGCTCCTCGGTCGCGACCTCCACCAGGCGGCCCTGGAGGTCCAGCCAGGCGGCCCGCAGCGCGGGCGTGGCCGCGATCATCTCGTTGAACAGCGGGAAGAACATGTACAGCTCGTCGGGCAGGTCTTCGAGGTCGTCCATGTCGGCGCCGAGCGCGTCGAGCATGGCCCTCGTCGGCGACTCGCCCGCCGGGCGCCCGCGCAGCGCCGCCACCAGTCGTTCGATCGTCTCGTCGGTGCGATCGAAGAGGAGCGACTCCTTCGTGGGGAAGTAGTTGTAGACGGTCTTCTCCGACACGCCCACGATCTCGGCGATCTCGGAGACCTTCACGTGGTCGAAGCCGCGGACGACGAACAGCGTCGTCGCCACGTCGGAGATCTGCTGGCGCGTGCGGCGCTTCTTGCGCTCGCGCAGGCCCTCGTGCGGATGGCGCCTGCGCGCCCAGCGCTCCTGCGTCTCGCGCGCCACGGAGAACGCGTCCGCCAGCTCCTCGCCGAGCTCGCGCACGAGCAGCTGGCGGATTCTGCCTTCGTCGGAGAGCTCCTCGGCGTTGTCCGCGTCTGCGGCGGTGTCCGCGTCTCCCTCGTCCACCATGCCGCAAAGCCTAGCAAAACTTTCAGTTGCATTATTTTTTTAGTTACTGTAGGATTGCCCGATGACCAATCTCATGATCGAAGCCCGCGGGCTGCAGAAGCGATTTGGAGCGACCGTCGCGCTCGACGGCCTCGACCTGGCGGTGCCGGCGGGGGCGATCCTCGGCGTGCTCGGGCCGAACGGCGCCGGCAAGACCACCGCGGTGCGCATCCTCACGACCCTGTCGAGCCCCGACGCAGGCTCGGCGCGCGTGGCCGGTCACGACGTCGTCGGCGAAGCGGGAGCGGTGCGTCGCAAGATCGGCGTCACCGCCCAGGACGCGACCCTCGACGAGCTCCTGACCGGCCGCGAAAACCTCGTGATGGTCGGGCGCCTGAGCGGCCTGCGCCGCGTGCAGGCGCGCGCCCGCGCGAACGAGCTGCTCGCGCAGTTCGACCTTCTCGACGCGGCCGACCGGCTGCTGAAGCAGTACTCGGGCGGCATGCGCCGCCGCCTGGACCTCGCGGCCGGCCTGATGACGCGACCGCCCGTGCTGTTCCTGGACGAGCCCACGACCGGGCTCGACCCGACGAGCAGGGCGCGCATGTGGGAGGTGATCCGCGGGCTCGTCGCCGACGGCGTCACGCTGCTGCTCACCACGCAGTACCTCGACGAGGCGGACGAGCTGGCCGACCGCATCGTGGTGATCGACCACGGCCGCGCGATCGCCGGCGGCACGGCGGCCGAGCTGAAGACGCAGATCGGGGGCGCGCGCCTCGAGGTGACGCTGAGCGAGCCGCGCGCCGACGCCCCCGCGGCGCTCGAGCCGTTCGTGGCCGGCCCCGTCCACGTCAGCCACGACGGTCGCCGCCTGCGCGCGCCCGTGCGCAGCGCGGCGGGACTGGCGACGACGGTCGTCCGCGCGCTCGACGACGCGGCGATCACCGTCGACGACGTCGAGGTCCACCAGCCCTCGCTCGACGACGTGTTCTTCGCCCTCACCGGCCACCCCACGGCATCGTCCCCGGAGGGGCAGGTGGCCGCCGCATCGTCCCCGGAGGGGGATCCCAAGGAGGTGGTCGTATGAAGAGCCTCCGCGACCTCGCCGTGCTGACGAGGCGCAACCTCGTGCACATCGCGCGCGAGCCGCTGCAGCTCTCCGACGTGACGGTCCAGCCGGTGCTGTTCACGCTGCTGTTCGTGTACGTGTTCGGCTCGGGCGTGGTGCTGCCCGGAGGCGGCAGCTACAAGAGCTTCGCGATCGCCGGCCTGCTCGGGATGAACCTCACCACCTCGGCGATGGGGACCGCCGTGGGCCTCACCACGGACCTCAACAGCGGCGTGATCGACCGCTTCAGGACGCTCGCGATGTGGCGACCGGCGATTCTCATCGGGCGGACCTTCGCCGACGTGCTCACCGCCGCCATCTGCTCGGCGTTCGTCGGCGTCACCGGCCTGATCGTCGGCTGGCGCCCGGAGGGCAGCGTGCTCGCGACGCTCGGTGGCTTCGGGGTGTTCCTGCTGTTCGGCTACGCCCTGTCCTGGGGCTGCGCGTGCCTGGGCATGATCAGCAAGGGCCCCGAGTCGGCGCAGAGCGTCGGGCTCGTCGTCCTCTTCCCGCTCGCGATCGTCTCCAACGCGCTCGTCCCCACCGAGCACATGCCGGCGGTGCTCAAAACGATCGCCGACTGGAACCCGGTCAGCGCCGTCACCTCGGCCGCGCGCGAACTGTTCTCCAATCCCAACCCCTCGGCGAGCATCCACGCCTGGCCGATGCAGCACCCGATGCTCGCCTCGGTGGCGTGGTCGCTGGCGATGATCGCGGTGTTCGCGCCGCTCGCCACGTACCTCTACCGGCGTCGCACGGCTGACTGAGCACCGCCGGTGGACGCTGCCCGCGGGCCTCGCCGCGATAGGCTGCACGGCCCGTGGCCCCCGAGCTGGTCCTCCACGTACTGCCGCCGTCGCACCCCTGCATGACGGTCACCGAGGCCCTGCGCCTGAAGGGACTGGAGCACGAGCGCGTCGAGCTCGTGCCCGGCGAGCACGTCGAGAAGATGAAGGAGATCTACGGCGAGGGAAACAGCACCGTGCCCGGACTGCTCGTCGACGGCGAGCCCGTCCACGGATCGCGGCCGATCCTCGCCCGCCTGGAGCAGCTCGTCCCCGAGCCCCTCCTCTACCCCTCCGAGGAGGTCCGCGAGGCCGAGCGCTGGGGCGATGAGCAGTTGCAGGACCTCGGCCGGCGCCTGCCGTGGGGGGCGTTGCACTTCCGCCCGGAGGCGATGGGCACGTTCTCCGGCGGTCCACCGCTCGACGGCCCCGGCACCGATTTCGCGATCGCCTACGTCCGTGCCTCGTGGAAGTACCACAAGGTGAGCGCCGCCCGCCTGCACGACGATCTCGCCGGCCTGCCGTCGCTGCTCGCGCACGTCGAGCGGTTGGCCGCCGACGGGGTGATCGGCGGTGAGCAGCCGAACGCCGCCGACCTGCAGATCGGCGCCACGCTGCGGGTGCTCCTGAACGTCGGCGACCTGCGCCCGCTGCTGCACGGCAGCGCCGGCGAGCGAATCGCGCGCACGCTGTTCTCGCACTACCCCGGCGACATACCCGCCGGGGCGTTTCCGGCGGGGTGGGTGCCGGCGGCGTGAGCGCAGCCGATTGGGACTTCGGCGAGCTGCGCGCGACATACGTCAACTGCACGCTCAAGCGCTCGCCCGAGCGCTCGCACACGCAGGGCCTGGTGGACATCAGTGCGGGGATCATGCGCAGGCACGGCGTCCACGTCAGCGAGATCCGCTCGATCGACCACCAGATCGCCTCCGGGCTGTACCCGGACATGCGCGAGCACGGCTGGGAGGTGGACGAGTGGCCGGCGCTGTGGCCGACGGTGTTCGCCTCCGACATCCTCGTCATCGCGGGGCCGATCTGGCTGGGCGACAACAGCTCGGAGACGAAGAAGGTGATCGAGCGCCTGTACTCGCAGTCGCACCTGCTCAACGAGCAGGGCCAGTGGGCCTACTACGGTCGCGTCGGCGGCTGCCTGATCACGGGCAACGAGGATGGCGTCAAGCACTGCGCGATGAACGTCCTCTACTCGCTCCAGCACATCGGCTACGTCATCCCGCCCCAGGCCGACGCCGGCTGGATCGGCGAGGCGGGCCCCGGTCCCTCCTACCTGGACGAGGGCTCGGGCGGCCCCGAGAACGACTTCACCAACCGCAACGCCACGTTCATGACCTGGAACCTCATGCACCTCGCGCGCATGATCAAACGCGCCGGCGGGATTCCCGCCCACGGCAACCAGACCGCAGCGTGGGAGGTCGGCGAGCGCTTCGGCTTCGAGCGGCCCGACCGCCCCGACGAGTAGGCGCGCGATCGGCCCAGCGCCGCCGCGAGCGCCAGGGCCGGCGCTCCTCTTGGCCGTCCAGCCAGGATCGTCGCCGCGGGCGGTAGTGTGTGTCCACGATGCAGTCCCCGCGGACAGGGCCTGAGGAGCCCGACGCGCCAGCAGGGCCCCAGGCTGACACGCCGGCCGAGCACGTGGACGTCCTGATCGTGGGAGCGGGCCTCTCGGGGATCGGCGCGGCCTGTCACCTGCGCCGGCGCTTTCCCGGGAGGACCCTCGCGATCGTCGAGGCGCGCGACGCGCTCGGCGGCACGTGGGATCTCTTCCGCTACCCCGGCGTGCGCTCGGACTCGGACATGTTCACGCTCGCCTACTCGTTCCGCCCGTGGCAGCAGGACACCGCGCTGGTCGGCGGCCCGGCGATCCTCGAGTACGTCCGCTCGACGGCCCGCGAGCACGGGATCGAGCCTCGCATTCGCTTCGGGCAGCGCGCCGTGAGCGCCGAGTGGTCGAGCGCCGAGGGACGCTGGACGGTGGAGATCGAACACACCGACAGCGGCGAGAGGACGCGGCTGAGCTGCGGCTTCCTGTACGGATGCACCGGCTACTACCGCTACGACGAGGGCTACTGCCCGTCCTTCCCCGGCCGCGAGCGCTTCCAGGGCCCTGTGGTTCATCCCCAGCACTGGCCGGCCGGCCTCGACTGCGCGGGCAAGCGCGTGGTCGTGATCGGAAGCGGCGCCACCGCCGTGACCCTCGTGCCCGCGCTGGCGGCGAGCGCCGAGCACGTGACGATGCTCCAGCGCTCTCCCACCTACATCGTCTCGGTGCCGGCCCGCGACCCGCTCGCCGAGCGCCTGCTGGGGAGGCTGCCGCCGCTGCTCGCCGCGAAGATCGTCAAGTGGAAGAACGTCCTGCTGATGATGCTCAGCTTCCAGCTCAGCCGGCGCGCGCCCGGACTGATGCGCAGGCTCTTCCTCGGGCTCGCCCGCCGCGAGCTTCCCCGGCTACGACGTCGAGACGCACCTCAGCCCCACCTACGACCCGTGGGATCAGCGCCTGTGCGCCGTCTCCGACGGAGACCTCTTCAAGGCGATCAGCGATGGCAGCGCGTCGATCGCAACGGGCGAGATCGACACGTTCACCGAGACCGGCGTCAGGATGCGCTCGGGCGAGGAGCTGCCGGCGGACGTGATCGTCACGGCGACCGGTCTGAACCTGCTGGTGCTCGGCGGGCTCGCTCTCGCCGTGGACGGCGAGGAGATCGACGTGGGCGGCACGGTCGCATACAAGGGCACGATGCTCTGCGGCGTGCCCAACTTCGCGTTCGTGCAGGGATACACGAACGCCTCCTGGACGCTGAGGGCGGACCTGATCGGCGAATACGTCTGCCGCCTGCTCGCCCACATGGACGAGCGCGACTTCGCCGTGTGCGTGCCCCAGGCTCCGCCCCCATCGTCTGCGACCGAGCCGCTCATGGACCTCAAGTCGGGGTACGTGCTGCGGGCGATCGATCAGCTTCCCCGCCAAGGGGCGCGCCCGCCGTGGCGAATCCGCCAGAACTACCTCATGGACCTGCGTCTGCTCAGACGCAGCCCGGTCGACGAGGCGATGGAGTTCCGCTCCCACATCCCCGCCGGCGCGTTTCACGCGGCCTGGGTACCGGTGGGCTGAGCGCCGAGGCGCGCACGAGCCGTCAGGACCGGGCCTTTTCCTCGTGCTCGTAGGCTCGGTCTGCGTCCGCGTCCGCGTCCGCGCGCTCGAGAAACTCGCACAGCAGCGCCCTGCCGCCACCGAGCACCGGCTCAGCATGGGCGAACAGCAGCGCGTCGAAGTCCTCTTCGAACGTGCGCCGCAGGCTCCTGGTGAGCCCCGCGCGCACGGCAGAGGGGTCGTCCCCGAGCAGCCGGTCCGGCATGTATGCAAGCGCCCCATCCTGCTCGCCTTCGCGGGTGAGGCCGTCGCCGAGACACAGCACGCCGTCGGCGACGTCCAGCAGCAGCGCGGTCTCCTCCCCACAGATCGCCCCGAGCTCCAGCGCCCGCACGTCCTGCGCGAGCTGCTCGTCGAATGAGAAGCCGTCAAGGCGATGGCGCCCATCGAAGTGAGCAAGCCCTGCCTGATGGCAGAGCACCGAGCATCGGAAGCGCTCGGCGAAGCGTTCGCTGTGGCGGTAGTGGTGGCGATTGGTGAGCACGATCCGGCGCGGAATGGCCAGCTCTGCGACTGCGTCCACGCCCTCCGCCGGCTCGATTGGGTCGATCAGCGTGCCCGATCGCAGCGCGAACGCGCTGTACACCGGCTGGCCGATGCCCTCGTGAAGAGCGCTCCATTGCACCAGGCCGGGAAGGATCTCCTCGATCATCGGCTCCCTCTTTCCCTGCCGGCCAAGGGGCTAATCAGGGGTGAGGGGAGTCTCGATGCCGGCCCGTCGATCCGCGCTGCGCCCCGCTGCTGGTTTAGTCCCGGCGCGCGAGAGGGTAAGCAACTGACACATTCGATTGACTCAAGGAGGCTTCGCGATGGTTGCACTGGTGGTGCTGGTCTTGCTCGTGGCCTTGCTGGGCGGCTTTGGATTCGCGGCCCACGTGCTGTGGTTCGTTCTGCTCGTGGCCGTGGCGCTGTGGCTGCTCGGCTTCCTCGTCGGCGGCGTGGACTCGGGCGCCGGTCGCCGTCGCTGGTATGGACGCTGGTAGCGCCGAGGGCGCGCACGATCTCGCGCGGGCGGGCGCCACCGCCGGAAGCCGGCTGGCCTCACACACGAGCTCGGCCCACACGAGCTTGCCGCGCGGCGTCTGCTCGATCCCCCACCGCCGCGCGAGCGCGTCGACTATGCCCAAGCCGCGTGTCGGGCGCACAACCAGACCATCCTTGGCGAAGGTGGGCCCAGGGTCTTCGACGGCGACGCACAGCGTCGAGTCCTGGAGGGTGGCCTGCACCGAGAAGGACGCGCCCACGTGCCGCACTGCGTTGCTCGCCAGCTCGCTGAGCACGAGCGCGGCCGCCTCCACGCTAACGCGCTCGCGGCCTCGCCGGCGAAGAGTCTCCACCAACAACCGCCGGGCATCGCCGGGGGCCTGCGGCTCGGCGCGGAAGCTCGCCGTGATCTCCTCACGTGAGGGTGGGTCTGCGCCGCCGAGCCCGCTCTCGCAGTGAGCGCCCAGCACCGCCGAGTGCAGGTGGCAGACCTGGTGTAGCGCCTCGGCGTGCTCGGCGCCTGCCACCGATGTGGCCGGGTAGGCGCAGTACAGCGCAAACGGCAGCTCGGCCCCCAACTCGTTCCACAGCGTCTCCAGCTCGATCGCCGCGAGCACGTCGCCTGCGTCCCACAACAGGGCGACCATCTCTCCGTAGGCACGGACCCCCCTCCCGGTGGCGCTCGCCGTCCGCACCAGTCCGCCGATCGCCTCGCGGAAGGCCGCCCGGTCGATCTCGCCGTCGCGCACGAACGTGGCCATCGTGGCGGCGGCGTCGAGCGATACGAACAGGCCCGCGGCCCGCGCGCGCGCCAGGTCCGCCCCGTTGCGTTCGAGCGCCGCCTCGAAGGCGTCGCGGTGTGCCTCCGTGGCGATCACCACGGCCGCTTCTCCCGAGCGCAGCGCCCCACCGAGGTAGGAGACGACCCCGCGGACGAGCTCGGCTTCGCGCTCGTAGAACTGGACGACGTGCCCGCCCACCGCCGTGTCGATGTCGTGGATGTCGACGGCCACCTGCCTGCCTTCTCGCCTGGTGTCCTGCGCCGGCGTTGGGCCCCTTCCCCGAGGAGGCGCTACCGGCCGTGTCGGAAAATATGCTACCCGGCACCCGGGTCCTCGCAAACGCGTGCAGGGCGATCTTCTGCGAGGTCCGCCGGCGGCGCGGGCGGCGCATACTGGCCGGGACGTGCGGACGATGCGGCTGAGGCGAGATTGAGATGACGGCCAGGGCGCTGGCAGCATCTATCGCGTCTGCGGCCGCACGCGCGTCGTCGTGGGGCGCCCAACTGGTGCGCGGCCACGTGGTCGAGATCGTCGGCGGCCCTGCGCGCGCTCGCGTGATCCTGATGTTCGGCGCCGTGCTCGGCCTGAGCGGCGCCGACACCGCGACCGTGGGTGCGGTGGCGCCGCAGCTCGAGCGCGCACTGCACATCGGCAATGCCGAGATCGGCCTGCTCAGCTCGGTCGCGTTGCTGGTCGGCGCGCTGTTCGTGCTCCCCGTCGGCGTGCTCGTCGACCACGTCAAGCGCATGCCGCTGCTGGCGATGAGCGTCGCCCTGTGGAGCGCAGCGTCGCTCGCCAGCGGCTTCGCCGGCAGCTACGGGACGCTGCTGCTCACGCGCCTCGCGCTCGGCGCCGTCACCGCGACCGCGGGGCCCGCGATCGCGTCGCTGACCGGCGACTACTTCCCGCCGGACGAACGGGGTCGCGTCTACGCCTACATCCTCGGCGGCGAGATCGTCGGCTCGGCCGCCGGCTTCATCGTCGGCGGCACCGTCGCCAGCGTCATCTCCTGGAGGGCCGCGTTCATGCTGCTCGCGATCCCCGGCCTGTGGATCGCGCGCACGCTGTGGCGAACGGTCCCCGAGCCGGTTCGCGGCGGCCAGAGCCGCCTTGCGCGCGGCGCTGTGAGCCTGACGCACGAGTCCCACGCCCCCGCCGCGGCGGAGGACGGGACGGATGCCCACGCCGGCGAGGAGGGCTCGCGGGAGCGCGCCGCCCATGAGGAGGCGGCCGCCGAGGCGGTGCGAAGGCGGGGGGTGGCGCCCGATCCGCGGCTCGTGCTGGAGGAGGACCCGCGCGCGATGGGCGTCGTGCGCGCCGTGCGCTACATCCTCTCGATTCCCAGCTACGTGCTGCTGGTGGCCAGCTCCTCGCTCGGCTACTTCTTCTTCTCCGGCCTGCAGACGTTCGTCCTGCTGTTCATGCGCGGGCACTACCGCATCGGGCAGGCGACCGCCGAGCTGGTCGTGGTGCTGCTCGTCGTGGGAGCGCTGCTGGGCACCCTCGCCAGCGGCCGGCTCACGGACGCCATGCTGCGTCGCGGCTATCCGCAGGCGCGCATCGTCATTCCCTCCGTGTGCTATCTCGGCGCCGTCGTCCTGCTCGTCCCGGGTGTGCTCGCCAGCCACCTGACGACGGCGTTGTGGTTCGACTTCGGCGGCACCGCGCTGATCTCGGCGGCCAATCCCCCGCTTGGTGCCGCCAGGCTGGACATCATGCCCGCCGGCCTGTGGGGCCGTGCCGAGGCCACCGGCAGCTTCCTGCGCTCGCTCGCCCAGGCGCTCGCGCCGCTCGCGTTCGGCGGACTCGCAGACGCGATCGCCGGCATCGCGCCAGCGCAGGCGCCCATCGGCACCCATCCGAGCGCCGTCTCGCCATCGACGGCCACCGGGCTCGAGTTCACCTTCCTGATCATGCTCTGCACGCTGGCCGCCGCGGGGGTCTTCATGCTGCGCGCCCGGGGCACCTATCCCAGCGACGTGGCCACCGCGGCCGCCGCCCGCGCAGACCGGGCTTGACGGTAGCCGCACTGGCCGTTGCGATGCCTCACGCCCCGCCGATAATGTCCAGTGTCCGGGCACGCCACCGCGGAGCGACGGCGAGACAGGGCCGGGTCGAGATTAGGCAGCACAGCGAGGGGGAATACCTGATGGTGTGGACAGAGGGCGAGCTCGATCTGAGCACGATCCCCGTGCTGCGCCAGCAGATCGACGCTGAGATCGGCGGCAATCACCGTCCTCGACCCGAGCGGTGTCACCTTCATGGGCTCCTCTGGACTGCGACTGCTAATCGAACGCGCCCGGCGCGAGGGGTGGAGCCTGTCGTGAGGGCGCTGTCCGACGGAACCGTGTCTTCACGTGGCAGGGTCGCCGGGGCGAGCGCGGATGTGGACGCAGTTACGCGCGCGGGGAGCTGTCTGCGGATCAAGCTCGACCGCGATCCGCAAGCGCCGTCGCTGGCGCGGGCGGCCGTGCGCGCGTTCACCGAGGACCCAGCGATCACGGCCGTGCACATGGGCACGCTCGCGCTACTGGTCTCAGAGCTCGTGTCCAACGCGGTCCTCCACTCAGACGCGCCACAGGCGAGCGACATCGTCGTGCGGGCGCGGATGCTCGCAGGGGACGTGGTGCGCGTCGAGGTCATCGACGCCGGTAGCGGCTTCATCGCAATTCCCCGCGATCCCGTGAAGTCCGGTGGCGGCTATGGCCTGTTCCTGGTGGACGAGCAGGCGACCCGGTGGGGCGTGGACCGCGAGGGCGGCACGCGGGTGTGGTTCGAGCTCAACATCCCGTCGTCGGCGTCCGTATAGCGATGCGGCCGCCGCGGACGCGGGATGTGGCCGTCGAGCTGCTCGTGGAGGCAGGCGCGGTGGTGGCGACGTCGCTGGATCTGACGACGACGATGATGCAGGTGGCGCGGCTGACGGTGCCGCGTCTCGCGGACCTTTGCGCGATCGACCTGCTCGACGAGGACGGCTCGATCACGGAGGCGGCGGTCGCGGCGGCCGACCCCCAGCTGGCGCCGGCGCTGGAAGAGATGCGCAGGCGCCATCCGTTGGACCCGGACGGGGAGCATCCGGTGGCGCGGGTGATCCGCAGCGGCCAGCCGGAGCTGCTGGAGGAGATGTCGGAGATGCTGCTGCGGTCGTTCGCCCAGGGCTCGGAGCACGCGCGCTTCATGATCGAGCACGGCTACCGCTCCGCGGCGGTGGCGCCGCTCGTGGCGCGCGGACGGACGCTCGGCGCGCTGTCGGTGCTGCGCCTGGGCGAGTCCGATCCGTACCGTGCCGGGGACCTGGAGCTCGCGGGAGAGCTCGCCAGCCGCGCGGCGATGGCGATCGACAACGCGCGCCTGTTCGCCCAGGTTCGCGGCGTTGAGCAACGCCTGGAGGCCGTGCTGGCGAACATCGCCGAGGCGATCACGTTGATGGACCGAGACGGCCGTACCGTGTTCGCCAACCAGGCCGCCGCCGAGCTGCTCGGAGCGAGCACGCCCAAGGAGCTGCTGAGCGCGCGCCCCGGCACGATCATGTCGCGCTTCCTGGTCACCGACGAGCATGGCCGCGAGCTCGACCTCGCGCAGATGCCGAGCAGGCGCCTGTTCGCCGGCGAACAGCCGCAGCCGCTGCTCGTCCGCAACGTCGTGCGCGCGAGCGGCGAGGAGCGCTGGCTGATCGTCCGCTGCTCGGCGGTGCTCGATTCCGAGACCGGCGAGATCGCGTACGCGGCGAACGTGTACGAGAACATCACCGAGGTCAAGCGGGCGCAGCTGGCGGAGAGCTTCATGGCGGAGGCCAGCCGCGTGCTGGCCTCGTCGCTGGACTACACGGAGACGCTGCGGCAGATCGCGCGTCTGGCCGTCCCGCAGCTCGCCGACTGGTGTGCCGTTGACGTGGTGGACGAGCGCGGGGAGATAGAACGGGTCGCCGTCCATCACGGCGATCCGGACAGGATCGCGCTGGCGGAAGCACTCGACCGCGGCTACCGCCCGCAGCTGCACGAGCGGGCGGGCGTGCCGGAGGTGGTTCGCACGGGGCGCGCGCGCCTGTACGCCGACATCGACGCGGAGGCGCTGGCGGCATACGCACGCGACCCCGAGCACCTGGCGCTGCTGCGGGAGATCTCCGCGACGTCGGTGATCATCGTGCCGCTGGCGGCGCCCGCGCGGACGCTCGGCGCGATCACGCTCGTCTGCTCGGAGTCCGGTCGGCGCCTGACGGAGGCGGACCTGGGAGTGGCCGTACGGCTCGGTCGCAGGGCCGGCACAGCGGTGGAAAGCGCGCGGCTGTACACAGAGCGCACGCGCATCGCGCGGGCGCTGGAGGCGGCGCTGCTGCCCGAGTCGCTGCCGCCGATACCGGGCGTGGAGATCGCGGCTCTGTACCGCGCCGCCGGGGAGCTGAACGACGTGGGCGGCGACTTCTACGACGTGATCGCCTACGGCGAGGAACGCTGGCTGCTGGCGATCGGCGACGTGTGCGGCAAGGGGCCGCGGGCGGCGGGGGTGACTGCGCTCGCGCGGCACACGTTGCGGGCGGCGGCGATCATCGGGCAGACACCCGCGGCGATGCTGGGCACCCTGCACGAGGCGTTGCGTCGCCAACCGCCGGGCGCAGATCTGTGCACGGTGTGCCTGGCGACGCTGGAACGTTCGGCGGTCCGGACGCGCCTGACTGTGGCGCTCGCCGGACATCCGCCGCCGCTGCTGATCGACGCCGGCGGACGCTGCCGGTCGATCGGCACGCCGGGCACGGCGCTTGGTGTGTTCGACCCGATCGACATCAACGAGGTGGACGTCGAGCTGCGCGACGGCCAGACGCTGCTGATGTACACGGACGGGCTCCACGAGGCGGGCACGGCGGCGCTGGGGCTGGGCGAGCACGGCCTGTTCGAGCTGTGCGCCGGGCTCTCGCAGCCGACGCTCGCCGGCATGCTCGGCGAGCTCGAGCACGGCGCGCTCGAGCGCGCCGGTGGCAGGTTGCGCGACGACATCGCGCTGCTGGCGCTGCGGCTGGCCGAGCAAGCCGAGGAGGGCGCGGACGCCGGCGACACGCCGAGCGCCGCGGCTGCGACGCTTCCCCGGTAAAATCCCACACATGGGGGCAACCGACCAGCTGCGCATCGCGGTGCGCCATGACCCCGGTCGTGCGATCGTCTCGCTCGCGGGAGAACTGGACATGGCCAGCGCGGATGCCCTCCAGCAGACGCTGGCGGCAGACGATCTGCAGCGGGAGCCGATGATCGTGCTCGACCTCCAGGCACTCGAGTTCATCGACTCCACCGGCCTGCGCAGCATCCTCGCCGCGCTCGAGCGCTGCCGCGAGCACCGGCAGGAGTTCGCGATCACGCCGGGCTCGCAGCAGGTGCAGCGGCTGCTGCACATCACGGGCATGGCCGATCACCTGCCGACGATCGCCACCGCCGACGGAGTCCTCGCCTAGAGCTGCGGCGGCGGGGTGGCCTGCGCCGGCGCGATCCCGAAGCGCCGCTGGTATTCGTCGTTGAGCTCGCTCCAGCCCTCGGGCGTGCGCTGGCCGTCCTCGTCCCGGGGCGCCTGCGACGCTCCGTCGAGCGAGCTCGCCAGCGCCTTCAGGCAAAGGTGCCAGCCGGCGGCGTCGCGGGCGGCCTTGAAGCGGTCGTCGAAGACGTGGGTCAGCCGTAGCAGGCAGCCGCCGTCGTGCTCGGCGAGCTCCCAGCGCAGTTCGTCATCCCACCACGTGTGGGCGAGCAGGCGCGACGGCTCGTAGGCGAGCAGGCGCCCGTCGGGGAACGCGGGAACGTGGGGCGGGGGATCGTAGGCCACGCGCCCACCCTCCGATGGCGGGCCCGGATCGAGCTCGAACGGCGTGGGATGCCAGTCGCGCAGCTCACCGCCGTTGGTCAGCGCGCGCCAGACGCGCTCCGGCGGGTGGGCGAGCACCCGTTCGAACAGCAACGCCGGACGTCCCTGTTCGTCGCGGAGAACCGCGTGTGTGTCGCCGGCCATCGCTCACTCCTCTCGCTGTGAGTGGTCTTCGAGCGCGTCGAGGCGCTTGTGCACGCGCACCACGCTTCCCGCCGGCGCCGAGCGGATCTGAACGAGGTCGCACAGCTGGTTGACCAGCCACACGCCGCGACCGCTGCACGCGTCGGGCGCGGGGCGCAGGCGACCCGTCAGCGGCGCTTCGATGTGGCCCGTGTCCCGCACCTCGCACAGCAGCTCCTCCGCCTCCCGCCAGAACCGCAGCGTGCCCCTGCCGCCGCCGTGCCGCACGCTGTTGACAGCGAGCTCGTCGACCGCCAGCACGAGTTCTTCCACGCCGGCGGCGCCCAGGCCCTCCGCTGCCGACCACGCCGCCACCGTGTGGCGGAGCTGCGCGAGCGTGTCGGGCGCGAACGCCGTCTCCTCGACCGCGCCCTGCGGTATCGGCAGCGATCCCGCGAACGGGCCGGGGACGTCGTGCGCGCATGCGTAGGTGGCGTTCGCGTGGCTGGCGCCGTCCTCGGCGAGCAGCGGGTGGGCCCGCTTGGCGGCGGCGATCGTGTGTGCGTCGAGACCGTCCACGTCATAGGCGCACACCAACCGCCATCCAGGTCCGCCGCCGAACGCGAAGTTCACCAGCGCCTCCTGGCGCTCGCACTCGCTGAGCTCCGCCGGGCTGCGCCCGGGCCAGACGGGTTCACTGATCCCCACAGCGCTGCTCCGCCCTCCCTGTGCGTTCTCGCGGGCGAAGTCCTGCCACACGGCGAACACCCGCGCGGGATTCCGTCCCAGCTCGTGCGCGTCTGTGAAGCACACCCGCTGCGCATCCTCGCCGAGCGCCTGTCTGAACGTGTTCGCGCGCTCGTCGCAGACCGCCACCAACACGCCCGCGTCGTCAGCAAGCGCTCGCTGCACGGGCGCGAGCGCTCCCTGCAGGAACCCATGATCGCCGCCGGCATACAGCAGCACCTCGTGGCGAAAGGCAGTTTCGCGCGCCACCGGAGGCCAATGCTACAGCTCGCACGCGCGGATTCTCATACGTCAAGCGCTCCTCAGCACGCCGAGCTGCCCGAAGACGATCGCGCCCAGGCGCGCGCCGGCGATGTACAGCGACGCCGCCCACCCGGAGATGTCCGCCGGCGTGTGAAAGCGCGACCACGGCAGGCGGTCCAGGCGCGCGGGGATGTCGGTCTCGATCGTCCGTCCCCTCCCGTTGGGTTTCCCCGTCCGCAGGCCCAGCTCGTCAACGCCAACGGCCATCGCACGTCTCCTTGTCGTTCGGCTGTCCGATCCATTCCCCGATACCGGCCGCCGGAAACCGAGCGCCCTCCCGCGACGTCCGGTGGGCGACATTTTCCGCGAGAGGACGTTTAGAGCTCCGCGGAGGGGGAATCCCCCAGATGAAGTGCCGTCTCTCGCGTTGTCGCTATCCCCCAGCGGCCCCGCCACATAGCCGGGACGGCACGGCGGCATGCCGGCATGGTGTTTGCCCCCCGACGGTTACCTGCCGGCATGTCGCCCCCCTCGTTGCTCCTATGTCGAGGGACGTTCGCTATTTGCGCCAACCCGGGGCTTCGAGGTGTGCCAGCGTCGTAGTGCGATCACGGCCCAGATCGCCTCGACGACCCCGAACGGCCAGGTCCCGGCGAGGAACCCGTAGGTGCTGGAGAGCAGGCATCCGCACGCGAAGGCGAGGATGAACCGTCGTCCACGACGCTCCAGTGCGTACATCAGCATCATGAACGTCACCGCGACCGCGCCGAAGACCGTGAGCACGCTGCGAGTCTTGCAGGCTCATCTCTTACGCTGCCGACGCTAGCGCGCGTGCGCCCAGCGCGCACAGAGTCGCGCTCCAACAACGGGCCATTCGGGCCGGGCGCGAATTTGGACATTCGGCGCTACGGACGGGCGGCAGCTCTTGGATAGCGTGCCGGGCTCCGCAGCACCATCCCGCCTTCACCGAGCTGACAGAGGTCACATTGCACCCTGACGAAGACAGCCACACCCTTCCGAGTGGATCGCCCGAGATCGTTCCCCTCCTCGTAGGGTTGGTCGGAATCTCGATCCCCGTCGGCCTGCTCTCCCTGGCGGCAGTCAGCGGAAGCGTGATCGTCCTGGTGCTCGCCGTGTTGGCGATGCTGGTCGTCGCGGCCGGGACGCTCACCTTCGTGTTCGTCCTCACGGACGACGGGCCTGAGGAGCTCCCCGCCGGCAGCGACGCTTAAGGCTCTCACCTCGCTAACGCTGGTCGACCAGTCGCAGCTCGAGCGTCTCGCCCCAGCCGCCGGGGACCACGCATTTGGAGTCGACCAGCCGCGCGATCGCCGGCGCCAGCGCATCGGCTGGCGAGACCACCAGGCTCTCGCCCTGTCCGGCCTGCAGCGGTCCGATGTGCAGCTCCAGCTTGCGCGGCGCGATCCCCACGCCGACTGTCAGCCGTCTGCCGTCGAGCAGCTCGGCGGCGTTCGCCGCGAGCACGTCCGCCACGAGCTGGACATCGGAGATGCGGTCGGTCGAGAAGTACGCGCGGGCGGCCAGCGCGCTCAACACCCGGGGGAGGATCGCGGCCGCGAGCGCGCTCGGCGCGAGCCTCACCTCGACCATGCTCAGCGGCCCATCGGGGGCGAGCGTCACCGAGGCCACGCCTTCGTCGTCTCCGATCGGATCGAACGACGGTCCCGCGGGGATCGGGAACTCCAGGCGCACCTCCGTTCCGCCTCCCTGCGGCTCGCTGAACTCGACGCGGCCGGCGAGCGCATCCATCACGGACAGCCCGATCCCGGCTCCGGCGCCCTCGCCCGCGCCGTGGCGCGCGCCCATGCCCACGCCGCGGTCGCGCACGTGCACGGCCAGCACGCCGGCCAGCACGTGCACATCAACCTCCAACGGTCCCTCGGCGGGGGCGTAGGCGTGCATGACGACGTTGTTGCACGCCTCCGTCACAGCCGTGTTGAGGTCGTTCGTCTCCACCGCGTCGAGCGCCAGCGCGGCCGCCAGCCCGGTCAACGCCTGGCGTACGACGACCACCTGCTCTGGCCTGCCCGGCAGTGTCAGGCTGACGTTGGCTGTCTCAGGCATCGAGCGACGATCGAGGCGATCCCTCTCAGGCCGATCTCACCCGCGCGCCAGCTCGGAGAGCTCGAGGCGGCTCTCGGCGGCCCTGCCCGTGCGTCCCTCAGCCCGCATTCGCCAGCGTCCGCAGCCGCTCGAGCGAGCGGCGCAGCAGGCGCGAGACCTGCATCTGGGAGATACCCACCCGCTCGGCGATCTCCGTCTGGGTGAGATCTTCGACGAAGCGCATCCGCAGGATCGCGCGCTCGCGCGGCGCGATGTGTCCCAGCGCGGCCGCGACGGTGGCGTCGAGCTCGACCAGCTCATAGCGCCGGTCGTCCTCCCCGACGGACTCCCCGTACGCGACCGCCTCACCGTCGGCGCTCGGCTTGGGCGCGTCCAGCGACAGGGTTTCGTAGGCCTGGATCGCCTGCAGCGCGTCGATGACCTCTTCGCTGTCGAGCTCCAGGTACTCGGCGAGCCGGTTCACCGTCGGCGCGCGACCGTGCTCGTTGGCGAGACGCTCCTGCGCGCTGCGCACCTTCAGCGCCCGCTCCTGAACTCCCCGGGGGACATGCACCGCCCATCCGCAGTCGCGGAAGTAGCGTCTCATCTCGCCGAGGATCGTCGGCACCGCAAACGACGCGAACTTGTGCCCGCGCTCGGCGTCGTAGCGATCGAGCGCCTTCAGAAGGCCCAGCGAGGCGACCTGCAGCAGATCCTCGAACGGCTCGGAGGAGCGGCCGTAGCGCCGGGCCAGGCCGCGCACCAGCGGCATGTACCGGCGCACGAGGGCCTCGCGGGCGGCGGGATCGCGCTCGCGCTGCCAGCGCACGAACAGCGACCCATCCGCTCCAGCAAGCGCCGCACCCGATGCGGACGGTGGATTAGCGGCCACTGCGGGCATCCCTGTGCTCCTTCCTGCTTGCTTGCGGTCGGCACGACCCGACATGCGAGCCGCCACTCAACGCCATCATACCCGCTCGCGCGGAGCGCCAAACGCTACCTGCAGCTACGCTCGACGCATGACGGACGAGCCTTTCCCGAGCGTGCAGGAGGTCCTGGAAACGCGGGCGGGCGAGGAGATGTCCCTGGGCGATCGCTACCTGAACCCGCAGATCGGCCGCATCCTGCGCACGCTGGGCTTCGACAAGGTGTGGAGCGGCGGCGAGGGCGCGCACCTGATCGACTCCGACGGAGAGCGTTACCTCGACCTGTTCGGCGGCTACGGCGTGTTCGCGATCGGGCGCAACCATCCCGAGGCGATCGCGGCTATCGAACAGGTGATGGCGGCGCGCACCGGCAACATGCCCCAGCTGGGCGTGACGCTGCTGAGCGGCGTCCTCGCCGAGCAGCTGCTGGCGCGAGCGCCCGCCAGCGTCGCGGCGATGGTGCCGGCGAACACCGGCACGGAGGCGGTCGAGGCGGCGATCAAGATCGCGCGCGCCGCCACCGGGCGCCCGCGGGTGCTGTACGCCGATCACGCCTTCCACGGGCTCACGCTCGGCTCGCTGTCGCTCAACGGCGGCGTGGAGTTCCGCGAAGGGTTCGGGCCGCTGCTCCCCGGCTGTGACGCCGTCGCCTTCGGCGACCTCGACGCGCTCGAGCGGGAGCTGTCGAGCGAGGACGTCGCCGCGTTCGTCGTCGAGCCGGTCCAGGGCAAGGGGGTCAACGTGCCGCCAGCCGGCTACCTGCCCGGCGCGCAGCGCCTGTGCCGCGAGGCGGGCGCGCTGTTCGTGTGCGACGAGGTGCAGACGGGCATCGCCCGCACCGGACGCTTCCTCGCGCTCGAGCACTGGGAGCTGGAGCCGGACATGGTGTGCCTCGCCAAGGCGCTGTCCGGCGGGCTGGTGCCGATCGGTGCGGTGCTGGTCTCGCGGGCGGCGTTCGACAGCGTGTTCGACGGGATGGAGCGCGCCGTCCGCCACGGCTCGACCTTCGGGGGCAACGATCTCGCCGCCGCCGCCGCGCTGGCGACGCTGCGCGTGATCGAGACCGAGCAACTGGTGGCCCGCGCCGAGCGCATGGGCGCGCTGCTCATGGAGCTCACGCGACCGCTCGTGGAGCGCTTCGAGGTGGTGCGCGACGTGCGCGGGCTCGGCCTGATGTGGGCGATCGAATTCGGTCCTCCCGCCGGCGCCGCCGCGCGCCGGCTGTGGGAGGCCGTCGAGCGCCGCCAGCCGGGGCTGTTCTCCCAGCTCGTCACCGTGCCCCTGTTCCACGAGCACCACATCTTCTGCCAGGTCGCCGGCCATCGCATGAACGTGATCAAGGCGCTGCCAGCGCTGGTGATCGAGGAGCAGGAGATCCGGCGCTTCGCCGCGGCGCTGGAGGACACGATCGCCACGGCCGAGCGCTACCCCGCGGCGCTCGCACGGTTCGGAGTGCGCACCGGGCTACGGGCGGCGCGGATGGCGCGGTAGGTATCGCGCTACATCGCGGTTACGAAAAGTGCACATGTCGGCTCGGGTCCGTCTGTACGCTGCGCCGGCGCGTGCACCCGTACGCGCGCCCTATGGGCAAGGTCAAGATCACGTTTGCGGTTTGCATCGCGCTCATCCTCGGGCTGGGCGCATACACGCTCACGCGCTCTCCGGCGCGCGTCGTCGGGGGTCAGCCGGCCGCGCCGGGGAACATCGTGATAGGCCAAACCAGGCACGACATGGCGGCCTGTCAGGAAGGCGAAACGCTGCCGGCCGACGTGTCGGCCGTCCGTCTCTCGGTGTGGGCGTTCGTCGGCATGAAAATGCACGTCGTCGCCTACCGCGGCGCGGAACCCCTCACGAGAGGCACGCGCGGCCCCGACTGGACGAGTGACTCCGTCACCGTTCCGGTCACGCCGCTGGATCACTCGACGTCCGGCGTGACCCTCTGCTTTGCGCTCGGGCCGAACAGCGAGCCGGTGCTGATTCTCGGTACGCGCACCCCGGCGCGGTACGCGACGAGGCTCCT
Organism: uncultured Solirubrobacteraceae bacterium; assembly: GCA_963782325.1. Taxonomy (GTDB): domain Bacteria; phylum Actinomycetota; class Thermoleophilia; order Solirubrobacterales; family Solirubrobacteraceae; genus Palsa-744. Next base: position 117,741 of record CAWAJG010000003.1, read on the forward strand.
CGCCACCAGCGCATCCGGTCGCCTGGGGGCAGGCAGCAGCCGTCTCTATGGCAGGGTGGGCGTCGAATATCTCGCCGCGGGTCAGGGCTCCTGGTGGTCGCGCATCCTGACGGTCGCCAGGCACATGGGACTCGGTCGAGCCTTCACCGGCACCTGGATCGCGCTGTTCGTTGCCATGATCATGGCCGGCGTGGGCGTTCTCGCCGTGCGGCTCACGTTGCGGGAGCTGCCATGAGCAAGGCTCCCGGCAAGCGCCCGCGATCGGTCACGGAGTCCGTCGGCGCGCGAGCTCACACGCGGCGGCGCGAGTCGGAGCGAAACCGGTTGGCGCGCGGGCATCAGGCACGAGCGCAGGTCGCTCGAAGGCGCATGCCGTCGCTCGATGTGCTGGGAGCGTTGCAGAATGCATCCACGGCGGCGCTCGAGCGTGTGCCTGCAGCGGCCTGGATTTGCGTGCTGATCGCGGTGTTGAACTCCGTTGCCTGGTCGCTCATCACGCCGCCGTTCCAGGGCAAGGACGAGGTCGACCACTACGCGTACGTCGCGCAGCTCGCCGAGAATGGCGCCCTGCCGGGGGGCGCGAGCGAAGAGAACGAGTACTCGCCGGAGCAGCTGCGTGTGATGTTCGGACTCCACTACTACAACGTGCGGTTCACTCCCTCCACACCCTCGATCACGTCGGTCGCGCAGCAGAAGGAACTCATGCAGGAGGTCCACCGGGGTGCTTCGAAGGTGGGGAAGGGGGGTGCGGGGGTCGCGACGTCCGAGCCGCCGTTGTATTACGCGCTGGAGGTGGTTCCGTATGCGCTGGGTGGCGGCGACGTGCTTTTGAAACTGCAGCTGATGCGGTTGCTCGGCGTGTTGTTCGCGGGGATCACAATGCTGTTCAGCTTTCTGTTCTTGCGTGAGGCGCTGCCGGGGGTGCGGTGGGCCGCGACGGTGGGCGCGCTGTGTATCGCGCTGCAGCCGCTGTTCGCGTTCATCTCGGGGAGCGTGAACCCGGATTCGATGCTGTACGCGGTCAGCGCGGCCGTGTTCTATTGCCTGGCGCGCGCGTTTCGCCGCGGGCTCACCCGGCGTCTCGCGGTCGCGCTCGGGGTGCTGATCGCGGTCGGCTTCGCGACGAAGCTCAACTTCATCGGCGTGGCGGCCGGCGTGTTCGTGGGCCTGGCGGTGCTGGCGTTTCGCGGGACGAGAGCCGGGGGCCGCGAGGCGCTGCTCGCGCCTGCGATCGCCGCCGCCATCGGTGTGGTGCCCGTGATCCTCTACGCCGTCCGCAACGTCCTCACCAACCACCCGACGTTTGGGTTCGCTTCGGGCGCGATCGCCGCGGCCACGCATTCGCTGTTCGATCGGATCGGCTACGCGTGGGAGCTGTACCTGCCCCGACTGCCGGGCATGCCGCACTACTTCCTTGGGGTCACGACGTTCAAGGACGTCTGGTTCGACCGCTCGGTCGGCCTGTATGGCTGGATGGACACGATGTTCCCCACCTGGGTCGACAACGTCGCGCTCGTGCCGGCGGCAGTGGTCGTGCTGCTGTGCGCCCGCGGACTGTTCCTGCGCCGCCATGCGATCAGGGCGCGCCTGCCGGAGCTCGGCGTGTACGGCGCGATCACGGCCGGCGTGCTCGTGATGGTCGGGCTTTCGTCCTACAGCTCCGATGTGCTCTCGCACGAAGCGGCGTTCGCCGAGCCGCGCTACCTGCTGCCGATGCTGCCGCTGCTGGGCGCGGTGGTCGTCCTCGCGGTGCGCGGTGCAGGACGGCGCTGGGGCCCTGTGGCAGCCGTCGCGATCATCTCCCTGTTCCTCGCACACGACCTCTTCAGCCAGCTCCAGGTGATAGGTCGCTATTACGGCTGACCCGTCTCACGTGCCGAGCACCGGTTCGGCCGGTGGCGGCGGCTCGGCGATCGCCGGCGGTTCGAGCATCGCCGGCGATCTGAGGTCGAGGAAGTCCTCGACGGTGCGCGCGTTCGCGTCGCGGTAGGTCAGCGCCGGCAGGTTCCACTTGGCCTCGATCGTCGCCAGCACGGAGGTGTGGTCGTGCACCACGTTCGTCACCGCGTTCCGCTTCGAGTAGGGCGAGGCGACGATGCCCGGCACGCGCGGGCCGTACACGTCGTATCCGCCCGGCAGGTCTTCCGGCCCCAGCTCGGGAGGTACTTCGTCGGGCGGGATCGCCGCCGGGGGAGGCACGTGGTCGTAGTAGCCGCCGTGCTCGTCGTAGGTGTAGATCAACAGCGTGCGCGGCCACGCCGGCGAGCGGAGCACTGCGCTCACGACCTTGTGCGCCCAGTACTCGCCGTAGTCCATGTTCTGCGGGTTCTCCTCGTCGCCGCCGATCGTTTCGAGCTTCGCGCCGAGCTCTTCGAGGCCCGGGACTTTGCTGATCGGCCCGCCGATGTCCGACAGCACGCCGAACTCGGGATCGACGAAGCTCACCGACGGCAGCGTGCCCGCCGCGCAGTCCGCGTAGAACTGCGCGATCTGCTTGATGTTCGTCGGGTACTTCTCGATGATCGAGGGGATGATCGCCGTCTGCGGCAGGTCGGTGAAGTAGTTGCGCCAGCCGATCCCGTACGCCTGCAGCCGATCGAAGATCGTGCCGTTCGGCGGGGGCGGGTCCTTCAGGCTCTCCACGTCGGTCGCGATGTCGCCGTACGCCGTGCCCGCCATCAGGAAGCGGCGATTCGGGTAGGTCTGGCAGGGGGCCGAGCAGAACCAGCGGTTGGCGAGCGTGAAGCTGCGGGCGAACGAGTAGGCGAACGGCAGAACCTCCTCGGTCCAGTAACCCATCGGCTCCTCGGAGCTCACCGAGCGCACGAAGCCGTCCATCTTGCCGCCGTCGATCTGTTCGTGCGTGGCGTTCCACGTCTGCGAGACGCTCGGCATCTGCGCCGTCGTTCCGATCACGAACGAGCGCACCGGCCCTTCCGGGCCGGGGTTGCTGTTGAGCGCTTCGCCTGAACGGTTGAACTTCAGGCCGTGCGCCTTCGGCTGGCCCGAGCGCGCGATCTCGCCCAGCAGGTTGTCGAACGAGTGGTTCTCCATCATCACCACCACGATGTGGTCGAACGGCAGTGCTTCGTTGACCGTGCCCGCCGGCACGCGCGGATCGGGAAGGCTGTCCGGAGCACGTATCCGCTTCGCCGACGCGGCCGCCGTGCGAATCAGCCCGCCCGCGCCAGACATGCCCGCCAGCGCCGCACCCAGCGACCCGCCGTAACGCAACAGCGCACGTCGCGTCAGCGCGATCTCTCGCGGTGGTCGAGGTGGCCGCTCGGACATGCGCATGCCGATTTACCCTACGCGAACGCATACTCGTGAAAATCTCGTTATCGAACGCCGGTGGGCGGGAGCCCGACCGACGACGCTCGCGCCGCTCTGGACCTGCTGCTCGAGCTCTCCCCGGCGGGCCGACCCTCGACATCCTTTATCCCGACTCGCGACGGATTAGGTCTTGCGCCCTATCAGTACGTCTATGCGCTCAGCGCAATACGTCCACTATCTTGACCTTCTGCGAAGATCGCGATAGAGCTACCAGTTCGTCAACTGGAATGTAGGGGGTTGGTCATCGGTGCTCGTCTTTGGCGGGCGCGGTGGCCTCTGCCTGCCTGCAGGCCGCGTTGGCCCCCATTCATTTCGTCGCATCCGTGTGGCCATGCGCAAGGTCAAGATCACGCTTGCCGTCTGCATCGCGCTCGTGTTCGCGCTGGGCGCCTACACGCTCACGCGCTCTCCGCCGCGCGTCGTCGGGGGACATCCCTTCTGGCCGACGGACCCGGTGATCGCGCAGACCACCCACGACATCTCGATATGTCAGGCGGACGAAGTGCTTCCGGCCCATGTGTCGGCGCTTCGTCTGTCGTTGTGGGCGTTCGTCGGCTGGGACATCCACGTCGTGGCCTACCGCGGCGCGCGAGTCCTCGCGGAAGGCAGACGCGGCGCCGACTGGACGAGCGACTCCGTCACCGTGCCCGTCAGGCCGCTCGATCGCGCGAGCTCCGGCGTGACGCTCTGCTTCGCGATCGGACCGAACAGCGAGCCGGTGTTGATTCTCGGTACGCGCACACCTCGGCGAGAAGCGGCGAGGGTCCTGACGAGCGACACGCCGCGACCCGATGCCAAGAGCAGGGAACGACTGGGGGGCAGGGTCGGCGTCGAATACCTCGCCGCGGGTCGCGGCTCGTGGTGGTCGCGCATTCTGACCGTCGCGAGGCACATGGGACTCGGCAGGGCCTTCAGCGGATCGTGGATCGCGCTTCTCATCGCCGCGCTGATGGGCGGCGTCGTGGTGCTTGCGCTGCGACTCACCATGCGAGAGCTGTCGTGAGCAAGGCCCCTGCTCGGCGTCCGCGGTCGGGAAGGGCCTCCGGCGGCGCACGCGCCTACACGCGCAGGCGCCGGAGCGAACGAGACCGCCTCGCGCGCCGGCGCCTGGCGCGAGCGCGGGTCCGCCGCCCGCGCGGGCGATCGATCGACGTGCGGGCAGCGCTGAGACGCGTGCCCGCAGCCGCCTGGACCTGCGTGGCGATCGCGGTGTTGAACTCGGTCGCCTGGTCGCTCATCACGCCGCCGTTCCAGGGCAAGGACGAGGTCGACCACTACGCCTACGTCGCGCAGCTCGCGGAGAACGGTGCGCTGCCGGAGGGTGGAGGCGAAGAGAACGAGTACTCGCCGGAGCAGTTGCGCGTGATGACGGCGCTCGGCTATTACGACGTACGCTTCTCCCTATCCACGCCGACGATCACGTCCGTGGCAGAGCAGAGGGAACTGGGGGAATATCTCGACGCGGGCGCCTCGACGGCGGGGAAGGGGGGTGCGGGGATCGCCACGTCCGAGCCGCCGCTGTTCTACGCGCTGGAGGTGGTCCCCTATGCGCTCGGTGGCGGCGATGTCCTCGTGAAACTGCAGCTGATGAGGCTGCTCGGGGCGCTCTTCGCGGCTATCACCGCGCTGTTCACCTTCCTCTTCCTGCGCGAGGCGCTGCCTGGCGTGCGCTGGGCCGCGACCGTGGGCACCGTGTGCGTCGCGCTGCAGCCGCTGTTCGCATTCATGTCCGGCAGCGTCAATCCCGACTCGATGCTGTATGCCGTCAGTGCCGCGGCGTTCTACTGCCTCGCGCGTGCGTTTCGCCGCGGGCTCACCCGGCGTCTCGCGGTCGCGTTCGGGATGCTCATCGCGATCGGCTTCGCGACCAAGCTCAACTTCATCGGCGTCGCCGCCGGCGTGTTCACAGGCCTGGCCGTGCTGGCGGTCACCGGGGCGAGGGCAAGGGGCCGCGCGGCGCTGCTCGCGCCCGCGATCGCCGCCGCCATCGGTGTAGTGCCCGTGATCCTGTACGCCATCCGCAACGTCCTCACCAACCGCCCGACGTTTGGGTTCGCTTCGGGGGTGATCGCCGCGCTCACGCATTCGCTGTTCGACCGGCTTAGCTATGCGTGGGAGCTGTACCTGCCGCGGCTGCCGGGCATGCCGCACTACTTCGTCGGAGTGATGACCTTCAAGGACATCTGGTTCGACCGCTCGGTCGGCCTGTACGGCTGGATGGACACGATGTTCCCCACGTGGGTCGACAACGTCGCGCTGGTCGCGGCGGCGGCGGTTGCGCTGCTATGCGCTCGCGAGCTGTACGTGCGACGTCGTGCGCTCAGGGCGCGCCTGCCCGAGCTCGGTGTGTACGGCGCGATCACGGTCGGGGTGCTCGCGATGGTCGGGCTCTCGTCGTACGGCTCCGATGTGATCGCGCACGAAGCGGCGTTCGCAGAGTCGCGCTACCTGCTGCCGATGCTGCCGCTGCTGGGCGCGGCCGTAGCTCTCGCGGTGCGCGGCGCCGGACGACGATGGGCCCCGGTGGCCGCCGTCGCGATCATCTCCCTGTTCCTGGCACACGACCTCTTCAGCCAGCTACAGGTGATCGCCCGCTATTACGGCTGATTCGAGCCCTGCAGCGGGAAAGACCGGTTGAGCAGGATCCCGCGCCGCTAGCCTGTGCGGCCGTGCCCGCAACCAGAGAGGACATCCGCAACGTCGCCATCGTCGCCCACGTGGATCACGGCAAGACGACGCTCGTCGACGCCATGCTGTGGCAGTCTGGCGCCTTCCGCGTCGGTCAGGACGTCGCCACGCGGGTGCTCGACTCGATGGACCTCGAGCGCGAGAAGGGGATCACGATCCTCGCCAAGAACACCTCGCTGAAATACAGGGACGTCAAGCTCAACATCATCGACACCCCCGGCCACGCCGACTTCGGCGGGGAGGTCGAGCGCGGGCTGACGATGGTCGACGGCGTGCTGCTGCTCGTCGACGCCTCCGAGGGACCGCTGCCGCAGACGCGCTTCGTGCTGCGCAAGGCCTTGGAGGCCAAGCTGCCGGTCATTCTGGTCGTCAACAAGGTCGACCGCTCCGACGCGCGCGTGGCGGAGGTCATCGACGAGGTCTACGAGCTGTTCCTCGACCTCGACGCCGACGAGCAGCAGATCGAGTTCCCGATCGTCTACTGCAACGCCAAGGCGGGGGTCGCCTCGCTCACCTACGAGGCCGGGCGCGAGCTCGAGGGGACGACGCTCGCGCCGCTCCTGGACCTGCTGCTCGAGCGCATACCCGCGCCCACCTACGAGCCCGAGCATCCGCTGCAGGCGCTCGTCACCAACCTCGACGCCTCGCCCTACGTCGGGCGCCTGGCGATCTGCCGCGTGCGCAACGGCAGCATCCGCAAGGGCCAGCAGATCGCCTGGTGCCGAGCGGACGGGTCGATCCAGCGCGCGCAGGTTGCCGAGCTGTACGTCACCGAGGCGCTCGACCGCGTCGACGCCGCCGAAGCTGGACCCGGGGAAATCATCGCGGTGGCGGGCATCGCCGAGGTGACGATCGGCGAGACGCTCGCCGATCCCGACGATCCGCGGCCGCTGCCGGTGATCACCGTCGACGAGCCCGCGATGTCGATCACGATCGGCGTGAACACCTCCCCCCTGGCGGGTAAGGACGGCGACAAGATCACCGCCCGCCAGATCAAGAACCGCCTCGACCAGGAGCTCGTCGGGAACGTGTCGCTGCGCGTGAAGGACACCGACCGTACGGACACCTACGAGGTGCAGGGGCGCGGCGAGCTCCAGCTCGCCGTGCTCGTGGAGATGATGCGCAGGGAGGGCTTCGAGCTGACCGTCGGCCAGCCGCACGTGCTCGAGCGCGAGATCGACGGCAAGCGCTGCGAGCCCGTCGAGCGCCTGTCGGTGGACGTGCCCGAGGAGCACGTCGGCACCGTCACCCAGCTGCTGGCGGCGCGCAAGGGGCGCATGGAGCACATGACCAACCACGGCACCGGGTGGGTGCGCATGGAGTACCTCGTCCCGGCGCGCGGGTTGATCGGCTTTCGCACCGAGTTCATCACCGAGACCCGCGGCACGGGCATCATGCACCACGTGTTCGACCGCTGGGAGCCGTGGGCGGGCGAGCTGCTCACCCGCACATCCGGCGCGCTCGTCGCCGACCGCCGCGGCGAGACGGCCACCTACTCGCTGATGACCCTCCAGGAGCGCGGCTCGCTGTTCGTGGGCCCCGGCGAGGAAGTCTACGAAGGGATGATCATCGGCGAGAACGCACGCGCCGACGACCTCGACGTCAACCCCACCAAAGAAAAGCACCTGACGAACATGCGCTCCTCCACCTCCGACGTTCTCGTGCGCCTGGACACCCACCACAAGCCGACCCTCGACGAGGCGCTCGAGTTCGTCCGCGAGGACGAGGCGGTGGAGGTGACGCCCGTGGCGGTGCGCCCGCGCAAGGTCGTCCTCTCCAAGATCGAGCGCCAGAAGGCGATCAAACTGGCGCGCAAATGAGCGCCCGGGCGAGGAGCGGATGAGCGCCACCGTCGCGGATGGGCACACGCAGGCGAACGCGACCGACATCGAGCTGCGCGCGCTCGTGAAGTCCTTCCACGGACCCCAGGGGCCGATCAGGGCTGTGAGGGGCGTGGACGTGCGCATCGCCGCGGGCGAGACGGTCGCGCTGCTCGGCCCCAACGGCGCCGGCAAGTCGACCACGATCGACATGCTGCTCGGGCTGCTCGCGCCCGACGCGGGCAGCGTGTCCGTGTTCGGCCGCCCGCCCAGCCAGGCGATCGCCCGCGGGGCGATCGGCGCGATGCTCCAGACCGGCGCGCTGATCCGCGACCTGTCCGTGCGCGAGCTCGTCGCGATGATGGCCTCGCTGTACCCCGCGCCGCTGGACGTGGGGGAGGTGCTGGAGCTCACAGGCGTGAGCGCGATCGCCGAGCAGCGCACGCAGAAGCTCTCCGGCGGGCAGACCCAGCGCGTGCGCTTCGCGGTAGCGCTCGTCAGCAACCCCGAGCTGCTGGTGCTCGACGAGCCGACCGCCGCGATGGACGTCGAGGGCCGTCGCGACTTCTGGGCGACGATGCGCGAGTTCGCCGCGCGCGGCAAGACCGTGCTGTTCGCCACCCACTACCTCGAGGAGGCCGACGCGTACGCCGACCGCGCGGTGCTGATGGCGCGCGGGCGCATCGTCGCCGACGGACCCACGAACGAGATCAAGGCGATGGTCGGCTCGCGCACGATCCGCGCGACGCTGCCCGACGTGGACTCTGAGGCGCTGTCGGCGCTGGCGGGCGTCAGCGGCGTCGAGCGGCGCGGGGAGGCGGTCGTGCTGAGCTGCACGGACTCCGACGCCGCGATCCGCGCGCTGCTCGCCGCCCATCCGCAGGCCCACGACATCGAGATCGCCGCCGCGGGCCTCGAGCAGGCGTTTCTGGAGCTCACGTCAGCATCGGGGGACGATCCCTCCGGGGAGGCCGAGGCGCAGGCGGCAACCCGGTTGACGCGGTCGGCGAGGGCGTTCGGAGGATGAGCGCGCTGCTGTACACCCGCTACGAGCTGCTGCGCACGGTGCGCAACCGGCGCTTCTTCATCCTCTCGTTCGGCTTCCCGCTGGTCATCTACCTGCTCGATCGCCGGCCCCAACCGACACGTGCGCGACATCGACGCCACCGGCCTCTCCGCTCCGCTGTACTTCATGATCGGGTGGGCGTCGTTCGGGACGATGAACGCGATGGTCGCCTGCGGCGCGCGCATCGCCGCCGAGCGCCAGGCCGGCTGGAACGCGGCAGCTGCGGATCAGCCCGCTGCCGACGCGCAAGTACTTCGCGCGAAGGTCGCGACCGCCTACATGATGGCGCTGATCACGCTCGTCGTGCTGTATGTCGCCGGCGCCTCGCTCGGGGTCAGCCTGCGCGCGAGCGGCTGGCTGGGCATGACCGGGCTGATGCTCGTCGGCCTGATCCCGTTCGCGGCGTTGGGGATCCTGCTCGGGCACCTGTTCACCCCGGACTCGATCGGCCCGGCGATGGGCGGCGGCGTCGCGCTGCTGGGGCTGCTCGGCGGCACCTTCTTCCCGCTCAGCGGTCACGGCTTCCTGCCCGAACTGGCCCAGTACCTGCCCTCCTACTGGCTCGTGCAGGCCAGCCACGTGGGCGTCGGCGGCAGCGGATGGGCGGCGAAGGGCTGGATCGTGATCGCCGCCTGGACGGTCGTGCTCAGCGTGCTCGCCGCGCGCGCCTACCGGCGCGACACCGGCCGTGTCTAGTGCGCACGGCTCGCCCCGCGACGGTAGGGTACTGGCGATGACTGTCAAGACAAGCGCCACCCGCGCCGTCAGGCTGGTCCTCGCGATCGCGCTCGTGGGCTGCGCGACGCTGTTCGCCGCCACGGGCGCGCAGGGCGCCGCCGTGATCGTGGCGCCGACCGAGAGCCTCCAGGCCTACCAGCAGCAGCTCGCCGCCGGCGAAGTCAAGGGCGCAGTGTTCAACACGAAGGCGCGCTCGATCCACCTGACGCTCACCGACGGCAAGCACGTCCTCGTGCACTACCCGGCCAAACACGAGGCCGCGGAGCTGGGCGCGCTGAAAGCGAAGGGCATCACGCCCCTCACCGAGAAGGGCCTGCCGGTCAAGGTGCCGAAGGCCCCGACACACAAACTCCGCTACATAGTCGGCGGGGTGGTCGTCGTCGTGGTGATCCTCGCCATCGTCGTGCTCGTGCTGCGACGCAGACGGGTCGCGGCGGGTTGACGAGCACCGACACGAAATAGACTAAGAACGAGACTCAGTCTCATGATAGGCTCCGGCGCGAGATGCCCCGAAGATCTGCGCCCGAGAGGGCCTGCACACGCACAGCGGCGGCCGTGCTCGCTCTCACGACCGCGCTCGCTGCGCTGACCACGGCTTGTGGCGTCACCAGCCCGAGCCCCACCGCCGGCGGCGCGATCGTGGCGGTCGGCGCCGAGAACGAGTACGCGAATGTGCTCGAACAGGTCGGCGGGCGCTACGTCGAGGTCACCGCCATCGAGAGCAACCCGAACACCGACCCACACAGCTTCGAGGCGAGCCCCAGTGTCGCGCAGGCGGTGAGCGCGGCGGGACTGGTCGTTCAGAACGGAGTGGGCTACGACACCTACATGGAACGCATCGAGTCGGCCTCGCGGAGCTCGGCGCGCAAGGTCATCGACGTGCAGAAACTGCTCGGGCTGGCGGACTCCACGCCCAACCCGCACCTCTGGTACAAACCGCAGACGATGCCGGCGGTGGCGGCGGCCATCGCCGCCGATCTCAGCGCCCTGCAACCCGCGCACGCCACCTACTTCCAGGTCAACGCGGCTCGCTTCGAGCGGTCGCTGAGCCCCTGGTATCGGGCGCTCAAGCAGTTCGCCGCCGAATATCCGGGCACTCCCGTCGCCACCACGGAGCCGGTCGGCGACTACATGCTGGAAGCGGCCGGCACCCACAACCTGACGCCGTTCTCCCTGCAGGCCGACATCATGAACGGGGTCGACCCAGCGCCGCAGGACGTGACGCTGCAGGACGGCCTCTTCAGCGCTCACAGGGTGAAGGCGTTCGTGTACAACCAGCAGGTCGCCGACTCGCTGACCGAGTCGTTCCTCGAAGCCGCCAAACGCGCGGGGGTGCCGGTCGTGGGGGTGTACGAGACGATGCCCACGCCCGGCTACGACTACCAGTCGTGGATGCTCGCCGAGGTGCGCGCGCTGCGCCGCGCGGTCGCCGAAGGGCGCTCCACGCAGAAGCTGTGATGGCGGCGGCGGAGATCCTTTCGGTGCGAGGGGTCGGCGTGCGACTGTCCGGGCGCGAGGTGCTGCGAGACGTGGACTTCGAGATCGCGCCCGGCGAGCTCACCGGCCTGATCGGCTCCAATGGCGCGGGCAAGACCACGCTCTTCCGGGTGATCCTCGGCCTGCAGCAGGCGAGCACGGGGCGCGTGCTGCTCGACGGGCGGCCGCGCTCTCACCGCAACCCCATGACCGGCTACGTACCCCAGAAGTTCCTGCTCGACCCCGACATGCCGCTGCGCGCGCGAGACCTCGTCGGCCTGGGGATCGACGGACACCGCCTGGGGATCCCGCGGCCCTCGCGCGCTCGCAGGGCGCTGGTAGAGGAGATGCTCGAGGCGGTCGGCGCGGGCGACTTCGCCGACCAGCGCGTGGGCCTGCTGTCGGGGGGCGAGCAGCAGCGCGTGCTGATCGCCCACGCGCTCGTCGGGCGCCCGAAGCTGCTGCTGCTCGACGAGCCGCTGGCGAACCTCGACCTGGGCGCCGGCCAGGAGGTCGTGACGCTGCTGGGGCGGATCGCCCACGAGCGCGAGGTTGCGGTGCTGATCAGCGCACACGAGATGAACCCGCTGCTGCCGGTGATGGATCGCGTCGTCTACCTCGCCGGCGGGCGCGCCGTCAGCGGCACGGTCGAGCAGGTGGTGCGCGCGGACGTGCTCAGCGAGCTGTACGGCAGCCACGTGGACGTCCTGAACGTGCACGGGCGGGTGCTGGTCGTGGCGGGCGCCGGCGACGAGGCCGACATGTCAGGCCACGACGCCGAGCTGCCGGGAGAGCCCGGGCGAGCGGGCGGTCTCGTCTCGTGAGCCCGCCCTCGGCGTCGCTGATCGCATCCGGGTTCTTCGCCAGCGAAGCCGTCCGCGTGGCCGGCGCGCTCGGTGCGGTTGTGGCCGTCGTCTCCGCGACGGTGGGTGTGTTCACGGTCATGCGCGGGCAGTCCTTCGCCGGCGAGGCGCTCGGCGACATCGGCACCACCGGCGGTTCCGGGGCGTTGCTGGCCGGCGTGGGGCCGCTGACGGGCATCGTGGCGATCGACGTCGTGGCGGTGTGGGCGATGGAGCTGATCGGCGTCCAGCGCGCCCGCGGACGCGACCTCGCGACCGGCATCGTCCTCGGCGCGGCGCTCGGACTGGCGGCGCTGCTGCTGTACCTCGACACGACCTATCGCAACACCACGGGGGCGGTCGTCACGATCCTGTTCGGCTCGGTGTTCACGATCGCCCACAGCACGATCCCGCTGGTGGCGACGCTCAGCGTGGCCGCGCTCGCCCTCGTGGGACTGCTCTACCGGCCGCTGCTGCTGAGCTCCGTCAGCGCCGAGATGGCCGCCGCGCGCGGCGTCCGCGTGCGCCTCGTCGGCGCCTGCCATCTGCTGGCGATGGCGATGGCGGTGTCGCTGGCGGCGATGACGATCGGCACGATCCTCTCCACCGCGCTGCTGGTCGGTCCGGCTGCGAGCGCGCTGCGCCTGACCAGGCGGCCCGGTCGCGCGATCGCGCTTGCCGGCGCGCTCGGCGTGGGGGCGATGTGGCTGGGCGTGCTGCTGGCCTACGACAGCTTCTACTGGCCGCCGCACGAAACCGGCTGGCCGGTGAGCTTCTTCGTGGTCACGCTGATCTTCCTCGCCTACCTGCTCTCCGGGCTGCCGGGGCTGCTGGGCAGGCGTTCTCGGGGACGGCGCTCGGCGCCGGCGAGCGACCGTTCGAGCGCGGCCTGAGCAGGGGCGATGTTCTCGGGCTTCATGGTCAACGCCTGGACGGTCGCCAGCATCGTCGCCGTCGTGGCCGGGCTGGTGGGCTTCTTCACGGTGCTGCGCGGCTCGGCGTTCGCCGCGCACGCGATCCCCAACGGCTCGTTCGCGGGCGCGGCCGGGGCGAGCCTGCTGGGGGTCAGCACGCTGATCGGGCTGGGCGTCTTCTCGGCGCTGGGCGCGCTCGCCATCGGCTTGCTCGGCAGGCGCGGCCGCCACGACGCGGTGACGGCGCTCACGCTGGTGGTGATGCTCGCCCTCGGCTCGCTGTTCCTCGGCTTCACGAGCGAGTACGCCCTGCAGATCTACTCGCTGCTGTTCGGCGAGGTGCTGGGCATCGCCGGCAACGAGGTGGCGCCCACCGCCGCCCTCGCACTCGTGTGCGTCGCGGCGGTCGCCGTGCTCTACCGCCCGCTGCTGCTGTCCTCGGTGCTGGCGGAGGTGGGGGAGGCTCGCGGGGTGAGCGACTTTCGCATGGAGCTGTGCTTCCTGCTCGTGCTCGCGCTGGCGAGCACCATGACCGTGCCCGTGGTGGGGACGTTCCTGATCTTCAGCCTGATGATCGGCGCCCCCGCCGCCGCGCGCTCGTTCACAGACAGGCCGCTGGTGGCGCTCTGCCTGTCGGTGGCGATCGCCCTCGTCACGGTGTGGAGCGCCATCGCCGCGTCCTACGAGACAAATTATCCCGTGGGCTTCTTCGTCGGAAGCGTCAGCGCCGGCGCGTACGCGCTCGGGCGCGGCTGGGCGGCGTGGCGACGGCGCCGTCTTCCGGGCGGCCAGGGGCCGGCGCTGCGCGGGGACACCGGCGCGCTCTCTACCATCGTCACATGAGCTCAAACGCGTCCGATACCTTGCAGGCGGACTGGGTCGAGCGCGCGGAGTCGGCGCTGGCAGCCGCCGGGCGCAAGCGCGGCGGGGCCAGGCGAGTGCTGCTGGAGCTGCTCGCCGACCAGCAGTGCGCGCTGACGGCGGTGGAGATCGAGGATGCGCTGCGCACGCGCTCCGCGCGGGCGGTCAGCCGCGCGAGCGTCTACCGGATCCTCGATGAGCTGGAGGCTCTCAGCCTCGTCCAGCGCGTGGAGACCGGCCAGGCGATGGTGCGCTACGAGCGCGTGTGCGAGCACGACCAGCACCATCACCACCTCGTGTGCGACGAGTGCGGCGTGGTGATGCCGTTCTCGGACGCCGGGCTGGAGCGCGCGATCGACAGCCTCAGCCAGCGGGTGCCGCTGGCGGTGTCAGAGCACGAGATCGTGTTGCACGGGGCTTGCCGGGACTGCGCGGCCTAGAATCAGGGTGTGAAGCGCGAGCCAGCAACACCGCTGCTGTCGGTCGGCCATGAGGCCGAGTGGGCCGAGATCAATCGTGAAGAGGCGGAGCAGCTTCGGGCGAGCAACATGGCGCTGACACCCGCTCAGCGGCTGACGGTCGGCCAACGGCTCTCTCAGCAGGCGGTTTCTCTGCTGGCTGCTTCGATCCGAGCCGGCCATGCCCCCAGACGAACCTACTGGTCCTGACCTGGGCGGCGTCGTTGCCGACGCCGATGCCGTCGGGCTTGCGTATGTGGTGATCGGTGGGTTCAGCGTCATTTATCACGGACACGTTCGTGCCACCAAGGACAGCGATCTGCTGGTGCCGGACGGCACGGACGCCGATGCTGCGGTGATGCGCTTCGTCGAGCGGGTGCACGGCCGGCGCTTGCGCGATGGCAAGGTGTTGACGCCCGAGGATGTCAGCGGCGGGGAGCACCTGCGCATCAGTAGCCGTCGCGGCATTGTTGACATCATGCGCGGTGGTCTCCCGCCTCTCGACTACGACACCGTCGCCCGGCGCGCCGAGACGACCGAGTGGGATGGCCGGGCGATCCGAGTCGCATCGCTGCCCAGCGTGGTGGGCTTCAAGCGGCTGGCAGGACGGCCCGTCGATCGCGCTGATCTCGTCGAACTCGAAGGAATCTATGGATCGCTCCCGATCGAGCCGATCCCCGGACTCGACGACCAGTAGCTCCCAGTGGCTTCACCGGCGCACGGCCATTAGGATGCTCAAGGCAACCCCGCGATCCGCTCGACGAGTAGTGCGAGGAAACGCTCAGCGTCCACGTCAATCGCAACGTGGCAGTTCGGCGTCCAGCCGGAGCGGCCCCAACGGTCGACATAGGTGCGACCGCGTGAGGGCTCGGGGCCTATGTCAATGAGGACGCCTCGATGCTCGGTCTGGAGCAGAGTGCCGTCGATCACGTGCGCCATCGCGAGCGCGTCGTGCACCGGCGACCCGTTCCAGCCGTATCGGCGTCTGTGCACCTCGGCGGAGAAGGTGTGCAGATTTGCGACCAGCCTCCCGGCGTTGCTCGCCGTCGCGAGCGGCTCGACGTGCTCGCTGGTAAGCAGCGCACGATGGGTGACGTCGAGTCCGACCATCGTCAGCTTCACCGCGCTGGAGAACACGCGGTGCGCCGCCTCTGGGTCCGCCCAGATGTTGAACTCGGCCGCCGGCGTTATGTTGCCCTCGCCGATGGCGCCGCCCATCAGCACGATCTGCTCAAGCTGACGTTCCACCTCGGGATGGCGCGCGAGCAGCAGCGCGACGTTGGTCAGCGGGCCAGTCGCGACGAGCGTCACCGGATTCGCCTCCGAGGCGAGCATCTCGGCGGTCCAATCGATCGCGTGCTCCGGCGCGGGCGCCCGCCGGGATGGCGAGAGCCCGGAGCCGTCGAGGCCGGTCTCGCCGTGAATCTCTGCTGCGACGCGCTGCTCGCGCACGAGCGGGCGCGTCGCGCCGCGAGCTACCGCGACGTCGTTGCGCCCCACGTGGTCGAGCACGCTGAGCGCGTTCGCCGTCGTCTTCTCGACGGTTTGGTTTCCCGCGACGGTCGTGACGCCGAGTAGCTCGACCTCAGGGCTGGCGAGCGCGAGCAGCAACGCGATCGCATCGTCATGGCCGGGGTCGCAGTCGAGGATGATCCTTGTCATTCGCAGGGGAGACCAGAGACTATTGCCTTGGCCGCCTCACCCGGTTTCGCCCAATACAACGGGGCATCCTGAAGTCGCATGAGATACAGCTCGCCCGAGTGCAGCGGGCACTCGGCGAAGTAGCCACCGGAGAGTATCTTGGGCTTCCCCTTGGCGAGGAAGAGATCCCCGAGACCGCGATGCGCGGGGAACGGTACACTACCGGTCCTGGAGGAGGCCACGTACGCATACCGCAGACGGACGTGCGTCCTATTGCCCGACAGGTCGGCGATCTCGGAGTTCGAGTAGGACGCCGACGTCTCGAGGTGAACGAGCAGGCGGTCGTAGGACTGTGTCACCGTGACGATTGCGTTGACCTCGAGCGCATCCGGACCGCACCGGAGCGGTTGCCCGGAGCTGTCCTTCAAAGAAAGCAGAGCTGGGATCTTCGGTTGATCATCTGCCGTGGTCGTCGTAGCGGGGTATTCTTTCGGTGAGATGTTGCCCACCCAGGTGCCTGCAAGGTTGGGTGGCACAGACAACAGTGGAAGGCCACTGCGCCACACTTTGCTCTCGAACAGGCGGTAGAGCCCGTAATAGATGCCCGGAAGCGTGGGGCTGAGAAGAAAGTTCAGAGGTTCGTGCACCTGAGTCACGAGCAACGCCTCCAGCCCCACGAACACCAGGAGAGCCAGGATCACGATCCACAGAACTGTCCGCTCGTTTCCCCGAAGGTTGGAACTGTAATGGTGTGGCTCTCCCTCCATATCTGAACTATATTCGCGGTCGGCATAGTGAGCTGTTTCGATCATCGTCGATCAAGGGGCATCGTGACTTTTGTCCTCTCTTCCGCTCCCCACAGATACGCGCTGACGCACCCCAGCGTGAACACCGTCACGACCAGCAGCACAGGGCCCGAGTCCTCGACGAGCGATCCCACAACGCCGGCGGCGAGACCGCCGGCGAGCGCGGCGACCCAGGCCGGGTCGGAGCGGACAGGCGCGAGCAGGCGATCGCGCCAACGCAGGCCGGCGAGGGCGTAGGCCAGCGCAACGGCGGTGGCGATCGGCATCACGTGGTTGTGCAGCTCGTCCCAGGCGGCGCCATAGCGGCGGACGATGGTGTCGCGCACGTCGCCCGCCGAGCGCGCGTGAAGCACGCTGCCGGTGAAGTGCCCCGCTCCGTGCGCGGTCGCGAGGTCGAGCAGCGCGAGCGCCACGAGCCCCACCACCGGGCTGACGAGCACGATCAGCGCACGCCTGCGCGTGAGCGCGCCGGGCAGGAGCATCGCCGTGGCGAGCGCGAAGGCGAAGCTCACGAGGATCACCCCGCCGACCCCCGCGCCGATCCGCGCCGAGCCCTCGACGACGGCCAGGACCGCGCCGGCTCCGGCCATCAAGAGCGCCGCGCGCCGGCCGCGCACGCTCGGGTAGAGCACGGCGGCGACGGCCGCCGCCACCATCACCGCCAGCCCCGACTTCAGTTCGTTGCCGATCCCGTAGAAGCGTGCACCGAGGATCGGGTCGGGTCCGAGCAGCGAGCGCATCAACAGCTGCGTGCCCGCGAGCGCGTCGGCGCTCAGCGCCACGACCGCCACGAGCGCGGGGACGAGCGGCGCGCGCGGCCACGGCACGAGCGCGTCCGTGAGCGCGCCGAGGCCGAGGCAGAGGAGCGCGATCGTCGCGTACTCGACCGCCGCGCTCGGCTCGAGCGCCGCCGGCGCCAGCACGGCCACCGGCGCCCACAGCACGCCCAGCGCGCCGCTGCGCATCGCCCACGCGCGTGCCCGCCCGCTCGCGCGTACGCGCGACCACCACGCCGCCGCGCCGAGCAGCAGCGCCCATCCGCACAGCAGGAAGCCGAACGCCTTCAACCGCCGGGCGGAGATCACGTGCAGGCGGGCCATCAGCGCGCGCAGGCCGCTCGAGCGCAGCGGGCCGTCGGTCTGGACCGGCTTGCCGCGCATGTCCACCGGGATCGCGAGGCCGAGATGCGAGAGGATCGTGGGCGCCAGGTCGAACGCCGCGATCAGCCCGCGCTCGTTCGTGCTCTGCGAGCTCAGCTCGCGCCCGCCGCCGCCCGCCAGCCCGGCGATGGCACACCACAGCAGTTCGTGTCCGGGGGCGTCCCCGACACGCTGGATCGTGATCAGGAGCTCTCCCGCCGCGCGGTCGCCGTCCAGCGCGCGCAGGTCGGCGAGACCCTCCGCGCCGTCCGGAAGGTCGACGACGACCAGCCGCTCCTGCCGGCTGAGAGCGCGGGTGCGGGCGAGCAGCGTGGAGGCTGGGCCCAGCGACGCGGCCGCTATCCGCCCCTGGGGATCCGCCGCCAGCAGGCCGTCCAGCTCGGCGCGGCCCGCGATCCCCACGTAACCCGCGCCTCCCTCGATCTGCGCGGCCAGCAGCCCCGGACGCAGCAGCTGTGGGGCGTCTTGCGCGCGCGCGCGGGCCGCCGCCCAGCCGGCCACCACCGCGCCCGCGCCTGCGACCACCGCGCCCGCGCCGGCGGGCCTCAGCGAGAGCTCCGGCGGCGTGGGGCTCGGGTAGGAAGACGTGGCCACGCGCGCGCCCTGCGTGACGTCGAGCAGGAATTGGGCGGTCGAGTACCGGCTCTGGGCGGCGGAGAGGATGCCAACGGAAAGGCCGGGTGTGTCCGCGAGCTGCGCCTCGTCGGCAGGCAGGAACACGACCAGCGCCGAGCGCCCCGCGGGGGGGACCGCCGCGCCGGTGGCCGCGTCTGCCCTCGCCGGCCAGGCGGCGAGCGTCGCAGCGCACAGGACGGCCGGCGCCGCCCTCCGCGCGAGTTGGCTCAGCCCTCCGCTCCCTCTGTCGCCACGCCGGGATGAGGGCGCGGGTGCCCGCCGTGTGTCGCACCGCCGGCGTGCTCCTGTGCGTCCTCGGCGCCCCGCGCGGGCAGTGCCCCCTCGATGTTCACTCGCGGCAGCAGCCGGTCGAGCCACGCAGGCATCCACCAGGTGCGGGGGCCGATCAGGTGCAGCACGGCGGGCAGGAGCAGGCAGCGCACGACGAGCGCGTCGAGGAACACGGCGCTCGCGAGGCTGAGCCCGAACTCCTTTATCACGCGCCCTTCCAGCAGCGTGAACGACAGGAACACGCAGACCATGATCGCCGCGGCCGCCGTCACCACGCGGCCGGTGAGCGACAGGCCGTCGGCGACCGCGCGCGAATGCTCGTGCGTCCTGCTCCAGCGTTCGTGCATGCGCGAGACGAGGAACACCTCATAGTCCATGGACAGGCCGAAGACGATCGCGAACAGGAACACGGGGATGAACGATTCGACCGGTCCCGGCTGGACCCCGACGAGGCCGCCCAGCCAGCCCCACTGGAAGATCGCCACGATCACCCCCAGCGCCGCGCTGATGCTGAGCAGGTTCATGACCGCCGCCTGCAGCGGGATCACGAGCGAGCGGAACACCACCATCAGCAACAGCGCGCTCAGCAGCACCACCACGCCCACGAACAGCGGCAGCTTGTGGGCGAGGACGGTCGCGAAGTCAACCGCCCCGGCGGTGACGCCGCCGACGTACACCGTCATCCCCGTGCGCGCGGCGACCGGCGGGATCACGTGCTCGCGCAGGCGCGAGACGAGCTGCGTGGTCGCGTACGCCTCCGGCGAGGAGCCCGGATAGGCGCTCAGCGTGGCCACTTCGCCGCTCGCGTTGAGCCTCGCCGGCGTCACCGCGACCACGCCCGGCGTGCTGGCGAGCGCCGCTCGCAGATCCTCCAGCGCTTCGCGCTTGTGGTTGGGGACCTTTGCCACGATCAAGAGTGGCCCGTTGAAGCCCTGCCCGAAGCCCTGGGCCAGCAGCTCGTAGGCCTTGTGGGTGGTCTGGCCGGCGGGGTCGTTGGAGGCGTCGCTGGAGCCCAGGCGCAACGCGATCGCGGGCGTGGCGATCGCTAGCATCACCGCCGCGGCGAGGGCGGCGATCGTCCACGGGCGCCGCTGCACGAACGCGCTCCAGCGCAGCCACACGCCCCGCTCGGCGGCGGGCGACGGAGGCGGTGTGCCGGCGCGCTTGGCGCGGGCACGCGCGCGTCGCGAAGGCCGCGCGAGGCGCGGACCGGCGAACGTCAGCAGCGCCGGCAGCAGCGTGAGCGAGGCGAACATCATCAACAGCACGCCCGTCGACGCCGCGATCGCCACCCCGTAGAGGAATTCGACGCCCAGCAGCGTCAGCCCCAGCAGCGCGATCACGACGGTGGCGCCCGCGAACAGCACCGCCCGTCCGGCCGTGTCCATCGCCTGCAGCACCGACGCGCGCGCGTCCTCGAACGTCGGCCCCGGCGTGCGGTAGGCCTCGCGGAAACGCGTGAGGATGAACAGCGCGTAGTCGATCCCCACGCCGAGTCCGATCATCGCCGCGAGCTCGGAGGAGAAGTCGGGGGTGTCGACCAGGTGGGTGAGCAGCGCGATCGCCGACAGGCCCGTGCCCAGGCCGAACAGCGCCGTGACGATCGGCAGCCCCATCGCCAGCAGCGAGCCGAACGTCAGCAGCAGCACGACGATCGCAGCGAGCAACCCGACGGCGGTGGAGATGCCGAAGCCTTCTTGCTCGGTCAGCTCGATCGCCTGACCGCCGAGCTCGATCTCCAGGCCAGGCCGGGCCGCCGCGCGGGCCGTGCGCACGACCCGTTCGGGCGCGCTCTTGGGCAGGAGGTTGGCTTTCTGGTCGAACACGACCGTCGCGAAGGCGATCTTGCCGTTCGCGGAGATCGCCTTGCCGGCCGCGGCTCCCGCATAGGGGCTGACCACGCTCACCACGTGCGGCAGCTTTTCGACCGCCGCGAACAGGTCGCTCATGTGCGTGCGCACCGCCGCGGCGCGCACGGTCCCCGAGCTGACCTTGTAGACGATCGTGTCGCGGTCGCCCGCCTGGGTGGGGAAGCTGCGCGCCAGCAGGTCGGCCGCCCGCTGGGCGTCCGAGCCGGGCAGCGTGAAGTTGTTGGAGTAGCTGGTGCCGGCCGAGTGGGCGAACGCGATCACCGCGAGCAGTAGCGCCACCCATCCCAGCGCGACGTACTTGCGATGCGTGGTCGACCACGCGGCGAGCCTCAGCACACCGGTAAGCGTAGCCACCCTTTGCCCCGGCGCCGCCGGGTGAGCCTCTTTCAGTTGACGCTGGGATCGAGCGGCATCCGGGCGAGCAGCGCGTAGCTGCCTCCCTTGCGGGTGAGCACGTCGCTCCACAGCTCGGCGGGGAGGTCGGTGAAGACGTCCTGCGGCTGGGCCGGGTGCGCGATCCAGTCCCCGCCGCCGACCTCCGCGTCGAGCTGGCCCTGGCCCCAGCCGGCGTGGCCGGCGAACACGCGCCGGCGGGCGGTGGCCTGGGCCAGCCGATCGATGTCCGCGTCGGGCGCCGGGAAGCCGATCCGCCCGAGCACCAGCATCCCGGCGAGCTCGGGTTCGAGGAACTCGGCGAGGAACACCACGGCGTTCGGCTGGACGGGGCCGCCGACGTACAGCGTCTCGGATGCGCCGAGCACGTCCTGGAGCTGCGGGACGGCCTCGCCGACCGTCACGGCCGAGGGCCGGTTGAGCACGACGCCCATCGCTCCATCCTCGTTGTGCGCGCCGATCAGCACCACCGTCCGCGCGAAGTTCGGGTCGAGCAGCGACGGCGCGGCGAGCAGCAGCTGTCCGGCGAACGATTCGGGCATGGCTACGGCGCGGAGAAGATCTCGAGCCTGCCCGTGAGCAGGTGGTCGTTGGCGTCGCCCTCGGGCTCCACGATGTGCCCGTCGACGACGATCGGGCTGTTCCAGTGCCCCGGTTCGCCGGGGAGCTTGGCGATCGCCCGCGGCGAGCCCGGCCGGTAGACGTAGATGCCGCCGGCGACGTAGTCGTACACGTACAGCAGGCCGCCGACCATCACCGGGCTCGTCCCAGGGGTGGAGCTCTGCCAGGCCTGGTACAGGCGCCCGCCCCGCAGCACGTACGCCCCGGTCGCGTGCTCGTCGGCCACGAACATCGTCGTGTGCCCTTGACGGTGCCAGACTGCAGGTGCGCTGAACAGCTCGCCGCCGCCCGGGATCGGCAGGCGCTGCACTTCGCCACCGAGGGGGTGCACCCGCGCCCGTGCCCCCGACGGGGGGTGCCCGTCGAGTCGCGAGAGGACGAGCACGCGCATGATGCCGTCCTTGCCCGCCAGCACCACGCGGTTCTCACCCAGCAGCACCGGGGCGCTGGAGCCGAGGTCGACGTCGTGCGTGTTCAGTTCTTCCTGGTTCGTGGGTGTGAACGACTGGCGCAGCTCCAGCGCCGGGAAGCTCAGCTCGAGCACGCTGTCGCCGAAGTCCGTGGTGCCGTTCCAGGGTGCGTTGCCGGTGTCGATGAGGATGCGCTCGCCTCCGGGCTCGACCACGGGCCCGCCGCGCGAGAGGATTGCCGAGTCGCTGGCCGGGCAGGTGCTCGGCACCTGCAGATAGCGGCGGTTGGCGCACAGCGTGTTGAACACGCTCAGAAGGCGCCCGCTGGAGCGTTCGACGACGACCACGTGGCCCTGATAGGGGGGTATGTCGCCGAGGTAGCCGCTGGTGGCGGCGACGATGTCCGGCCCGTCGATGTTGAGCGCCGCGCCGAGCTTCTCGTGGACGGGTTCGCGGGTGATGCTCACCGGCCAGGAGCCGCCGGTGTCCTCGCTGCCGTCGGCGAGCGAGAGCTTGTGGATGAGCCCGTTGGGCGAGGTCGCGTACACCCACTGGTGGTCGGGGTCAGCAACCGGGCTGGCGACGGTGATCTGGGCGCTGCCCGCCCACCTGCCGTAGCCGGGCGGTGTGAACGTCCACAGGATCGCGCCGCTGCCCGCGTCGATGGCGATCGTCCTCCCGTAGGTGGTGGTGACGACGATCACGTCGCGGGTCGCCCCCTCCACGGACGCTCCGTGCAGGTAGATCGGCGAAGAGTCGACGGTGCCCGGGAGCGTGACCGTGATGTGGCGCAGGCGGGCGAGATCGGCGGGTGAGATGCCGCTCGCCAGTTCGCTGACGTCGCTGCGCTGCGGGTCCAGGCCGAACTCGGGCCATTCGAGCAACTCGCTCGTGGCCCCGTGCGCGGGTGCTGGGATCGCGCTGAGGCTCGCCGTCGGCGTGTGCAGCGTGGCCGAGGCGCTGTTCCCGCAGGCCGCCAGCAGCATGCAGGCGGCCTCGACCAGAATCCCCGCCGCTGCGAAAGGTCCCGCACGGGTGCGGCGTCGAGCGCGCGGCATGCGCTCAGGTTCTAGCGCATGGTCGGATAGGGTGCGCCCATGGCCAAGACCCCCCAGGTGGGCGAGCCGGCGCCCGACTTCGAGCTCCCCGGCACGGACGGCCCGTTCAAGCTCTCCGAGCACCGTGGCGAGCGCGTCGTGCTGCTGTTCTACCCCGGCGACAACACGATGGTGTGCACCAAACAGTTCTGCTCCTACCGCGACCGCGCGCAGGACTTCGCGGCATTGGATGCGACGGTCGTGGGGATCTCCTCGCAGGATCTCGACTCGCACAGGGGGTTCGTCGAGAAGCACGGCCTCACCGTCCCGCTGCTGGCGGATGTGGACAAGGATGTGGCACGCAAATACGACTCCTTCTCCCAACGTCTCGGGACCAAGCGTGCGGTGATCGTCATCGACGAGCAGGGCATCGTCCGCCACCGCCACGACCACCTGCTGGGGCTGGACTTCCAGTCGGTGGACGAGCTGAAGGCGGCGTTGGACACGTTGCCCGCGCCCGCCGCCGGCTAGCGGGTCAGCTCGGCAACGGGTGCCCGACAACCCTCGCCGAATTGAGGCTTCCTACGTCCGCCGTACAATCTCGAATATGGCGACCAAGGAGCGCCTTCATCAGCTAGTAGAGGAGCTGAGCGACCGCGAGGCAGAGGACGCGTTGCTGCTGCTCGACGCCGGGCGCATGCTAGCCGACGACGAGGGCGAATTGAAGATGGCGGCGCTGCCCGAGGGATGGGGCGAGACGTTGACCGGAGAGCCGATGCCGGACGTAGCTGCCGCTGTTCGTCGCTCGCGCTCGATGCACTGAGCACGTGCTGGTCGTCGATGCAGCCTTGGTTGTCGAGCTGTCGCTCGACAGGCTCGGCGAACAGGCCGCAAGCGCGCTCGGCGGTCACCGGCCGTTGGTGGCTCCCTGCCTGCTATGGAGCGAGGCTCCGTCGGTCCTCAACGAGATGGCTTTTCGTGGTGAAATCTCGCGTGATCTCTCCCAGCAGGCGCTCGAGCGTTTGCTTGCGGGCAAGCTCCACGTCGACGAGCGCCAACACCCTGAGCTGACGATCACGGCATCAAGTATCGCCGCAGAGTTCGGCTGGGCGAAGACCGACGACGCCGAGTATCTAGCGCTCGCGCGACTGCTCAACACACGTGTTGTCACGATCGACATGCGACTGCGACGAGGTGCCGACCGGCTCGGCCTGGTGATCACTCCGGCCGAGCTGGTAGGCAACGCCGAATCGGAAGCGACGGCCGAGTCAGACTCGTAGTAGGTCAGTTCGGGAAGCGTTGCGTCTAGGTAGATCGTCATGCGTCTCATGCCATACACGATGCACAACATCAGATGCCAAGACTGATAACATCACGCATCAAATGACGCGAACAACCTTGGATCTCGATTCCTCCGTCCTGGAGCAGCTGCGTTCGCGGGCGCACTCAGAGCGCAAGAGCATGGGGCAGGTCGCGTCCGAGCGCCTGGCCGTCGCGCTGAGTGAGGACGCGGCCGCGCCTGCGGCGCTGCGCCTGCCGAGCCGGCCGATGGGCAGGCCGAAGGTCGATCTCCGGGACAAGGACGCGCTATGGCGGCTTCTGGACCGTGAGGCGACGGAGCCTCGCGGGCGTTGAGCGTCACGATCGACACGAACGTTCTCCTGTACGCGGCGAACACCGACGACGATCTGCACGCGCGGGCTCGCGAGTTGCTCGAGCGTCTGGCGCGAGGCCCGGATCTGCTCTACCTCTTCTGGCCGACGACGCTGGGCTTCCTGCGCATAGCCACCCATCCGGCGATCTTCCCCGAGCCCTCGTCGCCGAGCCAGGCGATGGCTACGGTCGCTGCTCTGCTGGCGAGACCCAACGTTCGAGCGCCCGGAGAGGAGGCCGGCTTCTGGGACCTGTACGACGCGACCGCCAGCGAGGACACGCGTGGCAACCACGTGCCCGACGCTCACCTCGCGGCGCTCATGCGCCAGCATGGGGTGCGGGTGATCTACACGCGCGACCGCGATTTTCGCCGCTACCAGGGGATAGAGGCACGCGATCCGTTCGGATAGCGAGGTCGCGCCGGCCCTCAGCTCAGCGCGCGCCGGGGCTCGCGGCGGCTGCCTCCGCCTCCCCCTCCGGGGACGATGCGCCGCCCGGCCGCTCGCCGCCCGCGCGCGCGGTGTACAGCTCGGCGAGCTCGAGCTGGAGGTTGCGCGGCTCTTCACCCGGTGCGAGCGCTGGCCGCCCGCGCCGGTGCCAGACGCCCTCGCCGTCGAGGTCCCACGAGCTCTGGTTGTCGGCGAAGGCGCGTTCGAGCGTATCGAGCAGCTCGGCGCGCAGCTCCGCGGTCTCGATCGGCACGGCGAGCTCGACGCGGTGGTCGAGGTTGCGCGGCATCAGGTCGGCGGAGGCGATGTACACGGTGTACTCGCCCTCGCGCTCGAAGCCGTAGACGCGCGAGTGCTCGAGCAGCCGCCCGACGATCGAGACGACGCGGATGTTCTCGGACAGGCCCGGTATGCCCGGCCGCAGGCAGCAGATGCCGCGGACGTTCAGATCGACGCGCACGCCCGCCTGGGAGGCGGCGTAGAGGGCGCGGATGCAGCGGCCGTCGACGAGCGCGTTCATCTTCATCGCGATCCGCGCCGGACGCTCCTCGGAGTGCGCCGCGATCGTGCGTTCGATCTGCTCGACGATCCCCTCGCGCAGATGGTCGGGCGCCATCAGCACCTTGCGGTAGTGCAGCGGGCGCCCGTAGCCGGTGAGGTAGTTGAACATGTCGGCGACGTCCGCGCCGATCTGCTCGTCGGTGGTGAACAGGCCGAAGTCGGTGTACAGGCGGGCGGTCGCCGAGTGGTAGTTGCCGGTGCCGATGTGCACGTAGTTGCGCACGCCGTCGCCCTCGCGGCGGACCACCAGCACGCACTTCGCGTGGGTCTTCAGCGCCGGCTGGCCGTAGACGACGTGGACGCCCGCCTCCTCCATCGCCTTCGCCCAGTGGATGTTCATGCGCTCGTCGAAGCGCGCTTGCAGCTCGACCAGCGCCACCGCTTCCTTGCCCCGTTCCCTCGCGTCGATCAGCGCGGGCACAAGCGGCGAGTCGTCGCTCGTGCGGTAGACCGTCTGCTTGATCGCCAGCACGTTCGGGTCGGCGACCGCCTGCTCGACGAAGCGCTCGACGGAGGTCGCGAAGGACTCGTAGGGGTGATGGACGAGCAGGTCGCCTTCGCGCATCGCGCCGATGACGTCCGGGCGCTCGCGCTCGCGACGCAAGAGCCGCGGGTGGGTGACGCCGCCGATCGGCTCCTCGCGCAGCTCGCCGTGGCCCGGGAGCCTGACGATCTGCCACAGGGCGCCCATGTCGAGCAGCCCGTCGACGGGGTAGACCTCGTCGTCCTGCACCCCGAGCAGGCCCGCGAGGGCCTCGCGCAGCTCCTCGGAGCAGCCGGCGCCGATCTCCACGCGCACGACCTCGCCGAAGCGCCGGCGGCGCAGCTCGTCCTCGACCGCCTGCAGCAGGTCGGCGGCGTCGTCGGAGACCTCCAGGTCGGCGTCGCGGGTGACTCGGAAGACGTCGTAGTCGGCGATCTCCATACCGGGGAACAGCGCGTCGAGGTGGTGGGCGATGACGTCCTCCAGCGGCACCAGCAGCGCCGGCTCGGACGGGGTCTTGATGGTCACGAAGCGCGGCAGGATCTCCGTCGGCACCTTCACCCGCGCGAACACCGTCTGCGCGGTGATCGGGTCGCGCACGAGCACCGCGAGGCTGAGCGACAAATTGGAGATATACGGAAAAGGCCGGCCGGGGGCTACGGCGAGCGGCGTGAGCGCGGGGAAGATCGCGCGCTGGAAGTGGCGGGCGAGCTGGGCACGGCGCTCCTCGTCGAGCTCGCGCACCCCCACCACGTGGATGTCGTGCGCGGCAAGCGCCGGGCGCAGGGTGTCTTCGAAGCAGCCGGTCAGCCGCCGGCCCTGTTCGAGCACGCGCTCGCGGATCAGCGCGATCGTCTCGGAGGGGATCAGCCCGTCCTGGCTCGGGTTCTCGACGCCTGCGTCGATCTGGTCGCGCAGGCCGGCGACGCGGACCATGTAGTACTCGTCGAGGTTGGTCGTGTAGATCGCGCAGAACTTCACGCGCTCGAGCAGCGGCACGCGCTCGTCCTCGGCGAGCTGGAGCACGCGGTCGTTGAAGTCGAGCCACGAGAGCTCGCGGTTGAAGTACAGCTCCGGATCGGAGCCGTCAGCGATCCCGGTCCACGCCGGCGCGGCCTCTACGAGGGCGCCGGCGCGGTCCTCCACGTCAGCGTGGTCGGCTCCTGTACGTCGGCTGGCGCTGTCGAGAACATTCACGGCTCCTCAAGCTACACGACCCGCGAGTGCCTTTAGCGCGCCACCGATCCGGCGAACACGTACACCGCGCCCTGTGCGAGGGTCCTGGCGACCTTGCGGTCGGGCGCGCCGGCGATGATCGTGCTCTCGGAGATCGCAACCGACCGGCCGAGGCTGTCTCCCGCGGTGCCGCCGGCCGCGGTCAGCTCGGCGGTCTGGGCCAGCGAGCCGGCCCAGCCGGACGCCGGCTTCACGAACACGTACACCGCCCCCTGTTCTGGGTTCTTACCGACCTTCCTGAAGGTCGCGCCCGTCACTATCGCGTCGCCTGAGATCGCCGTGGAGCCGCCGAGCGCTTCGTTCTTGGCGCCGTCCGAGGCGGTCAGCTCGGCGGTCTCGGTCAGCGCGCCGGCCCAGCCGGAGGCTGGCTTCACGAACACGTATACCGCGCCCGCGCGGGCGTTGCCGTCGACGGAGCGGTCGGGCGCACCGGCGACGATGGTGTCGAGCGAGACGCCCACGGAGTGGGCGAACAGTTCACCGCTCTGCCCTTCTCCGGCCATCAGCTCGGCGGTCTGCGTGGCGTTCCTCCAGCCCGAGGCGGGCTTCACGAACACATACGCGGCGCCCTCGTCAGCGGTCTTGCCGATCGCGTGCTGGTCCGCCCCGGCGACGATCGTGCGGGCCGAGATGGCGACCGAGATGCCCAGCGCGTCGTCGGCCGCGCCGTCTGAGGCCGTCAGATCGGCGGCCTCGCGCGGCGAGTCCGCCCATCCGCCAGGAGGTCTCTCGAAGACGTCCACCGCGCCCTGCATGGGGTGCCGGCCGACCCTACGGCTGGGCGCGCCGACGACGACCGTGGCGCCCGAGACGCTGACCGATTCGCCGAAGAATTCATTTGCCGCGCCTCCTGCTGCGATCAGCTCGGCGGTCGGCGTGGCGTTCCTCCAGCCCGAGGCCGGCTTCACGAACACATACGCGGCTCCTTGGCCGGCGTGCTTGCCGACTTCGCGGAAGGGCGCTCCGACGACGATCGTGTTGCCCGAGACGGACACTGAGTGCCCGAACAGTTCTTCTGAGCGACCGTCCTTGGCGGTGAGCACGGCGGTGTTGACCGCGTGCGCCCAGCCTGAGGCGGGAGCCGTGAAGACGTACGCCGCGCCCTGTTCGACATCGCTCGACGCGACAACGTAGTTGGGGGTGCCGACGACGATCGTGTTGCCTGAGATCGCGACCGATTCGCCGAATTCTTCTCCCCTGGCGCCATGCCGCGTGGCCAGCTCGGCCTGCTGGATGAACGGGTCTATATGTAGGGGATATGCGGCGCGGCGATCGTCGACGCGTATCAGCAGGTGATCTCCAGCGAGCGCGAGCCAGGCGGGCAGGGGCCGCCCGCGCGCGTCCGTGGTGAGCGGGCGGCCGTAACGAAGCGAGACGCCGTCGCCGCTGAGCAGGAGCGATCCGCGCTGGATCCGCGGCTCGAGGTTGCCGGACAGCGCCAGTGAGAACGTCAACGGTCCGCTCCCGGCGCGCGGGCGCGCGGCGAGGTCGAAGCCCTGCTCGAGTCCCAGGGGGCCATTCGCGAACCACTCCGTGAGCGCACCCTCCGTGTAGCTGACGCGGTTGGCGTTCACGTCCGGCACCGGCGATCGCGCTGGCCGCAGAGCGCTTGCGTAACCGTAGGCCGACAGCGTCACGCTGAAGTGCGCCGCTCTCGATGCGACCGTCACTCCCCGGCGCGAGAACTCCACCCGCAGGCGCTGCCTGGGGTTGCTCGCGCGCAGTCCCCGCACCCGGTATGCCGGGTCGGCGCGACCCAACGCCGCTGAGACCGGGCCCTGCGCGAGCAGCGGCAGGCTCGCGTCTGCGCCACGGACAGCCGACGCGCGCGCGTGGGTTGCGACGCGCGCGTGGGTCGCGCCGGGCAGCGTCGCGCAACCCAACGCGAGGGCGGCCACCGATGCGACTGTCCGTGACAGCACATCGTTAGTGTAATAGACAGCTATTACACTTGTCGATCGGGTTGCGCGACGGAGTGGGCCGGCGTGGCTCGGAGTGGCCGGTTGGGCGCCGCTCGCGACGCCGCGAGTCGTCGAGCCGCCCGGACCCGGTAGGGTGCGACACAGAGGAATGGCTCGTCAGCTCTGGCTACTTCGTCATGCGGAGGCCGAGCCGCACGGCACCCGCAAGGACGCCGAGCGCCGCTTGACCAAGCGTGGGCGCCAGCAGGCGCGTGCGGCGGGCATCGCGCTCGCGCGGATGCGCGCGACGTTCGACGTGGTGCTGTTCAGCCCGCGCGTGCGCGCCAGCCAGACCGCGGAGCTGGCGGCCGAGGGCTGGAGCAGGGCGCAGCGTACGCGGCTGGAGCTGCATCCACCGCTCGCCGGCGGCTTCGGCGCGGCGCAGGCCCTGGACGCGCTGAAGGCTGTCCCCGCGGACGGCCGCGTCATGCTGGTGGGGCACGAGCCGGATCTCTCGAACACGATCGCCGAGCTCACCGGCGGGCGGGTGGACCTGAAGAAGGGAGGTCTCGCGGTCGTGCGGCTAGAGGGCGGGGGCGGCGAGCTCGTCGTCGTCATGCGACCGCGCGAACTGGCCCTCATCGCCGGCGCGGGATCCCTCTCCGCCGGTCGTCGCGTCCTGCCCGACGGCCCGGTCCCAGTCGGGCGAGCCTGAAGCGAGCGCCTCGATCGGCTGACCGCCGACGACCGGTTCCGCGGCGAAGCGGTAGCCGATCCCGAAGTGGGTGTGGATGTAGCGCCACTTCGGCGAGGCCTTCTCCAGCTTCTGGCGGAGCTTGCGCACGAACACGTCCACCGAGCGGTCGCCGCGCACCATCGTGTAGCCCCACAGCCGCGAGTAGATCTCCTCGCGCTCGAGCACCCGCCCCTCGGCGGCGGCGAGCAGCTCGATCAGCTCGAACTCGCGGCGGGTCAGGTCGATCGAGCGCTCGCCGACGAACGCCTGGAAGCGGTCGGAGCGGATCTCCACCTCGCCGGCCTGGATCGGCGCGACCTCGGCGCGGCCGGCCGAGCGCCGGCGGCGGCGCACGACGCTCTCGACCCGCGCGATCACTTCCTCGGGGTGGCAGGGCTTGGTGATCCAGTCGTCGGCCCCCAGTCGCAGCCCCCGTACCCGCTGGGCGACCGTCGAGGGCCCGGTGCACACGACGATGCCGAGCTCCGGCAGCGCCTCGCACAGCCGCGCGAGCCAGCCCCACGCCTGCGGCCCGAGCACGGTCAGGTCGACCACTAGCGCGCTCAGCCGCATCGACACCACCGCGTCGGCGGGCACCGGGCTGGCAAGCACGCGGTGCTCCCACGCGAGCCGGTCGAGGCGCTTCGAGAGAACCTGGATGAAGCCGCTGTCGCGGTCGAGGACGGCGATGCGAAGCGATGTCGCGGCGTTGCCGCTGGCGTCGGGTGCCGCTGACGCGCCCCCCGCCACTCCGGCGCTCTCGCTAGAGCTCATCGCGGCGCAGTGTAAGCGATCGCGGCGCCGGGGCGCCCACTTTGCAAGCAAGCGTCACAGGATGTTCACACTCGACGGTCGCAAATTGCGGTCGTACCGGCCGCACCTACCCATACTTCCAACCCGAACGCCGTATAATCATCGTTATACAGACGAGGGGCGAGAGGAGTCCGAGAACTCGCGGAACAGGCCGGTGACGACGAACGCCACCTGCTCGCCGATGTCCACGGCGTTGTCGCCGATGCGCTCCAGCGCACGGGCCACGAGCGTCATGTGCATAGCCCACTCGCGCCGGTCGGGGTCGTCGCCGATCTCCAGCGCGAGGTTGAAGATCTGGCGGTTCAGGCGGTTGATCTCGCGGTCCTGGCGGACGAGGTCTTCGGCCAGTTCGATGTCGCGCGCGGCGAACGCCGCCTTGCACTGCACGACCTCCGAGCGCGCGAACGCGCCCATCTTCGCGAGCGCATCGAGCATTTCCCTGTGCACCGGGGGCTCGTAGCCGGACAGCGGGATCAGCTTCGCGATGTTCACGCACTGGTCGCCCATCCGCTCGATGTGCTTGATGATGTGCAGCAGCGCCGCCACCAGCCGCAGGTCCCCGGCCACCGGCGCCTGCAGTGCGAGCAGCGAGAGGATGCCCTGGTGGACCTCCAGGTAGCGCCCGTCCACGCGGTCGTCGTCGGCGATCACCATCTGCGCGAGCTCCACGTCCTGGTGGTGCAGCGCCTCGAGCACGCGGTCGAGCTGCTCGACGATCAGATCGAGGCCACCCAGGGCGTTCGCCTCCAGCTCCTTCAGCTGGGCCTGGAAGTGCGCGCGCCCCTGCGCGTGCGTCTGCTCGACCGTCGCCGGGGCCGCCGCCGAGGGTGCGCCCGCCGCGCCCGGCCAGATGGCGGACGGGTCGGGATCGTCGCTAGCCGAACTTGCCGGTGACATATTCCTCGGTGCGGGGATCGCCGGGGTTGGTGAAGATCGCCTTCGTCGGGCCCACCTCCACGAGCCTGCCGTCGAGCATGAACGCAGTGCTGTCGGCCACGCGCGCGGCCTGCTGCATGTTGTGGGTGACGATCACGATCGTCACCCGCTGCTTGAGCTCGTCGATCAGCTCCTCGATCTTCAGCGTTGCGACGGGGTCGAGCGCCGAGCACGGCTCGTCCATCAGGATCACCTCGGGGTCCACCGCCAGCGAGCGCGCGATGCACAGGCGCTGCTGCTGGCCGCCGGAGAGCCCGGCGCCGGGCTCGTCCAGGCGGTCTGCAACCTCGTCCCACAGGCCCGCCCCGCGCAGCGCGGACTCGACCTTCTCGCGCAGGTCCCCGCGCCGGCGCGAGGTCAGGCGCAGCCCGGCGGCGACGTTGCCGAACACGGACATAGTCGGGAACGGATTCGGCTTCTGGAAGACCATGCCCACCGCCCTGCGCACCGCCACGACGTCCACCGAGGGGTCGTACACGTCGAGGTCCTCCAGCAGCACGCGGCCCTCGGCGCGCGCCCCGGGGATCTCCTCGTGCATGCGGTTGATGCACCGCACCATCGTCGACTTCCCGCATCCGGAGGGCCCGATGATCGCGGTGACCTCGTTGGCGCGGAACTCGAGGTCGATGCCCTTCACCTGTTCGGCCTGTCCGTAGAAGGCCCGCAGCCCTTGCAGGCTGACGCTCAGCCCGCGCCTTGCCTGCGCGTTCACATGGCCGTTGGCGCTCGGCGCCTCGCCGCGGCTGCCGGTGATCCGTTGCGGGCCGCTCGGCTCTCGCTCGCGCTCGACGTCGGCACGGCTCTCCGGGTCCACGTCAGCCACCTCCGGGGTCGGTCGCTCGGGTGTCATGCAAGACGGCTCCTTCGCGCGATCAGGCGAGCGACGAGGTTCAGTAGCAGGATCATCACCACAAGCGTGAGCGCGGCGCCCCAGGCCCGGTTGACGACGGCGGTCGTGGGCGAGGTGACGTCCTTGTAGATTTGCACAGGCAGCGAGTTCATGAAGCCGCCGAGGTCGAAGCTGGTGCCCAGCGTCGCGGCGGCGGTGAACAGCAGCGGGGCGGTCTCCCCGGCCGCGCGGGCGATCGCCAGCAGCACGCCGGTGACCATACCCGGCAGGGCGG
This sequence comes from uncultured Solirubrobacteraceae bacterium, assembly GCA_963782325.1. Taxonomy (GTDB): domain Bacteria; phylum Actinomycetota; class Thermoleophilia; order Solirubrobacterales; family Solirubrobacteraceae; genus Palsa-744. The sequence continues at coordinate 150,675 of CAWAJG010000003.1, forward strand.
TGGGCAGCACGACGCTGAAGATCACCCGCCAGCGCGGCGCCCCGAGGGCGAGCGCCGACTCGCGCAGCGCCGAGGGGACGAGCAGCAGGATCACCTCCGCCGAGCGGATGACGATCGGCAGCATCAGCAGCGACAGCGCGATCGAGCCCTTGTAGCCGGCGTACGTGCTGCCGGTGCCGACGACCAGCACGATGTACACGAACAGCCCGAACACGATCGACGGCACGCCCGTCAGCACGTCCACGAAGAAGCGCACGGTGTTGGCGAACCAGCTGCCGCGTCCGTACTCGACCAGCCACACCGCCACGCCGATGCCGATCGGCACGGAGACGGCTGAAGCGAGCGCCACGATCTCGATCGTGCCGAGGATCGCGCTCTTGATGCCGCCGATCGAGGAGCCGCCGAAGAAGGTGTTCCCGGTCGGGTCGGTCGTGAAGAAGCTCACGCTCCACGCGCCGAGGCCCTTGCGCAGCAGGTAGTAGACGATCAGCGCCAGCGGAAGCAGCGCGAGCACGGTGCCCACCAGCACGCCCGTGCGCGCGATCCTGTCCCTGCGCCGGCGCGCGGGGGTGAGCGCGAAGCGCGCCAGGCGCTCGGCGCCGGTGCTCGTCGTGGCGGGCTGCCAGCTCATGCGCCCGCCGCCGTTCCCGCGAGCACCTGGCCGCCGGCGGCCGCGTTCTCGACGCCGCCGCGGGCGCCGCCGCCGCGCGCGGCGCGCCTCACGAGCAGGCGGGCGACGCCGTTGACGAGCAGCGTCAGCACGAACAGCACCAGTCCGGCGGCGAACAGCGCCGAGCGGTGCACCCCCTGGGCTTCTCCGAACTCGTTCGCGATCGCCGCCGCCAGGCTGTAGCCCTGCCCGAACAGCTGGTGCCCGAGCAGGGGAGCGTTGCCGATCATGATCGTCACCGCGATCGTCTCGCCGATCGCGCGACCGAGCCCCAGCATCGCGCCGCCCACGATGCCCGAGCGGCAGTACGGCAGCACCGCCGTGCGGATCATCTCCCAGCGCGTCGCGCCCAGGGCGAGCGCCGCCTCCTTGTGGTCGGCGGGCACGGTCGCCATCACCTCGCGGGCGATCGCGCTGACGATCGGCAGGATCATGATCGCGAGCACCAGGCCGGTGATGAAGTAGTTGGGGATCGTCGCCACCCCGCCGCCGACGAACGGGATGAACGACAGCCTGCCGGCCAGCCACTGCTCGGCGCCCTGCAGTTTCGGGGCGAGGAAGAAGATGCCCCACAGCCCGTACACCACCGACGGCACGGCCGCCAGCAGCTCGACGAGGATCGCGGTGGGCGTGCGCAGCCGTCGCGGGCACAGCTCGGTGACGTACACCGCCGTGGCGACCGCAACGGGCACCCCGATCGCCAGCGCGAGCGCGGAGGTGATCAGCGTGCCCACCACCAGCGCCAGCGCGCCGAAGCGTTCGGCGCCGACGTCCCAGTCGTTGTGGAACACGAAGCCGATGACGCCTTCCTTGGCGAACGCGGGGCGCGCCTGGCCGATCAGGCGGATGAAGAAGTAGACGATCAGCGCCAGGATCAGCGCCGCGAGCACCGTCAGCGTGTACTTCAACGCGCGATCGGGAAGACGCGCCAGCGCCGAGCGAGCGAGTGGTGACCGCCCGAGAGCCGAGCGGTCACCACCGGGAATCGATGCTGCCTCCACGGCCCTGCCTAATAGTTCTTCACGAAAGGCTGTATAGCCATTGCTATACGCACCTCTTGTGCGAAACGAACTGTCGCATAGGGCTGCGGTCGCATGGGCTGCGCGCGGGTCATCCTCAGGGTCATCCTCACACGCCGCCCAGCGAGGAGCCGTTGCACTGCAACGAGGCGAGCACGTCCTTGGATTTCACGAGGATCGCCGAGGGCAGTGCCGCGTAGTCGGCCTTCGACAGGATCGCCTGGCCTTCGGTGAGCCCGTAGTCGAGGAACTTCACCACGCCCTTCGCCGCTGCTTCGCCGCCGGGCAGGCCGGCCTTGCAGAGGTCCTCGTTGACGACCACGAACGTCTGCGAGGTGATCGGGTAGGCGGTGGGGGCCGCCGGGTTCGAGATTTTGAAGCCGAGGTTCGCCGGCACGGTCACGCCTTCGGCGGCGGCGCTCGTCGATTCGAGCGTCGGTTCGACGAACTTCCCCGCCTTGTTCTTCACCGCGGCGTAGGTGAAGTTGTGCTCCAGCGCGTACGCCTGCTCGACATAGCCGATCGCGCCCGTCGTCTGCTGGACGCCGCCGGCGACGCCGGCGTTGCCTTTCTCGCCGATCCCCGTCGGCCACAGCACGGTCTTGCCTTCGCCGACCTTGCTCTTCCATTCGGGGTCCACGTCCGACAGGAAGCCGGTGAAGCCGTCGGTCGTGCCCGAGGAGTCCGAGCGGTGAACCACCGTGATGGCGGTGCTGGGCAGGCTGACCCCCGGGTTCAGCGCCTTGATCTCGGGGTCGTCCCATGTCTTGACCTTGCCGAGGAAGATGTCGGCGATCGTCTTGCCTTCGAGCTTCAGGCCGGCCTTCACGCCGGGGAGGTTGTAGGAGATGGTGATCGCGCCCAGGAACATCGGGATCTGCACCGAGGGGCTGCCGTTCTTGGCGATCGCTTCTTCGTCGGCGGCCTTCAGCGGCGGGTCCGAGCCGGCGAAGTCGACGGTCTTGCTCTCCAGCGAGGTGATCCCCGCCCCCGAGCCGACCGGCTGGTAGTTGAGCGTCAGGCCGGAGCCCTTCAGCTCGGCGCCCCACTGTTCGTAGACGGGAGCGGCGAACGTCGAGCCGGCCCCGGAGATCGTGGCCGAGACGGAGCTCGTCGAGCTGGTCGTTGTGCTTGGAGTGCTCGACGAATTGGAGCTTCCACATGCTGCGAGCCCGAGGGCGAGCGCTGCGCAACTCGCGAGCGCGACCGTCTTGTTCTTGATCACAACATCTCCTCTTGCTGGCTGGTTGTCTGATGGCGGCGCATAGCGCGGCGCTCGTCCGCGCCGAACGTTCCCGTGCGCCTATGTGCCCCGAGGGGGGCGCCGGAGCGGCTTGCTCCGGGCCAGTCTCTTCAACCGCCTGTAGACTCCATGTGAACATTTCGTGAAGGCTGCGGCTGAAATCTGTAGCCGAACCCCGGATGCGTGTGGATGAAGCGCCGGTCGGGCAGCGCCTGTTCGAGCTTGTTGCGCAGCTTGCTCACGTACACGTCCACCGAGCGGTCGCCGGCTCGCAGGGGGCCGCCCCACACGCTGTTGTAGAGCTCCTCGCGCGTGATGATCGCGCCCAAACGTCGCGCCATCGCGACGAGCAGCTCGAACTCCCGTACGGACAGCGTCAACGCCCTGCCGGTCGCCAGCACGAGTCCTTCCTCCAGCCTGATCTCCAGCTCGCCCGCGTACAGGATCTCCGGGACCTCCAGGATCTCGGGCGCGTTGGCCGCCTCCTCCGTCAGGCCCACCGACCCACGCGCATGCGTCGTCGGGCCCGTCGACCCGGGCAGCTCTGTCGCCGTACTCACGTCAGCGCTCTCTGGGTAGACCGCCACGACGCGAAGCGTCCCACCCGCTGCTGGCAGAGACGTTGCAAAGTCGTGATCTAGTCGTGAAAAATCCGTGAAGGCGGCCGTCGGTGGGCGCGCGGGCGAGCGTCGCGGAATATCCTCGCCGGATGCGTTTCCTGCGGGCGAGCCTGCCCGGATGAGCTTCCTGCGCCCGAGCGTCGACGGCGCGCTGATGGCCCTGGTCGAAGAGTCGGGGCGCAACGTCCAGCGCTGCGGCCTGCTGCTGAACGAGCTGCTCAAGGACTACCCCGAGCGCGCCACGCTCGCGCAGGACCTGAAGGTGTGCGAGCAGGAAGGCGATCGCATCACCCACGACATCATCCACCACCTCGCCGGGCGCGGGCGCGTGCGCGCGCCGTTCGACGCCGGCGACGGGTACGCGCTGGCGACGGCCCTCGACGACATCGTCGATCACTCCGAGCAGGTCGCAGCACAGCTCGGCCTCTACGGCGTCGAGGCGCCGATGGAGCAGGCGGTCGAGTTCACCGAGGTGCTGGTCGGCGCCGGCGAGCAGATCGCCCAGGCGCTGCGCTGCCTGCGCACGGGCACCGAGCTCGGCCCCCACCTGGTCGAGATCCACCGCCTGGAGAACGAGGGCGACCGCCTCCAGCGCGACGGCGTCGCCTCGCTGTTCGCCGGCGGCATCGACCCGATGGTGGTGATCCGCTGGAAGGACATCTTCGAGTCGCTGGAGGCGGCCGTCGACGCCTGCGAGACCGTCGCCCACGTGCTCGAGGGGATCACGCTCAAGCAGCACCGGCGACGCTGACTTCGAGCTGAGCGCCGCCGGCGTCGCCGATCAGCGGCGCCTGGAAGTGGGTGCTCGTCCCCGCTTCCACCTGGGCGACGAGCGCGCTACCGGCCGCCACGATCGCGCCGGCACGCCGGGCGATGGCATAGAGGACGACTTCGTGCTCGCTCGTGTGGGAGCGGTTGACGAGGCTGCCTTCGGCCTGGCCTTCGTTCAGGCTCACACCGTCGACCGCGAGGGCTGGGATCGCTTCGTCGTCGCGTTCGCCTTCGCCCACCTCGGCGGTGACGCTCGCCGGGGCCGTCGAGCTCTGCACCTGGTCATCGACCCACGTGCCCGTGGTGTGAGCCCGGAGCAGCGGCACCGACACCAGCTCGCTGGCGAGCCCGGGCGTGGCGTTCGTGTAGACCGTCGCGCCGGCCGCGTCCTTGACGATGATCTTGATCGGCACGTCGCGCAGGGCGCTGGCCGAGCCGTTGTGCAGCGTCACCACCGCGACGGCGCCTTCGGAGTCGTGCAGTGCGCGCGCGGCGAGCACCTTCACGACCGTGCTCGGACGCGCGATCGACAGGGCGCGGTTCGCGAGCGCCGGACGTCTTGCGGACTGCGCGGCTTCACGCTTGGCGACCTTTTCGAGCTTGGCGCTCTCTTCCTGCGAGGACTCGCAGGCGCTGAGGCACCCGCCGAGCGCCAGCGCGGCGAGCGCCAGCGCCGCCAGCCTCACCCGAACGCCCCGCTGATGTAGTCGCGCGTGCGCTGGGCGACCGGGTGGTCGAACACCTGCTCGGAGGAGCCGTACTCGACGAGCTCTCCCAGGTGCATGAAGGCGACGTGGTCAGCCACGCGGAAGGCCTGCTGGAGGTTGTGGGTGACGATCACCACGGCCACGCTCTCGCGCAGGCCGATGATCAGGTCCTCGATCGCCGCGGTGGAGATCGGGTCGAGCGCCGAGCAGGGCTCGTCGAGCAGCAGCACCTCCGGGTCGGCCGCGAGCGCACGGGCGATGCACAGGCGCTGCTGCTGCCCTCCCGACAGCGCCAGCGCCGAGCGGTCGAGATCCTCGCCGACCTCGTCGTGCAGGCCGGCGCGGCGCAGCGCGTCGCGCACCGCCGGCTCCAGCTGCCCGCGCCTGGAGCGGCGGCGGCGGCGCATGCGGCCATCGACCCGCTCGCGCAGCGCGTAGGCGACGTTCTCGAAGATGCTCATCGGGAATGGGTTGGGCTGCTGGAAGACCATCGTCACGCGCCGGCGCAGGTCGTTGACCTCGAGCTCGTGGATGTCCTGGCCGTCGAGCGTGATGCGCCCCGCGCGTCCAGCCCCGGCGGTGATCTCGGTCAGGCGGTTGAGCGAGCGCAGCAGCGTCGTCTTGCCCGAGCCCGACGCGCCGATCAGCGCGAGCACCTCACCCTGGCGCACGGGCAGGCTGACGTCGCGCACCACCCAGTTCTCGCCGTACGCGAGCCACACCGACTCGAGCGACATGCGTTCGCGCACCTGCGCGGCGGGTGCCCGCAGGACGCGGGCTCTCGGCGAGACGACCGTGGCGGCGGTGGTCGCGGCGCCGTTTGGCGCCGGGCGCGCCGGCGCCACGTTGGGCTCGCGGTCGACGACGATCCGCCGTACCGGCGGCGGCATCAACGGGTCCACGACCACCCGCCCCAAAGACCGCCGACGAATCGGGCTCGGCCCGTACGGCCACTGGTGGCCGGGTCCGAGCCGCGGCTGAGGCGGGTGACGAGCGCGTTCAGCGCGAGCACGATCATCAGCAGCACGAACACCGCGGCGTAGGCCTTCTGCGGCGAGTTGCCTTCGCCGGCCGGCGAGTTCTTGTACACGTAGCGTCGTGAGCGTCGAGCCGAGGCCGCGCAGCGTGCCGATGATCGGGACGTGGCCGACGGGTTCGTTGCGCAGCGTTTCGCCGAGCAGGATCTTGCAGATCGCGGTGTCGCCGATGATGCGGCCCATGCCGAGCGCCAGGCCGGTTGCGATCGCGGGGCGGGTCGCCGGCAGCAGCACGCGCCAGCTCGTCGTCGCGCGAGTCTTGCCGAGCGCATAGGAGCCCTCGCGCAGACGCGGCGCAAGCCCCGTCAGGCCCTCGCGCGTGGCGGCGAAGATCAGCGGCAGCGCGAGCGCCGACCCCACGATCCCGGCAGCAAGGAACGACTGCCCGACCGCCACGCCGTTCGCGGGTGCGGAGAGGAACTCGAGGAACGGCCGCGCGAAGATCAACAGGCCGAAGATCGCGAGCACGATGCTCGGCACGCCCGCGATCGTTTCGACCGCCGACTCGACCACGCGCGCCAGCCACGATGGGCGCCCGTACTCCGTCAGCCACGTCGCGAGGCCGACCCCCACCGGCGCGGCGATGGCGACGCCGATCGCGGTGACGATCAACGTGCCGACGATCGGGTCGAGAAAGCCGCCGGACTGGCTCTGGTTGATCGATGCCGCGGGGTGTTCGACGAACAGCCGCGGGCGCAGGTACGCGATGCCCTTGACGAGCATGTACGCCACGATCGCGAAGGCGATCAGGCAGAGCGCGACGCCGACGACCCAGCAGAGTCCGTAGAAGATGCGGTCGACCAGCGGCCAGGCGGCGGTGCTTTCGCGGCGCGGGCGCACGATCGCGGGGGCGTCGGCCGGCGCTCCTAGCGCGGCGGTGGCCATCACGCGCCTATCCCGTAGCGCTTGAGCGGCTGCTTGACGGCCCAGCCGGCGAGGGACAGCAGCGTGGCCGAAAACAGCAGCACCGCGGCGATCGCGTAGATCGTGCTCGCCACCGGGCCACGCGACTGCCCGCCGAATTCCTGCACGATCGACGCGGCCAGCGGCTGCACCGGCTCGAAGAGGAACGTGAGCCCGTCGAGCGGGTTGGCCTCGAAGGGGCGCCCTCCGGCGACCATCGCGAGCATGATCGCCTCGCCGAGAGCGCGCGCGGTCGCGAGCACCAGGCCCGCGGCGATCGCCGGTCGCGCGGTGCGCACCGAGACGCGCCAGATCGTGCGCCAGCGGTTCACCCCCAGCGCCGCCGAGCCCTCGCGCCACGACGCGGGTACGGAGGCGAGCGCGCTGGCGCTGATCGCGACCATGATCGGCAGGATCATGATCGTCAGGATCAGCGTCGCGGTCATCAGGTCGTTGCCGTTCAGCTGCACGACGTAGGCGACCGACTGCTTACGCGCGTTGCCGATCAGGTGTTCGTTGATCCACGGCGCGATCGCGAGGATCCCGACCAGCCCGTACACGACCGACGGCACACCCGCGAGCAGGCGCACGACCGGCTCCAGCACGCGGCGCACCGGCGAGGGCGCGAACTCGGTCAGGAAGATCGCCGCCAGCGTCGAGACCACGAGCGCGATCAGAACGGCGAACACCGTCGTCAGCAGCGTTCCCCAGATCAGCGGCCAGGCGCGGAAGTACAGCAACGAGTGGCCGGGGAGGGGCACGCCGGCCTGCATCGCCCGGAACTGCGTGACGATGTCGCCGCCCGGGCCGAACCAGCTGAGGCCGTTGGCCGAGAACGACGGCCACGCGTTGATCATCACCGTGACCAGCATCAGCGCGATCAGCGCCAGCAGGCCGACGGCGAGCGCGCCGAGCGTCAGCTCGGCGCGCCTGTCGGTCCTTGCGGCGGCGTGGAGGGTCGCGCTGTGGGGAGCGCCGGTCCGCACCGCCGCTAGTGGATGGCGATCCAGCTGGAGCTGACGATCTGTTTGGTGACCTTGTTGCCGCTGGTGACCCAGTCGAGGAACTTCAGCGTCTCTCCGCTGGGCGTGCCTTTGGTGACCATCCAGAAGTTACGCACGCCCAGGTACTGTCCGGAGCGGGCGTTCGCGAGGTTGCAGGCTATGCCCTCGTAGTCGACCGTGTGGACGCCGCTGGTGAAGTGGAACGAGACGAAGCCGATCGCGTTCTTGTCGGCCGTCACCTGGTTCTGCTCGGTCCCGTTCGAGCCCTCGGCGCTGGCGCTCGGCGAGATTTTCCTTTCTTCGCCGAGGAAGATGTGCTGGAAGGCGTCCTGCGTACCCGATGAGCCATCGCGGTCGAACAGGTCGATCGGTCCGCTCAGATGCGATCCAGGGACTTCGCTCCAGTCGCGCAGGTCGCCCGTGAAGATGCCCTGGACCGTTTCTTCTGACAGGTTGGGCAGCGGGTTGGCCTTGTTCGTGATGATGCACACGCCGTCACGGGCGACCTTCGTCCAGGTGAGTTCGGGCGCGCCGGGTTCCTCTTCGCTCTTTTCGGGTTCGCGCGAGGAGTCGCCGATGTCGAAGCGGCCCTGGATCGCACCCTCGATGCCGATGTCGGACTGGCCACCCTCGACCTCGGGAAGGGGGATCTTGGGGTATGCCTTGTGGTAGGCCGCGGCGAGTTTCTGGACGAGGGGCAGCATCGACGTCGAGCCGCCGATGATCAGGCGCCTGGCCATCGCGCCGGCGGGCAGTACCAGCGCGAGCGTGAGCGCCAGGGTCACGATGAGGGTGCGGTGCGCGCGCAAATTGTTGCTCCTTTGCACTTGGGAGTTGTCTGGGCGTGGGCGTCGGTGACGGAACACGGGGAGGTGCTGGACGATGCGCTAGCGCGACCGGGTCGCCCCGTCGCGAAGACTCTCGCGCGAGGACCGCGCAGGTGTTTCGTTTTTGTGAACGCAGGGACGGAGGTCTCGCGTGGGCCCAGTGGCCCGATGTTGTTTATCTTTTGTGAACGCAGGCCGAAAGACTGTTTACTTTTTGTGAACAACGGCTCGCCGATGTGTCGTTTTTGTGAACGGCATTGCATTTCGGCGCGCGTGCTGTGAGGCTGCGAGCATCGTCCGATCCGGCGAGCCGTCGAGACCGCTGCGCCGAACGTTGCGGCGGTCGAGGTGGCCTGGACGGATTCAACCCGCCCAGCGATGACAGACGACCCGACCCCACCCGTATCCTCGTCGACCAACGGCTCCGGAGCGCCCACGGCCAGGAAGGCGGCCGTACGCTCGGGCTTGGCGCAGCGGCGTAACCCGGTGCTCGTGACGCTGGGCGAGATCGGCGCCGGTACGCGCCGATTCCTCCTGCGAGACCCGCTGTCGCTGTTCTTGATGCTCGCCTCGATCGGCCTGGCGGTAGCGTTCGCGACGCTCCTGGGAGCGATCAGGCCGGCCAGCTCGGGGATGGAGGTTCCGCTCAGCATGGTGCAGACGCTGGCGAGCAGCCACGAGATCGCGACCGCGCAGGTGCTCGACCACGACGATCGCGTGGAGCTGGCCACCACGGCCAACGCTCCCGCGGTGTCGGCCAGCGGCACCATCGCGCCGAGCGCCGCCGAAGCGGAAGCGGCCGAAGCGGCGGCCAAGGCCGCCAAGCGCGGCGCGAAGACCACCACGAGCACGTCCGCCGGCGCGTCGGGCACGGGCGCGGCCGCTGCCACGAAGGCGCCTGGCGGTGGCGGCACAGCCGGCGCAGGGCGCGCGGCGACGAGCCCCTCGGAACTGGTCGCCGCCGGCGGAACGACGACGGGCGCCGCGACCGGCGATCAGCATCTGTGGGCGGCCTATCCCGCCTCCGGGGCGATCACCCAGCAGCTGCTCAAAGAACTGACCGCCAGCGGCGCGATCGTGTCCGTCGATCAGCAGTCTGGCAAGGGCACCGAGGCGATCATCGTCCAGTTCCTGATCCCGATCCTGCTGCTCGTCTGCCTGTTCTCGCTGTTCACCCGCTGGGGCGCGGAGGGCGCGGCCGGCGGGATCGCGGCCTTCTCGCAGTTCACGGGCAAGGGTCGCAAGAAGGGCAAGGGGACGACCGACAGCATCACCTTCGCGGACGTCGCCGGCGCGGGCGAAGCGGTGGCCGAGCTGCGCGAGATACGCGATTACCTGGCCGATCCCAGCAAGTACCTGGCCGTCGGCGCCGCTGCGCCCAAGGGTGTGCTGCTGGTCGGGCCGCCCGGCACCGGCAAGACGCTGCTAGCGAAGGCGGTCGCGGGCGAAGCGGACGCGGCCTTCTTCTCTCTGTCCGGCTCGGACTTCGTGGAGTCGCTCGTGGGCGTGGGCGCGGCGCGCGTGCGCGACCTGTTCCGCAAGGCCAGGAAGGTATCGCCGGCGATCATCTTCATCGACGAGCTCGACGCCGCCGGGCGCAAGCGCGGCGCGGGCATCGGCCAGGGCAACGACGAGCGCGAGCAGACGCTCAACCAGATCCTCGTCGAGATGGACGGCTTCTCCGGCGACGGTGGACTGGTGGTGATGGGCGCGACCAACCGCCCCGACATCCTCGACCCGGCGCTGCTGCGCCCGGGGCGCTTCGACCGCCAGGTGGTGATCGACACGCCCGACGTGCACGGGCGCCTGGAGATCCTGCGCCTGCACGGCGGCAAGCGCCCGCTCGCGCCCGACGCCTCGCTCGAGGAGGTCGCGCGCCAGACGCCAGGCTTCAGCGGCGCGGAGCTGGCGAACGTGATCAACGAGGCGGCGCTGCTGAGCGTGCGCGACAGCCGCGCCCAGATCGATCAGAAGACGCTCGAGGAGGCGATCGACCGCGTGGTCGCCGGGCCCGCCAAGCACCACATCCTCTCCGAGCAGGAGCGCTGGCTGATCGCGGTCCACGAGTCCGCCCACGCGGTCGTCACCGAGGCGCTCGGGCACGCGACCTCCACGCGCAAGCTCTCGATCGTCGCGCGCGGACGTCAGCTCGGCACCGCCGCGCACATGCTCTCCGACCGCGACCAGATCATCATGACCAGGCCCGACCTCGAAACCCAGCTGGTCGTGATCATCGCCGGCCTCTCCGGAGAGCGCATCGCCTTCGGTCACACCTCCACGAGCGTCAACGACGACCTGCACGCCGCCACCGCGCTCGCGCGCAGCATGGTCACCTCCTTCGGCATGTCCGAGGCGCTCGGCCTGGTGACGATCGGGGAGAAGAGCGGCGAGGTCTTCCTCGGCGCCTCGCTGCAGGACCTCGGCTCGGTGGGACCGGAGACGCTCAACCTGATCGACAACGAGGTCGAGCGACTGGTCGGCGACGCGGAGGCGCGGGCGTCGGCGGTCCTCGACCGCAACTGGAGCACCGTCGAGGAGACCGCCGCCGCGTTGCTCGAGCAGGAGACGCTCTCGGGGGTGGCGCTCGACGCGGTGCTCTCCACGGTCCAGGAGGTGACGCTCGAGGAGCTCGCGCAGGTGCGCAGGGCCGCGCCCCCGCGCTTCACCACCCGCGACCCCAAGCAAGCCCAGTGAGAGCGCGCCCACGCCGGCCGCGACGCATGCCTTCGCCGGCGATGACGGTCGCGCTGGTCGCGCTCGTGTTCTCGACCACGGGGGCCGCCGACGCCGCTCGCCGCGCCGTCATCAGCGCGATCGACGGACACGTGGTCAGCAGCAAGCCGCATGCCGGCGGCCTGCTGGTGCTGGGCAACAACAGGAAGTTCCCGGCCTCGGCCATCCCGACCGTCAAGAACGCCAGCCGCGTGGACGGCAAGACCGCCGAAGAGCTCGCCGGGGAGTGTCCACCCGACACCGTCGACATCGGCACCTGGTGCCTGGACTCCGCTCCCTATCCGCTCACGAAGGCCGACGCGGGCAAGAACGACTTCATCTGGGCGTCCAGAGCGTGCGAGGCCGAAGGCGGGTGGCTGCCGTCGGCCGCCGAGCTGCTCGGGGCGGCCGAACGCGTGCGGCTCGAGTCCGTGATCACCGACTCGCCGCTGACGGCCACGATCGACCAGGACCCCACGCGCGGCCTGAAAGACGAACGCGAAATGACCTCGTCGCTCGTGACCACCGAAGCCGGCTCGGCGGCGGCCGGCTTCGAGGGGGTATCCGAAGGCGCCACCGGCAATCCCCGCCAGGGGCAGGCCAACCCGATACCGCTGCCCGCCAACCCGCTGCCCGAATCGATGCAGTACGTGACCGTGTACGACAACAAGAATCAGGGGGGTTTCGCGGGCTCTCAGCCGGTGAGCGAAGCGGAGAACTTCCGCTGCGCCTTCGCCAAGACTCCGGGGGCGGACGTCGAACCGGAAACGTGAGGGCTCGCGCTGGTGCCCGCCGCGACGTCGCCGTCCGTGCCCCGTGACTTTCCTTCACACCCGCGCGTGACTTTTTTGTGAAGTGCTGCCGAACTCGGTGCGGGCCAGGTTATGTTGGCCCTCTCGATGAGTGCTGACGCGTTGTCGATTCGGCGCATGTGGGTGTGCCGTTGGACGATGTCGGCGCTGGCCCTCGCGGTCATGTTGTGCGCGGGCCGGGCGCAGCGCGCCGGCGCGGTGATCCTGCCGGCCGTGACCCTCGACGGCCCGAGTGAGGAAATCGTCGGCTTTGGGGGCGCGGCAATGGCCGAAGACGGAAGCGGTGGGGTCGTCTACCTCGAGCGTGTCGACGGTATCGCCCACGTGTTCGTCTCGCGCTACGTCGAAGGCCACTGGCTCACGCCGATCAGGGTCGACAGCGAAGAGCAGTACGCCGCGAGCTGGCCGCGCATCGCCGCGGCCGACGACGGCGAGCTCGTCGTCGTGTGGGCGACGCCGTTCGCGACCAACGCCCACGGCCGCACGCTCGACGAGCTGCTGGGTGCGACGCTCGGACCGGGCGGATCGTCGTTCGCCCGCGCGATCATCGTCGACCCGAACGTCGGCGAAGGCGTGGGCGTGAGCCCCGATCTCGCGATGAGCTCGACCGGCCAAGCCGACGTCGTCTACCGGGTGGTCGAAGAAAACGAACGCGTCCCGCTGCTGCGACCGGGTGACGTGGTCGAGCAGGTGCGCTTGGCGCATTGGGACGGCCTGCGCTGGTCCAACCTGGGCACGGTCAACCGCGATCTCGGGGTGTCGATGCGCGCGCCGACGCCGGCCAACGCGCCGCAGGTCGCGATCGGTCCGACCGGAAACGGGATCGTCGTCTGGCAGGAGCCGGGGGTGGAAGGCGACGCGCGCATCTGGGCGCGGCGTATCTTCGGCACGACACTCGACTACGTGCTGCCGGTCAGCGCCTCGACATTCGACGGCGCGCCGATCGAAGAAGAAGCCGACGCGCCGAGCCTCGCGTTCTCGCTGCTCGGGCAGGCGGAGGTGGCATACAGGCAGCTCGCCGGTCCAGGCTCGCCGCTGCACGGGCCGCGCATCTTCCTGAACACGCTGTCCGACGGGGAAGCGTCGAGCGGCGCGGAGTTCGAGGGGGCGATCGTAGCCGACAGCGAAGTGTCCGGCGGCCTCGCCGCGAGCGTCGGGCGCCCGTGCCTGGACGTGGATGAAGATCGCGCGCTGCGCCTGATCTACGACGACAATGGCACGTCGCGCGTCGTGGAAGGCACCGACAAAGGGCTGTCCGGCACGCTTTCGCTCAACCCCCCCTTCGTCGGCTCCACGATCACGCCGGCGGACGAACTGTCGTGCGCCAGCACGATGGACCCGGAAGGTGGCGGCATCTCGGCGTGGCCGAGCGCCGATACCGAAGGCTCGCCGGAGGTGGCCGTGCGCGAGGACTTCCCGAGCGGGGCGGTGCAGACGGGCCTCATCAGCGGCGGCGCCGGCGGTCCGATCGACGAACTGGCTGTCGGGCGCTCGGGCCTCGGCGACGGCCTGGTCGCCTTCGAGCAGGGTCCCCTCGGCGACGCCGCGATCGTCGCCTCTGAGGTGAGCGCCCCGCCGGCGCAGTTCATCGTCAGCGCGCCCAAAGGCTGGATACGGCCGTCGCAAGCGAGCGTCGAATGGGAGGGTGCGGCGAGCGCCAACACGCCGCTTCGCTACACGGTGATCCTCGACGGGCGGCGCGTGGCCACGCCGGCCGGCGTGACGACCATGAGGCTGGACACGCGCGGCCTCTCGAGCGGCGAACACCAGCTTCAGGTCCTGGCCACGGACATCTTCGGGCAGTCCACGCTGACCGCGCCCACGGCGCTGAAGATCGACGGCGTGCCGCCCGGCGTGCGCATCGCGAAGGCACGAGGCGGGCACGCGATCAGCTTGAGCGTGACCGATCGCTACTCGGGCGTGGACACCCATGCCGTGAAGGTCAGCTTCGGCGACGGCACGAGCGCGCGCGGCCACAATCGCTTCCAGCACACATACAAGAGCGCGGGCATCTACCACCTCGTCGTCCACGTCCGCGACAACCTCGGCGTGAGCGGCGTCGTGCGCAGGCTGGTGAGCGTGCCGTGAGGCGCCGGCTCGCGGGGTTCGCGTGCGCGCTCGTCCTGGCGCTGCTCGCCGGTGCGCCGGCGGCCCACGCGGACGTCTTCGAAGGGACCGAACTGGTCTCTCAGGGGTTCCTGGCCGGCGGTGGCACCGAAGGTCTTCAGCAGGCCGCCTACGCCCACGACCCGGCGATCTCGGCCGACGGTCGCTACGTGGCGTTCGACGGCTCCTTCGGCGGGCTGACCGGCGTCTGGCGGCGCGACCTGCAGACCGGGGAAGTGCAGCCCGTGGCCGTCGGCACGCCCGTCCCGGGCAAACACGAACGCGAATGCGAGCCGACCGCCCACGGCGCGCGCAGCGCATGCGACGCCGAGCTGCCCTCGATCAGCGAAGACGGGCAGTACGTGAGCTTCACGACCGCCGCGCCGCTCGCCCCGGACCTCGACGAGAACCCCGACCCCGACGTGTACGTGCGCAACATGGACATCGAAGCCTCCGGGCAAGAATCCGAATCATGCGAAAAAGCCGAAGAAGAAGACGCGAGCGAACTGACCGCCCGCTGTCCCTACACGCTCGTCTCGGCGGCCAACGGCAGCGACGAAGGGCTCACGTACTCCTTCTCGAGCGCCTTCGGCGCGGTCGCGGCGGGGCGGACGGCGATGGCCGTCACCGAACACGGGATCGAGGTCGCATTAGTGACGACCGCCGCCTCGGATCTCACCGACCCGCAGGACCCGCAGGCGCCGGACACGCCTCCGATGCAGGTGGCCGTGCGCGATCTCCAGACACGCGAAACGCTGCTCGTCAGCACGCGCTATGACCCCGCGACCGGCGAGGCGATCCCGAACGAACCCGTGAGCGGCGGCGAAGGGTCCTTCTTGTACGGGGGCGCGTACTACGGAGGACTGCTGCCCGAATTTCCCTTCGTGACCGGGCAGCACCATCTGACCGAACCGGTGGGCGCCTCGATCAGCGCCGACGGCTCGACCGTCGCCTGGCTGGGCACCAACGTCGGCGAGCAGGCCAAGATCCTCTCCGGAGAAGTCCTCGATCCGGGATACGCCGAGCCGCTGTGGCGGCGCATCGACGAAGGGCCGACCGTGCCGACGCGAAGGATCACCGGCGGCAGCGATCCCGAAAGCCCTGCGTGCCAGGCGAGCGGCGAGACGGTGCTGGTCGGACAGTCTCTCGGCGACCCCTGTCAGGGGCCCTTCTCCGCGACGCAGCCCGCGAAGGAAGGCGTCTGGACGGGAGTGGGGGAACAGGACTTCGTGCCCCAGCTGAGCGCAGACGGCTACACCGCCGCCTTCCTGGCCAACGCCGAGCTGCTGTCGCTGGGCAGCGACTTCGGCAAGTCCGAAACCACGAGCGACCTGTACGTGGTCGACATGCACCCCGGCCTGACACGCGTGCAGGCGCTGCGGCCCCTGACCGAGCCAGCCGGCGCGGGCGAAGGAAGCGAAGCCGAAAAAATCGCGACAACCGCGCCGATCGTCGACTTCGCGATCTCGCCCGACGGAGCCCAGGTCGCGTTCACCACCAGGCGCACCGTCTTCGCGCTCGCCACGCCGACGTACGTCAGCCCGACCGCCCCGATCCCGGGCCTGGTCGAACTGTTCGACGCCGATCTCGCCGACGGGACGCTCACGCGCGTGAGCGGCGGCTTCGAAGGCGGCCCGAGCTCACATCCGCACAAGGAAGCGCCTGCCAACCGAGACCCCTACCCGCTGCCCGACGACGGCGCTCTCTCGCCGTCCTTCTCCGGCGACGGGGACACGCTCGCGTTCTCCTCGACCGCATCCAACCTCGTCTACGGCGACGGCAACACGCCGGCGACGGAATCGGCCGGTCCCTTCGACGGCAGCGACGTCTTCGTCGTACATCGTGAGCGGTTCGGCTCGAGCCCAGCGCCGCAGTCGGTCTCGCCGGCCCCCGAAGACCCAGCGCCGACGCCTCTGTGGATCCTCGGCGCGAGCGCCCAGTCGCTGTCCAACGGGACGGTGCGCCTGTACGTTCGGACGCCGGGGCCGGGAGAGCTGCGCGCGGCCGCGCAGGGCTGGGTGGCCGTCCACGCGAGCTCCTCCGCGAGCAGGGCCCGAGGAGCACGCCGGGGCCACCGTGCGCCGCACGGCGCCGCACGGACGGCTTCCGTCATGCGCACGCTCGCCACCGCCGGCCGCATCGCGCTGGGCGGCGAAGGGGAACTGCTGACGTTCACGCTCCAGCTCGCACACGGCTATCGCGCCCTCGCGTCCACCAAGGGTGGGCTGTCGGCCACCGTCGAGCTCACCTTCACCGCCGCCGGCCAGGCGACGCTGAAGCAGTCGCTCGCCGTCGACTTCGCCGACACCGCTCCCAAGGCGAAATTCCACGCAGCCGCGCGCACACACGCCAGGGCGACGTCGCATGCGCGCCGGCGGGGGCGACGATGAGCGCCGCGCGGGCTTCGGTCGTGCGAGCCCTCGCCTCGATCGCGCTGGCCGCCGCGGCGCTCGCGCTGCTGGGCGCCGCTCGCGCCGAGGCGGGCGAAGGCGGCGCCACCTGGCGCCTCGAACAGCCACCGCCCCCGCCGCCGGAACCTGGCGTGTCCGGCTCGTCGACCGCGATCGGGCTGGGACACATCGGCGACATCGAGTTCATCGCACCCAACCGCGGGCTGCTGATCACAGCGGGTGAGGGGAGCACGGTCAAGCCGGGCATCTGGGCCTATGACGGGGCCGGCTGGAAACAGCTCGCGATCGTCTGCGGAGCGACCGACGGCCGCATCGCCTGGGCGGCCCAGAACGAATTCTGGACGGTCTCCGACGGGCGCCCGGGTCAGGCGGGCAGCCAGGAACTCAACGAAAAGCCGCCGCTGCAGGACAACACCCTGTGCCATTTCGCGATCCCCGAACGGCCCGAACTGACTGGTTCGCCGCCGTTCGAAGTCGTTGCCTCCTACGCCTCGATCGCCTTCCGCACGAGCTCCTACCAGGCGATGCACGCGGCCGGCTGCCTCGCGACCAGCGACTGCTGGTTCGCCGGAGAACCGCTGCCGGAAGGCTCCTCCGTGAGCGGCTCCTTCCACCTGCGCTGGAACGGCAGCACGCTGCTCGAGGAACCGTTCGAAGGCGAAGCGCAGCCCGTGGAAGACATGCGCGCCTTCGACGGGCGACTGTACGAGAGCGTGCGGATCAAGCCGCCGCCCACCCGCACGCTCCTGGAACCGCCGGTGCTCCACACGATCAACCCCGCCGGCGCCTCGCCCACTTTCGAAGGCATACCGGGCGCGGCCGACGAACTCGAATCCCCATACGTCCCGCTGTACGCGCCCGACGAGATCCGCGAAGCCCTCGGTCCCCTGCGCCTGTCGGCGAGCGGAGACGAACTGTGGGCGGCGGCGAGCGTCGCGACCAAGGAAGTCTCCAACACGGAACACGCCCAGGTGACGGTCGCGCGCTTGACGTCCGAGCAAGGAGAATGGAGGCAGCTGCTCGGCCCGCTGACGACGCCGTCCGGGGAACAGGAATTCCCCCACCAGGTGCTCGCCTCGATCGCCGCCGAACCGGGCGGCGCAGGCGCCTGGATGGCGCTCGACAGCCAGGCGGAAGCCGAAAGCGGGGAACAGAACCCGGAAGCGCTCGCCTTGGTCGCGCACATCTCCGCCAGCGGCGCGATATCCGAAGAGCAGACGCTGCCCTCGCAATCCGAACGGGAACGGGGAGTCGGCGCGAAGGGCGCCGCTGAGCGGCTCGCCTGTCCCGCGGCGCACGACTGCTGGCTGACCACGACGCAGGGGTGGCTCTTCCATCTCACCACGGGCCAGGAATCGCTGCCGGTCGACGAAGAAGGGTTCTCGAGCCTGATCGCCAACCGCCCGGCTGACCAGGGACTGCCACAGGTGCCTCCGGACGCCCCGCCGGAAGAAAGCTCCGGACCCGCGGAAGCGCCGGCCACGGGCGCGGTCACCGAAAAGCCGTCGCCGCTCCCCGAAACGCGGGTGGCCGTGCCGCTGCTGACCGGCCTGCGCAGCCGGCTCGTCCACGGCAGCACGCTCGAACTGCGCTTCCACCTGGCGGTCAAGGCGCAGGTGCGGCTGATCGCAAAGCGCCACGGCGCCACGGTCGCGAGCACCCCGTCACGAACGCTCGCGGGCGGCAACCGCAAGCTGCTGCTGAGGCTCAACCCCCGCCGCTGGCCGACCAAGCTCGATCTGCAGACCCACGCGCTTGCGGCACTGCCGAGCGTCCCGACTCGCAGCCCGAGCGTCGAAACCCTCACCACCGGCCTGGCGTTCCCGAAGGCCCTCGTACCCCCGCCGGCGGGATCGCCGTTTTGAGCCGCCGCGACGAGAACGCCGGCCGCGTGCGCCGGCGCCTGCTCGGCTTGGCCGTGCTCGCGACGATCCTCACGTCGCTGGCCCTCGCCGGTCGCCTGACCGCGACGAGCGCCACCTCCGCCGCGGCGGCGCAGGGCGCCGGCGGGGAAACGATCCCCGAGACCGACGACTCGCTGCCGCTGAAAGACGTGACCATGATCGGCTCGGAAGAAACCGGCGAGACCTGGGGGATCGGCGAATACGAAACGACCGGCGGGGTGTCCTACGAGCTCGTTCGCTACAACCCCGAGCAGGGCTGGTCGCTCGGCCCGCAACTGCTCGAAAAGCCGGAAACACCGCTGAAAGGCTTCGAACCCGACAAGCCGATCGGGCTGGTGGCCGCGAGCCCGCTCGCCGGCCAGATGACCCCCAAGGGCAGCGGCGTGCTCGTCGGCACCGTCCCACCGACGGAAGGCGGCGTCCGCCAGCAGGTCGCGCTGGTGCGCAACCCGGGCGGCTCCTTCGAAGAGACGCCGCCGATCGAAGAAGCGCTGCTCGGTCACGGCGAAGCGCTCTTCTCGACGACGCGCGCCCCGCTGATCGCGCCGCTGGACGAAGAAGACGGGCGCGCGGGCGCCTTCGTCGTCCCCGTTGACAAAGGTGGCATCGAGGACGGAGTCCTGCACTGGGACGGTCAGACCTGGACGCGCGAAGAAATCGAAGTGCCCGGAGAAAGCCCCGAAGAAAAGGAAGCGAGCGGCTTTCAGGTGCTCGGCATAGGCGCCAGCTCGCCCGAGAACGCGTGGCTTGTCGCGCAGTCTTCGCAATCGTCTGAAGGCCTCGTGCTGTACCGCCGCGTCGGAGACGTGTGGAAGCCGGTCTCGCCCGCGCCGCTGCAGGTCGACGGCGAAGCGCTGTCGGTCTTCGGCAGCCCGGAAAAGCTCGAGAGCCAGGTCCTGACGGTGACCGGGCAGGGCGTGTGGGTCGACGGAGCGCGGCCGGCCGTGGATGTAGGCACGACGATCTTCTTCAAGCCGGAAGCGGAGCTGAAGGGCTCCGTCAGCGGGAGCTGGTGCCCCGTGCCCAGCGAGGGCGAAGCATGCGAACACGAACTGCCCGAAGCGCTGCCCACGGGCCCCTCGCGCAGCTTCGCCTGGGCGAGCTCCTCGACCCCGTACGGCGAACGCGTGATAACGGGTCTGCACGAAGGATCGAGCCTGCGCCTGGAAGAAACCACGTTCAAGCCCGTGCTCGCGCTCGGCGGCTCGAACCCTCCCGAAGACCCCGGCGGCAGCCTCGGAGCGGCCTTCTCGAAGGCCACTGACGGCTGGCTCGGCAGCGCCGGGCTGCCGGTGCACCTGACGCTCGGGCAGCCGAGCGAAGGCTACAGCGAAAGCGACGTCAAGCCCTGGCCCGTGCCGTTTCGCCACGCCCTGTTCGCGGTCGCGCCGGAGCCGGGCAAGCCGGTCGGTGTGGAATGCAGCGAGGCGCTCGCGGTCGGCGACAGCGGCGAGGTCGCGCGCTACACGGTGATCGAAGAAGCGAACGAAAAATGCAAACCCGTGGGCTGGGAGCCGGAAACCCTGTTCGGGCCGGGCGGCCGGCGGGAAACGGGGGTGCGCCTGCGCGCCGTGGCCTGGCCGACGGCGAATCGCGCCTACGCCGTGGGCGACGAGAGCGAGGCCGGCCATCCGCAGATGTGGCTGTGGCGCGGGGAAACGGGCCTGTGGGAACCGGACCCGGCGACTCCGCTGAACTTCCGCGGCAGCCTGCTGGGGATAGCGTTCGACCCCGAAGAACCGTCGCGCGGGTACGCCGTCGGCTCGGACGGGGTGCTGCTGCGCTACGGCAAGACCTGGACACAGGAAGCGCTCCCGGAAGCCGCCCAGGGGGCGAGCTTCACCTCGATCGCGTTCGCGGGCTCGGAAGCGCTCGTCGCCTTCCACAAGAACATCGAAGGAGCAGGCCGGGTCGGCGGGCTGCTCGTGAACGACGGCTCCGGCTGGCAGGTCGACGAAGCCGCGGCCGCCGCGATGGGCAAGCAGGTGCCGACCACGGTCGCCGGGCTACCCGACGGCGCGGCGGCCGTCGCCACCCTCAAGGGCGCGGTGGCACAGATCTACGAGCGCGATGGCCCGAGCGACGCCTGGCAGCCCACCGCGCCGCTGCCCCCAGCGGGTGGGACCGCGCCGGGCTCGCTCGCGCTCTTCCACGAAGGCGAAGCGCTGCGCGTGCTCGCGGCCGGCGCGGCTCCCGTCGGTCAGGAGGTGATCGCCGCGCCCCCGCCCGGCTTCCCTCCGACGATCGAAGAACCGCTGCCGGTGCCCTCGACCGACCAGGAACGCGGCATCGTGCGCCAGACAGCCGACGGCTGGACCGACGAGGAGCACGAACTCAACCTCGTCAAAGACCCGCCGGCCCCTTACGCGGAGATCGATGGCGTCTACCAGCCCGACCCGATCGACGCGCTGCTGATCGGTCCCACCGGCTCCGAAGGCTGGGCGCTCGGCGGCGAAGTGAACACGCAGGTCGCCCTCGACACCTCCGACGTCGAGCGCTACGAGGCGAGCGGCGCAGCGCAGCCCTCTCCGCCCGGCGTGGAAGCCTCGGAACCGAGCCCCGAAAATCCGGCGGAACCGTTCGCGTCGGCGGTGACGCTGGCGATCGGCGGCGGCGCCCAGTGCAACGCCCCGTGCGCCGACCGCGCGGATGCCAAGATCGGACCCGACGTGTGGCTGTCGCACGCCTTCGAAGCCGCCGGCGACGTCCACGGGGTGCGAGCCTTCCTGTACACGGGCGCGCGCCTGAGCACGGGCGCCACCGAAGGCCCCGAACCGCCGTACCCGTTCGCGAGGGAGTTCGCCCGCTACGTCGAATTGCTTGGCGCCGGCGCCAGCCTTCGCAACCCCCTTCCGATCTTCGCCGCCGCCTCTCCGACGGATCTCGACGCCCGCCCGGGGGGCGGCACGGAGTCGATGTTCGAGCAGAGCTTCGCAAGCTCGCAGGAGACACCCGAACCGCTGGGCGCGGGGCTCCTCGGCGCCGGAGCGTTCGCCGATCTCTCGCTCGCCCCGGACGGCAAGCCCGACGATCACCGTGAATGCCCCGGCAGTCCCGAAGGCTGTCTGTACTACTCGTTCGAGTCGAAGGGCGAAGACGGCACGGTGCGCGTGATCGTGCTCGACGACACCGGGAACGTCGGCAGCGAACAACTGGAATGGCTCGAGGAGCAGCTCGGCGAAGTCAAATCGCAGACGGCGGAAGCCGCGATCGTGATCGGCAACGCCAGCCCGGACGCCGCCGTCGCGGAAGCGCTCGTCAACGGCGGGGCGCTCGCGTACTTCTACGACTCCCCGGAAGACAACGTCGAAGGAAGGCTGGGAGCCGGCACGGACGAAGTCAAGACGTTCGGCTCAGGGACGCTCGGCTACATAACCGCCTCGAAACCCCTCGCCCAGTTCCAGGCCAGCGGGTTCCTGCTCGCCGAGGTCAACCCCGGGCAAAAGGAACAAGTGCCCGGACGCGGGCTGCACGTGTCCCTGATCCCGAACATCGGCGAACTCGCCCTCGAAGCCGAAAGCGGGACGCTCCTGCGGCGCAGCGAGGTGGCGCTGTTCTCCGCCCTCGCGCGCCGCCCGCGCTCCGGCAACGGCTCACCGCGCGGGCAGTTCTCGCCGACGACCGATCCCTACGTGAAGCTGCCGTCGGAATGCATCGGCGGCGAATGCCCGATGCGACCCGACTACGAATTCAGGTCCTCGAACGAAGAAGTCGGGCAGTTCGTCGAACGCAACCTCTCCTCGCCGGAGCCCAACGTGCCCGAGCTGACCTCCGCCGGGGTGACGATCCCCGATTCGCACTCGGGGCTTTTCTGCGCCTACAAGCACGGCGCCACCGTCGTCAGCATCCTCGCCGGCGGCCTGACCTCAAAGCTCGACGTGACCGTCCAGGAAGGCAGCGAGCGCAGGCCTTGCGTGCCGCCGTTCCCCCTGACCAAGCCGGCGAAGGAACAGAAGCCCGTCACTGCGCCGACCCCGGCTCCGAGCCCGGCACCCGCCGGGACGGCGCCGGCCGCCGCGCCGGTGGCGGTCCTGCCGCCGCCGCCCGCCCTGCCCGCGCCGCCCGCCGCGCCGCGGCCGGCCGCCACGATCCCGCCGTTCTTCGTCCCGTCGCTGGCGCCCTCGCCGGTGCTCGCGTTCGTCCCCCCGCCGGTGCCGACGCCGGCGCGCCCGACGCCGCCGAGCGGCACCTCGGCCGTCACCTCCCCGGTCGAGGTCGCCGAACGCGAAGAAGAGCACGAGGAGGCTCCGGAGTCGGTCAGCAACAAGGCGGTCGCCTACACGGCCCCCGAGCAGGAGCCCTCGCCCGCGTTCGTGCTGGGCATCGTGCTGCTGGCCGCGATCGCCGGCGCGTCGGTGCGCAGGCGCGGCAGGTCCAGCGGCAGGGAGGTGCGCGTGGCGCCGGCGACGCTCAACTCGATGCGCCAGCAGCGCCGCAACGGTCGCGACGCCCTGCGCTGAGCCGCCAAGGTTTTACGATCGGTTCACCGTTTCGCAACAGCATCGATGGCGACAGCCGGCAGGCTCCAGCAGACATCCGCCAGCGATCGGAGCACTCTTGATGCCACGCCGACAACGACGCCCATGGCTGCTCGCGACGCTCCTGGGTTGCCTGATGCTCATCTGCCTGACGGCGGCGATGCCGGCGTGGGCCACCGAAGCTCCCACAGGGGAAATCGCGCGCGTCAGCAAACTCGGCAAAGGTACGTTCGAACCGACCGAAGAGACGAGCGTGTTCGGCCTCGACCCGCTCGATGGCGGGATCTACATCGCCGACGAAACCGGCGAAGAATCTGGAAAGTTCCGCCTGCAGAAGGTCAGCGAAGGGGGCACGTTCCTCGGCGAAGCCGAATTCAAGGCGAAATGCGCCGAAGGCGAAGGCCATAAGTGCGAAACCGAAAACACGCTCGAGGGCGCCGTCTTCGACACGGTCGAATCCGAACGCCGCGTGTACGTGCTCGGCGGCTTCGAACGGGCGAGCGGCGCAGCCGTGGATAGTGGAAGGGTCGCTGCGGGCACGCTCTATGCCTTCTCGACGACACCCACCAAAGAAAAAGTCCCGCAGCTCCCTCCCGCCAAAGGCGCAGGAGCCGAAGGCGTGCTCGCGACCCCCGAAACGCTGAAGGCGGCCTCCGAAGCAGCGGGCGAAGCGCTGCTGGAACCCACCGGGATCGCGGTCGATCCCAAGACGGACGACGTGATCGTGGCTGGGTGGGTGGACAAGGGCGATGGCTTCAGCAAGGAAGAAGGCGCGCATCTGGCGGTCGAGGAGATCACCGACAAAGGCGCGCTCGGCGCACGCTACGTCGACCCCGAACCCGAACGGTCCTTCCGCACGGAATACAACTCGCCCGTCGTCACGCAGGGCGGCGAGATTCTCATGCAGTCGGAAGACTCCAAGATCATTCAGATACCGTCCAGCTTCAGCTCCAGCGAAGCTCCCAAGGTGATCTTCGAACTGAACCTCGGCGACCTCGAATTCGGAGCGGACTCCGAATACGGGGGGAGGCTGGCGATCGAACCGGAAGGCGAACACGAAGGCAGGCTCGACTCCGGCGCCGAAGTCACGCTCGAAGGCGCGAGCTCCAGCTACAACGCGGTGCTCGCCCTCCAATACGAGACCACGGGCGAACAGGCGGAAGTCCACGAGCTGGGCTGGATGGCCGGCCAGAGCACGGCGGACGGAGATCACTGCGCGCTCGGTTTCGCGGGCGAATTCGAACCGCTGATCGCCGCGGGAGCGAAAGGCGCGAAGAAGGTCTTCGCGCTCGAACCGGGCATCGGCTCCCCCCTACCGCAGGTGGTTGAGTTCGGCCCAGGAGGCAAAACGGAAAGCTGCCCGAAGGACGAAGCGACCGAACCGCAGATCGTCATCGAAGGAGTGCCCGAGAAAGAAGTGCACATCGGCACGGAACTGGACATCTCATCGGACGTGACGAACGCGAACGCGCTGCGCAGCGAATGGACATTCGAAAACGAACCGCCGACCGAGGTGGTCACCACGCTCGAAGAAGAGGAAGCCAACGTCGTCCACGAATTTCAGAAGAAGGGGCTGTTGAACGTAACGGAGTTAGTCGAAACAGACGATCTCGCGGCCCCGCTGGTGAAAGCGTCGGCGAAGTTCGAAGTCGTCGCCGGCAAGCCGACCGCAAGGTTCGAATGCGATGAAGTCAATAAAGGCGAAGCGACGAAATGCAACGCCGCAGCCAGCACCGACCCGAACGGAAAGCCGGGCAAACCGCTCAAATACACGTGGGAATTCGGCGATGGCGCCAAAGAAACGACGGAAAGCGCGACGGTCGAACACACATACGCGGCAGCCGGGAAATACAAAATCAAGCTGACGGTCACGGACGCGGTCCCGGAGTCCAGTACCCCAGTCGAACACGAAGTCACCGTCAAGTCGGCCGGTAAGCCGCCGGAAGCCAAGTTCGAATGCGATGAAGTCGATAAGGGCGAAGCGACGAAATGCAACGCCGCAGCGAGCACCGGCGAACCGCCGCTCGAATACGCGTGGGAATTCGGCGATGGCGCCAAGGCGGGCCCGAGCCCGAGCTCGACGGTCGAACACGACTATGCGGCAGCCGGGAAATACAAAGTCAAGCTGACGGTCACGGACGCGGCCAAGGAATCCGACGCGGTCGAACACGAAGTCACCGTCAAGTCGGGCGTCAAGCAACCACCGGAAGCGAAGTTCGAATGCGATGAAGTCGATAAGGGCGAAGCGACGAAGTGCGACGCCGCTTCGAGCACCGGCGAATCGCCGCTCGAATACGAGTGGGAATTCGGCGATGGCGCCAAGGCGGGTCCGAGCCCGAGCTCGACGGTCGAACACGACTATGCGGCAGCCGGGAAATACAAAGTCAAGCTGACGGTCACGGACGCGGCCAAGGAATCCGATGTGGTCGAACACGAAGTCACCGTCAAGGAAGCGTCCGGCGGCGGCGGTGGCGGCGGCGGTGGTGGCAACGGCGGCGGTGGCGGCAATGGCGGCGGGCCTCCTCCAGGCGGCGGAGTGGAAAGCTTCGCCGAAGGCACGCCCGACGCATCGATCGCGAGCAGCCCGGTCACCGTCAGCAAGTCGGGCGCCTTCAGCCTGAAGGTCGCGTGTCCCGCGCACACCACCTGCACGGGCACCGTGACCCTGCGAACGCTTGGCGCTGTGGCGGCGCGCGCGTCGAGCGCGAAGAAGAAGCGTGTGCTTACGCTCGCGAGCGACTCCTTCAGCGTGGCCGGCGGCCAGGTGAAGACGATCACGCTGCGCCTGTCACGCACGGCTCTCAAGCTGCTGGCGAAGTCGCATACGCTCAAGGCGAAGGCGACCATCGCGGCTCAGAACAACCAGGGCGTCAAGCACACCACGACGGTGACCGTCACGCTCCGCGCCGCCAAGCGCTGAGATCGCGCTCACAGCGGGCGTCAAGTCGGCGTGAACGGCGCGTTACGCGGACGTGAAGCCAGAGTCACCGTATTCTACCTCCCTGAGGTGATGCTTTCGCGGGCCAGGTAACGCTTTCCCGGGCCGCGGCAGCCGCTTGGTGAACGTGACGTGAAGCGGCGGCAAAAGAACCAAGATCGTAACTCCCTCCGTGTCGATACATGCGAGGGTTCGCGTCACGGGCAGAGAGCTCGCCCGCGTATGCCGGTCCAAATCGAAAGCAAATCGGAGGTAGCTACGCGATGAGTAGACTTCTGGCACATCGGCTTCTGTCGGCGTGTGTGATGTTCGCGGCCTTCGCCGCCCTGGCGGTGCCTAGCGTTGCGAGCGCGAAGAAGGAAAAACCCAAAACGGGCAAGAGCAAAGTGAGTTGCTCGTCTGAACTGGCGATCAAGGGCGAAGGGTCCTCGGCCCAGAAAGCCGCCCAGCAGAACGTATGGATCCCCGGGTTCGAGTTATCGAAAAACCCGGACGCGTGCAGTGGCACGCAGGGCGGCGGGGACAAGCCCAAAGTCACGTACGCTCCGGAAGGCAGCGGCGCGGGCCTGAAAGCATTCGGCGCGGAAGGCGAATCGATCTTCCACGGTGAAACGGTGCAGTACGCAGGCACCGACGAAGCGCCGAACTTAACGCAGAAAAACGAAATCGAAGCACACGGGCCGACGGTCAAACAGAAACCCGACCTGGCGACGATCCCGGTCACCCAGTTCGCGGTGGCGATCGTCATCCACCTGCCCAACGGCTGCACGGCGACAAGCGCCGAGAAGGGGGCTGAAGGCCGTCTGGTCCTTCAGAACAAGGCGCTCTATCAGCTGTGGATCGGCCACATCTCGACGTGGGGCGAACTGATCGCACTGGAAGAAAAAGAAGGCCCGGGCAACAAAGACGCCATCTCACCGGCGGTGCCGTGCCTGAGCGAACACATCACTCACGTCGTGCGTTTCGACCAGTCGGGAACGACGCACACGTTCAAGGAGTATCTGAACCTGATCAGCAAGGAAAAGGTTCCGTTCACGAACGACGCCGGAGAACCGGACGGGACCAAGAACTTCGGCGAAACGGCCGAAGGCGCCGAAAACCAGTCGTGGCCCACGGGCGACGCGGTCGTGCGTCCCGTGAAGAAAGGCGGCGGCGAAGAGGCCGCGTTAGTCGCGACCATGCCGAGCAGCGTCGGCTACGTCAACCTCGCGGAAGCGCGCGCTAACACGACGTTCGTGCCGCCCGCCGGCGGGGCAAGCAAGTTAGCGTTCTGGGCCGAGCTGCAGAACACCGGCACAGAGACGGAAACCGAATCGAAAAAGAAGCAGAAGTACGCCGACCCGTCCTCCGACGGTGAGGTCACCGAACTCGCCAACTCGAACTGCGAAGGCGAGAAGTTCACGAACGGCGAAGGCTCGAAGTTCCCGCCGGCGTCCGTGTTCGACACCTGGAACAACGTCACATCCAACACAAAGCAGAAACACTACGCGCTGTGCGGTTTGACCTACGATCTCGAGGTCTCCTACGAGAACCTGTTCAAAGAACCGCCCGCGGTGGGCCAGGCGACGACGGCCGAGAACTACCTGGCATATGTTCTCAACGAATCCGCCGAAGGTGGCCAGCAGTTAATCAAGAACAAAGAGGACTTCTTTGAAATCGGCTCGAAGCTCGACGCCGAGGCCAAAGCTGGTCTTGAACAGGTATTCGAAGAAGAATAGAAGGAGAATGGTGGGAAGGGGTCTGACAATGCTGCTGGCCGGACGCGAAGCGTGAACGCGAGCACGCAACCGAGCGTGCTGGGCGAAGGATCGCCCGCCGTGCACAGCGGCGTGTAGCACCACGACAGGCCGGGTCGCCCGAGGATGGGGCGGCCCGGCCTTGCCTTTTTTATCCGCGGTTACGAGATCTCGACAACTGTCAGCGTCGGGAGGCGCAAGATATGTGCGCGTGGCGGTGAGCAAGCAAGTCATGGACGCGACGAGCACCGAGACAGGGCGGGGCCGCATGACGCAGGCCGTTCGCCATGCACGCGACCGCCCGCCGGCGGCGAGGCCGGCGCCACCAGCGCGTGGCCTGCGTGGTTTGGGGGGTTGGCGTTGGTCTGGGGTTGTGGAGGTGCGTGGTCCGGCTGCGTGTTTGCGGCGGGATGCGGTGTTTCGGCGGTTGTTGTTGGTGGCGGATGTGGTGGCGATCGTGGGGGCGTTCGTGTTGACGGTGGCGTTGTCGCGGCGGTCGGTGCAGTTGACGTGGGCTGCGGTGGCTGCGGTGCCGGTGTTGGTGGTGTGCGCGAAGTTGACGGGTTTGTATGATCGGGATGAGTCGTTGTTGCGTAAGACGACGTTGGATGAGGCGCCGCAGCTGTTTCAGTTGGCGACGTTGTGTGCGTTGGTGACGTGGTTGTTGGGTGGGTTGATCACGCATCGTCCGTTGGATCGGCATGAGGCGTTGTTCTTGTGGTTGGCGTTGGCGGGGGGTTTGATTCTGGCGCGGGCTGCCTCGAGGGTGTTGGCGTTGCGTTTGGCGCCGGCGGAGCGGTGTTTGTTCATTGGGGATGAGCTGTCGGCGCAGACGATTCGTTCGAAGTTGACGGGGCATGGTGGGGTGAAGGCGGAGGTTGTCGCGCATCTGGATCTGGACAAGGTGGGGTCGTGGTCGACGGACAGCTTCTCGGAGGTGCGGCTGGCGGAGATCCGGGATCTCGCGCAGACGTTGGATGTGCATCGGGCGATCATCGCGCCGCGTAGTGTCGATGGTGGGGAGATGTTGAATCTGGTGCGCACTTTGAAGGCGGTGGGTGTGCGGGTGAGTGTGTTGCCGAGGCTCTTGGAGGTTGTGGGCTCGTCGGTGGAGTTCGACGATCTGCATGGGGTGACGGTGATGGGGGTCAGGCGTTTCGAGCTGACGCGCTCTTCGGCGGCGTTCAAACGCGCGTTTGATCTGTTGGGCGCGTCGTTGGGGTTGTTGGCGGTCTCGCCGTTGTTGGTGGCGATCGCGGTGTGGGTCAAGCTGGAGGATGGGGGGCCGGTGTTCTTTCGCCAGCAGCGGGTGGGTCGTTATGGGCAGCGCTTCGAGATGTTGAAGTTCCGCACGATGATCCCCGATGCGGATGCGTTGAAGGAGTCGTTGAGGGATCGCAACGAGGCGAAGGAGGGGTTGTTCAAGATCGCTGGGGACCCGCGGATCACGAGGGTCGGGCGGTGGCTGCGGTGCAGCGCGCTGGACGAGTTGCCGCAGCTGTGGAACATCGTTCGTGGCGAGATGAGTCTCGTCGGGCCGCGCCCGTTGGTGGTGGACGAGGATCGTCGTGTCGAGGGCTGGCACCGCCGGCGGCTGGAGCTCACGCCGGGGATGACCGGCCCCTGGCAGATCCTCGGCCCGGCGCGGGTGCCGCTGCGGGAGATGGTCGCGATCGACTACCTGTACGTCGCCAACTGGTCGCTGTGGACCGACGTCAAGATCCTCATGCGCACCATCCCCCACGTCATCGGACGCAAAGGACTGTAAATCTGTACCAGTCGGGTGGTACACTCGGCGCATGTCGCCTGCTGCGCCACGGATACAGGTCACGCTCGACGCCGAGCTGAGAGCCGCGCTCGTCGAGTTCGGACACAGCGGGCCGCGCTCGCGCGCGGTACGCGATCTGGCGTTGCGCGGTGCGGAGGCGATCCGCGCCGAGCAGCGCGACCGCCAGCAGGCGCTCGAGTTTCTGCGGCGGCTCGACTCGGGCGAGGACGACCGCTTCGACTTCTCCGTGTCCGCACGGCTGCATGCCGAACGTCGCTGAGCCATACGGCGCCGGCGCGGCCGTGGTATTCGACACTTCCGCGTGGAATCGGCGCACCGATCCGACCGTGCTTCCTCGCTGGGCCGCGACGCGCGATGCCGACCTGCTCGTCGTATGTCCGGCGGTGGCGCTGGAGCTGTTGGCGGCAGCACGCGACGAGGACGCGTTTCGGGATCTCGACGGCGCCTTGCAGATGCTGGCGCAGGCGCCGGTGACCCGCGCCGCGGGCGAGCGCGCTCTGGCTGCCTCACGCGAGCTGCGCGGCGAGCGGCGTCTTCCCGCCACCGACTACCTGATCGCCGCCGCGGCCGCCGAGCGCGGCGCGGGCCTGCTGCACTACGACCGCCATTTCGACCCTCTGTGCCGGGTGCTCGGGATCGCGAGCGTGTGGGTCGCCGAGCCGGGGTTGTAGCCGCTAACTCGGATACCACGCCCTGCTAGCTCGGATAGTTGAGGCTGCTAACTCGGAGAGCTGCGGGGTTGTGCTGCCTCGAATCGGGCGAGACGATCGCTTCGCCTTCCCGGGCGCGCAGCGCCTACTCGGCCTCGACGGCCTGGCGCGTCGAGCCAGGCGTAGTCGCGCCCTCGTCGATCGCCAGCGGGCGCTGCCAGGGCCGGCTGACGACCAGCCAGCCGAGCGCGGCGACGAGCAGGACCGCGCATAGGCTCCAGCCGAGCGCGGTCGTGCCCAGCCCCACGTACTTGAGGCCCGAGGCGAAGATCACGAACGTGATCGCCGGGCGGATGTAGCGGTCGGGCGCGCTCGAGGACAGCACCGAGCCGACCAGCACGGCCGGGACGCTGCCGATGATCAGCGAGGTCGTCACGCCGAAGTCGACGTGTCCGAACGCCAGCGCGCCGAGCGCCGCCGCGAGCGTCAGCGGCACCGCCTGCGTGAGGTCGGTGCCGACGAGCTGGTTGGCGCCGAGCATCGGGTACAGGAACAGCAGCAGGACGATCATCAGCGAGCCCGAGCCGACGGAGGTCAGGCCCACGATCAGCCCGCCGACCATGCCGATCGCGATCGTCCGCAGCGGCTTCACGTCCACGTCGTGGACCACGCCCTTGCGCGCCTGCCCGCCGCGGCGGTCGAGGGCGAAGCGCAGCACCATCGCCGACGCTCCAACCAGCAGCGCAGCTCCGAGCACGATCTCGATGTTTTCCTGGGCCGACTTGCTGTTGCCCATCAGATGCAGCAGGTACGCGCCGACGAAGGCCATCGGCACGGACCCGGCGACCATGAAGCCCACCAGTCGCCTGTTGACGGTCCCCTTGCGCAGGTGGACAGCCGCCCCGAAAGGCCGCATGACGACCGCCGCCACGAGGTCGCTGGAGATCGCCTTCGCCGGCGTGATGCCGAACAGCAGGATCAGCATGGGCGTCATCAGCGCGCCTCCGCCGGCGCCGGTCATACCGACGAGGAAGCCCACCACGGCGCTTCCCAGGACGATGTACGGGTCGATGTGCATGAGTCTCCCGCGATCCCTCCGCTCGCGACGCTGCTCCGCTCGTCTGGTCTGCCGCGCTCCCTCTGCTCGGGCCGTTCGCAGCCCGACAGATGGGTCGCGGGCCAGTCCAGACGGCCCTCCTGCCCACGGACCCTACAGCATAGCGTATTTCTCACGTTATGAGTGCGCTTTGCAGAGATTCGTTCACACGATCTAAACGGAACTTTCCTAAAGAGGGCTTGCTTTAGGTGTCGCTGATGTTTATGATGCCGCCCTGAGCAGTGACGCGGGATCTCAACAAGTGTTCGGTTGGGAGCGCGAGGGGACCGGTCTTGGCGAGCAAGGAGGCGGAGACGCTGTGAGTGTGGAGACGGGGAGCGGAGCCAAAGCGGGCGTCGTCTGGAGCACGTCATCGCTTGCAGACTCGGGCACGCCGCTTGCGGGCGCGCGGTCCCTGCCGGGGTCGCGTGAGTTCTCGCAGGCCCCGGCCGCACCGCGTGGCCTGCGTGGTTTGGGGGGTTGGCGTTGGTCTGGGGTTGTGGAGGTGCGTGGTCCGGCTGCGTGTTTGCGGCGGGATGCGGTGTTTCGGCGGTTGTTGTTGGTGGCGGATGTGGTGGCGATCGTGGGGGCGTTCGTGTTGACGGTGGCGTTGTCGCGGCGGTCGGTGCAGTTGACGTGGGCTGCGGTGGCTGCGGTGCCGGTGTTGGTGGTGTGCGCGAAGTTGACGGGTTTGTATGATCGGGATGAGTCGTTGTTGCGTAAGACGACGTTGGATGAGGCGCCGCAGCTGTTTCAGTTGGCGACGTTGTGTGCGTTGGTGACGTGGTTGTTGGGTGGGTTGATCACGCATCGTCCGTTGGATCGGCATGAGGCGTTGTTCTTGTGGTTGGCGTTGGCGGGGGGTTTGATTCTGGCGCGGGCTGCCTCGAGGGTGTTGGCGTTGCGTTTGGCGCCGGCGGAGCGGTGTTTGTTCATTGGGGATGAGCTGTCGGCGCAGACGATTCGTTCGAAGTTGACGGGGCATGGTGGGGTGAAGGCGGAGGTTGTCGCGCATCTGGATCTGGACAAGGTGGGGTCGTGGTCGACGGACAGCTTCTCGGAGGTGCGGCTGGCGGAGATCCGGGATCTCGCGCAGACGTTGGATGTGCATCGGGCGATCATCGCGCCGCGTAGTGTCGATGGTGGGGAGATGTTGAATCTGGTGCGCACTTTGAAGGCGGTGGGTGTGCGGGTGAGTGTGTTGCCGAGGCTCTTGGAGGTTGTGGGCTCGTCGGTGGAGTTCGACGATCTGCATGGGGTGACGGTGATGGGGGTCAGGCGTTTCGAGCTGACGCGCTCTTCGGCGGCGTTCAAACGCGCGTTTGATCTGTTGGGCGCGTCGTTGGGGTTGTTGGCGGTCTCGCCGTTGTTGGTGGCGATCGCGGTGTGGGTCAAGCTGGAGGATGGGGGGCCGGTGTTCTTTCGCCAGCAGCGGGTGGGTCGTTATGGGCAGCGCTTCGAGATGTTGAAGTTCCGCACGATGATCCCCGATGCGGATGCGTTGAAGGAGTCGTTGAGGGATCGCAACGAGGCGAAGGAGGGGTTGTTCAAGATCGCTGGGGACCCGCGGATCACGAGGGTCGGGCGGTGGCTGCGGTGCAGCGCGCTGGACGAGTTGCCGCAGCTGTGGAACATCGTTCGTGGCGAGATGAGTCTCGTCGGGCCGCGCCCGTTGGTGGTGGACGAGGATCGTCGTGTCGAGGGCTGGCACCGCCGGCGGCTGGAGCTCACGCCGGGGATGACCGGCCCCTGGCAGATCCTCGGCCCGGCGCGGGTGCCGCTGCGGGAGATGGTCGCGATCGACTACCTGTACGTCGCCAACTGGTCGCTGTGGACCGACGTCAAGATCCTCATGCGCACCATCCCCCACGTCATCGGACGCAAAGGACTCTGAGGCACGCGGGCAGGCGTACGGCGGCGGCTCGCTACGGGGTCTGCTCGGCCCTGGCTGCTAGCGGACGCCGTGGGAGAGTCGCCGGCTGCGTGTGCGGCCTGCGCCAGGAAGCGGACGCCTGAGCTGCATCGGCGGGTGGGGCGCCTTCCACACGGTCAGACCGGGCCGCGGCATGCTGCCTGAGATCTCGACCGCCTGCGCCGGCTTCGCGTCGCCGCGCGCCGCAGCTTGACAGATGGCGACGACCAACGCGACGATCGCCAGCCAGGCGATGGGGATGAGGAGGATGAGCATGGGTTCGCTCGCGCTGTTCGTGTGTGTAGCCGGCTCGGTCGCGCCGGGGAGCGCAAGATAGAGCCCTCCAGCGCTGTCTGGGGGTCTATTCGGCAGAAGGCTCGCAAAGCTTTAGGGCTGGACGAGAAGGGCTCGATCGTGCGTCCAGGACGGCTTGACCGCGCAGCGCACACCGTCTCGCAGCGCACGGGCGTCTGTCAGTCCTCGATCGTGGCGGCGAGCGCCTGCGGCGAGACGCTCGTGATGTCCGTCGTCAGGAACTCGCGGTTGCGAGCGAGCCGATCCATCGGCCACTCCCACCATTTCGCCTCCAGCAGCACCGCGGCGACCTCCTCGCTGCAGCGACGGCGGATCTCCCGCGCCGGCACCCCGCCGGCGATCGTGAAGGCATCGACGTCGCTGCTCACCACCGAGCCGGCCGCCAGCACCGCGCCGGCGCCGACTTTCACCCCCGCGAGCACCGTCACGTTGTCGCCCACCCAGCACGCCGGCCCGATCTCGACGTCGGCGGCGAGCACCAGCTCCTTGCGAGGAATGCCCAGCGCCCGAGAGAGGCCGAACTGCATATTGGGGAAATGCGTGGCGTGGTTCTCGGTGTGGATCGTCAGGCGGCGCCCGATCGCACAGTGAGGTCCTATCACCGCCCGCCCTCCGCCGATGACCGAGGCGGCTCCGTTGATTCGCGTGTCATGGCCGATGATCGTGCCCGGCCTGATGTGCGAGCCGATTCCCACCCAGGACCCGGCTCCGATCTGCACCCCACGCGCGCGCAGGCGCTTCGTCCACAGTGACATCAACAACCGCTTCGAGCGCCCCCGAATCCGCTCTGCGACGAGGCTTCTGGCGCGGCGGCTCACGGCGCGCCACCATACAGCACCGCCCGCCGCGTGAGCGAGGCTGCGCGCCGCCGTCAGGCGGCCGGCTGGGCGGGCGCTCGTTCCCGCTGCGTGTGGCCCTCGAGGACTCGAGTCACCTCCTCGGAGAGGCGCTCCTGGAAGGCGGCCACCGAGAAACGGCGCGCGTTGCGCACCGCCTGCGCCGGGTCGAAGTCGAGGTCGTCGACCTCCTCGATCGCGCGCTGGAACGAGTCGACGTCGTCGAGCGCGGCGAGCAGCCCGGTGCTCCCGTCGAGCACCGTCTCGAGCGCGCCGCCGGCGGCGGCCGCGATCACCGGCCGCCCGGCCGCCTGCGCCTCCACCGCTGTGATCCCGAACTCCTCCATGCTCGGCACCACCACCGCGCGGGCGCTCGCGTAGAGCTGCGCGAGCTCCTCATCGCTGGTGCGCCCGACGAACTCGGCCTCGGGGTAGGCGGCGCTGAGGGCGGCGTAGTCCGGTCCCGTGCCGACGACGCGGATCGGCGCCTGCGCGCGGCGGGCGGCCTCCAGCGCCACCGCCAGACGCTTGTGGCGCACTATCTCCGAGACGATCAGCAGCTGCTCGCCGGGCTCGCCGGGAGTGAAACGGTGGGTCTCGACGGGGGGGTGGATGACCGCGGCATCGCGCTGGTAATAGCGCTTGATCCGTTCGCGGCTGAGCTGGGAGATCGCGAAGTAGGCATCCACCGAGCGGCTGGCGGAGAGGTCCCAGCGGCGAAGGCGGCGCAGCTGCGAGCGCAGGAGGGGACGCAGCAGCGGCGAGGTCTCCTCCAGCGCGCGGCCTTCCTCATACCAGGCATAGCGAAAGGGCGTGTAGCAGTAACAGATGTGTACGGCGCCCTCGGGAGCGCGGACGCCGTGGGCGAAGGCGCTGCTGCTGCTCAGCACCAGCTGCGAAGGCGCGAGCCTCAGCCGTGCCACGGCGGCGGGGTAGAGTGGCAGCAGGCGCCTGAAGGTGGCTTGGCGAGCCCCGAGGCGCTGCAGCGGCGAGGTCGAGATCGAGCGGCCGGAGAAGCGCCCGTTCGTGCCTCTCTCGTCATACAGCAGCGTGTATATCCGGGCCTCGGCGTAGAGATCGGCGATCGCGGCGAACGTGCGCTCGGCGCCACGCATCACCAGCAGGTAATCGTGGACGAGGCTCACACGCCCGCCGCGGTGCCGGTCGTCGTGCGCGCTCTCCTCGTCAGTCATCGGTGCTCATGGCGCGCCGGCCGGCTGGGGGTGCTCCGACGCCTGGCGTGCCGGAGCGCCGTCCCGCGTCGGGCGCTTGACCGCGCACAGCCCGACGCAGAGATATGGATAGCGCAGCATCCTGCTGAGCGGTCCGTCGATCACCACCAGCGTGCGCAGTGGAAGAACGATCGCCCAGGCCGCAAGCACTCCAAAGCGGGCGGTCAGCCGCCTCATCAGGTCGGTGAGCTTCTGTGAGACGACGCCGCTGATGAAAGCCTCGTCCTCGACCTCCAGCCCCGCGCGATCTGCGATCTGCCTGACGCGCTCGCGGGAGTATCCGTAGCGAACGTGCGAGCCGTCCTCCACGGGGCTCGGCTCCCGCTCCTCCCCCCACAGTGGCCGGTGTCCGTCATAGGGGGTGCTCAGCAGGATCCGCCCGCCGGGCTCGAGCATCGCGGCCAGCGAGGAGACGAGTCCCTCGTCGTCTGTCAGGTGCTCGATCGTCTCCAGACAGACGATCTGGTCGAACATACCCAGCGCGCCGCGGTGATCCTCCAGATCGCGCAGGTCGACGATGCGAAAATCTATGCCGTTCACGCCTAGCATCTCAGCTCGCCTGCGCGCGCTCTCCTGCTCATTCGCCAGGAACGACGCGGCTAGGACGCGATTTCCGGCGCGCGCCGCGAAGATGCTGAATCCACCGTTGCCGCTGCCGGCGTCGAATGTGCGAACGTCGCCGGCGCGCAGGTGACGTCGAATCCACAGCCACCGATCCAACACGCACGGGTCACCGGTGACGAGCAGAAACCTCCACCCGAAAACACGCAGCATGATGTCAAGCATGTGGTGAGAATATCCCCCACGACACAGTGTGATCCTGGAGTCCTCGGCCCTCTCCGCCGTCAGTTGCGCAGTGAGCCCTGCGCAGCAACAGCCTCCAGTTTAGCTATTTCTCGCGCCGAGCGCTCTCCACGAGGCGCTCCAGCGCCCGCGAGATCTGCTCGCAGACCACCTCCGGCGCGAACAGGCGCTCGGCCTCGGCGCGAGCCGTCGCGCGAATCTCGTGGGCGTCGCGCCCGAGGGCGGCGAGCATCGCGGTGATCGCGTTCGCCATACCCTCGACATCGCCCGGTGCGACCTCGGCGACGACCGAGCGGTCCACCCCCTCGATCGCGCCCACCTCGCTGGTCGCCACGACCGGCACGCCGGCGGCGAGCGCCTCCGCCACCGTCAGGCCGAACGGCTCGTACTTGCTCGGTTGCAACAGCACGTCGCTGCGCGCCAGCTCCACGGGGATCTCCGCGGCTGCAAGATGTCCGATGTACTCGGCGTTCTCCGCCGGCAGGTCCTCCAGCAGCTTCGTGTAGTCCGACCACAGGGTCGGACCGCCGAGCACCCGCACGCGAATATCGAGGTCCCGCTCGAGCGACAGCCTGGCGAGGGCGATCACGTCCTCGATGCCCTTGCGGGTCGAGATCCGCCCCATCACCAGCACGGTCGGCGTCTGTGAGACGCCGCGGTCGCTGAGCGAGAACCTGTCGGCGCGCAGCGGGTTTGGCACGACGACGGTCCTCTCCGCCGGGAAGCCGTAGTCGTGCACCAGGTGATCGCGAAAGACGCTGCTGATGCACACCAGCAGGCTCGCACGCCGAATCGCGCGACGCTGGACGAGCGCGCGCAGGAACATGATCGTCGCCACGATCGCGTACGTGTGGCGGGGCTGACACCGCAAGCACAGCCGGCGCTCGGCTATCAGCCACCTGAGCTCTCCGGCGATGTGCGTCTCGGGATGGATCACAAGCGGCACCGCGCGCGCGAGGGCGGCCGGCAGGCCGGGCGTCTCGATGTTGGAGAACTGGTAGACCAAGTCGTAGGGCTGCCGGCGGTGGCGGCGTGTGATCTCACGGCGCAGCCGCAGGGACGCGGCGACGCGGGCGAGCATGCCGCTGAGGAAGGCAGAGATCTTCCCGCGGCTGTACCACTTGTTCCACTGCCAGCGACTCGTGCCCCAGATGAAGGCGACGTTGTCCGGAAACGCGAGATTGCCCTCTCCGAAGGTGACTTGCTCATCCCCCGCGATGCGAACGTGGCTCTGGCCCTCCGCCGCGGGAAAGAAGCAGTCGATCCGGTGGCCTTCTCGCGCGAGACCCCCCAGGAGCTCGGCCGCGACGCCCCTCACACCGGAATACCCGCCCGGTGACGGCCCGAGCCATGCTATGTGCAAGGGTTCGGCCGGAATGGCGGTAGGCTATCGAATTGCTGCCCCGCCCCGAACGGCCTGACGCGGGAAATGCATGGACGATGATATTCAGACACCCAGCAGACCCGATGTCGCGCGCCGCGGCGTCCGAGGCCTCGGCGGCCCCGGAAGTGGCCGAATCGAGGCGGCAGCCTCGAGCGGCGCCGGGCGACGTGCCGCACGTGATCTACGTGATGGGGGCAGGTCGCAGCGGCAGCACCACGCTCGGCATCACGCTCGGAAACTGCGCGGGCGTCTTCTACGCGGGAGAGCTCGACAACTGGCTGGTCAGATCCGGCGTTCCCCAGGTCGAAGACGGCGAGCGAGCGCGCTTCTGGAGCAGCGTGCTCGAGCGGCTCGACGATCCCGGCGCCGCGTCTGAGCTCTTCGGCAACGAGGCCCAGCGCGCGATAGAGCGCTCGGTGTCACTGTTTCGCGTTCACAAATGGCCGGCCAGACACGGGCTGCGCCGGCGCTACCGTGCCGTCGCCGAGGATCTCTACCGTGCTACAGCGCGCGCTGCCGGAGTCACACACATAGTTGACACTTCGCACTATCCGCTGCGGGCGCTCGAGTTGCAACACCTGAGCGGCGCCGACCTGTGCCTGGTGTTCCTGCTCAGAGACCCGCAGGGTGTCGTCGCGTCGTTCAACCGTCAGGACGTGCGGGAGTACACGAAGTCCACGCTGCAGACGAACGTCTACCTGTGGCTGACGCACCTGCTGTCGCTGTTCGTCTTCCTGCGACACCCGCGCGACCGGCGCCTGTTCGTGCGCTATGAGGACTTCATCGCCGATCCGGCGGGCGTCGTGCGGAGGATCCTCGACGCCAGCGGATGCCGCACCGCGAGCCTGCCGGATTTCACCTCGCTCGACGTCGGCGTTCCCCTGCAGGGCAATCGGGTGACGAGGGCGGAGAAGCTGTCGCTCAAAGCGAGCGCCGATTCACCGTCTCGACCCTCGCTCGTGACGAGCGTTCTCCAAGCTCCGTTGCTGGCGATGCTCTCGCGACTGCGACCGACGACATAGCTTTCCATCGGGCTGGCCAGAGCTCGTGCGCATTCTCGTAACCGTGCCGTGGGCGCAGCGTCTCGGAGGCGCCGAGGCGATGCTCCACACGATCCTCGAAGGCGCCGGCGAAAGCGGGCACGAGCTCGAGCTCGTCTTCTTCGAGGACGGTCCCTGGCCGCAGGAGCTTCGCGCCGCGGGCTTCCGTGTCGATGTGATCCCGGCCGGCCGCCTGCGCCAGCCGCATCGATGGATCGCCACGGTCGCACGGCTGACGAAGATGATGCGCCGCCGCCGCCCCGATCTGGTCCTCAACTGGGCGGCGAAAACCCACTTCTACGGCTCGAGCGCCGCCGTCCTCGCCGGGATCGGAGATCGCGTCGTTCTCTGGCAGCACGCGATCCCGAGACGCGCGTGGGTCGACAAGGCTGCCACGCTGTTCCCGGCCGTCGCGATAGGTTGCTACTGCCACGAGGCCGCCGAGGTCCAGGCCGGGCTGTTCCCGAGCCGGCCCGTCTTCGTCGTGGCCCCCGGCACGTCCGTGCTCGACGCCGAGCCGCACACGGCGCCCCTCCAGCTTCCCGAGGACGTCCCCGTCGTTGGCCTGGTCGGGCGCCTGCAACCGTGGAAGGGCCAGGACCGCCTGCTGGGCGCTCAGGCGCTGCTGCGCGGGCGGGGGCTGCCCACCCACACGCTGATCGTCGGCGGCGACGCGTACGGGCTCTCTCCCGAGTACGCCGGCTCGCTGGGTCCGCTCGTCGCCCGTCTGGGCCTATCGGGCGCCGTCACGATGACCGGTCATGTGGCCGACGCGGGGCCGTACATCGAGCGGATGGACATCCTCGTCAACGCGTCAGACCCCGAGCCGTTCGGCATCGTCCTGATCGAGGGCATGGCCAGGGGGGTCCCGGTCGTCGCCGTCGACGCGGGTGGCCCCGCGGAGTTCATCCAGCACGGGCGAACCGGCATGCTCGCTCGCTCCGGCGAGCCTGTCGCGTTGGCGGATGCCCTGGAGCCGCTGCTGGCCTCGCCCGAGCTGCGCCGTACGCTCGGGGAAGCGGGCCGGGAGCTGTACCTGCGGGAGTTCACCGGCACGGCCGTGCGCAAGCGGTTCTTCGAGAACCTCGAGCGGCTCGTCAGAGAGCAGTAACCTCGGACGCGCGATGCTCACACAGACCGATCGAGATGGCCACGTCGAGACCGCGCCCGCGCCGCCGCCGTGCGAGGTCACGATCGTCGCGCACGACGTCGGCTCGATCGGCGGGATGGAGCGTGTTCTGGCGGAGCTCGCGCTCGGGCTCCGCGCCCTCGGTCACGAGGTGACGGTGATAGCCCGCACCTGCGAGCTGCCGGCGAGCGCCGGTGTCAGCTTTCACCGCGTGAGAGGACCGCGCCGTCCGCTGCTGATCGCGCATCCGTGGTTCGTGCTCGCGGGCTCGCTGTCCGTGGCCGGACGGCGTCGAGGCGTCGTACACAGCACCGGCGCGATCGTCCTCAACCGCGTCGACGCGATCGCGGTGCACTACTGCCATCAGGTCGGGCCCACGAATCCCAGCCGCGCGACGGCGCTCTTCCGCCTACACGCCAAACTGGTTCGGCGACTGCTCCGGCTCGCCGAACGAGTGTGCTATCGCGTGAACAGGAAGGCAACGTACGTGTGCGTCTCCGAAGGCGTGGCCGAGGAGATGCGCGAGCACCATCCACACCTGGACGGCCGCGTCGTCGCGATCCAGAACGGCGTCGACACCGATGCCTTCGCGCCCGGCCTGCGCGCGCAGGAGGCGCGCACGCTGCGCGGCACGCTGGGGATCGCCGACGCTCGGCTGGTGGCGCTGTTCGTCGGCAGCGAGTGGGGACGCAAGGGCCTCGAGCCCGTGATCCGCGCGCTCGCATCGGCGAGCGAGTGGGACCTGCTGGTCGCCGGCGGCGGAGACTCCAGGCGCTATCAGGAGCTCGCAGACTCCCTCGGCGTCGGCGAGGCCGTTCACTGGCTCGGTGTATCGCGTGACGTCGCCCCGCTCTACGAGCTCGCCGATGCGCTGGTGTTCCCCTCCAGCTACGAGGCGTTCCCGCTGGTCGCGCTCGAGGCGGCGGCGAGCGGCCTGCCGATTCTCGCGACCCCCGTCAACGGCGTGCGCGAGCTCATCCACGACGGTGAGGGAGGGTTCGTGATCAGCCAAGATCCCGACGCGATCTCCGCGCGCCTGCGCCAGCTCGCCGACGACCCGGATTTGAGAGAGCGGATGGGCCACACGGTCCGCCAAACCGCGCTCGAGTTCAGCTGGCAGCAGACGGTCGCCCGCCACCACGAGCTGTACATGCGCCTGGCCGACCGGCGACGAGCACGCGCTCACAGCTAGCGCCGAGTCATCGTGAGCTCGCGTGCCGGTCGATCGCGCCGGCGAGCAGATGCTCGAGGCGATCGGTGGCCGCGGGCACCGAGAACAGTCTCTCGACGGCCGCTCGGCCGGCGTCCGCCAGGCGCCTGCGAAGGTCGGGCGCCAGGCGGAGCTCGAGCAGCCGGCCGGCGAGCGCATCGACGTCGCCCTCGGGGAAGACCAGCCCCCCGCTGGTCAGCTCGATCAGCCACGGGATCTCCCCCGAGTCCGAGCCGATGACCGGCACGCCGCACCACAGGGCCTCGATGATCACGCGCCCGAACTGCTCCTTCCACGTCGGCGTCGTGTGTGAAGGCAGCACGAGCACGTCGAGCTGGGCGTAGCCGAGAGCCATCTGGTCGTGGCTCAGCCCGTCGAGAACGCGCACGCTCGAACCGGGGATCGGCTGGCCCTCGAGCCGCGATCGCATCTCACCGTTACCCACCAGCAGCAGCTCCACCGGGGCGTCCAATCGACGCACCGCCGCGAGCAGGTCGAAGAGGCCCTTGCTCTCGACCAGCCGGCCGGCGTAGCCCACGGTGAAAGGGCGCTCGGACGCGTCCGGCAGGCTCTCCCAGCTGGGGACCGCGGGCGGGGCAAGCTCGACCTCGCCGCTCGCACCCCACGATCGCGCAAGCCGGGCGGCGCTGTCCGAGCGGGCGGCCACGAAGGCGGCGTTGCGCAGGACACGCGAGCGCAGCCGGCGCACCGGCATCGGCAGGCTTCTGTCGATGTTCTCATAGCACTGCACGCCAAACGGTATGTCCAGCCTCGCGAGCACGCGTGCCCACTGCGCCGCGGCGAGCGCGTACGGCTCGGCCTCGACGAACGCCACGTCCGGGCGCGCCCGTGCGCATATCGAGCGGCAGCTCGTCAAGTAGAAGTGGCGCTGCGGGCGCCCCCGCAGCGCGACCGGCCGCGCCAGCAGCGAGCCCTCCAGCCCCTGCAGGGCCCGCGGCGTCACGTCCGTCTGCGAGTACTCGTGCCGCCAGCGGCTGGGTACGACGATCGTGAGCGCCCACCCGCGCCGTGCGAGCTCGCGGTAGACCTCTTGGTTGATGTCCACGACGGCGGGATGGCTCACCACGAGCAGCCTCCGTCCGCCACTCGCCGAGCCGCGCATGAGAGCATCGTTGCACGCAGGCGCAACTCTGTGCCGTTCCTCGCTTTAGCGCCTGCTTACTAGTAGCCTTAAGCTGGTGCTGCTATCGCCTGGAAGCGGACTTGGACGGAGCCTAACCGATGAACCAGACCACTGACGCCAGCTCCATCCTCGCGCCGCTGTGGAGGCGCAAGTGGCTCATTCTCGCTGTTGGGATCCTGGTGGCGATCGGGACCTTCTTCTACTACAGGCACAAGCGGTCAACCTACCTGGCGACGACGCAGATCTACCTCGGCGCCGGCGCCGAAGAACAGGCGCAGATAAGCGGAGGCAAGAGCGGGTCTGCGAAGAAATCCACAGCGTTGGAACCGTCCGCGCAGGCCACGCTGATCGCGTCGGCGATCATCAGGGAACCCGTACGCCGGCAACTCCACGAAGAGCACCGCTCGCGCATCGTGCGCGCCGCGCTGGCCGGCAAGACAAAGGCGAAGGCGTCCGAAAAGAGCGAGTTCATCACGGTCTCCTCCGAAGCGCGCAACGCTCACGCTGCCGTCCTGCTGGTGAATCTCACCGCACAGACGTACGTCAACCGCGAGAACAGCAAATACAGGCACGAGATCGAAGCGGCGATCAGTCTCACTCGCAGGCAGCTGCGCAGGATCGAAACGACCGAGGAAGTGCGCAGCATCGAAGTGAGCAAGACCTCGGGGAAGAGCTCGGCCAAGAGCAGCGCGCCCAACACCTCCCTGCTGCTGCAGGCCGCGAACCTCACGCAGCAAGATCAACCAGCTCGAAGGCCAGCTGGCGATCATGAGCGTCAGACAGCTCGACCCGGCAAAGCCCAAGAGCGCGAAGTCGCTGTCCTCGTCGCCGAAGCAGAACGCGATCTTCGGCCTTGCCGTTGGCCTGCTGCTGGCTTCGTTC
The DNA here is from genome assembly GCA_963782325.1 of uncultured Solirubrobacteraceae bacterium. Lineage (GTDB taxonomy): Bacteria > Actinomycetota > Thermoleophilia > Solirubrobacterales > Solirubrobacteraceae > Palsa-744. The sequence goes on from CAWAJG010000003.1 coordinate 193,996, forward strand.
GCCGTCTACGCCCTCGCCAAGTTCGACACTCGGCTGCGCTCGCTGGCCGACATCGAGGCGGCATTCGGGAGCGAGATCCTGACCGCTCTGCGGGCCGTCGGCCACCCGATCGCGTCCAGGGATGGCCAGCCGACGCCGTCGGCGCTCCTGCGTGAGCCGCTGCAGCGATTGCATACCACGCTCCAGGTTGGACGGGTGCGAGACCAGGAGGTCGGCGAGCAGCCGCGCACGATCCTCTTCGTCAGCGCCGACGCCGGCGACGGCCAGTCGACGGTCGTCGCGGATCTGGCGCTGACCCAACGCGACGCGGGCGCAACGGTTGCGATCGTCGAGGCGAATCTGCGTCGTCCCGTGCTGGCAGGTCTGCTGGGCGTGAGCGATCGGCCGGGGCTGTCGGAGGTCCTCGAGGGGCGGCTCGCGCTCAGGGAAGCGATTCAGGACGTGGGAGCCCTGCCGCCGGCGGGCTCCCCTGCCGAGGAGTCCGTCGCGGGGCCCGTCGCGACCGTGGTGCAGGCGCCCGCGACCGGCTCGGCGTCGGTTCTCGTCGCGGGGCCGACGGTCGCCAATCCGCCCGCCGCTGCTGGCGAGCCAGGCAATGGGTGAGATGCTGCATGCGGTCGCCGAGGAGTTCGACTACGTGCTGATCGACGCGTCGCCGCCGCTGGAGGTGAGCGATGTCCTGCCACTGCTTGCTCTCGCCGACGGGATCATCATCGTCGCGCGGGTCGGGCAGACGCGCGAGCTGTCGGCCCGCCGGCTCGTTCAGCTCCTCGCACGGACGCCGAGCGCGCCGGTGCTCGGTGTCGTCGCGAACGGCGTCTCGCAACGCGACATCAGGATGTACGGCTTCTCGGCGTACGGTGAGAAGACCTTGCGCAGCAGGCTCCTTGGGCGATGAGCGCGCGCTACCCGCGACTGGCCGGTCCGTTTGCGGGAACGCATCCCGCTGTTCTCAGCCGGCGCATCCACGAGCTCATGGTCGTCTCGGTCGCCGGGCTGATCCCACTGGCGCTCGGATTGGCCATCACGGTGGAGTCTCCCAACCCGAACCCGGCCCTGGTGTTCGGGGTCCTGATCGCGCTGGCCGTGGTTCTCGCGCTGCTGCTCAGCACGCGCTACGAGATCACGCTCACGATCGTGGCGCTGTACCTCGGCCTGCTCGACGGGCCGGTCAAGAACGAGGTTGCCAGCAAAGCGACGTCCGGCGTTCGCGACGTGCTGATCATCGCGGTCGCTCTCGGCATGCTCATGCGCTTCGCCGTAAGGAAAGAACGCGTGAGCCTGCCGCCGCTGTCCAGGTGGGTCGTGGGCTTCGTGGCCGTCGTTCTGATCGACGCCCTCAACCCCCACACCGACGGCATCTTGAAGGCGATCGGCGGCTACAGGCAGCAGCTCGAGTGGGTTCCGTTCTTCTTCTTCGGGTACATGTTCCTTCGCACGAAGCGGCGATTTCGCCAGTTCTTCCTCGTCCTCGGGGTGATCGCGCTGGCGAACGGCATCGTCGGCGCCATCCAGGCGAAGATCAGCCCCACGGCCCTGGCCCGCTGGGGCCCCGGCTACAGCAGCATCGTCCACGGCGGCAGCAACGCGGTCGGGCTGACGGCGCGGACCTACAAAAGCGAAGGCGAATCGCGAGCGCGTCCGCCGGCGCTCGGCTCGGACTCGGGGTTCGGCGGCGGCGTCGGCGCGCTCGCGCTGCCGGGCCTGCTGGCGCTGCTCGTCGCCGGGCGGATGCGCCGGCGATGGCCGATCGTGCTGCTCTCCATGGGAGCGGTGCTCGGGATCGCCACCGCAGCCTCGCGTACCGCGGTGGTCACCGGGGTGTTCGTCGTGTTGAGCTTCGCGCTGCTGTCGTTCGTCGCGCAGCTGCGGGTGGGGCGCGCGTTCATGGGGCTGACGGCGATCGTCGTCATCTCGCTGGCCGTCGGCTCGGCGCTGATCGCCGCTGACGGCAAGGGAGTCTTCGCACGCCAGGAAAGCCTTACGAGCCTGTCGCACACCGAAGAAACGGGCGGCGAATCGAAGTCGCGCAGCCTCAGTCAGATACCATCTGATCTCGTACGCGAGCCATTTGGCTTCGGACTGGGGACCTCCGGCGCGGCGTCGGGCTTCGGAGGCCACCAACACCTGGAAGTCGAAGGCGAAAGGGTCATCGGAGGGTCGGCGTACAGCCTGCTCATGAAGGAATTGGGATTCCCTGGTCTGTTCCTGTGGGTCGGACTCACGGTCAACGTGCTCGCCCTCGGCGTGTTCTGGCTGCGGCGGATCGTAGACATTGAGCTGCGCACCTATCTAGTGGGTATGCTCGCTGGCTTCATGGCGCTCACCGTTCAAGGCTTCTCAGCACCCACGTTGGCGGTCACGATCGGCGCGTTTCTGTGGTTGGTGCCGGGGGTCGTCGCCTACTGGCTCGCCGGCCCCGGACGCGCCGCGATGACCCCGCCGCCCGCCGCCACGCCATCGACGCTCCTCGCCGCGACATGATTCTCCGCCGCTCACGCAAGAAGGGCGAGCAGGCTGAAGTTTCGATGGTCTCGCGCCTGAACGTCCTGATCGGCGAGCGGCGCAGCACCGTCGTGTGGCTTGCGCTCACCTCGCTCGTGTCCGGATTCGCCGAAGCCGGGACGCTGGCGATCATCGCCGAGGTCGCGGTCTCGCTCGCCAACGGGTCCAAGCGCATACACGCTGGCTCAATCCATCTGAACGTGGGGGTGGGAACCCTGATCGCGGTTGCGTTCGGACTCGGTGTGGTGCGGCTCCTGATGCAGATCCCGATCTCGGTCCTGCCGGCGCGCATCGCCTCCGACGTGCAGGCCAGCCTGCGCAACAAGCTCTTTCAGGCCTTCACCTCGGCCTCGTGGGAGGTGCAGTCGCGCGATCGCGAGGGACAGCTCCAGGACACGATGACCAGTCAGACGATGCAGGCGACCGGGGGCGCGCTGGGAGCGACGAGCATCATCGCCAACGCGCTGAACTTCCTTTCTCTGATCATCACGGCGTTCGTGCTCAACGCGACGGCCGCCGCCGCGATACTGGTCGCGGGCCTGCTGGTGTTCATGCTGTTGCGGCCACTGAAAAGCATCGGAGTGCGGCGTGCCCGCGCCCTGTCCAAAGCTCAAGTTCAGTTCGCCGGTGGAGTCAACGAGGCGATTCGCCTCGCCGAGGAGACGCACGTGTTCGGCGTGGCGGAAGCGCAGCGCCGGCGCATCGGCTTACTGATCGCGCAGGCGCAGAAACTCCTCTTCGACACCCAGGTGCTGGTGAAACTCGTTCCCAACCTCTTCCAGAGCATGATTCTCATACTGCTGATAGTGGGTCTCGGCGTGCTGCATGCGATGGGCACCCACCACACGGCGGCGCTCGGAGCGATCATCCTCCTGCTGGTGCGCTCGGCGCGAAGCGGTCAGCAGGGATTCGCCACCTACCAGGGGCTCTCACAAAGCATGCCCTTCATCGAGCGCACGCAGGAAGCAGAGCGGCGCTACGCGGAGAGCAAGCCGCCCGACGGCACGGTGCCTCTGCAGACGGTGCAGTCGCTGGCGTTCCAGGACGTGTCCTATCGGTACCTGGCCGATCGGCCGGTGCTTCGCGACGTCAGCTTCGAGGTGACCCGCGGCGAGGTCGTCGGCATCATCGGTCCCACCGGCGCGGGCAAGTCGACGTTGATCCAGATCCTCTTGCAGTTGCGTCAACCGCAGCAGGGCCTCTATCTGGTCAACGGCGAGCCGGCGGAGCAGTTCGTTCGCGACGATTGGCACGGCCGCGTCGTATACGTACCGCAGGAACCACGTCTGCTCCATGCGTCCGTCACGGAGAACATCCGCTTCGAGCGCGAGCTCGACTTCAGCACGCTGGAACAGGCAGCTCGCCTTGCCCACGTCCACGATGAGATCCTGGCCTGGCCGAAGGGCTACGACACGATCGTCGGCCCCCGTGCCGATGCGGTCTCAGGCGGTCAGCAGCAGCGGATATGCCTCGCTCGCGCGCTTGCCGCACAGCCGGAGATGCTCGTGCTCGACGAGCCCACGAGCGCGCTCGACCCGAACTCGGAGGCGCTGATCCAGCAGTCGCTGACCGGGCTCAAGCACGAACTGACGCTGTTCATCATCGCCCACCGCATGTCCACGCTCGACATCTGCGATCGAGTGATGGTCATCAAAGACGGCCAGCTGGTGGCGTTCGACACGATCGACTACCTGCGGGAGCACAACGCCTACTATCGCTCGGCCTCGGCGATCGCTACCGGTTCGCGGCTTTGAGGCGGGATGGGAGCCTGATCGGCCCCGAGCACGCGGGGGCTGCGCAGGGCGCGGTGATCGGGTCTGGAAGCGCCCTCTCGTCACAGAGGATCCCCGACTTCTTCATCGTCGGCCATCCCAAGTGCGGCACGACCGCGCTCTACGAGATGCTCAGGCGCCACCCGCAGATCTACATGCCCGATTGCAAGGAGCCGTGGTTCTTCGCGCCCGAGCTGCACGTGCGCACGCCACCGCGGCCCGAAGGGACTCCGACGAAGCTCGAGGACTACCTTTCGCTGTTCGACGCGGCGCGTCCCGAGCAGCGCGCCGGCGAGGCGACGGCCCATTACCTGTGGAGCCGGACGGCCGCGAGCGCCATCGCCCAGGTGCAGCCGGCCGCGCGCATCATCGCCCTGCTGCGCGAGCCAGCCAGCTTCCTGCATTCGCTGCATCTGCAGTTCCTGGAGACCTACGTCGAGACCGAGGGCGACCTTCGCAGCGCGCTGGCCCTCGAGGACGACAGGCGCCAGGGCAAGAACGTGCCTCGATATTCCTACTGGCCTCCCGCGCTGATGTATTCCGAGCACGTCCGCTACGTCGAGCAGTTGCGTCGCTTCTACGCCGTCTTCCCGGCGGAGCAGATCCTCGTGCTGATCTACGACGACTTCCGCCGCGACAACGAGGCGATGGTCCGCAAGGTGCTGCGCTTCCTCGAGGTCGACGACAGCCATCCGATCGAGGCGATCGAGGCCAACCCGACGGTCCGCGCTCGATCGCAGCTGCTGCACGAGCTTGTGCACTCCGTGGGGGTGGGAAAGGGCCCGGTCTCGCGGGCGGTGAAGGGTACGGTCAAGGCGCTCACCCCCGCGGGACTGCGGCGCAGGGCGTTCTACGCGGCCCGGCGCCAGGTGGTCTTCGCCAAGCCGCAGCCGCCCGACGAGCGGCTGATGGCGGAGCTGCGCAGCCGTTTCAAGGGGGAGGTGGTCGCGCTCGCCGAGTACCTGGACCGCGATCTCGTAAGCCTGTGGGGCTACGACCGTGTCCCGTAGGTCGCTGCACATAGCGTGGATCGGATTCGCCCCCGCTGAAGAAGTCGGCGGCGTCCCCGGCATCGCCACCGACCTGCTGCACGGTCTGGCGACGCTCGGCCACCGGATCGACTGCTTCTTTCCCGCCAACGAGCACGAGCTGCCCGCGCGGATCACCGGCGTCGAGAATCTCACGTTCGTCTGGGGGACGAGCACGTGGCAGTGGAACCGCTGGTACAGCCGAACGAGGATCGCCGCGTTCGTCAGCTCGCTGATCGCTCGCGGCGTCGCGTCGTGGCGTCTGCGCTCAGAGGTCTCGCGCCGGCACACGGCCGACCCGTACGACGTCTTCTACCAGTTCTCCAACGTGGAGAACCTGTCGATTCCACGGAGCCTCCGCGACAGCGTGCCGCTGGTCGCGCATCCGGGGCAGAGCAGCGCCGACGCGCTGAGGTTCCTGATCTCCGAGCGCCGGCTCAGCTTTCGCGGCCGGCCCGCCTACGCGTTCGCGATCGCCGCCGCGATGCTCTGGTCGCGGATGCGCATCCAGCGCAAGCAGATTCGGCGGGCGTCGCTGGTGGTGTGCATCAGCGAAGTGTTTCGCGCTCATCTGATGCGCGACTACGGCCTGCGCGAACAGGACAGCGTGGTGGTGGCGAACCCCGTCCGTCTCGACCGCTTCGCGTGCTCAGACAGACCGCTCGGGAGCCCGCCGACGATCATCGTCCTCGGCCGGATCGCCACCGGAAAGGGTCTCGAGCACGTGGTCGCGCTGGCGAGGCTGCTGCTCGAACGCGACGTAGACGTGCGCATCCGCGTCGTCGGGGGAACGAGCGTGTGGTCGAACTACACCAAGCTGCTCGAGGACCTGCCGGACGAGAACTCGGAGTACGCCGGGCCCGTCGAAGGATCTGGGGTTCCCGGCGAGCTCGCGCGCAGCGACATCCTGCTGCAGGCAAGCAAGTACGAGGCGTTCGCGCTGACCGTCGCCGAGGCGCTCGCCGCCGGAGTGCCGGTCGTGGCGACGACGGAGGTGGGCGCGATCGAGCAGGTCGACAGGTCGGTCGCAGCGGCCGTCGCGCCGGGCGACGTGGAGGGCATGGCCGCGGCGATCGTGGCGATGCTCGACGGGCTCAGGGCCAACGCGAGCGAGATGCGATCGACGGCGCGCGCGGAGGCGCAGCGGCTGTTCGCGCCGGAGGTCGTCTGCGAAGGAGTCTCCGCCGCGCTCGAGCGACTCGTGGACGGCGGCGCGCACGAGCCGGCCGGCGCCGGCGAAGGATCGGATCGGCATGTCCAAGAGCTCGACCACTCCACAAGCTGAATCGCCATCCGCAGATCGCGCCGAGCGGCCGAGCGTGGTCTACGTCATGGGTGCCGGCCGCAGTGGCAGCACGATCCTCGGCATCGCGCTCGGCAACTGCGCGAACGTGTTCTGCGCCGGCGAGATTCACCTGTGGCTTGCCAGGGGGGGCAAATCGCCGCTTCCCGGCGAGGAGCGGGCGCGCTTCTGGAGCGCCGTGCGCGACCACGTCGACGGCGTCCCCGACCTGGCGGTTGGCGACGCGCGCGCGCTCGAGCAGTCCTCGGCGGTCTTTCGCGTGCGTGGCCGGCGCGCCCGGCGGCGAGCGCGCGAGGCCTACGGCCGGCTCAACGAGGACGTCTTTCGCGCCGTCGCCCGCGTGGCGGAGGCGACGCACGTCGTCGACACCTCTCACTTCCCACGACGCGCCCGCGAGCTGCAGGCGCTGGAGGCGATCGACCTGTACCTCCTGTTCGTGGTCCGCGATCCCCGCAGCGTGGTCTCCTCCTACGACAACGACAAGACCGTCTTTCCAAGATTCAACCTGCTCAGCACAAACGCATATCTGTGGTTGACCTACGCCCTGTCCGCGTTCACGTTTCTGCGCCACCGGCGCGACCGCCGGCTGCTGGTGCGTTACGAGGCGTTCGTCTCGAACCCGGAGGCGGTGATGCAGGAGATCCTCGACTGCATCGAGTCTCCGGCCGCGATCCCCGACCTGAGCGCCCTGAAGACCGGTGTGGCGTTCCAGGGCAATCCAGTGCTCAGGTCGGACGTCGTCGCCCTGAAACGCCAGCCTCCCAGCCCGGCGAAGGGCTCTCGCGTCACCGCGTTGCTGCAGCTGCCGTGGACCGCGGTGTTCTCCCGACTCCAGCCTCAAGCGAGAGCTGCGGCTGCGTCCGAGTCGAGCCCCGGGCCAGCGCAGTGAAGCCGAAGGTGGTCTTCGTGATGGGGGCCGGTCACAGCGGAAGCACCATCCTCGGGCTCACGCTGGGCAACTGCGATGGCGTCTTCTTCGCGGGCGAGCTCGCCAGGTGGCTTCGCTGGGAGGGGGTCTCGCCGCTGCCGGGCTCGGAGCGCGAGCGGTTCTGGGGATCCGTACGCGAGAACGTCGAGGTCTCATCGGAGCTCTTGGGCCGCGAGACCCTCATCCTGGAGAAATCCTCGGGGATGTTTCGGCTGCGCACCTGGCGCGAGCAGCGGCGCCTGCGCGAGCGCTACCGCCGGGTCACCGAAGAGCTCTTTCGGGCGATCGCCCGCGTGGCTGGAGCGACCCACGTGGTGGACAGCTCTCACCTGCCGCGGCGAGCGCGGGAGCTGCAGGCGCTGGACGGGATCGACCTGTACCTGCTGTTCCTGGTCCGCGATCCGCAGAGCGTGGTCGCATCCTACGGGCGGCGGGGCGTGCGCTACAAGCAGACGTGGGACATGCGCATGACGAACGCCTATCTGTGGTTGAGCTATCTGCTGTCGCTGTTCACCTTCCTTCACCACCCGCGCGAGCGGCGGCTGTTCGTGCGTCACGAGGCGTTCGTCGCAGACCCGGAGGGGGTGCTCAAAGAGATTCTCGACTGCATCCAGTCTCCCGCGGCGCTCCCCGATCTGGCCGCCCTGCGGACAGGCGTCGCTTTTCAGGGAAATCGCCTGCTCAGGAAAGATGTGGTCGCGCTCAACGGCAGGCCGGAGCAGCCGCAGCAAGGCTCGCGCGTCACCGCCCTGCTGCATCTCCCCTGGGCAGCCGTGTTTTCACAGCTTCGCCCGGCGGCGCATTCACATGGGAAGAGCCATGACGGACACGGGTGAACAGCCGACCACCCTCTCCGCGTCTGGCAAGAGGGTGCCCGATTTCTTCATCGTCGGGCACCCCAAGTGTGGCACCACCGCCCTGTATGAGATGTTGCGCGGTCACCCCCAGATCTACATGCCGGAGCTCAAGGAGACACGATTCTTCGCCCGCGAGCTGCACCCCGGCAGCGAGTCCTCCAGCATCCATCCACATACGCTCGACGATTATCTGGCGCTGTTCGCGGAGGCCGAGCCGGGTCAGCGTATCGGCGAGGCGTCGCCTTCATATCTTCGCTCGCGCGACGCCGCCAGCCGGATCGCCGAGCTCGCACCGGCCGCGCGCATCGTCGCGATACTGCGCGAGCCCGCGAGCTTCCTGCACTCGCTGCACATGGAGCTGATGCGCGACCACGTCGAGACGGAGAAGGACCTCGCGAAGGCGATCGCGCTCGAAGAGGTGAGACGCCAGGAGAAGGAGATCGGCCGCTCGCCGGGGCTCGTCTACTCAGAGTATTTGCACTACGTCGAGCAACTGCGCCGCTATCACTCGGTGTTCTCACCCGAGCAGGTGCTGGTGCTCATCTACGACGACTTCCGGGCGGACAACGCGGGAACGGTGCGACGGGTGCTGCGGCTGCTCGACGTCGACGACACGGCGCCGATCGAGGTGAGCGATGCGAATCCGACGGTCCGCGTGCGCTCACCGCGCGTCAACGAGCTCGTGCGTTCCCTCTATCTCGGCCGGGGGCCGGTCGCGCGGGCGATGGGGACGCCGATCAAGCTGCTCACCCCCCGGCGGCTGCGCCATCGCGGCCTGCGGACGCTCCAGCGCCACGCCCTGCACGGCAGGCCCCGTCCCGCCGAGGAGAAGCTGACGCTGGAGCTGCGCCGGCGCTTCAAGGGAGAGGTCGTGGCTCTCAGTGAGTACCTCGATCGCGACCTCGTTACACTCTGGGGCTATGACGGCATCGACTGAAGCGTCGAGGGCCGCACGGGGACCGAAGACGCGGGTGCCCGATTTCTTCATCGTCGGTCATCCCAAGTGTGGCACCACCGCGCTGTATGAGATGTTGCGCCGTCACCCGCAGATATACATGCCCGAGCTGAAGGAGCCATGGTTCTTCGCGGGTGACATGCGTCCCCGCTTCCAGCCGCCGCGGGCGGGCGCCACGCCGCAGACGCTCGAGGACTACCTCTCGCTGTTCGCCGACGCCCGGCCCGACCAGCGCATCGGCGAGGCATCCTCGCCGTATCTGCTCTCACGCGACGCCGCCGCGCGGATCGCCGAGGTCTGCCCGGACGCACGCATGATCGCCATCCTGCGCGAGCCCGCGAGCTTCCTGCGTTCACTGCATTCGCAACTGCTGCTCACCCACGTCGAGTCGAAGAAGCGCCTGCGGGCGGCGATCGCGCTCGAGGGCGCCAGGCGAGAAGGCAGGAAGATCCCCCGCCGCTCGCACCGACCGCAGCTGCTCATGTACTCCGATCACGTGCGCTACGTCGAGCAGCTGCGCCGCTATCACGCCGTGTTCTCACCCGAGCAGGTGCTGGTGTTGATATACGAGGACTTTCGCGCCGACAACGAGGGCACGGTACGCGCCGTGCGACGTTTTCTCGGGGTCGAGGAGGCGGCTCCGGTCGAGGTGATGGACGCAAATCCGACCGTCAAGCGGATGCGCTCGCAGCAGGTCGACGAACTGCTGAACGCGGTGTCGGTCGGGAGGGGCCCCGTCTCCCGGACGGTGAAGGCGGCGATCAAGACGGTCACGCCCGGCTCGCTGCGCCTCAGGGCGATCCAGGCGACCCAACGCCACGTCATCAACGGCCGGCCGCAGCCACCCGAAGAGGAGGTGCTGCTCGAGCTGCGCCGGCGCTTCAAGGGTGAGGTCGTCGCGCTGAGCGAGTACCTGGGTCGCGACCTCGTGGCGCTGTGGGACTATGAGCGCATCGGCTGAGGCGCGCGTGCCGAGCAGCCGACCCGGTGGGCCACTCGGAGGCGAATGGCGCGAAGCCGCCCAGCGCGCGCAGCGCGCGGCGCTGGCGGACGGTCGCGTCGTGGTCTCCTGCGACGCGCCGCTCGGCGCCGGCGGCCTCGGGCGCCACCTGCAGGAGATCCTCGACGCGCTCGCCCGCGGCGAGCAGCCGACGGTCTGCATCTGTGACTCCACGCGCGCGTCCGCCTCGCCCGCGGCACACCAACCGCCACGCCATGCGCTCGGGCTCCCCTACCTGATCGAGCTGCTGCGGGCGCTGCCGCTGCCCACCTCCGTGGGCGTGCGCATGAAGGCCGCGATGGTCGAGTTCGACGCCTACGCCGCGCAGCGCCTGCCGGCCGCCGAGCATCTCATCGCATTCAACAGCCAGGCGTTGACGCAGTTCCGCGCGGCGCGGAGAGCGGGCTACGAATCGGTGTCGCTCGTCTCGGCGAACCCCCACCTGCGGCGCCTGGCGCGACAGCATGCGCTCGCCCGCCGCCGGTACCCGCTGGAAGGATCCTGGGCGAGCCGCCTGCTCGCTCGCAACCTCAGCGAGTACGCGCAGGCGGATCGCATCTACGCCGCCTCTCGCTACGTGGAAGAGTCGTTCCTCGAGGAGGGATTCCGCGAAGAGCAGCTCTCACGCTTTCCCTTGACGCCCGACCCTCGCTACGAATCCGCAGGCGTGCGAGCGCCGGCGGACTCGTTCGAGATCGTCTACGTCGGCAGCCTCGCCGTCCACAAGGGCGTGCCACTGCTGATCGACGCCGTTCGCCGCCTGCCCCACTCGGACATCGCGCTTCGCCTCGTCGGGGGGTGGGGGACGCCGGGAATGCGGCGCTTCGTCCAGCGCGCCTGTGCCGCAGATCGCCGCATCGACGTCTGCCCCGGCGACCCGCTGCCCCGCCTGCTCACGGCGAGCCTCTGCGTGCACCCGGCCTACGAGGACGGGTTCGCCTACGCACCCGCCGAGGCCCTCGCCGCCGGCGTGCCCGTCATCGTCAGCGAGGACACGGGGATGAAGGAGCTGATCGACCCCGGTCGCGACGGCGCGATCCTGCCGACGGGCGACATCGACGCGCTCACCCAGGCGATCGAGGCCGCCTACCGAGGAGAGCTCCTCACGCCGGCCGCACGCCGAGCGGACGATGCCTGACGCCCGCGCGACGCAGCCTCGCCAGAGCGTGCGGGCGGCGGTCGTCGGTGTATCGGAAAGCTCCACCTGCGGCATGCGCGACCATGCCGTGCTGCTATCCGAGGCGCTCGCCCACGAGGACATCGCCTGCACTTCGCACTGGCTTTGGCGCAGCGAGCCGTCGCTGCGGGGCGCCCGCGCGGAGTTTCGCTCGTGGAGGAGAGGGCTCGCGACAGAGCTCCACGACAGCCGGCGGAACGCGATCATCCTGCACTACTCGGTGTTCTCCTACTCCTACCGAGGCTTTCCGCTGTTCGTCGGCTCGACGATGTCGGCGCTGCGGCGCTCGGGGGTCCCGGTGGTGGGGGTGCTGCACGAGTTCCGCTACCCGTGGCACATGGGCGGCTTGCGCGGCAAGGCGTGGGCGCTGAGCCAGAGCGCCGTCCTGCCCGCGGTGATGCGCACCTGCGGCGCGGCGGTCGTCACCGAACCCCTCCGCGGCGAGTGGCTCGCCGCGCAGCGGTGGCTGCCGCGGCGGACGGTCGAGCTGGCGCCGGTGTTCTCGAACCTGCCGGCGCCGAGCGCCGGTCAGCGCCGTCCGGATCGAGGCGGTCAGCTGATCGGGCTGTTCGGCTACGCCTACCAGGGCGCCGCGCTCTCGCTGGTGCTCGACGCGCTGCGCCTGCTGCACGATCGCGGCCCGCACGTGCGCCTGGCTTTGCTCGGCGCGCCGGGACCCGACGCGCCCGCCGCCGACGCATGGCGCGAGGGCGCGCGCGCCCGCGGCATCGAGCACGCGCTGTCGTTCTCGGGCGTGCTCCCGGCGCAGTCCCTCTCCGATGCGCTCCACGCCTGCGACGTGCTGCTTCACCCCGAACCGTCGGGCCCCACCTCGCGCAAGGGCTCGCTCGCCGGTTCGCTCGCCTCCGGCGCACCGGTCGTCGCGCTCGACGGCCCGCGAGCGTGGCCCGAGCTGATCCGCGCGCAGGCGGCCCTGATCGCCGCGCCGCGGCCGGAGGCCCTCGCCGACGCGCTCGCCGGCCTGCTCGCCGACGAGAGCCGGCGCGACGAGCTGGGTGCCCGCGGGAGCGAGTTCGCACGCGGCGCGATGGGCGTCGAGCGCACCGCACGGGTTGTGGCGGGGCTGGTCGAGGAGCTCCTGGACAATCGACCGCTGGCAGTCGAGGGCGCTCTGCCCGCGGTGGCTCAGCGGGCGGAGAGCTCGGGCTGAGGCGCGCGATCGCCGCTCGCCGCGCGCTCGATCCCCGCACGGATGGCGGCGGCGAACTCCTTCGCCCGCGTCTCGTATGAGAGCTCCTGCTCGAGGCGCTCGCGGTCGAACGTGCGCGGCGTGCCCGCGAACTTGGCCTCGGCGAGCTCGACGATCGCCTCTCTCATCCCGTCCCGGTCATCGGGGTCCACCAGCCACACCCCGGGCCTGTCTTCGAGGTAGCTCCAGTTCTCGCCCCGCGGCACCGCGGCGAGGATCGGGCGGTCGGTGGCGAGGTACTCGTACGTCTTCGCGGAGATGCGCCCGCCCGGCGACCCGTCGACTCGCCCGGGCAGCGTCAGGAACAGCAGATCCGAGCGGGTGAGGATCTCCGCTACCTCGCGGTGCGGAAGCGGGCCGAAGACGCTCACGACGCCCTCGACGCCGCAGCTCGCGAGGGCTTGGGCGACCAGCGACTGCGGATAGGGGTTGCCGTAGATGACGAGGTTGACTCGCCCCACCCACGCGGGGTGCTCGGCGATCGCGTCGAGGATCGCGCCGCCGACGAGCGCCGGCGAGGACGTGCGCTGGTCCAGCGTCATCCGCTCGTAGCGCCCGAGCCGTGTCCAGGCGTCGTACAGGCGTCCCACGCGACCAGCGGGGGCGTCCTTGTCGATCAGCGACCACCAGCCGGACATCGCTCCGACGTAGGCGATCTCGAACCCGCCGGCGCGCGGCTGCTGCTGGCGAAAGTCGGCGCGATCGGCGCCGTAGCGGACGAGATGGAGCTTGCGGCGCGCGTCCTCGGGCTGTCTGGCGGCGACCAGGTCGAGGTTCGTCTGCGAGACGTAGACGACGGCGTCCGCGCGGCGGATGTAGAAGTTCTCGAGCGCCCTCGCAAGGTGGTAGTGCAGCCGCGTGGGGAAGTGTGGGTGCATGTCGGTGCACGTCGGCGAGTCGTCCAGGTTGAGGATCAGCGGCAGCCCGCTCAGCCGGCGCAGCGCTATGCCCACCAGGCCGCCCGAGTAGGGCATCATGAACACGACGATCGCGCTCGGCTTGGTCTCGCGGATGATGCGCCGCCCGGCGCGGATCGCCGGCGCCACCCAGAAGATCGCGTCGTCCGGCCACACCGCGATCTCCAGCAGCTTGCTCATCCGCACCCGCCTGAGCAGCGCCAGCAGCCGGCTGGGCCGCCGGCTGCGAACGACCTCTACACACACGCAGTTCTCGCTCGCTCGCTCGCCCTGGCTCTCGGTGAGGACGGTCACGTCCCACTCGGCGCCCAGCCGCTCGAGCAGCTTGCTCGCCCGGATCGCCGTGGGGGTGGTGTCCGGGGCGAACGACTGCGAGACGCACAGGAGCGCCGGCGAGGTTTCGTTCTCGTCCACTTCTCTCAGCTCACCGACGCCAGTCGAGCGCCGGCGCGGGCGCGCCCGCCGTTGGATTCCCACCCCTCGCGAGCGCCACGGTATGCGTCGAGCAGCGCCGCCACGTGACGCTCGCGAGAGAAGCGGGCCGCCGCCATCTCCCTGCCCGCGGCTCCCATCGCCTGCTGGCGCGCGGGGTCCGCGAGCAGCTCGCCCAGCGCGCGCGCGAGCGCATCCACGTCTCCCGGCTTGACGGACAGCCCGTTGACGCCGTCTTCCAACCAGTCGCCGACTCCTCCGGTGGCGCTCGCGATCACCGGTCGCCCCGCGGCGAACGCCTCGATTCCGACGAGGCCGAACGGCTCGGGCCAGAGCGAGGGCAGGACCACCACCGACGCTTCGGCAAGCTCGCGCGCGAGCGCCTCGCCGGCGAGCCAGCCCTTGAAGCAGACGCGCTCCTGCACACCCAGACGCTGCGCGAGCCTGCGCATCTCCTGCAGGCGCCAGCCGTCTCCGCAGATGACGAACTCTCCGTCCACGAGCTGGGCGGCGCGGATCAGCACGGCGATGCCCTTGGGCAATACCACCCGCCCCGCGAACACGACGCGACGGCGAGTGGCGTGCCCGGAGCCGGCCGTCGGGAGCATCGTCGTGAAGAGCGGGATCACCCTGCGTCGAGTCACGCCGTTGATTGACAGGTGCCGGTCGACCGCGCTGGAGTATGAGACGGCCACGTCGGCGCGCCTGAGGGCCTCCAGTCCCCGGCTCGCTCGCCTGTAGGCGCCGGGCAGCTGGCGCGGGTCGCTCGTGTGCGCGCACGCCACGAGCCGCGGCACGCAGCCCACCCCATGCCGGCGTGTGCATTCCTGTCCGGGGCCGAAGTAGTGCACTCCGGACGTGCACGCGGTGTAGCCGTGAGCGCTGAGCAGCACCGGCGCGAGCTGCTGTATCGATGTGAGCACGTCGGGGTCCTCGAACTGATGCAGGTGTACGACTGTCGGCTGTGTTGACATGGCGTCGCCAAGCCTCGCCGCGGGCGAGGACTGCTCGTCGAACAGCTCGGAACTGTGAAAAAGGGTCACACCGGGCACGCACACGTCGGCGTCCACGCTCGCCGCCAGCACGCTCACGCTGAGACCGCGCTCCGCGAGCGCGCCTGCGCTCGCGATCACATGTGCGGCGACGCCGCCGTCCCGTGTCCATCGCGGCGTGACCAGCAGTACCGAGGTCACGTCCACCGGCATCTGCGGAGCTCGCCGGGTCCTCGCTTGGTTGTGGTGAATCGCCCGCCGCGCTCGACCATCAGACTGTCAAGCATAGCCGACGCACGCGTGCAGGATCGTGGCTGTAGGATGCGCCGATGTCGCTAACGAGACGGACGGTTGCGGCCGTGTCACGGCGCATGCAGCGCCCGGAGCTGCTCGCAGCGTTCTACCCGGGGGCGCGTCAGGCGCTGCGCGAGGAGATCGCGATCACGGCGATTCTCGCGAGCGCCCTCGGCGGCGACGCCACATATGTGGACGTTGGAGCCAACCGTGGGCAGATCCTGCGCGAAGCGGTGCGTGTGGCGCCGCACGGGCAACACATCGCCTTCGAGCCGATCCCGTCCGTCGCCGGCGATCTGGCGAGAGCGTTCCCGACGGTGGACTGCCGGCAGATGGCGCTCGGCGCCCGTCCCGACTCCGCACAATTCTGTCACTTCAGAAGCCTGGAGGGCTGGAGCGGACTGCGGCGAAGCCCGCAGATCAGTGACGAGCAGGGCGATCCCGAGTACATAACCGTCACCGTTTCAACGCTCGACGCCGAGCTCGGTGGGCGCACGCCGCGGGTTGTCAAGATCGACGTCGAGGGGGCCGAGCTGGATGTGATCGAGGGTGCTCGCACGCTGCTCGCGCAGGCCAGGCCGCTGCTGGTGTTCGAGCACGTCGCCTCGGCGGCCGCCCTGTACGACTCTTCCTCGCGAGCCCTCTGGGACCTGCTGAGCGAGTTGGACTATGAGATCTTCTCTGTTACGGGAGAAGGGCCGTTCACTCGTGACGCGTTCGCGCAGAGCACGAACGTGGTGAACTGGCTCGCGCGACCGAGCGCGCGCCGCGAGCGGTGACGGTTACCGGCGTTCGGCGGTGACGGTGAAGGGCGCGCCGGTGCTCGCCTGGAGCTGGCCGTCACCGGGAACCTTCACCCTGAGGACGCTCGTGCCGGCGCTTTCGAAGGTGTAGGCGATCGCGAACTGGGAAGTGGCGTCCACGGTTCCCACTCCGACCACATGGAAGCCGACGCCGGATGAGTACTCGCGTTCCAGGTACACCGGCTGACCGACCGGCGCCGGGGTCAGCGCTCCGGAGATCGTCAAGGCTTCTCCGACCGCGACGGTGCCCGGGAGGGGTTCTGTGCTCAGCGCGAAAGCGACGCCCTCGGGCAGCACCGTGGAGCGCGCGCCGGCGTCGATCACTCGGTAGTCGCTGCTCGCGAGCGGCGCTTGCGTAAAGCTGTATTCGCCGCCTTCATCGGTGGTGGTTTCCGCCACTGCCACGAAGACGCCCCCGCGCGTGCGCGCCAGCAGCGTCACCGTCTGGCCCGCTGCGCCGGCGGCGACGCCGCCGATCGTCACCGTCGCTCCGTAGGTGAGCGGGTCGGCCGAGCTCTCGATCGTGAGCTGCGGGTTCTGGGGTTGGGAGACCTCGAGGGAGAGCGGTTCCGAGACGGCGGGCGCGTTCAGCCCGCGTGCGCGGACGATCGTGCGCACGCTCACCTCGCCGGGGGTCCTGAAGTCATGCGCGATCGAATAGCTGCCGTCGGCGGCCACGTGGCCGAAGGCAACCGACCGCCAGCGTTCGTCGGAGGCGGCGTCTGCCACCTGCAGCGCCAGCAGCGCGCCCGTGTCGACGGGGCTGACCGTGCCCGTGAAAGTCGTCCACGCTCGCCTCGACGGTCGCGAGCCATCGCCCGCGGCGGAGGCTTGCGCGCTCGCCGGCACGGCAGCGATCGTGACGTGGGCGGCGACCCGCACAGCCGCGCGCGCGTGGCGCCGGCCGATCCGCACCTGGAAGACGGTGTTCGCGTAGATCGCGGGCGAGCCCAGCTCGTAGGCGCCGGCGGCGTCCGTGGTGGCGGTGCCCACGAGGCTGTAGGCGCCCGCGCCGCCCGCGCCGGCCTGACGCTGATATATCGACACCTGCTGTTCGGCTGCGGCTGCTTCGGTTGGGCACTGCAACGTTCCCGACAGGGTCACCGCTTCGCCAGAGCTCACCCGGCTCGCGCTCGCTTCGATGCCGACCCGGCATCCGCGGTATGCGCTCGCGGACGATGAGCCGCCCGGTTCGCTCGCCGGCTGGTGGGCGCCTTCGCCGGATTCGCTCGTGCCTTCTGCGGACGGTTCCGCGCCGTCGCGCCTGGCCGCCCGTTCTTCGACGCGCACGGCTCGTTCTTCGGCACGGACGGCCTTTTCTTCGGCGCGCGCGGCCTTTTCCTGGGCACGCGCTTGCGCTTGACCCGCCGTCGCGCAGATGGGCAGCACGAGCCCGACGGCGAGGATCGCGGCGCCGATCATCGCGAGCCGGACGAGGCGACGGCGAAGATCGATGGGCAGGTTCATGGCTGGGCTCCAGGGAGTAGGGGCGAGGGTCCCTCCCGGGTCTATCGGCGACCGTCGCGACATGCTTGAGAGCCACCCGCCTCGCCGCCCGCGGAATGCGTGCGGCGCGCGAGCACCTGGTCGTAGGTGCGTTCGAAGCGCTCGACGAGCTTCCGCGGGTCGTAGTCCTCGGCTGCGCGCCGGGCGGCGCCGCCGAGGCGCCGGCGCTCGGCCGGGTCCGCGCCGAGGGCCACCATCGCCGCGGTCAGGGAGTCGCGATCGCGGCTTCGGAACAGGCGCCCGTTGAGGCCGTCGGCGATCACGTCGGCGGGGCCGCCCTCGTCCGCGGCGATCACCGCAAGGCCGGCGGCCATGCCCTCGAGCACGACCAGGCCGAAGGGCTCGGGGATGACGGAGGCGTGGACGAGCACGTCGAAGGACGCGAGCTCGCGCCAGACGTCCTCGCGAAAGCCGCGAAACTCGACGCGCTCGGCGATCCCGAGCTGCGCGACGAGCGCGTGCAGCTCCCGCTCGTAGCTCTCCTCGCCGAACATCGGCTTGCCCACCAGCACCGCCCGCTCTCCTCCGGCGGGAAAGGCGGCGGCGAACGCGCGCAGGAAGAGATCCTGTCCCTTCCACGGGGCGATCCGCCCCAGCATGCCGAACGTCACGCCGTCCGCCTCGCCCCCGCGCGGCTGCGTGCGGGGCTCGACAGAGTCGGGCTCGGGCTCGACCGTGTCGGGCTGGGCCTCGACGGGTCGGGTGGGAGCTCGACCGAGTCGGGGATCACCCAGCCGCGCTCGCGCGTGCGTGCGGGCAGGGTCTCGAGCGTGGCGGTCGAGTTGGCGATGACGCCGTCGGCCAGGCCTGCGATGAGGGCCCGCACGAGGCGCACGGCCGGTCGCGGAATGTAGTCCTCGGCGATGCGGTCGCGCACATGCCACACGAGCGGAACGCCGGCCGCCTTCGCCGCGAGACTCCCGTACACGCCCGACTTCAGCGAGTTCGTGTGCACGAGGTCGGGGCGCAGCTTGCGCAGCCGGCGCGCCAGTCGCACGATGTAGGCCAGCGTGTGCAGCGCCGCCGCCGGCGAGGCTCCGCCGAGGCGCACCGCGTCGCGGCGCAGGTCGCGCGCGGAGGCCGCGATCGGGAGCACCTCGACCGAGATTCCGGCCTCCTGCAGGCGATCGGCGAGCGGGCCGTCCTCGCCGAGGATCACGTGGGGGTGCACGCGGCGCAGGTGGGGCAGCAGGCGCAACAGGGCGATCTCGCCACCCGACAGCAGCGCGACGTGATCGAGATACACGACTCGCAGGCGCTCGTCTCGCTCGCCCGCGGCCAGGCGCCGGTAGAGCTCGCGGTGGCGCTGGGCGAGCGCCGGCCAGGAGAAGCGCTCGGCGTAGCTCCGGGTGGCGGCTCGGCTCGGCAGGCGTCCGTCCGCTGCCGCCTCCAGTCGTGCGGCCAGCGCCGCGGTGTCCGCACCGGGCACGACCAGCGAGGGGTCGAGCGGCGCCGCCGCCTGGGGCAGTCCCCCGACGTCGCTGACGATGCTCGGCGTGCCGCACGCCGCCGCCTCCAGCACCACCAGGCCGAATCCCTCGAGGGAGAGCTCGGCACGACCGCCACGTCGGCCGCGCGGTAGACGTCGATGAGGTCCTCGTCGGAGAGGCGGCCGAGCATCCGCACGCGCCCGGCGAGCGGCGGCTCGGCGGCGCGCCGACCGAGCTCGCCGGCAGCGGCCCGTCGCCGACGAGGAGCAGCGTCGAGCCGGCGGGCAGCCCGGCCGCGATCTCGCCCCACGCGTCGAGCAGGACGTCGATCCCCATGCGCGCCACCAGGCGCCGCACGCATGCGGCGACGAACGCCCCCGGCTCGAGCCCGAGCCGTGCGCGAGCGTCCGCCCGGTCTCCGGGGGAGAACGCGTCGAGGTCCACGCCCGGGGCCCACGCGTGGACGTCCCAGGGGGACACCCCGTAGCGCTCGATCAGCACGCGTCTGAAGGCGCCCGAGAGCACCACGTACGCGTCGCTCGCGCCCAGCACACGCCGCTCGAGCGCCTTGCGCAGGGCGAACCGGACGCGCGAGCTGTCGCGCACCGCGAGGTTCTCCTCGGCCCAGGGCCCGTGGAAGTGGAACACCGTCGGGCGCCGGCGCAGGCCCCCCAGCAGCAGCGGAGCGGCGGCATACAGTGCGAAATGAGCGTCCACGACCTCAGCGCCGGACGCCGCCCGCCGGGCGGCGATCCAGAAGCCCAGCAGGCGACGGGGGAGCGCCTGCTCGTGTCGGGCCACCACCTCGATCGTCGCCGGAGCCCCCGCGGCGGGCCCGATCACCACGCCGACGGCCTCGGGGAGCTGCTCGAACAGCGAACGGTAGTAGCGATCGAGCCCCCCGAGCGAGGAGGGAAACCAGCCCATCCCCAGCATCAGAACGCGCGCGTGAGCGTCCGCTTCCGCGACCGGGCGCCGAACGACGCGGCGCGGGTGGGTGAATCTTGAAAAGCGCACGCGTGCACCGTAGTGTTCGCGCCGCATGAGCGCCGCACCCCGCCGGATCGCCGTGGTGCTCGACGGTCCGCCGACCCCGCTGTGGCAGGAGCGAGCGCTCGAGGGCCTGGCGCGCTCGTCCGCGCTCGAGGTGGTGGAGGTCTCCCTCGCCGGCCCGCGCCCCCGTGGCCTGACGCGCCGAGCGCACGCGGCGATCGAGCGCCACCTGTTCGCGCTCGGGCCGGATGCCCTCGCGCCGGCCTCGCCCGCCGTCTCGACCGTCGCGGGCTCGCCGACGGGGACGGAGCTCGTGGTGTGGCTGTCGGAGCGAGCGCTGCCGGAGCAGGAGCGGCGAGACGTCCTCTACCTTCGCCACGGGAGCTCCCGCGAGCCGGTCGAGGACGCCTTCCGGCGAGCGGCGCTACGTGGCGTTCCGTGCGTGCACACCGACGTGCTGCTGCGCAGCGAAGGCGGCACGCTGCTCGTCGAGCGGACGGTCTCCGGCGCGCGGCCGTTCTCGACGACGCTGAGCCGCGACAAGGCCCTGTGGAAGATCGCGGCCCTCGTATGCCGCGCCGCCGAGCGCGCTCCCGGGAGCGGTGTCGCCGCGCCGGCCTGCGAGTCGATGCCCGCGGCTCCGTCCACGGCCGAGCTGATCGCGCGCGCGCCGTGGCGGTGGCTGCGCGTGGTGACGGCGCGACTGCTGTTCCGCCGACCCTGGCAGATCCGCGTGCGCGAGCGTGGCCCGGAGCCGACCGGCGGATGGTCGCTCCTCCAGGCGCGGGCGCTGGTTCGCTGGAGGCCCGGTCACCTGTACGCCGACCCGTTCCTGTTCGAGCGCGACGGGCGCCACCACCTGTTCTGCGAGGAGATGCCGCCGGGCACCAACCGCGCGGTGATATCCCACGCCGAGCTGCACCCGGACGGCTCCGTCGCAGAGCCCCCCGTCCCCGTCATCAGCGCGCCATACCACCTGTCCTATCCGTGCGTGTTCGAGCACGAAGGCGAGGTCTTCCTGATCCCCGAGACCTCCGCGCAGCAGCGCGTCGAGCTCTACAGGGCGGTGGAGTTCCCGCGCGTGTGGCGTCGCGAGACGGTGCTGCTCGACGGGCTCGTCGCCTCCGACGCGACGGTGCTCGCGCACGGCGACCGCCTGTGGCTGTTCGTCGGCGTCGCCGTAGCGCACGCGACGCTGCTCGACGAGCTCCACCTGTTCACGGCCGCCACCCCGTTGGGGCCGTGGCATCCGCACCCGCGCAACCCGGTGGTCTCCGACGTGCGCTGCGCGCGCCCCGCGGGGGCCATCCAGCGCTGGGGATCGCGGCTCGTGCGCCCCGCGCAGGACGGCTCTCGCCGCTACGGCGGCGCGATCTCGTTCCGCGAGATCGACGAGCTCAGCCTCGAGCGCTACTCCGAGCACGAGATCGCGAGGCTCGAGCCGAGCGACCTCGGCGCCGCGCGCGCGACCCACACCTATGCCTGCGACGGAGCTTTTGAGGCGGTCGACCTGCGCGAGCGCGAGCTGCGCGTGCGGCTGCGTCGGTGAGAGGGCCAAATCGCGCCGTATACTGGCTCGCGTGTCGAAGCCGAGGCTGCCGGACTTCTTCATCGTGGGTCACCAGAAGTGCGGCACGACGGCGCTCTACATGATGCTCCAGAACCATCCGCAGATCTACATGCCTGCGGAAAAGGAGCCGCGCTTCTTCATACCCGAACTGCGCCCGAAGGACCTGAACGGGAGAAAGCCCAAGCGCCCGGCGACGCTCGAGGATTACCTGTCGCTGTTCGCCGGGGCTCGTCCGGAGCAGCGCGCCGGTGAGGCCTCGCCCCAGTACCTCAGGTATCCGGAAGTGCCGCCGGCGATCGCGCAGCTGCAGCCCGACGCGCGCATAATCGTCCTGCTGCGAGAGCCCGCCAGCTTCCTGCGCTCCTTTCACGGTCAGATGCTGCACAACCGCATCGAGACCGAGAAGGACTTCCACAAGGCGATGGCGCTCGAGGAGCCCCGCCGCCGCGGCGAGCGGCTCCCGCGGGGCTGTCGCCGCCAGGCGTGGCTCCTGTACTCAGACCACGTGCGCTACGCCGAGCAGCTGCGGCGCTTCCATGCCGTGTTCCCGCGCGAGCAGGTGCTGGTCCTCGCCTACGAGGACTACCGCCGCGACAACGAGGCGGTCGTCCGCGAGGTGCTGCGCTTTCTCGAGGTCGACGACACGCTGGCGATCGAGAAGGTCGACACCAGGCCGCTGAAGGACGTCCGCGTGCAGCGCCTGCATCGCCTCACCGCCGACATGCAGGAAGCCCGTCGCAACCCGGGGGCCGTGCACCCGGCGGTGCGCGCCCTGGACGCGGCGATTCCCAGCGCGCTGCGCGAGGCGCTCGGCTCGGGATGGCGCCAGCTCATCTACCGCCCTCGCGTCGAGCCCTCCGAGGCCTTCATGCTCGAGCTGCGCCGCCGTTTCAAGCCGGAGGTCGAGGCCGTCAGCGAGTACCTGGGCCGCGATCTGACCGGCCTGTGGGGCTACGATCGCCTCTAGGAGATCTCCTCGTAGCCCCATAGCGCGACGAGGTCGCGATCGAGGTACTCGCTCAGCGCCGCCACTTCACCGCCGAAGCGGCGGCGCAGCTCCAGCATCAGCTTCTCGTCGGGCGCCGTCGGCGCCGCCAGCTGTGCGCGCCGCGACAGCGACAGCGCGCTGCGGCGCATCCGCCGAGTCGTGGTGGCGTTGATCGTCCTCCTCAACTTGCTCGCGACCGGACCGCGCCCCGTGTAGATCGTGCGTACGAGCCTGTGCAACCGCGGCGAGCGCACCCGTACCGAGGGATGCGCCTCGACGATCTCCACCGGAGAGCGCTCGTCGACCTCCAGGAACCGCATCACCCTGCGCACGGTGCC
The DNA here is from genome assembly GCA_963782325.1 of uncultured Solirubrobacteraceae bacterium. Taxonomy (GTDB): domain Bacteria; phylum Actinomycetota; class Thermoleophilia; order Solirubrobacterales; family Solirubrobacteraceae; genus Palsa-744. Next base: position 216,994 of record CAWAJG010000003.1, read on the forward strand.
CTCGTTGTCCGCGCGGAAGTCGTCGTATATGACCACCAGCACCTGCTCGCTCGCGAACACGTCGTGATAGCGGCGCAGCTGGGTGACGTAGCGCGCCTGCTCGAGATACAGCAGTGCCTGCTCGACCGACCGGTCGCCGCTCTCGCGCTTGGCCCTCCTCGCGCCTTCCAGCTCGATCGCCTTGCGCAGGTCCTTCTCGGTCTCCACCTGGGACTGGAGCATCTGCATGTGCAGCGAGCGCAGGAAGCTCGCCGGCTCGCGCAGGATCGCGATGATGCGCGCGTCCGGCTGCAGCTGCGCGATCCGCTGCGCCGCATGCTCGGAGCGGATGTAGGAAGGAGAGGCCTCGCCGGCGCGTTGCTGCGGCGTGGCGGCGGCGAACAGGGCCGTGTACTCCTCCAGCGTCTGGGGGTGGCCGCCCGCGTGTCGTGTCGGCCGGTGCAGCTCGCGCGCGAAGAACCGCGTCTCCTTCAGCTCCGGCATGAAGATCTGCGGATGCGCCCGCAGCATCTCGTACAGCGCGGTGGTGCCGCTCTTGGCGTGTCCGATGATGAAGAAGTCGGGAAGCCTCGTCCGCGCGGCCCGCGACGCGCCCTCGCTCTCCTCGGAGACCGTCATCGCTTGACAGCGTAACGCGGCCGTCTGCAGGTCTTGCAATATGCCGGGAAACGCCCTAACGTTGACCCGCGCGCGCGGGGAGGCGCGCATTAGCCAACCCTATTTCTCACGCGCCATCTGCGACGCTAACGAGCACGGATGCCAGCCACCTACCACCTCTCCCATCTGCGCACGCTCGAGGCCGAGGCGGTGCACGTGATGCGCGAGGCCGCCGCGGAGTTCGAGCGCCCGGTGCTGCTGTTCAGCGGCGGCAAGGACTCGATCGTGCTGCTGCGCCTGGCCGAGAAGGCCTTCCGCCCGGCGCCGTTCCCGTTCCCGGTGATGCACGTCGACACCGGCCACAACTTCCCGGAGGCGGTCGAGTTCCGCGATCGCCGGATCGCAGAGCTCGGCGAGCGGCTGATCGTGGCCTCGGTCGAGGAATCGATCCGCGCCGGGCGCGCGGTCGAGGAGCAGGGCCCGCGGGCCTCGCGCAACGCCCTGCAGACGGTCACGCTGCTCGACGCGATCGCCGAGCACGACTTCGACGCCGCCTTCGGCGGCGCCCGCCGTGACGAGGAGCGCGCGCGCGCGAAGGAGCGCATCCTCTCCTTCCGCGATCAGTTCGGCCAGTGGGAGCCCCAGAAACAGCGTCCGGAGGTGTGGAGCCTTTACAATGGGCGGATCCGCAAGGGCGAGCATGTGCGGGTGTTCCCGCTCTCCAACTGGACCGAGCTCGACGTGTGGCAGTACATCGCCGAGGAGGATCTCGAGGTGCCTTCGATCTATTTCGCCCACGAGCGCGAGGTGTTCTCCCGCGACGGGATGCTGTACGCGGTCAGCCCGTTCGTGCAGCTGATGGACGGGGAGGAGCCGTTCACGGCGCGGGTGCGCTATCGCACGGTCGGCGACATGAGCTGCACCGGGGCGGTCGAGTCGCAGGCAGGAACGCTCGCCGAGGTGGTGGCCGAGATCGCGGCGACGGAGGTCACCGAGCGCGGCCAGACCCGCGCCGACGACCGCGTCACCGAGGCGGCGATGGAGGATCGCAAGCGGCAGGGATACTTCTGATCCGATGAGCTCCCCACCCCAGCCATCGGGTTCCTCGCGCGGCGTGGCGGTCAATGGCAACGCCCACTCCAACGGCGCGGTGACCACGCCCGTGCGCGCCGCGGAGAGCGCCGCGGACGTCTTCCGTCGCCTCAGCGAGCGCCCCACCGACCTGCTGCGCTTCGCCACCGCCGGCTCGGTCGACGACGGCAAGAGCACGCTCATCGGCAGGCTCCTCTACGACTCCAAGCAGGTGCTCGCCGACCAGCTCGCGCACGTCGAGCAGACGAGCAAGCGGATGGGTCACGAGTTCGTCGATCTGTCGCTGCTGACCGACGGCCTGCGCGCCGAGCGCGAGCAGGGGATCACGATCGACGTCGCCTACCGCTACTTCGCCACCGCGCAGCGGCGGTTCATCATCGCCGACACGCCCGGGCACGAGCAGTACACCCGCAACATGGTCACCGGCGCCTCCACCGCCGATCTGGCGATCGTGCTGGTGGACGCGCGCAACGGCGTCCTCGCCCAGTCCAAGCGCCACGCCTTCATCAGCGCGCTGCTGGGCATCCCCCACGTGGTGGTGTGCGTCAACAAGATGGACCTCGTGGACTTCGACGAGGCGGTGTTCGATGCGATCGTGGAGGAGTTCGATGCGTTCGCCGCCCGCCTGGAGCTGCCGGACCTGACCTTCATCCCGATCTCCGCGCTGCTCGGCGACAACGTGGTGGAGCGCTCGCAGTCGATGCCCTGGTATCAGGGTCCGCCGCTGCTCTACCACCTCGAGCACGTCCACATAGCCTCCGACCGCAACCTCATCGACGTGCGCTTCCCCGTGCAGTGGGTGATCCGTCCGCCGGCGTCGCGTTCTCCCGGTACGGGGAGCGTGGCCGACTACCGCGCCTACGCCGGGCAGCTTGCCGGCGGCATCATCCGCCCGGGCGACGAGGTGGTCGTGCTGCCGGGCGGCCAGCGCACGACGGTCGCGGGCATCGACACCTACGAGGGCCCGGTCGCCGAGGCGTTCCCGCCGATGTCGGTGGCGCTACGGCTGAGCGACGACATCGACGTCTCGCGCGGCAGCACGATCGTGCGCACCCAGAACCAGCCGACGGTCTCCAGCCGCTTCGAGTGCCTGCTGTGCTGGATGTCCGAGCAGCCCCTCAGCTCGCAGCGTCGCTACCTCGTCAAGCACACCACGCGCACGGCGATGGTCGGCAAGGTCGACGTTCGCTATCGCATCGACGTCGAGACCCTGCGCCGCGACTCCAGCGCCGACACGCTCGAGCTCAACGACCTCGCGCGCGTGCACCTGGAGCTGAGCTCGCCGCTGGTGTTCGACTCCTACAGGCGCAACCGCGTCACCGGCAGCCTGATCATCATCGACGCCGCCACCAACGACACGGTTGCCGCGGCGGTGATCCTCGACACCGAGGTCGAAGATCCCGCCCATCCCTCCGCCGCGGGCGAGGCGGTCGAGGAGGCCAAGAGCGAGCGCAGCCCGAACGTCCGCTGGCAGGGGACGCGCACGACCCGCGAGCGCCGCTGGAGCACGCTCGGGCACGGCGGCGCGACGCTGTGGTTCACCGGCCTGCCCGGGGCCGGCAAGTCGACGGTCGCCGCCGCCGTCGAGGAGCGGCTGCTCGCGGCCGGCCAGCCGGCGTTCCTGCTCGACGGCGACAACCTGCGTCACGGCCTCAACGGCGACCTCGGCTTCGACGAGCACGCGCGCCGCGAGAACGTGCGCCGCACCGCCCACGTCGCGCGGCTGCTCGCGGAGTCCGGGACGATCGCCCTGGTCAGCCTCGTCAGCCCCTACGCCGCCGACCGTCAGGCGGCGGCGGCGCTCCACGCCGCCGACGATCTCGGCTTCCTGGAGATCTTCGTGGACGCCCCGCTCGAGCTGTGCGAGCAGCGCGACCCGAAGGGGCTGTACGCGCGCGCGCGCTCGGGCGAGCTGTCCGGCATGACCGGGGTGGGGGCGCCCTACGAGCCGCCCGCCGAGCCCGATCTGGTGCTCGGCAGCTTCGAGGAAACGGTCGAGCAGGAGGTCGAGCGCGTCATCGAGGTGCTCGCCGCCCGCGGCCTCATCGCGCCGCGCTGAGCGCTACCTCTTCTTGTGCTTGGCGGGAGCCGCGCTGAGCGAGATCGTCTGGCTGTGTCCGGACGCCAGCGGCCCGGGCTGGACCGCGACGAACGCGCGGTAGCGACCGGCGTCCTTGATCGTCACCACCAGGCTGAAGCGCGACATCCTCTTCGTGGCCCGTTTGACGACCGCGCTGAACTTGCTCGAGAACGTGGGCGGCTTTTCTTCTTCGGACCTTTCGGACTTTCCAGGCTTTTCGGGCTTGCCGGTGGGAAGCTTCTGCTTGGGCGGCCGTTCGAGCTGGAAGTACACTCGCGCCCCGACCTCGGCTGGCGAGACCGTTCCGTGCAGGCGCACGAGGCCCACGTTGTGTCTGTCGATGCTCGCTCTCAATCTCACACGCACCGCCGCCAGTCCGGTGACGACCTTGCTGATCAGCGACGGCGTCCCTGCCACGGTTGCGACGCGGAAGCGCGTGCTGGTCGACAGGTCGGGGACCTGGAAGGAGAAGCCGCCGGCGGCGTTTGTGAGGATCGGTGCGCCGACGTCGGCGAAGACGGCCCTGTAGGGGTAGGGGCTCGCCTGCAGGACGACCTCGCGGCCCGCGTTGCCGGTGCCCGTCAGGGTGCCGCCGAGGACGAGCGTTTCGCCGACGAGCACCGATTCCGGCTGGGTCAGATTGAGGACGGTCTTGCTCGTTTTTTTCTTGGTCGTCTTGATGACGAAGGTTTTTTCGTGACCGGACACTTCTCCGTTCGCGTTCTTCGCCACCAGCCGGTAGCGCCAGCCCGCCTGCATGCCCGTCACCGTCTCTGAGATCTCGGTCACCTCGGCGGGCTCTGCCTTGAGGGTGCCTTCGGGGCTCTTTTTTTCGTATTTGTTGGTCGGACCGTATTCGAACCAGTAGGTGGTTTCGAGGTTGTTCGGGTTGACCGTGCCGTCCAGCTCATCGGAGGTGCCGGACACGTGGTTGCCACCGGTCACGACCTTGGGAGGCCCAGGTAGTTCTGCGGAGGATTCCGCCGAGGCCCGCGAGGCGACCGGCGCTAGCGCAAGGCACGCCACGAGCAGTGCCACAGGCGCCAGCGTTCGTCTGATCGTCAACCTCGCCATGTTCGAGTCCCTCCTCGTGCTCGCTGTTCGCTTTTGCGGCCGCGCATCCACAACACGCAGCTCGTGCCCTTGAGCCTACAAACCCGGATGGCGGCCAAACGATGCGCCGCCGGCCTTCACAAAATCGTCACGTCGGCAGGCCCCCGTCGCTGGACGATATGAGCTGCGGCTCTGAGCGATGCAGCCGCGCGCGGCGTGTAGCCTCCAGCTCGCCTGCGTCGACCACACGAAGGCAGCCACCGTGTCCACCGAATCGATCGCAAGCTCATCGGCAGCTCACGCCGCCTCCGCGGCGTCGTGCCCTAGCTGCGGCGCCCCCCTGGCCGGCGACCAGCGCTACTGCCTGGAGTGCGGCGAGCGGCGGGTCACGATGAGCAGTCTCCTGTTCGGCGGCTCGCCGCCCGCGGATGCCCTGCAGGCGAGCTCTCCCAGCCCGCCGGCCACGCCCCCGTCGCCTCCGGGTCTCCCGCCCTCGCCCGGCGCCCCCCAGCGCAACCAGACGCTTACGGTGATCGCCGGCGTCGGCGTGCTGCTGCTGGCGATGGGCGTAGGCGTGCTGATCGGACGCGGGGGCGCCTCCAAGCAGGCGACCGCGCCGGCGCAGGTGATCACCGTGGCTACCGGCGCCGGCTCGTCCGGCCCGGCCGCCGGCTCCTCCGGCGAAGCGTCGTTCACCAGCGACTGGCCCGAAGGAACGAGCGGCTACACGGTGCAGCTGCAGACCCTGGCGCAGACGGGCACGAGCGTGAGCGCCATCGAAAGCGCCAAGTCCGCGGCCAGCGCCAAGGGGGCGAAGGCGGTGGGCGCGCTGAAGTCCGAAGAATTCACCAGCCTCAGCGCCGGCAGCTACGTCGTCTACTCCGGCGTCTATCACAAGCGCGCCGAAGCGGAAAAGGCGCTGGCGGGCCTGCGCAAGAGCTTCGCGGGCGCGAAGGTGATCAAGGTCTCGAACGGCGGCTCCGCGAGCAAGGAAGCCGAACCCTCGGCATCCTCCTCCCACGGCGGGGTCGGATCCAGCGAGAGCAACCCGGCGCCAGCGTCGGTGCTGAACACCCTCAAGGGGGCCAAAGGCAAGAGCTACGAGGAAAAATCCAAGCAGGTCCCCGACGTCCTGAAAACGGGCTAGCCGCGTGGGCATCCTGCGCGACACCAGCGACGGCAACGGGCTCGGGATCGGGCCCGCGCCCACCGAGCCGCTCGCGCCTCCGGGGACCGGGCCCGCTCCCCCCGAGCCGCCGGCACCCTCGACGCCCGCGCAGCTGGAGCACCGACGCGACACCCTCGCCCGGCAGGTGGCCGAACTGCACTGGGATCTCGGCGGGCTCGCCTATGAGATGGCGATTCGCGACCACTTTCGGCTGGACGTGCTCGTGCGCCGCGCCGCCGTCCTGCAGGAACGCGACGCCGAGCTCGCGGAGGTGGAGCGCATGCTGCGCATGCAGGAAGACAGCGTCGCCGGCAACTGCCCGGGATGCGCCGCGCCCCACAGCCGCGGCGCGCTGTTCTGCTGGCAGTGCGGGACGACGCTGATGGAGCGCCTGCCCAGCAGCGCCGCGACCGTGGACGGGTAGGAGGCGCCGGGTCATCGACGTCGAGCGTCCCCAGCGATGCGCGGAGTGCGACTCTCCGCTCGCCGCCGACCAGCGCTACTGCCTAGCCTGCGGCGCCCGCGTCGGCTCACACCCCCCGCAGCTGCATTCGCTCCTGCGCGGCCTCGCCGGCCGCGTATACGGATCCGGGCCCGCCGCGAGCGACTCCTCGCGATCTGCGTCGAGTGGGCAAGCTCCGCCGGCCGCCCTCCCGCCGGCCGCCGCGCGCGGCCTGCGGCTGCCGCCGGCGCGGGTGTCCGCGTTGCTGGTGCTCGTGTTCCTGGGCTTCGGCGTGCTCCTCGGCCACGTCGCGCGCTCTCCCGCGCCCGACACGCTCGCCTCGGCTCGCGCCCCCCTGAGGCTCGAGCTGCCCGCCTCGGCATCCACCTCGCCGTCCTCATCCTCATCCTCATCCTCGTCTTCGTCGTCGACGTCGCCCGCCGAAGAAGCCATCCCGCCGGAAAGCGAACCCGAAGCCACACCCACCCCTGCACCGGCCGCGGGCTCCGGCGGCAAGAGCTCGGCGAAGACGCCCGCCGGCTCGGGCGCCGGCAGTGGCCGCGCGAAGGGCGGCTCAGGCGCGAAGGGCGGCTCGGGCTCGGGCGCCGGCGGCTCGGAACCGTCGCCGTCCACTCCGGCCACGACGCTGCCCAAGTTCAAGCACGTGTTCGTGATCATGCTCTCCGACGAGCCGTTCGCGTATGTGTTCGGGCCGTCCTCCGTCGCTCCATACCTGACGAGGACGCTCGAGCACAAGGGCGAGCTGCTATCCCGCTTCGATGCGGTCGCCCACGAGGAGCTGGCCGACGAGGTCGCGCTGATCAGCGGCCAGGGGCCGACCGCGGAAACGGCGGCCAACTGCCCCACCTACGGCGAAATCCTCGCCACCGGGGTGGGCGCCGACGAACAGGCGCTCGGCAGCGGCTGCGTGTATCCGAGCTCGACACAGACGCTCGCCGGCCAGCTCGAAGCCAAGCACCTGACCTGGCGGGCCTACGTGCAGGGCATCGACGAAGCGGGATCGCAGGCGCCCGCGTGCGCCCACCCGAGCCTCGGCACGGCCGATCCGACGGCGGTCCAGACGTCGAGCACCGGCGCGTACGCGACCTTCCGCAACCCGTTCGTGTACTTCGCCTCGATCCTCGACACGCCGCAGTGCGCCGACGACGACGTCGGCCTGGCCAGCCTGAAGGGCGACCTCGCCCAGGCCAAGCTGACGCCGAGCTTCTCCTACATCGTCCCCGATCGCTGCGACGACGGCAACCCCACGCCGTGCACCCCCGGCGCCGCCGCGGGGATGGCGCAGGCGAACACGTTCCTGGCGCAGGTCGTCCCGGAGATCACGAGCTCGAAGGCGTACAGGGAAAGCGGGCTGCTGGTGGTGACGGTCGACGAGGCGCCCTCCAGCGGAGCGTTCGCCGACTCGAGCTCCTGCTGCGGGCAGCCGCTGTTCCCGAACGCGCCCGCGAAGACGCTCACGGGGGCGCCCAAGGGCGGGGGCCTCGTGGGGGCGCTGCTGCTCTCGCCGTTCGTGAAAGCCGGCACATCCAATCAGGAACCCTTCAACGACTTCTCGCTGCTGAGCACGATCGAGGACGTGTTCGGCCTCGCCCACCTCGGCTACGCAAGCCTCTCCACGGTCAAGCCGTTCGAACCGGCGATGTTCCTTCAGGCCCCGGCCAGCTCGCGGTAGGTGATGGCCGTGCGCCGGGGGGCGTTGCGGGCGAGCACCCACTCCAGCGCGAGCATGTGGCGCGAGTGACGTAGGTCCGCCGGATGCAGGTCCAGGCGCAGCGTGCTCGTCGGCAGCAGCGCCCCGGCGCGCACCAGCGCCGGCGAGAGCGCGCGGCTGAACGGCCCGCTCGCGGTGAGGCTCCAGGCGGGGGCCAGCTGGCCGGCGTCGGACTGTTCGGGCACGCTCGCCGCCCCTAGCTCGGGCAGCGTGCGGTGCACGCGCAGGAGGTCGGCCCACCAGTGGAAGCGGAACGTCAGCGCCTGGCGCAGGGCGGCGGTGTACGCGTACGCGGGAGCGACGAAGCCGTCCGGCTCGACGCCGGCCAGCTTGAGCACGCGCCAACCGGCGTGCACCGCGCGGCGCGTCTCCTCGTCGTCGAGGCCCACGAACTCGCCACAGCGCTGCCCGTGCGCGCGGGCCAGCAGCCGCCGAGCCGAGCCGTCCGCGCGCGAGCGCACGTGCTGGAAGCCGTGCTGGGCGATCGAGTCGCCGGCGCGGCGGCGCTCGCACAGCCAGTCGATCATCTCCGGGCAGCGCTCGCCGACGGGGTGCAGGTCGCGCGCGGGGATCACCAGCAGCGTGACGCGGTCGACGCCGTGGTCCTCCAGCCAGTCGCGGATCACCGCGCAGCGCTCGAACGTCGCCGGCTCGATCCCGTGCAGGGCGACGGCGATGGTCTTGCCCTGCTGGGATGCCACGCGAGCGGCGAGCGCCGTGCGCGCGGGTGTGAGGGTGGGGTCGGTCATGGGCTCATCACGCGGCGCGGTCGCCCACTCCCAGGCTCGTGTGCGATGAGCCCTGCCCGAGCAGGGCCTGCCGGTAGCCGTCAGCCAGCCGTTCCAGCGCCCGCTCCCACGTGCGCGCCCGCACCGCCCGCAGCGCCGCGGCGGCGAGGCGCTCGCGCAGCAGCGGCGCGGCGGCGAGCTCCACCACGGCGTCTGCCAGCCGCGCCGGGTCGCTCTCGCACAGCAACCCGCTGACGCCGTGCTCGATCAGCGAGACCGGCCCGCCGCGGGCCAGCGCGATCACCGGAAGGCCGCTCGCCTGCGCCTCGAGGATGACCTGCCCGAAAGTGTCGGTGGCGCTGGGGAACAGGAACATGTCCGCGCTCGCGTACGCGTCCGCGAGCCCATCGCCCTCGAGCCAGCCGAGGAAGCTCGCGTGCTCGCCGAGGCGCTCGCGCAGGCGCTCCTGCTCGGGGCCGCCGCCGGCCACGACCAGATGCAGGCGCGGGTCGCGTGCGCGCGCCAGCAGGAAGGCGTCGGCGAGCAGCTCCACGCCCTTCTCACGGGTTATCCGCCCCGAGTAGAGGACGTTCACGGCGCCCGCCGGCGAGCGCTCGCCGCGCGGCCCGGGACGGAAGCGCGAGGTGTCCACGCCGCGGTCCCAGCGCAGCACGCGCTCGCCCGGCATGCCGATCGCGGCGAGCGCGTCGTCGGAGGCCGGGCTGGGGGAGAGGACGACGTCGCAGGCGCCGTAGAACGCGCTGACGGCCAGCGCCATCGCGTCGCTCACGCGCCGCTCACCCGAGCGCAGCCCCGCGTAGGCGGTCAGCTCGGTGTGGTAGCTGCCCACCAGCGGCAGGCTCATCGCCCGCGCGATGAGCACGCCCGCGATTCCCGCCGGCCCCGGCGAGCACACGTGGATGGCGTCGTAGCCGCCGCCGTTCAGGCCCGCGATCGTCTGCACGGCGACGGGCAGGCTGGGGACGCCGATGCGCAGACCGGGGTAGAACGGCACGTCGATCTCCGCGACGGCCGACAGGCGCCGGTCGACCTCCGGGTCGGTGCCGACGACCTCGACCTCGAAGCCCGGCACCCCGCGTGCGCGGATCTCTTCGATCGTGCGCGTGACCCCGTGCGTCGAGCCGATGCCGTCCGCCAGGATCGCCACCCGCGGGCGCTCGCCGTCCTCGCGGCGGCGCTCGCCGACGCGCTCGCCGGGCGGGCGGGCCTCCATTCCGAGCGCGCGCGTGGCCGAGTCGGGGATCGCCGCGAGCTTCGCCTGCTCGTCGGCCAGGAACGCGGTGGCGGGCGCGTAGGGGATGGCTGCGACGCACGCCTCGAACAGGCCCTCGGCGGCGGTCATCACGTCCGCCTCGCCGGTGGCTGCGGCCACGGCGGCGTCGACGGCGCGGCGCAGCTTGCGCTCGTGCAGGCGGCAGGCGCGCCGGTAGAGGTCCGCGTGGTTGAAGTCGTCCCCCTGCATGTAGGCGATCAGCTCGCGCTCATCGAGGTGGTCGAGCTCGACGGCGAACAGCCAGGCGTGCAGCAGGCAGCGCGCGTCATCGGGAGTCAGGTCTCCACCCACCGCGCCGTGGCGGGCGTCGGCCTCGCGCAGCAGCCGGCTCACCATCGTCATCACGCGAGCGGGGCTTGGCCGCCGTGCGCCGGCCGGGCTGGCTTCCGCGCCCGGCGGGCGGGCCTCCATTCCCAGCGAGCGGGCGGCCAGCGCGATCGCGGCGTGGGCCCACTTGGCCGCGGAGCCCTGGGCGCCGCGTGCGAGCACCTCGCCGGCGCGGACGTGGGCGAGGAACTGCTCGGGGCTGCCCGCCGCCGGCGCTTCGGTGTAGGTCCGCCCGATGTCCACGCCCGCGTGGTCGTCCGAGCCGCCGATGCCGATGCCGTCGCGGGTGGCGACGTAGGTGGCCGCGGGGCGGTTCAGCTCGCGGGCGCGCGCCCCGTTGCGGGTCTCCCACACGCCGAACAGCTCCGCCAGGCGGCGGCGGTGGCGCGCGCTGAGTGGCGCCGCGACCGTGTAGTAGGGGTGGGCGAGCGCGCAGACGATCTCGCGCTCGAGCATGTACGCGGCGCACAGCTCGACATCGCCGGCGTGCGCCTGCAGCCACTCGTGGTCCTCCCCGGCGATGCCGTAGCAGAGGACGTGAACGGCCTGGGGCTCGCCGCGGAAGCGCGCGGTCAGCTCCTCGGAGACGAACACGTCGGGGCGGTCGGCGATCTCGAGGACGCCTGCGATGGTGTCGTGGTCGGTGATCGTCACGAAGTCCATACCCCGGCGCTTGGCAAGCTCGTAGACCTCCTGCGGCGGCGTCGCACACTCTGGCAGCCCGACCGCGCGCTGCACGCCGAGCCGCGATTCCTGCGAGGCCGTCGAGTGGCAGTGCATGTCCACCCTGCAGGCCTGATGGGTCGGTCCCTGACCGTTCATAGCAAACAGATTTCCCTGCAAAGCGTGATCTTTTGTGACCAAGCAGCAACGATCGTGTGAAGGGGCTGTGAAGATCGCGCGCGGTGTTTCCGAGGCGCCACGGAATAAGCTGCCCCGCTCGTGGCCCCACTCATCGCGACTCCCCTCGCCTCGGCGCTCAGCTACTTCCAGGCGATCGTGCTCGGCGCCCTCCAGGGCGTGAGCGAGCTGTTCCCGATCTCCAGCCTCGGGCACACGGTGCTGTTCCCGACGCTGTTCGGTTGGAACAAGCTGGTGGACGCCCAGTCGCAGCGGGAATCCTTCTGGTTGGCGCTGGTGGTGATGCTCCACGTGGGCAGCGCGCTGGGCCTGCTGGCGTACTTCTGGCGCGACTGGGTGCAGATCGTCCGTGCCTTCTTTCACACGCTGGCCACCCGTCGCGTCGAGACCTCGACCGAGCGTCTGGCGTGGCTGATCGTCGTCGCGAGCGTCCCCGCCGGCATCCTCGGCCTGGCGCTCGAGCACGAGTTGCGCACGCTCACCGCCAAGCCGGAGATCGCGGCGATCTTCCTGATGGTCAACGGCTGCCTGCTGCTCGCCGCCGAGCGGTTTCGCCAGCGGGCCGCCGTCCGTGAGCTGGCTGGCCGATCCCGGACGATCGGTCGCGAGGGCGCGAAGCCCGACGGCGGACGCAAGCTCGACACGCTCGACTATCGCGAGGCGTTGGTCGTCGGCGTAGCCCAGAGCACGGCGCTGGTGGCGGGCATCAGCCGCGACGGCGTCACGATGGGGGCGGGCCTCGCGCGCGGCATGGACCACAGCGACTCGGCGCGCTTCGCGTTCCTGCTGGCGACGCCGATCATCCTCGCGGCGGGCATCGTCAAGCTGCCCGACCTGTTGGGCCACAACGGCGACGGCATCCGCGGCCAGGCGCTCGTGGCGTGCGCCGTCGCGGCGGTGACGGCCGTGTTCACGGTCGCGTTCCTGGTTCGCTACTTCAAGACCAAGACGCTCGTCCCCTTCGCGATCTACTGCCTGCTGTTCGGAGCGGCCATGGTCATCTACACGCAAACGTAGCGGTTGGGCGGCCGATCCCGTGGCGGCGGGCGGCGATGCACCATCATTGAGAGCTGTGCCCGTCCCGCGCACGCCGCCGAAGATGTTCGAGACTCGCAGCCAGGCCTGGCAGGAGGTCGGGCTGCTGCGCCAGATAAGCCCGCGCGTGGTCAAGCGCGCCCGCCTGGAGGCGCTGGTGCTGGTGCCGCTGTTCGTGGCTGTTGTAGTAGTCTACGACAACCGCCTAAGCCTGCTGGGCAGGCACGTGGCCGCGGCAAGCGGTGTCCCGGCGCACTGGGTGCTGGAAGAACCGCTGGAAGCGGCGGTGCGCGTGGTGACGGTGATCGCGCTGGTGATCCTCGGCTGGGCGATCGCGCGCGACTTCGGCCGCGGCCTGGGGCCGGCGCTGTTCCGTCGCCTGGAGCCGGCGACGGCGGGTACGGTCGGCTTCCTGATCCGCCTGGTGACGCTCGTGCTCGCGCTGATCGTGGCCCTGCGCGTGGCCGGCATCGAAGCGCGCACGCTCGCGCTGGGCACGGCGTTCACGGCCGTGATCTTCGGCCTCGCCGCCCAGCAGACGTTCGGCAACCTGATCGCGGGGATGGTGCTGCTGAGCGCGCGTCCCTTCCGCGTGGGCGAACGCGTGCGCCTGCAGGGCGGCAACCTCGCGGGCCAGATCGAGGGGACGGTCAGCTCGCTGGGGCTGCTGTACACGACGTTCGCCACCGGCGAGGACGCGATCTTGGTGCCCAACAGCGTGGTGCTGAACGTGGCGGTGCTGCCCCTGCGGGAGCCCGAGGCGGTCAACCTGCGGGCGCGCCTGCGCGCGGGCATGACGCCCGGCGACCTGCAGGAGATCCTCGAGAAGTCGCTGCAGACGCCGCTGCGCGTCGCGCCCCGCATCACCCTCGAAGAGCTCGACGGAGACGAGGTGGTGGTGCTGATCGCCGCCACCCCGCGGGTCGCCTCCGAGGGTCGCCATCTGGCCAGCGAACTGCTGTCGATCGTCTCCCGCGAGACCCGCCCTCACGCGCCGACGCCGTAGCGGCGGCTACACGCGCCCCGGCGCGATGCGCCCCCTCACGCGCCGACGCGGTAGCGGAGGAACAGCTGCGACTCGGAGCGCAGCACGCCGGCCAGATCGAGCGCCATCGGTGGCTCCAGCGCGCTCCCCGCGAGGATGCGAAGAGCCTCCTCGCCGGCGTTCTCGCCGCCTGCGAGCAGGGGCGAGAGCGTGAGAAACAGCTCATCCACGAGGCCGTCAGCCAGCAGCTGGCAGGCGAGATGCGGCCCGCCCTCGCACAGCAGCGTCTGCACCGCGAAGCGCTCGGCGAGCTCCGCTAGCGCGCCACGCAGGTCGAGCAGGCCGTCGTGGGGCGCGCGGACGTAGTCCACCTGCGCGCCGACCGCGGGCAGGCTCGCGGGGGAGGCGGTGAGGATGACGACCCGCGCGGCGGGCTCGGCCAGCAGCGGGATGTCCGCGTCCAGCGTCAGGCGCCCGGAGACGATGCAGGCGAGCGGCTCCTCCGCCAGCCCCCGTCGCACTCGCAGGCGGCGCTGGGCGGGGCTGGCGACGATGCGTCCGTAGCGCTCCGTGCGGACCGTCTGCGCGCCCATCAGCACCGCGTCGACGGCGGCGCGCAGGCCGTGGAAAAGCGCCCTGTCCGCGCGGCCGCTGAGCGGCCCCGAGCGCCCGCCGAGCGTCGCGCGTCCGTCGGCGGTGCTGACCATGTTGAGCATCACGCGCGGACGTGTTGGCGGCTGTCCGGCCCGCTCCCACAGGCCGAGCTCCTCGACGATGTCATCGACGCTCGCGGCCTCGCCGGGCGGTAGCAGCCGGTCCAAAAGCGCCGGGGGCTCCCCGTCGGCGCTGCGATGGCGATCCTGCCGGAGGCCCATCGGCTGCACCCTAGCCTTGCGGACACGCCGCGCGAAATTTCTCGGCGACAACAATTGGACAACACGCGGTCATTGCGACGTGCTACGGTCGTGGGGTATGGCCGGCAGAGAAGAGACCGGCGAAGTAGTGCAGGCTCTCGCAGGTCGCAGCTTTCAAGACGCGTCCTCCGCGTAGCAGCACGCACAAACCGTGGAGGAAATTCACACCATGCCAACTGGCACAGTAAAGTGGTTCAGCGACGACAAGGGGTTCGGTTTCATCACCCCGGATGACGGCGACAAGGACCTGTTCGTACATCACACCGGCATCAACGGCGAGGGTTACCGCTCGCTGCAGGAGGGGGCGAAGGTCTCCTACGACCCCGAGCAGGGCGACAAGGGACCCAAGGCCGTAAACGTCACGACCATCTAGTCCAGCGCACATAGGCGTAGTCCAGGAGGCCCGCCCCGGCGGGCCTCCGGCGTGTTCGCAGCGGATATCGTTGCGACGCTGAAGATGGCCGGCGACGCGAGCACCCTGCCCATTCCCGGCGCCACCGCGCGGCGCTGGTGGGCGCCGTCGCGGCTGGGTGGCCGCACGGGCGAGCTGGCGAGCGCCGACAGCGGCGTGCGCGCCGGAGCGCTGGCGCTGGGGACGATCGTGGCGCTCAGCCTGCTGCTGGTGCTGATCGCGGCGGGCCGCCCGAGCATCCTCGCACCCACCACGCACAGCGGCTACTACCCGCGCTGGATGGCCGGTCCGCTGGGCGGGCTGCTGCAGGGATTCACGAACAACGGCGAGACGCTCAAGTGGCTGTTCACGGGCTCGGTGGTCGTCATGTACGGCGCGTACGGGCTCGCCGTCCGCAACGCCCGGCGGCTGCCCGCGCGGTGGCTGGTCGCGGCGATCCTGGCGGTCCACGTCGTGTTCCTGCTGTCGCCGCCGCTGGCGCTGACGGACCTGTTCAACTACGTCAACTACGGACGCATGGAGGTCGTGCACGGCCTGAACCCCTACACGACGATCCCCGTGCTCGAGCCCCACAACGACCCGAGCTACCTGCTGAGCAACTGGCACGAGCTGCTGAGCCCGTACGGGCCGCTGTTCACGCTGTCACGTTCGCGGTCGTGCCGCTGGGCGTGGCGCCTCGTTCTGGGCGCTGAAGGTGATGCTGATGTGCGCGAGCCTGTGTTATAGTGTTTTGTTGTTGTGTTTGTTGTGTGTTTTTGTGTGTTTGTTGTGTGTTGTGTGTTTGTTGGTGTTGTTGTTTATGTTGGAATAAAGAGTGGGTGTGGTGGTGGTTGTATGGTTTGTTATTATAGGTTGAGTTATTAGATGATGTTATTGATGATAGAGGTTTAGACGGGCGGTAGCAGCTGGTATAAAAGCGCCGGGGGCTAGTAGTAGGCGCTGCGATGGCGATCCTGCGGGAGGAAGATAGGCTGCACCATAGCCATGCGCACACGCGGCGCGAAATTTCTCGGCGACAACAACTGGACAACACGTGATCATTGCGACGTGCTACGGTCGTGGAGTATGGCCGGCGGAGAAGAGACCGGCGAAGTAGTGCAGGCGCTCGCAGGTCGAAGCTTTCAAGAAGCGTCCTCCGCGTAGCGGCACGCACAGACCGTGGAGGAAATTCACACCATGCCAACTGGCACAGTAAAGTGGTTCAGCGACGACAAGGGGTTCGGTTTCATCACCCCGGATGACGGTGACAAGGACCTGTTCGTACATCACACCGGCATCAACGGCGAGGGTTACCGCTCGCTGCAGGAGGGGGCGAAGGTCTCCTACGACCCGGAGCAGGGCGAGAAGGGACCCAAGGCCGTAAACGTCACGACCATCTAGTCCAGCGCACACAGCCGTAGTCTAGGAGGCCCGCTCCGGCGGGCCTCCGGCGTGTACGCAGCGGATATCGTTGCGACGCTGAAGATGGCCGGCGACGCGAGCACCCTGCCTATTCACGGCGCCACCGCGCGGCGCGGTGGGCGGCGTCGCGGCTGGGTGGCCGCGCGGGCGAGCTGGCGAGCGCCGACAGCGGCGTGCGCGTGGGAGCGCTGGCGCTGGGGACGATCGTGGCGCTCAGCCTGCTCGCTGGTGCTGATCGCGGCGAACCGCCCGAGCATCCTCGCGCCGACCACGCACAGCGGCTACTACCCGCGCTGGATGGCCGGTCCGCTGGGCGGGCTGCTGCAGGGCTTCACGAACAACGGCGAGACGCTCAAGTGGCTGTTCACGGGCTCGATGGTGGTCATGTACGGCGCGTACGCGCTCGCCGTCCGCACGCGCGGCGGCTGCCCGCGCGCTGGCTGATCGCGACGATCGCTGGCCGTCCACGTCGATGTTCCTGCTGTCGCCGCCGCTGGCGCTGACGGACCTGTTCAACTACGTCAACTACGGACGCATGGAGGTCGTGCACGGCCTGAACCCCTACACGACGATCCCCGTGCTCGAGCCCCACAGCGACCCCAGCTACCTGCTGAGCAACTGGCACGAGCTGCTGAGCCCGTACGGGCCGCTGTTCACGCTGATCACGTTCGCGGTCGTGCCGCTGGGGGTCGCCGGCTCGTTCTGGGCGCTGAAGGCGCTGCTGATGTGCGCGAGCCTGGGGACGGTGGCGCTGGTGTGGAAGTGCGTGCGGCTGCTCGGTCGCGACCCCCGGCCGGCGGTGGTGCTCGCGGGGCTCAACCCGATCGTGCTCCTGTGGGGCCTGGGGGGCGACCACAACGACTTCCTGATGATCTTCTTCATCGTCCTCGGCTTCTACCTGCTGGTGCTCGCGCAGACGCGAGCGCAGGACTGCGTGCACGGCTGGCTGCTGCCGCTGTCGGCGTTGGACATGGGCGCGGGCGCGGCGTTCGTGACGGCCACCGCGATCAAGGCGTCGGCCGCGGTGCTGATCCCGGTGATGCTCGCGAGCCTCGTGCGCACGCCGCGCAGGCTCGTGCAGGCGGTGCTGGGGGTCCTCGCGGCCGCCGCGGTGGCCGCGGCGGCGAGCCTGGTGGCGTTCGGCCTGCACATCCCCGACCTGAGCACCCAGGGGAGCCTGGTGACGAGCGAGAGCATCCCCAACCTGATCGGGTTGGCGGTGGGCCTCGGCGGCGAGAGCAAACATCTGCGCGACGTGATGGACGTGGTCCTGCTGGCGTTGCTGATCGGCTGCTGCTGGCAGGCGTGGGGTCGTCGCGACGCTCGTGCCCGCCCGTCGGGCTCGCAGCGGCCGGGGCGCGCCGGCGTAGCCGAGCGTGCGATCACGGCCTGCGGATGGGCGAGCGTGGCGCTTCTGGTGACGCTCTCGTGGGTGCTGCCCTGGTACGTCGTGTGGGCGCTGCCGTTGGCGGCGATGTCGAGCTCGCGCCGCCTGCGCCGGGCCACCCTCGCATTCGGGGTGTACCTGATCATCGTGTGGGCGCCGGTGTCGGGCCTTCTGTGGGGGGCGCTGCACTTCTATCCCGCGAGGACGCCGATCGGGCGCCTGCACCAGCGCTTCGTGAAGGAGCTGCTGAACTAGATGGTTGATTCCACGGCCCTGCGGCTCTGGATGGCACGTATAGCCTTCGCGGGCCGGCGTCCTCGGGCTCGCCCTTGCCGCCAGCAAGGGCTTCGCCCTGCGTCCTTGGCCCGCTCGGCTCTCCGCACCCCCAGAGCAAGGCACACGACCGTGGAATCAACCATCTAATCGGCCTCGCCGGGCGGCGGCTGGCGCTCGCGCTTGCGCTCGCCCGCACGGCGCTTGTCCTCCAGCCGGCGGACACGCGCGGCGGCGCTCGGACGGGTGGGGCGCCGGCGGCGGGGCACGGCGAGCGCCCGGTCGATCCGCTCGGCCAGCCGTTCGAGCGCGAGCTCACGGTTGCGCGTCTGCGAGCGCTCGTCCTGGGCGACCGCCACCACCCGCTCGCCCGCGCGAGCGAGCACCAGCGCACGCTGCTCCTCGCTGAGCGAGGGCGAGGCGAGCACGTCGAAGAGGGCTTCGACGCGCGAGGCCGTCACGTTGGCGTGCTGGCCGCCGGGACCGGAGGAGCGGCTGGTGCGGAGCGTTATCTCCGACAGCGGGATCGTCACCCCGTGCCCGACCGACAGCTCCTGCGGGCTCACTCGGGGGCTTTGCTCGAGAGCTCGTGGATGACCCGCACCCGCTGCTCCTCGCCCTCGGGCACGCGCCCGTCGCGCCCGATGTAGCCGTCCTTGCCGCCGGCGCAGAGGTACACCGCGTCGACGTCGCCGACGTTGCGGATCTTGCGGACGGTCGGCGCGTCCACGCGCGCCATCGCGCCCTCGCCGAGCCGCTGGACGGAGCCGTCGCCGAACTCCATCTCGATCGCCCCGCGGTGGACGAAGTAGAGCTCCTCCTGCAGGTCGTGGTAGTGAAAGCCGGTTTCCACCCCCGGCGGCAGGACGATCGCGTTGACGCCGAACGCCGTCACGGCGAGGCCCTTGCGCACCTTGCGAAAGCCGGGACCGTCGCCGAGGTCGTCGAGATGGCCGACCGCGTAGCCGTCGCCGACCGTCACGCCCGGGTAGTCGCTGGAAGCCTCCATCCGCATCTTCTCCTTTTCGTCGTCTTTCGTCGTCGTCTGACTATGGCTATACGCGGTCTCGAAAACGATTAGAGATCGCGGCGGCCCGTGCGTGGCGCTAGTGCTCGGCGACGTGACCGCCCTCCGGCGCCAGGGCTCGCCCCTCGCCCGCCCAGCGCAGCAGGCCGCCGCTCATCGAGTACGCCTCGAAGCCCGACGCCCGAAACGCCTGTGCCGCCATGTCCGAGCGTGCGCCGACGCGGCAGTAGAACACCACGGGCCGCTCGCGCTCGATGTGTCCGCCTGGGACGAGAGCTCGACGAGCGGGATGTGGCGCGTCTGCTCGATGTGCCCAGCCTCGCGCTCGTGGGGCTCGCGCACGTCGATCACCTGCGGCGGCGTCCTGCGAGGCCATCCAGCTCGGCGACGCGCGCGGGGTCGACATCGATCTCGGAACGCTGCTCGTCGCGGCTCATCGACGTGAGCGTAGCTAGGATCACTGATGCAGGCTGTGGGCGACCTCTACACGATCCCGCAGGAGCACCTCGACCTCTGCGCGACGATCGGCCAGATCGCGCGCGAGAAGATCGCGCCGCGCTCGGCGGAGATCGACGAGCGGGCGGAATACCCGTGGGACGTGCGCAAGCTGCTGGCCGAGCAGGACGTCCTGGGGCTGCCGTTCCCGATCGAGTACGGCGGCACGGGCACGGGCACGCTGATGCTGAACATGGCGGTCGAGGAGATCGCCAAGGTGGACGCCTCGTGCGCGCTGATCCTGATGGTGCAGGAGCTCGGCACGCTGCCGATCCAGCTGTTCGGCTCCGACGAGCTGAAGGAGCGCTTCCTGCCGCGCTGCGCCACGCGGCGAGTGGTCGCCCGCGTTCGCGCTGTCCGAGCCCGAAGCCGGCTCGGACCCGGCGGGCATGAAGACGACGGCGGTGCAGCGACGGCGACGAGTGGGTGATCAACGGCACCAAGAACTGGATCTCCAACCTCGGCGTCGCCGACTTCTACATCGTCTTCGCGGTCTCAGACCGCGAGAGCCGGCGGATGACGGCGTTCGTCGTGGAGGCCGACCGCCCGGGGTTCAGCGTGGGCAAGCTCGAGCACAAGCTCGGCATCCGCGCCTCGCCCACCGGCCAGCCGATCTTCGAGGACGTGCGGGTGCCCGCACGAGAACGTCATCGGCGAGGTCGGCAGGGGCCTGTCGGTGGCGCTGGGCACGCTCGAGCGCACGCGCCTGGGCGCCGCCGCGCAGGCGGTGGGGATCGCCCAGGGGGCGACCGACTACGCGGTCGCCTACGCGCGCGAGCGCCGGCAGTTCGGCAAGGCGATCAACGAGTTCCAGGGCATCCAGTTCAAGCTCGCGGACATGGAAACACGCACGGCCGCCGCGCGCGAGCTGCTGTACAAGGCGTGCGCGATGGCCGACCAGCACCATCCCGAGCGCGCCAAGTACTCCTCGATGGCGAAGGTCTTCTGCTCGGACACGGCGATGGCCGTGACGGTCGAGGCGGTGCAGGTCCTGGGCGGGTACGGTTACGTCAAGGAGTACCCGGTCGAGCGCATGATGCGAGACGCGAAGATCACCCAGATCTACGAGGGCACGAACGAGATCCAGCGTCTCGTGATCGCCCGCACCCTCAAATAGCGAGCGGATGGCGGGCTAAGGTCAGATGCGCGCGCCCATCGATCCCGGAGAGCCCCGATCGCTCCGCCGCGTGGGGGTGGCGGCGCTCGTGGCGATGTCGGTCGGCCTGGTCGTGCTGGTCGTCGGCCAGGGCTTCAGCTCGATCGGCGCCGTGCGGGCGCTCGAGGACATCGCGCTCGGCGTGATCGTCGCGGCCGTGCTGATGGGCAGCGTCGCGTTCGTCGCCGTGCGCATGGCCGGCTGGCGCAACCCCGAGTCCGAGAGCGAGTTCGAAGAGATCGTCCGCTACTCCGAGCACCTCGCGCGCGAAGGTCTCGCCGTGGCGCCCGACGAAGGCGAGTTCATGGAGCTCGACCCGCTCAACGACGACGACTTCGAGGAGCTCGTCCGCGACGCGCTCGACGATCTCCCCGACCTGCTGCGCAACGCGCTCGCGCACGTCGCCGTCGTGATCTCCGACGGCGGGCGCCGTCGCGGCGCCTACGGCCTCTACCAGGGCGACGGCGCCGTCCGCGACAACGCCCACGACCGCATCGTCATCTTCCGCGACACGCTGCGGCGCGACTTCGGCCACGACCCCGAGCTGCTGCGCGACCAGGTGACGCGCACCGTGCGCCACGAGCTCGCCCACCACGTCGGCTTCGACGAGCTGGGCGTCTGCGCGCCTCGATCTGTGACGCGCGGCGCGTCGTGGCTCCTCGGGCAGAACATTACGTCTTGATTGCCGTCGTCCGGCGAGCTCGCTAGCTTGCTACCCTAGAAAAGGATGGTCGCGGGGATCGCGCCTGCTGCCCTCACAGGCAGCACCCGCTTATCGAGCGGTTGAAGGTGGCCCCGGTCCGTCCTTTTCGCTAGGGCATTCGTGCTTTACCGCGTCTATGTAGACGAGGCGGGGTGATCGAGAATCTCGCCCACCTCATCGAAGCACTCGTCGTCTCGGCGATCATCGTCGCCGACGAACAGGACGCGATCGTCCGTGCCGCGCACGCCAGACTCGTACACGCTCTCGGACGTGCTCCAGGGCATGTCCTGCACTTCCGCAAGTTGACGCATCCCGCAGAAGGTCAAGGCCATACAGGACATCGGAGCCTCCGCGATAGCTTCGATCGCAGCGTGATCATCCACAAGGGTCCCCTCGGCAAACCCCTGTCGCCGGGCAAGATGGCATACATCTCGCGGCCCGATCCGATGTACCTGTGGGCACTCCGGCTGTTGCTGGAGCGAGTGTCCTGGTACGTGGCCGAGCACCGGGGAACTGACGCCATCGTCACGTTTGCCCACGTAAGGCACTTCAAGGCTGAAAAGCTGCACAGCTATCGCACTTCACCGAAGCGACCCCAGCGGTGCAGATCCGCGAGGGCATCTTCGATGGACACCTGTTCAGGATCAGCGATCCGACGCGGGTCGTGTTGCTGCAACTCGCCGATGCGGCTGCCTCGGCACTGTTTCGTGCGGTCGAGCCGGATGACTTCGGCAACACCGAGTGGCGCTATCTTCGAACATCTCTCACCCAAGATCTACCGTCGCGGCGGAGCCAGGACCAGTTCGTACGGGCTGAAGTGTTCCCGGCGTCTGAGTGCGCACCGGGAGCGTCGCTCGAGTGGCTGCAGACGTTTTAGTCGCGTCAGCAGCCCCCGACCTATAGTCATCCCATAGCATCCACCGTCTCGCGCCGGCCGAGGGAGCTGCGTCGGCGCGTTGCAAACGACCAAGGAGAGCGTCCCGCATGCCTGAAGCTGTGATCGTCGATGCCATTCGCACGCCCATCGGGCGTGCCGCCAAGGGGTCGCTGAAGACCGTCCGCGGCGACGACCTCGCTGCGGTCCCGCTGAGGGCGCTGATCGAGCGCAACCCCCAGCTCGACCAGAGCACGATCGGCGACGTGATGATGGGCTGCGGCTACGGCGAGCGCGAGACCGGCTACAACATCGGCCGCATCGCCTCGCTGCTCGCCGGCATCGACTACCACGTCCCCGGCTGCACCGTCAACCGCTTCTGCGCGTCCTCGCTGCAGACCACGCGGATGGCCTTCCACGCGATCAAGACCGGCGAGGGCGACACCTACATCGCCGCCGGCGTGGAGGCCGTGTCGCGCACGGCGCCCGGCGCCCCGTTCGAGTTCCACCCGAAGCTCGACGGCTCGCCGAGCTCCCTCTACAACGCCTACATCACGATGGGCATGACCGCGGAGAACGTCGCCGAGGAAAGGAAAGTGAGCCGCGAGGCGCAGGACGAATGGGCGGTGATCTCCCAGGAGCGCGCCGTGAACGCCGTCGAGTCGGGGCACTTCGACAAGGAGATCGTCCCCGTGACCGTCCCCGCCCACAAGGACGTCGACAGGGAGGGCAACGAGATCGACGTGCCGGAGACGGTCGTCAGCAGGGACGACGGCCCGCGCGCGGGGACGACGATGGAGGTGCTGGCGAAGCTCAAGCCGGTGTTCAGAGAGGGCGGGACGGTCACCGCCGGCAATGCCTGCCCGCTCAACGACGGGGCCGCCGCGCTGTTGATCATGAGCGAGGAGAAGGCGAAGGCCGAGGGCTTCACGCCGCGAGCGCGGATCATCGCCTCGACGGTCGCCGCGATCCGCCCGGAGGTGATGGGGCTCGGGCCGATACCGGCGATCCAGGCGCTGCTGAAGAACACCGGCATGACGATCGACGACATCGACGTCGTTGAGATCAACGAGGCGTTCGCCGCCCAGATCGTCCCTTGCAAGCAGGAGCTCGGCATCCGACGAAGATCGCCTGGCGGCTGGCGCCGGGGAGGCGTGCGATCGCCTCCAGGCTGGCGAACGTGCCTCGCGCTTCGCGTCTCGGACGATCCCTCGACGAGGGCTGGAAAGACGTCATCTACCGGGCCCCGGCGCCGCCGGACGACGAGCTCGACCTGCGGCTGCGCCGGCGCTTCAAGTCGGAGGTCGCGGCGCTCAGCGACTACCTCGGCCGCGACCTGGTGAGCCTGTGGGGCTATGACGAGCTCGACTAGCCCCGCCCCGGCTCCCGAGGGCGTCCTCTACTCCTGCGCCGGCGAGTTCTACATCGCCGAGGCGATGCGCTCGGTGCGCTCGTCGCTGCGCCACAACCGGCTGCCGCACCTGATGTTCGCCTCGCCCGCCACCGAGGGCGTGCCGGGACTGTCGGTGGCGAGCTTCGAGCCGTCCGGCAACCCGTACGTCGACAAGATCGCGAACATGCGCCGCTCCCCGTTCGAGCGGACGCTGTACCTCGACAGCGACACGTTCGTCGTCGAGGAGATCGCCCATGTCCTGCGACTGCTCGAGCACTACGACATCGCCGTGGCGTACGCCCCCGCTTACCGTGGGCTCGACGATCCCGGGGTGCCGCCGGCGTTCTACGAGTTCAACACGGGCGTGCTCGCCTGGCGCTCCAGCGATCGCGTGAGCGCCTTCATGCGCAGCTGGCAGGAGACCTACGTCGCCTGGCTGGAGGACGAGCCGTTCCCCGGAGCCGGCAAAGCCAGCCGCAGCCGCCGCGCCGACCAGCCGGCGTTCAGGCGCTGCGCGTGGGAGCACGGCCTGCGGCTGTTCGTGCTCGCGCCCGAGTACAACCTGCGGCTCGGCTATCCCACGACGGTGGTCGAGCGGGTGCGCGTGATCCACGGTGAGCACGACGACTTCGATGCGCTCGCGGCGCGCATCAACGACAGGGTCTGGCCACGCCCCTGGCCGCCCCCGCCGTCGGCGCGCACGAGGGTGCTCAGGCGCATGCGCAAAGCCGCGGGCCTGCTGGAGGAGCAGCCGGCCGAGCGCCCGCTGTCGCGTGCCGAGAGCGCGTCCCCGTGAGCTCCGCCGTGCCCGACTTCTTCATCGTCGGGCACGCCAAGTGCGGGACGACCGCCCTGTACGAGATGCTGCGAGCCCACCCGCAGATCTACATGCCCGCGCTCAAGGAGACGCAGTTCTTCGCGCGCGAGCCGGACGACCGGAGCGAGCCCGCCACGCGCCATCCGCGCACGCTCGAGGCCTACCTCGCGCTGTTCGCGGCGGCCGGGCCCGACCAGCGCGTCGGCGAGGCCTCGACCTCCTACCTGCGCACGCCCGCGGCCGCCGAGCGGATCGCTGCGCTGCGACCGGACGCGCGCATAATCGCGATCTTCCGCGAGCCGGCGAGCTTCCTGCGCTCGCTGCACCTCCAGCTCCTGGAGTCGGGGATCGAGACCGAGGCGGAGCTGGCGGCGGCGATCGCGCTGGAGCCCGAGCGCCGGCTCGGGCGGCGCCTTCCGGCCGATCCGTTCTGGGCGCAGGCGCTGCTGTACTCCGACCACGTCCGCTACGTCGAGCAGCTGCGCCGCTACCACGAGCGCTTCGGCCGCGAGCGCGTGCTGGCTCTGATCTACGACGACTTCCGCGCCGACAACCACGCTGTCGTCCGTCAGGTGCTCCGCTTCCTCGCCGTCGACGACTCGCTGGAGATCCCGCCCGCCGAGGCCAACCCGACGGTGCGCGTGCGCTCGCGGAGCGCGCAGAGGCTCGTGCACACGGTCTCCGCCGGGCGGGGGCCGCTCCCCCGCGCGCTGAAGCGGGCGGTGCAGACGCTCACGCCGGAGCGCCTGCGCCGCGACGCGCTGCGCGCGGCCCAACGCGCGGTCGTGGACAGCGAGCCGCCGCCCCCGGCCGACGAGCTGATCGACGAGCTGCGCGAGCGCTTCAAGCCGGAGGTGCTCGCCGCGAGCGACTACCTGCAGCGCGACCTCGTCGGCCTGTGGGGATACGAGGACGTGCGCTAACGCGGCGGCATCCGCAGCGCGCCGTCGAGCCGGATGGTCTCGCCGTTGAGCATGCGGTTCTCGACGATGTGGCAGGCCAGCTGCGCGTACTCGGCCGGCTGGCCGAGCCGCTGCGGGAACGGAACGCCGCCGCCGAGCTTCTGACGGGCCTCCTCGGGCAGCGCGGCCAGCAGCGGCGTGTCGAACAGGCCGGGGGCGATCGTGTTGACGCGGATCCCGTACTGGGAGAGGTCGCGAGCCGCCGGCAGCGTCATGCCGACGACGCCACCCTTGGAGGCCGAGTACGCGATCTGGCCGACCTGCCCGTCGAAGGCGGCGATCGAGGCCGTGTGCACGCACACGCCGCGTTCGCCGTCGTCGCCGGGCTCGTTCGCGATCATCGCGAACGCCGCCAGGCGCAGCAGGTTGAACGTGCCGATGAGGTTGATCGCGATGATCGTCTCGAACGGCATCAGCGGGTGCGGGCCCTTGGAGCCAGCCACCTTCTGCGCCCAGCCGGTGCCCGCGCACGCGACCGCAATGCGCAAGGCTCCCTTGCCTTGTGCGGCCTGATCCACCGCCGTCTGCACCTGAGCCTCCTCGCGCACGTCGCACGCGACGAACTCCAGACCCAGCTCCGAGGCCAACGCCTGTCCCTTCTCGGCGTTCATGTCGGCGATCGTCACGCGAGCGCCGCGCGCGTGCAGCTCGCGGACGGTCGCCTCGCCCAGGCCAGAGGCGCCGCCCGTGACGATCGCGCAGGAGCCGTCGATGTTCACGGGCGGAAGCCTACAGGTGGTAGATCCGGTTGCGCACAGAGTGGGAGTCGGGATGCTCGGTGAGCAGCTTGGCCAGTGTCTGAACCCACTTTGGGACCGCAGCCCTGGTACGCGGCAATGTCGCGTCACGCGTGAAGATCATCCCGTAGTGATCTTCACCGGTAGCCATCGCATGGTCGTGGATGGCCTGAAAGTCGGCGATGTCGTTGGTGACGATCGATCGTTCCTCGACGGCCGTCTGCCGGACCAGTTCAAGATCGGAGCTGCCGATCAGGTCGTTCCTATCTCGCTTGATCGCCTGAACGTCGTATCCAGGTTCTCGCAGCCCGCGAGCCACCTGAGGGGGGATCATCTCGTCGAGCAGCAGCCTCACACAAACGCCTGCTGTTGGCGCTGCCAGCGCTCACGCTCACGTTCGGCGATCGCGTTGAAACGCTCGATCCAGGCGTCGATCTCGTCCTTGTAGTCGGTGTAGTAGCGCACGCAAGCTTCCACGTGCGTTGCCGGAATCTCCAGGATCTCGGCGGCCTCATCCACGGAGTTGTGGTTCTGGCGAATGGTTGTCACGACCTGTGCCACGTCCAGCCGTGTTCCGAGCAGCGCGGGCCTTCGTCCCATCGCACCGTCGCGGAAGTAGATCAGCGGATGTTCGTCGCTACGCAGTCCCTCATCGATATAGCGCTCGGCAAGCGCTGTCTGAGGAGCGTGGGTGTCCTGAGCGCGTCGTCTCAGCCGCGCGACCGTGTCGGCGTTGAAGCGAAAGGCGACGCTCTGTTTGCTCGTATTCGCAGCCACCAATACAAGTATAGCTACGTATTGCAGGACGATCAGGCGCCGCCGGCAACCCGCGAGAGCGACAGCGCGAACAGCTCTTCGGGGTCGGTCAGCCAGCGCACGAGCTCCAGGCCGGCCGCGCGCAGGTCGCCGTCGAGGCGTTCGTGGGTGAACTTCGCGCTGATCTCCGTCCGCAGCTCCTCGCCGACGTCGAAGTGGACGGGCAGGTCGAGGTCGCGGACGATCGTCGTGTGCTCGCGGCGCGCGCGCAGGCGCATCTCGATCCACTCGTTCTGCTCGTCGAAGATGGCCACGTGCTCGAAGTCGTCGGGGTCGAAGTCGGCCTGCAGCTCGCGGTTGAGCACGCGCAGGACGTTGCGGTTGAACTCGGCGGTGACGCCCTGCGCGTCGTCGTAGGCGGCCTCCAGCACCCGGGGGTCCTTGACGAGGTCGGTGCCCATCAGCAGATGGTCGGCGGGACCGAGCAGGCGCGCGATCTGACGGAGCACGCGGCGGCGGCTGCCGGGTGGGAAGTTGCCGATGGTGCCGCCCAGGAAGGCCACGATGCGGGGGCCGCACGCCGGCGGGACGCGGTCCAGGTGACGCTCGAAGTCGCCGATCACGCCGTGCACGCGCAGCCCCGGGTACTCGCTGGTGAGCGCCCGCGCGCTCTCGCGGACCATGCTCTCGGTGACGTCCACGGGGACGTAGCGCTCGAGCGTTCCCGCGGCCTGCAGCGCATCGAGCAGCACGCGCGTCTTCGCGGCCGTGCCCGAGCCCAGCTCCACGAGCTCCGCCGCGCCCGTGAGCTCCGCCAGCCCGTCTGCCTGCTCCTCGAGGATCGCGCGCTCGGCGCGCGTCTGGTAGTACTCGGGCAGCTCGCATATCTGGTCGAACAGCTCCGCCCCGCGGGCGTCGTAGAAGTGCTTCGGAGGCAGCTCCTTGAAGGGGCGCGTGAGCCCGTCGAGCACGTCGTCGGCCAGTGAGCGCTCGCTCGTGCCGTCCAGGTGCGAGTCGATGCGAATCGCCGGCTCCGCCTCCGCCAACGGTTGCCTGGAGCCGCCCGGCGCCATCACGACTCCCTCGCCAGAAGGGGCTCGCTCCGGTCCATCACAGATCCCTCGCCAGCCGCACGCCGGCGAAGATCTGGCGTCGCTGTGGCAGGTCCCAGTTGCGGAACGTGAGCGTCGCGACGCGTGGGTGCGTCGCCCATGAGCCGCCGCGCAGCACGCGGTAGTCCTCTCCGAAGAACACCTGCGAGTACTCGCGATACGGGTAGGGACGGAAGCCGGGATAGCCGTGGAAGTGCGAGCTCGTCCACTCCCACACGCGGCCGACGCCGACGAGGCCCCCGTGCTTTCGCTCCCCCTCCCGCCCCCAGGTCGTCGCCCTCTCCCACTCGGCCTCCGTGGGTAGCCGCGCGTCGTGCGCGCGCGAGAAGGCGTCGGCCTCGAACCAGGAGACGTGACACGCCGGCGCCTCCGGGTCGCCTGCCGCGATGCTCGGATGATGGGTGATGTCGTGCTCCTCCTTCCACGCCCAGCCCTCCCGCGACCACCACTCGCGCCGCTCGTAGCCGCCGCCCTCGCTGAAGCTCATCCAGCTCCCGTTGCTCACGGGCCGGCGCGCCAGCGCGAAGGCGCCGACCTCCACCTGATGGCGCGGGCGCTCGTTGTCGTAGGCAAAGCCCTCGTCCGGCGCGCCCATCGCGAACTCCCCGGCGGGCAGCTCCAGCCATCCCTGCGCGGGGTCCTGCGCCGCGAGCGGCGCCTGGATGAGGGCGCGGTCCGCCGCCGCCAGCAGGCCGGCGATCGCCATCGTCTGGCGCATCGTCTCGGAGTGCTGGAGCTCGTGGCGGAGCACCATCTCGCACAGCACGCCGTCGCCCACGCCGCGCTCGTCCAGCACCTCGGCCGAGCGCGCGCTGACCGCCGCCAGGTACTCCCTGGCCTCGCCGGGGCCGAGCGCCTCGATCTCGCCGCGAACGGCTCGTGGCGTCTCGAAGGCGTCGTACAGGTGGGCCAGCTCCGGACGCAGCAAATCCAGCCCGCCGTGGCGGTGGGCGAGCCACAGGTCCTCGTAGGCGGCGATGTGGCCGAGGTCCCACACGAGCGGGCTCATGATCGGCGAGTGCACCCGCTCGAGCTGCTCGTCGTCGAGGCCCGCGACGAGCGCGAGCGTGCGCGCGCGCACGCCAGCCATCGCAGCGAGCGCCTGCGCGGCGTCCGGCGAGGGCGAGGTGGTCTTTACCGCGCTGGCTGCCATAGCTGGCTGTGCTGGGTCACTCTAGAACGATTGGTCCGCGATCGGGGCCGGTCGTTACACGATCCTTACCGAGGGCCAGCCACCGGCGTCGTTCCAGCGGGCGATGACCGGCGTGTCGTGCTCTGAGCCGAGCACGCAGATCGCCCCCGTGGACAGGCCCAGGCGCCCGCCGCCGGCCGGCGGCAGATCGATCCAGCGAGCGCCCAGCACCCGCAGCAGGTGCCCGTGGGAGAACACCGCGACGTCGCCGTCGACGGCGCGCACCTCGGCGAGCACGCGGTCCGCGCGGGCGCCCACGTCGGCCGGGCTCTCGCCCCCCGGGCAGCCGTCGCGCCACAGCACCCAGTCGGGTCGCTCGGCATGGATCTGCGCGCTCGTCAGCCCCTCGTAGTCGCCGTAGTCCCACTCCCACAGGTCCGGGCTGACCTGTGCCTCGGCGTCCATCCCGCACAGCGCGCACGTTTCCCGCGCGCGCTGGGACGGGCTCACGAGCACCAGCTGAAAGCGCCACGCGCCCACGCGCCCGGCGAGCGCTCGCGCGACGTCGCGACCGCGGTCGGTCAGCGGGATGTCGCAGCGGCCGGTGTGGCGGCCGTCGCGACTCCACTCGGTCTCGGCGTGGCGCACCAGCACGACCTCGCGGGCGTCGCTCACGGGGTCGGTGCGGCGGGTGCGGCCGCGTCGTCGGCGATCACGGTCAGGCGCTCGCGGCGCAGCAGGCTGGCGGGCACGTGGCGGGAGGGCTCGCCGAGCATCGCCGCGACGGCGTCCGCCTTGCTCGCGCCGGTCGCCAGCAGCAGGCACTCGCGCGCCGCGCGCAGCACCGCGAGGCTCAGCGTGATCCGCTCGGGCGGCGGCTTCGGTGAGTCCTCTACGCCCAGGCACAGCGCCCGATCGCCCGCGTCCAGCGCCGCCGCCCCCGGGAACAGCGACGCGATGTGGCCGTCGGGGCCGATCCCCAGCACGATCAGGTCGAGCACCGGGGGACCGGATCGGCTGGCGGGGCTCCCCTCGGCAGGCCCCAGCCGCGCCGAGAGCTCCTCGGCGTAGCGGCTGCGCGCCCTCCTGCGGGCCGAGCTCGCCCAGCATCCGGTGCACGCGCTCGGGTGTGATCGCTCCGCCGGCCAGCAGCGTCTCGCTGGCCAGCCGGTAGTTGCTTTCCGGGTCCTCAGGCGCGACGCAGCGCTCGTCGGCGAACCACAGCTCGACCGCGGCCAGCTCGTCGGGCTCCCCGGCCAGCAGCTCGTACGTGCGCCCCGGCGTGGTGCCGCCGCTGAGCGCCAGGTGCACGACGCCTCGCTGCTCGCGCGCCCGAGAAAGCTGGCGGGCGATGTGGGCGCTGGCCCGCTGCGCGACCGTCTCCGCGTCCTGACAGGCGGTCAGCCGGGTCACGGCGCGTGCATCCGCCGGCAGGCCGCCACGGCGGCCGCGACGCGGGCGATGGCCGTCACGCCAGCATCGCCTGCGCGGCCTGCAGGGCGGGCACGTACGTGGGGTCGCGCAGCAGCGCCTGGCGGATGCCCTCGCCGAGGACCCCCCGCTCGCCGCGGGAGGCGCCGGGGATGGTCCATTCGCGCTCCTCGCCGTCGCGGTCGCGCAGGAGCGCGCGCAGGCCGCCCGTGCCACGGCTGAGGCTCAGTCGTATGCCCGACGCGGTCTCCAGCATCACGCTCTGCAGGCCGGGGACCTGCAGCTCGGGAGCCACCTCCAGGCGCACCGCCACGTCCTGCTCGCCGGCGTGCCCGTTCCCGATCAGCGCGCCCGCGTCCGAGCTCAGCGGCGCCGTCCGCCAGTCCAGGCGCGAGGCCAGCCAGCCGACCATCAAGGTCGCGGCGACCGTCGAAGCGGGATGGTGTCGCACGCTCACGCCGGCGATCCGCGCCAGCTCCGCGCGCAGCGGCGCCGGGTCGAACGCCGCGGCCACGCGCTCGCGCCAGGGGGTGGAGCGCAGCCACGCGAGGTCGACGACGTAGGCCTTGCTCGACAGCGCCGCGGCCCGCTCGAGCGCCTCTCGCGGGTCGGGCTCCTCGACCGAGTCCAGCAGCACCGCCTGGGACATCTTCAGAAGCTCCTGCACGATCTCGTGGTGGCCGTGCGGCGACCACAGCAGCGTCGGCAGGTCGGTGACCACCAGCGGGTCGGCGATCGTCAGCAGGTCGTCGAGGTGGCGGTCGCCGATCTCCACGACCACCGTCTCGCGCAGCAGCGCCAGCTCGCCGTCGTGCGGCTCGCCGTCGGCGGCGATCATCACGCGCGCGTCCAGGCTCTCGCGTCGCGGCTCGTATGAGAGCACGAGCAGGCGCGAGGCGTTGTAGCGCCCCACCCCGCGCAGGCGGTTGGCGATCTCGCCGCTCCACTCGCGATCGACGAACGCGATCATGTTCAGGACGCGCGCCGGCACGAAGCTGTCGTTTTCGGCGTGCCGCCGGGCGAGCAGCTCGCGCAGCGCCCCTTCGATCGCGTCGGGTGTGGTGCCCTGCGCGCTCCAGACCGCGTCGCTGGTGGCGCTCATCAGATCGCGCGCCAGCGATCGCCCTCTCGCAGCAGGCCCTCGGCCTCCTGCGGCCCCTGCGAGCCCGCTTCATAAGTCGGCACCGGTCGCGGCGTGTGCGGGTTCTCGGGACTCCAGTATTTGACGATCGGGTCGCAGATGCGCCACTGCGCCTCGACCTCGTCGTTGCGGGTGAACAGCGTCGCGTCGCCGCGCATCGCGTCGGTGATCAGGCGCTCGTAGGCCTCCGGCGACTGCGACAGGAACGCGGTCCCGTACAGGAACTCCATGTTCACCGGGCGGATGATCATGCGCGTGCCCGGGATCTTCGCGCCGAGGCGCAGCGACACGCCCTCGTTCGGTTGGAGGGTCAGCACGAGCTGGTTGGGCTGCACGCCGAGCGAGCCGGCTTGGCTGAAGGCGAGGTGCGGCACCGGCTTGAGCGTGACGGCGATCTCGGTGACCTTGCGTGCGAGGCGCTTGCCCGTGCGCAGGTAGAAGGGCACGCCGGCCCAGCGCCAGTTGTCGACCTCCAGGCGCAGCGCCGCGTAGGTCTCGGTGATGGAGCCCTCGGGCACGCCGTCCTCTTCGAGGTATCCGGGCACGTCCTCGCCGCCGGCGTGGCCGGGTCCGTACTGCGCGCGCACCGCCATCTGCGGGATGTCCTGTGCGCTCAGCTGCGGGATCGCGTGCAGCACCTTGACCTTCTCGTTGCGCACCTCTTCGGCCGTGAAGCTCACGGGCGGCTCCATCGCGATGTGGCAGAGCAGCTGCAGCATGTGGTTCTGGATCAGGTCGCGCAGGGCGCCGGAGGAGTCGTAGTAGTCGGCGCGCGAGCCGATGCCCAGCTCCTCGGCGGCGGTGATCTGCACGCTCTCGATGTAGTTGCGGTTCCACAGCGGCTCGAACATGCCGTTGGCGAAACGGAACGCCATCATGTTCTGGACCGTCTCCTTGCCCAGGTAGTGGTCGATGCGAAACACCTGAGCCTCGTCGAAGATCGCCAGCACCCGGCGGTTGAGCTCGCGCGCCTCCTGCAGCGTGGTCCCGAACGGCTTCTCGATGATCACCCGCACCTCGGCGCCGTCGTGGCGGTTGAGCTTGCTCTTGCCGAGCTCCTCGACGATCACCGGGAAGAAGCTGGGGGCGGTGGACAGGTAGAACGCGCGGTTGAGCGGTTCGCCGGCCCCGCTCTCGAAGTCGTCCAGCTCCTTGCCCAGCGTTGCGTACACGGCGTCCTCGTCGAACGTCCCCGGCACGTACCTGACGTTCTCCAGCAGGCCCGCCAGCACGTTCTCGTCGGGCGTGCGCCGGGAGAAGCGGCGGATCGCCTCCTCGCACTCGACGCGGTAGTCCTCGTGGGCTTTCTCCTTGCGTGCGACCCCCACCAGGTGAAAGCGCTCCGGCAGCGCTCCCTCGTGCGCGAGGTTGTAGAGCGCCGGCAGCAGTTTGCGCCGTGCGAGATCGCCGGTCGCGCCGAAGATGACCAGCGTGGTCGGCGCCACCGGCAGGCGCTCGAGGCCGGCGACCAGCGGGTTCTCGGACTCTGCGGCGGTGGCCAGCGCCATCAGCTCTTCTTCGGTGCCGCCTTCACCGCGTGGCCGCCGAACTGGTTGCGCAGCGCCGCCAGCACGCGGTCGGCGAAGTCGCCGTTGCCGCGCGAGCGCATGCGCGCGTACAGCGACGCGGTGATCACCGGCGTCGGCACGTCGTGGGCGGTGGCGTCGGCGATCGTCCAGCGGCCCTCGCCGGAGTCCTCGGTGTAGCCCTCGATCGCCTGCAGCTCGTTGCCGTCGAGCTCGAACGCGCGCGCGGCCAGTTCGCACAGCCACGAGCGCACCACCGAGCCCTGGCCCCACAGGTGGGCGATCTTCGCGTTGTCGAGCTCGTACTCGCACTTGTCGAACAGGTCAAAGCCCTCCGCGTAGGCCTGCATGAGCCCGTACTCGACGCCGTTGTGCACCATCTTCACGTAGTGGCCGGCGCCCGACGGCCCGAAGTGCAGCCAGCCGCGGGGGCCGATCGCCTGGAGGCTCTGCTCGTTGGTCGGTGGCGCCAGCACGTCGAGGATCGGCGCCAGCCGCTTGACCGCCTTGGTGGGACCGCCGACCATCATGCAGTAGCCGACCTGCAGTCCCCATACGCCGCCGGAGGTGCCCACGTCGACGTATTCGATGCCGCTGGCTTTCAGCGCCGCGGCGCGGCGCTTGTCGTCGCTCCACATCGAGTTGCCACCGTCGACGATCACGTCGCCGCGGTCGAGCAGCTTCGCCAGCTTGTCGACGGTTTCCTGCGTCGGCTTGCCGGCCGGGACCATGATCCAGACCATCCGCGGCGCGTCGAGCTGCTTGACGAGGCTCCGCAGCGAGTCGGCGCCGGCCGCGCCGTTCTTGACGGCCTGCTTGACTGCTTTCGCGTCGAAGTCGAACGCGACCACCTCGTGGTCGGAGTCACGGCGGATGCGGTGCACCATGTTCCCGCCCATCTTGCCCAGCCCGACGAATCCGATCTGAGTCACGTTGTCTCCTTGATCCTTGGTGTCCGACGCCAGGATCGTAGTGCGAGCGCTCCCGGCGCTCCAGTCTGGGTACGATCCGCCGCATCGCTGCCGGTCGAGCAGGCGCTCGACGCGAGCGGCAGCGCGGCAGAGACGTGACTCCAGATCCCCACCATCAGCGGCCGGACCGAAACCTGGCCCTCGAGCTCGTGCGCGTGACCGAGGCCGCGGCGCTCGCCACCGCGCCGCTGGTCGGCTCGGGCGACAAGGAGGCCGCCGACCAGGCCGCGGTCGACGGCATGCGCTACATGCTGGGCTCGGTGCACATGGATGGCGTGGTGGTCATCGGCGAGGGCGAGAAGGACGAGGCGCCGATGCTCTACAACGGCGAGCAGATCGGCGACGGCTCGCCGCCGGAGGTGGACATCGCTGTCGATCCGCTCGAGGGCACGACGCTCGCCGCGCACGGCATGCCCTCCGCGCTGGCGGTGATCGCGCTGGCGAGCCGCGGCTCGATGTTCGATCCGGGGCCGTGCGTGTACATGGAGAAGATGGCCGGCGCACCGGACATCGCCGACCTGCTCGACCTCGACCGTCCGCTCGGCGAGACCGTCCAGCTCGTCGCCGAGCGCAGGGGCTGCCCGGTCGGCGACGTGATGGTCGTCGTGCTCGACCGCCCTCGCCACGAGCAGGGCATCGCGGCGATCCGTGCCGCCGGCGCTCGCGTGCGGCTGATCGCTCACGGCGATGTCTCCGCCGCGCTGCTGGCGGTCACCGAACGCTCCGCCGTCGATCTGCTGTGGGGGATCGGCGGAACCCCCGAGGGGGTGATCTCGGCGGCGGCCGTGAAGTGCCTCGGCGGACAGCTGCTCGGGCGGCTGTGGCCGCGCGACGAGGCCGAGCGCACGGCCGCGATGGAGGCTGGCTACGACCTGGAGCGGGTGCTCGACCGTGACGATCTCGTCGCCGGCGAGGACGTGTTCTTCTCCGCCACCGGCGTCACCGACGGCGATGTCCTGCAGGGAGTGCGCTACCCGAGCGTCGGCGGCGCCACCACCGAATCGCTCGTCACCCGCGCGCGCACGGGAACGATCAGGCGGATCAGGGCGACGCACGATCGGGCGAAGCTGCGCGCGCTTGGCGGGGAGATGTTCTGAGCAAGGATCCTCGCGGTCGCCAGAGCGCTGACTGCTAGCTTGATCGTCGTGTCTCGGGCGTTGCGAACCGTGCTCCCGTGCCTGGTCGCGATCGCCGGCTCGGGCGCGATCGCCGGTTGCTCGGAGGGCTCGCACGGGCGCTCGAAGAGCACCGAACAGAACGCGGCGCAGATCGCCCATGCCGAAGAACTGGCGCAGACGAAACAGGAAGACGAAGAACTCGCCAAAGACCGTGAACTGCTTTCGACGATAGAAGCGAAAAAGCGCGAAGAAGCCGCGGAAGAAAGCGCGAAGAAGATAGAAGCGATTGCCACCGCCAAGGCGAAGAAGCGCGAACAGCAGGCCGCCAGGAAGGCGCAACGCACGCTGGAAGAAGCGGAAGCGAAGGTCAAAAAGCAAGAAGAAGCGGCGCGGGCGGCGGAAGGCAAGAGGAAGCTGGAGGCTGCGAAGAAAAAGCAGCAGCAGACAAAGAACAAAGAACAGGTAAAGACCTCGTCGAGCGAATCGCAGGAAGGTACCCTTGGGGAAGGTGAACGCTGATCCATGAGTTGGCGAAGGCGGCAAATAGGCGGCAGCGAGCGCGCTCCCAGCGTCGCCCGAGCGGCGCTCCTCTGTCTCGTTCTGGTCGCGCTCGCCGGCGTGCTCGCCGGCTGTGGCGGCTCCAAGAAGGGTGAAGTCGGCGGCGGGGGTGCGGGCGCTGAAGTAACCACCAACGAAGAAGCGGCTCAGGAAGCCGCGATCAAGAAGCGTGAGCAGGCGGCTGAAGCCGCCTCTATAGCCGAAGCGAAGAAGCTCAAGGAAGCAGCCAGGAAGAGGGCGGCCTCGGTGGCGGCGGAACCTACTGAAGAAGGCAAGAAGGGATCGGGTGCAAAGCACTCGGGGGGCAAGACGTCGGGCAAGGAAGCCAAGTCGAAGAAGGTCAAGTCCTCGACGCCGTCGGGGAGCGCCGCAGAACAGGAAGCCCGCAAGAAGTTCGCCGAAGAAGAAGCGGCCGAAGCCAAGGCGTTCAAGCAAGCCGAACAGCGCGAAGCGAAGTGAGCCCGGTGGGCTACGGCGCGAGCCGTCCCACCTTCGACTCCGCCAGGTCCAGGCGCGCGAGCGAGCGCAGGAAGCCGTACGTGACGATCACGTGGATGCGCGACTGGGTCGCATCGTAGAGCCGGCGCCCGAGTCGGGTGGCGATCGAAGGGTGGAAGTTCGCGACCTCGACCTCCACGTGCAGGCGAGCATGCGCGGCGTCGGCGCCAGGGCTCCTGCGGACTTCGATCTGCAGGTAGCCGAGGCGGTCGCGCCCGCGTCGCGAGACCAGCAGGCCGCGCGCGATGCGCCAACGCACGAGGCCCCGCACGGAGTCCATCTCGTATTCGGGAGCCTGGAAGGTGAGCAGCTTCAGCGGGCGCGCGAGCAGCACCACTGAGCGCTCCCGCTCGCTGTAGACCACCCGCACCAGACCCAACGTCACGCGCGTGAGGAAGCGCCAGTACGTGCGCGCAAGGCGCTCCAGGTGCATCGGCGTCCATATCTCCTCCAGCGCCGCCTCGTCGATCACGAGGTCGGCCGCCTGCGCCGAACGCACCGCGCCGCTGCCAGAATCGACGGAGGTGGAGCTCTCGAGGTCGGCCAGCACCGCCCGCGCGCGGCGGGCTCGGGTAGGTTTGGAACGGCGCACCGACTACCCAGGCTATCTGTGGTGGACATGATCACGTCCCCGCTTGCTGGTATCCAACAACGATGGTCGATCGTCCACTCACCCACCACGCTCCCCGCCCGCGGGCGGTCGCCGAGCTGCCCGTCGATGGGCCGCTCGCGCGTGCCGCCGATCTCGCGCGGCGCTGGGCGGTGGCGCTGATCCTCGCCCGCCCCGCGCAGGACATCGGCGAGGTCCCGCTGGAGGATCTCGCCCGACGGGCGCCCGCGCTGTGCGCGCAGGCGCTGAGCGCCGTGAAGTCGGATGCGGAGCTCGAGCGCCTGACGGGAGAAGGAGCGCCGGGCGCGCGCGAGGAGCCGGCCGCGGCGCGCCGGCTGGCGGAGATCTGCGGCGCGCGCGACGCGGTCACGGTGGTGGAGTCCGTGGAGGCGTTGCGGGGCGTGCTGTGGCAGGCGCTGCTCGACGCCGTGAGAGACCCCTCGGCGCGCCTGCTCGGCGACCTGGCCGATCGGCTTGCCTATGTCTGCTCGGCGCTGCTTGCCGCCGCGCTCGACACTACGGACACCACCGCGCCACCGCCCGCGCCTTCCGGCCCGCCTGCGGGCGCGGGCACGCAGCGGCCGGATGAGCGCCGCCTCGAGCACCGCTCGGCATCGCCGCGGGCCGAGCGGGCGGTGATCGTGGACGAGCGTGCGCCGGACTGGGAAGAGCCAGCGCTGGTCAGGTCCGTGACGGCGCACGGCGGGGTGGGGAGGGACGCCGAGATCGCGGCGCACGCCGCGGTCGCCCCTGACGCCGGGAGCGCCGCGGACGCCGAGATCGCTATACGCGATCAGCGCCGAGTCCGGGAAGGGCCGGCGGCGTGGGTTGGGTTGATCGGCGCCCAGCTGGAGCGCTTCGAACGCGAGGGGCGGCCGTTTGCCGTGCTGCTGGTCGAGCCGGTCGACCTCGAGCGCCTGTGCCGAGAGGAGTCCGATGAGGAGCTTTGGCACCTTTCGGAGAGGTTGGAGGAGGCGCTTCGGGCTGAGCTGGTTGCGTGGTCGGGGTCGCTGACGCGCGAGCGCCCGGGCAGGTGCTGGCTGCTCGCGCCCGGCGTCGACAGGGCGGGTGCCGAGCGCCTTGCGCAGGGTCTGCTCGCCGCGGTGGGCTCCAGCGTGAGGCACGGATCTGCGCCGCTGGCGCTGGCGATCGGTACGGCTGTCTGTCCCGAGGACGGGCGGCGCCCCGCGCCGCTCGCCGCACATGCGGACGTCGGCCTGTACGCCGCCCGGGCGGCGGCCCGCGCGCCGGCCGTCAGGCCGGCCGCGGCCGTGGACGAGTCCGCCTGAGAGCGGTCGCCTCTAGCCGGCCGCTGCTCCGCCCGACACGGCCGCGGCGGTGGAGCCGGCGGGCAGGCCGAGCGTGGGGCTGTTGGCGGTCGTGCCGACCACGTGCGTGCCGATGCGCACCGTCTCGGTGATGCCGAGCGCCTGCGCTGCGCCCGCCGTGAGATCCCAGCTCGCGCCGTGGCCGTAGGGGCCGCGGTCGAGCACCGGCACCGTCAGGCTGTGTCCGGCGTAGCTCACCCGCACGAGCGTCCCGCACGGGAGCGTCCTGTTGGCCACCCCGACGAGCGCCGGCGTCAGCGTCTGGCCGCAGGCCGTCTGCTTGCCGTAGAAGCCGGGGCCGAACCACGTGGCGATGGCGCTCGCGCGGATGTTCGTGGCGGGCATGTCGCCGACCGCGGCCGCCGAGCCGCCCGAGGTGCCGCCGGTGCCCGCGAGCGCGTCCGTCGTGGCAGCGGCCAGGCAACCCGCCTGGACGAGCAGGGCGAGCAGGACGAGCAGGGTCGGATATGTCTTGGGCCTGATTCCCATCTGTGGTGGCGCCTACGGGGTGAGCTGACGGGCTCGCGCGGCACTCGCGTGCGGCGCTACGGTCCGGAAGGACCGATTCGCCCCAGCGGATCTGCTCGATCCGCATTGGGTCCCCCGCCCGCCGCGGTCTGAGCCACGACGGTTCGGCGTTGCGCGGCAGTATACAAACGGCCGGCTAGGATAGCGGCAGGCGCGAGAGCGCGTCCTTGATCAGGCGCTCGCCGGCCGAAAGACCCGCCTTCGCGAGATCACCGACGATCTCGGCGGCGGACGCCACCATCTCGGCGCCTCCCGGAGGATGCACGGTGCGGCTGGCGCGCTCGCCCTCGCACTCGAAGCCCTGCCTGGGGGCGGGCGTGGCGGCGGGGGCGCTGCTCGCATCCGTGCTGCGCGCGCCCCTGCCGCGCGAGGTGCGCGCGCGTGTCGAGCCGCTCGCACGCGGCGCTCGTTTGTGGCCGCCCGCTCGGGCGCTCGTGGTGGCGCGCGCCGGCGCGTGGCCGTTGGAGCTCGCGGGGGCGCTCGTCGCGGCGGCGGGCTCGGGAGCAGACGACCTGGAGGCCCGCGCCGCCGCCCGGCGCGGGCTCGAACGCTGGGGACGCGTGCGCGGGAGCTTGGCGAGGACGCTGGCGGCGTCCGGCGCGAGGTCCGACTGCTGCTCTCTCTCGTCCGGGCCGCTCATCGGCACATGATTGCTTAACGCTCGTCCGCGAGCCGCGTGCCGAGCTTTCGCCCCGCCGCCGCGCGTCGCCGCGCGCGCCAAGCCGATCGGCAACCGGTCCAACATTGGTGGGACGCGTTAGCATGAGGCGTCTGGAGAACCGAGTGGATGTGTAACGTCGGCGAGCTTGCAAGCGTATGTCCGACGGGCGGGTGCTGCTCAGCCATAATCCTGCACGGATCCTCACGATTTCGGGTCGGCGATCTATGGAAGAAATGGAAACACGAATGTCAGTAGTCGAGCTGCAGGAGCTGGATGAGGTCAAGGGCCTGCTCGCCAAGGGGCAGCAGGTGGGCGTGCTCTCCTACGCGGAGATAACGAGGGCGATGTCCGAGCTCGACCTCGACGAGGCCGACGTCGAAGAGCTCCACGGCTTTCTAGAGCGAGCGGAGATCGAGCTCGTCGAGGACATCGACCCGGCGATCGCCGCCTCCGCCCAGCTGGAGCGGGCGCCCGACAAGCGCGGCCGGCGCAAAGCGAAAACCGCGCTCGACCTGAAGCCCGACATGACCACCGACTCGCTGCAGCTGTTCCTAAAGGACATCGGCAAGGTGCGCCTGCTGACCGCCCAGGAGGAGGTGGACCTCGCCAAGCGGATCGAGCGCGGCGACCTCGACGCGAAGCAGAAGATGGTCGAGTCGAACCTGCGCCTGGTGGTGTCGATCGCCAAGAACTACCGCAACCAGGGGCTGCCGTTCCTCGACCTGATCCAGGAGGGCACGCTCGGCCTCGTACGCGCAGCCGAGAAGTTCGACTACCGCAAGGGCTTCAAGTTCTCCACATACGCCACCTGGTGGATCCGCCAGGCGATCGCGCGCGCGCTCGCCGACAAGGCGCGCACGATCCGCATCCCCGTGCACGTCGTCGAGAAGCTCAACAAGATCGGGCGCGCCGAGCGCAAGCTCGTGACCGAGCTCGGGCGCGAGCCGACCGCGCAGGAGATCGCCGACGTCACCGGCATCGACCCCGAGGAGGTCGACTCGATCAAGCGCTCCGCGCAGGCGCCGGTGTCGCTGGAGAAGCCGGTGGGCGACGAGGAGGAGTCGGAGTTCGGCCAGTTCATCGCCGACGAGCGCGCCGAGTCCCCGTACGAGCGCGCCGCCGAGATCCTCACCAAGGAGGCGCTCCGCGAGGCGCTCGAGAACCTCTCCTACCGCGAACGGCGCGTGCTCGAGCTGCGCTACGGGCTCGGCGGCGAGCACCCGCGCACGCTCGACGAGGTCGGACGCACGTTCAACGTCACCCGCGAGCGCATCCGCCAGATCGAGAACCAGTCGCTGAAGAAGCTGCAGTCGCTCGCAGAGGCGCAGAAGCTCCGCGACGTCGCCTGACCCGCCGTCGCGGGGGCCGCTTGCGTCGAATCGCGTGTCCTGCGCTCAAGGCGCGCCGGTCGGCTGCCGATCAGTGACGCATGTTCGACGTACAGGTTGCGCTGCGGGAGCTCGTCGAGAAGGGCGGCTCCGACCTGCACCTGAAGGTCGGCTCGGCGCCGCTGTTTCGCGTCAACGGCGAGC
Organism: uncultured Solirubrobacteraceae bacterium; assembly: GCA_963782325.1. Lineage (GTDB taxonomy): Bacteria > Actinomycetota > Thermoleophilia > Solirubrobacterales > Solirubrobacteraceae > Palsa-744. The sequence continues at coordinate 257,841 of CAWAJG010000003.1, forward strand.
TGTCGCTCGACCAGAACGCGCAGTCGCTGACCGCCGAGGACACCGAGGCGGCGCTCCGCTCGCTGCTCAGCGACGAGACCAAGCTGGCCGAGTTCGCCCACGAGCACGAGGTGGACTTCTCCTTCGAAATCACAGACCTCGCCCGCTTCAGGATCAACGCCTTCCAGCAGCGCGGGGTGATCTCGATGGCCTGCCGCGCGATCCCCCACCGCATCAGCACGATCGAGGAGCTGGCACTGCCTCCGGTCGTGCGCGAACTGGCCGAGGAGGAGCGCGGGATCGTGCTGCTCACGGGAACCACCGGCTCGGGAAAGTCGACGACGCTGGCGGCGATGATCGACCACATGAACCACACCATGAGCAAGCACATCGTCACGATCGAGGACCCGATCGAGTTCGTGCACAGCGACATGCGCTGCGTGATCAACCAGCGCGAGGTCGGCATGGACACCGCCTCGTTCAAGCGCGCGCTGCGCAGGGTCCTGCGCCAGGACCCGGACGTGATCCTGGTCGGGGAGATGCGCGACGAGGAGACCGTCCAGACCGCGCTGTCGGCGGCTGAGACCGGGCACCTGGTGCTGTCCACCATCCACACCGTCGACGCGACCGAGTCGATCAACCGCATGCTCGACTTCTTCCCTCCCCACCAGCACGCCCAGGCGCGCAGCATGATCGCCGGCACGGTCAAGGGCGTGATCTCGCAGCGACTGGTCCCGGGCGCCGACGGTGGACGCGTGGCCGTGTGCGAGATCCTGCGCATGACCGGCAGGGTGCGCGACATGATCATCGACCCCGCGCAGACCGGCAAGCTCGTCGAGGTGATCACCACCGGCGGCTACTACGGCATGCAGACGTTCGACCAGGCGCTGTTCGGCCACGTGAAGGCCGGACGGGTGACCTTCGACGACGCCATGCACGTGGCGTCCTCCCCGCACGACTTCAAGCTGCTGATGCAGGCCGACGGGCGTCGGGGGACGACGATGGAGGACGTCGCCTCCGTTGAGGCCAGGCGCGACGCCGCCGACTCCAAGCCGTCGCTCACCAGCGCCTGACTTACTTCAGTTGGTAAAGTAAAGGGCGAGATGGCCCTCGATGAGACCTGTCCGGTGTGCATGACCGCGGAGATCGTCTGCGCCAAGTGGACGCTCCTGCTCGTGAGGGACCTGGCGGCCGGCTGCTCGCGCTTCTGCGAGCTGGAACGCTCGCTCGCCGGCATCAGCCCCCGCACCCTGTCGCTGCGTCTACGCGCGCTCGAGGAGCAGGGGATAGTCCAGCGTCACACCTTCGCCGAGGTGCCGCCGCGCGTCGAGTACGCGCTCACGGACAAGGGTCGCGCACTGCTGCCGATCATCGACGACATGCGCGCGTACGGCGAACACTGGCTCGGCGCCGAGTGCGCCGAGCGCTCGGACTCGCAGGCCCTGGCAGCCGCGTAGCTCAGGCTCGGGCCCGGCGGCCGCATCGCTCGCGTGGCCGCCCGTAGCGCTGGGGATCGCGCCGCCCGCGGCTGCAAAAGCCGCCGCGCGCGGCAGGAGCGCGCCTCGGAAGCGCGAATTGAGCGCACCATGCGCTCACTGCAGGTGCAGGCGGCACTCACCGAGCTCGTCCAGGACGCCGCCGGCCAGCTCAGCGCGGCGATCGCCGCCGGCGCCGAGGTCAGGCTCGAGCTCGAGCCGCAGCGCAGGCGCCGGCGATCGGCCGGTCCGCCGGGCGCGTCGGTCCTGTACGCCTACCGCGCGTTGACCAGCGAGTTCATCGCCGAGCGCGCCGGCGAGCTCGCGCGGCTGGCGAGCTACCCGTACGCCGTGAGCGCGCTCGAGGGCTTCCAGGGTCTCGACCGGTACCTCGCGAGCCGTCATGTCGAGCCGCTGCGCGAGAGCGCCCGCGACCGCGCGCAGGCGGCGATCGTGGCGCTGTTGCAGGATGTGTTCGACGAGCAGACCAACTTCGAGCTGCGCCCGGAGCGACTGAGCGGCGCGCTCGAGCGCCTCGAGCGTTCGGCGCTGGGGGCACCCGGCGAGACCACGCTCGTGGCCACCCTGCACGGTCTCACTCTCGGCTCGCCCGAGCTGCCGCTGACGCGAGGGCTGACGATCGCCCAGCCGCACGTCCTCGACGGGCTGCCCGAGCGAGCGCTCGCCGGCGACGGCGAGCACGAGCACCTGGTGGTGGTGCTCAGCGCCGCCGACGGCGAGCCGTTGGAGACGATCGCCCGCAGCCGGGCCGTGCTCAAGGATCTGCTGCGGGCGCTTCGGCTGTTCGGCGACGGTCGCGTGACGCTCGGCGCGCTCGCGTGGGCTCGCGTCGGCGATGGCAGGTGGGGCGCGCTGGCGCTCGGCACCGGCGGGCGTCCGCACGGGATGCTGGTGGTGACCGTCGAGCAGGAGGATGAGCTTCGCGCCTTCTGCAACCTCGTCTCACGCCGGGCGCCTCACGGCAACGAGCTGGCGTGGGCGCTCAGGCGCTTCGAGCTCGGCTGCGAGCGCGCGAGCGCGTTCGAGGCGCTGACCGACCACCTGCTGGCGCTGCGCGTGCTGCTCGAGCCCGAGGGCCCCGCGAGCGGCCTTCTGCCCGGGCGCCTGGCCGCGCTCTGCGCAACCCCCGACGGCCGCCAGGCGCTGACCGAGCGGACACTCGCGGCGCTCGCCCTGGAGCGCGAGGTCGTCGCGGGCACCGCCGCCGAGCACACCGCAGCTCAGGAGCTTGCGAAGGACATCGCCAACCACCTGCGCGCGCTGCTCAGGGACGTCGTCTGCGGGCACCTCGACGACGACCTCGTCGGGCTCGCCGACCGGCTGCTGCTGGCGGACGCCGCCGCATCGTCCCCGGAGGGGGAGCTGCAGGAGTCCGCTCCCCAGCCCGACGATGCGACGTCGGTGCACACCGCCTCGCAACCGGATGGCGTTCCGGCGGCGGCCGAGTCAGTCGAGCAGATGCTCAGCCACGCGGCCCAGTCCCAGGAGATCCTGGACCTCTTCATCTAGGTGCGGGACCAGGACCGGCGCGAGGGCGGACGCGCCACTCCACGCACTCGAGAGCTGGGCGATGGTCTCCCGATCGCGGCGCACGAGCACGTCGAAGTCGGCGAGGTTGCTCGCCACCCGGGCCGCCAGGCGCTCGCCCAGATCGGCGGCGAGCGACTCGGCCACTTCGGGCGCGGAGAGGCCGTGCAGGCCGTGCGTGTGCACGCGGTTGACGATCAACCCACCCACCGCCATCTCGGCGTCGGCGAGCCGCTGGGCGAGGAAGACCGCCTCGCCCGCCGGCTCGGGCTCGGGCGAGGTGACGATCAGGAAGCTCGTCCGCGGATCGCGCAGCAGAGCCGCGACGCTGCGGGTGCGATCGCCGAAGGCGTCGATCACGCCTGACAGAGAGCGGAAGAAGCGCGAGAGATCGCCGAGCATGTCCACTCCGGTGACGCGGGCGAAGATCGCGAACACCAGGGCGGTGCCCCGTCCGAACATCCGCGCGGTCAGCCCGCCGGGTCCGAGGAACACCTGCAGCGCCCTGCCTTCCAGAAAGCTCAGCAGCCGCCCCGGCGCGTCCAGGAAGTCGAGCGCGTTGCGTGACGGCGGGGTGTCGAGGACGATCACGTCGAAGTCGTGCTCCTCCTCCAGCTCGTACAGCTTGGCGATCGCGCTCAGCTCGTGCGAGCCGGCGACCGCCGTCGAGAGCTCGCGGTAGACGGGGTTGGCGAGGATCTCATCCCGCGCTCGCTCGTCCGGCGCGAGGCGGGCGATCAGATCGTCGAACGTCCGCTTGGCGTCCAGCATCATTGCCCACAGCTCGCCTGACACGGCCCCGCCCTCCCCGCCCTGCGCGGCGAGCAGCGCCGGATCCCCCTCACGGGGACAGGCGATGCGGCGGGGCTCGGACGACAGCTCGGCGATGCCCAGCGCCGACGCCAGGCGCCTGGCGGGGTCGATCGTGACGACCGCCACCTTCTGCCCGCGCCGCGCCAACCCCAGCGCGAGCGCCGCGGCGCTCGTCGTCTTGCCGACGCCGCCCGCGCCTACGCACACCACCACGCGCTTGCCGCGGAGGCGCTCGGTCAGGCCGCTGGTGTGCTCGGTGGCGCTCGCCGTCATCTCGGGATCGTAGTTCCCGTGCAGGAATCCCTCGGTCGCATGCGAATACCCACCGGAACGGCTTTCCAGCAATCGAGCAACGGAGCCACTGTGGACGGCAGGGCCAAGGTCATCGCGTTCGCCAACCAGAAGGGCGGCGTGGCCAAGACGACGACAACGCTCAACCTGGCCGCGGCGTTCGCCGAGGAGGGCCACCGCGTTCTCTGCGTGGACATGGACCCGCAGGGCAACCTCACGATGTCGCAGGGGATCGACCCGGACACGCTGGAGCTGTCGATGTACGACGTGCTCGTGCACAAGGTCTCGATCCGCGAGGTGATCCGCAAGCGCGAGATCGACGTGGCGTGCGCGTCGATCGATTTGGCAGGCGCGGAGATCGCGATGTCGACGATGATCGGCCGCGAGCGCTCTCTGCAGAAGGCCTTCGAGCCGATCCGCGAGGACTACGACTTCATCTGCATCGACACCCCGCCCAGCCTCGGGCTGCTGACGATCAACGCCCTGACGGCCTCCGACAAGGTGATCGTCCCCGTGCAGTGCGAGTATCTGTCGATGCGTGGCCTCATCCAGCTACAGAACACGCTCGCGATGATCCGCGAGAACCTCAATCCGGGCGTTGACATCGAGGGTATCCTGCCCACATTGGTGGACTCGCGCACGATCCACGCGAAGGAGGCGATCGAGATCCTCGAAGAAAACTTCGGTGACCGCGTGTTCGCGTCGCGCATCCGCAAGACGGTCCGCTTCGCCGAGGCTCCCGTGAAGGGGATGTCCGTCCTCAAGTACGAGCCCGACGGCGTCGCCGCGCAGTCCTACCGCCAGCTCGCCCGGGAGGTGCTCACCAAGCGCGAGAAGCGCGCCAAGGAGGAGGTGCTCGCGAATGTCGGCGCCTAGACGCGCGAGCATGCGCGAAGGGCCACTGGCCGCGCTGTTCCGCAAGACCGAGGATCTGGACGGGCCACAGGAGGGCACCGGCGAGCCACACGAGCAGGCCGCGTCCTCGCCGGCGGGTGACGGTGGCGCCGGTCCCGCGCGGCTGGCGCGCCCGCGCGAGAGCGCTCTCCCACACCCGGCTCTGAGCGCATCGACGTTCGCGCCCGACGAGCGCGAGCAGGTGCGGGTGCCCTCCCCGCAGGAGCGCCTGCGCCACGCGTTCTCCTCGGAGCTGCCCGAGAACGTGATGGACCGGCCGTCGGTCGAGGAGTCGCTGCTGGATCGCGCGATGATCGACGACTACGCCGACGAGCAGGCGCGGCCGAGCAGCCGGCCCGCGAGCGTCGGGCAACCGGTGATACGCGTCGTCGGCGTCGGCGGCGCGGGGGTGAACGCCGTCAACCGCATGGTCGAGGCGGAGGTCGACGGCATCGAGTTCGTGGCCGTGAACACGGACATACAGTCGTTGCAGCAGTCGACCGCGGACATCACCCTGCACATCGGCGCGGAGCTCACCCGCGGACTCGGCTCCGGCTCGGATGCGAACGTCGGACGCCAGGCGGCGATGGAGGACTACGACCGCCTGAAGGCGCTGCTGAAGGGCTCGGACATGATCTTCATCACGGCAGGCGCCGGCGGCGGCACCGGCACCGGCGCGGCCCCGATCGTCGCCCGCATCTCGCGCGAAATCGGCGCGCTGACGGTTGCGATCGTCACCAAGCCGTTCGGCTTCGAGGGCACCCGCCGCTCCGAGCAGGCCGAGCGCGGCGTGAGCGCGCTGGCCGACGAGGTGGACACGCTGATCGTCGTCCCCAACAATCGGCTGCTGTCGGTGCTGGACAAGCAGACGGCGATGGTGGAGGCATTTCGCGTCGCCGATGACGTGCTGCGCCAGGGCGTCCAGGGGATCTCCGATCTGGTCACGCTCCCGGGTCTCATCAACCTCGACTTCGCGGACGTGCGCACGATCATGAGCGAGGCCGGCACCGCGCTGCTGGGCATCGGCATGGGCGTGGGAGAGAACCGCGCGATCGAGGCCGCCATGCAGGCCGCCTCCTCGCCGCTGCTGGAAACCTCGATGGAGGGCGCCCGCTCGATCCTGCTGTCGATCACCGGCGGGGAAAACTTGTCTTTGTGGGAGGTCAACGAGGCCGCCAAGTCCGTATCCGAGGCCGCGCACCCGGACGCGAACATCATCTTCGGCGCGATGGTCGACAGGAAGCTCGACGACCAGGTGTGGGTGACGGTCGTAGCCACCGGCTACGGCGACGATGGCAGGCGCAAGAGCGTCGAACGCTTCAGGGAGCCGGCGGCCGGCGAGGTGAGGGTGCAGCGCGCCGCGTCCTCGGGCGCGAGCCGCGAGCGGGTGGCGACGGGCACGCGCCGTCGCGGCCTTTCCGTTGACGAGTTGGACGTACCGGAGTTCCTGCCCAACTCCTGATGGCGTCCGCGCGCACCGCTGCGCGCGGCTGTGATATCGCTCAGCGATGAGCGAATCTGAGCGTGGGGTGGTCGCGGCGGGGCATCCGTTGACCGCGCAGGCCGGTGCGCGGGTGCTGCGCGAAGGCGGCAACGCCGTGGATGCCGCCGTGGGGGCGATGCTCGTGTCGTTCGCGACCGAGCCGCTGCTCACGGGGCTGGGCGCCGGCGGCTACATGCTCGTGGGCGGCGGCGGCGTGGAGGCGACGCTGCTCGACTTCTTCGTGCAGGCGCCCACGCGCGCGGGCGACGGCTCGGAGGTGGAGCTGCGCGCGATCGACGTCTCCTTCGGCGACGCCGAGCAGGTCTTCTACATCGGCCCCGCCTCCTGCGGCGTGTACGGGGTGCCCGCGGGCATCTGCGAGGCCCTGCGCAGGTGGGGCACGGTCGCGCTCGAAGACCTCGCCGCGCCCGCCGCCGCGCTCGCGCGCGACGGCGTCGCGCTGAACGCCGGCCAGGCGTACGTCGCGGAGATCCTCGTCGACCTGCTGACCTCCACGCCCGAGTGCGCCGCCCTGTGGGCGCCGGGCGGGCAGCTGCTGCGGGAGGGTGGCGTGATGCGCAACCCGGAGCTCGCCGACGCGCTGGCGCGCCTCGCGCGCGACGGCGCCGAGCCCTTCTACAGGGGCGACATCGCCGCCGCGGTCTGCGACTGGCTGAGCGAGCGCGGCGGCTCCGTGCGCGCTGCGGATCTCGCCGGCTACGAGGCGATCGAGCGCCAGCCCGTGCGCGTCGCCTACCGCGATCGCGTCGTCCTCACCAACCCGCCGCCGTCGGCCGGCGGCACGCTGCTGGCGTACGCGCTCGCGCTGCTCGATCGCGCCCCCGCGCCGCCGACGCTGCGCGCGGTGGTCGACGCGATGGCCGCGGCGCAGTCGGAGCGCACGCCCGAGTTCGTCGAAGGACTCGACCAGCAGGGCTTCCTCGGGCGCTTCTTCGCCTCGCGCCTGGGCTCCACCACGCACGTGTCGGTGATCGACGCGAACGGGTGCGCCTGCAGCGCCACCTGCACGAACGGCGAGGGCTCCGGCGTGGTCGTCCCCGGCACGGGCATCCACGTCAACAACGTCATGGGCGAGCAGGACCTGAATCCGCTCGGCTTCCACCTGCACCCCGCCGGACGCCGCCTGCCGAGCATGATGGCCCCGTCGGTGGTCATGCGCGACGGCGAGGTCGAGCTCGTGCTCGGCAGCGCCGGCTCCAATCGCATCCGCTCGGCGATCCTGCAGACGATCGTCGGCGTCGTCGACCGCGAGCTGCCGGTGCGTGAGGCCGTCGAGGCCCCCCGGGTGCACTTCGAGGACGGCGTCGTCTTCGCCGAGCCGGGGATCGACGTCGGCGAGCTCGCCGGCGGCGAGCTGCGTGTCGTGCGCTTCGGCGCGCTGAACCTCTTCTTCGGCGGCGTCCAGGCGACCCTGCGCAGGGACTCGCGGATCACCGGAGCCGGCGATCCCCGCCGCGGCGGCGTGGCGGTGAGCGCGTGAGGTGGGCGCTCGCCACCTGCCTGCTCGCCGCAGGCGCGATCGTCGCCGGGTGCGGTGTCAGCGCGGCCGACCTGTTCATCGTCACGCGCAGCGGCTCGGGCCCGCACGCGCATCTCACGCTGCTGGTCAACGAAGAAGGCGGCGTCACCTGCAATGGCCACCTGGCGGCGAAGAAGCTCGAAGACCCGCAGATCACCGAGGCCAGGGAAATCCAGGAAGAACTCGAAAAGCCCTCCGCGAGCAACCTCTCGCTGCCGGCAAGACCCGGGTCGGTGCTCAGCTACTACGTGCGCGACGAAAAGGGCAGCGTGCGCTTCAGCGACAATTCCACCCGTCAGCCCGCCGTGCTCCACAAGCTGCAACTCTTCGTGCTGCAGAGCTCTCAGGCAGTCTGCCACCTGGCCGAATAGCGTTGGCGACGGCTATTCGAACCTGACCTTGCCGTTGGACATCGCTCGCAGCTGGGCGCGCTCGACCAGCTCGAGGCGCTCGATAGCCGTGCGGATGAGCAGCGCGAGCAGGCGCAGCCTGGCGTTCTCCGAGCGCAGCTCGAGCAGCTCCTGCTTGGCGTCCACGGCGAACTCCACCGTCGCCGCCATCCGGTAGGCGTCCATCTCAGACAGCTCGCTCGCCTCGAGCTGCCGGTCGGTTGCCTGTGCCACGAGCTCGCGGTACAGATCGCGGGCGGCGCCGGCCGCTTCGGCGTCGACGTCCTCCTCGTGCTCGCCCAGGAACTCCACCACCCCCGCCGGATAGGGAAGGTCGTCCAGGCGCTCCAGCACACGGAACGGCCGGGTGCCGCGGGCGAGGATGTTCAGGCGACCGTCGTCCATGCGCTCGACCACCTCGACCACTTCACACGCGCAGCCGACGGGCTTGAGCTCCTCGTCCGAGAGCCACACGATCCCGAACTCGCGCAGGGGCGAGCCGGGCGCCGCTCTCAGGCAGTGCTCGATCATCCTGCGGTAGCGGTCCTCGAAGATGTGCAAGGGCACGCTCTCGGTGGGCAGCGCCACTATCCCGAGCGGGAACAGCGGGAAGCCGCGACGAACGCGCTCGGCCATGGCGCCCAGTGTAGGTGGACCCGGACACGCGACCAACCGGCCGCGCGATTGGCTGGCCAACCAGACAGATTTGGCTCTGCTATTGACTTTACGGGCGGTAGGGGTAACCTCCTAGTCAGTACCGCGGGAGCGGGTGAGAACGTGAGACGGCTCGGCGCGTGTGTGCTGCCGGGCGATTCAGCAGCGACTACGGAGGGTTGCAGATGCGTCGGCCGGATGGCCTGCTGGGAACAGCGTGAGAGGGGGATCGGTGAGCGAAGACGCCGCCTTCGCGGTGGACGGACGCTTGCTTTGGAGGCCGCTCGCGCTGGCCGCGCTGTTCTTGCTCGCGCTGATGGCCACGCCTGCCAGCCTCCAGCTGGCGGGTGCCCACGCACCCTCCGCTGCGCGCGCATCGATCTCGAGTGCCCTGGTCACGCAGGAAAATCCGGAACTGTCGATCGTAACGCCGCCGCAGGAAGGCGAAGGCGGTCACTTCGGCTCGAGCGTGGCGCTGTCCGCCGACGGCAACACGGCGCTGATCGGCGCGCCTCGCGAGAACGGCGGCGCGGGCGCCGCGTGGGTGTTCACGCGCACGGACGGCGTGTGGGACCAGACCGGCACGGAACTCACGATGCCCGCCGAAGACAGCAGGGCGGGCGACTGCGGCAAAGAAACCCCACAGGAAGAAGAAGGCGCAGGCGGCCAGCCAGGGGAAGAAGCGGGCGCCGAAGTGTGCCGCTTCGGGATGAGCGTCGCGCTCTCGAGCGACGGCGAACTGGCGGTCGTCGGGGCGCCGCACGCCTTCGACAACGCGGGGGCCGTTTGGATCTTCACGCGCTCCGGGACGACCTGGACGCGGGGCCCCGAGCTGCCCGATCCGGAAAGCGAAGGCGAAGCGCGCTTCGGGTGGAGCGTGGCCGTCTCCGCGGACGCCGGCACCGTGCTCGTGGGCGCTCCCATGTGGCATGGACGCGCGTGGGTGTTCACGCGCTCGGAATCGGGCTGGACGGCGGAAACGGCGCCGCTGAGCGGCGGCGGAGGCGAAGGCGAAGGCGCGTTCGGCCGCAGCGTCGCGCTGTCCGCGGACGGCGAAACAGCGCTCGTCGGCGCGCCCGGCAATGGCTCGGCCCAGGGCGCCGCGTGGGTGTTCAAGCGCTCCGGCGCCGACTGGAGCGAAGCGAGCGGCACGAGGCTCGAAGGCGAAGACGAGGGTCAGGAAGCCCACTTCGGGAGCACCGTCGCGCTGTCGGGCGACGGCGAGACGGCGCTCGTCGGCAGTCCCCTCGCGCGCTCCGGCAGCGGCGCCGCGTGGGCGTTCGCGGACTCGGAGACGGGCTGGCGCGAGCAGGGACCGATGCTCGCCGGCGACGGCGAAAGCGAAGAAGAATTCGGCTCCAGCGTGGCGCTTTCCTCCGACGGTTCCAGCGCGCTCGTCGGTGCTCCCGGCGGCGATGGCCCGAGAGGGGCAGCGTGGCTGTACGAACGCTCGGGCGCCAGCTGGCCGGCCACCCCGGAGCAGCTGCAGGCGGGCAGCACGCGCCACGATTGGATCCATTTCGGATCGAGCGTCGCGCTGTCCGCCACCGCGGAAACCAAGCTCGTCGGCGGGCGCTCCGAGGAAAGGACGGGAGCCGCGTGGGTGTTCGGCATGCACCCGGCCGTCGAAGCGCTGGCACCGGACAAGGGCGCTCCAGCCGGCGGCACCGCGGTGACGATCACCGGCGAACACTTCACCGAAGCCACGGCCGTCCGCTTCGGCTCGCGCGAAGCCGCCAGCTTCACCGTCGCCTCCTCGGGCAAATCGATCAGCGCCGTCTCGCCGGCGGGGAGCGGGACGGTCGACGTCACCGTCGAAACCCCGATCGGAGTAAGCGCCATCAGCGAAGCCGACCGGTTCACCTACACCTCGAACGAAGGCAAGGGCGAAGAAGAAACGCAGGGGAAAGGAGGCGGCGGCGGAGGTGGTACACACGAACACCACGGAGGCGGAGGAGGGCCGGGCAAAGCGGGGCAGCAGAGCGAGAACGAACCCGAACTCGTCTCCAGCAACCAGGTGCTGTCGTTCGGGCCGGTCGAGATGGCCGGCGTGGCCTGTGGCGTGTCGCTGCGCGCCAGGAAGGTCGCGGTCCAGCGCCACGGCCGCGTCCTGCTCGGTCTCCGCGCAGCCGGCGATGGCAGGTGTGCCGGCAAGCTGAGGCTGAGCGTCAAGCTCGCGCACGCAACGGAACGCTCGCTCGCGAAGACCCACGCGAGGACGAAGACGATCGGCACCGTCGCCTTCTCGATCGCAGCCGGTCGGACGTCGGTGATCAAGCTCACGCTGAATGCCGCCGGGCGGGCGCTGTTGAAGCTGCATCGTGGCGTCTTGAACGCGAGCCTGCTGCTCGTGAAGTCCTCGCCGGCTCCCGCCCAGGCGCACACGGCGCGCGTGCAGCTGCGCCGGAGCGTGAGACGCAGGACCGGCGCCGCCGGTGCGTAGTCAGCCCGCGGGGGCCTTGCGCGCGGCGAGCATCAGGTTGTAGAAGATCGCCGCCGGCAGCCGCGACTCGAGCAGCCGCCGGTCGAGCTCCTGCAGCAGCAGGTAGCCGCGGTGGGCGTACAGCCGCCAGGACCACGGCACGTCGTCGGGGACGGCGGTGGCCTCGAGCGTGCGATTCGCCCACCCGAACCAGTTCGCCAGCAGCTCCTCGCCGCCGATCCGCACGTCCTGGAAGCCCGCCGCGCGGGCGACGCTCGCAAGCTCGGCGGGGGCGAAGGCGTGGATGTCGACGACGCCCTCGAGCGCCGCGTCCGGCTCCTCGCCGCCGTGCGCCGGCGCACGGGCGGCGCCGATCGCCCGCCGCCACACCGGCGCGAGCGCGCTGGCAAAGCGCTTGGGCACCCGCGCCAGGCGGTCGCCGTAGCGCGATGGCTCGCCCGCGAACAGCACCGTCCCGCCGGGCGCGAGCACGCGCTCGAACTCCGCGAACGCGCGGCGCAGGTCCGGGATGTGGTGCAGCACGGCGTGGCCGAGAACCAGATCGAAGCTCGCGTCCGCGAACGGCAGGCGCTCGGCGTCGGCGGGCTGCGTGTCCACCGCGAGCCCGAGGCGTGCGGCGTTGGCCTGCAGCGCCGCCAGCATCCCGGGGGAGATGTCGCTGCAGGTGGCCTCTGCGATCACCCCCGCGCGCAGGAGGTTCAGCGTGAAGTAGCCCGTTCCCGACCCGATCTCCAGCGCGCGCGCGTAATGGCCGGGCTCGTGGCCGAGCGCCTTGCGGACCTTCGTCGTCACCTGGTTGGCGCCGAGATCGCCGAAGTCGATCCCCCACTTCGAGTCGTACTGCGCCGCGGCCACGTCGTGGTAGCGCGTGTTCGCGTCACGGATCTCCGCTGCGCTTAGCGCCGGTGCCATCCGGCGGACCATATACTCGCGCGCCGTGCGCGCGTCCGCACGCACTGGGCTGATGAGACCGAGCGGAAACGTCTGTTGACATCCACCCCTGACCTGGCCTCCACCGATGCGTACGTGCAGCGCGACCAGCCGCTGGGAGTGCCGCCGCTGGAGCTCACCGGCGAGCGCACGCTCCCGGACGTGCCCGCGGAGAACTACTGGTTTCGCCGCCATCTCGTCGTCTACGAGTGGATCGCCACGCGGGTGGCCGGGCTGCGCGTCGTGGACATGGCCTGCGGCGAGGGCTACGGCTCGGACGTGCTCGCACGCACCGCGGCGAGCGTCGTCGGCGTGGACGCCAACCCCGAGGCGCACGAGCACGCGCGCCGGCGCTACACGCGCGCGAACCTGCGCTTCGCGCGCGAGCTCGTGACGACGTTCGCCGAGCGAGCCGACGCGGTGGTGTTCCTGCAGACGATCGAGCATCTCGAGCAACCGGGCGCCGCGCTCGAGCACTTCCGCTCGCTGCTCCCCCGATCCGGCGCCGGCCTGCGCGAGAGCGCGGGCGTGTTCGTCTCCACTCCCAACGTGCTCACGCTCGCGCCCAAGGGGGCGCCGCGCTCGGACAATCCGTGGCACGTGCACGAGTACCGCCGCGAGGAGTTCGAGCGGCTCTGCCGCGAGCACTTCGCGAGCGTGGAGCTCTACGGGCTGTTCCACGCCCGCAAGCTGCGCGCGCACGAGCTCGCCCTGCGGCTCGGCTGGGACCGCGTGCACGAGAGCGTCGGTCTCACGAGGCGCTTCTACGACTGGTTCACGCCCGCGATCTCCTGCGCCGACTTCGCGCTGACCCCCGCCGTTGGCGGCGGTGCCCCCGCCGGCGAAGCGGACATGGACCGCGCGCTGGACTTCCTGGCGGTCTGCCGGCCGTGAGGAAGCCCTCCGGGCCGTGTGCCCCCGGCGGCGGGCGTGGCGCGCTCGCGATCGTGCTGCACACGCACATGCCCTACGTCGAGGGCTTCGGCACGTGGCCATCCGGCGAGGAGTGGCTGTGGGAGGCGATGGCCTGCTGCTACCTGCCGCTGGTGGACCTGCTCGACGACGGTGCGCCGCTGACGCTGTCGCTCACGCCGGTCCTCTGCGACCAGCTCGAGGCGCCGGGGGTGAACGAGCGCTTCGCGGCGTTCGTCGAACAGGTCCGTCGCGACACCCACGGGCAGGACGCGGCCGGGCTGCGCGCGGGCGGCCACGAGCGCCTCGCATGCGAGCTCGAACGCTCCTTCGGCGAGTATCTCGCTGCGCTCGAGGGCCTGCGCTCCCGCGGCGGCGGCCTGCTGGAGGCGCTCGCCCGCCACGTCCAGTGGACCTCGGCGGCCACCCACGCGGTCCTTCCCCTGCTCGCCACCGACGCCTGCGTGCGCCTCCAGGTCGCGAGCGGGGTAGCTGCCCACAGACGCCGCTTCGGCGCATCGTCCGGCTGGCGCGGCGGCTTCTGGCTGCCCGAGTGCGCGTACGCGCCGTGGCTCGATCGCGCTCTCGAGGACGCGGGCGTGAGCGCCGTGTGCGTCGAGCTGACGAGCCTCTTCGGGCTCGGCGCGTCCGAGCACCTGCGCCCGCTCGCCACCGAGTCGGGCGTCGTGCTCGTCCCCATCGACCGCGCGACGATGTCGCTGGTGTGGAGCGAGGACGGCTACCCGGCCAGCGGCGCCTACCGCGACTACCACCATCACACCGTCCACCACCACAATCCGTGGAGCAACGATGGCGGCGAGTACGACTCCGCGCGGGCGCTGGCGCTGGCACGCGAGCACGCCGCCGACTTCGTCGCGCGCACGCTCGCACGTCTGCGCGAGGCGCGCGAGTCGCCGGCGGTGGGCACGGCCGGCGCGGCGCAGGCGTCCGCTTCCGCCCTGCCCGGCGGGGGACTGGTGGTGTGCGCGCTCGACACCGAGCTGCTCGGGCATTGGTGGTACGAGGGCCAGTGGTGGCTGCGGGCGGTCGTCGAGGAGTGCGCGCGCCAGGGGCTCGAGCTCGTGCGCCTGGACGACGCTCTGGAACGCGTCGAGCCGGTGTCGCAGTCCCTGCACGGCGTCTGCAGCTGGGGCAGCGACGGCGACCTCTCCACCTGGTCTGGCCCGGCGGTCGCCGACATGGCGTTCGCCGCCCGCGCGGCCGAGCTCGCGGCGGTGGCTGCCGGCGAGCGGGCAGACAGCGTGGCCGTGCGCGAGCTGCTGGCGCTGCAGGCGAGCGACTGGCCGTTCATGGTCTCGCGGGCGCTCGCCGGGCCCTACCCGCGCGAGCGCTTCGACGGCCACAGGCAGGCGCTCGCGCGGGCGCTCGCGGTCGAGCCGGGCATACGGGCGGCGGACGGGAGCGGGCCGAGAAACCTGGCCGTGGACGCCGATCCGCGGTTGCTGCTCGCCCCCTGAGCCGGCCCGCGCAGGCCACCGCCGGCTCGACCTGGGCGCCGGTCGCACAGCGCCCAGCGCGCCCCGTTCGCGTCCTTTGACTCGGCGATGATGCGCCGAAAGCCGACACCGCGAGAGGAGCAACATGGCAGCGACAGCCGTTCAGCCGCCGCAACAGGGTCCTGCTGCGCTCGATCCGATGCGCCACCACCAGCACTACAAAGAAGGCACGGAGGGGCAGTCACCGTACGCCGGGGGCAGCAGCTTCATGGAGCGCGTGTCAGAGGCCGTCGCCAGCGGCATGGGCACGGTCGGCTTCCTGGTGGTCAGCTCGACGATCATCGTCGCGTGGGTGCTCGCCAACCACGTCGTCCACTTCCTCAGCGACTCATGGAAAGGGCTGCTCAGCGGCAAGGGCTTCGACCCCGCGCCGTTCATCCTGCTCAACCTCGTGTTCTCGGCGGTCGCCTTCTACACGGGCGCGCTCGTGATCATCGCCCAGAAGGCGCAGACGAGGACCGACAAGGCCAACGAGGAAGCGGCGGCCAAGCACCGCGACGAGCTCGCCCAGTACCAGGAGGCCGCCACCAAGCGCCGGGACGAGGTGATCCAGCTCCAGGCCGATCTGCTCAAACGCAACACCGACCTGACCGAGCAGATCCACACGCTCAGCCAGAGGCTGAGCACGCTCACCCAGGAGGTCCACGAGGCGACCTGCCCCGGCCGCTCGGCCCCGCCCGCGTGACGCTCACTGCCAGCGCATCGAGCGCGGCGTGTCGCGCATGCGAATCACGCGAGCGGGCACGCCGCCGAGCACGGAGTTCTCGGGGGCGTCCCTGGTGAGGACGGCGCTGGTGCCGATGACGCTGTTGTCGCCCACGCTGACGCCGCGCAGGATGCACGCGCCGTAGCCGATCCACACGTTGTGCCCGACGCGCACGTCGCGCTTGTAGATCCCCTGCTCGCGGATCGGGCGCTCGACCTCGGTGACGCCGTGGTCGAAGTCGATCATCATCACGCGGTCGGCGATGATGCACTCGCGCCCGATCGACACGTGCTGGTAGGCGGAGATCGTGCACTCCTGCCCGATGACCGTCTTCGCGCCGATGCTCACTTCGCCCTCGTGCACGCGGATCTTGCTGGCGTGCCCGATCCACGCCCAGCGTCCGATGCTCAGCCTCGCGTGAGGCCCGATCTCGAGCGTCACGCCCGGACAGACGAAGCACAGCCCATCGGTGCGCAGGCGTCCGCGGTAGCGCAGCTTGAGCAACGCCCAGCGGGCGATGAGAAGCGCGTACTGCGGCCTGAGCATGTGGTGGGCGCGCATGAACCGCGCGAGCGCCAGCGGGCCGCCGTGCAGCGGCGCGGGCGCGCGGCGCACGACCGCGGCGACCCGCTCGGAGTACGTGTCCGCCGCAGTGTCCGCAGCCAGCCCCATCGCAGGCGAATCGTACGCGACGCCCGCCGCCGGGCGGACGCGGGGCGCCCTGCGATGATTGCGCGCTCGATGGCCACCGCGACCCTTGCACAGCGCCTGCTCGACGGCGACCGCCGCGCGCTCGCACGCGCGATCACGCTGGTCGAGGACAACACGCCCGAGGGGTGGGAGCTCGTGCGCGAGGTCTATCCGCACACCGGCAACGCGGAGGTCGTTGGCTTCACCGGCCCGCCCGGCGTGGGCAAGTCGACGCTGATCGCGGCGCTGACGAAGGCGCGCCGCGAGGCCGGGCGCACGGTGGGGGTGCTGTCGGTGGACCCGTCCTCGCCGTTCACCCACGGCGCGCTGCTGGGCGACCGCATCCGCCTCACCGAGCACTTCCTCGACCAGGGCGTGTTCATCCGCTCGATGGCCAACCGCGGCGCACTCGGCGGACTGTCTGAGGCCGCGCTGCAGGCCGCGCTGCTGCTGGACGCGGCCGGCCGTCAGGACGTGTTCGTGGAGACCGTCGGCGTCGGTCAGGCGGAGATCGACATCATCGACCACGCCGACACGATCGTGCTCGTGCTGATGCCCGGCTCGGGCGACTCGATCCAGGCGCTGAAGGCCGGCGTGATGGAGATCCCGGACGTGATCGTCATCAACAAGGCCGACCATCCGCTCACGGACACGATGGTGCGCGAGATCCGCGGGGTGCTCTCGCTCGCCAACCTCGACAGCACACCCGAGGAGGCGAGGAAGCGCTGGCGGGTGCCGATCGTGAAGACCGAGGCGAGCGTCGGCAGGGGGATCGACGAATTGGTGGTCCGGCTGCAGGAGCACCGCGCCCACATCGTCGCTGCCGGCGAACTGGACGAGCGCCGCGCGCGCAACCTGCGCAGCGAGGTGCTGGCGATCGCCACGGCGCGCCTGCGCCGGCGCCTGGAAGAGGAACTGCAGGAGGACCCGCAGTTCCAGCGCCTGCTCGAGGAGGTCGTGCAACGGCGGCTGGACCCCGCAAGCGCGGCCACGACGCTGCTCGGGCGTACATCCGGGAACTAGCTCGCAGCCTGGCGCTACACGACATCGCACACTCACGACCTCGGCTGGCCGCGGTTGGCTGCCAACACCGCACGACTCCAACGACTGACGGCGTGGTCTTCGCTTGAGGACGACTCGACAGCTCGGGCCGACCGACCTCAGACCGCTCCTTCGCCATGGCGAAGCGCATGTCTGGCATGCCGGAACACGGACGAGTGCTGCTCGTCCAATCCAGCAGCATGAGTGGCGTCCGCCGAGGCGCTCGCATCACACGAGATAGCGAGCGCTAGCGCACGAAGCGAGCGCGCAGCAACTCCTGCTCCGCGGGGCCTACTCGGGCGAGCGCCCGACGAAACAGCGTCGCCTGCTGGAGCGGATCATTGGTGATTGTGAGTGTGCGAGCAACTGCCGTGATGAGCAGGTCCTCGCCGGGCGGGAACACCTCGAAGTATCTCATCCGTCGAAGGGCAGAAATGAGCGCGGCGAGGCCCGTCTCTGACATTCGTGGCGGGTCGCTCACCACGTCGAGGGCGCCGAGCAAGAGCGACTGTGCGTGTGCCTCATAGTTGCCGCCGACGTCGTGAGTTACCGCGTCGATCGCGCGGTGAACCCAATTGTCCATCTCAGCGGGCGCCTCGGCGAACACGATGTCGAGAAAGCGGATCACCCGGTCCATCCAAGCGCTCATCAGTGCAAGCCACGCGGTCGTGTCACCGAGCGCGGCTCGCGTGCCGGCTGTGGGTTGCCAGTTGGCATCCCGCGCTATCTGAGCGATCTCCTCAACCGTATGGCGCACGCCCCACGCGCCGTGGGCAAGTAGGCGTCGGCGAACGTCGTCTCTAATGTCCTCGGCGAGCAGGTCCCGATCTACCAATACATCGAGGAGCGCCGCGGTACCGAACGTTGGGAGGCCGACTTCTCGCGCGCTACGGCGAACCGCGCGATCATCAGAGAACACCGCGAAGCCCGTTGTTTGCGCGGCGGCGAGCGTGGCGGCCCATGCCTTCGCGGGCGTGGGCGCCTCTCCTCGCACGACCTTGATCAACTCGTCGCTCGAGTCGTCCTCGGCGAGCACGTGTGTCGGAAGTGCCGTGGCGAGTCTGTGCATCTCGGTCGCGCGTCTGAAGTTCGAGGCTCGCTCAGACTCAGTCCACTCGCCGAAGTGAACGTGGCCGTGGGTTATGCTGATCCCGCCGACGCGATTGGCATCGGCCGTCGCGAAGTCCCCCGCGATCTCGATCTGCGTGGCCCGGGCGACAACGGACGAGGGAAGCACGTTGCGCAGCGTCTGCTCCACTACGCCGCCCAGCGCGGCGACGACGAATATAGCGTTTGAGTCCCAGACCGCCCCTCCGGCGAGAGCAGCGGCGGCATCGGTCCTATCAAGCAGATTGAACTGATCGTCGGGGTAGGTGAGCGGAAGTGCCTCGAGCATAAACAGCGTCTCGCCTGTACTGCACCCAGACGCGGACGCCAACAATGCAACCGCGGCGTTCCCCCAGCGCACTTCGCGCACGCGAGTGCTCGTGTGTCGCTCGCGGGCTTCTAGCTCGGATCCGATAGCGCGCATCAAGGAACCGATCGGGTCGTCTAGGTCGATTGCGACGGTACGGATCGCCCTTGAATCAGGGAACCGCTGCGGGAACGTCTCGAAGCTGTCGCGTAGCCGTGCCTCGAGCGTTGCCGGCAACGCGCCCTCAGGGATCTCGCGACGCAGCGCGGTGAAGATCAAGGCGACCTCGAGGCGTTCAGGCCGGCTGTAGCGATCCGACAGACGAGCGACCATCTCGACTCCCTCGACGGGGTCCGCCGCCGAGCCGAACACCTCAGCGAGCAATTCAGCGCGCCCTTGGGTGTCCGGGTCGAGCTCGCCGAGCTCGCGCCATGCGCGGAGCGCGTCTCCCTGACGGAACTGCATCGTGAGTGCCAGGACCGTGGCCCAACGAGGATCAGACCTCTGATCGCATGCGGCCCACTCATGCGCGATTGACTCGAGGTCGCGGAAGCGTTCGGCGTCCTGCAAGAGGTTCGCCGCCTGCGCATAACCGCTTCGGCGGTCGTCGAGGCCTGCCTGCTGGTTGCGCCCGACCCCGAGGAGTCGGTCAACTGCCTTGTCCCGTTGGCCTGCGTTCGCGAGAGCGCCGGCGAGGAGAAGCTGGTCGCCCGGTGCCGCGGTCCGGTCGAGGAGGGTTTCGCTGAGGCTGACTGCCTTCTCGTGGTTCTCGCGACGCCTAGCGAGAAGGATCAGGTGACGTAGCGCGTCGGGGTTGTCGGTATGCGGGAGGAGATGGGTTTCGACTGCGTCGAGGTCGCCCTCTGTGTCGAGTCGGAACGCGCGAAGCATGAGCGCGACGTTTGGATTGATCTCGGCGACGATCTTCTCGGCAGTCGAGTTCCACTCGACTGCTACGTCGTTGCTAGACGCGCAAAGGAGGATGTATGCGGCTCGCGGTGCTTCCTCATGCCCGGACTCCATGATCACGCGGAGTTCGTCGATGATCGCGGAGTCGATATCGCTGTCTCGACCCATGACGTGTGCCGCCGCGAGCTCCAAGCGGTCCGTCTCGTCGGTGCTCTCGCCTAGCAACGTCCTGACATCAGCGAAGCGTCGAAGCAACATTGCGCCCTCCGCGAGCACGCGACGCGCTTCTACGGACTGGCGCAGACGCGCATCGGCGAGCGCCTCGTCCAAGAGTTGGGCGCTCTCGTCCGCGCTAGCGCCGAGCACAAGAGCGACTGCTGCGCGACCAAGGAAAACGCCGGCCGCGTCCCAGCACTCGCTCTCTCGCGCTCCCGCGTAGAGCCGCTTGAAATTATCAGCCGCGGCGAGCAGCGGCTCAGGTCCCATTCGTTGCGGCTCAGCAATACTCAGGTGCGCCTCAGTGAGCGTCGCGACGCCGTCGAGCTCGTCAGTCGCGCGCTGGTCGACGCGCAATCCTCGTGCACGAGCAATCGCTTCCCGTGCGGGCACGAACTGGTTCTGCCGGATCAAGGCTTCGGCTCGGATGCACTCGGCCAGCCCTTCTTGATCGGAGTCTGTTGGGATGATCTCGTCTAGCAACGCGAGCGTGTGCGCTGGGTTGTCGTCGTTGCGTGCCTCGTGCAGCAGGACGGCTGGGTTGCGGTCATCGGCTTGTCGTGCTTTCTCGAACAGCTCCGCTGCTCGTTTAGCGTCGCCGTCGGCTGCAGCGGAATGTGAGGCGCGCACCAGTTGACGAACACGATCGTGAACGCCGGGATGATCGGCCGCACGTTCGTACGCGCGCCGCGCCTCGGCATTCCGTCCGATCGAGTCGGATAGCCGGCCGGCGGCTTCCCAGACGGCCGCGATACTGTCTTGGAGCCACGGCGCGTTCTGATCGATCGCATCGGCGATTCGAGTTGGGCCCCCGGCCTCGAGGGCTTCTTGGAGTGGTCCCGCCTCCTCGGGGTTCTCAGCGACGAGTTTCTCGACGATGTCGGCTTGGCTCGGAGGCAGGTCTACCATCGCTCGTGCGACTCGAATGGCTTTCGAGCCGATGGCGGCGGGAGCTGGGGCGGCGGGCATCTCGGCAATCTGGTCTTGTAGCTCGCGAGCGGACTCTTGAATCAGGTCGCGGGTCATCTGCTGGTCTAGGTGCGCCGCGTCTCGTTCATTCCGCTTTGCGCGGGGAAGGTTTGCCTCGATCGCGGCCACCACGAGGGCTGAAAGCGCATCGGACGGGATTCCGTGGGCGTCGAAGTTGAACAGCTCTGCAAACGCGGCCTTGAGTGGCTCGCGAACGGAGGAGTCGCCCGTCTCGAGCCAGCGCTTCACCGGCCCCGCAATGTTGGGTTGAACGAGTAGGCCGTTGAGCCTGTCTACGACCGCGTCGGCGGCCTCACCCGGGACAAGCGACGATTTCCGAACGTCGGCGGAAACGAGGCCAAAGAGGTTGGCGACCTCGTTGTTCGCAAGGAAGCGCTTGAGGGCTTCGCCTGTGAGCTGTGCAGCGCCGAGCGCTTCGAACGGGCCAGACATTCGCGTACCGTAGTCGAGTACTAGGCGTAGCCTCTCCCGCGGACGAATCGTGCTCGCGAGGCGACCGTCAATCTAGAGGCGCGGTTCGCAGCGCAGGAAACTGACGAGCCGGCTAACTTCGGCACGTGTCGGGGTACTGGATCACCTCGACACAGTAGGCGACGCACAGCGCGGTCCCGTTGGACGCGCGATCCCCGCGCGGTTGCAAGTGCGGGTTTCGATCCGCACGTTGCGACGCACCTGCTCGTCGCCAACAGCAGGCACGTCGTCGGCCCGAGACCGGACGCATAGAGACGATGAGCGATCACGCCGACTGGTGCCTGGTTGGCGCTCGCTTCTCCCGGGGCATGCGGGCGCACCCACATGGCCCGGCGTCCGGCGTCCTGCTCGTCCCGAGCATGAGCGGCACGCGACTAGCGGCAACCTGACCTATTATGCATCGGTGCCGTCCGCAGCAGATTCGGTCACCTACTCAGTGCGACATCTCGCCGAGCCTAAGGATTGGGTGCTGTATCTGTGCGAACGACAGCCCGTCCGGCTTGTGGTATTCGTGCACGGCTTCCGCGGGCAGGCAGTCGGTAGCTGGCAACACTTCCCCGATGCAGGCGAGGCGCACGACTGGTGGCAGCAGAGCGATCTGTTGTTCGTGGGCTATCCATCGAGTAGGGACAACCCGCAGGCGACCGCCGGTCGTCTCCGTCGGTATCTCCCCGACTTCTACCCCGACCTCCCAACGCAACTGCTGGAGGTCAGCGGCGCTCAGGTTCGCCAGACGGCGGACGCGCCCTACCGGGAGCTTTTGTTGGTCGGGCACTCGCTCGGCGGAGTCATCGTGCGCCGTGCCCTTTGCGAGATAGCGGAAGCATGGCTCGAGGAACTCAAGACGAACCCAAGCGCCCCCAAGCCAAGATTGCTCGATGCCCAAGTGCGGCTGTTCAGCCCCGCTAGTGCCGGTTTTCGCGCTGCGGGTTTCCTTGGCATGGTCCAGGCGAGCTCCTTCTGGAGAGCCGTCAACATGCAACTACGTCGATCGTCCGCTTATACGGAACTGCAGCCTCGCTCGCCGTTCCTAGCCAAAACGCAGGAACGCACAGAAGTACTCGTGGCTAACTCCGATAGCGAATTTAGCAGCCTGAAGGCACATATTGTGTGGGCCAATCCCGATAACGTTGTGCTCACCGAGCGATACGAGAGTGATCATAAGCCTGACGAGCCCGTGGACGGCACCACTCATAGCTCTGTCTGCAAGCCCACAGTTGGCTATGACTTGCCCTGGATGTTTGTCGAGACGGGAAAAATCAGATGAACGAGCTAGCTGTCGATCCTGCCCTATATCGCCTGCGGGCCTTTGAGGTGGACTGGATCCAGCCTCTGAGCGGGTCGCTACGCAAACGCAAGGAGCGAGCCGGAGGCGGGCTGCTTCTGACATCAGTTTTGCTCGCCGAGGCCAAACGTTGGCTTTCGATGGGCCAGCGTGTCGGGTACTTCGCTGAGGTCTCCGTATCAGATACGCCCCGCGGCGCGGATTTCGACGAAAGCGCGTACTTCGACGATGACACGGAGACGCTCATGACGAACCCCCGCATCTTTGCATTCGCCCTCCAGATGGCTCAAGAGGACCTGACGCCGGCACGCAAGACCCTTATGCGCCTGCTGCACTTCGCCGACGACCCTGACTGGGAGTTGAACTTGCGTCAAGCTTCAGCGCTCGCGGAGGATCTTGCGCGGCGGCCGTGGCTGACTCTCCCACCAGAACAGGTGGACGGCCTTGCGTGGTGTCTCGATGGTGCTGACATGGACGCATCCAAAGAGCTGCCGTTGTCTCCGGCGGACTGGCGTATCCGCCGTATCCGATCCGAGACCGCAGCAGCGCGATGGCGAGCTCTCCAGGAGGTGCGCACCGCCATCGCGGCTCCGATGCATGTGCTCGATGTCGACAAGAACACGCCACCCGAGTTGCGCGTCGCGGCGGAGATGCAAATGCGGCGTGAAGTGGCCCTCAGCCCGGATGCGGACCCGATATCCGAGCGAATGGCCTGGGAGCAATTGGGGAACTAACCTTTCCTCGGATCAATGAGCAGTGCGACCTCATTGAGCCCACAAGGCTGAGTGGGCATACCATGGTGGAATGGTTGGCCGGCCTGTTCGTACTGTTACTCCGATGAACGAGCAAGCGTCTCCACAAAGACCTAACCCGCTCTTGCTCGGGACGAACAGGAGCACTGAGGCGCGTCGACTCAGAGACCGCCGCATTGGTCCGCTACGCGGTCGTCTGGCTGCCCTCAGCTGACGCACTCGGTCCTCGTCAAGAGTGGGCACGCCTGGCTAGACCGCTGCATCGCGGTCCCCCGAACGCTGTGGCTGGCGGATACGAGGGCTTATGAGAGAGCTATACCCGGATGTTGTGGATGCGTGTGAGGAGGTAGGCGGCGTACCTTCCCGGTTGATCAAGACCGACCGCCGTGTGGCGGGAAAGGAAGGCACTGACCGGACCCCGTTCATGGGTCCACTTGTTGTGAGAGTCGGTGGGTGTTGGTTTGTTGCAGGGTAGGGGTGTCGCCGTCTCGCGGAGTGAGCCCGTAGGGCGAACGCAGCGAGGCGGCGAGCGCTTCTTGCTTGGCCCTCCACGCTCGGGCGAACCGGGCGGGTGATTTCATGTCGAGCGCTGAGTGGGGTCGATGCTCGTTGTAATCCTCGCGCCAGTCCTCGATGAGGACCTTCGCCTCGGCCAGGCAGGAGAACTGCTCGACAGCGAGCAGCTCGTCGCGGATCCTGCTGCCGAAGGACTCCACGTATGGGTTCTGCCACGGTGAGCCGGGGTCGATGTAGCTGCTGCCGGTGCCGGCAAAGCGGCACCAGTCCTTCAGGGCGTTCGCGGTCATCTCCGGCCCGTTATCGCAGCGAACGAACTCCGGTGCCCGGCCGCGGGAGGCGGTGAGCCGTTCAAGGACGGCGACCGTGGCGTCTGAGTCGATCCTTCGCTCGCAGCAGATCGCGAGTGCCTCCCTGGTGAACTCATCGACGACGTGCAGCAGCTTCAGGATGTGCCCGTCGGCGGTCTGGTCGAACTGGAAGTCAAACGCCCACACGTGATCGGGGCGCTCGGCTCGCAGACGGCTCGCCGGAACCGTAGAGTGCCCGAGCCGCTGGCGCTTGCGGCGGCGTTGGGGAACCCGCAGACCCTCCTCGCGCCAGATGCGCTGCACTCGCTTGCGGTTGATCTGCCAGCCATCGCCGAGGAGCTCAGCATGAGCACGGCGATAACCCCACCGTGGCCGCTTGCGGGAAAGCTCGCGAAGACGTGACCGCAACGCCGCGTCATCCTCAGCGAGGACGGGCTCACGGCGCTGAGTTGAGCGGTGCTGCCCAGCGATCTGGCACGCCCGGCGCTCCGAGAGGCCCAGCCGGTCTTCGAGCATGAAGACCGCAGAGCGTCGACGCGACGGGCTCACCAGTTTCCCTTCGAGATCTCCCGCAGCGCCAGGTTCTCCAGCTCCTTGTCGGCGACCAGGCGCTTGAGCTGTGCGTTCTCTCGCTCGAGCTCCTTCAGCCGCTTCACATCGTCGGCCTTCATCCCACCGAACTGAGCCCGCCAGCGGTGATACGTCGCCTCGGAAACCTCCAGGGCCTTGCAGATCTCTGGCACCTCGATGCCGTCGGCCAGCATCTTGTCGGCCTCCCTGAGCTTCCTGACGATCTGCTCCGGCGTGTGTCGTCTGCGCTTCACGTGATCGGTCCTCCTCTCGCCCATTTTGCATGGGCAGAAGGACTCTCACACCAGGCGGACCGAACCTAAGGGGTCGGGCCAGCACGCCATGGCAGATGTTCGCACGCTCCCCGTCGGGGAGGACGATCAAGGGGTTCGGGTCACGCTTGATGAGTTGGCTCGTGAGGGCGCTCGGCGGATGATCGCCGCGGCGCTCGAGGTTGAGGTCGAGGAGTATGTCTCGTCGTTCACGGAGGAGGTCGGCGAGGACGGCAAGCGGCTGGTCGTCCGCAACGGCCACGCGCGGGAGCGCCGCGTGACGGTCGGATCGGGGACGGTCCCGGTGCGGGCGCCGCGGGTGAACGACAAGCGCGTGGACGAGCAGACGGGGGAGCGCCGGCGGTTCAGCTCGTGGATCTTGCCGAAGTACGCCCGCCGCTCGCCGAAGGTGACCGAGGTGCTCCCGATTCTGTATTTGCGTGGGCTCTCGACCGGCGATTTCGGCCCGGCGTTGCGGGATCTGCTCGGCGAGGACGCCTCGGGGCTCTCGCCGAGCTCGATCGCGCGGCTGACCGAGAGCTGGCAGGTCGAGCACGAGGCGTTCCGCAAGCGGGAGCTGCGCTTCCACCAATACGCGTACTGGTTCGTCGACGGCGTCAACGTCAGCGTGCGCCTCGGCGAGGACAAGCGGCTGTGCCTGCTCGTGGTCATAGGTGTGCGAGAGGACGGCGCCAAGGAGCTGCTCGCGGTCGAGGACGGCTACCGCGAGAGCACCGAGAGCTGGGCGGGCGTGATGCGCGATCTGAAGGCCCGCGGCGTGAACGAGCCGAAGCTCGTGGTCGGCGACGGCGCGCTAGGCACGTGGGCCGCGCTGCGGGATGTGTTCCCACACGCGCGCCGTCAGGCGTGTTGGGTGCACGCGATCGCGAACGTGCTCGACTGCCTGCCCAAGCGGCTGCAGCCCAGGGCAAAGGGCCTGCTGCACGAGATCATGGAGGCGCCCACCCGTGCCGAGGCCGGCCACGCGCGCCAGCGGCTGCGTGAGGAGTTCGACGCCAAGTACCCCAAGGCGCTCGCCAAGCTCGACCGCGACTGGCAGCACCTCACGGCGTTCTACGACTTCCCCGCCGAGCACTGGCGGCACATACGCACCAGCAACGCGATCGAGTCGAGCTTCGCGACCGTCAAGCTCCGCACCCGCGTCACCAAGGGCGCCGGCTCCAAGAAAGCCGCGCTCGCAATGGCCTACAAGCTCTTGGACGCCGCCCAGGAACGCTGGCGACGACTCAACGGCCACGAGCTCGTCACCGACGTGCTCGCCGGCACGAAGTACAAGGACGGGATCCAGATCACTCACAACGACAACAACGAGATGACCAACGAGAAGGTCGCCGCCTAACGATCCTTCACCACCACATCCACAACATTTGACAATTGCTCCTTATGAGAGCACTCCTGCTAATCGCGACTTCTGATACGGTTCGTGGTTCTAGGCCCTGACGGGCTGGAAGCCAGTCTCAGGGCATTGACAACTGGAGGAGGGGTCCTCATGAGACTGCTGGATGCTTGCTCGCGAGCAGGTGCAGTCCGCCTGACTGGGATGCTGGTCGCGGCGGTAGCCGTAGCGGCATGCTGCGTCGGCGTGTCCTCGGCGGCCGCAGGGGTCATCCGCACGATCCCCGTCGGCTACCCCACCGAAGGCGTGTTCTCGTATGGCGGCGACGTCTGGGTCACGGCCGTCACCGAGAATACGGTCAGTGAGATCGAAGCATCGAGCGGCGAAGTCATCCGCAGAATCCCCACCGGTGAACGTCCGACTGGTGTGTCTTCGGATGGCACCCACGTCTGGGTCGCAAACGCCTTCGAAGGTACGGTCAGTGAGATTAAAGCATCGAGCGGCGAAGTCATCCGTACGATCACCGTCGGAGAACACCCCAACGCCCTGTCCTCGGATGGAACCCACGTCTGGGTCACGAACCAATACGGAACTACGGTCGATGAGATCGAAGCGTCGAGCGGCGAAGTCATCCGCACCATCACCGTCGGCAGGACTCCCACTGGCGTGTCTTCGGATGGAACCCACGTCTGGGTCACGAACGAAGGAGAAGATACGGTCAGTGAGATCGAAGCTTCGAGCGGCACCGTCATCCGCACGATCCCCGTCGGCGGCGCCCCCGGAGGCGTGTCCACGGATGGAACCCACGTCTGGGTTCTGAACGGCGGTGAAGATACGGTCAGTGAGATCGAAGCTTCGAGCGGCACCGTCATCCGCACGATCCCCGTCGGCAGCCACCCCCGGGGCGTGTCTTCGGATGGAACCCACGTCTGGGTGGGGAACTCCGACGAAAACACGGTCAGTGAGATCGAAGCGTCGAGCGGCACCGTCATCCACACGATCAGCGTCGGCAAAGGCCCCGATACCGTGTCCTCGGATGGAACCCACGTCTGGGTCGGTTACACCGACGAAAACACTCTCAGCGAGATTCCGACGAGCTACACCCCTGAATGCACTGGCAACAGCGGGACGGTCAAGCTCATGCCGGGGCTGACAGACACAGCGGCAGCCCAGACGATGAAGATCAAGGGATCCCTGACGGGGTGCCAGGGCACACCGTTCACAGGAGTGCAATACACCGCGACACTGACAACAGCTGCGGTCTCGTGCTCGGTGCTCACGGGAGCGGGCGAAACAGCAACCGGGGCCGCGGCATACAAGTGGACACCGAAACCGAAAAAAGCGATAGCCTCAACAGGGACGCTGAGTATGCCCCTGACGGAAACGCCGGAAATCGCATTCTCGGCCGAAGTGACGAGCGGCTCCTACTCGCCGCTGACGTTCACAGGGACCGTCACGGAGAGCTACACCGGCGGAGCGACATGCGGCAAAAAAGCCGCGAAAGCAGTCAAGAAAGGCATATTCAGCGGATCAGTGGTCAGCATCGAATAGGCCGCCCGCAAAACGCCGGGACAGTGGCCCGTTCTGACGACGGGCACAGGCCACCCCTCGGCGCGCTAGCACTTAACAGTCTGGCGGCTTGAAATCTTCACGCTCACCGACGCTCAGGCGAAACGATTGCGTTTTTACGCAAGGTTGCGTAACGCAGCCTTGCGTAACGCAATGTCGCGTAACACGCGTCCGTCCGGGTCTATGCGTCGTTCAAGAGCACCCACTGTGCGAGAAAGGGCTCGCTGATCCAGGCTTCGCCGCGCCGACGCCCGACGAGCTCCGCTTTCTCCAGGCCGCCCAGCGCTCGCTGCACGCTCGACGCTCCGGGCAGCGCATGGCGGCGGCGGTAATCCGCCGAGACCGGGTGTCCGGGCTGTTCGGCCAACGCCCTGAGCAGAAGTCGCTGGTGCGCGGTGGCGTCCTCCCAGACGAGGCTGAAGTGGGCGTGCTCGGAGTTGAGCACCCTGGCGACGGCCTCGACGACCTGCTCCGCGCTGGCGGTGGCGCCGGCTGGCGTGTCCTGCCACAGGAAGTAGCACAGCTCCTGGGTGGCGTAGGGGTGGCCGCGGGTCGTCTCGAGGACGGCGTCGATGGCTGCCGGCGCGACGCTCTTGCCCGTGCGCTCGAACTGTCGCTCGATGTACTCGCCGAAGGGCCGCGGATCGATCGCGCCGAGCTCGATCTGCTTTGCGCTGCGCCAGAAGGGCTCGTTCTCGTCGCTGAAGATCCGCTCCATCATGTGGCGCTTGCTTCCCAGGTAGATGTGCGCGACCTCCGGCTGCTGCTGAAAGACGGAGCGCATCAGGCGCGGGAGGTTGGGGTCGATGTCGACGATCTCCTGGAACTCGTCGAGGATCAGCACGACCGGGCGTTTGCGCTCGCCGGCGAGCTGCCCCGGCAGCTCGAGCAGCCGCTCCAGGGTCGCGTTGATGTCCTCCCTGCGCCCGCTCGCGTCGAAGCTGAAGCTCACCGAGCCGTCCTCCGGATCGAGGGTGACGGTGGGGCGGATGCGCAGGCCTTGGAAGATACGCAGGCGCTCCTTGGCGCGGAACAGCGGTGAGGCGATGTCCTCGTGAATCGTGCGGGCCAGCTTCTCGGCGAGTTGTGTGCTCGTGGGTGTCGTCATCAGATTGACGTGCGCGACCAGCGCGCCCTCGCCGATCAGCTCCTGTGACACGCGCCAGACGAGCGACGACTTGCCGTAACGGCGGGGAGCGAACAGCACGACGTCCTGTCCGTTGAGGGCGTCGGCCTTCAGCTCCGCGATCTCCTGCTCGCGGTCCGTGAACGCGTCGTCCAGCGCGAGCGCGCCGTAGCGAAAGGGGTTGGCGATCGCCGTCTCAGCCATCGCCCTCAAGTATAGCGCAGAATTGCGTATAGAAAACTACGCAGCAACGCGTTACGCAGCGTCGCGTAACGCAGACCTGCGTGACGCCTACGCCCCGAGAGTCCGCGCCATCGGCCTACGCCCCCAGCGCCCGCGCGATGACCATCTGCTGGACCTCGTCGGTGCCCTCGCCGATCGTCAGGATCTTGGCGTCGCGGTAGAAGCGGCAGACGGGGTACTCCTCGATGTAGCCGTAGCCGCCGTGTATCTGCACCGCCTCCTCCGCGCAGCGGACGGCAAGCCGGCCGGTCTTGAGCTTGGCCTGGGCGGCGGTCAGCGTGAAGTTGCGCCCGGCGTCCTTCTCCAGCGCCGCCTTGTGCACCAAAAGACGCGCGGCGGCGATCTCGGTGGACATGTCCGCGAGCTTGCACTGGATCGCCTGGAACTTCGAGATCGCCTGGCCGAACGCCCTGCGCTCCTTCGCGTAGGCGAGCGCCTGGTCGAGCGCGCCCTGCGCGAGCCCGACGCCCATCGCCGCCACACCGATGCGACCGATGTCGAGGATGTGCAGGAACTGCTTGAAGCCGGCGCCGCGCGGCCCCAGCAGGTTCTCCTGCGGCACGCGGCAGTTCTCGAAGGACAGCGGGCGGGTGTCGGAGGCGTTCCAGCCCATCTTCCGGTAGGGCTCGCCCTGGGCGTAGCCGGGAGTGCCGTTGGGGACGATTATGTTGGAGATCTCGCGTTCGCCGTTCGTGGCATCGCCGTGTTCGCCGGTCACGGCCGTGATGCACACGAGCCCCGAGATCTCGGTGCCGGCGTTGGTGATGAACTGCTTGGCGCCGTCGATCGCCCACTCGCCGTCCTTCAGGCGCGCGCGCGTGCGCGTGTTGCCCGCGTCCGACCCCGCCTCCGGCTCGGTCAGCCCGAACGCCCCCAGCCGTTCGCCCGAACACAGCCGCGGCAGCCACTCGCGCTTCTGCTCCTCGGAGCCGAACAGGTAGATCGGCTGCGTCCCCAGCGAGGTGTGCGCGCACAGCGTGATCGCCACCGAGGAGTCCACGCGCGTGAGCTCCTCCACCGCCAGCGCGTACGCCAGCGTGTCGCCGCCGCCGCCGCCGTACTCCTGCGGGAACGGGATCCCCATCAGGTTTAGCTCGCCGAGCTTGCGCACGATCTCGTACGGGAAGGACTTCGTGCGGTCGAGCTCCTCGGCCACCGGCGCGACCTCGCCCTCCGCGAACTCCCTGACCGTGCGCCTGATCAGCTCGTGCTCGTCTGAGAGCTGGAAGTCCATCGCGCCATCTTCCCAGAGCGCACCGTCACCGGAGCGTGTGGCTTCAGGTGGGGCGAAGTCGCCAGTACGCCCGCGGGTCTCGGGCAGACTTGCCCACCCATTCGACTACGCCCTCGTCGCGCAGGGCGTCCAGCTCGCGTCGCGCCACCGGCTGCGAGACGCCGAGCACCTCAGCGACCTCACCGGTGCTCAGACGTCCTCCGTCGCGAAGCGCTCCCATCACGGCACGGGCGCGAGCGGACAGACGGGCGTCCAGCTCTCGGTCGATGGGCTCCGCGAGCAAAGTCAGATGCACCCCGCCCGAGCTCTGCCGATAGACGGGGTCACCCAGGCCCGCCTGGCGCATCTCCTCGAACATCCTGCGGATGCCCTCGCCGAGCTCTTGGCCGAACATGAGGTCGGCGCACACACGCGCGATCCTCGGGTTGCGTGCGAAGCGCGTCGTCTCGAGCGGGTTGCTCAGATCAGCCAGCCCAGGGAAGCGGCCGGGGCTCGACACCTCGATGCGATCGTCGAAGATCTCGACGCGAATGTGATCGCCGGCGATGCTGTAGGAGCGGTGCACGACCGCGTTGACCAGACCCTCCAGCCATGCGTCCGGTGGAACGAGCGGAACGTCCCCGAAGCGCCCGACCGCGGAGACGAGCGCGCGACGCACCGGCTGCAGATCTGCAATGGCCGTCTGCGCCTCGCGCAACTGCCGCGGGATCGGGCCGTCCACGCGCACGTCCGCCGTGAGTTGCTGACGGGAGCCGGTTCCCCGCTCGCGGCCGCGATATCGCAGCACGCGCACGAACGCCTCCGGCAGGAAGCGTTGCGGGTAGCGGGCGAACAGCAGGCTGCCGGCGACGGTCAACGAGTTCGCGACAGCCATGCCTCGCGCTTGCAGCAGGCGGACGGGGTCCGGTGCCCCAATAGCCTCGGCGTACTGCCCCAGCAACGCCGTGTCGATCTCGTCGATCCCCGTCGCCGCGAGCGGTTGGGCCTCGTAGCTCGCCTGCCCCTTGTCGTAGAGCAGCTCCTGGCGCTGGCGGAAGGTCAGGCGGCGGTTCTCGTCGCCGACGCGGAGGAAGACCTCGTCGCGCACGTTCGCATGGACCGCATCGCTCGGCTGCAGCTCCATGACCATTAGGTGATCGTCCTGGCCGCGGTCGTTCTTGCAGGCGATCAACCGAGGCTCGACTCGGATCGGCGGCTCGCAGTAGTCGATCCCGGACTGCATCAGATCGTTGCGCTTGGCGGGGGAGCGGTCCGTGCCCTCGACGTCCCCCTCTCGCAGCCCAATTACGATGATCCCCCCGTCGGCGTTCGCCATGCCGATCAGCGAGTTGGCGAGGTCGCGAGGTGCGATGCGCATCGACTTGCGCTCGAACCACTGATCCTCGGGAAGTTCCGCGAGCAGGAAGCCCGCTTCATCGGGCGGCGCGCCGAGCGCCGATTCGACGGCAAGGATCGACATGGTTGCATTCTACTTGAAATTATTTTAAGTAGATCGTGTACATCCATCTATACAGGCCATCTGGCGGCACTCGCGTAGATGGCTTGAAACCCCCGAGCTGGGACTCGATCCCCCCAGTCGGTCCCCGGACTCCACCTGCCCCTGCTCGCGTCCAATCGCGCGTCCGCGCGAGCGGCGTATAGTCCGGTCGGTGGTGGCAGGGCCCCCCGAGCTGCCGGGCGTTCGACACGAGTACGTCGATGTCGGCGCGCTGCGCATGCACGTGGCGCTCGCCGGCCCCGACGATGGCCCGCCGCTGCTGCTCGTCCACGGCTGGCCGCAGCACTGGTGGGAGTGGCGCCACGTCATCCCCGCGCTCGCCGAGCGCTTTCGCGTGATCGCCCCCGACCTGCGCGGCTTCGGCTGGAGCGAGGTGCCCGCGGGCGGCTACGAGAAGGAGCAGCTCGCCTCGGACATGCTCGCGCTGCTCGACACGCTCGGCATCGAGCGCGTCAGCTGGATCGGCCACGACTGGGGCGGATGAACGGGCTTCCTCGCGGCGCTGCGCGCGCCCGAGCGCTTCGAGCGGATGCTCGCGCTGTGCATCCCGCACCCGTGGGTCAAGTCGAGCCTCGGCCGGCTCGCGGTGCTGCTCAGCTACCAGGGGCCGATCAGCCTGCCGTTCGTCGGCGAGCGCGTCGCCGACCCGATGCTGCGCAGGATCCTGCAGGTCGGGCGCTTCGGCGAACGACTCGACCCGGCCGACGTC
The DNA here is from genome assembly GCA_963782325.1 of uncultured Solirubrobacteraceae bacterium. Taxonomy (GTDB): domain Bacteria; phylum Actinomycetota; class Thermoleophilia; order Solirubrobacterales; family Solirubrobacteraceae; genus Palsa-744. The sequence continues at coordinate 290,588 of CAWAJG010000003.1, forward strand.
GCCATGTTCGCCGAGCACATCCCGCCCGCCGTCACCGTCGCCATGTACAGGACGTTCCTCACGCGCGAGCTCCTGCCGATCGTCAAGGGCCGCTACGCGAACGCCCAGCTGCAGGTTCCCACGACCGTGATCCTCGGTCGCGCCGACGCGGTCACGCGCGGGACGCCGGCCGGGCCGGTCGCCCGCCAGCCGCAGCTGCGCGTCGAGCTGCTCGACCGCGTCGCACACTGGGTGCCCGAGCAGCGTCCGCAGGCGATCGTCGAGTGGGCTCAGGAGGTCCACGCGGGCGTCGAGTGGCAAGCGCCCGCCTGATCCTCGACTTCCTGCGCGAGCGCGGGACCACCTTCCGCTACGGCCCCGACCCCTCGCAGTGCGCCGAGCTGCACCTCCCGCCAGACCCGGAATCCCACCCGCCCCATCCGGTGATGGTGCTCATCCACGGCGGCTCGTGGCAGGCGCGCTACGGCAAGCGCGTGATGCGCGGTCTCGCCGGGGACCTCGCGCGGCGCGGATGGGCGGTGTGGAACATCGAGTACCGGCGCGTCGGAGACGGCGGCGGCTGGCCGGCGACGTTCGAAGACGTCGCGGCGGCGATCGACCACCTCCCGGCCCTCCGCCACCCGGCGCTGGACATGGAGCGCGTGAGCGTCTGCGGCCACTCCGCCGGCGGGCACCTCGCGCTGTGGGCCGCCAGCCGCGAGAACCTCCCGCCTGGCGCCCCCGGCGAGCTTCTCGACACCGGGCCCGCCGTGGAGCTGCGCCGCGCGATCGCCCAGGCCGGGGCGTGCGACCTCGCCGGCACCTACGCGCGCGAGCCCGGCGGCGGCGCCCCCGGCATGCTGATGGGCGGCTCCCCGCAGGAGCTCCCCGAGCGCTACGACGCCGGCGACCCCATACGCCTGCTGCCGCTGCCCATCCCCGCGCTGCTCGTGCACGGGACGCTCGACGAAACCGTCTCCGTGGAGATCAGCCGCAGCTACTTCCGCGCCGCCGGCGCCGCCGGCGGGGCATCGTCCCCGGAGGGGGAGGTCGAGCTCGTCGAGATCCCCGGTCCCGCCGGCCGCCACCGCGCGCACATCGACCCGCGCGGCGCCGCCTGGGCGGCCGTCACCAGGCGTCTGCCCGACGTCCGCCTGGAAGAGGCAGCCCGCGAACCCCTCCCCGACCGCGCCAGCGGTCGCTCTTGAAAATCGTCCTCTCGACCTCGGGCGCTCAGGCGCTGTAGGACTTCGCCAGCTCCACCAGCAGGCGCACGCCGTAGCCGGAGGCGCCCTTGCCGACGTACTCGCGGTCGAGCTCCCACGCCGAGCCGGCGATGTCGAGGTGCGCCCACGGCGTGTCGCCGACGAAGCTCGACAGGAACGTCCCGCCGACGATCGTCCCCGCCTTGCGGCCTTCGGGGGCGTTGTCGAGGTCGGCGTACTTGCCTTTGACCAGCTCCCGGTACTCCTCGTGCAGGGGCAGGCGCCAGACGATCTCGCCGCTGCGCTCGCCCGCGGCCGTGATCTGCGCGGCGAGGGCGTCGTCGTTGCTCAGCAGCCCCGCATACGTCGATCCGAGCGCGACGATCACCGCCCCCGTCAGCGTCGCCAGGTCGACCACCCGCTCCGCGCCCTCGTTGATCGCGTGCCACAGGCAGTCGGCCAGCACCAGCCGGCCCTCCGCGTCGGTGTTGTTGATCTCGATCGTCTTCCCGTTCGCGGCGGTCACGATGTCGCCGGGCTTGATCGCGCGCCCGCTCGGCAGGTTCTCGGTGGCGCCCACCACCGCCACCAGCCTCAGCGGCAGCCGCAGGCGCGCGATCGCGCCGGCCGCCTCGATCACGGCGGCGCCGCCGGACATGTCGAACTTCATCTCCGCCATCTTCGCCCCCGGCTTCAGCGAGATGCCGCCGCTGTCGAACGTCACCGCCTTGCCCACCAGGCCGAGGATCGGAGTCGATGCTGTCTCGCCCGCCGGGGTGGGCGGGTCCTTGTCCTCGTGGGGTGGGTCGTATTTGATGGTGATCAGCGCCGGTTCCTGCTGGGAGCCCTGGGCGACGGCCGCGAACGCGCCCATGCCGCGCGCGAGGATGTCCGGGCGCCCGCCCACCTGGACCCACAGTCCCGGCACTTCCTGGGCGAGCGCCTGCGCGTACTCGCCGAGCGCCGTCGGGGTCAGGTCGTTGCCGGGCCGGTTCTGCAGGTCGCGCGCGCGGTTGACCGCCTCGGCCACCATGGCCGCCTCGGCAACCGTCTGCTCCAGTCCCTGTGCACCGGCCACGATCAGGCCGTCCAGCCTCTGCCGCGACGGGTCTGCCGGCGAGTCCTCCCCCGATGCGCTCGCGACGCTCGACTTGAAGCGCTCGAAACGGTAGTCGCCCAGGATCGTGCCCTCGACCAGCGCCGCCGCGATCGCCCGGCTCTGCTCGGCGCTGAACGCACCGTCGCCGGGAAGCTCCCAGCAGAGCGTCCGCGCGGAGGTCTCTTTCGCGCGGGCGCACGCCACCGCGGCCGCCACCCGCGCGCGCTCGGCGGTGAGCTCGTCCCGCGGGCCCAGGCCCACGAGCAGCCAGCGCCTGCCCTCGGCGTGGGCCAGCGCGAGCGCCTTGAACGAGCCGCGCGCCTCGCCCGAGCTCACCAGCTCGGCGACCTGCTCGGGCGCGCCCGCGGGAGCGCCCTGCTCCTCGAATATCCCGAGCACGATCGTGTCGGCGTCCGTGTTGTGAGCAGTCTGGGCGATCGCGGATATCTGCATGCGCGCGCACCTTACCGGGAATGCCAGTGGCTTCCATTACCATTCTCGCTCTGCGTAGTCCAAACGACCGCTAGGAGCTGACTCACTTCCATGTCCAAGACCGTCATCCTCGCCAGCGCGCGCACCCCCGTCGGCAAGATGGGCGGCGGCCTGTCCACCCTCGACGCCACACAGCTCGGCGGGGTGGCCATCGGCGCGGCGCTCGAGCGCGCCGGCGTCGAGCCCGAGCAGGTCGAGCACGTGGTCATGGGCCAGGTGCTCCAGGCTGGCCAGGGTCAGATCCCCTCGCGCCAGGCGCAGATCAAGGCGGGCATCCCCAAGGAGGTCTCCTCGGAGACGATCAACAAGGTCTGCGCATCCGGCCTGCGGGCGTCCGTGCTCCTCGACCAGGCGATCCGCGCCGGCGACATGCAGGTCGGCGTCGGCGGCGGCATGGAGTCGATGTCCAAGGCTCCCTACCTGCTGCCCCAGGCGCGCTTCGGCTACCGCATGGGCGACGCCCAGATGCTCGACGCGATGGTCCACGACGGGCTCACCAACCCGTTCTCCGGCAAGCAGATGTTCATCGAGGCGACCGAAGTCGCCGACGAGCTCGAGATGACCCGCGCCGACATGGACCGCTGGGCTCTGCGCTCGCACGAACGCGCGCTCGCCGCGATCGACGACGGGCGCATGGCCGAGGAGATAGTCCCCGTGAGCGTCAACGGCCGCAGAGAGCCCACCCTCGTCGAGGTCGACGAGGGCCCCCGCCGCGACACCTCGCTGGAGAAGCTCGCCGCGCTGCCCGGTCTCGTCGGCAAGGACGGATCGCACACCGCCGGCAACTCGCCAGGCGTCAACGACGGAGCCGGCGCCCTCGTGCTCGCCTCCGAGGAGTGGGCGAGCGCGAACGGCAAGGAGGCGCTCGCGGAGATCGTCGCCCACGCCCAGAGCGCAAACGACTTCGCCTATCTAGCCACCACGCCCGCCTCCGCCGCCAAGAAGGCGCTCGAGAAGGCCGGCCTCCAACCGGGCGACATCGACCTGTGGGAGATCAACGAGGCGTTCGCCTCCGTCACCCTCAACTCCATCCGCATGCTCGGCATCGACGAGGACCGCGTCAACGTCAACGGCGGCGCCGTCGCCCTCGGCCATCCCATCGGCGCCTCCGGCGCTCGCATCCTCGGCAGCCTCGTCCACGAGCTGCGCCGCCGCGGCGGCGGGCTCGGCTGCGCCGCCATCTGCTCCGGCGGCGGGCAGGGCGACGCTTTGATCCTGAAGGTCTGACGAGTCCGCGAGACCGGTGAGCGCGAGCGCATTCGGCGCTGAGGCATCGTCCAACGGCCGGCCGCGGGGGGCGGCGTTCTTCGACCTCGACAAGACGCTCATGGCCGGCTCGTCGGGCATCCACTTCGCCCGCGCGGCGTACGAGTCGGGGATGATCTCGCGGCGGCGGCTCGCGCGTGACGTGTACGAGAACCTGCGCTTCCGCCTGCGCGGCTCCACCGACGAACGCGCGGACGACGTCCGCGTGCGCGTCGCCAAGATGATCGCCGGCGTGCGCGTCCGCGATCTCGAGCGCCTCTCGCCGCGAGTGCTCTCGGGGGTGCTCCCGCGCCTTTACCCGCAGATGCTCGCCCGAGCGTATGCCCACCAGGACGCCGGCCTGCCCGTGTACATCCTCACCGCCGCCTCCCAGGAGATGGCCGACCTGCTCGCCCGCGTGCTCGCGTTCGACGGCGGGCTCGGATCGCGATCGGAGATCGTCGACGGCCGCTACACCGGGCGCCCCGCCGGCCCGTTCAACTACCGCGAGGGCAAGGTCATATCGATGCGCTCGCTCGCCGACAGCGAGGGCTTCGACCTGGGCGCCTCCTACGCGTACTCCGACTCCGAGTCCGACCTGCCGATGCTCCGCGCCGTGCGCTACGCCGTCGTCGTCAACCCCGACCGCACGCTGCGGCGGATCGCCTGCGAGGAAGGCTGGGAAGTCCTCGAGCTCGACCGTCTCGGCAGGCGCCTGAAGCTGTTCGCCGCGCTCGGCACGGCCGGCGCCGTCGGCGCTCTCGGGACCGTCGTGCGCAATCGAGCGGAACCCACCCGCCACGCGCGCGCACAGGAGCGGGAATAATCTGCGCAGCCGATGGCATCTCCCCAGACCCACACGAAGATCCGAGTGGTCGTCGCCAAGCCAGGCCTCGACGGCCACGATCGCGGCGCCAAGATCATCGCCCGTGCGCTGCGCGACGCCGGCATGGAGGTCATCTACACCGGCCTGCACCAGACGCCCGAGCAGATCGTCGAGACGGTCATCCAGGAGGACGCCGACGCGGTCGGCCTGTCGATCCTCTCCGGCGCCCACATGACGCTCGTTCCGCGGGTCGTCCAGCTCTTGCGCGAGCAGGGCATCGAGGACGTGCTGATCACCGTCGGCGGCACCATCCCCGCGGAGGACATCCCCGAGCTGAAGGCACTCGGCGTCGCCGAGGTGTTCACGCCGGGAGCGCCCACGCAGGCGATCGTCGATTTCATCCGCGGCGCCGTCGTGAGCCGCTGAAAAACCGATTGACTCGTCAGTCAACCGTGCGACAGGGTACGATCCACCCACTCACACCCAAGGAGAAGCCCACTCAATGAAGATATGCGTCCTCGTCAAGGAGGTCCCGGACGCCGCCGTCGAAAAGAAAATCGACCCTTCGACGGGGCGCATGGACCGCAGCGGCGAGAAGAACCTCAACCCGTACGACACCCACGCCATCGAGGCGGCCATGCAGATCAAAGAGGGCGGCGCGGTCCCGGTGGAGGAGATCGTCGCGGTCACGATGGGCCCCGACTCGGCGGTGCGCGCGCTGCACAAGGCCGTATCCCTGGGCGCCGACCGCTCGGTCCATCTGAGTGATCCCGTCGTCGCCGGCTCCGACGTCGCCGCCACCGGCTACGCGCTCGCGAAGACCCTCCAGCGCGAGAGCCCCGACCTGGTGCTGCTCGGACAGCAGTCAGACGACGGCGAGTGCTACACGATCGGCGCCGTCGTCGCCGAGCACCTGTCGATGCCCTCGCTCACGCAGGTGATCAAGATGGACGTCGAGTCGGACTCGCTGCGCTGCGAGCGCCAGGCCGAGTACGGCTACGACACCGTCCAGGTGAGGCTGCCCGCCGTCATCTCCGTCGGCGACGCCATCAACGAGCCCCGCTACCCGTCGCTGAAGGCGATCATGGGGGCCAAGAAGAAGCCGCTCGACACCGTCACCGCGGGCGACGTCGGCATCGACCCCGGCAAAGTCGGCGGCGATAACTCCGCCGCCCAGTGGGTCGCCGCGAAGGCTCCGCCCCCGAAGGCCGCCGGCGAGATCATCGAGGACGAGGACACCGGCGAGACCGTCGAAAAAATCGTGGCCTGGCTCGACGAGAGGAAGCTGATCTAGATGCCGAACATCCTGGTCTACGCGCTGCACTACGACGGCGCGATCAACAAGAACTCCCTCGGAGCGGTCTCCGAGGGCGCCAAGCTGGCCGGCGAACTCGGCGGCGAGGCGCACGCGATCCTGCTGGGCGAGAACGTGCCACAGGACCTGGCCGCCTCACTCGGCAACTACGGCGCCAAGAAGGTCCTCGTGGCCGAGGGTCCCGAGGGGCTCGCCCAGCCGCTCGTCGACGCCATGGCGGCCGCCATCTCCGCCGGCGACTACTCCTATGCGCTGTTCGGCGGCGGCCTGCTCGGCTTCGAGATCGGAGCCGGTCTGGCCGCGCGCCTCGGTGCCGGCGTGGTGATGGAGGTGACGAGCGTGCGCGCTGAGGGCGGCGAGCTGATCGCCGAGCGCCCGATCCTCGGCGACTCGGCGATCTCCGAAATCAAGTACCGCTCGCCCGTCGGCATCATCATCGGCCGGCTGAACGCCTTCGAGATGCGCGAGACCGGCTCCGGCCCGGCTGCGGTCGAGCAGCTGTCCTTCGAGCTCAGCCCCCAGGCCCAGCAGGCGACGATGCTCACCCGCGGCGAACAGCGCGGCGCCGACGTCGACATCGAGGGCGCCGACATCCTCATCGCCGGCGGGCGCGGCCTCGGCAAGCCCGAGGGCTTCAAGCTCGCTGAGGATCTCGCCGCCGCCTTCGGCGGCAACAGCGCCGTCGCCGCCACCCGCGCGGTCGTCGACGCCGGCTGGTACCCCTACGCCGCGCAGATCGGCCAGACGGGCAAGACCGTCTCGCCGAAGCTGTACCTCGCCGCCGGCATCTCCGGCGCGATCCAGCACAAGGTCGGCATGCAGAGCTCGGAGAACATCGTCGCGATCAACAAGGACGCGAACGCGCCGATCTTCGAATTCTCCGACCTCGGCATCGTCGGCGATCTCAACAAGATCCTGCCCAAGCTCACCGACGCGGTGAAGGCCAAGAAGGCGAGCTGACATGTCCGGCTCCAGCAACGGAAGGGTCGCGCCGGCGGCGTTCCCGCCGCCGGTGGACTCGCGCAAGGAGTTCATCAAGCGCGGCCTCGATCACGAGGACGAGCTGATCGAGGTCGGCGTGGTGATCGTCGGCGGCGGCACCGCCGGGCTGGCGTGCGCCAACCGCCTGCTGCAACTCCTCGCGGACGACTCGGAGACGATGGAGCGCCTCGGCGAAGTGCCGGTGGCGGTCGTCGAGAAGGCGAAGACGTGTGGCGGGCACAACCTGTCGGGCGCGGTCATGCGCCCGGGGCCGCTGCAGGAGCTGTTCCCGGAGATGACGCGCGAGGACTGGCGCAAGGAGGGCTTCGCCTACGGCGAAGTCACCAAGGAGGCCGTCTACATGATGCCCTCCTCCAAGTTCAAGCTCCGCATCCCCACGCCGCCGAACTTCAAGAACCACGGCAACGAGGTCATCTCCGTCTCCGCGATGGCGCGCTTCCAGCAGCGCCAGGCCGAGGAGGCCGGCGCGTACATCCTCACCGAGACGTCCGCCACCCAGATGATCGTCGAGGACGGCCGCGTCGTCGGTGTGCGCTCGGGCGACAAGGGGCGCGGCAAGGACGGCGAGCCGCTCGGCAATTTCGAGCCCGGGACCGACATCAAGGCGCAGGCCACCGTGCTCGCCGAGGGTTGCTGGGGCCACCTCACCGGCGCTGCCATCAAGGAGTTCGACCTCGCCGACGGCCGCGAACCGCAGGTGTGGGAGCTGGGCGTCAAGGAGGTCTGGAGGGTCCCCAAGCCGCTCGACCGCGTCATCCACACGATCGGTCCCTGGCCGTGCAAGCTCTCCCCCAAGTACGGTCAGATCGGCGGCACCTGGCTGTACCCGATGAAGGACGAGAAGACCGGCGAGGATCTCGTCTCGATCGGCTTCGTCATCGACCTCGAGTACGCCGACGCCACCACCTCCGCGCACGACATGCTCCAGCAGTGGAAGCTGCACCCGCTCATCAGGGGCATCCTCGAGGGCGGCGAGCGCGTAGCCTGGGGCGCCAAGGCGCTGCCCGGCGGTGGCTTCTGGTCGATGCCCAAGCTGACGATGCCCGGCGCCCTGCTCGTGGGTGACGCCGGCGGGATGGTCGACACGGTGGCGCTGAAGGGCGTCCACCACTGCCTGATGTCGGGCAAGCTCGCCGCCGAGTCGATCTACGCCGCGCTCGTGCGCGGGGAGAGCTCGTTCGAGTCCTACGAGCAGGCGATCGAAGACTCCTCCGTCGGCCAGGAGCTCTACCAGGAGCGCAACACCCGCCAGCCCTTCCAGAAGGGCTTCGTGCTCGGCGCGCCGCTCGTCAACCTCGCGATCGCCACCAAGGGCAAGCTCCCGCCCGGACGCCTGTCCTGGCACCGCAACGACCAGCGGCAGATGTTCGTCGGCGACACCAAGGACGGCTATCCCAAGCCCGACGGCAAATACACCTTCGACAAGCTCTCCTCGGTGTTCATCACCGGCAACGCCACCCGCGACGACGCCCCCAACCACATTCGCGTACGCAAGCACGTCCCCCGCGAGATCGCCGAAACCTGGCGGTGGATGTGCCCGGCCGGGGTCTACGAGATCCCCGAGGATGCCCCCGCCCACGGCGACGTGGACGTGATCGTCAACTACACCAACTGCGTGCAGTGCGGCGCCATCACCGCCAAGGGCGGGCGCCTGACCGCGCCCGAGGGTGGCGACGGTCCGCTCTACCAGGTCACCTGATCCCCGCCGCCCACGGGGCGTGAGGCCCGCGCCTGCGGGGCGGTGCGCGGAGGCGTTGCGAAACGCTCCAGGTGCGAAACCCCAGCGTGTTTGCTGTGTTCATGTTATGTGACCAGCGCCAGCCGCCCTCGCCCACGCGCCCCCCACGCCCACGCTGCGCGTTCGCTCACGGTGCTCGCCTGCGCGGCGGCGGCGCTCGTGCCGGTGTCGCCCGCGGTTGGAGACACCTCCACCTCCTCGACGACCGGCACGATCCAAACCGGCGCCTCGACCGGCGCCGGCACGCAGGGAGCGCTCACGGGAACCAAGGCGATCGCCTCGGCGACGCTCGAGCAGTGCGCCACAGCCACAGCGCCGCAGACCGAACGCTCGGCCACGTTCACCGGCGAAATGAACGCCGTTCCCGGCACGGCGCGCATGGAGATGCGCATCGACCTGGAGGAGCTGGCGGCCGGCGACATCCGCTACCGCACCGTCAGCGCGCCGGGCCTGGGCCTGTGGCAGCGCTCGAGCGCGAGCGTCAAGAGCTTCACCCACATCCAGCAGGTGACCAACCTGTCGGCGCCCGCGCTCTACCGCGGCGCGGTGCGCTTCCGCTGGCTGAACGCCAGGGGCCGGCCGATCAAGACCGAGGAACTGCGCACGGCGGTCTGCGAACAGCCGGCGGCGGCCCTCCCGGGCGCCGTCGTCGGCGGCGGCTCGGGCGAAGAGGGCACGAGCGCTCCGTCCTCGCAGTAGCCCGAGGTTCCCGCCCGCTCCTCGCGAGCGGCTAGAATCGAGTGACCATGAAGTCCGACATTCACCCCCAGTACGTCCGCGCGCATGTGCGCTGCACCTGCGGCAACGAGTTCATCACCCGCGCCACCCAGGACGAGCTCCACGTGGAGGTCTGCTCCAACTGCCACCCTTTCTACACGGGCCGGCAGAAGCTGATTGACACGGGTGGGCGCGTCGAGCGCTTCCAGCGCCGCGTCGCCAAGGGCCGCCTCAGCTCAGTCCAAGCTCGGTCCGCCCAGTAGTCCGATGGCAGGCGCCGTGGCCGACCCCGCGGCGCCGAGCACGCTGCTCGAGGCCGAGGGAGAGCTGAGCGCCCAGCGTGACGCGCCGCTCGGTGGGCAGGCGGTGATCGAGGGTGTGATGATGCGCGGCGTCTCCAACTGGGCGGTGGCCGTGCGCAAGCCCAGCGACGAGCAGACCGACGCCGCCCTCGGCGAGATAGAGGTGACCGCGCTTCCGCTGGACTCCGCCATCAGACGACACCGCCTGCTGCGACTGCCGATCGTGCGTGGGGTGGTGGCGCTCGGCGGCTCGATGGTGATCGGCTTCCGCGCGCTCGAGCTCTCGGCAAATGCGCAGCTCCCGGCCGAGGTCGGCAAGGAGAGCGCCAGCGACGAGGCCGTCGGCGAGCACGACGGGCAGGCCGGCGACGAGCGCGAGGCCCAGCAGGAGATCCCGCGCGTGGTGTGGGCGGGGACGGTGGTGCTGGCGGTGGCGCTGGCGATCGTGCTGTTCTTCCTGATCCCCGTCGGGCTCACCAGCCTGATCAAGCACCAGCTGGGCTCCTCGCTGCTGTTCTGGCTGGTGGAGGGGCTGATACGCACGACGCTGTTCCTCGGCTACATGCTCGCGCTCTCGCGCGTTCGGGACCTGCGGCGGGTGTTCGAGTACCACGGCGCAGAGCACAAGACCATCTCCTGCTTCGAGGCGGGGCTCGAGCTCACGCCTCGCAACGCACAGCGCTTCTCCCGGCTTCACCCCCGCTGCGGCACCAGCTTCCTGCTGGTCGTCATGATCGTCGCCATCTTCGTGTTCGCGCCGATCGGCCTGCCCGCGTGGTACTGGCTGTTCGCCACGCGCGTGCTCGGCGTGCCGGTGATCGCAGGCATCTCCTTCGAGATCATCAAGTTCGCCGGGCGCAACCGCACCCGGGGCTGGGTGCGGGCGCTGATGTGGCCGGGGCTGAAGCTGCAGCTGCTCACCACCCGTGAGCCCGACCTGCACCAGCTCGAGGTCGCCATCGCCGCGCTGCGCGCCGTGCTCGAGCGGGAGAAGCCCGGCGAGCTCTCCGCCGAGGATCTCGTCGGCGTCGAGGTCGTCGCCTAAAAGCGGCTCAGGACCCTGGCCCGTTCGCGACGGCGGCGAGCTCGCCGGTGACGAGGCGGTCCACGAGCTGTTCCCAGCCCACCTTCACGCGCGCCAGCGGCATCCCGCGCACCTCGCGCAGGTACACGAACAGCTCGGCTCCGAGCGCCGCCAGCAGCGTGTCCGCGAGCAGCTCCGCGTCGCAATCCTCGTCGGCTTCGCGCAGGAGCAGGGTGACGTGCAGGCGGTGCACCGCGTACGCCGGATGGGTGAAGCGCGCGGGGCCCGTCTCGGCCGAGAGGATCAGCTCGTGGTGCGTCTCCAGCAGGTCGAGCATCGCCTCGCCGAACGCGATCAGCCGCGCGCGCGGCGGCGCTCCCGGCCCGAGCGGCGGCTCGCCGCGGATGAAGCCTTCCTGCAGGGTGCGCTCCTGCTCGGAGAGGACCGCTGCGGCGAGCGACGCGCGCGAGCCAAAGCGACGGAAGAGCGTCCCCTTGCCGACGCCCGCCGCCTCGGCGACCTCGTCCATCGACACGCAACCCGCGCCGCGCTCCTCGAACAGGCGCCTGGCCGTGCAGAGGATCCGCTCGCGGTTGCGGGCAGCGTCGACGCGCTCGATCTCGGGGGCGATCTGTGGCAGCTCGGAGGCACCGTCCATGACTACATACTATCGATCCGGCAGTAAATGGACTGTAGTCCGATTACGTGCTATGCTGGTCCCACCGAAACGGACCAAGGTCCGATTAGCACGTACTACTACGAAAGACTAGGAGTCGCAATGAGCACAGCAACAGCACAACCGCTCGCCGCCGGCAACTGGACGATTGACAAGGTCCACTCGCACGTCGGCTTCGCCGTCAAGCACATGGTCGTCGCCACGTTCCGCGCCCAGTTCGACGACTACGACGGCTCGTTGACCGTCGGCGAGGACGACCAGCCGCGCCTGCGGGGCATCGTCAAGGCCGACTCCGTCGTCGTCAAGGACGAGAACCTCGCGGCGCACCTGCGCGCCCCCGACTTCTTCGACACCGAGCGCTTCCCGGAGATCCGCTTCGTCTCGAGCGAGGTCAAGCTCGGCGAGCAGGGAGAGCTCGAGGTCGACGGCGAGCTGACGATCAAGGACCACACCCACCGTCTGACCGCGCGCGGCAGCGTAACCGGCCCGCACACCGACCTCGCCGGCAACGACAAGATCGGCATCGAGCTCGAGGCGATCGTCGACCGCCGCGAGTACGGGCTCGAGTTCAACGCCGAGCTCCCCAAGGGCGGCTACGCGGTCGACAACGACGTCAGGCTCGAGGTCTCCCTGGAGCTCGTGCGGGAGGCCTAGTCATGGAGATCCTCGGACTGTCCGGAAGCCTCCGCCGCGACTCGCACAACACGCGCCTGCTGGCGGCGGCGGGGACGCTGCTGCCCGCGCACGCGCAGCTCGTCGTCTTCGACGCGCTCGCGGGGATCCCGCCGTACAGCGAGGACACGGAGCACGCCGCTCCCCCGGCGGTCGCCGCCCTGCGCGCGGCGATCGACCGGGCGGACGCCGTCCTCGTGGCGACGCCCGAGTACAACGGCTCGATCCCCGGCCAGCTCAAGAACGCGCTCGACTGGGTCTCGCGCCCGGTCGCCGAGACGCCGCTGCGCGGCAAGCCCGCGGCGGTGGTCGGCGCGAGCACCGGCCTGTTCGGGGCCGTGTGGGCGCAGGCGGAGCTGCGCAAGGTGCTCGCCACGATCGGCGCGCGCGTCGTCGACCGGGAGCTGCCGATCGCGCAGGCCGACGAGGCGCTCGACGACGACGGCATGCCGCGCGAGCGCGAGGCGCGCGAGGCGCTGTCGGCGACGCTCGACGAGCTGCTCGAGCTGGCCGAGCCGCGCGTGCTCGCCGCCTGAGCCCGACAACGCCCGGCCCGCGCCGGCTCGAGATCGCCGGCGCGCGGGCCCGCTGGGGCACGTCCCCGGTCTCGGGAACGCGCCGTTGTAGGCTCGGACCACGATGATCGAGCAGCTCGTCGAGCAGATCGAATCCCGCTTCGGGGAGCTCGGAGCGCAGATCACCGACCCGCAGGTGATCTCCGACCGCGAGCGCTACGCGGAGGTCGGCCGTGCCTACAGCCAGCTCGAGCCGGCCGCCAAGCTCGCGGCCGAATGGCGCCGCGCGCGCGACGACGTGGCTGGCGCCGAAGAACTGATCGCGGAGATGGGCGAGGACGCCGAGATGCGCGAGGAGCTCACCCAGGCCCGCGCGCGGATCGAAGAGATCGAAGAGCAGATCCGCCTGGCGATGGTCGAGCGCGACCCCAACGACGAGAAGAGCGTGATCGTCGAAATCCAGGGCGGCGCCGGCGGCGACGAGGCCGGCCTGTGGGCGGGAGACCTCTACCGGATGCTCGCCCGCTACGCCGAGCGCCGCGGCTGGCAGCCCGAGCCGCTGGACGTGTCCAACGGCAAGTACACGTTCGCGATCAAGGGATCCGACTCCAAGCCACCCGGTCCGTACTCGGTGTTCAAGTACGAGGGGGGGACGCACCGCGTCCAGCGCATCCCCCAGACCGAGTCCCAGGGCCGCATCCACACCTCCACCGCCACCGTCGCGGTGCTGCCGGAGGCCGAGGACGTGGACGTGGAGGTCGATCCGAACGACCTCCAGATCGACGTCTACCGCTCCTCCGGGCCGGGTGGGCAGTCGGTCAACACCACCGACTCCGCCGTGCGCGTCACGCACAGGCCGTCGGGGATCGTCGTGTCGATGCAGGACGAGAAGTCCCAGCTGCAGAACCGCGAGAAGGCGCTGCGGGTGCTGCGGGCGCGCCTGTACGAGCGCGCGCTCGCCGAGCAGCAGGCAGAGCTCGCCGCCGACCGCCGCTCGCAGGTCGGCACCGGCGACCGCGCCGAGAAGATCCGCACGTACAACTACGGTGAGCGGCGGGTCACCGATCACCGCATCAAGCTGACCGTGCACAACCTCGACCAGATCCTCGAAGGCCAGCTCGACGAGCTCACCGCGGCGCTGCAATCCGACGAGAAGCGCCGGCGTTTGGAGGACCAGGCGCTCGGGTAGCGGCCCGGGGAATCGCTTGGCGCTCGATCCCAACACCTCCGCGATGTCCTCCACGTCGGGCACGAGCGTGCAGGACGCGCTCGACGGCGCCGTCACGGCGATCGCCGCCGGCGGCTCGCAGACGCCGCGCCTGGACGCCGAAGTGCTGCTCGCGCACGTGCTCGGCGTCGGTCGCGCACGGCTCGTGACGGGCTCCGCGGACGCCGGCGGGGAGGGCGAGCTGCGCGTCGCGGGAGCGGCGGTGCGCGCCTTCCAGGACGTGGTGCGCCGGCGCGCGGTCGAGCGTGAGCCGGTCGCCTACATCGTCGGCTCTCGCGGCTTTCGCCGCCTCGAGCTGGCCGTCGACCGCCGCGCGCTGATACCGCGCCCGGAGACCGAGCTGCTGGTGGAGGTCGGCCTCGGGCTGGCGCCCGGGGCGCGCGTGCTCGACCTCGGCACCGGCAGTGGCGCGGTGGCGCTGGCGCTCAAGGACGAGCGCCCCGACCTGCACGTCAGCGCCAGCGACATCAGCGAGCCCGCGCTGGAGCTCGCGCGACTCAACGGCGAGCTCTTGCGACTCGACGTCCACTGGCTGCACGCCGACCTGCTGGCGGGGCTGGGGGAGTTCGACGCGATCCTCGCGAACCTCCCCTACGTGCGCGACTCCGAGCGCGCGACGCTCGCGCCGGAGATCGTGCGCCACGAGCCGCCCGAGGCGCTGTTCGCGGGCCCCGACGGCCTGTCGGCGATCCGCGCGCTGCTGGACCAGCTCGCGGGGCGGCCGTACGTGCGCCTGCTGGCGCTCGAGGTCGGAGCCGGACAGGCGCCGGAGGTCGCCCGGCTGATCGGCACGGCCGGCTTCGACGCGGTACGGTTCGAGCGTGACCTCGCACGGATCCAAAGGGTCGTGATCGCGGAGCGACACGCCTGATGAGCGCAGAGATCGGGGAGCAGGAGCAGATCGACGAGGACGCCGTCGAGCGCCTGCAGCGGTGCGTCGCCGGCGGCGGCGTCGCCGTGCTGCCGACCGACACCGTCTACGGCGTGTGCTGCGACCCCGACGACGAGCGGGCGGCGAGGCGCCTGTACGCGCTCAAGGGGCGTCCGGCGGCGCGCCCGGCCGCGGTGATGTTCTTCGCGCTCGAGCCCGCCCTGGAGATGCTGGCCGAGCTGCACCACGACGAACGCGCGGCCCTGCAGGCGCTGCTGCCGGGCCCGGTGACGCTGCTGCTCACGAATCCCGGCTTTCGCTTCGCGCCCGCCTGCAGGACCGATCCCGCGACGCTCGGCCTGCGCGTCCCGCGCCTGCCCGAGCGCCTGCAGGCGCTCGGCTCTCTCACCAGGCCGGTGATGCAGTCGAGCGCGAACATGTCCGGCGAGCCGGACGCGCGCACGCTGGCGGACGTGCCCCTGAGCATGCGCGAAGGCGCCGAGGTCGTGCTCGACGGCGGCGAGCTCCCTGGGCGACCCTCGACGGTGATCGATCTGCGCGACTACGCCGAGCACCGGCGCTGGCACGTGCTCAGGGAGGGCGCGCTGCCGCGCAGCGCCGTGCGCGAGGCGCTCACCTCGCTGGACTGAGCGGCGTCCTGGCGTCGCTCCTGACCTGCAGGCGTGCGATGCTGTGCACGAGCCGATGGCCCAACCGACCGAGCTCGACGCCCTCTACGCCTTCCTGGCGGCCGCCGTCGTCACCGCGCTGCTCACCCCGCTGACGATGCGTTTCGCGAGGGCGATCGGCATGATCGACGAACCGCGCGAGCGCGGCCTGTCGGAGCGGCCCACGCCGCTGCTCGGCGGCCTCGCGATCTTCGCCGGCGCATTCGTCGCCGCCCTGATCTGGCTGCCGGCCGGCTTCGGCGAAGCGCACCAGCTCTGGCAGGGCGTGCTGCTGGCCGCGGCGGTGATCACGTTCGTGGGCGCGCTCGACGATCGCTTCGACCTGCATCCGGCGTTGAAGCTGCTCGGGCAGGTGGTGGCGGCGGTGATCGTCGTGCACTTCGGGGTCGGCGTGAAGGCGATCACGCTGCCGTTCGTCGGTCAGCTCGCCTTCCCCAACACGGGCCCCGCGGACGCCGGCCCGATCCTCACGGTGATCGGCCTGGTGGCGATGATGAACGTCGTCAACTTCTCCGACGGCGTCGACGGGCTCACCGCGGGTGTGTGCGTGATCATCGCCGCCACCATGGCGGTGATCGCGTTCGACTTGAACCGCCAGCAGCCGGGGGTGCTCGCGGCCCTCACCGCGGGGGCTGCGCTGGGCTTCCTGTTCTACAACTTCCCGCCGGCGTCCAGCTTCATGGGCGACAGCGGGGCCAACCTGCTGGGCCTGTTGATGGGCGTGATCACCGTCGAGGCGGCCGTCAAGACGGAGGCCGTGGTGTCGTTCGTGCTGCCGCTGATCCTCCTGGCTGTGCCGTTCCTCGACACCACCTTCGTGGTGCTCAAGCGCCTGAAGTACCGCCAGCCGATCTACCGCTCCGACAGCGAGCACTTCCACCATCGCATGGCCCGCATCGGCTTCTCCAGCAGGCGCACGATCGCCTACCTGTACGCCTGGACGCTGATGCTCGCGGGGCTCGCGCTGGCGCTGCGGTTCGTGCCGTACAGCAACCACAAAGGTCACCTCTACACCGGCTGGACGCTGGTCATGGTCGGCCTCGGCCTGATCGTCGTCGCCGCCAGCGTGTATCTCGTGTACGTGCTCGAGATCCTCAAGTTCCGGCGCCTGGACGCGATCCGCCTGCGACGGCTGCGCCCCGGCGTCTCACCAGCGGAGATCGAGCTGGACGTCGTGAAGGACCTTGAAACCGGTGAGTTCGAGGCGGTGTCGCAGGCCGGGGACGGCGATGTGCAGGTTCGGCGCGAGGACGTGCGTGGAGGGACTGAGCAGCGGGTCGGCAAACGACAGGTGGATCAGGACCGCGTAGGCGCAAAGCACGAGCGTGGCAGCGCACAGGCGCCGGTCGCCGCTGACGGCCGCTAGCGGCAGCACCCAGATCGCATACCAAGGCAACAGCCACGCCGTCGCGAGCAGCAGCGCGATCGTGCTCCAGCCGGCCGCCACGCGCCAGTCGGCGCCGCGCGCAGTCCGCCACAGGGCGAACGCCAGCACCAGCGCAAAGCCGCCGATGTACAGGTGCCGCCACCAGCTCGGCGGGTGGGCGGGGGTCCCGATCCCCAGCAGGCGGGCGGTCTCGGCGGGGATGCTGTGCGTGGCCACCAGCTGCTGCTGCTCGCCCACGGCGCCGAGGAAGCCGAGCGCGTGCACGCCAAAGCCGAGCACGCCCACCAGCGCCACGAGCACGAGCGCAAGCGCCGCGCTGAGCGCCACGCGCACGCGCTCACGCGCACGTGGCCTGGAGAGCACCAGGAACGGGAGCACCAGCCCGGCCGTCAGCTTCACGCCGACGCCCGCGGCCAGCGCCCACGCGGCGCGGGGATGGGAGCCCGCCCGCCGAGCGGGCTGGGCGCTCAGCGCCAGCGCCGCCGCCAGCGCGAGCACCACCAGCGTGTCGTTGTGCGCCCCGCCCACCGCCAGCGCGAGCATCACCGGATTGAGCCCCACGAACGCCGCCGCCCAGCCGGGCGAGCGCCCGAGACGCTCGGCCGCGCGCGCGATCAGCGCGACCGCGGCCAGGCTGCTGACGACGGCGATCGCCTTGAACGCCCACAGCCCGCCGGCCAGCCCGAGCGGCACGAGCGCGTAGCTCAGCAGCGTGAACAGCGGCCCGTAGGGCGAGTGCTGGAACGGCCAGCCGATGAACGCGAACGTCGGGTCGGCAGACGCTTCGGCGGCCGTGTGCGTGTACGGATCGAGCCCGTGCAGGGCGCCGAGCCGCGCGAACGACAGGTAGCCGAACACATCCTGGGAGATCAGCGGCGGGCCGAGCATCAGAATCACGTTCGCCAGCACGATCGCGCCGGCGAGCGTCCGCAGCGACAGCTGCCGCGCGACGATCAGCACGAGCAGGTAGCTCGCGCACATCGCCACCATCAGCACCTCGAAGCGCCCGTTCGAGAGCCCGATGCCCAGGCCCCGCAGCGGGCCGGCCAGCCACGCCGGCCAGCCGCCGCTGCGAGCCGGAACCACCCGCGAGGGAGCCGAGGCGGCGCCGGCGCTCAGCAGAAACACACACGCCAGAACCCCCGCCAGGCCCACCGCGCCGAGCGCCCGCACGATGCCCGGCGCTCGCGCACCAGCGCCTCCACGGGCGTGCGCGCGCCGCGTGCGCGCGATCGGAGCTGAGGAGAGAGGACTCGCGGCCTGTATGGGGCCCCATTCTTGCGTGTAATCGAAGAAGAGGGGCCCGACCGAAGCCGGGGGACACTCGCCTTCGGCTCGCATCCCCGTTTCGGCCAGCCGGCCTCCGGCCGGCCGCGCCACCCTCTCGATCGAGAAAGAGGGGCCCGACCGAAGCCGGGGGGCACTCGCCTTCGGCTCGCATCCCCGTTTCGGCCAGCCGGCCTCCGACCGGCCGCGCCACCCTCTCGATCCGGCAAAAGGGCCCCGCGCGTCCCCCACGGGCGATAACCTGTCGGCAGGGTCGCCCACGCGGGGGAAACCGGCGTGCGCGTCCTCGCCCAAAAGGCCAGCGTGCGGCTGGGCTCACCATCTATGCGACGTCGCAACCATAAACGCAGCTCGCGCCCGGTTTCGGAGGGTTCCCGCCCGCGGCGCGTGTTGATCCTCTCCGCGGACGTGGGCGAGGGCCACGCCGCGGCGGCGCGTGCGCTCAAGCAGCAGATCGAAGCGTCCGAGCAGCACGCGGAAGTGACGCTGATCGACGGGCTCGCGGCGATGGGTCCGCTCGTGCGCCCGGTCGTCGAGGACGGCTATCGCGTGCAGCTGCGCTTCTTCCCCTGGACCTACACGCTGGTGTACTGGCTGCTCGAGAAGGTCCTGCCCGTGCGTGCGCTCGCCCGCCGCCTGCTGTGCCTCGCGGGCTCGCGCTCGCTCGCGCGTGCGATCGCGGAGCACGACCCCGACGTGGTCGTCTCCACGTATCCCGCGGTGACGGTCGTGCTCGCGCGGCTGCGGCGCACCGGCGCGGTGCGCTGCTCGACCGTCGCCACGATCACCGACCTGACGGGCCTGTTCTTCTGGGCGCAGCGGGGGATCGACACACACCTGGTGATGTACGGCGAGTCGATGTCCTCCGTCGAGCGGATCGCCGGGCGCGGCAGCGTGCAACTCGTGCGCCCGCTGATCTCGGCCGAGTTCCTGGAGCCGCGTTGCCGTGCCGAGGCCCGTCGCGCGCTCGGGTTGCCGCAGGAGGGGCGCACGGTCGTGGTCTCCGGCGGGGGCTGGGGGGTCGGCGACATCACCGGGGCGGTGCGCGAGTGCACGAAGGTCGCGGAGGTCAGCAGCGTCGTGTGCCTGGCCGGGCGCAACCGCCAGCTCGCGGAGAAGCTCCGGAGGTCGTTCGCAGACGAGCCGCGCGTGCGCGTGCGCGTGTTCGGCTTCACCGACAAGATGCCCGAGATCCTGGCCGCGGCCGACGTGCTCGTGCACTCGACCGGCGGCGTCACCTGCCTGGAGGCGCGGGCGGCCGGCACGCCGGTCGTCTCCTACGGCCTTCCGGTCGGGCATGCGCGCCTGAACACGCGCGCGATGGCGGCGCTCGACCTGCTGCGCCTGGCCAACGACACCCACGAGCTGCGCACGCACGTGCGGGCCAGCTTCGCCGCCGAGGGATCCGACGCGGACGAGGCCGGCGGCGAGCCCTCGCCCCAACAGCGGGCGGAGCCCGAAGCCGGCGATGTGGTGCTGGCGGCGCCACGACGTGTGCGCCCGATCCCGCGCTGGCGTCTGCGCCTGGTGGCGCTGGCCACGCAGCTGGCGCTGCTGGCGACGGTCGGGCTGTGGATGTGCTCGACCGACGAGGTGACCGCCTTGGCGGACAAGCTTCTGCACGTCCACGAACTCGTGCGCGTGGCTACCCTGCAGCCGGATGTTGGGGTGATCGTGCACGCCCCCGCGGCCGACATCGTCCGTGACGCGACGGCGCTCGCGGCGAAGGGGATCCACGTGTCCTTCGCCGACGACTCGGGTGTGCCGAGACACGCGCAGATCGCTCGCCTGCGAGCGGTCGGGGACGAGCTCCTGCCGGAAGTGCCGAGCCCCAGGCTGTTCCACTGGGTGCGCACGCGCGCGGCGCTGCGTTCACAGGCTCACGCCCTCGGCCTGCACCACGGTTTCTACTACCTGCGTCCCGGGGGCGGGCTGTCGGTCGGCCAGATGGTGCTCGCGCGCACCGCCGGCGCGATCCCGATCAAGGGCGCGCTGCGCCTCAGCGCCACCGCCGCGTTGCCTCAGCGGCGACTGCTCGCGGGCGACGTGCTCGTGGTCGAGCTCGGTGGGTCCTCGGCCTCGCTGGCCGGGCTCGAGCGCATCGTCGCCTGGCTGGACTCCTCCGGTCTCGGCGCCGAGCCGCTCGGCTGGCTCACCGGCTCATCCTCGGTGAGCGGGCCGCCGACCTCGAACAGGTTGGTCAGCAGCGGCGAGCGCGCCAGCAGCGCCGCCCCGGCGATCAGCACCGCCAGCGAGATCGCCAACGGCACTCCGCCCAGAGGCGTGGCGGTGAAGCGCTCGCCGAACAGCACCGGCGCGAGCGAGACCGGCACGACCGTCTGAGTCACGAACACCACCGGCGCCACCTGGATCGCGGGGCGTTCCTGCAGCGCGCTCGTCTCGCTGAGCACGCCGACCCCCGACGCCGCCGCGGTCGACAGGGCCCACAGCGCCGCCGTGAGCAGGTGGTGCGCGTGCACGTCGTCCGCCGCGAGCTTGGTGGCGACCCCGCTCCAGCCGAAGGCGAGGCCCGCGCAGATCATCGTCAGATTCGCGAACGAGCGCCCGAGCGCGACCAGCAGATACGGCAGCATGCTCGCCAGCGCGAGTCCGACGAGCACCAGCGTGATCGTCAGCTGCTCGCCGGGCTGGCTCGTGCTGCGCGCCGGGGCGAACAGGCCGGCGCCGATGACGCCGAGGACGATCGCGACCGTCGCCACGTGCTCGCTGCGCCCGGCCGGCTCACCGAGCATGCGCTCGCCGAGCGCCAGCAGCACCAGCAGCCCGACGGCGAGTGCCGGCTGCACCACGACGAGCGGGGCGAGCAGCAGAGCCGTCACCTGCAACGGCCAGCCGAGGATCGACAGCCCGGTGCCGAGCAGCCATCGTGCCCGTCGCAGCAGGCCGCCGACGAGCGCCAGGCGCAGGTGCTCGTCGCGCGGCGCCTGCTTGGCGTCCATCGCCTGCAGGGCGATCCCTAGGCTGTACAGGCTGGATGCCCCGAACGCCGCCGCGATTCCCAGCACCAGATCGACCATGACCGCCGACGATCATCGCACTCGCGTCACGCCGATCGCGGGCGCGCTCGGCGGTCTCGCGCTCGCCGGCTACATGCTGCCCGCGCTGGCGGGGGCCTGGCCGGCGCTGCGGGCGCCGCTGGGAGTCGAGGACCGCACCGCGAGCGCACGCGGCTACGCGCTCACGTTCGACGACGGCCCGCACCCGCTGGGCACGCCGGCGGTGCTCGAGGTCCTCGCCCGCGAGCGCGTGCGGGCGACCTTCTTCCTGGTCGGCGAGCAGGTGCTGCGCAGCCCTGCCCTCGCCCTCGAGATCGTGCAGGCGGGGCACGGCATCGGCCTGCACTGCCACCGCCATCGCAACCTCCTGCGACTGGGCCCGCGGAAGGTGCGCGAAGACCTCGCGCGCGCGCACGAGAGCATCGCCTGCCACACCGGCCGCGCGCCGCAGCTCTACCGGCCCCCGTACGGCATCCTCAACGCCGCCGCGCTGTGCACGGCGCGCGCCCGCGGCTGGCGGACGCTTCTGTGGAGCGACTGGGGGCGAGATTGGGAGGCGAGCGCGACCCCCGCGTCGATCGCCGCCCGCGTCACCGCCGGAGCCCGGGAGGGCGCCGTGCTGCTGCTGCACGACGCCGACGACTACTCCGCCCCCGGCTCGTGGGCGGCGACCGCGCAGGCGCTGCCGCGCGTGCTCGAGACCCTCGCCGCGCGCGGCCTGGAGCCCGTGAGCCCCTGACGGCGCGCCTACGGTCGCTGGGCCCGCACGCCCGGGACGACGGCGCGTGGGATGAGAGCGTGCGAGCCCTCGGCGGCGCTGAGGCGGCGGCTAACATCTTGCGCTTGTCGACGATCGCTCCGCTCGACGCCCGCGGCACCGGCGCATCGCTTCCCTCGCTGGGGAGCCTCGCGCACGAGCGCGTCCCCGCGCGGCGTTCGCGCTGGTGGGTGGAGGCGTTGACGATCGCGTGGCTGTGCTGGATCTACGACGCGATCAACAACCTCGCGCCGCTGCGCGTGCACGCTGCCCTGAGCCATGCCCGCGAGGTGCTCAGCCTGGAGCAGTCGCTGCACATCGACCCCGAGCGCACGCTCGACCGCTGGCTCGCCGGCCACCACACCCTCGCCGTGGCCAGCTCCTACTACTACGACAACGCTCACTTCATCGTCACGCTCGGCCTGCTCGGCTGGCTGTGGTGGCGGCGGGCGGACATCTACGCCCCCCTGCGCAACGTGCTCGTGCTCGTCAACGTGCTCGCGTTCGCGGTCTTCTGGCTGTTCCCGCTCGCGCCGCCGCGGATGCTGCCGGGCTTCGTCGACGTCGTCGCCTCCTCCCACACGGTCGGCTCCTGGCACACCGGCGCGCTGGCGTCGGCCGCGAACCAGTTCGCGGCGATGCCCTCCCTGCACATCGCCTGGGCGGTGTGGTGCACGCTGGTCGCCTGGCGGATGTGGACGCAGCGATGGGTGCGAGGGCTCGCCCTCGTCTACCCGTTCGTGACCGCCTTCGCGGTGCTCGCCACCGGCAACCACTACACGCTCGACCTGCTCGGTGGCCTCGCCACGATCGCCGTCTCGCTGGCGATCGTTCGCCTGTTCGACGCGCGGGTGCGGTCGCTGGCGGGGGGCGTCCGCGCCCGGTGGGCGGCCTCGTGAGAGCCCTGCGTCAAGGGGATAATCCCCGTAGCGACTGTCACAAAGTTGTTACGAAGTCCAAGACACGATAGACTGGCGCCGCCGCCGCAGAGCGTTTGAGGGACGCGGAGACGGCTCTCGTGCTGCAGAGCGCGAGGAGCTGATCTCGTCTGTAGGGTGGCCCTAAAAAAATGCCAGACTTCGATGCCAAAGACGGCTTCGCGCGCCTGCCCGGCGCCGCACCGGGAGGACGGCACGAACCCGCGATCGGCCTGCTCGCCGTCGCTCGCCACCTCGACGTGCTTCTCGTCGTGGTCGCCACCCCCGTGGCCATTGCGCTGGGGGCGCCCGTGCTCGGTTGCGCGATCGGCGCGGCAGCGTGGGTCATCCAGCGGATCCTGGCGCTGCTCGACAGGCGCTGGATCAGCAATGCGACTGAGCCGCGGACGCAACTGGGCCTCAACCTGTTCGAGGCATTCGGGCGCATCTGGCTGCTCGCCGGGGCGATCGTCATCGCCGCCGTCGCCGGCGGGCGCGTCGACGGCCTGGCTGCCTCGGTGACGATCTTCGGCGCCTACTCGGTCGCCTTCGCGATTCGCCTGATCAGTGGCCCGCCCACCCGACCGGCGGCGCCGGCCCCGCAGGGCCGGCCCGAACGGGGAGCGGCACGATGAGCAGCGTGGCGGCCGCGCCGGGCGGAGGGAAGATCGAGAAAGGCGGGATGAGCAAGACGAAGAAGATCCTCTACGGGATCCTCCTCACGTACGTGCTCGGCATCGTCGTGTTCGTCGCGGCGTTCGGCATCAAGGGCCACAAAAACGAAAGCTTCAAAGTCATCGACTCCTTCCACCTGGTCACGTGGGTTCACCTGGTGGGGCCGCTGAATCTCGACAAGGGCGTGCTGTACCTGTTCATGGCGGCCTTCATCACCGTCGGCCTCACCACCTGGGTGGCCAAACGCATGGAGGCCAAGCCCGGGCGTGTGCAGGTGGCGATCGAGTGGATGTACGAACTGATGCAGCGCACCACGCGCGAGGCGATGGACGAGCAGATGGCGGCCAAATGGTTCCCGGTGATCTTCACGCTGTTCATCTTCATCCTCGTGACCAACCTGCTCGGCTACATCCCGCTGCCGGTCGACACCGCGCAGAAAATAAGCATCTTCGGCGCGAAGATCCCGGCCTTCCAGATCTACGCCGCCGACACGAACGTCGCGCTGCCGATGCTGCTGGCACTCGGTGTGTTCGTGGCCTTCAACACCGTTGGCATCAAAGCCCAGGGATTCCTCGGTTACATCAAAAGCCTGGCGCCGCAGGGCATCGGCAGAGGAATGCTGATCTTGATCTACCCACTGGAGATCCTCTCCACGTTCCTGCGTCTGCTGTCGCTGACGATCAGGCTGTGGGCCAACCTGCTCGCCGGGCACCTGCTGATCGAGTTCATGGCCGGCGACCTCGCGGTGCTGCTCGGCCTGCAGCTGCTGGGCTGGATCACGCTGCCCATCGGGGTCATCATCTTCATGTTCGAGGCCGTCTTGATCGCAGGTCTGCAGGCGTTCATCTTTGCCATCCTCACCGCCATCTACATCGGTGGATCGGTCTCCCACCACTAATCAGACAAGGAGCTTCCAGAAATGCTGACTGACGTCTTCCAGGCCCTCCACCCGCTGCTCGCGGCGACGACCAATGCCGAAGTCGGCAAGGAAGCCGGCAAAGCGATCGCGCTTGGCGTGGGCGCCGGCGGCGGCGCCGCGGGCGCCGGCGCGGGCATCGGGATGCTGTTCGGCAAGGTGATCGAGTCGGTCACCCGCCAGCCCGAGATGCGCGACGAGATCGCCTCGATCCAGTGGCTCGGCTTCGCGCTCACCGAGGCGACCTTCTTCTACGGTCTCGTGGGCGGCTTCATCGCCTTCTTCCTGTAAGCCGATGGCCCCGCTCGCCGGCATCGTAAGCACCCCGGTCGCCTCCGGTAACTCGTGGCTGATCACGCCCAACGTCGGCCTCACGATCTGGACGCTGGTGGTGTTCGCGATCTCCCTGTACATCCTCAGCAAGCTGGCCTTCCCGCGCATCCGCGACGCGCTCGACTCGCGCCGCCAGGGCATCGCCGACTCGATCGACGCGGCCGAGCAGACGCGCAAGGACGCCGAGGTGCTCTTGGCCGAATACCGCGAGCGCCTGAAGGAGGCGCGCGCACAGGCGGACGAGATCGTCCAGCGCGCCCGCCAGACGGCCGAGGCTCACCAGCACGAGGCCCGCGACCAGGGGCAGGAGATCCTGGCCGAGGCGGCCAAGCGCGCCGAGCGCGACATCGAGGCCGCCACCAAGCGTGCGCTCGACGACATCCGCCGCGAGGTCGCCGACCTGACGATCATGGCCACCGAGAAGGTCGTGCGCAAGACGCTCAACGACGCCGATCAGCGCCGCCTGGTGGAGGAGGCGCTCGGCGAACTCGACTTCTCCAGCCTCTCCTCCGGAGCGCCGAACAACTGATGGAGGAGCTCGCCCAGGTCTACGGTCGCTCGCTGTTCCAGGTTGCGCTGGAGCAGGGCCACATGGACGAGCTGCGCGAGCAGCTCGGCCAGTTCGCCGACGCGCTCGACCAGAACCACGAGCTCGCGGTGTTCTTCTTCTCGCCGTACTTCTCCACCAAGGAGAAGCAGGAGTCGCTGGGCAGGCTGCTCGAAGGGGCGGACCCGGCGTTCCTGAACTTCCTCGAACTGCTCATCGAAAACCACCGCATGCCGGTGATCTTTCGCATCCGCCAGGAGTACGAGCGGCTGTGGGATGAGGAGAACAGGATGCTGCCGGTGGAGATCACCAGCGCGATCGCGCTCGACGAGGACACGACCGAGAGCCTCGGCAAGACGATCGGAGAGCGCGCCGGACGCAAGGTCGCGCTCGCGGCGCGCGTGGACCCCGACATCCTCGGCGGCATCATCATCAGGGTCGGCAACTCGATCCTCGACGCCTCTATTCGCAACCGACTGGAGCAGCTGCGCAGGCACGTTGCCCAAGGAGCTTCCTAGGAGTAGACATGCAGATCAATCCCGACGAGATCACCAGCATCCTCAAGAGCCGCATCGAGGGGCTCGACAGCGGCACGGCCGAGCTGACGGAGATCGGCACCGTGCTGTCGGTGGCCGACGGCATCGCCCGCCTGCACGGCCTCGAGAACTGCATGTCCTACGAGATGCTCGAGCTGCCGCACGGGGTCACCGGCCTGGCGCTGAACCTCGAGTCCGACAACGTCGGCGCGGTGCTGTTCGGCGAGTGGGAGCGCATCTCCGAGGGCGACACCGTCAGGCGCACGGGCTCGCTGCTGGAGATCCCCGTCGGCGAGCAGATGCTGGGGCGCATCGTCGACCCGCTCGGACGCCCGCTCGACGGCAAGGGCGAGATCTCGGTCGAGCAGACGCGCCCCGCCGAGTTCAAGGCGCCCGGCGTCGTGCAACGCCAGCCCGTCAAGGAACCGATGCAGACCGGCCTGAAGGCGATCGACGCGATGATCCCGATCGGCCGCGGCCAGCGCGAGCTGATCATCGGCGACCGCCAGACGGGCAAGACGGCGATCGCGATCGACTCGATCATCAACAACAAGGACACCGGCATCGTGTCCGTGTACGTGGCCATCGGGCAGCGCATGTCCACGGTCGTGGCGCTCGCGCAGACGCTCGAGGAGTACGGCGCGCTCGAGAACACGATCATCGTCGCCGCGCCCGCCGACGAGGCCGCGCCGATCAAGTTCATGGCTCCGTACGCGGGCTGCGCGATGGGCGAGCACTTCCTCTACAGCGGGCGCCACGCGCTGTGCGTGTACGACGACCTGACCAAGCACGCGTACGCCTACCGGCAGATGTCACTGCTGCTGCGCCGTCCCCCCGGGCGCGAGGCCTACCCCGGCGACGTCTTCTACCTGCACTCGCGGCTGCTCGAGCGGGCGGTGAAGCTCAACGACGAGCTCGGCGGCGGATCGCTGACGGCCCTGCCGATCATCGAGACGCAGGCCGGCGACGTCTCCGCGTACATCCCCACGAACGTCATCTCCATCACCGACGGGCAGATCTTCCTGGAGTCGAAGCTCTTCAACTCGGGCGTCCGTCCGGCGATCAACGTCGGCATCTCCGTCTCGCGCGTGGGCGGCAACGCGCAGATCGGTCCGATGAAGAAGGTGGCCGGGAGGATCAAGCTGGAGCTGTCGCAGTACCGCGACCTGGAGGCGTTCGCGCAGTTCGGCTCCGACCTCGACGCCGACACCCAGCGAACGCTCGCCCGCGGCGAGCGCCTGGTGGCGACGCTCAACCAGCACGAGCGCTCGCCGCTGGCGGTGGAGGATCAGACCTTGCAGATCTTCGCCGCCACCAACGGATACCTCGATCGCCTCAACGTCGAGCGCGTCCAGGAGTTCCTGCTGGGGCTCACGGAACGCATGCACGCGCAGCACGCAGAGCTGCGCGAGAAGATCAACGGCGGAGACTGGTCGGAGGAGATCCAGAAGCAGGTCGGCGAGGCCGTCGCGGCATACGCTCGGGATTTCGGCTACGACCTCGACGAGGAGGGCCAGCCGCTCGAGGGCGACGAGCTCCCCGCGCGCCCCGGCGCAGCGGCGTCCGACCCGCAGCCGGAGGCCGTGGCGGCGGCCTAGCGCCGTTCGCGGAGCACTCCGATGGCCTCTCAGCGCGACGTCAAGAACAAGATCGCCTCGGTCAAGAACATCCAGAAGATCACGCGCGCGATGGAGATGGTGGCGGCGGCGCGCCTGCGACGGGCCGAGCAGCGGATCGCCGCGCTGAGGCCGTACGCGGACGCCATCGGACGGATGACGCGCCAGGCGGCCGCCGCCGCCGGCGCCGAGGCCCTGCGGTTGCCGCTGCTGCGCGAGCACGACTCCCAGACGACCGCGGCGCTGCTGCTGGTCACCGGCGACCGCGGGCTTGCGGGCGGCTTCAACTCGCAGATCATCCGCGCCGGCGTGCGCATGTCCGCGGAGCTCTCCGAGCAGGGACTGCAGAGCAGGTGGTACGCGACCGGACGCCGCGGCGTCTCCTCGCTGGCCTTCCGTGGCAACGAGCTCAGCGGCGCCTACACCGGCTTCTCCGACAAACCCGCTTACGCCGACGCGCGACTGATCGCCGATGACCTCATGCAGGCGTACGTGGACGGTCACGTCGACCGCGTGGAGATGGTCTACAACGCCTACGTCTCGCCGCTCACCCAGCACGTCACGCGCCAGACGCTCCTGCCGTTGACCGGCGAGACGCTCGTGGGGGAGGAAGGCCCCACCGGCTCCGTCGGCGCGGCCGGGCAGGAAGGCCCGGGTGGGGAGGCGACGACTCCATCGAGAGCGACCGTCGAGTACGAGCCGGACCCGGAGAAGATCCTCAGGCGCCTCGTTCCCGACTACGTCGAGATCTCGATCTACCGCGCACTGGTCGAGTCCGCGGCGGGCTTCTTCGGGGCTCAGATGACAGCCATGCGCAGCGCATCTGAGAACGCCGGCGAAATCATCACCGAGTACACGCTGCAGATGAACCGCGCGCGCCAGGCGGAGATCACCCAGGAGATCA
This sequence comes from uncultured Solirubrobacteraceae bacterium, assembly GCA_963782325.1. Classification (GTDB taxonomy): domain Bacteria; phylum Actinomycetota; class Thermoleophilia; order Solirubrobacterales; family Solirubrobacteraceae; genus Palsa-744. The sequence continues at coordinate 319,075 of CAWAJG010000003.1, forward strand.
TGGAGGTGGTGGCCGGCGCCGAGGGACTCAGCTAGGCCGGGTGGCCCGCAACGGGCTGCCATCATCGAATCGAACTTGAACGGATAGACAGGAGAGCACTGCAAATGGAGGCCAGCATCGCAACAGAGCCAACATCCACCGGCGCCGGCGCAAACGGCGCCGCCGCCGCCGCGCCCAACGTCGGGCGCATCGAGGAGATCCAGGGCGTCGTGATCGAGGCCGTCTTCTCCGAGCGCCTGCCCGAGATCAACCACGCGATCACGATCGCCCGCACGGCGGCGAACAAGGAGGAGGAGGCACCGGGGATCAGCGCCGGGGTCGAGGAGACGGTGCTCGTGTGCGAGGTCCAGCAGCACCTCGGTGACGACCGCGTGCGCGCGGTGGCGATGGACACGACCGACGGGCTGGCGCGCGGCCTCGAGGTGATCGACACCGGCGCGCCGATCACGGTCCCCGTGGGCGAGGTGACGCTCGGGCGCATCTTCAACCTGCTCGGCCAGCCGATCGATCAGCTCGAGGAGCTGCCGGAGGGTACGGAACGGCGCTCCATCCATCAAGACGCCCCGCGCGTGGAGGACCTGACGCCGACCACGGAGATGTTCGAGACGGGCATCAAGGTCATCGACCTGCTCGCTCCCTACGCGAAGGGCGGCAAGACCGGGCTGTTCGGCGGAGCGGGCGTCGGCAAGACGGTGCTGATTCAGGAGCTGATCCACAACCTCGCCAAGGAACACGGCGGGCTGTCGGCGTTCTGCGGCGTCGGCGAGCGCTCGCGCGAGGGCAACGACCTGTGGCTGGAGATGAAGGAGTCGGGCGTCCTCGACAAGACGATGCTGGTCTTCGGGCAGATGAACGAGCCACCGGGAGCCCGTATGCGGGTGGCCCTCTCGGGCCTGACGATGGCCGAATACTTCCGCGACCAGGGCCAGGACGTGCTGCTGTTCATCGACAACATCTTCCGCTTCGTGCAGGCCGGCTCCGAGGTCTCGGCGCTGCTCGGGCGGATGCCCTCGCAGGTCGGCTACCAGCCGACGCTGGAGACGGAGATGGGCCAGCTGCAGGAGCGCATCACCTCCACCCGCGAGGGCTCTGTGACCTCGGTGCAGGCGATCTACGTTCCCGCCGACGACCTCACGGACCCGGCGCCGGCGTCGGTGTTCGCGCACCTGAACGCCACCACCGTGCTCTCACGGGGGATCTCCGAAAAAGGCATCTACCCGGCGGTCGACCCGCTGGACTCGACCTCGACGATCCTCAAGGCGGACATCGTCGGCGAGGACCACTTCCGCGTGGCCAACCGCGTCAAGGAGATCCTCCAGCGCTACAAGGAGCTGCAGGACATCATCGCGATCCTCGGCATCGACGAGCTCTCCGACGAGGACAAGCTGACCGTGCAGCGCGCGCGCAGGATCGAGCGCTTCCTCTCGCAGCCGTTCTTCGTCGCCGAGCAGTTCACCGGCACGCCCGGCGCGTACGTGCCGATCGCGGAGACGATCCGCGGCTTCGAGGAGATCATCGAAGGCAAGCACGACGAGGTCCCCGAGAGCGCGTTCTTCCTGAAGGGCACGATCGACGAGGTCGTCGAGGCCGCCAAGAAGTAATGGCCCACTCGAAGTTCCCAGTCGAAGTGCTGACGCCCGAGGGCGAGGTGTTCTCCGAGGAGGTGGAAATGCTCTCCACGGTCACCACCGTCGGCTCGATCGGCATCCTCGCCAACCACGAGCCGGTGCTCGCGCGCCTGGAGCCGACGGAGCTGCGCCTGTATCGCGCGGAAGGGGACATCGCGCGCTTCGCGCAGGCGGAGGGCTACCTGCAGTTCGCCGAGAACCGTGCGCTGGTGCTCGTCGAGGAGGCGATCGCGCCGGAGCTGATCGACCGTCCGACCTTCGAGGCCAAGCTCTCCGAAGCCCGCGCCACCGCCGAGCGCGCGCCGGAGGACAGCGAGGAACGGGCGCGGGCGCTGCGCGACGCCAAGCGCTATGAGGCGTTCCTCTCGGTGTCGAGCTAGCCGGCGCGGTCCAGGCACGTGTTCGATCGTCTGACCGGCTAGCCTTCCCCGCCTCATGAGCGCAGCGCGCGAGCCAATCGGAGTGATCGGCACCGGATACGTTGGCCTCGTGACCGCGGCCGGCTTCGCCGAGCTGGGCAGCGACGTGTGGTGCGTGGACATCGACGCCACCAAGATCGAGCGTCTGCGGGCGGGCGAGGTCCCGATCTACGAGCCGGGGCTGGGGGATGTCATCGCCCGCAACGCCGAGCGCATGCACTTCTCCACCGACCTGGCCGATGCGCTCGAGCACGCGCGGCTGCTGTTCGTGGCCGTGGGGACGCCGCCGACCCACTCCGGCGACGCCGATCTGACCGCGGTGAACGCGGTCGTCGGTGAGATGCCCCGCTCCGACCGGCATGCACTGGTGATGAAGTCGACGGTCCCCTGCGGAACCGGCGCGACGATCCAGCGCGTGTTCAGGGAACGCGGCAAGGAGGACATGGCATACGTGTCGTGTCCGGAGTTCCTCAAGGAGGGTTCGGCGGTCGCCGACTTCATGAACCCCGACCGGGTGGTCGTCGGCGACGGTGGCGACTGGGCGGGGGACGCTGTCGTCGGGCTGTACGCGCCGCTGCAGGCCCCGCTCGTGCGGACCGACGTGGCGAGCGCGGAGATGATCAAGCTCGCAGCGAACGCCTTCCTCGCGACCAAGATCTCGTTCATCAACGAGATCGCCAACGTCTGCGAGGAGACCGGCGCGGACGTGATCGAGGTGGCCCGGGGCGTGGGTCTCGACACGCGCATAGGCCCTCGTTTCCTGCAGGCCGGGATCGGCTACGGGGGCAGCTGCTTCACGAAGGACGTGAGCGCGCTGAAGCTGCTGGCCGCCAACTCGGGCTACCACTTCCAGCTGCTGAACTCGGTGACCGAGGTCAACGAGCTGCAGAAGCGCAGGGTTGTCTCCAAGCTGCAGCGGCACCTCGGTGATCTCGCGGGCATGCGGATCGCGCTGCTCGGCTTGGCCTTCAAGCCCGAGACGGACGACATGCGCGGCGCCTCGTCGTTGGTGCTCGCCGCGCGACTGCTCGCCGAAGGGGTCGAGGTCAGCGCATACGACCCGGTCGCCGAGTCGGAGGCGCGCGGGCTGATGCCCGAGCTCGGCTACTGCGGCTCGGCGCTGGAGGCGCTGACGGGGGCGGATGCGGCCGTGCTGGTCACCGAGTGGAAGGAGCTGGTGGCGCTCGACTGGTCGCACGTCGCGGGCCTGATGCGCGGCCGGGTGCTGATCGACGGGCGCAACGCCCTCGACCCGTCGGCCGTGCGCGCAGCCGGTCTCCTCTACGACGGGATCGGCAGACGGTGAGCGCGCCGGCATCGTCGCGCAGAAGGGCCGGTCGGCGCTCGGCTCGAGCGCAGCGGCGTTCATGCAGGCGGTGATCCTCGTCGGCGGGCAGGGCACGCGCCTGCGCCCTCTGACTTCGACGATCCCCAAGCCCGTCGTGCGGCTCGTCGACCGGCCGTTCGTCGCGTACATGCTCGAGTGGCTGCGCGGGCACGGTGTCGAGGACGTGATCATGTCCTGCGGGTTCCTCGCGGACGGCGTCCGCAGCGTCCTCGGCGACGGCACGCAGATGGGCCTTCGCCTGCGCTTCGTCGAGGAGCCGGACCCGCGCGGAACGGCCGGGGCGCTGAAGCTTGCCGAGCCGATGCTCGACGAGCGCTTCCTGGTGCTCAACGGGGACGTCCTCACCGACATCGATCTCGGGGAGCAGATCGCCCAGCACGAGGCGAGCGGCGCGCGGGCGACGCTCGCGCTGGTCCCGGTCCCCGATCCCAGCGCCTACGGCATGGTGATCCTGCGCGAGGACCGCTCGGTGAGGGAGTTCGTGGAGAAGCCGAGCTCCCCCTCCGGGGACGATGCGGACAGCGGCGAGGGCAACCTGATCAGCGCCGGCGCGTACGTGCTGCAGCGCGAGATCCTCGAGCTCGTGCCGGCCGACCGCAACGTGTCGATCGAGCACGAGGTGTGGCCGCGGCTGGTCGACGACGGTCTGTACGGGTTTCCCTCCGAGGGCTACTGGCTCGACATCGGCACCCCCGCCCGCTACCTGCAGGCGACCTTCGACATCATCGAGGGCAACGTCGACACCGCCGTCCGTGCGCGGCTGGGCGAGGACCGGCTGGCGGTCGAGGAGCCCGCGCTGGCCCGCGGCCGGGTGATCCCCCCAGCGGTGCTCGAGCGGGGAGTGCGCATCGCGCAGGGCGCCCAGGTGGGCGGCCTCGCGGTGCTGGCGCAGGACGTCACCGTCGGCGCCGGATCGAGGATCGAACGCGCGGTGGTGCTGGCCGGCACGCGCATCGGCGCCGGGTGCGAGCTTCGCGACTGCATCCTCGCCGGTGGCTGCAGCGTCGGGGATGAGACCTCGATCACCGGCGGAGCGGTGCTCGGCGAGGGGGTGAAGGTGGGGGCGGGCAACGTGATCGCCTGCGGGGCGCGTATCTTCCCCGGTGTGGAACTACCGGACAGGGCAATCGAGTTCTGATGAGCGACGGCGGCGCAACCGCTGCACCAACCGCGCAGGAGCTCTCCCGCGCGAGCATCGCCCAGGTCGACCCCTCCGACCAGCTCGGCGACGTCCTGGCCCTGCCCGAGCACCTGCGCGACGCCGTCTGGCGGGTGGAGTCGGCGATCATGCAGGACTGGGACACGCCCGCCGGCCTGGTGGTGGCGGGCATGGGCGGCTCGGCGATCGGCGGCGCGCTGGCGCGGGCGGCGCTCGGCGACCACGCCTCGCGCCCGATCTTCGTCACGCGCGCGTACGGCCTGCCGTCGTGGACGACACCGGACACGATGGTGCTGTGCGCCTCCTATTCCGGGGAAACCGAGGAGACGCTCGCCTGCTACGAGTCGGCGGGCGCGCTCGGCGCCAAGCGCACGGTGGCGAGCACGGGCGGGCGGCTCGCGGAGATGGCGCGCGCGGACGGAGTGCCGGTGATCCCGCTGCCGGGTGGCTTTCAGCCGCGGGCGGCCGTCGCGTACATGATCGTCGCGGCGCTCGAGGTCGCGGCCCTGTGCGGCGCCGGGCCGCGCTTGACCTCGGAGATAGACGTCGCCGCCTCGCACATCGAGCAGCTGGTGGCGGAGTGGGGCCCGGACGCCCCGGAGGACTCGCTGGCGAAGGAAGTGGCGCGCGGGCTGCACGGCACGATCCCGGTCGTGGCCGGCGCCGGGTTGACGAACCCGATCGCGTATCGCTGGAAGACGCAGATCAACGAGAACGCCAAGCAGCCGTGCTTCTGGCACGAACTGCCGGAGCTCGACCACAACGAGATCTCCGGCTGGGAGGGCGCGCGCGAGGTCGGGCGCTTCTCGGCGGTGTTCCTGGACGACTCCGACGCCCACCCGCGGGTGAAGGAGCGGATGGACGTCACCGAGCGGCTGATCGCCGACAACGCGGTCGCGAGCTACCGTCTGGAGACGCGCGGGCAGACGGCCATCGAGCGGGTGATCTCGCTCGTTCTGCTGGGCGATCTGGTGTCGATCTACGTTGCCGCCCTGCGCGGCGTGGACCCGGGGCCGGTGCGGCTGATCGACGAGCTGAAGTCCGCGCTCGCCTCGCGCTAGCGTCCGCGCTCGCCGGCGAGCCTGCCTGCCGTTGTGATAGCTTCAGATACGGCCGAGGAGCGCTGCGACGGGCTGCAATCCGCCACGCTCGGCCATACCTCCCTGTAGCAAGGGCGCTCATCTGACCGGACAGGAGCTTTCGTCATGTCAGCCATGACCCCCACCGTCACCCTCATCGCGGACTTCAAGGTCGCCGACCTCTCGCTCGCCGAGTTCGGCCGCAAGGAGATCACCCTCGCCGAGCACGAGATGCCGGGCCTGATGGCGATTCGCGCCGAGTACGCCGACGCCCAGCCACTGAAGGGGGCGCGGATCACCGGCTCGCTGCACATGACCATCCAGACGGCCGTGCTGATCGAGACGCTGACCGCGCTCGGCGCCGAGGTGCGCTGGTGCAGCTGCAACATCTTCTCGACGCAGGACCACGCCGCCGCGGCGGTGGCGGTCGGTCCCGACGGCACGCCCGAGGAGCCCCACGGCATACCGGTGTACGCGTGGAAGGGGGAGACGCTCGAGGAGTACTGGTGGTGCACCGAACAGGCGATCCGCTGGGATGGAGATCCCACCGACCCCGGCCGATCGTCGAGCGGCCCGAACATGATCCTCGACGACGGCGGCGACGCGACGCTGCTCGTGCACAAGGGCACCGAGTACGAGGCGGCCGGCGCGGTGCCCGATCCGGCGAGCGCCGATTCGGAGGAGCTGCAGGTGATCCTCTCGCTGCTCACTCGCTCGCTCGCCGACGACCCACAGCGCTGGACGCGCATCGGCGAAGGCGTCAAAGGCGTGACCGAGGAGACCACCACGGGCGTGCACCGCCTCTACCAGATGGTCGAGACCGGCGAGCTGCTGTTCCCGGCGATCAACGTCAACGACTCCGTCACCAAGTCCAAGTTCGACAACCTGTACGGCTGCCGGCACTCGCTCGTGGACGGCATCAACCGCGCCACCGACGTGATGATCGGCGGCAAGGTGGCGGTCGTGTGCGGCTTCGGCGACGTGGGCAAGGGCTGCGCCGAGTCGCTGCGCGGCCAGGGCGCGCGCGTGGTGATCACCGAGATCGACCCGATCTGCGCGCTGCAGGCGGCGATGCAGGGCTACGAGGTGCGCACGCTGGACGAGGTGATCGACAGCGCCGACATCTTCGTCACCGCCACAGGCAACCGCGACATCATCACCGCCGCGCACATGGCGCGCATGAAGCACCAGGCGATCGTCGGAAACATCGGGCACTTCGACAACGAGATCGACGTCGCCGGGCTCGCCGCCACGCCGGGCGTCGAGCGCGTCAACATCAAGCCGCAGGTGGACAAGTGGGTGTTCGCGGACGGTCACGCGATCCTGCTGCTGTCGGAGGGCCGCCTGCTGAACCTCGGCAACGCCACCGGCCACCCGAGCTTCGTGATGAGCAACTCCTTCTCCAACCAGACGATCGCCCAGATCGAGCTGTTCACCAAGAACGACGAGTACGAGAAGAAGGTGTACGTGCTCCCCAAGCACCTCGACGAGAAGGTCGCCCGGCTGCATCTGGACGCGCTCGGCGTGAAGCTGACCACGCTCAGCCCGACGCAGGCCGCGTACATCGGCGTGCCGGTCGAGGGCCCCTACAAGCCCGACCATTACCGCTACTAACCCAGGACGGCCCCTGACCCGATGAGAGCGATGGTGCTCGCGGCGGGGCTCGGCACGCGCCTGCGCCCGCTGACCTACGAGATCGCGAAGCCGATGGTGCCGGTGCTCGACCGGCCGGTGATGGCGCACATCGTCGATCTGCTCGACCGGCACGGCTTCCAGGAGGTGATCGCCAACCTGCACTACTTCCCGGACTCGATCCGCGAGTACTTCGGCGAGCGGCTCGCCTACCGCTTCGAGCAGGAGCTGCTCGGGACCGCCGGGGGCGTGCGCGGATGCGCCGAGTTCCTGGGGGGCGAGTCGTTCCTGGTGATCTCCGGCGATGCGCTGACCGACATCGACCTCGGCGCGTTCGCGGCCCGCCACCGGCAGGCGGGGGGGGTCGCGACGCTGGCCGTCAAGCAGGTGCCCGACACGCGAGAGTACGGCGTCGTCCTGCACGACCGCCAGGGGCGGGTGACGGGCTTCCAGGAGAAGCCGACGCCGGAGGAGGCGCTGTCGGACCTCGGCAACTGCGGCATCTACATGTTCGAGCCGCAGATCTTCGACTACTTCCCCGAGCGGCCGTTCGTCGACTGGGCCCAGGACGTGTTTCCGGTGCTGCTCGAGAACGATGTCCCCTTCCACGTCCACGAGGTGCGCGAATACTGGAACGACGTCGGCTCGCTCGCGGAGCTCAGGCAGGGCACGTTCGACGCGCTGCGCGGCGAGCTGCGACTGCAGCTCGACGGCGAGGAGGTCTCACCCGGCGTGATCGTCGCGGGCGAGCGCTCCGGCGGCGGCGGGGTGCCGGGCGGAGCCGACGTCGAGGGACCGGCGTGGATCGGGCGCGACGTGCAGATCGGAGCGGGCACGCGCCTGATGGGGCCGATCGTGCTCGGCGACGGCGCGCGGATCGGCGCCGGCGCGCAACTGCGCGAGAGCATCGTCTTCCCCGGCACCGACGTCGCCCCGGAGACGATCCTGATCGGCGCGATCGCCGGGCACGGCGGCATCGTGAAGAGCCTGCGCCCACGCGCCTGATCGCCATCCGGCACGCCCATGCGCTCGACCGCTGGCTGTCAGCGACCCGTGGCCAACCCCAAAAGTCCCCGCAACGCGAAAGGGCCCGCCGCAGCGAGCCCCTTCACGGAAAGTGAGACTATGACAAGAGTCATCATAGCACGCCAGATGGCTGACTGCATTCTACGCCTGGCCAAAATGTCGCAGTTTGCGTTCGCAACATTTCGTCCGAGCACCGTTTACATCCGCCGGGCGCAGGCGTAGCATCACAGGGACAACAGATCACGCACGACCAAGGAGCCTACGATGCAGATCGACATCAAGGGTCGCAACGTCCCGGTCACCGACGAGCTCCGCACGCACGCGGAGCGCCGTCTGCGCAAGGTTGCGCGGCAGGTCTCGGACCTCGCCCGGCTGGAGATCGAGATCTCCAAGGAGTGCAACCCCCGGGTGGCAGACAGCCAGGTGGCTGAGTGCACGCTGTATCTGAAGGGCGTGACGCTGCGCGCCCGCGACCGCTCGCCGGAGATGCTGCATTCGCTGAACCTCGTGGTCGACGAGCTCGCCCGCCAGGTCAAGCGCCACCGCGACAAGCTCCGCCGCCGCCGCGAGGCCCACTCGGCATCCGCGCGGGTCGTGCGGGCGGCGTAGCCGCCGCGTTTCAGGCCCCGCGCCTGGCGTAGCCGCCGCGGCGCGGATCGCGCGCCCGCATTAGCCTGCCGTTTAGCGCCGCTGGCTATCCTTGGCGCATGCCGTCCCTGCTCGATCGTGCGCTGAACGTCGGCGAGTCGAAGAAGTTCAAGGAATACCAGAAGCGCGTGGCGCTGATCGGGGCGTTCGAGGCCGAGCTCGAACACGACAGCGACGCCGAGCTGCGCGAGCGCATGGACGAGCTGCGCCAGCGGGCCGCCGCGGGCGAGTCGCTGGACGCGCTGCTGCCGGAGTGCTTCGGGATCGTGCGCGAGACGGGCAAGCGGACGATGGGGATGCGCCACTTCGACGTGCAGCTGATCGGCGGGATGGCCCTGCACGAGGGCCAGATCGCGGAGATGAAGACCGGCGAGGGCAAGACGCTGACGGCGACGCTGGCGGTCGTGTTGAACTCGCTCGCGGTGCGCGAGCCGCGGCGCGACGCCGACGGGCAGGCCCTCCCCCAGCCGGATCGCAAGGGCGTGCACGTGGTGACGGTCAACGACTACCTCGCTCGGCGCGACGCCGAATGGATGAGCCCGATCTACGACGCGCTCGGCGTCACCGTGGGGGTGCTCCAGAACCAGCAGTCCTACGAGGACAAGCACCGGGAGTACGCGTGCGACGTGGTGTACGGGACGAACTCGGAGTTCGGCTTCGACTACCTGCGCGACAACATGGCGAAGGACCTCGCCGAAAAGGTCCAGCGCGGGCATCCGTTCGCGATCGTGGACGAGGTCGACAACATCCTGATCGACGAGGCGCGCACGCCGCTGATCATCTCCGGGGCCCCCGAACAGGCGGCCGACCTGTACGTGAAGTTCGCGCGGCTGGCCCCGCAGATGGAGCTCGGAAAGACCCCCGAAGGCATGGACCCGCGGACGAAGAAGCAGTTCCTGGCGGAGTTCGACTACGAGATCGACGAGAAGCAGAAGACGGTGGCGATCACCGAGCAGGGCGTCGCCAAGGCCGAGCGCTTCCTCGGCATCGACCACCTCTACCGCGCCGAGAACGGCCACCTCGTAAACCACCTGATCCAGTCGCTGCGAGCGCAGTCGCTGTACAGGCGCGACGTGGACTACGCGGTGATCGACGGCGAGGTGAAGATCATCGACGAGTTCACCGGGCGCATCCTCGAGGGCAGGCGCTGGTCGGAGGGCCTGCACCAGGCGGTGGAGGCGAAGGAGCGGGTGCCGATCCAGGAGGAGAACCAGACGCTGGCGACGATCACCTACCAGAACTACTTCCGCCTGTACGACAAGCTCGCGGGCATGACCGGGACGGCGCTGACAGAGGCGACCGAGTTCATGAAGACCTACAAGCTGCCGGTGGTGCAGATCCCCACCAACGTGGAGATGGTCCGCGATGACCGCAACGACCAGGTTTACAAGACCAAGGACGGCAAGTGGGCCGCGGTGGTCAAAGAGATCTCCTCCCGCCACGAGAACGGCCAGCCGGTGCTGGTGGGGACGATCTCGGTGGAGGTCTCGGAGCTGCTCGGGGACCGCCTGACAAAGCGCGGCATCAAGCACACGGTGCTGAACGCGAAGCCCGAGCACGCGGCGCGCGAGGCCGACATCGTCGCCGAGGCGGGCCAGCCGGGGGCGGTGACGATCGCCACGAACATGGCCGGGCGCGGCGTGGACATCAAGCTGGGTGGCAACCCCGAGCACCTGGCCCGCCAGCAGCTCGCCCGCGAAGGGCTGAAGCCCGGCGAGGACGCCGACGAGCACGAGCGTCGCCTGGCCGAGCTGCTGCCGGCGCTCGAGCGCGAGGTGCAGGAAAACCGCGAGCGGGTGGTGGCGGCCGGCGGCCTGTTCATCTGCGGAACCGAGCGCCATGAATCCAGGCGCATCGACAACCAGCTGCGCGGGCGCTCCGGGCGCCAGGGCGATCCGGGAGAGTCGCGCTTCTTCCTGTCCGCCGAGGACGATCTGGTGCGCCTGTTCGCGGGCGATCGCATCTACCGCATCCTCGACAAACTCGGCGGCGTCGACGAGGACGGCAACGAGGAACCGATCGAGGCGGGGATGCTCTCCAAACAGATCGAAAAAGCCCAGAGAAAGGTCGAGGAACAGAACTACCTCCAGCGCAAACGGGTGCTCGAATACGACGACGTGATGAACGAGCAGCGGCGCGTGATCTACGCCTACCGCGACCAGGTGCTGGAAGGCAAGAGCATCGGCGCCGAGGCGCGCGAAGAAGTGGCGAAGGTGATCGAGCGCACGATCGACCAGTACACGCCCGGCGACTTCGTCGAGGACTGGGACGTGGACGGCCTGTTCACGGCGCTCGGCCAGCTGTTCCCGCTGGATCTCGCCGGCGAGGAGTTCACCCGCGCGACATCCGATCGCGCGGCGCTCACCGACCACATAACCGATGAGGCGATGGCGCGCTACGACGCCCGCGAGCAGGCGCTCGGCGAGGAGCTGATGGGCGCGCTGGAGCGCTTCCTGCTGCTGCAGATCATCGACGAACGCTGGCGCGAGCACCTCTTCGACATGGACTACCTGCGCGAAGGCATCGGCCTGCGCCAGTTCGCGCAGATCGATCCGCTGGTGGCGTACAAGAACGAAGCGTTCACGCTGTTCGGCGACCTGATGAACACCGTGTGGTCCGACTACGCGCGGATGATCTTCAACGTCCAGGTCAACGTCGACGGCCCGGGTGGCCCCAACGGCGGCGGCGGTGGTCAGCCGCCTTCGTTCGCGGCCGCCGGCAGCTCCACGCGCGCCGGGCGGGTGTCCTACTCAGGCGGTCGCGCAGGCGCCGGCGCGCTCGCGGCGGCCGCGGCGAACGCCGGGCTCGGCACGGCGTCTGCGCAGGCGGCCTTCGGCGAAAACGGCCAGGAGCTGGAAGCTATGCCGGTGGTCGAGCAGCGGGTGCTCGCCGACGAGCAGCAGGTCGGTCGCAACGACCCCTGCTGGTGTGGCAGCGGCAAGAAGTTCAAGAAGTGCCACGGGGCGTAACCTGCCGCCGCTTCCTTGCAAGCCGTCAGACCAGGTCAACCAGGTCTGATAGGATTAACGTATGTCGCAACCCACCACGACGAGAGACACGGTCACCGTCACCGAGGCAAAAACCCAGCTCTCCAGCCTGATCGAGCGCGTGACGGAGGGCGAGGAGATCGTGATTCGTCGCGGCCAGCGCCCGGTGGCGAAGATCGTCGCCTACACGGAGAAGCGCAAGCCCCGCAAGCCGGGTGGGCTGCGAGGGCAGATCTGGATGAGCGACGACTTCAACGAGCCGGACGAAGAGATCGAGCGTCTGTTCGGCATGCGTGATTGAGCCCGTCGCTGCTGCTCGACAGCCACGCCCTGGTGTGGTGGGAGGCTGATGACGCTCGGCTCGTCGTGCGTGCGCGCGAGGCGATCGAACAACCCGACGTGGCCTTGTTCTTCAGCGCGGCGTCTGTGTGGGAGCTGGCGATCAAGCGTGCGCGGGGTAAGCTCGAGCTACCCCCGACCCTGCTCGACACTCTCGCCGAAGAAGGCTTCACGGAACTGACCATCTCCAGCGCGCATGCGCTACGTGCGGGTGCCCTGCCGCCACATCACGGCGACCCGTTCGACCGCATGCTCGTGGCTCAGGCGCAGAGCGAGAACCTCACCCTGGTCACCAACGACGCGCGCATCGCCGCGTACGACGTGCCGGTGCTGTGGTGATCGCGCCACCGGCGCTGATAGCGTGAGGGGCATGGCGACGACCGCCCCCAGCGAGTCCACACCGCAGCGCCTGGCTGCGATCCGTGAGCAGATGAAGCTGCTCTCGGACTATCTTTGACCCGACTGGGCTGGCGGAGCGCGTGGCGGCGCTCGAGGCGGAGATGGGCGCGGGCGGCTTCTGGGACGACTCCGAGCACGCGGCGGCGACCTCGGCGGAGCACGCGCGCGCGTCGAAGCGCCTGGAGATGTTCACGCGGCTGCAGGCGGACGTGGACGACCTCGACGGGCTCGCGGAGATGGCGGCGGAAGAGGAGTCGCTGCAGAGCGAGGTCGACGAGCAGATAGCGTCGGTGGAGCGGCGCCTGGCGGAGCTGGAGGAGCAGCGGCTGTTCTCCGGGCCCTATGACGCCGGCGACGCGCTCGTGACGGTGAACGCCGGAGCGGGGGGGACGGACGCGCAGGACTGGGCGGAGATCGTGCTGCGGATGCTGATGCGCTGGGCGGAAGCGCGGGGCTTTGAGGTCGAGCTGCTGGAGGCGAGCGCGGGCGAGGAAGCGGGGATCAAGTCCGCGACCTTCCGCGTGTCCGGCGAGAACGCGTACGGCCTGTTCGGGGCCGAGCGCGGCGTGCACCGGCTCGTGCGCCTGTCGCCGTTCGACTCCGCCCACCGCCGCCACACGAGCTTCGCGGGCGTGGAGGTCGCGCCGGTGGTGGAGGACACCGGCGAGGTGGAGATCGACGAGGACGACCTGCAGGTGGACACCTACAGGGCCTCCGGCGCGGGCGGCCAGCACGTGAACAAGACCGACTCGGCGGTGCGCATCACCCACCGTCCGACGGGCGTCGTGGTGCAGTGCCAGAACGAGCGCTCGCAGTCCTCCAACCGGGCGACGGCGATGGCGATGCTGCGGGCGAAGCTGCTCGAACGCCAGGAGCGCGAACGCCAGGAGGAGATCGCCCGCGAGAAGGGCGAGGCGCAGGACGTGAACTTCGGCTCGCAGATCCGCTCGTACGTGATGCACCCGTACACGCTCGTCAAGGATGCCCGCACCGGCCACGAAATGGGCGACGTCCAGCGCGTGCTGGATGGAGATCTAGATGATTTCGTGCGTGCGTACCTGCTCTCCAGCGCGCCGTCGCAGGGCTAGCGGCTCGCCTGGATCTGCTCCCGCTCCGCCAGCCGGTTGCGACGGCGCAGCTGGGCCTCTGACTCGCGGCGGCGCTCCTCGTCGGTGGAGACCTGCAGCGGCGGCACGGACACGGGGTTGCCCTGGTCGTCGACGGCGACCATCGTGAGGTAGGCGCTGTTGGAGTGCCGGCGGTTGCCGGTGCGGGGGTCCTCGGTGTCGACGCGCACCCCGACCTCCATCGAGGTGTGCCAGACGGCGTTGACGGCGGCCTGGAAGCTGACGAGCTCGCCGACGTGGATGGGGACCACGAAGGTCATGCGGTCCATGCTCGCGGTGACGACCCTGCGGCGGCAGTGTTTGACGGCGGCGAGCCCGGCGGCCTCGTCGCACAGCTTCATGACGGTCCCGCCGTGGACGAAGCCGGCGCCGTTGGCGTCGAGCGGCCCCATCCAGTGGGCGAGGGTGGCGCGGGAGTCGGCTGCAGGTCGGGAATCCATGCACGTGGATCCTATGCTGCACGGCAGTGAGCGCCACCGCGGACGCCGACACCCTCGAGCTGGTGCGCGCTGCCCTCGCGGAGGACATCGGCACGGGCGACGTCACGACGACGGCGACCGTTCCCGAGCACGCGCGCGCCCGCGCGCTGATCACGCAGAAGGCGCCGGGCGCGATCTACGGCCTGGAGGCGGCCGAGACGGCGTTCGCGCTGCTCGACCCGGCCGTGCGCTGCGAGCGGCTGGTGGCGGAGGGCGTGTGGCGCGAGGACGGCGGCCCGGTGCTGTCGATCGAGGGTCGCGCGCGGGCGCTGTTGACCGCCGAGCGGACGGCGCTGAACTTCCTCGCCCACCTCTCAGGCGTCGCGAGCATGGCGGCTCGCGCGGCGCGGGAGGTGCAGGGCACGGGCGCGCGCGTGCTCGACACCCGCAAGACGACGCCGGGGCTGCGGGCCTTGGAGAAGGCGGCGGTGGCGGCGGGCGGGGCGAGCAACCACCGCGCGGGGCTGTACGACGCGATCCTGATCAAGGAGAACCACATCGCGGCCGCCGGCGGGATCGCGCGGGCGGTCGCCAGCGCGCGCGAGCTGGCGCCGGCGCTGGCGGGCACGCTGGAGGTGGAGGTGCGCGACGGCGACGAGATCGAGCAGGCGCTCGCCGCGGGGGCGCCGCGGCTGCTGCTGGACAACATGGACGAGTCGCAGCTGCGCGCCGCCGTCGCCCAGGTGGCCGGCCGCGCGGAGCTGGAGGCCAGCGGCGGCGTCAGCCTGCAGACGCTGAGGGCGGTGGCGAGCACGGGGGTAGACTGGGTCTCGATGGGCGCGCTGACCCACTCCGCGCCCGCACTCGATCTCTCGCTGATCATGGAGGCACGACCATGAACCTCCCGATGGCCCCTTCGTTCTCTCCGACCGCTCCCTCCGCGCCAAGCGCCGCAGGCCCCGCGGCCCCACCCCTGCCGATGGTCCCGGCGCAGGCACCCGCGCCGGCGCTCTCCCCGCAGGAGATCGCCGAGCTGAAGGACGAGGTGCGCGCGCTGGCGGCGGAGCGCAGCGCGGTGATCCTCGCGCACAACTACCAGGTGCCGGAGATCCAGGACGTGGCGGACTACGTCGGCGACTCGCTCGGCCTCTCGCGCAGGGCCGCGGCCACCGACGCGGAGGTGATCGCGTTCTGCGGCGTTCACTTCATGGCCGAGACGGCCTCGATCCTGTGCCCGCAGAAGACCGTCCTGATCCCCGACCTCGACGCCGGCTGCTCGCTGGCCGCGTCGATCGACGCCGAGCAGCTCGCCGACTGGCGCGCCGCCTACCCCGAGGGGGTGGTGGTGATGTACGTGAACACCACCGCCGAGGTGAAGGCGCTGACCGACTACTGCTGCACGTCCGCGAACGCGGTGGACGTCGTGCGCCACATCTACGACACCCACGGCCCGGACACGGAGATCCTGTTCGGGCCGGACATGTGGCTGGGGGCGTACGTGGAGAAGGAGCTCGGCAAGCGCATGCACGTGTGGGACGGCGAGTGCCACGTGCACGCCGGCATCCGCCCGGCGGACATCGACGCGGTGCGCGCGGCGCACCCCGGCGCTGACTTCCTGATCCACCCCGAGTGCGGCTGCACGACCAGCGTGATGGAGTACGTGGCGGCGGGCGACATATCCGCGGCGGGCGTGCACATGCTCTCCACCGGCGGCATGCTCCACTACGCCGAGGACGCGGAGGCGGCGCTGACGGCCGGTGGCGGCGGCGACGAGCACGCCACACAGGTCGAGGAACCGGGCTACGCGGCCTCCTCGCAGGCGGCCAGCGAGAACGGCGGGCCGGGCAGGGTGCGGGAGGCGATCGTGGCGACGGAGACCGGCATGCTCTATCCGCTGCGGATGGCGGCGCCTGACATCGAGTTCATCCCAGCCAACCCCAAGGCATCGTGCGTGTACATGAAGATGATCACGCTGCCCAAGCTGCGCGACGCGCTGCGGGAGATGAAGTTCGAGGTGAAGGTGGATCCCGAGACCGCCGCGAGTGCACGGGTGCCGATCGACCGGATGGTCGCGATCGGATAGACGTGGCGTATCAGTAACGTCTTTGTCGATAATAGTGGCGGATATGCTACAACTATCGTCATGCTCGATCATTCCGATGACGTTGCGGCGAAGCTGATCGCTCGCGTTCGCGAGACCAGCCGGTATAGCCAGACCGAGCTCGCGCGTCGCAGCGGGGTCGACCGTTCTGTGCTGAGCGCCTATGAGAACGGGCGGCGCCAGCCGTCGGTAGCGGCGCTGGCCCGCATCGCCGCCGCCGCCGGAATGCAGCTGGACCTCACCCCCTCCCGCAACGCGGCTGCCGAGGAGCACGCCGGGCGCGTCCTTGCCCAGGTGCTCGAGCTGGCTGAGGCCCTGCCCTACCGGCCGCGCGACGAGCTCGCCTACCCGCCGCTGATCGGGCTCAGCGCATGAGCGACCTCAGCGAGCTGCTGTTCGCCGTTCACGACTCGCTGGAGGAGGCAGGCATACCCCACGCGGTCGGCGGGGCGATCGCGCTGGCCTACTGCACGCTCGACCCACGCGGCACGAGAGACCTCGACTTCAATGTGTTCGTTGGACCCGAGCGCGCCCGCGAGGTCTTCGCGGCACTGCCCGAGGGCGTCGAGGTGAGCGGCGAGCGGCTGGAGCGGCTCGAACGCGACGGTCAGGTGAGACTGAGATCCGGGATCACTCCGGTCGACCTGTTCCTGAGCGTCCTGCCCTTCCACGACCACGTCGCGGAGCACGTTCGCCAGGTTCCTTTCGAAGGACGCACCATCCCGGTCCTGAGCTGCACCGCGCTGGTCGTGTTCAAGGCGATGTTCGATCGAACCCAGGACTGGGCCGACATCGAGGCGATGGTCGAGGCCCAGTCGTTCGACATGGACGAGGCCGGTCACTGGATCCGTGAGATGCTCGGGGACGATCGCCGGATCGAACAGCTGGCCGCCGCGCAGGGGCGACGTCGCTCTCAGGGCGAGCCCCCGCCGCTGCGCCCGACGGCGCGCCCCCCGGAGGACGAGTCCAGCTAGAACTCGTCGGCCGTGTGCGGGCCGACGCACGCCACCGCGAGGTTGTCGGCGACGCCGGCGGCGACCTCGCGGACCTCGTCGAAGGTGACCGCGTCGAGCGCCGCGATCGCGGCGTCCGGGTCGATGTCCTGGCCGAAGACGATCTGCTGGCTGGCCGCGTAGCGGGCGACGGCGTTCGTGTTCTCGAACGCCAGCACGACGCGGCCGGCCGCGTATGCGCGCGCCCGCTCCACCTCCTCCTGGGTGGGGCCGTCGGCGCGCAGCTCGTCCACGATCTCGCGCATCCGCGTGTACGCCTCGACGCACTTCGCCGACTCCAGCCCCGAGCCGAGCTGCAGGATGGGCACGTCCGCGAACGTGTGGTCGTGCGCGTACACCGAGTAGCACAGGCCGCGCTTCTCGCGGATCTCCTCGAACAGGCGTGAGCCCATCGAGCCGCCGAGCAGCGTCGCGTAGATCGACAGCGCCGCCCGTTCGCGCACGTCGGTCACCCTCACCGCCGGGCGGTAGATCATCCGCAGGTGCGACTGGTTGGTGTCGCGCTCGTCCACGAGCGATCTCCGGCGCGAACTGCGGGGCCGGGACGAACGGCTCGGGCTCGGGCAGCGAGGGGAAGCGCGCGAAGCGATCCTGCAGCTCGTCCTCGCCGGGGACGTGCTCGACGTTGCCCACCAGGAACGCGCCGCCCCGCGCGCCGGCCCAGCGGCGCTCGCGGAAGGCCACGATCCCCTCGCGGGTGAAGCTGCGCAGGTTCTCCTCCGGCCCCAGCACCGTCCTGCCGAGCGGGTGATCGCCGAAGGCGGCACGGTCGATCAGGTACTCGGCGACCGTCGAGGGCTGGTCGTAGGCGCGGTTGATCTCCTGGATCACCACCCCGCGCTCGCGGTCGAGCTCCTCGGCGTCGAGGCGCGGGCGCCCGACGAAGTCGCTCAGCAGGTCGATCGCCTGCGGCGCGCTGCGCGCGCGCACGGTGATGTGGAACGCCACCAGGTCGTGGCTGGTGTACGCGTTCAGCACGCCGCCCAGACGCTCGGCGGTCTCGTTGACGTGCTTGTACGTCGGGTAGCTCTCGCCGCCCTTGAACACGAGGTGCTCGAGGAAGTGGGCCATCCCGTTCTCCTCCGGGCGCTCGCTGCGGGCGCCCGCGTCGAACGCCACCAGCACCGTCAGCGCGCGCGTGCCCGGCAGCTCCAGGCGGTTGATCGGCAGCCCGTTGGACGCGACGGTGCTCGTGTTCACGTTCGCCATGGTCCCAACCCTAGAGCGTTTCTCTCCGCTCGCGCGCCCGAGCCGCCGGCTTCGCGGGCTACGGGCGCTCGCGCCTTTACTACCCTTGCCCGGAGCCATGAACCGCTCCCCCAGACAGCCGCTGCTCGCCATCCTCACGGCCGCGCTGCCCGTGCTGCTCGTGCTCGGACTGTGGCTCGGCGGGCATCCCGAAGACCTGCCCAGCTTCGTGCGAAACGCGTTCGTCGTCAGGCAGCAAGTCCGCGGTCGTCGACGAAGCGATCCAGCGGATCGCCAACGAGTACTACCGGCCGATCTCCGTCGGCAAGCTCTCCAGCGCGTCGGTCGCCGGCGTCGTCGCCAGCCTCGACGATCGCTTCTCGCACTACCTCAGCCCGAGCGAATACCACGAATTCATCTCCCCGCCGCACTTCACCGGCATCGGCGTCGACGTCGACCCGCAGCTCGCCGTCAACCACGGGTTGCTGATCGAGCGCGTGTTCAACGCCTCGCCCGCCGCCCGCGCCGGCCTGAAGGCGGGCGAACTGATCGTCGCCGTCGACGGGCGCAAGCTCGAACGCCTCACCAGCGAAACCGCGACCTCGCTGATCAGGGGACGGCCTGGCACGGACGTCACGCTGGCGGTCCACGGCCCCGACGGCGGGCTGCACCGGCCCGGACGGCTGCGCCGCCTGAACGTCACCCGCGCTGTCGTCTCCGAGCCGGTCGTCGAATCGGTCAGCAAGACCGTCCACGGCGTCAAGCTCGGCGTCGTCGCCCTCGCCACGTTCAGCCCCGGCGCACACGTGGAAGTGCGCGAAGCCGTCGAACACGAGCTGCACGCCGGCGCCCGCGGGCTCGTGCTCGACCTGCGCGGCAACGGCGGCGGCCTCGTCGAGGAGGCGCAGCTGATCGCCAGCATCTTCATCCCCAAGGGCGTCATCGTCACCACCCGCGGGCGCACCCAGCCGACGCAGGTGCTCGTCGCCACCGGCGGCGCCATATCCGACGTCGATCCCGATGGTCGTGCTCGTCGACCGCAACACCGCCTCCTCCGCCGAGATCGTCACCGCCGCCCTCCAGGACCACCACCGCGCGACCGTCGTCGGCACGCACACCTTCGGCAAGGGCGTCTACCAGGAGGAGCAGCCGCTGTCCAACGGCGGAGCGCTGGACATCACCGTCGGCGAGTACTTCACCCCCAACGGGCGCAACCTCGGCGGCGGCGGCGTCAGGCAGGGCGCCGGCGTGATCCCCGAAGTGCTCGTGCGCGGCGGCGTCGACCCCAACCACGGCCTCGAAGTCGCGCTCGACACGCTCGCCGCGAAAGTCAAGTGAGCGCCGGCGGCCCCTCCGCGCCAAGGGCGCGGCGTCAGGGCGCCGGGCGCGACCGGCGCGCGCCATCCGGCCCCGCGCCCGCGGACTCGTTCGTCGCCGTGCTCGAGCGGCGTGGGCGCTTCCTCACCGCCGAGCCGCTCTTCCCGGCCTCCCACCGCGACGGTAACGGCGGAGCGCCGGGGGGTGGCCGCCCGCCGGCCGCCGGCGGCGCGCGCGGCGGGGGCAGAGCGCCGGGCGGCGGCACGCCGGTGCGCCGGCGCGGCGGCGTGCGCGTGACCCTCGGCCCGGCGCGCTCCTCCGGCGGCGGCGCGATCCGCGCGGACGTCGGCGAGCTCGTGCTCGTGCAGGCGGCGCGGCGTGGCGGCGGTGCGCGGGTCGCGCGCGTGCTCGGCCGCCCGGACGTAGCAGCCGACGTGATCGAGGCGCTGCTGCTCGACCGCGGCCTCAGCCGCGGCTTCGACGACGCCGTCGAGAGCGAGGCCGGCGCGGCCGGCGACCGCGTCATGCGTCAGCCCGGCGCCAGAAGCGACCTGCGCGAGCTGCCGACCTTCACCGTCGACCCCGCCAGCGCACGCGACTTCGACGACGCCATCTCCGCCGAGGCCATCGACGAGGATCGCGTCCGCGTGTGGGTGCACATCGCCGACGTCGCCGCCCACGTGCCCGAGGGCTCGCTCGTCGACCGCGAGGCGCGCACGCGCTCGACCAGCGTCTACGCGCCCGGCGCGGTCGAGCCGATGCTGCCGCACGCGCTCTCCAGCGACGCCTGCTCGCTGATGCCCGGGCGCGACCGCGCGGCCGTCACCGTCGAGATCGAGCTCGAGCTCGCCCGGCCCGAGTCGTGCGCGCCGCCTTCCACCGCTCGCTCATGCGCTCCGACGCGCGCCTGGACTACGAGCAGGTCGACCGCATCTTCGCGGGCGCCGAGTCCGCCTCCGAGCCGTGGGGGCAGGCGCTGGACGCAGCGCGCCAGGCGGCGGGCGCGCTGCAGCGCGAGCGCGGCGGCGCGCTGGTCGTGGAATCCGAGGAGCCCGAGTTCGCGTTCGACGAGCACGGCGACGTCATCGACGTCCTTGCTCGTACTCAGACCGAGTCCCATCGCCTGATCGAGCAGCTGATGATCGCCGCCAACGAGGCCGTCGCCGAGCTCCTGCAGCGACGGGGGGTGCCGTGCCTGTATCGCGTGCACGAGCGCCCCGAGCCCGAGCGCATCCGCCGGCTCGCCGACCAGCTCGCCTCGCTGGAGGTGCCCACGCCGCCGCTCCCGGAGCGGATGTCCTCCTCGCAGGCGGCGGAGCTCGTGGGGGAGATCTCGCGGATCGTCGACCGGCACGTCCGGCGCACCGGCCGCGGGCGCCGGGCGCTCGGCTCGCTGGTGCTGCGCTCGCTCATGCAGGCCTACTACTCGCCCAAGAACATCGGCCACGCCGGCCTGCGCTCGCCCTGCTACTGCCACTTCACCTCGCCCATCCGCCGCTACCCCGACCTCGTCTGCCACCGCGCGCTGCTGTCCGCCATCGGCGCCGGCGAGTCCGCGCCCCGCGCCGGCGAGCTCGCCGAGCTCGGCGCCTGGACCTCCGAACGCGAGCGCCAGGCGATGCTGATCGAGCGCGACGCCGACGACGTCGCCCGCTGCTTCGCCCTGCAGCGGCTGCTGCGCGCGGGGGAGCTTCACCGCGCGTTCGCCGGGGAGATCACCGGTCTGATCGGCGCCGGCGCGTTCGTCGCCTTCGCTGCGGGGCATGACGGGAAGGCAGACGGGCGGGCGTCGCAGTTCGAGGGCATGCTCCCCGTCAGGCGGCTGCGCCCGCCCGCGCCCGCCGGGGCATCGGCCGCCGCGTCCAAGGGCGCAGGCGCCAGCCGGGCGCAGGCGGGTCCCACGCGCGGTCGCCAGCACGGCAGGGGCGGCGGTCAGGCGGATGGGCCGCGCGAGTGGTGGGAGCTCAACGAGTAGGGCACCATCCTCCGCGGGGAGCGAACCGGAGTCACCCTGCGCCTCGGCGATGCCGTGGACGTGCGTGTCGAAAGCGTCGACGCGATCCGCGGCCGCGTCGATCTCGCGCCCGCCGGCTGACGGCACTGCGAACGCCGCGGCGGAGCCCGCCAGGGCGGAGCCTCTCGAGATCATCGTCGCCGCTGCGCCGCACCCCCGCACGTGACCATCTACGCTCGCCCTCATGGCAAAGGGCAAGGGCAAGCGGAAGATCGGCGCCGGCGACGTCGCCTCAAACCGCTACGCCTCGCACCGCTACAACCTGCTCGAGCGCTTCGAGTGCGGGATCGTCCTCGAGGGCACCGAGGTGAAGGCGCTGCGCACCTCCGGCGCCCAGCTCAAGGACGGCTACGCCGCCATCCGCGACGGCGAGCTGTGGCTGTACTCCGTCCACATCCCGCCATACGGGCCCGCCTCCCGCGAAAACCACGAACCCGAGCGCCCGCGCAAGCTGCTCCTCCACCGCCGCGAGCTCGACCGTCTCGCCGGGCGTGCCCAGGAGCGCGGGCTCACGATCGTGCCCACCCGCATCTACTTCTCCGGCTCCCACGCCAAGGTCGAGATCGCCCTCGCCCGCGGCAAGGACCTCTACGACAAGCGCCAGGCGCTGCGCGAGAAGGACACCAGGCGCGACATCGAACGGGGGCTGCGCGAAGCGCGGCGGTGACTACAGGCGAGCCGAAGCTGTGGCCGCCGCTGCTGAGGATGTGCGTTTCGTGCATCCCCAGCACCAGCAACGCGATCAGGCCCACGTACACCGCGCCAACCATCAGCCTGTGGCGTGGGGCCACCCGGTAGTACGCCGCCTGCGCCAGCGACCTCGTTTTCCGCTGCTGCCAGCGGTGCCACGTCTGGAAGCCGGCGAACAGCACGATGATCAAGAGGATCGGGTTGCCCGGGTCCAGGAACGCCAGCGCCACCAGCACGCCGAAGCCGGCGAACCACATCCACGGGCTCATCGCCGCCGCCGCCCGGCCGCCGTCCAGCGGCACCACCGGCAGCAGGTTGAACAGGTTGATGAAGAACCCGAAGTACGCCAGCGCGATCAGCAGCGAGCTTCCCGTCAGCTCGCCCACAACCGCCACCGCCGCCGCGCCCAAGCTGCCCAGCACCGGGCCCGCCAGGCCCACCCGCGCCTCCGCCAGCGCGTTCTCGCCGAGCGACTTCGAGAAGATCGCCGCGCCCATGAACGGAACGAACATCGGCGCGCTCGCCTTGATCCCCTCGCGGCGCAGGGCGATCACGTGGCCCATCTCGTGCACGAAGATCAGCGCCACGAACCCCGCCGCGAACTCCCAGCCGAAGAACAGGCTGTAGGCGGCCACCGACACCAGCGCCGTCCCCGCCGTCACGAACAGCTTCAGGTTCGGCAGCGCCACCAGCAGCGCCTTCAGCGCCGCTCCGAACTTCGCCAGCAGCGCGGCCACCGCAGCCACCGCGCTGCCGATCCGCTTGCGCAGGCCCTGCGCCGGCTTCTTTCTGTGTGCCTCTCCGCCGAACGGGTTCTCGCCCGGGTAGGCCGTCGTCTGGCTCGGGTAAGGGCCAGCGGACACCGACGCCGCAGGCGGCAGCGGCGCGGGCACCGGGAGCGAGAGCTCGTGGTTGTCCATGGATCCATTGTGGCAGCACTTCTAAGCACTCCCTAACGGTTGAGTCGGGCCTTGCGGCGGCGGGCCGGAGCCGGGTCGCGAGGCCCCTCGCGGCGCCTGCGCGCCCGGGCGCGCGCGCCGGGCCGCGACGGCCGGGAGATTTTCTCGGAAGATGCGGCGTGAGACGTCCCGTGCGCTTGCAAACGCCAGGCCCGCGAGCTACCTTCAATTCAGACGCGGAACCGAGCCGCGAAGAGCGAGGCCACTGAGGTGTGAGGCCGCGCCACCTACCGGAAAGGCTCTCGGGCCAGACCGGGCAGGTTCCTCAAAGTGGCTTGGGACCGCGTCTCTTTTTGTCTTCGCACGCTCGCGCGCAGCGGATACAATCAAGGAAGCACATTCCCCGGGGACGACAGGCTTCGACGTGGTCGGTTCGTGGGGATGGTCGCGAGTCGAGGTGCCCGGGCGGCCTCGTAAAACACCCGGGAAAACCATAAGTGCGGACTCATCACGAGTTCGCCCTCGCCGCTTAGTCAATAGCTAAGCCGTGAGGTCTCGGGCCCCGTTCGCCTACGGCGGGGATCTCCGGGATCAGACAGTAGGCTCACCCGCTGCGGTCCGCCTCCGCCAATCCGGGGAATCTCAAGGAGGCTGGTCTCCCGCAACCCCGCCGGCCAGGCGAGCGGGAGATGAGATCAGAGGGCCGGCTACG
Source organism: uncultured Solirubrobacteraceae bacterium (assembly GCA_963782325.1). Classification (GTDB taxonomy): domain Bacteria; phylum Actinomycetota; class Thermoleophilia; order Solirubrobacterales; family Solirubrobacteraceae; genus Palsa-744. The sequence goes on from CAWAJG010000003.1 coordinate 343,219, forward strand.
CTCGTAGAAGCCATTCTCACGCGATTACGGACGTGGGTTCGATTCCCACCGTCTCCACTCACTCATCTCATTGCTGCGGCCTGGCTGCTGGATCTTCCGTAGCGTCTGGATCAGCGGGCTCGTCGGCAGGAGCTTGCTCGGCGCTGGGCTGCTCGGCCGTGGGTGCAGATACCCGCAGGCCAGCCTGGCTTGCGGCCGTGGCCATACGCACGTCGTACGAGTAAATGAACCCAAGGCGCTCGCCGAGATCGAGCGCGGTGGCGATATGGATGGCATCGAGCGAGCGCAGCGTGGGAGGCTCGAGCTCGCAGGCTCGCCTGCGAATCAGATCTGTCAACGGCAACAGGCGTACCCCGGCGAGCTGGGTGCGCGCAGCGGCGACGCCGTTCTCTCCTGTCGACCTGCGTGTCGCGCGCAGTGCCTCGACCTCGAGGATCTCCGAGGCAACCAGCAGGGCCTTGGGAGTGAGCGCCGTGACCAGCGCAGCCGTCTCGGGCTCGGGGATCACCAGCTTTACGAACGCTGAGGTATCCAGGTAGACGAGCTTCTCGTCCACCACGTCGCTCAGAGTCTCTCGCTGCGCTGCTTCTCCAGCGCATGCGAGGTCGCATACGGTTTCGCGGGGTTGGGTGCCCCGAGCTTAGCCGCCGCTGCGAGTACCTGCTCTGTTGAGCGCTCGGCGGGTGTGGCATGTCGCTGATCGAGCCAGCGGTCGAGCTCCGTGCCCTGGTTGGAGAGCAGCTCGCGCGCTCCGCGCAGGATCAGCTCGCGCGCGAGCGTGGCCGTAGGCTTGCGCTCGCCGAGCAACGGCCTGGCGCGCCGCAGCGCCTCATCGAGCTCAGGGTCGCGCGTCAGCGCTATGCGGGGGTGCACGGTGGACACCAGACAAGTGTAACACCACAGTTGCACCTCCAGCCAACGCGTCGTCCTGCGGCTACATGAGATCCAGCGCGGGCGCGTCGAATACGGTGGGGTTTGCGCAACGTACGGCCCTCTCCGCTTTTTTCGGACGTTGCGCAAATTGCCGAGGCTCTCGAGCCGGACCGCAGCGCCGGGATTCAGGCGACCGAGGCTGGTGTGCCGCTGAGCTTCGTCTCGCCGTTCACCTGGTGTTGTCGCTGACTCTCCGGGCTCTTATGCTCGCGTGATGCGGTCCGCCTCTCTCGTCGCGGGCAACGACCGTCGTTCTACGCTCCTTCATGATGCAGATTCCAGATGCAGCCAGATCGACGGCGGACGCGCCGAATGTCAGTGCTTTGCGCAAGCGCCGCCGCGCTCCCCGCGGATAGGCTTGCGCCGCGGACGTCGGGCAGCGGGTCCGGGCGACGCTCTACCAAGGGGGCACGCACATGAGCGAGCGGATCGTCGTCCTCGGCGCGGGCTTCGGCGGGCTGGAGCTCTGCACGACGCTCTCGGAGGCGCTCGGCGAGCAGGCGGACGTCACGCTGATCGACAAGTCCGACTCCTTCATGTTCGGATTCTCCAAGCTCGACATCATGTTCCGCGGCGCCGCCCCGGACTCGGTGCGCATGAGATACCGGGACATCGCCAAGCCCGGAGTGCGGGTGCTGCGCGAGACGATCACCGCGATCGACCCGCGGACGCGCACGGTGAGCACCGACGCGGGCACGCACGAGGCGGACGTGCTGGTGGTCGCGCTTGGCGCCGACTACGACATGGACGCGACCCCCGGTCTCGCAGAGGCCGGCAACGAGTTCTACTCAATCGCCGGCGCCGAACGGCTCGCCGGGATCATCCCGTCGTTCTCGCGTGGTCACGCCGTGATCGGGATCTGCGGCGCTCCCTTCAAGTGCCCGCCGGCTCCCAGCGAGTGCGCGCTGATGCTCGACGACGAGCTGACGGCGCGCGGCGTGCGGGACGCCTGCGAGATCTCGATCGTGATGCCACTGGGCACGCCCGTCCCGCCGTCGCCGGAGACCTCGGCGGCGCTGGAACGGGAGTTCACCGCTCGCAACATCAAGCTGCTCAGCGGGCGGCGGGTGGCCGCGCTCGACCCCTCGCGCGGCCTGGCTGTGCTCGACGACGGCAGTGAGCTGCCTTTCGACCTCTTCCTCGGCGTCCCAAGGCATCGCGCTCCGGACGTGGTCATCTCGAGCGGCATGACCGAAGATGGCTACATACCCGTCGACTCCGCCACCCTCGCGACGCGGTATCCGGGCGTCTACGCCGTCGGCGACGTCGCGACCGCGGGAGTCCCGAAGGCCGGCGTCTTCGCGGAGGGCGCCGCTCGGGTCGTCGCGCAGACGATCGCCTACCAGCTGACGGGCGGCGAGCCGCCCGATCGTCATCTCGGGCAGGGCACCTGCTACATCGAGTTCGGCCAGGGGCGTATCGGCAGCGTCGACATCGACTTCCTGTCGGGCCCGACCAAAACGGGCACCTTCAATGCTCCCTCGGCCGAGCAGATGGCAGAGAAGGAGCGGTTTGGCTCGAGCCGCCGCGCTCGCTGGTTCAGTCGCTGCCTGAATCCGTGAGCTGAGCCTCAGCTGACCCGGTTCGCGACCACCTGGAACGTCGCTTCCCCGGACCCTTCCTGCGTGTTGACGCTCGTCTGGCCTGGCGAGAGGGGCATGTAGACCGGGAACGGCGCCTGTAGGAAGGCATTGACGAACAGTTCCCCGAATGCGCCCAGGGCCTGGCAGGCCGGCGGCCCCGAGACGCTGATCGTTATGTGGTTGTCGGAGCTGGCGAGTTCCAAGAGGAACCCCGTTTCCATGATCTTCCCGGAGATGTTGAAGTGAAAGGAGGATCCGGACAGAGTGCCCGTACCGACCTGCGTCCCGTTTTCATAGCACGGTCCCGTCTCGCTGGCGATTTCTCCCGGCCAGCCGCCGCCCACGCCGGAGCCGTCCTGAATCGTCCCCGCCTTGCGGTTGACCACGAAGGCTGCCGGCCCCCAGGTCATTCCCGGGCCGGAGGGCCCCGTGATGGTGACCGACAGCGACCATTCTTCACAGTTGCTGGAGGCGCTGCCCGTGCCCTGTTCGGCGACCGCTTCGAGGAGCCCTTTGACGGTTTCGATGTCGCCCGGATTGTCAGCGCCGAGGAGAATCGCCACAGTCAGCGCGCGCATGAGGCACGGCGCGTCGTCCTTGGTGATCGAGCAGGCTCCGAGCTTCTCGCCCGCGTCCAACGCTTCCCTGGCCGCCGTGCCAGCATGCCCCAGCGCTTCATCGGCGATCTTTTCACTGCCCAGCCATTGGGCCGCCGCGGCGACGCTCGCCCAGTCGCCGGCCGACTGCGCGCCGCCTGCGCCTTCTTTCACCCATTCCGCGAAGTCTTCCCGCGCGTCGTCGATCGCTTCGTCGGCGCCGTGCTCGTCGCCGACCAGATGCGCGGCGGCGGCGGCGGCGAGATCGTCGGCCACTCCGTCGACATCGTGGAGGCTCACGTGCACGGTCCCGTCGAACGAGCACCCGCTCGCCGCGCGCGCCCGCGGCGCGCTCGAGGCGCCGTGGGCTGGCCCGGGGAGCGGCGATCCGTGGGTAGCCGATCCGCGGATCGCGGCAAGCAACTGCGCAAGCAGCCGGCGCGCGCGGGCGCGCTGGCCGTGGCGGTACAGCGAGGCTATGCGCGCCGCCTTGGCACGGACAGACGCGCGGGCGCTGCCCTGACACACCTCCTTCGCGGTGCTGGCTGCTTCACCCAGCTGGAGCTTGACGATCGACGACGCCGACCCTGTCACCGAGCCGACGGTCGGTGCGCTGCCGGCGCCCGAGACATTCAGCGCCAGCTTCACCTTCCCCGCGGAGCAGTTGTGCAGGACGGCGCTCGCCGGCAGGGCGGTGGCCACGCTCGGTGATCCGAGCGCGAGCACCGCGAGGGTCGTGGTCAGCGTGCCGCGTATCCGCATTTCATGCCCGTCGTGTGCTCGTGCGCGTCAGCTCCACGCCGGGTGCGCGGGAGGCGACGTATCGAGTCTCGGTATCGACCGAGGCCGTCTCGCGCTTGAGAAGAGACCCCGATCTATCCCGAGCTCTACTCAGGCGGATCAGGTAGCGCGAGGACGCGTTCCACGAGCGCCGTGTCGCAGTACTCGAGCACTTCCGTGAGGCGCTACGCGACTGGAGCGCGAAGATCGGTCTCGTGGCGCGTGGCTTCGGGACCACGGTCGTGCCCGGGCTGTCGGCGCGAACGTTGCCGGCGAGCGTTGTCGTCTCGGCGATCGAGCACCCGGCCGCGGTGCGCACGGTCGCGCTGGCCAGACGCGCCGGGGTCGACGAGCCGCACGTCGCGGCGATCCTCGAAGCGCTGCGAGACTCGGTGCCCGGGACCATCGGCCATCCGCGAGGCGTGCGCGGACCGACGCCGCATTCGCCAGTCGGCCGCGATGATCAGGGCGAAGCTCAGCCCGTGTAGCTGAACAGCGCCGTCGACGGCGCGTCGCCGCTGCCGGTGAAGTAGCTCTCCACCGTCGTCACGGTCACCGGCACCTTCGTGCCCGCGATCCCCGGTGGCGAGACCGCGCTCAGCGTCGTCGTCGAGCCACACGCGAGGATCGTTTCGATCGGGCTGAAAGACTCCGCGTCGGTGCTGCCGAAGGCGACCGCCAGCGGGCAGCCGAGGTTCTGGCCGTGCACCGTCACCTTCGTGGCGCCGGCCGCGCTTCCGGAGCGCGGCACGAGCGATTCGACGGCTGGCTGGCCTGGGGGGTAGAGGTAGAACAGGTCCGCCTTCGACCTGGCGCTGCAGCCGCTCACGGTGCACACCTGCACATTCGCCAGCGCGGGGTTCTGGGAGACCGTCCGGGTGCTCAGCCGCGTGTTGGAGGTGGCGGTGAAGCTGAAGTTGGTGCCTTCCGAGGGCTGGCTGAGGCTGTCGGTGAAGCGCACGAGCGTCACCTGTTCGCGCAGGCCCCTGCCGGTGATCGCGATCGGGGCGCCGCCGGTGTCGGCGGCGCCGCTGACGCCTTCCAGGCGCACGTCGCTGGCCGTGCTTTCCACGCCCGACACGCGCGGCACGCCCGCGTACCGGACGCTCGCCGGAGTCGATTCGCCGGCCAGCGTGCGGATCACCAGCGGGACGCTCTTCTCCCCGACGCTCGCTTCTTCCGGTTCTTCGACGAGCGCCGGCGCTTCGATCTGGATCTCGGTGCCGCTGATGAAGGCGATCGTTTCGTTGAGCGTCCCCAGTTCCATCACTTCTTCGACGCCCGTGCCCTCGAACTCGGCGTAGTCGAGCGTGAAGCGGCCGAGCCCGGCGCCGTGGATCGTCACGAGCGTCCCGCCTGTCTCGCTCGCCAGGCTGCCGGCGCCACCCGAGGTCGAGACGGAGGTGATGGTCGGCGGCGGGGCGTAGTCGTACTCGGTCGGCGCCGGGTACACCTCGCAGCGGCATCCCGGGGGCGCCTTCAGCGCCCCGTCCTGTTCGAAGCTCGGCGGGCCCTCGAACGGGGGTCGGATCCGCGCGGTCGCGCTGGCGCCGGCCGGGCCGTGGACGACCACCTGGACCTGGCAGATGTCGTTGGCGGCGCTCTCGCCCGCGTACACCCCGCCTGCGGGCAGCGGCGCGCAGGCGGTCGCGGGCGAGTAGGGGGGAGGGGTGACGAGGATCTCCGAGTCGCTCAGCACCTTGAAGCTCGCAGCAGTGACGCCGCCGAAGCTCACGCTGTCGGCGGCGGTGAAGCCGGAGCCGAGGATCGTCACCGGCGCCGGCGCCGTCTCGCTGCCGCCGTAGGGAGTCAGGCCGGTGACGCTCGGCCGCAGTCCGCGCAGGCCGTCGACGTACTCGAACCTCGACGCCGGACCCGACGGGCTCGACTGGCCGTCGGTGAGCGTCACGATCACATCGGCCGGGCCGGCTCCGTCCTGCGGCGCCGGCGAGTCCGCCGGCAGCGTGTCGCGTGCGGGCGGCATCGCGATCGTCAGCGTCGTCGGCCCGAGAACGTGCAGCGAGCCGGCGGGCACCTGCCAGGCGCCGACCTGCACGCCCGCCACGTCCGGGGTCCCGCCGCTCTCGAAGCCCGTGCCCGTGACCTGCACGCTCTCCCCGCCCGCGCTCGGCCCAGAGCCGGGGGACAGCCCCGTGACGCTCGGCCTGCTCGCCTGCGCGACGTAGCTGCACAGGTAGTAGGCGAGCCCCGCCGAGCCGCCCGGGCCGGTCATCCGTGGCGAGCCCAGGCCCGAGGCCAGGTCGTAGCCCGGCCGGGCGGGGTAGACCTTCCCGTCGTCGAGCCCGTACTGGTCGATGTCGCCTTCGGCGATGTCGTTGAACGAGGCCGCGTACGCGGCGGGGTCGGAGGCGATCGCATACAGCAGCGGCGGCGCGAAGCCCACGCCGGCGGCGCTCGCGGCATTCGAGCGGCAGGTGGGCGAGGCGTCGGCGAGAGCGAGCATCCCCGCCCAGATCGGCGTCGAGGAGGATGTGCCGCCGGTGGTGATCCAGCCGCTCGGCGCCAGTTCTTCGCCTTCTCCCCTGAAGTCCTCGCTGTAGATGGTGACCGCGCCCGTGAACTCGTCCGCCTGGGCGGAGACGTCGGGCACGAGCCGGCAGGGAGTGCTCGCGTCCCCCTGCGGGGACGATGCGGCGCCCGCCAGCGTCGAGTCGCAGAACCCGGTCGGGTAGCCGAAGCGCTGCTCGACGCGCGCGCCTTCGAGGTAGTCGGCGCTCCCCGGCAGATCGATGCCGGGCACGGAGGCGTCGCGCTGCCAGCCGGGCATGGCGAACGCCTGGGAGATCCCGCCGCCCCCCGCGCCGCCGAACGGGCCGTCGTTCCAGACGTGCTCCTGCGCGGGCTGCGTGGCGTCGGTGATCGTCGTGCCGCCCACGCCCAGGACGTAGGGCTGGCTCGAGATTTCTCCCGTGGAGATCGGGTTCTGACCCGGTTGCGGGGAGATTTCGCGGTGCACTTCTTCGCAGCTGTCGCTGCCGTTGTCGCCGGCGGCGCCGAGGAACGTCTGGCCCTGGGCGGCCGCCTGCTGGAAGAGGAAGCTCAGCGCCTCCTGGGTCCCCGGCTGGCCGTCCTGCTCCTCTTCTTCGCACGGCTGTCCGTAGCTGGAGGTGATGATCTGGTCACGGTCTTCGTCGACCATCGCCGCGATCTCCGCCACTTCCCCCTCGGGCGTTTCCGGGTTCTCGTACACGTCGATGTCCGCCCCGGGCGCCATCGCGGAGACGTCCTCGACGTCCAGCACCGCCTCCCCGTCGGAGCCCGGGCCCGGCGGGATCCCGCCTTCCAGGGGGATCACGCTCAGGCGAGAGAGCATTTCCGAGGCGGCGCTCGCGCCGAAGTAGCAGCTGTCGAAGTGCTCGATGTCCGAGGGCAGGAACGGTTCCTCCTCGAACACGCCGATGTGCACCCCCGCGCCCGTGTCGCCGACGCCGTACAGGCCAAACGCGCCGTACGAGTAGGCGATCTGGTCGTCCGTCAGGCCGCCGGCCGCCGTGGCCGCCGCGCTGGCCGCGTGGCAGGCGTCGGGCGAGCCGGGCGGGTGCGGGAAGCCGGCCGCCTTCGCTGCCGGGAAACGGCCGTAGCGCGAAGCCGGTCTGCGCACGCGCAGCGGGTGGGAGTGCGCGAAGTCGTCCAGTCCGACGACCGCCGCCACGGACCCCGCGATCGCGCTCGGGAGCGCGGGCGCGGAGGCGCTCGCGCGCTCCACCACACCGTCGCTCAGCCGGTAGTCGCGCAGTTCGGTCGCGAACGCGCTCGCCACGCGCGAGGACGAGCCGGAGAAGCGAATCAGCATGTCGTCGCCGGCGGGCGTCTCGACGCGCAGTCCGTCGCCGGCGAGCTTCCTGCTCACGGCGGCGACGGTCCTCGACGTCGGCCCGAAGCGGCTGGCGAACTGTCCCTTCGACAGGCGGTGGCCGAACAGCGGCGAGCTGCGGTGGCTGACAGCGGCGATGAAGCCTTCCAGCGCCTGCTCGTCGCGCGGGCGCAGCACGAGCGCTCCCGAGACGATCGCGCCCGCCGGCGCTTGGCCGAGGTCCCTCACCCCGCGCGGCAGCCTCGGCGCCGCGCCGACGCGCGTGACGCCGCTCTGCCCGGCGGCGGTGGAAGAGGCGATCGCCACCGCCAGCGCGAGCGGCGCCGCGAGGGTCAGCACGATGCCCGCGAGCCTGCGGCCCGAGCGCCGGCGGCGGGCGCGGCGCAGCGCGCGGGCGCCGCGTCCTGCGCCGCCCATCCTCTCCGTCTGCTGGTTGCGCTCATCCATGACGACCCCTTGGGCGAACATCATGACGGCATCCGCTCGGTCTATAAGTACCCGGCACTCGCAATGTTGGAACGACTCGCCAACCTAGGTGTCCGCCGGCCGGCTCGCATGGGCGCGCTGGCGCTGATCGTGCTGCTCGCCGGCGGCGCCATCGGCAGCCGCGCCCCCGGCCTGCTGAAAGCGCCGAACGCATTCGAGGCTCCCGGCTCCCAGGCGGCCACCGCGCGTCGCCAGCTCGAAGGCGCGAGCGGCGCGCAGGGCGCGGCGGGCGTGATCGCGCTCGTGCGGGCGCCGCCGCTGAGCGCCGTCACCGCGCGGACGGAGCGCGCGCTCGCCGGCGACCGCGACATCGTGGGGGTGAGGAGCTACGCGCAGACGCACGACCCGCAGACGGTCGCCCGCGACGGCCGCTCGAGCGTGATCGCGGCGAGCCTGCGCGCAGGCGTCGAACGCGAAGCCGGCGTGAAGAGCCTGGAACGGGCGTTCGCCGGGGATCGGAAGGTGCTGCTGGGCGGCTCCAGCGTGGCGGCGGCGCAGATCGAACAGCAGTCCTCCGAGGACCTCGGTTTCGCGGAGGCGCTCGTGTTCCCGGCGCTGGCGCTGCTCGCGTGGTGGATCTTCCGCGGCGTCGCCGCGCTGCTGCCGCTGCTCGTGGGCGTCCTCAGCGTGCTGAGCGCGTTCACGCTGCTGGTGGCGATCAACGCGGCGGTGCCGCTGTCGATATTCGCGCTGAACCTCGTCTTCGGGCTCGGCTTCGGCCTGGCGGTGGACTACAGCCTGTTCCTCGTCTCGCGCCTGCGCGAAGAGCTGGGGGCCGGCGCCCAGGTGGCGGACGCGGTGCGCACGACGATGACGACCGCCGGCCGGACGGTTTGCTTCAGCGCCCTGATCGTCGCCGCCGCCGGCGCCTCGCTGACCGTCTTCCCGCTGCGCTTCCTGCAGTCGATGGGCCTCGGCGGCGCGATCGTGGCGCTGCTCGCGGCGGCGGTGTCGCTGACGTTCCTGCCGGCGATGTTCATGCTGCTCGGCACGCGCATCGGCCGCCATGTGCCCGGCCCCGAGAGCGAGGGCCGCTGGTACCGGCTCGCCCACGCGGTGATGCGCCGCCCCGGCGCCGTCGCCGCGACCACCGCCGCGGTGATGCTCCTGCTGGCGAGCTACAGCCTGAACGTCCGCTGGACGGGCGTCGACGCGTCGATACTGCCCACGAGCAAGAGCGCGCGCGTCGTCAACGACCAGCTCGAAACCGAGTTCCCCCACGTGAACGCCACGCCGATCGCGATCGCGATCTCGGCCCCCGCGGGGGCGGACGGCCGGCTGACCGCCTACGTCCGGTCGGTCGCCCACGTGCCCGGGGTGAGCGCCGTCGCCGGCCCGCGCTACCTCGGCGGGGACACCTGGGAACTGCGGGCGAGCACAGGCGCCAGCGGCGCGCTCAGCGCTGTCGCCCAGCGCGCCGTCGATGCGATCCGCGAGCTCGAATCGCCCGTGCCCGTTGCCGTCGGCGGCGAAGCGGCGGAGTTCCACGACCTGCAGGCCGCCATCGGGTCGAGGCTCGCGCTCGCGCTCGCCATCCTCGTCGTGGTGACGCTGCTCGCGCTGTGGGCGATGACCGGCTCGGTGGTCCTGCCGGTGAAGGCGCTGGCGATGACCGCGCTCAGCGTCGGGGTTGCGACCGCCGCGCTCGTCTTCGTCTTCCAGGACGGCCGGTTCACCGGCCTGTTCGGCTACCGGCCGCAGGGAGGGATCGAATCGGCGGACTTCCTCGTGCTCGTGGCGATCTCGTTCGCGCTGTCCACCGACTACGGCGTGTTCCTGCTCACCCGCATCAAGGAGGCCCGCGACAGCGGGATCGACGATCGCGAGGCGATCGCCGTGGGACTGCAGCGCACCGGGCCGATCGTGACGGCGGCCGCGATCCTGCTGTCGGTCGCGATCGGGGCGTTCATGACCTCGCACCTCGTCTTCCTGCAGGAGCTCGGCCTCGGCGCCGTCGTCGCGCTGCTCGCCGACGCGTTCGTCGTCCGCGCGCTGCTGGTCCCCTCGCTGATGTGCCTGCTCGGTCGCTGGAACTGGTGGCAGCCGCTGAGCCTGCGCCGTCTGCACGAGCGCGTCCGCCTGCGCGAGGCCGGCTGACCGCACGGCGCGCGGCGAGCCGTCACGAAGACACACGCGCCCCTCCAGTATGCGAACATATGTTCGTATGGAGTGGAGCGGATCGGTTGGCGTCGCCGATGGGAGTCTGCCAGTTGGCAGGCTGGCAGACGCACGTCGGCCGGTCGGTCAAGTGGCAGTCAGGCATCAGGCACTCGCGCAAGTGGCTGATGAGCATCAGTCGCATTCCGCTCCCTGGACAGGGAGAGTGCGGCCATGAGCACGACGAAGGCCTACAAGCAGGAGCGGGAGACGTTCCTGACGAGCTTTGGGGACAACGTTCGCCGCGCGCGGCTGGCGATGGACCCTCCGTGCTCTCAGGAACGCCTGTCCCACCTCACCCGCCTGCACCGCACCGAGATCGGGAAAATCGAGCAGGGCGAGGTGGAGCCGCGGCTGAGCACGCTCGTGATCCTCGCGGCGGGTCTCGGCGTGAGCGTCGAGCAGCTCGTGACCGGCCTGTGCGTGCCAAGCGAGCGCCGACCCTCGCCGCACGCCGGCTCCTGGTCCTAGACGGTGTCAGCCGGCGGGCGGCCGGTAGACCGTCACGACGGCGGCGCCGCCGAGGCCGATGTTGTGCTGGAGCGCGACCTTCGCGCCATCCACCTGCCGGGCGTCGGCCTCTCCGCGCAGCTGCCAGCAGAGCTCGCTGCACTGCGCGAGCCCGGTCGCGCCGAGCGGGTGGCCCTTGGAGATGAGCCCGCCCGATGGATTGACGACCCAGCGCCCGCCGTAGGTGGTGTCGCGGGCGTCGACGAGCTCGTGGCCGTGGCCCTCCTCGGCGAGGCCGAGGGCCTCGTAGGTGATGAGCTCGTTCGCGGAGAAGCAGTCGTGCAGCTCGATCACCTGGATTTCATCGGGGGCGACCTGCGCCTCCTCGTAGGCTTTGCGCGCAGCCTCGGCGCTCATGTCGTAGCCGACGATGCGGATGCAGTCGGCGTCCTCGTCGAAGGTGCTGGCGAGGTCGGTGACCATCGCCTGGCCGGCGATCTCGATCGCCTTCTCCCACAGGTCGTGCTCGTCGACGAAGCGCTCGCCGGCGACGACCGCGGCGGCGGCGCCGTCGGAGGTGGGGGAGCACTGCAGCTTGGTCAGCGGCTCGTGGATCATCTTCGCCCCCTTGATGTCCTCGAGCGAGTACTCGTCCTGGAACTGCGCGTAGGGGTTGTTGACGGAGTGCTTGTGGTTCTTCCAGCCGATCCACGCGTAGTGCTCGGGCGTGGAGCCGTATTTGTCCATGTGGTCGCGCCCGGCGTTGCCGAACATCTGCGGCGCGAACGGCGACTGCTCGGGCTCACGCAGCTCGAACATGCGCGTCATGTGCTTGTCCATGGCGGGCGTGCGGTCCGTGTACTTCATGCCCAGCGAGCCGCGCTCCATCTTCTCGAAGCCGACCGCCAGCGCGCAGTCCACCAGCCCGCCCTTGACCGCCTGGCGCGCGAGGAACAGGGCGCTCGAGCCGGTCGAGCAGTTGTTGTTGACGTTGACCACCGGGATGCCCGTGAGCCCGAGCCCGTAGATCGCGCGCTGGCCGTAGGTGGAGTCGCCGTAGCAGTAGCCGGCGTAAGCCTGCTCGATGCTCTCGTAGGGGATGCCCGCGTCGGCGAGCGCCTTCGATCCGGCCTCCAGCACCCACTCCGGGTAGTCGCCCTCCTTGGTGCCGGGCTTGTCGAACTTCGACATCCCCACCCCGATAACGAACGTGCGGTTGCTCATCGGCTGCCTCTCTTCTCGCGCCGGTTGGCTGGCCGGCCAGTCGGTTGGAGGAGCAAGCGTAGTGGACGGGCGCCCGATGCGGCAAGCAGCCGGCGCCCGTCCGGTGCAGCAAGGCGCCGGCTCAGGCTGCGCCCTCGTCGGCGAGCAGCTCGGCGAGCAGCTCGGCGAGGCGGTCGTGCGATTCGGTCAGCCCGCCCTCCATGCCCGAGGCGATCATGCCGTCGCGCTCCTCGGTGGTGTGGAACAGCGAGGTGGTGGTCACCTTCGTGCGCCCCCCGAGATCCTCGAAGGTGGCGGTCTCGACGATCGCGTGGCCGGGCATGCCATCCCATTCGAAGGTCTGCACGATGCGCTCGGGTGGCGTGACCTCGCGGTAGACGCCGCGAAAGCCCTGCTCGCGCCCGTCGGGCTCGCGTGCGACGAAGCGCCATTTGCCGCCCGGCCGGACGTCCATCTCGTCGACCGTCGTCGTCATCCGCCGGGGACCCCACCACCGAGGGATCGACTGCGGATCGGTGTACGCCGCGTACACCCGCTCGCGCGGCGCGTCGAACACGCGCTCGCTGACTATCTCGCGATCCGTCGGTGTGGTGAGCGTCGTGCTGCCTGCCATCGTGGCCTCCTGGTCGGTGGTGAGGGTGGTCATTGCCCTGATCCTTTCCTTCGTTGGGTTTGGCGCTCCTCGTCTTCGCCCTCCGGGGACGATGCGAGCATCTCTCCGAGCCGCTCGAGGCGCCCGTCGAGCAGCTCCCGGTAGGACTCGATCCAGCGCTCGACGTCGTCGAGGCGCCGTTCGCCGAGGCTGCAACGCCGCTCGCGGCCGACCTTCTCGCTGCGCAGGAGCCCCGCCCGTTCGAGGACGCGGACGTGCTTCTTCATGCCCGTCAGCGACATCCCGAACGGCGCGGCGAGGTCGGTGATCGTGGCCTCGCCCAGGCCGAGCCGCTCGAGGATCGTCCTGCGCGTGGGGTCCGCGAGCGCCCCGAACGCGTCATCGAGTCTCGCCTGATACTGAACCATCTAGTTCAGTATAGCAGGCGTTCGTAGCGGCGACCCGCGCGGGCGGGGTCGGCGGCGCGACCCGGTGAGATCGGGCGGGCGGGCGACGGGCGAGGCGGGCGGCGCTTGCGCCGGCGGGCTCAGAGCAGGTGCGAGAGGCGCCAGCCGAGCGAGGGACCGGCGAGCGCGTGGGTGGCCACCGCCACCGTCGAGGCCGGGGCGGCGGTGCCGGCGAGGCTGACCCGCGCGAGCGTCTGTCCCGAGCGCAGCCGGGTTCCGGAGCGTCGAACGGCGACGTCCACGCGCACGGTCAGCCCGCCCCAGCCGAGCGCGCGCAACGCGCCGGCGCTCGCCGCGGTCGTGTGCCGCCCGTCGGCGGCGCTGACGCCGAGCACGCGCGAGCCGGCGGGGAGGAGCGTCTCCACGCGCAGCGCCGCGGCGACCGAGTCGCCGAGCCTCTGGGCGCTGGCGAGCGCGGCTTCGACGAGCGCGCCCGCGCGCTGGCCGAGCACGACGCCGAGCACCGTCGCCGGCAGCCCGGCGACGGTGGTGCGCTTGGCGAACATCAGGCATCCGCCGGCGGCGCTGTCCGAGCCGGTCTTTACGCCCACGTAGCCGTCCTGGCCGACGAGCGCGTTGTAGTTGGCGATGCGACCGACCAGCGGGAGCACGGCCGAGCGCTCGTCGACGAGCGCCGCGAAGGCCGGCAGGAGCATGGCCGCCCGCGCGAGCTTCAGCTGGTCGGCGGCCGTCGAGACGGTCGTCGTCTGGTAGCCGCTCGGGTCGGTGTAGGTGGTCGAGCCCATGCCCAGCCGGCGGGCGGTCGCGTTCATGCGCGCGACGAACGCGGCCATGCCTCCCTCGCGCGCGGCGAGCAGCGCGGCGATGTTGTTGGCGGAGGGCAGCAGCAGCGCCTGCAGCGCCTGGCGCTCGCTGATCCGCTCGCCGCTGCGCACGGGCAGGACCGACTGGTCGAGCTCCTCGCGCTCGCCCTCTTCGGCGGCCTGCGCGCGGGTGATCGTCAGCTCGAAGCCGCTTTCGCCGGGGCCGAGCGGGTGCGCGAGCAGCGTGAGGTAGGCGGTCATCGCCTTCGCGATGCTCGCTATCGGCACGGGCGCTTCGTCCCCCGCGCGGGCGCTCGCGCCGGCGACGCCCTCGACTTCCACGGCGGCCTGCCCTTCGCGCGGCCAGGCGAACGCGGGCGGGCTCCCGGGCAGGCGCACGGAGGCTGGCGCCTCGCGGCGGATCCGCAGGGGCGGGGCCGCCTCGGTGGCGGCTCGCGAGGCGACCGCCACGAGCACCGCCGGCAGGACGAGCGCGAGCACGCCGGCAGCTCGCCGCCCCGAGCGCGCCCGCAGTCGATGCATCGGCGCCAGCCGCACAGCCTCGGGACGCTAGCGCAGGCGGCCTGCGATCATGTCCACTCGCCCGATGGCTCGCCTGCCGCCACTGGACCCAGCCGACGCCGAGCCGTCCGTGCGCTCGGCGCTCGAGCGCCTGCCGCCGCTGGCGATCTTCTCGACGGTGGCCAACGCGCAGGGGACGTTCGTCAACTGGCTGCGCTTCGGCGGCGACTGCCTGGACCCGCGCTGGTTCGATCCCGTGCTGCGCGAGCTCGCCATCCTGCGCGTCGCCCGGCTTACCCCCGGGGCGGAATACGAGTGGGTCCAGCACGTGCCGATACTGCTCGCCGTCGGCGGCAGCGACGCCCAGGTCGCGGCGCTCGAAGCCGACGAAATCGAGGCGGACGCGCTCGGCGAGGATGGGCGCCTGGTGGTGCGCTTCACCACCCAGGTCGTCCACGACGCGACGCCCGACGACGAGACGTTCGCGGCGATGAGCGCCCGCTTCACTCCCGCGGAGATCGTCCAGCTGCTGCTCGTGATCGGCCAGTACATGACGGTCGCCCGCGTGATGGCCACGGCCCAGCTCGAGGTCGACGCCGTCCTCGGCGCCGACGTGCTCGCCGGCATCGAACGCCGCAGCCGCCACGGTTAGCGCGCGCCGGCGGTGACGGCCGCGTGGGTGGTTGTCGAGAGCGGGTCCGATTCCCGCGTCGCTCACCCGGATTCCCGCAGCGCCTCATCCAGCGACACCGTGCGGCCGGCCGCTAGGTCGGACCTGCCTTCCGCCGCCGCGGCCTCATCGTCCTCGGTCCACGGCTCATCGTCGGGCAAAGCGTCGCGGAAGGCCGCGATCACTGGATCGACGCGCAGGTCCAGCAGGCGCAGCGCCTCGCCGGCCTCCTCCTCGGACAAGGTCTCGATGCGCTCCCGCAGTTGCTCCTTCGCAGTCATCACCACGAAACGGTAGCGCTCCTCGACGTCCTCATCCTCGACACTGACGACGATCGTCAGTTTGGCGTCGGGATTGCCGAAATGGGCCTCGATGTCGCGTGGGTCGACCGCTGTCAGGTCGGCAGCGAAATCGCCGGGCTGGTGGGTCAGTGCGCGCCGGCGGTGACGGCCGCGTGGGTGCGCGCGCGGATGACGGCGGCGACGGCGGCGGGGTCGTCGAAGAACGGGATGTGCCCGGCGCCGAGCGTCACGTGGGTGGCCCACGGCAGCATCGCCCGCGCGCGCGGCGCCTGCAGGCGGTAGGGGAGCAGCCAGTCGCGCCTGCCCCAGGCGATCGTCACGGGCGTGCTGCGCAGCTGCTCGCCGCCGGCGAAGCTGTAGCGGCCGAAGGCGTCGAGCGTCCCCGCCATCGCCGGTGAGGCCCACACGTCCCTGAGCGTGTCCACCGCCTCCTCGGCGGGCATCCGCGTGGGGTAGCCGAAGGTCTGCCAGAACAGCGCCGTGCGCCCGCTTGGGGTGCGCGCGAGCGCCTCGATCGCCGGCCTCAGTGCACGCGGTGTGCGCATGGGGATCCGCAGCGACTGCTGGCAGTAGCGTCGCTCGGGCACCGTCCAGAAGCCAGCGGGGGAGAACGCGCTGACCGAGCGAACCGCTCGCCCGCGGGCGAGCTCGAGCGCGATCGCCCCGCCCATCGAGCTGCCCGCCACGTGCGGGCGCTCGAGGCCGAGCTCGGCGAGGAACCACTCGAACGCGTCCGCGTACGCAGGGATCGTCGGCTCGATGCCCGCCGACAGCGGCGACGAGCGCCCGAAGCCGGGGGAGTCGCAGGCGATCACGTCGAACTCGTCGACGAGGAGCTCGATCACCGGCCGCCACGCCTGCCAGTGGTGGCCGACGCCGTGGAGCAGGACCAGCGGCGGGCCCTCGCCTTCGCGGTGGTAGTTGATCGACAGGCTCACGGTCGCTCTCTCATTCGGAGCCTCTCGCCGGCTCGCCGCCGGGCGCCGCGCGGCGGGCGCTCACGCCAGTCCCCTGATCAGGGCGGCGCCGCGCTCGGCGATCATGATCGTCGGTGCGTTGGTGTTGCCTCCGGTGATCGTGGGCATGATCGAGGCGTCGATCACGCGCAGGCCCTCGATGCCGTGCACGCGCAGGTGCGAGTCGACCACCGCCTGCGGGTGGGTGTCGCTCATCCTGGCTGTGCCGACGGGGTGGTAGATCAGCATCAGGCGCCGGCGCAGATCCGCTTCGAGGTCGCCGTCCTCGACGGTGGCGGCTCCCGGCTTGAGCTCCTCGACGACGATCTCGCGCAGCGGGTCCTGCTCGGCGATCGCACGCGCCAGGCGCATCCCGTCGAGCAGCGAGCGCACGTCGTCGGGCTCGGAGAGCGTGTTGGTGACGATCCGCGGCTTGTCGGTGGGGTCGGCCGAGCGCAGCCACACCTGCCCCCGCGCCTGCGGTGAGACGAGCGTCGGCGCGATCACCATGCAGTGTCCGTCGTAGGTCTCCGCGCCGTGGTCTTCGTAGTAGGCCGCGCCCATGTGGAACTGGATGTCGGCCGCCGGCAGGCCGCCGCGCGTGCGCGTGAACGCCACCACCTCGGCGACGGTCGAGCTGAGCTTGCCCGAGCGGCGCAGCAGCCACTCCGCGAGCGCCTTCGGCCCGTCGGCGCCATACAGCGTCTTGTTGTCCGCGACCTCCCAGATGATCGTCACGAACGGGTGGTCCTGGAGATTGCGCCCGACGCCCGGCAGCTCGTGCCGGGCGCTCACGCCCGCCCCGCGCAGCTCCTCGCCGGCGCCGACGCCCGACAGCAGCAGCAGCTGCGGCGAGCCGATCGCCCCGGCGCTCAGCAGCACCTCGCGCCCGGCGCCCACGAGCTCCTCGCCGCGGCGTCCGCGGCGCACGCGCACGCCGGCGGCGCGCTCGCCGTCGAGCTCGATCCCCAGCGCGGTGACGTTCGTGCGCACCTCCAGGTTCGGGCGCCCCAGCGCCGGGCGCAGGTAGGCGTCGGCGGCGGAGAAGCGCCGGCCGTTTCGCTGTGTCACCTGGAACACCGACACGCCGTCCTGCTCGGGCCCGTTGTAGTCGGCGATCCGCGGGATCCCCGCCGCCTCGCTCGCCGCCAAGAGGCGCGCGTTCAGCGGTCGCGGCGAGCGCTGCTCGGCGACGTGCAGCGGTCCGCCGGCGCCGTGGTACTCGGACTGGCCGCGGACGTTGTCCTCGGCCTTCACGAAGTACGGCAGGACGCTCGCGTAGCCCCAGCCGGGTGCCCCCTGCGCCTCCCAGCCGTCGTAGTCGAGCGGACGGCCGCGGACGTAGAGCATCGCGTTCATCGAGCTGGAGCCGCCGAGCGCCTTGCCGCGGGGCATGTACAGGCAGCGGCCGTCCACGTGCGGCTCGGGCTCGGTCGCGAAGTCCCAGTCGAGCTTCGTGTGGAACTGCTGCGCGAACGCCGCCGGGATCTTGATCTTCGGCGAGCGGTCGCGGCCGCCGGCCTCCAGCAGCAGCACACGCATCGACGGGTCCTCGGAGAGGCGGTTGGCGAGCACGCACCCGGCGGAGCCGGCGCCGACGATCACGTAGTCGTAAGCGCTCATGCGGGCACGCGGTCCCCCTCCGGGGACAATGCGGGGAGGGGCGCGAAGCGGTACTCGGCGGCGTCCATCGCGGCGGTCCGCTGCAGGTACTCGCGCATGTACCCCGGCCAGTTCGCGACGATGCGCCCGCGCTCGTCGCGATACCACGAGTCGCA
Organism: uncultured Solirubrobacteraceae bacterium; assembly: GCA_963782325.1. Lineage (GTDB taxonomy): Bacteria > Actinomycetota > Thermoleophilia > Solirubrobacterales > Solirubrobacteraceae > Palsa-744. Next base: position 361,314 of record CAWAJG010000003.1, read on the forward strand.
GCGCGTCCACGCGGTCCCCGCGAAGCGGGCCTGCAGCTCGCGGTCGCTGGCCGCCTCCACCTCCTCGCGAACCTCGATCGCGCCGGCGCCGCGGCGGCGCAGTTGCTGCAGCGCCTGGCGCACGTACGCGGCCTGGGTCTCCAGGTAGACGATGATCGAGCCGCCCGAGGTGTTCGTGTTGGGGCCGTACATCAGGAACATGTTCGGGAAGCCGGGGACGCAGATCCCCAGGTGCGCGTGCGCGCCCTGCGCCCAGCACTCCTGCAGCTCGAGGCCGTCGGCGCCGGTGACGCGCATCGGGAACATGAAGTCGTTGGTCTTGAAGCCCGTCGCCCAGATCACGCAGTCGAGCTCGTGCGTGGCACCGGCGCCGGTGACGATGCCCGCGGGGGTCATCCCGGCGATCTGCTCGGTGACGACATCGACGTTCTCGCGTTCCAGCGCCGGCAGGTAGTGGGAGCTGAAGAGGATGCGCTTGCACCCGAACGTGTAGTCCGGCCACACCTTCGCCCGCAGCGCCGGGTCCTTCAGCTGCGAGCGCATGAACGCGGCCGAGCGCGCCGCGCCGACGCGCCCGATCGTGCTCGGGTGGCGGATCGCCAGCGTCAGCGACTCGGCGTACTCGAAGATGTACCTTCGCCGCAGCGCCTGCAGGCCGGGGACCAGTTCGATCGCGGCCTTCACCGCCGCGTTGTAGCGGCGGTTGTGGCGCGGCAGGAACCAGTTGCCGGTGCGCTGGAAGACGGTCAGCCGCTTCGCCAGCGGCGCGATCTCCGGGACGAGCTGCACCGCGCTCGCGCCCGTGCCGACGACCGCCACGCGCTTGCCCGCCAGCGCGTAGCCGTGATCCCACTCGGCCGAGTGGAAGCTGTGGCCGGCGAAGTCCGCGGCGCCCTCGATGCGCGGCACCGACGGCTGGTCGAGCTGACCCGTCGCCACGATCAGCGCGTCGGCCTCGTGGCTCGAGCCGTCGTCCGTCTGCACGCTCCAGCGGCAGCGCTCGGCGTTCCAGGTGCAGGCGGTCACGGTGGTGCTCGTCTGCACCAGCCGATCGACGCCGTACGTGCGGGCGACGTCGTGCAGGTAGGCGTGGATCTCCGCCTGCGGCGAGCACAGCCGCGACCAGTCGCGGCGCTGCGCATACGAGAACGAGTACAGGTGGCTGGGGACGTCGCACGCCGCCCCCGGATAGCTGTTGTAGAACCACGTCCCGCCGAGGTCCGGCGCCTTCTCCAGGATCGTCACGTCGCCGATCCCGTGCCGGCGCAGCTCGATCGCCGCGGCGATCCCGCCGAAGCCCGCGCCAACGATCACCACCTCGGGGCCGCGTTTCGAGGACGTCGGCGCACTCATGCTCGGGTGCTCCTACGCGTCCTTCTCGCGGGGGATGTACGGCGCGAGCTCGCGCCGCGCGATCGACAGCTTGTGCACCTCGTCGGGACCGTCGGCGAGGCGCAGCGTGCGCAGGTGCGCCTACGCGCTCGCCAGCCCGAAGTCCTCGGTCACGCCGCCGCCGCCGTGGACCTGGATCGCGCGGTCGAGCACCTTCAGCGCCATGTTCGGCGCCGCCACCTTGATCGCCGCGATCTCCGTGCGCGCGTGGCGGTTGCCGACGGTGTCCATCATCCACGCCGCCTTCAGCGTCAACAGCCGCGTCATCTCGATCTCGATCCGCGACTCGGCGATCCAGTCGAGGATGTTGCCCCGTGTTGCCAGCGGCTGGCCGAACGTCACGCGCGAGACCGCCCGTTTGCACATCGCGTCCAGCGCCCGCTCGGCCGCGCCGATCGCCCGCATGCAGTGGTGGATGCGCCCGGGTCCCAGGCGCGCCTGGGCGATCATGAAGCCATCGCCCTCCTTGGAGATCACGTTCGTCACCGGCACGCGCACGTCCTCGAACTCGATTTCCCCGTGGCCGTCCTGGTCGACGTAGCCGAACACCGGCAGGTTGCGCAGGACCGTCACCCCCGGCGTGTCCAGCGGCACGAGGATCTGGCTCTGCTGGTTGTACGTCGGCGCGTCCGGCTGCGTCTTGCCCATCACGATCATGATCCGGCAGTGGGGATGGAAGACGTTCGTGATCCACCACTTGCGGCCGTTCAGCACGTAGTCCTCGCCGTCGCGCTCGATGCTCAGCGCGACGTTGGTCGCGTCTGAGCTGGCCACGCCGGGCTCAGTCATCGCGAACGCCGAGCGAATCTCTCCGTCCAACAGCGGCCTCAGCCAGCGCTCCTTCTGCTCGTCCGTGCCGAACTGGTGCAGCACCTCCATGTTGCCGGTGTCGGGCGCCGAGCAGTTGCACGCCTCCGAGGCGATGTGCGAGCGGCCGAGGATCTCCGCCAGCGGCGCGTAGTCGCTGTTCGAGAGGCCCGCGCCGTGCTCCTCGTCGGGCAGGAACATGTTCCACAGGCCGGCATCCCGCGCGCGGGTCTTCAGCTCCTCCATCACCTGCGGCTGGTGGTGGGGATCCCCGGACTCCCGCAGCTGGCGCTCGTACACCTCCTCCGCCGGGTACACGTGCTCGTCCATGAACGCCTCCAGGCGCTCCCTGAAGTCGCTGCAGCGCTTACTCGGCTCGAAGTCCATTCGGTCCCTCCTCCCCCTTCGGTGACGACGGTGTGCCCTGAGATCATCGCCGATATGCGCCAACGACGCTCGCGCCAGCGACGCAGGCGACCGCCGCACGCGGCCAGATCCCGGACCGCGGTCCACGCTCGCCATCCAAGCTAAGCCTTCAGTTGAGGCTCAGCGTTGGCCAGATCGGTAGACCAACCGGTGGGTGGCGCTCGGCAGCGAAAGCTCCAACTTGAACGCATCGATCGAGACGGATAAGGTTTTACGTTAGAAACTCGCCACCGTTCCCCGCAGCAGTCAGTCGGGGATCTCGATGTCGCCGGGCCGTCATGGCTTCGGAGCTACCCGGATCGAGGCGGACCTGTCCATCAATAGAGGGAGAGAGATCTGATGCGCAGAGCATCCACCTGTCTGGCCGTCCTCGGCCTGGCTCTGCTGGCCCTGCCGGGCGTGGCGTCGGCCACGCCGGAAGTCAAGTTCAAAGCGGAAGCCGTGCCGATCCCCGGCTACAAGGGCACGGGCAACATCCTCGGCGCCGGCGCGGCGCTGCAGGCCGAATACCAGATCACCGGCACCGAATACCTTGGGGCGCCGCCGCCGATCATCGGCGTCAACTTCTGGCTGCCAACGGGCGTGAAGCTGCACCCGACCGGCTTCCCGACCTGCAATCTCGAACTGCTTGAACGCGAAGGACCCGAAAAATGCCCGAAAGGGTCGATGGCCGGGCCGATCGGCGACGTACTCGGCTTCGTGAACTTCGGTCACGAACCCGTCGAAGAGAACGCCGAACTGTATTCCTTCTACAAACCCGGAGGCGGCTTCATCTTCTTCGTCCACGGCCACACGCCGACCGAGCTCGAAATCTACTCCAGCGGGCACTACATCAACTACACCGGAGGCGGTGGCTACGGCCCGGAGCTCGCAACGATCGTGCCGCTCGTCCCGAGCGTCCCGGGCGCACCGTTCGCGTCGACCAAGAGCATCCACATCAAGGCCGGCTCGGCGATCGGGCCGAAGAACAACCCGAAGAAGGACACCTACTACGGCCGTGAGCCGACGAAATGCCACGGCGGCCTCAAGCTGAAGACCGAAGTGATCTTCGCCGAAAACGGCGAAGAATCCAAGCCCGTGCCCGTCACGCGCGAATACACGGCGCCGTGTCCGCGCAAGAAATAGCGATGACGGCAGGGGCAGCGCCCGTGATGGCGTAATCCCGAAGGAGTAGGTTTGATGGGCGGCCTCATCGCGATGGTGGGGTCGCCCGCTTGTTGTATACACGAGGAAGGATCGGCTTGAGGAGCGAGTTCGTGGGGTGGAGGAGACTGGCGGGGGGTGTCGCCGGCGTCGCCTGCGTGCTCGCGCTCGTCCTCGTCGTCGTGCTCGCCACCGCCGCCGGCGGCTCCTCCGGCGGCTACCAGGTGCGTGCGATCTTCGACGACGCCGGCAACCTCATATCCGGCGAGAACGTGAAGATCGACGGCGTGAAGGTGGGCACCGTCGGCTCGGTCACGCCCACGCCGCAGGCCAAGGCGGCGGTCGTGCTGAAGATCGAAAACCCCGGCTTTCGCGACTTCCGCGCGGACGCCAGCTGCACGATCCGCCCGCAGGCGCTGATCGGCGAGAAGTACGTCGACTGCCTGCCCACCCAGCCGCGCGTCGAAGGCACGCCGCTGCCGCCGGTGCTGAAGAAGGTCCCCAGCGGCCACGAAGGCGCCGGCGAGTACCTGCTGCCCGTCCAGAACACGCACAGCCCCGTCGACGTCGACCTGATCAGCGACATCGACCGCATGCCCGAACGCGAGCGCTTCACGATCATCCTCAACGAATTCGGCGCCGGCCTCGCCGGGACGCGGCAGCGACCTCAGCGAAGTGATCAAGCGCGCCAACCCGGCGCTGCAGGAACTCGACAAGGTGTTCCACATCCTCGCCAACGAGAACCACGTGCTCGCGAAACTCGCGGTCGACAGCGACACCGCGCTCAAACCGATCGCACGCGTGCGCGAACGCGTGGGGGACTTCATCGCGCAGAGCGACAAGGTCGCCCAGGCAGGAGCCGCCACGCGCGGGTCGCTCGCAGCGCAACCTCGAACTCTTCCCGCCCTTCCTCGAACAGCTCGGGCCCGCGCTCGAACAGGTGCAGCGCTTCGCCGAACAGACCACGCCCACGTTCACCGACCTGCTCGCCGCCGCGCCGGGGATCGACAAGGCGTTCACGAGCCTGCCCGCCTTCTCGCGCGGCACCGAAAAGTTCCTCGAAACCGCCGGCCAGACCGCCAAGCTGGAAGGCCCGGCGTTGAAGAACACCACGCCGCTGCTCAAACAGCTGCAAAAGCTCGGCGGCTCCGCGCTGCCCTTCACCGAAAACTTCTCCCAGCTGTTGGAGAGCCTGCGCGAAACGGGCGGCCTCGAGCGGATCATGGACTTCATCTTCCTCGGCACCGGCGCCGCCAACGGCTACACCTCGCTGAGCCATTTCCTGCGGGCTGAGGGTGTCGCCAACGTCTGCCTCTCATACGCGATCGCGACTGCCGCGAACGGCGGTTGCAGGCGCAAACTCTTCAGCACGTCGAGCGGCGCGAGCGCGTCCGCCGCGAGCGCCTCGCCCACGAGCCTGAAATCCTCGAGCGCGGCCGCCGCGGCGCTCGACTCGAGCTCGACGAGCGTGCTGATGGCGCGCACGCTCGCCGTCATGGAGGGCGCCACGCCGCAGCAGGCGCTCGCCAAATACCCGGGTTCGACGACCGGCACCGGCGCCGCCTCCGCTCCCGGAGCCGGAGCTGGCGCCACCGTGGAGCCGGTCGGAGGCTCGACGGCCGGCACCACCTACTACACGCCCGCGCGAAGGCTCGGAAGCCGGCGGGCTGCTCCTCAACTACCTGCTCGGGAGCGAATGACGCGATGAGCAGCCGAGCGATCCACCTGCTGCCCGCGCTCGCCGTGGCCGTGCTCGCCATGTGGAGTCCCGCCGCGAGCCTCGCGGAGGGGGAAGCGCCCGCCACCGCCACGACGGAAACGACGAGCACGGCATCGGGGGAAACGACGCCCACGGCGAGCACGCCCGAAGCGACCGTGCCGCAACCCGCGCCGGGCGTCACGGCGCCCGCGGCCGCATCGTCCCCGGAGGGGGAACCCGCGGCGCCGCAGGTGCGCTCCGAGCACCGCCAGGGCGCGAGCCCGAGCGGCTCGTCGCGACTGCGCGCCCGCGCGAACAGGTCGCGGGGCAAGCACGCCCCCGGCGCATCGTCCCCGCAGGGGGAAGCCCCCACCTCGGCTGGCGTGCGCGCCAGGCACAAGGCGCCGGCGCCGTCCACGCTGACTCCCGCGCTGCCGTTCTCGCTGCAGTCGCCGTTCGGCGGGCTGCCGACGTTCTTCATCGAAAGCTTCCAGATCCCGCCGTTCCTGCTGCCGATCTTCCAAGCGGCGGGGACCGCCTACGGCGTTCCCTGGCAGGTGCTCGCGGCGATCAACGAGGTCGAGACCGACTACGGGCGCGACCTCGGCGTCTCCAGCGCCGGCGCCGCGGGCTGGATGCAGTTCCTGCCCTCCGAGTGGGCGCAGTACGGGGTCGACGCCAACGGCGACGGCTGGGAGGACCCTTACAACCCGGCCGATGCGATCTTCGCCGCCGCCCGCTACCTGCGCGCCGCCGGCGCCAACACGAACGTCAAGGCGGCCGTCTACGCCTACAACCACTCGCAGGCGTACGTGGAAGCGGTGATGCTGCGCGCGCAGCTACTGGGCGGCACGCCCCCCGAACTGCTCGGTGCGATCACCGGGCTGACGGAGGCGCGCTTCCCGGTGTACGCGCCCTCGCACTACAGCGACGGCTTCCCCACCGTGGCGACGGGCAAGACGCTCGTCGGCACCACCATCTACTCGCGAGCGGGCGCACCCGTCATCGCCGTCGAGGACGGCGAAGTCGTGGAAGTCGGCGAATCGCCCTCGCTGGGACGCTTCGTCGCGCTGCGCGACGCCTACGGCAACACCTACGTATACGCCGAGCTCGGCGAAGTCGCAGCCGAATACCCGGTGCTCGAGCCGCGCGTGCACAGCGCCGTCAGCGCCCGCATCGCGGGTGCGGGCGCCGCCAGCCCGGGCAAGGGCGAGGCCGCGCCGAGTGGCCCGGCCACGGCCGGCGCCCAGCAGCGCTCGCCCCTGTCCGAGGGGGCGGCCATCTCCGGCCTCGCGCTCGGCGCGGTCGCCGGCCTCGAACCGCCGCCGCCCGTTCCCGCAAAGGGCAACCCGCCCACGCCTTCCGCTGCGACCCCCGCGCGTGCCTCCGCGCCGCGCAGGTCTCCCGTCCACGTGCGCTCCTTCGGCGAAGGGCCCGACGAGGTCTACCTGCACCCGCTCGTCCCCGGCGTGCAGGTGATCGCGGGGACGGTCCTCGGCCACGTCGGCCCCGCCACGCCCGCCGCGGGGGCGAGCGCCGCCGTGTCCTCCGAAGAACCGCACATCGTCTTCCAGATCCGCCCCGCCGGCGCGGACGCGCCGCTGATCGACCCCAAGCCGATCCTCGACGGGTGGGTGGCGCTCGAAGACACCTCGATCTTCCGCGCCAAGGGCGAGAACCCGTTCCTGGCGACCTCGCCGACCGTCGGCCAGGTGCTGCTGGAGTCCAAGCAGCAGCTCGCGCCGCAGGTGCTCCACGCATCGTCCCCGGCATCGTCCCCGGAGGGGGAGGGGGACGCGGGCATCCACCTCGGCAGGTGCGCTCGCGAGGACGTGCAGGAGGGCAGGGTGGACAGGCGGGTGCTGGCGATGCTCGAGTACCTCTCGGTGTCCGGGCTGCGCCCGACGGCCTCCGGGCTGCCGTGTCCGCCCGCCACGCCCGCGGCCGCCGCGGCCAACGCGGCGCCCTCGGCCAGCGGCGATGCGCTCGAGATCACAGCCGTCAACGGCATTCCCATCGCCGGTCACCAGGGCCCCGGCTCGATCGCCGACGAGACCGTGCGCAGGCTGCTGATGCTGCAGGGACTCTCACGCCCGCAGCGGATCATCAGCACGATGAGCTACCCCGGGGCCGTCGCGGTCGCCAGGGCCAGCGCGCGCGGTGCCATCCGCGTCGTCTACGCCGCGCCCGGCACCGGCGGCGCGCGCAGCGCCGCGCTGTCGAGCGCGGGCCTCTCGCCGCAGGAGTGGATCGAGCTGATCGACAGGCTCGGCGAGATTCCCGACCCGACGGTCGCCAGCGGGCACTCGAGCGCCGCGATATCCGACCCGACGACGACCGCCACAGCCCCCGCGGAAGCGGCCCCCGAAGCGCCGGGGCCGGCCACGGGGCAGCCGTCCGCGAGCCCGCAAGGAGAAGCCGGTGGCGACGACTAGCCCGCCGCCCACTCCCCCCGCGCCGCCGCCCCCGTCCGGCGGCGTCCCCGGCCCGCCGGCGCGCGTGGGCAGGGCGCGCCAGAGCCCCCTGCGCGCGATCGCCGTGGGTGCGCTCGGACTCGTGATCCTGATCGTCGCCTACATCGTGCTCGCCCCCAGCGGAGGCGCCAACTACAAACTCGAACTCGCCGAAGCCGATCAGCTCGTCAGGGGCGACCAGGTACAGGTCGGCGGGGTGCCGGTGGGAAGCGTCACCAACATCGAACTCGCCCACGACTTCAAAGCGCTGGTGACGATCCACGTGAACTCATCGCTGGTGCCGCTGCACCACGGCACCGAAGTGCAGGTGCGCGTGCCCTCGCTCACGAGCGTCGCCAACCGCTACGTCCAGCTGAACCTCGGGCCCAACAACTACCCCTCCTACCCGCCCGGATCGACGTTGCCGGCGACGGTCTCCAAGGAAGTCACCGACCTCGACAAGCTGTTCGACACGTTCACCCCGAAGACCCGCAAGGGCCTGCAGGAGTGGTTCGAAGGCAGCGCGCAGCAGTACGTCGGACAGGCGCGCAACCTCAGCATCTCGACCGAATACTTCCCGCCGGTGCTGTCCTCCGCGACGCACTTCTTCAAGGAGCTCTCGGCCGACCAGCCGGTGTTCACGAGCTTCCTCGTGGAAGCCTCCAAGGCGGTGTCCACGATCGCCGCGCGCCAGGAATCGCTGGCGGACCTCACCGAAAACCAGAACAAGACCTTCCAGGCGATCGGCTCGGAGCAGAGCGCGCTCGCGAAGGGCCTCAAACAGCTGCCCAAGACGCTGAACCAGGGCAACGAGACGCTCTCGGAAGTGCCGGCCACGTACGCGGCGCTGGGCGAGCTGTTCAAGGAATCGCGGCCGACCACGAAGTCGCTGACCGAGCTGCTCGAACACCTGCACCCGCTGCTCGTGACCGCGACGCCGGCGGTGAAGAACTTCGCCGAAGTCTTCAGCAAGCCGGGAGCGAACAACGACCTCACCGAACTCGTGCGCGCGCTCCCCGCGCTCGCCCAGCGCCTCACCACCGCCTCGCCGGTGGGCGTCACGGCGCTGAAGGAATCGGCCCCGATAACGGCCGTCTTCGGACCCTACAGCCCGGACCTGGCCGGCACGCTGCGCACGTTCGGCGCCGGCGCCGGCTACTGGGACGCCGACGGCCACTACGCCCACCTCAACCTGGTGTTCCCGAGCTTCACGCTCGGGGAAAACGAAACCCTGCACCCGGCCTCCAGCGCGGAAGCCGCGCTCGCGAGCCTGAAGACCGGGCAGCTGCGCCGCTGCCCCGGCGTCCGCCACCCAGCCCGCCGCCGACGGCTCCTCGCCGTTCACCGACGGCGAACTGCTCGACTGCGACCCCACGGAGACACCGTGAACAACAGGCGTCGCAGCTCACTGGCGGCGAGCCCGCTGCTGATCGGGGCGATCACCACGCTGATCGTCGTCGTGGCGGTGTTCCTCTCCTACAACGCCAACAACGGCCTGCCGTTCGTGCCCACGTACGACATCAAGGTCGAACTGCCCGAGGCGTCCGGGCTGCAGCAATCCAACCAGGTGCGGATCGCAGGTCAGCGCGTGGGGATCGTCAGCAAGCTCACCCCCTACCAGAACCCCCGCACGGGGCGCGTGACGGCGATCGCGACGCTGCACATCGAAAAGAAGTACGGGCCGCTGCCGACGAACACGAAGGCGATCGTGCAGTCCGTCTCGGCCGTCGGCCTGAAGTACCTCGAACTCGAAAAAGGCAACTCCACGGCGACGCTCAAGGCGGGCCAGACGATTCCCGTCTCGCAGACGCGCGAACCGGTGGACATCGAGGAATTCTTCGACATGTTCGACAAGCCGACGCGGACCGCGCTCAAGATCTCCACCAACAACTTCGGCGACGGCCTCGCCGGACGCGGGCCCGGCCTGAACAACACGATCGCGGAACTTCGCCCGCTCGTGGAGAGGGCGATCCCGGTGCTGCACAACCTCGCCGAGCCGCGGACGGGACTGCACGCGCTGTTCGTCGACCTCGACCGGGTGGCCTCGCAGACGGCCCCCGTGGCGCAGGCCAACGCCGAACTCTTCGAAGACCTCGACACCTTCTTCAAGGAATGGGCGAGCGTCACCTCCTCGACGGAAGCGGCGACCAGGGGCGGGCCGCCTTCGCTGGAACAGGCGATCTACTCGCTGCCCCACGAGCGGCCCTTCTACGAAGACGCGACCGAGTTCATGCACCTCTTGCGTCCCTCCGCGGCAGACCTGGTCACGGTCGCGCCGCAGCTCGGGCACGCCTTCTCGGTGGGCGCCCGCAACCTCACCGCCGCCACCGTCCTGAGCAAGCGTCTCGCCGAATCCGCGCAGGCGCTCGAGGAATTCGGCCGCAACCCGGTCGTCTCGCTCGCGCTCGAAAACTTCGCGGAAACGCTCGAAATCGGCAACCCGCTGCTGGCGGGAATCGCCCCCGAGCAGGTCAACTGCAACTACTGGACGCTCGCGTTCCGCAACCTCGCGAGCCTGGAGACCGAGAACGTCGGCGTCGGGACGGTCGTGCGCGCGGAGCACGCTGCTGTCCCCCACGGGCGCCAACAACGAGGGCTTCCCCTCGGCGACGATCGCCAACGGCCCCTCGATCGAACACGCCGCAGCGGGCTCCAGCGTGGTCGTCAACAACGACCACCTGCACTACAACCCCTACCCGAACGTCACCGCCCCCGGCCAGGCGAACGTGTGCGAAGCTGGCAACGAGGGATACAACATCGGCCAGGCGACGATCGGGCATGCCACGAGCACCACGGACAACCGCGAACTCACCAAACGCGAAGACAACCTGTACGGCGAAAAGTACCCGGCGACGCAGCTGAAGGCGCTCGGCCTGCCCAAGCCGGCGGCGGCCAAGCCGAAGAGCAAGAGCAAGAGCAAGGCGAAGGGCAAGAGCAAGGGGAAGGGCAAGTGAGCCGCCTGGCCTTCTGGCGGCGCCAGGACCGCGTGCCGGTGAGCGAGCTGCAGCGCTCGAACCCCGTCCGCGCCGGGATCGTGCTGATCGTGGTGCTCGCGATCGCCGTGTACTTCGGCTTCTCCAAGCACATCCCGTTCAAGCACGGCTTCGTCCTCAAGGCCGAGTTCGCGAGCGCCATCAACATCCACTCCAAATCCCCCGTGCGCATCGCCGGCGTCACCGTCGGCCAGGTGACGTCGATCCAGCGCGAGGGCAACACCGGGCTCGTGAACATGGAAATCGAATCCCGCGGCCTGCCGATTCACACCGACGCGACGGTCAAGATCCGCCCGCGGCTGTTCCTCGAAGGCAACTGGTTCGTGGAACTGCAGCCCGGCAGCCCGTCGGCGAAGACGATCTCCTCCGGCTACACGATCCCGATCGCCCAGACCGCCGATCCGGTGCAACTCGACCAGGTGCTCGACGCGCTCAACACCGACACCCGCTCGAACCTGCAGACGTTCCTGATCGAATACGGGGCGGCGCTCACGCGCAAGCCGGACGCCGCGGAAAACGCCGAACAGGAGCCCGAAGTCCGCGGCGTGGACGCCGCGGAAGCGCTCAACAAAGTCTACGAACGCGCCCCCAAGTCGCTGCGCGGCGGCGCGGTCGACACGCAGGCGGTCACCGGCACCGAAGCCGACGATTTGTCGAAGCTGGTGGCCTCCATCAACAAAGTCGCCGCGGCGCTGAACGTGCACGAACAGGACCTCAGCGAACTGTTCCCGCACTACAACAACTTCTTCGCCTCGCTCAGCTCCCACGCGGCGAGCCTCAAACGACTGGTCGCGGAACTGCCCGCCAACCTGCTGAAAATCGACCAGGGCTTCGCCGGGCTGCATGAATCGTTCCAGCCTACGCGGACGTTCGCCCACGACATCCTCCCGGGCGTGCGCAACACCAACCGGACGGTCGCCGCGGCGCTGCCGTGGATCGAACAGACGAGGCTCTCGCTCGAGCCGAGCGAGCTCGGCGGCGTCGCCAAGGGCCTGGTCGAAGCGCTGCCGTCGCTGGCTCAGCTCACCGCCGAACAGACCCCGCTCTACACGCAGACCGAACTGTTCAACGAGTGCATGACCGATGTCATCTTCCCGGCCGGCAACGCCAAGCTCCAGGACGGCGCGAGCACCAGCGGCGTGGAAGACTACAGGGAGTTCTGGTACAGCCTCGTCGGCCTCGACTCGATCGGCCAGAGCTTCACCGGCAACGGCCCGACGGTGAGAGCGCTGGTGAGCAACAGCGGGCAGGTGCTGAAGGCGCCGGTCACGGGGCTGCAGGGGACGAGCCTGAAGGGCGAACCGCTGCTCGCCCGCTCGTCGCTGGCGCCGCTCGGCACGCGCCCGGCGTTCCCCGCCGAAGAGCCGCCGTACGAGCCGCAGGCGCCGTGCTACAAGCAGGCCCTGCCCAACTTCAACGGGCCTCTCTCCGAAGGGCCCGCCGATGGGAGCGGGGGATGAACCCCGACGGCGCCAGCCACGAAGGCGGACTGAGCGTCCGCGACCAGATCGAGCGCTACCGCTCGGCGTTCATCGCCGTGCTCACGCTGGTGGCGATCGCGGCGGTCGTCGGCGGTTACATCCTCGCCCACGAGAACCTCAAACTCGCGAGCTGGGTGCCCGTGCTCGGCCACGAATACTTCAAACTCGAGGGCGAATTCCAGACCGCGCAGGCGGTCACGCCGGGCCAGGGCCAGGCGGTGACGATCGCCGGCGCGAAGATCGGCGAAATCGCGACCGTGGACCTGCGCCACGGCGTCGCCCTGGTGACGATGGACGTCTCCCCCAAGTACGCGAAGTACATCTACAAAGACGCCACCATGCTGCTGCGCCCGAAGACGCAGCTGCAGGACATCACCGTCGAGGTCAACCCCGGCGACCCCGGGACCGGGAAACTGCGCAGCGGCGAGGTGCTGCCCGTCTCGCAGACGGCGCCGAACGTCGACTTCGACGAATTCCTCGCGGGGCTGGACACGGAAACGCGCGCCTACCTGCAGGAGCTGCTCGCCGGGCTGGGCGTCGGGCTGAAAGGCAACAGCAGGGCGCTGGCGGCGGACTTCAAGCGCTTCGACCCGCTCGCGAAGTACACCGAAGAGATCGCCCAGCAGGTCGAAATCCGCCACGCCAACGTCGCCCGCTCGATCCACAACTTCCGCCTGCTGCTGGAAGCGCTCGGCGATCGCGACAAGCAGCTCTCCCAGCTGATCGACGCCGCCAACGCCGTCTTCGGGGTGTTCGCCAAGGAGGAAGCGAGCTTCCGCAAGACGCTCACGCTGCTGCCGGGCGCGCTGCACAAGACGGGCGTCGGTCTCGGCAAGATCGCGACCGCCACGCACGTGCTCGGGCCCGCGCTGCGCAAGCTCGAGCCGTTCGCGCGGGCGCTCGGCCCCGCCAACGAAGCCACCCGCAAGCTGGCGCTGAAGACGACGCCGATCATCAAGAACAGCATCCGCCCGTTCGCCCGCGAAGTCCTGCCGGTGATCGACGAACTGGAGCCGACGACGAAGAAGTTCGCCGAAGCGCTGCCCAAACTCGCCGCGAGCTTCGGCGTGCTCAACGAATTCTTCAACGAGATCGCCTACAACCCGGGGCCGAGCAAGGGCGGGTTCCTGTTCTTCCTGGACTGGGGCAACCACGATCTCAACAGCGTCCTCAGCACCGCCGACGCCAACGGCGCGCTCGGCAGCACCGTCGTGTACTTCAACTGCGAAATCCTGAAAATCTTCGAACCGGTCGAGAAGGTGAACCCCAACGTCCACGTGCTGCTGGGGCTGCTGAAACCGCCGAGCAAGGAAGAATGCATCCGCCTGGGCATCCTCAAAGCGGGCGCCACGTCCGCCAGCGCCGCGAGCGCGCGTCAGCGCGCGAAGGCGCCGTCGGGCGGCCTGTTCTCGAGTTTCGAACAGCATCCGTTCGGGGGTAGGGACTGACATGCAAAAGCGCGCGCCCACGCTCGGCAACCTGCTCGTGATCGTGCTGTTCGTGCTCAGCTGCTTCGGGCTCTTGATGTTCCTGTGGGAGTCCTTCGGCGGCCCGCTGCCGCTGAAACCGAAGGGCTATCGCCTGACGATCGCCTTCTCCCGCTCGTTCTCGCTCGCCGAAGAGTCCGACGTGCGCGTCAGCGGCGTGGAAGTCGGGCACGTCGTCTCGCTCGCCCCGGGCCCCGAAGGCCGCACGCGCGCGGTTCTCGAAATCGCCGGGCGCTACGCGCCGATCCGCGCGAGCATGCACGCGGTCCTGCGCCAGAAGACGCTGCTCGGCGAGACCTACGTGCAGCTCGTCCCCGAGGGCCAGACCGGGCCGTTCCTGCGCGACGGCGGTCAGCTCTCCAACAGCCAGGTGGAACCGTCGTACACGCTCGACGACGTCCTCTCCGCGTTCACCCCCAAGGCCAGACGCTCCTTCCAGCTCTGGAACGAAGAACTCGCCGCGGGGATCGACGGTCGCGGCGAAGACATCAACGCCTCCTTTGCCCAGCTGGAACCGTTCGTGGAAAGCGCGAACCGCCTGGTGACGCTGCTCGACGAGCAGGAAGGGGCGGTGCGGGCGCTCGTCCACAACACCGGCGTCGTCTTCAAGGCGCTCGCCAGCCGCGAAAACCAGCTGGAAGGCTCGATCGCCAACGGCGAGCGCACGTTCCACGCGGCCGCCGAAGCCAGCCAGGCGTTCGCGGCGGCCTTCCGCGCGCTGCCCGGGTTCGAGCACAACTCGACCGTCGCCTTCAGGGCGACCGACCAGTTCGCCAAGATCGCCAACCCGTACTTCGAAGAAATCCGCCCCACCGAGCGCCAGCTCTCCTCGCTGCTGGCCGCCGCCAAGCCGTTCGCGCCCCAGCTCAACAAGTTCCTCACCACGCTCGGGCCGCTGACGGCGTCGGCGAAGACGGACCTGCCGGACATGGCCAAGGCGCTGCACCTGACCATCCCCATCCTCGAAAACTTCCGCCCGGTGCTGCACAACCTCGACCCGTTCCTGCAGTACCTCGGGGAATACCTGCCCGAGCTGCAGTCCTTCTTCGCCAACATCACCGCCGCCACCCAGGCGAGCGAACAGAGCTCGGACTTCGGCACGGTCCCCGCCGCAGACAAACGGGAAGTGAAGAAGGCGCACCTGCTGACGGGGATGCCGGTGCTCACCCCCGAAAGCCTCGCGCTCTACCCCAACCGCATCGGCACCAACCGCGCGAACGCCTACCCGCACTCGGGCGTCTACGGCTCGCTCGCGAGCGGGCTGCCGGTGTTCAGCTCGAGCTCGTGCGCGAACTCCGCCCCCGCTGTCAGCGGGCCGGCCAACGAAGACGTCTCCGAAGAAATCCTGCAGCTGCTCACCCACCCCGCCAACGCAGGCGAATCGCCGGTCGCCAACGAACCGGAAACGGCCAACAAAGTGGCGGCGCCCGCGTGCGTGAAGCAGAGCCCGTTCACGTTCAACGGCGAAACCAGCGAATTCGCGCACGCGGTATACAAGGAAAAGTGATGGCCGACGAGGACACGCACGAGCCGCCGCCGGCATCGTCCCCGCCCCCCGAGCCCGAGGGTGGCCTGACCTTCGGCGAGCGCATAACCGGGTACGGCGCCGTGGAGGAGGATCGCCACCAGTACCACGCGACCGACCTCGACCTGCTCGGCGAGGCGGACGACGATCGCTGGTCGATCCGCTGCCTGGACGTGCGCAAGCGCCTCGGCGGGGTGTGGGTCCTGGACGGCCTGAACGTGGCCATCCCGGATGACACGATCACGGTCGTGCTCGGTCCCTCGGGGACGGGCAAGAGCGTGCTGATCAAGCACATCATCGGGCTGATGTTCCCGGAGTCCGGCGATGTGATCGTGAAAGGACAGACGGTCAAAGACCTGACGATGCCGGAGCTGCTCGCGCTGCGGCGGAAAATCGGGGTGCTGTTCCAGGACGGCGCGCTGTTCGGCTCGATGAACGTGTTCGACAACGTCGCGTTCCCGTTGCGCCAGCACACCGACATGTCCGAGGCGGACATCGCCAGGCGCGTGCGCGACCGGCTCACCGACGTCGGCCTGGCCGACGCGATGGACGACCTGCCCTCGCAGCTCTCCGGCGGGATGCGCAAGCGCGCCGGCTTCGCCCGCGCGCTGGTGATGGAGCCGGACATCGTGATCTTCGACGAGCCCGACTCGGGTCTCGACCCGGTGCGCACGGCGCTGCTGTGCGACCTCATCCAGGAGATGCACCAGATCCACAGGGGCACCTACATCGTGGTCACCCACAACATCGCCTCCGCCCGCCAGATCGGCGAATACATCGCGCTGCTGTGGCGCGGGCGGATCGTCGAAGCGGGCGACGCCGCGAGGATGTTCTCCTCGGAGAACCCCTTCGTCCGCCAGTTCCTCAGCGGCTCCGCCGAGGGGCCGTTGACGATGGACTAGCTTCGTAGTGTGGCGCGGTTCTGTGCCGTCAGCGGGTTCGCTCGACATACTCACGCAGCGCGGTCCGGGCGACCTCGCTGACCGAGCGTTCCTCGTCGCGGGCGCGGGCTCGCAGTGCACGGGCGAGATCGGGGTCCACACGCACCTGAACCCGTGGAGAGACACCATTTCCGCCCAGCGCGGGACGACCGACCCGATCCGGCGTCGCCTTTGTGAGGTCGTATCCGCGTTCGGCCTCCTCGGCGAGCGCGTCGATCGTCTTCTTCGTGAGCTTGGCTCCGCTGCGTGTTCTCAGAGGCGCCATTTCTTTGCCTCCTCGTATTGCGGTCGGTACTTGTCGCGTAGCGGCATGGCGTGGATCACCAGCAGGTCTCCTTCGGCGACTTCGACAGCCATGATCTCCAGTTGGCGCCCGTCGGCGTCGTCTCCGAGGTAGACGAGGCGCGCGTCGTGTACCTCACCCTCCGATGGGTGTTGCCTGAAACGCAGGCCACAGTGGGCGATGACATATCGGGTGCTGTCCTTGGGTATGCGATGGCGCGTCGCAGAGCGCGCGAACCGCACGCTTGTCGTCGGTTGTCCAGATGTTTTGTCTGACATAATACGAGATCAGAAAGTAGTTGGGACCGTCGATGATCCATACGGCCTGGGACGTTTCTCGACGGTGCGGCGCTTGAGCGATCGAGCGATCGCGCTCGCTCGACGCGCTCCTGCAGATATCCAACTGTTGCGAGCGGACGCTCGGTATACGAACATGTGTTCGTATGGTCGTCTGCGTGCACCTCCCTCGCTTCGAGCTGGCCGTGGCCGCGGGTGAGCACGCGCAGGTCGCACGCCAGACGCTGGCGGGACGTGCGCTGGCGGTCGCTCCCCTGCTCGGCGGCGAACAGCGCGTGGGGGAGGTCTCGGGGGCGGCGGAAGCCCGGGGCGTGGCCAGGGGGATGGCGCTCGGCGAGGCGCTGGCCCGCTGCCCCGACCTCGTGCTCGTGCCGGGCGACCCGGTGCGGGTGGCGGAGGCGTGGGAGGCGGCGCTGCGCGCGCTGGAATCGATCGGCGCGGCTGTCGAGCCGGCGCGGCCGGGGCTCGCCTACTTCGAGGCCGCGGGCTTGCGCGGGCTTCACGGCTGAGGTCTTGGCGACGATCGCCGCCGCCCGCCACGCGCTCGCCCGCCCCGCCTGCCTGTGCTCCCGCAGGGGTATCCCTCGCCGTGGGGGGTGCGCGTGGGCGCGGCGCCGACGCGCTTCTGCGCGCTGGCGGCCGCCCTGGCGGCGCGCTCGTCGCGGGCGCTGGTGCTGGAGGGAAGGGAGGCCCGGCGCTGGCTGGCGGGACGCCCGGTCGAGCTGCTCGGCTTCCGCGAGGAGACCGCGGCGCTGGTCGAGCCGCTCGCACGCCTCGGCGTGCGCACGCTCGGCGAGCTCGAGGGACTCGGACGCGCCGCCGCTCACCGACCGCTTCGGGGCGCCGGGCGGGGTCGCCCACGCGCTCGCCGGCGGCGAGGATCGCCCGCTGCGCCCGCGCCGCGTGGAGGAGCGCCTGGAGGAGTCGATGGCGGTCGGCGACGCGAGCTCCGGCGAGGCGCTCAGGCGCGTGCTGGGGGTGCTGGTCAACCGGCTGCTGGCACGCTCCGAGCGCCGCGGGCGCACGCTGCGCGCCGCCACGCTCTCCGCGCACCTGCTCGCGGGCGGCGGCTGGCGCGAGCGCGTGGTGTTCCGCCAGGCGCTCGCCGATCCCGAGCGCATCTGGCTGGCGCTGTCCGTGCGCCTGCTCACGCTCCCCGCTCCGGCCGCCGCGCTGGCGCTGGCGGTCGAGCGCTTCGGGCCGCCGGTCAGCGAGCAGGGCGCGCTGTTCGAGCGGCGCCCGCGTCCGCCCGCGCCGCGCGCCTGCGCGAGGCCGTCGCTCAGGTGCGCGCGGTGGCCGGGCAGGACGCGGCGCTGCGCGCCGTCTGCGTGGACCCCGACTCGCGCGTGCCCGAGCGGCGGGTGGTGCTGGCGCCGATTCCGGAGTGACGCGGTGGGCCGGGCGTCGCCTTGACACGAGTCCTCAACCAGCCCCGCCCGGCGCGGGTGCGCTGGCGCGACGGCATGCCCGCGCGAGGTGGACGGCGAAGCGATCGAGTCGCTGCGCGAGTCCTGGCTGGTGGAGGACCGCTGGTGGACCGCCCAGCCGCTGCGCCGCCGCTACTGGGAGCTGGTGGGCGAGCGGGGGCGCAACGTGGTCGTCTTCCACGACCTCTGCTCGGGCCGCTGGTTCCTGCAGGGCTCGTGAGGTGGCGTGAGCGTCGCCTCCATACGTAGAGCTGCACTGCCATTCGGCCTACTCCTTCCTGGACGGCGTCTCGCTGCCCGAGGAGCTGGCGCAGCGCGCAGGCGAGCTGGGCACGCGGCGCTGGCGCTGACCGACCACAACTCCGTCTCCGGCTCGATGGAGCTGGCGCAGGGGCCGCCGACTGCAGGATCAGGGCGATCCACGGCGCCGAGATCGACGTGGCGCTCACCGCGCCCGCCGGTCGTCCCGGCGATGCCGCCCGTTCGCGAGGCGATCGCGCCGCCGCCGGGCCGCCCGACACGCGCCACCTCACCCTGCTCGTGCGCGACGAGCGCGGCTGGCGCAACCTCTGCCGGATCATCACGCTCGCCCACGCCCACACCCGCGACGGCTCCGCCCGGCCGCGAGCGCGGGGAGCCGTGGGTGGACGTGCAGGGCGTGCTCGACCACGCCGAGGGCCTCGTCTGCCTGACCGGCTGCGCCGGCCGGTCCGTGCTCGGTCGCTCGACGGGTGGGAGCCCAGGGCATCCGACGGCGCGGAGGGGCTGCGGACGGCTCGGCGACTGCTCGAGGCGTTCGGGCCGGAGGACCTGTACGTGGAGCTGCAGCGTCCGTACGCCCGCCACGATCGCGCCCGCAACCGCGCGCTTCGCGCAGCGCTCGCCCGGCGGCTGGGCGTGAGCTGCGTGGCCACCGGCGACGTCCACGCCCACGCCCGCGCCAGGGCCGAGCTGCAGGACGCGTTCGTGGCGCTGCGCCACCACGCCACGCTCGACGCCTCCGAGCCGCTGCGCCGCGGCAACCACAGCCACGTGCTGAGCACGCCGCAGGCGATGGCCAGCCGCTTCGCCGACCACCCGGATGCGGTCCGCGAGACGCTGGCGCTGGCCGAGCGGCTGACGTTCGATCTGAGCAAGGATCTCGGCTACCGCTACCCGGGCGCCGAGGAGGGCGAGTGCCTGCAGGCGCCTGGCCGAGCTGTGCTGGACGCGGCTGGACGAGCGCTATCCGACGGGTCCCGCCGACCCTCCCGGATCGGACCCCGCCCGTCCCGCGCCCGCCTCCGTACGCGGGGCGCGTGCGGAGGCGCAGGCGCGCCTCGAACAGGAGCTGCGCGTGATCGACCGGCTCGGCCTGGCCGGCTTCTTCCTGCTGCACCACGACATGCTCGAGCTCGCCCGCGAGGTCGCCCTGGAGGTGCGGGGGCCGGACTCGGTGCGCGCGCTGCTGGCGCCCGGGCGCGGCCGGGGGTCGTCGGTGTCCTCGCTGGTGTGCTACCTGACGGGCCTCTCGCACATCGACCCGATCGCCGGCGGGCTGGCGCTGGGGCGCTTCCTGCACGAGGATCTGCACGGGCTGCCCGGACATCGACCTGGACTTCCCCCGCGACATCCGCGAGCGGCTGATCCCGCGCGTGCACGAGCGCTACGGGCAGCGATCGCGCGGCGCTGGTGGCCGCCTTCCCGACCTTCCGCGTGCGCGGCGCCGATCCGCGAGCTCGGCAAGGTCCTCGGCCTGCCGGCGGGGGAGATCGAGCGCGTGGCCCGCGGCGCTGGCCGGTTCGGGGACGCGAGCGAAGCGAGTGTCTCCGGTTCGGCAGGTTCGCCGAGCACGATCTGGCGGCGGCGCTCGCCGACTCGCGAGTGCCGGGGGAGGCGGACGCGGCGGGCGGGCGCGGCGGGGAGGGGACGGTCGCATCCGAGCGCTGGCGCTGGCTGGCGCGCCTGGTGGAGCAGGCCCACGGGCTGCCGCGCCACCTCTCCCAGCATCCCGGGCGGGATGGTGATCGCCACCAGGCCGCTGATCGACTGCTGCCCGGTGGTGCCCGCGGCGATGGAGGGCAGGCAGATGGTCCAGTGGGACAAGGACTCGTGCGCGGATGCGGGCTTCCTGAAGATCGACCTGCTGGGCCTGGGGATGCTCTCGGCGGTGGAGCGCTGCGTGGAGGAGATCGCGCGCGTGCGAGGCGAGCGCATCGACCTCTCGCGGATCCCCTTCGACGACGAGGAGACCTTCCGGGCGATCCGCGCGGCGGACACGGTCGGCGTCTTCCAGATCGAGAGCCGCGCGCAGATGCAGTCGCTGCTGCGCACCCGCCCGCGCAATCTCCAGGACCTGACGATCCAGGTCGCGATCGTGCGGCCCGGCCCGATCCAGGGCGGGGCGGTCAACCCCTACATCGAGCGCCGCCAGCGCCTGCGCGAAGACCCCACGTATGCGATCCCCTACGAGCACCCGGCGCTCGAGCCGGTCGCTGCAGGGAGACGCTCGGGACGATCATCTTCCAGGACCAGGTGATGGAGGTGGCGGAAGCGTTCGCCGGCTTCAGCTCCGAGCGAGGCGGACGGCGCTGCGCCGGGCGATGAGCCGCAAGCGCTCTCACGAGATGCGTCCGCTCCCACCGCGAGCGCTTCCTCGAGGGGGCGCGTCCGTCACGTGCGGCGCCGACAGCCAGACGGCCGAGCGCGTGTGGGAGATGGTCGAGGGCTTCGCCGGCTTCGGCTTCCCCAAGGCCCACGGCGCCGCCTTCGGCCTGCTCGCCTACCAGTCGACGTGGCTGCGCGTCCACTACGGCGCGGAGTTCCTGTGCGCGCTCCTCAACGAGCAGCCGATGGGCTTCTACGCCCCCGACAGCCTCGTGCACGAGGCCGAAAATCGACGCGAGGGCGATCGGATCGAGGTGCTCGGCGTGGACGTGAACGCCTCGCACGTGCAGTGCACGGTCGAGGACGGGGCCGTGCGCCTGGGCCTCGGCTACATCAAGGGCGCCGCCAAGGCGGAGATGCAGGCGCTGGTGGCCGAGCGCGAGCGCGGCGGCCCCTTCACCGGCCTCGGCGAGCTCGCCGGCCGCGTCGCCTGCTCGCGCGCCACGCTCGAGCAGCTCGCCTGGTCGGGCGCCTGCGATGCGCTGACGGAGGCGGTGGACACGCGGATGGGGGTGGGGGGCGATGAGGGGGCTCTCCACGGCGGGTGGCGGGCCGGCAGGCGCACGGCCCTGTGGCAGCTGGGGATAGCGGCGTCTGCCGAGGCCGTCGGCGGCGAGCAGGAGCGGGAGGCCACCCAGCTCGCGCTGCCGCTGGAGCTGCCGACGGCGCCGCGCCTGCGCACGCTGGGACGCTGGCAGCGGCTGATCGCCGACTACTCCACCAGCGGGGTGACGATCGGCGAGCACGCCCTGGCGGTCCTGCGCGAGCGCCTGGTCGTGCCGGGCGGTGTCGACTCGGTCGTCCGCGACAACCGGGTTGTCCGCGACGACCGGATCCTGCTCGCCACCAGCGCCCAGCTCGCGCTGCTGCCGACGGGCTCTCGGGTGGCGGTCGCGGGGCTGGTGATCGCCAGGCAGCGCCCGGGGACGGCGAAGGGGACGATGTTCCTGCTGTTCGAGGACGAGTTCGGCACGATCAACCTGATCGTCCCCAGGGCCGTCTACGAGCGCCACCGGCCGCTGGCGCGGGCGGAGCCGCTGCTGCTGGCCTTCGGGCGCCTGGAGCGCTCACAGCAGTCGCCCGGGCCGGACGAGCGCCCGGAGGAGCTCCGTCCGGTGGTCAACGTGATCGTGCGCGAGCTGGCGGCGCTCGAGCGCTTCATCCCCGGCGGCCTGGAGGGCGAGGGGGCCTCGCAAGCGGGTGGTGGGCGTGTACATCGCCTGCCCGCTCCCGAGCGCGCTGCGCAGGGCGTCGCAACGTCCCCGGAGAGGGAGGAGGAGGACGCGCCGGCCGCGCAGGTCGGATCGAGCATGCGCGCCGTCGCGCCGCCGGTCCAGAGCTTCGCGATGGGCAGGCGACGCTGATATGGCGATGGGCCGCCGCAGCAGATGACATGCGGGTTCGATAAACCTGTGGCATGCCCGACGCGATCGCCGAACTGCTCGTAGCCGAGGCTGCGATCGACAAGCTCGGAGCCCGCGGCATCACGACCCACGACGCGCGCCAGGTCCCTCGCAACGCTCATGTCGTCGTGCGCAACCCGCACAAGACATCCGCCGGCAAACGCCGCCTGCTCATCGGCCGCACCGACGGCGGCCGAGCCCTGACGCTAGTCATCGAGCAGACCGTCGACCCGACAACCTGGCTGATCGTCACGGGCTGGGACTCCTCGCCGCGCGAGCGTAAACTGCTTAGGAGCTGAACATGACGCACGATCCTTGGACAGATTCTGATCCCCAGCCCGGTGATTTCGATGCCGACCTGACGGCGGTCGATCCGCGCTACGTCGAGGCCCACGTCGGCAATCCCGACGCTAAGTTGACAATCGTCGTTGGCGTCGAGGATGAGGACGCCGAGCGGCTGCAGCGGCTCGCCGCGCGCCGCCACCAGCGGCCTGCCGAAGTAGTCGCAGACCTGCTCCGCAGTGCCTGACCAACCGCGTCGGCCTAGGATGCATGTCGGTGCCGGCCGGCACCTCCACGCGTATGAGAGGGGATAGATTTCCATGAGCGACCACAACCGCCGCCTGGTGTTGGCGGAGCGTCCGTCGGGGATGGTGGACGACAGCACCGTCCGCATGGAGGAGGCCGAGGTGCCCGTGCCGGGCGACGGCGAGGCTCTCGCCCGCGTGCGCTACGTCTCGATCGACCCGACGATCCGCACCTGGATGGACGACCTCCCCGGCTACCTGCCGCCGATAGCGATAGACGAAGTGGTGCGCAGCGGCGGCGTCGCCGAGATCTTGGAGAGCAAGAGCGACGACTACGCGCCAGGCGATCTCGTGTTCGGCTTCACGGGCTGGCAGGACTACGTGCTGGCAAGCCAAGCGGGTGGCTACCAGAGCCTGCCCGAGGGCGTCCCGCCGACGCTGGCGCTCAGCCTGTTCGGCATCACGGGCATGACCGCCTATTTCGGACTGCTCGACGTGGGCAAGGTGAACGCAGGCGACGTCGTGGTCGTCAGCGGCGCAGCCGGCGCGACCGGCTCGACGGTGGGCCAGATCGCCAAGATCAAGAACGCGGGGAAGGTGATCGGGATCGCGGGCGGGCCCGAGAAGTGCGCCCACATCGTCGAGGAGCTCGGCTTCGACACGGCGATCGACTACAAGAACGAGGATGTCGCGGCGCGCCTGCGCGAGGAGGCGCCTGAGGGCATCGACCTGTATTTCGACAACGTCGGCGGGGAGATCCTCGACGCGTGCCTCGCCCAGCTCGCGTTGCGCGGGCGGATCGTGCTGTGCGGGGCGATCGCGAGCTACAATGATCGCAGCTCCGCACGCGGTGTCTTCAACACCTCTGCGTTGATAATCAGGCGCGGGCGCATGGAGGGCTTTCTGATCCTCGACTACTTCGACCGGCTACCGGCCGCACGCGAAGAGATGGCAGCTTGGTTGGCCGAAGGCAAGATCAAGTCCTCCGAGCACGTCGTCGAGGGCTTGGAGAATGCGCCCGACGCGCTCAACCTGCTGTTCACGGGTGGGAACACCGGCAAGGTGATCGTCAAGGTCTAGCGGAGCTGCGCACAGCCTTCGTGGCGTCCGAACGAGGGGGCTCGGTCGAGGAGCGCGTCGCCGAGGGCAGCCCTCCTTCGACGTCGCATCGGTGGTTCGCCGTCGGTGCCGAAAGCGGGAGCGACGGGGGTCGAACCCGCGTTTGTCACCCCGCGATCGAGATCCGGCTGTAGTTCAGGCCAGACGCTGTGAAAACTGCGCGGGCGTCTCGATCGGCGGTTGGGTCTCGGCGAGGTCGGTGAGATCACGGTCTCCCGAGATGAGCACACCAACCTTTGCCGAGCGAGCCAGCGCCAGCAGGTAGTCGTCGTCCGAGCGGGCTGCCGAGACGAGAACGTTGACGTCGGCCACTGCCCGAAGCTGGGCGCTCACCCCGCTACGCGGCCCCGGCTCTTGGCGGCGCGCTCGCGCCGGGCAGCGCGCGTCTCGCTAACCGCCAGCGCCATCGACTGCTCATCGTCCAAGTCGCTTAGTGCTGGGCGCGCGCGCAGCTCGTCAAGGAGCCGGCGCATGTCCTTGCGGGCAGCTTCTCCGCGTCCCGCGTCCACCACGTAGGCGCGCAGGGCATCCTCCACCAGCTGGCTCTCGCTGCAATGCGTAGCAACAGCAGTCATCTTCGTAGCCGTCAACACGCCCTCATCGATGTAGTACGTCGTCTTGCGCTTCGCCATACCTCCACTCTAGCCAGGTGACGTCAAACCGTCAAGACGGCATGCGCCATCGGGCAGCGTGCCGTGCAGCGGCGAGTCGCTAACTTCGAGGAACCGCATCAGGCCGCGGATAACCTCTTGATCGGCGCGCGCTGGCGTCATTCGAGCGTGAAGCACTCGCCCATGCCGAGCCTCTTGGCGGCGGCGACGTTGCCGGTTATCGATCTGGAGAGCGCGCTGGAGACCGCTTCGCCGATGTTGTTTTCCTGGTGGGCGACCGCATTGGAGATCTCGAGGGCGTCGTTCGCCTCTTCCGCGTACGCCCGTAGGAGCTGCTGGACGGCCGCGGCTTCCGCGGGCGGCTCCTTCAAGGCGCGCAGGCGCTCGTCGGCGTCGTGCGCGATCGTCGCGGCCTCGCGCGCGAGCGAGACGAACGCCTGGTTGGCCTCCGCGACCGGCTCTCCTTTCAGCGCCTGCTCACGCGCCTTCAGCGGCCGCTCCTGAGCGCCCGCGCTGGCGCAGACCGCGCTCGCCTGGGCGACGAACTGCCCGCGGGTCACTTGCACGGCCGTCGTGGTCGCGCTCGTCGTCTTGGTGCTCGTGCCGCCGCAGCCCGCGACCCCGAGCGCTCCGAGTACGACCACGAGACCGAGCGCAGATGTCGATCGGCTCGCCACGCGCCCGATGTTCGCACAGTCGCGCCCCGCTCCGCCACAGCGCACGCGGGCTGCCGTTAGGCTGCGTGCATCGCGCGCCTGGGCGACACCGACCTCGACGTCTTCCCGCTGTGCCTCGGCGGCAACGTGTTCGGCTGGACGATCGACGAGGAGCGCTCGTTCGCGGTGCTCGACGCGTACGCCGAGGCCGGCGGCAACTTCATCGACACCTCCGACAGCTACGGCCGCCGCGGGCCCGGCGGGGCGGGCGAGTCCGAGCGGATCATCGGCCGCTGGATCGCCGCGCGGGGCAATCGCGAGCGGCTGCTGATCGCCACGAAGGTCGGCATGTCCCCGGAGCTTCGCGGGCTCTCGCCGGAGACGATCGGGCGCGGGATCGACGGCTCGCTGCAGCGGCTCGGCATCGACACCGTCGACCTGTACTACGCGCACAGGGACGATCCGCAGACGCCGCTCGAGGAGACGCTCGGGGCGTTCGGCGAGCTCGTCCGCGCGGGCAAGATCCGTCACGCGGGCGCCTCCAACTACAGCGCCGAGCGCCTGGAGAGCGCCATGCGCGTGGGCGAAGCCGACGGCATGGCCTCGTACGTGGCGCTGCAGCCGTACTACAACCTCGTCGCCCGCGGCGAGTACGAGGGCGAGCTTCGGGGCGTGTGCGAACGGCACGGGCTCGCGTGCATCCCCTACTACGGTCTCGCCAGCGGCTTCCTCACGGGTAAGTACCGCCCTGGCGGCCCCGACGTCGACAGCCCGCGCGCGGCGGGGGTGCGCGAGGACTACTTCAACGAGCGTGGCTTCGCCGCGCTCGACGCGCTCGACGAGATCGCGGCTGCGCACGACACGCCGCTGGCGGCCGTCGCGCTCGCCTGGCTGCTCGCCCAGCCGACGGTGCTCGCGCCGATCGCCAGCGCGACCTCGCCCGAGCAGGTGACGGAGCTGATGGCCTGCGCCGAGCTCGAGCTGTCGGCGGCCGAGCTGGAGCGCCTGGGCTCTCTCAGCGGCTGAGCCGGAACGTCAGCGGCTCCCCGTCGGGATCGCGCAGCGACAGCCGGTCGGCCTCGGCGCGCTCGAACGCCGGCCGTGAGGGAGCATCCGCGAGGCTGCGCTCGAGCTCGTCGAGCGCGCGGGCGTCGCTCAGCTCGAACTCGACGCCGCGCAGGCCCGGCGAGGTGTCCGGCGCGGGGGAGGCGCCGGCGCTCTGCCACGAGTTCAGGCCCACGTGGTGGTGGTAGCCGCCCGCGGCGACGAACGCCGCGGAGGGAAGCTCGGCCTGCTGCTCGAAGCCGAGGACATCGCCGTAGAAGGCGAGCGCGCGGGGGACGTCGGCGACCTTCAGGTGCACGTGCCCGACGGCCGCCCGCGGCGCGATCGCCGGCGCGGGCTCCCCGGGGAACTGCGCGAGCAGGTCGTCGAGGTCGAGCGGGCTGGTGAACATGCGCACGCCCTCGCCGCCGGCCGGTCGCGGCCAGCTCTCGCGCGGGCGGTCGGCGTAGATCTCGATGCCGAGGCCGTCGGGATCGCTCAGGTACAGCGCCTCGGAGACGCCGTGGTCGGAGGCGCCCTCGATCGGCCAGCGCGAGGCGGCGATCCGGCGGACGCTCTCGGCGAGCGCCGCCCGCGAGGGGTGCAGCCAGGCGACGTGGTAGAGCCCGGTGGCGGCAGGGGGCAGCGGCGTGGGCGCGGCGATGTCCTCCAGCAGCAGCGTCGGCCGCGCGGTGTCTGTGCCCAGCCGCACGGAGCGCTCGTCGCGCGCGATCACCGGCAGGCCGAGGACGCGCTCGTAGAAGTCGGCGCTGCGCGGGAGGTCGCTGACCGCGAGCTCCACCGAGGCGATGCGCAGGCTGGGATCGATCGTCGCCACGTTCGCAGAGCGTAGTGAGCCCGTGCCGCCGGTGGCGAGCGTGTCGCGGTGGTGTGCGTGCGCCCCGGCCAGCGGATAGTGTGCCGCGCGATGAACCTACGCAAACTGGGCTCCAGCGACCTGCACGTCTCGGAGATCAGCCTCGGCTCGTGGCTGACCTACTCCGGCGGGGTCGAGCGCGAGCGGGCGAAGGCGTGCGTCGACGCGGCGTTCGAGGCGGGCATCAACTTCATCGACACCGCCAACGTGTACGGGCGCGGGGCGGCGGAGACGCTGCTCGGCGAAGCCCTCGCCGGGCGCGATCGCTCCTCCTACGTGCTCGCCACGAAGGTGTACTTCCCGATGTCCGACACTGACCGCGGCCTGTCGGCCGCGCAGATCCACAAGCAGATCGACGCCTCGCTGGCACGGTTGCGGACCGACTACGTCGACCTCTACCAGTGCCACCGCTACGACCGGCACACGCCCCTGGAGGAGACGATGGGCGCACTCGGCGAAGTGGTGCGCGCCGGCAAGGCGCGCTACATCGGCTTCAGCGAGTGGCCGGCGGAGAAGATCGACGAGTCGCTCGCCCTGGACGGCGTCGAGCGGTGGGTGTCGAGCCAGCCGCAGTACTCGATGCTGTGGCGCTCCCCCGAGGCGGAGGTGATCCCGCTGTGCGAACGCGAGGGGATCTCCCAGATCGTGTGGTCGCCGCTCGGGCAGGGGGTGCTCACCGGGAAGTACAGCCCCGACGAGCCCCCGCCGGCGGACTCGCGGGCGGCGAGCGAGAGCATGGGCGGCTTCATCCACAGCCTGATGGAGCGCCCCGTGCTGGAGGCCGTGCAGCGTCTCGAGCCGATCGCGGAGCAGGCCGGCCTGACGATGGTGCAGATGGCGCTCGCGTGGGTCCTCCGCCAAGCGAACGTCGCCTCGGCGATCATCGGCGCGAGCCGCCCCGAGCAGGTGCACGCGAACGCCTCCGCCTCCGGCGTGACGCTCACCGCGGACACCCTCGCGGCGATCGACGAGGCGCTCGGCGACGTCGTCGTGCGCTGAGCTCAGCGCGGCTCGACGACGAGCGTCTGGAAGGCTCGGCCGACGGGGCCGCGCGCGTCGTGCAGCACGCTCTCGGCGAGGCCGGTGCCGCCGCGGTGCAGCAGAGTGTGGGCGTTCAGCCCGATCCACTCGCCGTGAGGCGGGCGCTGGAGATGGACGGTGAGGTCGGCGTTGATGAACAGGAAGCGCTCGAACGGCAGCACGGCGCTGATGCCGTTGCCGAAGTCGGCGCTCGCGGCCAGGCGCGCGAGCGGCGTGAGCTCCTCGCCGGCGAGCAGCGGGTGACGCAGGCGCATCCACACGCGCCCCGGTCCGGGCTCGCGCGGATCGCCGGGCGAGCGATCGCCGGGCGCATCGTCCCCGGAGGGGGAGGGGGAGCGCATTTCCATCGCGCTGGCGGCGAAGCTCGCACCGCTGGAGCCGTCCAGCGCGAAGCGCAGCGGCCGGGCGTCCTCGGGCGCGCCCATCGTCGCGTCGGGGGAGCGGCCGTCGAGCTCGCCGGCCGGGGCTCCGTTCGTCGACTCCGGCACGCCGGGCGGGATCTCGCGGACGCGCAGCGCGCTCGCGCGGCAGACCACCTCCTCGCCTCCCGATCCCAGCGCGGCGCTCAGCTCGGCCGCGAGCTCCTGCACGCGACGTCCCGGCCGCACGACGCGCGTCGACAGCTTCAGCGGCGCCAGCGGGATCGGGCGCAGGAACTCGAAGCCCAGGCGCGCGATGCGCAGCTCGGCGCCCGGCTGCAGGCGCTCGAAGGCGGCTGTGATCAGAGCCGCCGGTGCGCCGCCGTGCAGCGCGCGCGGGTCCCACGGGCCGCGGGCGTGCTCGGTCGGCGTGAAGCGCTCCCCCTCGCCCTCCCCCTGCGGGGACGACGCCGGGGACGACACGCCCTCCCCCGATGCGGCGATGAAGATGCTCTCGCCCATCCTGCTCTCAGCCGGACGCCGCGTCGACGGGCAGGCGTGCGACGAACTCGGCGAGGCGGCCGGGGTCGCGCAGCGGGGGGCCGTGCCCGAAGCAGGCCAGGCGCGGCCTCAGCTCGGCCAGCCGGCGGGCGGATGCGCGGTTGCGGGGAGGGTCGGGGGTGAACGCCGCGGGCGGCTCGTGCAGGCCTGGCCTGCCGGTGATGAGGTTCATGTTGTTGAGCACATCGCCGAGGATCAGCACGCCATCGGACTCGCGCCAGTAGGCGACGTGCCCGCGCGAGTGCCCGGGGGTCTCGAGCACGGTGAAGCCCGCCACCTCGTCGCCCTCGACGAGCGCCCGCGCGACCGGGTGCGGCGGTCCCGTCCAGAAGCGCCGCTGGAACCACGTCAGACGGCTGGGCGGCTGGGAGCCGGCGACCCCGCCGGGCGTCTCCATCGCGGGCACGTCCCCCTGCCCGCACCACAGCGGAATGCGCAGCCGTTCGCAGATGGCGTGGCTGGAGCCCTGGTGATCGGGGTGCGCATGCGTGAGCGCGTGCGCGCTGACGGTGCGTCCGGCTATCTGGCGCATGATCCGCTGCTCCGCCCGGCGCGTGCCCGCGTCGATCAGCAAGTTGCCCACGAGGTACACGTTGATGGCGTTCGCCGGCCGGCCGTGCAGCAGGTGGACGCCCTCGGCGAGCTCCCTCACCGCGAGGACTCCCACGAGAACCCGCGCACCGCGAAGTACAGCCCGAGGGCGCCCCACAGCGCGATGACCGCGAGCTGGTCGAGGTGGCCGCCGAGACCCGAGCCGGCGATGATCGCGCCGGACAGCCCGTCGATCAGCGGCTTCAGCGGCAGCGCTTCGGCGATCGTGCGCACGAAGCCGGGTGCGCTGGTGGAGTCGAACACGTAGAACGACACCGCCACGACCGGCAGGA
This sequence comes from uncultured Solirubrobacteraceae bacterium, assembly GCA_963782325.1. Classification (GTDB taxonomy): domain Bacteria; phylum Actinomycetota; class Thermoleophilia; order Solirubrobacterales; family Solirubrobacteraceae; genus Palsa-744. The sequence continues at coordinate 391,395 of CAWAJG010000003.1, forward strand.
ACACGGCGTTGACGTACGCGGCGGTGGACTCGAAGTTGGGGATCGCGTGCGCGAAGGCGACGCCGAGCGCCGCCAGGCAGACGACGCCGACGAGCACGAACACGATCAGCGCAGCCCAGTGGACGGGCCAGCCGATCCCGAAGAACAGCCGCCCGGCGAGCACGACGATCACGATCTGCAGAGCGGTGTTGGTGACCGCGTTGGCGGCCACGCCCGCGAAGTAGGAGACCGTCGGCAGCGGCGTGCCGCGGATGCGCTTGAGCACGCCGCGCTCGCGCAGGAACACGATGTTGTAGGCGAGCGCGGTGAACGTCGTGGACATCACGCTCATGCCGGCGATCATCGGCACAAGCCGGTCGAGCTGGTGCTGGTTGCCGCTCAGCGCTGCGCCGGCGCCCGCGAGGATCACCAGCGGCAGCACGAAGTTGAAGAACGCCGCGCTGGGGTTGCGCCAGAACATGCGTGCGCTCGAGGCGGTACTGGCGCCAGCTGAGGACGAGAGGGTGGCGCAGCCGGCTGAAAGCCGGCGAGCCGGGCCCCTCGACCATTCCGATCGTTGCGTCAGGCATCCCGCTCCGACGACGATGCGGCGGCGGTCAGCTCCAGGTAGACGTCCTCGAGCGTCGGGCGGCCCACCGTCAGCTCCTCGAGCCGCTGCCCGCGGGCGAGCGCCTCGCTGGTGAGCTCGTGCAGCAGCGAGGTGGGGTCGTCGGTGTCGTGCTCGATCAGCTCGCCGTGGGAGTCGCGGTAGGCGATCTTGTATCGAGACCCGCTCGCCCGACTCTCCATGTCGCGTGACCCGCCCGCCTCGCCGCCGACGCCGAGCTCCCGCGGCGGGCCGATCGCGAGCACGCGCCCGTCCTTGACGATCGCCACGCGGTCGGCGAGCGCCTGCGCCTCCTCGAGGTAGTGGGTGGTCAGCAGGATCGTCTTGCCGAGCGCCCGCAGCGAGCGCACGGTGTCCCAGGCGGCCCGGCGCGCCTGCGGGTCGAAGCCGGTCGTGGGCTCGTCGAGGAAGATCAGCTCGGGGTCGCCGACGAGCGCGAGCGCGAAGTCGAGACGTCGCAGCTGCCCGCCGGACAGCCTGCGCGCAGCGCACGTCGGCCTTCTCTCGCAGCCCCGCCAGCTCCAGCACCTCCTCGACGTCGCGGGGGTGGGGGTAGAAGCTCGCCCAGTGGCGCAGCGCCTCCCGCGGGGTGATGTGGCTGTAGATGCCGCCGGACTGCAGCACGATGCCGATCCGCCGGCGCAGCGCGAGCGAGCGCCGGGCTGGGTCCTCGCCGAGCACGGACACCTCGCCGTCGCTGCGCGCGCGGTAGCCCTCGAGGATCTCCACCGTGGTGGTCTTGCCCGCGCCGTTGGGCCCGAGCAGCGCGAACACCTCGCCCCGCTGCACGGTGATGTCGATGCCGCGCACCGCCTCGAACTCTCCATAGCGCTTGCGCAGGGCGCGTACCTCGATCGCCGGATCGCCGCCTGTCACCGATAGATCATTCCATTTTGTTCCGGTCAGTACATGTACTGACCGGCGGGGGCGTGCATGCACGCCCCCGAGGGCCGGCGCATGCGCCGGCCCGGAACAGCATCAGCTGAGCGGACTACCAGTGCACGCCCCGCGTGAGCGTGGCCATCGCGATCTGCTCGAAGGAGGCGCGCTCCTCGACGTCGGCGTGGCCCTTGGAGGCGGCGGAGTCGGGGAAGACGCGGTAGGCGAGGTGCAGCAGCCGGTCGACGGCGCTGGGGGAGAGGGTGTAGGCGACTTCGCCGAACTTGCCCATCCACGTGCCCATCTCCTTGGGCCGCGCGCGCAGGGCCTCGCAGATCATGTCCGCTGCCTCCTCGGGGGTGAGCGTCGGGAAGGCGTCGTACATCTTCGTCGGCGCGATCATCGGCGTGCGCACGAGCGGCATGTGGATGGTGGTGAAGGTGACGCCGTCGCCGATCACCTCCGAGGCGACCACCCGCGAGAAGGCGTCGAGCGCGGCCTTGGAGGCCACGTAGGCGGAGAAGCGCGGCGGGTTGGCCTGGACGCCGATCGAGGACACGTTGACGATGTGCCCGGAGCCGCGTTCGCGCATGTGCGGCAAGCAGCCCGATGATCAGCTTCACCGCGCCGAAGTAGTTCAGCTGCATCGTCCGTTCGAAGTCGTGGAAGCGGTCGTAGGAGAGGGCGATCGAGCGGCGGATCGAGCGCCCGGCGTTGTTGACGAGCATGTCCACGTTGCGGTGGTCGGCGAGCACCCGTTCGAGCAGGCGTTCGATCGACTCCATGTCCGCGATGTCGGCCGCGTACACGTACGCGGTGCCGCCGGCGGCGACGATCTCCGCGCGGACCTCCTCGAGCTTGTCGACGTTGCGCGCCACCAGCAGCGGCACCCCGCCGGCGGCCGCGATCTTCACCGCGGCCGAGCGCCCGATGCCAGAGGAGGCGCCGGTGATGAGCACGTGCTTGCCCTCGAGCGCCTGGCGCAGCGTCGCGCCGCGGCGAAGCTGATTGTCCATGTCGCGCTCCCAGTAGTCCCACAGGCGGCCCACGTAATCGTGCAGCGGCGGCGGCTGCTCCAGCGGCGTGCCCGCGAGCGCGGCGGCGGCTTCGCGCGTGTCGAAGCGGGGCACCAGCTCCATGTGGGCGAGCACCTCCTCGGGGATGCCCAGCTCGCGCAGCACCAGCTTGCGCGCCTGGCGCAGCGGCGGCAGCGCCAGCCCCAGCCGCAGCGGCCACTTCGGCAGCGGGCCGATCACGCCTTTGTCGAACGCTCACGGCGAAGCGCGGCGCGTGCGCGGCGACGGCGAGCTCGTTGATCAGCTCGTCGACGCGCTGCGGGCGCGGGTCGGTGAGGCTGAACGCGCGGCCGTCGAGATCGGGCTCGTGGGCGATGTGCTCGAGCGCGCCCGCCACCCAGTCGACGGGGACGATGTTCGTGTAGCCGAGGTCGAGCCCCACCAGCGGCGTCCACTCGGGCAGCAGCTGGCGCATCCGCTGGATCGCCTTGAAGAAGTAGTACGGGCCGTCGATCTTGTCCATCTCGCCCGTGTGCGAGTCGCCGACGACGATACCCGGCCGGTACACCCGCCAGGGCACGTACGGCTGCTCGCGCACGATCCGCTCGGACTCGTACTTCGTGCGGTGATAGGGCGAGGGCAGGCGCTGGCCCTCGTCGAACATGTCCTCGGCGAACACGCCCTTGTAGGTGCCGGCGACGGCGATCGAGGACACGTGGTGAAGGCGCCCCGCGCCGATCGCCCGAGCCAGCTCGACCGCGTGGGTGGTGCCGCCGACGTTCACCGCCGTGTTGCGCTCGGCCGGCGCGGTCATGTCGTAGACGGCCGCCAGGTGGAAGAAGTGCTCGATCGCCCCGCGCAGCTCCTCCACCTGTTCCTTATCGACCCCCAGCATCGGCCGGCGCAGGTCGCCGAGCACGGGCTGCACACGCTCCTTGACGGACGCTCCCGTGACCATCCCCCAGCGCTCGATCAGCTCGTCCAGGCGGCCCGCCGATTTGTCGCGTACGAGCACGTACACCTTGCCCTGGCGCTGTTCCAGGATGCGCTCCACCAGGCGGCGCCCGATGAAGCCGGTGGCTCCGGTGACGAAGTAGGCCATGCTCAGGCGAGCATACCGGGAGGGACCGAGAGAGCACGACGATGCCAGGCCCCCGCCGGCTCGCCGTCCGGTGCCGGGGTGCTTGCAGCGGGCTCATAAGTGTCCGGCCACATACAGACGTGACCGAAGTGTGTCAGCTCTGTGCACATACCGTTACAATCTTTGTATGGCTATTGATCTACAAGCGTATGTATGGGAGGGTGCCGATGGTGAGACGAACGACCATCAACCTGGACACTGAGCTGGTGGCTCAGGCGCGCGAGGTGCTGAAGACGAGGAACACGACCGATACGGTGCACGACGCCCTACGCGACGTGGTTCGTCGTGAGCGCTTGAAACGACTCGGCGAATGGGACCTGGAGGGACTCACGTTGGAGGGCATCAAGGAGATGCGCCGCTCGCGCGTTGAAACGAAGCCGTGGGGACGCTTTGCACAAGACGATGCGGCAACTGGCTGACACGACCGCATGGCATTTGTCGCGTCGCGTGCCCGAGCTGCGCGGGCCGTTCGACCACAAGACGGTCAGCGGGGAGACCGGCACCTGCCCGATAGTCACGCTGGAGCTGTTGCAGAGCGCTCGCAACGGCCGGGAGTTCGACGAGCGCAGGTTGGAGATGGGCGAGCTGCCGCAGTTTCCGATCGCCGCGCGGGAGTGGGCGCGGGCGATCGACGTCTACCGCGAGCTCGCCCACCAGGGCGGCGCCCACCAACGCAGCGTCGGCCACGCCGACCTGCTGATCGCCGCCGCCGCGGAGTCGGCGGGCGTGGAGCTGCTGCACTACGACGAGGACTTCGAGCGCATCGCGGCGATCACCGGCCAGCCCACCCGCTGGATCGTCCCGCGCGGGAGCCTGTAGGTCGTCGTCAGGCCCCGGCCCCGGCTCCGCCGCGCCCCTCGCCGCCGGCGAAGCGCGCGGCCCCGCGGGCGCCATCCTCGAACACCTCCGGCCCGGCCTTCGCCTCCAGCGCGAGCGCGTCGGCGAGCGGCATGCCGAGACCCTCGATCGCGGCGCGCCGGTCGGCGAGCATCGTCCGCTGGGGGAAGCGGGCGAGCCCCTCGGCGAGCGCGAGCGCGCGGTCGAGGTGGGCGCCGGGGGCGACGAGCTCGGTGACGAGGCCCATCGACAGCGCCTCCCGCGCGTCGATGATGCGACCCGTGAGGATCAGATCGAGCGCGCGACCGAGGCCGACGATGCGCGGCAGGCGCTGCGTGCCGCCGTCGATCAGCGGCACCCCCCAGCGGCGCTCGGGGTAGCCGAGCTGCGAGTCCTCGGTGGCGATCCGCAGGTCGCACCACAGCGCGATCTCCAGGCCGCCCGCCAGGCAGAACCCTGAGATGGCGGCGATCGTCGGCTTGGAGGACGTCAGCCGGGTGAAGCCCATGGGACCCTCCGCGTTCATCAGCCGCCCGGCCATCGTGCCGGTCGCCTTGAGGTCGGCGCCGGCGCAGAAGGACACACCGCCGGCGCCGGTCACGACGAGCACGCGCGCGTCGTCGTCGGCCTCGAAGCGCAGGTACGCCTCGTGCAGCGCGGCGGCGGTGTCCCCGTCGACGGCGTTGCGCCGGTGCTGGCGGTCGATGGTGATGACCGCGGCCGCGCCGCGGCGCTCGTAGCGCACCGCACCCGGCTCGCTCACGGTGCGGCCCGCCGCTACTACCAGCCGCCGCGCCACTGACCGTTGGCCAGATACGCCTTCTGTGCGGCTTTGCGCGCGTCCTTGCGCTTCTCCAGGTGGCGCTGGATCATGCTCATCGTGAACACGAACACCGGGAAGAAGATGATCAGGATGAAGCCCGCGTCGGTGACCACGTTGTCGTTCGTGGCTCCGTAGAAGCCGCGCCCGTCGTTGTGGGCGCCGGCGGCGGGAGCGAGCGCCAGCGAGACGAGCAGCGCGAGCGCGAAGATCGTCGCAAGCGCGCGTCGTGTGGTCGTGCGACGGAGCATCTGCAGGTGGATGCTACCGGAGCGCACGGAGCGCCCGCCCGCCACTCGCCTGCCTCTGCGAGACCCACATGAGACCCACTTCCTACCATCACCCCAGATGGCGCTACTGATCGCATCGGACCTGCAGAAGGACATCGCCGGGCAGCCGCTGCTGCAGGGCGTGTCGTTCAAGCTCGAGCGCCGCGAACGCCTGACCTTGGCGGGACGCAACGGAGCGGGCAAGACGACGCTGCTGCGGATGCTCGCGGGCGAGACGTCGATCGACGGCGGCGAGCTGAGCATCGCCAAGGGGGTGCGGATCGCGCTGCACGACCAGCGCCCGCCACGAGAGCACGGGATGGCGTTGCGCGAGTACCTGCTGTCAGGCTGCGCCGAGGAGCTCGCGATCGAGACGCAGCTGGCGCAGCTCGAGGCGAAGATGGCGGACGGCGCCAGCGACGAGCACACGCTCTCGCGCTACGCGAAGGCGCAGGCGCGCCTGGAGGCGCGCGGCGGCTACCTGTGGCGCAACCGCGCGAGCGCGATGGCGCACGGCCTCGGCTTCCGCGACGCCGACCTCGATCGCGCCCTGGACACGTTCTCCGGCGGCGAGCTCACGCGCGCGTCGCTCGCGCGCGCGCTGGCGACGGGCGCGGACGTGCTGCTGCTGGACGAGCCCACCAACCACCTGGACATCGAGTCGCTGGAGTGGCTGGAGCAGTCGCTCGTGGACCTGGATGCTGCGGTGGTGCTGGTGGCGCACGACCGCTGGTTCCTGGAGGCGGTGGGGACGGCGGTGCTGGAGATGTACGGCAACCCGCCCGCGCTGCCCACGCGCGCGCGCTTCTTCGCGGGCACCTGGCACCAGTGGCGCCGTGAGCAGGCCGCGCGGGATATCGCGCTGGGCAAGGCGATCGACAAGCAGCAGGCGGAGATCGCGCGGATGGAGCGCTTCATCGAGCGCTTCCGCTACAAGGCCAGCAAGGCCCGCCAGGCGCAGTCGCGCGTGAAGAAGCTGGCGAAGATGGAGCGCATCGAGCATGACCCCGCCGAGGGGAAGGCCCTGGAGTTCAGGTTCGCCAAGCCGGAGCGCTCGGGGCGCGTGATCTTCGAGCTGACCGACGGGCGCGTCGAGGTCGGAGGAGGGGACGGAGACGGTGGGCATCCGCTCGTCCTGCTCGACCACGCGGAGCTGTGGTTGGAACGCGGCGAGCACGTCTCGCTGGTGGGCCCCAACGGCACCGGCAAGACCACGCTCATAGAGACGCTCGCCGGTCGCCGGCCGCTGCCCGCGGGCAAGCTGAGCACCGGCCACAACGTGAAGGTCGGCTACCTCTCCCAGCACGCCGAGGAGCTCGGTGCAGTCGGCGGGTCGGGCGCGGTGGTGGGCGGCAATCCCAACCCGACGGTGCTGGAGGCGACGCAGCACGCGACCAGGCTCACGCCCGGGAAGGCGCGGGCGCTGCTCGGGCGCTTCCTGTTCTCGGGCGAGGACGCGGAGAAACCGCTGGCCGGCCTGTCCGGCGGCGAGCGCCGGCGCCTGTCTCTGGCGATCATCGTGCAGTCCGGCGCCAACGTGCTGATCCTCGACGAGCCCACCAACCACCTGGACATCGACAGCCGCGAGGCGCTCGAGGACGCGCTGCGCGCGTTCGCAGGAGCGATCCTGCTCGTGTCCCACGACCGTGCGCTGCTGGACGCGGTGGGCGCGCGCACGATCGCCGTCGAGGAGCGCTCGCTGCACAGCTACCTCGGCGGCTGGCCGGAGTACGCGCGCATCCGCGACGAGCGCCGCGCCGGCGGCGCCCCGTCGCCGGCTGGGTCCACCGTCAACGGCGCCGGCGCGCACGAGCGCGCGGGCGACACGGGGGCCGGCGTTGGGGCCGCCGGCGCGCGCGGGACCGCCGGCACGCGTGGGGCCGCCGGCGCACACAAGGCGCCTGCATCGACGTCGGCGAAGAAGGCGAAGCCGAAGCTGAAGGCGAAGGGACCGTCGAAGAACCGGCTGAGCGCCCAGCAGCAGGCCGAGCTCGCGATCGAAGCGGCGGAGGCGGCGCTGCGCACGCTGGAAGCGGAGCTGACCGACCCCGCGGCGTGGGCGACGCGCTACGAGTCGGCCAAGTCCGAAGCCCGCCACACGGCCGCCACACGCGCGGTCGAGGCCGCGTACGCGCGGCTGGAGGCGCTGGTGGACTGAATCCTTCATTCAGACGGTGCACACGCGCGCGGTCTTGCCTCTGGTGTCGTAATGGCGTCTGCGCGCGGCGAAGGCGTCTACACCCGGTCGCCGCCGCGATCGAGAGCGCTCAGTGCGCCGGCGTCGAAGACGAGGGCAACCGCTCGCGGGCCTCGCTGAGCTCACGCTCGGTGTAGGCAGCCCCCGTCGTGTCGGCGACCTCGTCCGCGACCGCGCGAAGTGCATCGGTACGCAGACGGGTCGCTGCTGCGTCGGCGAGCCACCCCGACACGCCATCCGACCCAGCAGCGTCAAGTACACGCTGGTAGAGGTCATCGTGGAGATTCACGCTGATCGTAGCCATGGACGAACGGTAGCGCCACCGATCCCACCTGCCCACGGAGCTACCCTGTGCCCATGTCCGACACCCTCAAGAACACGCGCAACGTCGCGATCATCCTGGCGATCGCCGCGGCCGTGTACTTCATCCCTGGAGGGGGCCGCGCAGCGGGCACATTCGAAGCGGCCCTGTGGACGGTGTTCGCGCTGGGCATTGGCTATGTGGGCCTGCGCATGTACCGCGAACACCACGTCGCGCTGTTCAGCCTCGGTGACCGTCATCGAGGGCTGCTGTATGGGTCGGTCGCCCTGGCGGTGTTCTTGTGGGTGGTGCGCTCGCGCATGTGGTACGCCCTGCAGGTGCGGGGAGCGGAAATCGCGCAGGTGCACCGGTGGGACGGCTTCGGCGAGATCTTGTGGTTCGTGATGGTGGGCCTCGTCGTGTACTCGTTGCTGGCGGTCTATCGCCACGCGCGTAGCTACTGAGCGCCATCGTTATATGGACGGCCTACCTGACGTCGGCGAGCCTCATGCAGTGCTGTAGACGTGTCGATAGGAGCCTAGAAACATACGTTGACGATCTGCGCGCTAGGTTGATACATTGGGCCTGTCGCGTAGATGCGATAAGTATTGCGGCCGGTAGGACTGCGTTGCGGTTCCGCCTCCCGACACCAGGACTGCGTTGCGGTGCTTGGTTGCGGGATCCGGTCGCGCCTTTATAGATGTACTTGCTCTATCTAGACGAGTCAGGGAACCATGGCGGGAGTCCCGCCTACATTCTGGGCGGCATAGCGGTCCACGAGCACGACATCTACCATCTTCAGCAGCGCCTTGACACGATGCTTGGTGCCAAGTTGCCAGCAGGCTACGCGGGCATCGACTTCGAGCTGCATGGCGCCGAGATCAAGTCGCCGTCCAGTCGAAAGCAGCGAAGTCCATGGGAGCAATTCGACTATGGCTTTCGGCTGGATGTCTTGCGCGGCGCATACAGCTCGATCGGCGGGTACACGTGCATCGACCCCACGTACCCGTGCGTTCTCTTCGGGGCGGTGGTCGATCGGCACTATTCGGATCATAGGCAGCGAGCGTACGAGGAGATTCTGCATCGGTTCGATGAGATGTTGGGACGCGGCGGAGAGCACCGACGTGGAATCGTTGTCCATGACGAGAGCAACGTTGAGAGGAGCGTGCAAGCATGGACTCAGCGCTGGCGCGAGGTTGCTGGGCGCATCCCTGGCACCCTAGGCCACATCGTCGACGTGCCGCTCTTTGCTGACTCCAAGGCGAGCCGCATGATCCAGGCAGCCGATCTCGTGACGTTTGCTCTGTGGCGCTACTACGGCCTCCAGCGGGCCGATGCGACCTGGATTGACTATCTGTGGGACAGCTTCGATGCCGTTGATAGTCACATGCACGGGTTGGTCCACATCAACCCGTCCTTCCGCACCGGGCGATGTGGATGCCCGCCTTGCCAAGCGCGTATCGCTCCCGCAAACTCAGACTGACCCACTACCGGTGGAGCGAACATGGCCGCCGAGGGGCACGCGCTCGCCCCTCGTGTCCCCGCGCGCGACGGCGACCCGGTGGCCGCCTATCCTCGGAAGCGATGGCCACGACAGAGGAGCTGACCGAGACCGAGGACTATGCAGGCGCGGGCGAGGACGAACGCGCGAGCCTCGCTGAGCAGCGCCGCGCGCTGCCGGACCAGCCGGGCGTGTACCTGTTCCGCGACTCCCGCGGGCGGGTGATCTACGTGGGCAAGGCGAAGTCGGTGCGCAAGCGGGTGGCCTCCCACTTCGCGAAGGCGCAGGTGCCGTCGAGCCCCGGCCACGCGGAGATGGTGGCGGCGGTGGAGCACATCGAGTGCGTGGTCGTCGCCTCGGAGGCGGAGGCGCTGCTGGCGGAGCAGAGCTTCATCAAGCAGTACCGCCCGCGCTTCAACATCCGCCTGCGCGACGACAAGTCCTATCCGTTCATCGCGATCTCCCTCGACGAGGACTTCCCGCGCGTGTACTTCACGCGCGAGCGCCACCGCTCCAACCGCGCGTACTTCGGGCCGTACTCCAACGCGAAACGCGTGCGCTCGACGTTGGAGGTGCTGGCGAAGGTGTTCATGTTCCGCTCGTGCACCGGCCCGGAGCCTGGCCGGCGCAGCGGCAGCCCGTGTCTCGACTACTACATCAAGCGCTGCGGCGCCCCCTGCGTGGGGTACGTGTCGAAGGACGACTACCGCGCGAGCATCGACCGGGTGATCGACTTCCTCAACGGGCGCTTCGCGGCGATCGAGAAGGATCTCGAAGCGCGGATGCTCGCGGCCGCCGCGGCGGAGGAGTTCGAGCAGGCGACGCTCGAGCGCAACCGGCTGCAGGCGGTGCGCTCGCTGCTCGAGCGCAGGCGGGTGACCGCCGAGGCGGTGGGTACGTTCGACGCGGTCGCCGTCGCCGTCGACGGGCGTGACGCGAACGCGCAGGTGTTCCAGGTGCGCGACGGCGTGCTCTCGGACCGCCAGTCCTTCTATCTCGCCAACGAGGCCGAGCGCGACGTCGGCGAGGTGGGAGAGGAGTTCATGCTGCAGTACTACGGCGGCTACACCTCGATCCCGGCTCTGCTGGTGGTCCAGCGAGCGCTCGCCCAGCCACCTCGCCCGGCGCTGGCGGACGCGCTGTCCCGCCGTCGCGGCGGCCCGGTGGAGCTGCGGGCGGCCGAGCGCGGCGAGAAGCGGCGGATCCTCGAGCTCGCCGAGCGCAACGCCCTGCTGGCGCTCGACCAGGAGCGGCTGCGCTCCGAGCGCCGCCGCCAGAGCAGGGCGGAGGCGCTGGAGGGGCTGGCGCAGGCGCTCGGGCTGGACGTCCCGCCGATCCGCATCGAGTGCTTCGACATCTCCAACCTCGGCGGCACCCACACGGTGGCCTCGATGGTGGTGTTCGAGGGGGGAGCGCCGAAGAAGTCCGACTACCGCCGCTTCAAGATCCGCTCGCTGGCGGAGGGGGAGTCCGACGACTTCGCCGCGATGGCGGAGGTGCTGGGCCGGCGCTTCGCCCAGTGGGAGCGCCAGGCGGACATCTCCCCGCACGACAGCGCCTACGACCGCAGCTTCGCGGCGCTGCCGAACCTGGTGGTGATCGACGGCGGCAAGGGCCAGCTAGCCGCCGGCCTGGAGCCGCTTCAGGGCTTTCGCGAGCGCGGCGTGGCGGTCGTGTCGCTGGCGAAGCGCATCGAGGAGATCTTCCTGCCGGGGCGGCCGGCGCCGCTCGTGCTCGACCACTCCACGCCCGAGCTGCAGCTGCTGCAGCGAGTCAGAGACGAGGCCCACCGCTTCGCGATCACCCATCACCGCAGCCGCCGCGACAAGGCGATGAAGAGCTCGCTGCTGGACGAGCTGCCCGGCGTGGGACCGGCGCGCAAGCGCGCGCTGCTCACCCATTTCGGCTCGCCGGAGGCTGTGGTGGCGGCCACCGGCGAGGAACTGCAGACCGTCCCCGGCCTGCCCGCGAAGGTGGGCCGCGAGTTGTACGCCTACCTCCACCGCGCAGGCTGAGCCGTGGCGCTTTGGATGGTCCCGCTCGGGCGCGCCGCCTGGACGGGTTCCGCGCGTATCCGCCACTCGCGGCACAATGCAGGCGATGGCGGTGATCAGGCCCCTGCATCTGCCGCGCGCGGGCGCCCGCAAAGGCGGCGGGCAGGCGGTTGAGTCGCGCCTGGAGGACTTCGTGGTGATCACCGGCTTCTCCGGCGCGGGGAAGTCGACGGCGATGAACGTGTTCGAGGACGCGGGCTACTTCTGCGTGGACAACCTCCCGCCGGAGATGATCCGCTCGCTGGTGGAGCTGTTCGTGCACCAGGGCTCGAAGGTCGAGCGCGCGGCGGTCGTCTCGGACGTGCGCGGGGGCGTGTACTTCGAGGCGCTGCGGGCGGTCGTCGACGATCTCGACGTGCTCGGGATCCACCATCGCCTGCTGTTCCTGGACGCCGGCGAGCAGACGCTGGTGACGCGCTACAAGGAGACGCGCCGCCGCCATCCGCTGGCGCCGGACGGCAGCGTCGCGGCGGGCGTGGCGGCCGAGCGCGCGCTGCTCGAGCCGCTGCGCGGGCGCGCCGACCTGGTGATCGACACGACGGGGATGTCAGCGGCGATGCTGCGCGGCGAAGATCGCCGAGGAGCTCCTGCCGCGCAAGGCCGCGATGCGCCTGGCGGTGACGTTCATGAGCTTCGGCTTCAAGCACGGCCCGCCCCGCGAGGAGGACCTGGCGTTCGACGTGCGCTTCCTCGCCAACCCACACTACGAGCCCGAGCTGCGAGACCTCACCGGCCTCGACGACGCGGTGATCGAGTACATCGCCCGCGACGGGCGCCTGCGGGAGCTGTACGACCGCCTGCAGGCGCTGCTCGACTTCCTGCTCCCGCAGTACGTCGCCGAGGGCAAGGCCCACCTGGTGATCGCGATCGGCTGCACCGGCGGGCGTCACCGCTCGGTGGCGATCGCCGAGCACCTGGCGGCGCGCTACAGCGACCACGACGACCTCGACGTGGCGGTCGCGCACAGGGACATCGAGCGCCCGCCGGACGGTTCGTGAGACGGCGCGCTGATAGCCTCCGGCGAGTACGCCGGGCAGTGGAGTGGCGCTAAGAGGCGCTCCCGAGACCCGGCATCGTTCATTTTCGCTGTAGGAGGCGACGAATGCCGGTACGCGTGGGGATCAACGGATTCGGCCGGATCGGGCGAAACGTGTTTCGCGCTGCCAAGGCCCGCGGGGCCGTCGCGGGCGGGGAGATCGAGTGGGTGGCGGTCAACGACCTCACCGACGCCCGCACGCTGGCGCACCTGCTCCAGTACGACTCGATCCTCGGTCGCTACCCGGGCAAGGTGGCGGCCCGCGGGGAGGGGGCGATCGACGTGGCGCCCAGGGGGCACAGGCGGAACCGAGCTGAAGGTGCTCGCCGAGCGCGACCCCGGAGCGCTGCCGTGGGGCGAGCTGGGCGTGGACGTGGTGATCGAGTCGACGGGCCTGTTCACCGATCGCGACAGCGCCGCCAAGCACCTCGCGCAGGGCGCGAAGAAGGTCGTGATCTCGGCCCCCGCCAGCGACGCGGACGCGACGGTGGTGCTGGGCGTGAACTTCGACGAGGTCTACGACCGCGAGCGCGACGACGTGATCTCGATGGCCTCCTGCACGACCAACTGCCTGGCGCCGGTGGCGAAGGTGCTGGTCGACACGGTGGGGATCGTCCACGGGCTGATGACGACCATCCACGCGTACACCGCCGACCAGCGCCTGCAGGACCTCCCGCACAAGGACCTCCGCCGAGCGCGGGCGGCGGCGATCAACCTGATCCCCGCCTCGACCGGCGCGGCGAAGGCGATCGGGCTGGTGATCCCCGAGCTGCAGGGCAAGCTGCACGGCTTCGCGGTGCGCGCGCCCGTCCCCACGGGATCGGTGGTGGACCTGACCGTCGAGTGTCCGCGCGCGACGAGCGTCGAGGAGGTGAACCGGGCGTTGGAGGCGGCCGCGGAGAGCGGCCCGCTGCACGGCATCATGGAGTACACCGAGGACCCGATCGTCTCCAGCGACATCGTCGCCTCGCCGTTCTCCTCGATCGTCGACTCGCAGCTGACGGCGGTGATCGACGGCACGATGGTGAAGGTGGTCGCGTGGTATGACAACGAGTGGGGCTACTCCAACCGCCTGGTCGAGCTGGTGCAGAGGGTGCTGTGAGCGGCGAGCGGCGGGTATCGTGAAGGATCGCGAGAGACCGAAAGGACGGGTCGATGAGGAGCATTGACGACCTCGACGTGCACGGCAGGCGGGTGCTCGTGCGGGTCGACTTCAACGTGCCGCTGGGCACCGACGCGCACGGCGCGCCGACCGTCGCCGACGATACGCGCATCGCGTATGTCGCTGCCGACGATCGAAGAGCTGCGCGAGCGCGGCGCGAGCCTCGTGCTCGTCTCCCATCTCGGCAGGCCGGAGGGCCATCCCCAGCCGGAGCTGTCGATGGCGCCGGTGGCCGAGCGCCTGCGCGAGCTTATAGATGGCCCGCCCACCCGCGCGCCGGTGACGCTCGCTCCGGCGGTGGTGGGCGAGGAGGTGAAGGCGCTCGCCGAGGGGCTCCACGAGGGAGACATCCTGCTGCTCGAGAACGTCCGCTTCGAGCCGGGCGAGACGAGCAACGACCCGGCGTTCGCACGCGCGCTGGCGGACCTGGCGGATGTGTACGTCGACGACGCCTTCGGCGTCGCACACCGCGCGCACGCGAGCACCGAGGGCGTCACGCACCTGCTGCCGAGCGCCGCCGGCAGGCTGCTGGAACGGGAGGTGGCCACGCTCACCGGCATCCTCGAGCACCCGACGCCGCCGCTGGTGGCGATCGTGGGCGGCGCGAAGGTGGCGGACAAGATCGGGGTGATCGACCGCTTCCTGCAGGTGGCGGACGTGGTGATGATCGGCGGCGCGATGTGCTTCCCGTTCCTGTGCGCGCAGGGACACAAAGTGGGCGAGTCGCTGTGCGAAGACGACGACACCGTCCACGCCCGCGAGCTGCTGTCGCGGGCCAGCGACACGCATACCCCCCAGCCCGGGAGGGCGCGCCTGCTGGTGCCCAGCGACCTGGTGATCGGCGATCGGCTGGCCGACGACGCCCACCATCGCGTGCTGAACGGCGTGGAGGTGCCGGCCGGTTGGATGGGCCTGGACATCGGCCCCGAGACGGCGAGCCGCTACGTCCACGAGATAGAGCGCGCGGGAACCGTCTTCTGGAACGGCCCGATGGGCGCGTTCGAGCTCGAGCCGTTCGCCTCGGGCACCCGCGCGGTGGCGGAAGCGGTGGCGAAGGCGCCGGGCCTGACGGTCGTCGGCGGCGGCGACTCGGCGGCGGCGCTCGCGCACTTCGGGCTGGAGCAGCAGGTCGACCACCTGTCGACCGGCGGCGGCGCGACGCTCGAGCTCGTCGAGGGCGCGATCCTGCCGGGCGTGGCGGCGCTGGAAGGCGTGGGCGTGGCAGGGGGGGTGGGACGCTGAGCCCCGCTCGCACGCCGCTGATCGCGGGCAACTGGAAGATGTACAAGACGCAGGAGCAGGCCGAGGAGCACATCCAGGCGCTGCTGCCGCGCGTCTCGGCGATCGACGGCGTCGACGTCGCCATCTGCGTGCCGTTCACCGATCTGCAGGCGATGGTCGACAGCGCGCGCGGGTCGCGCGTGGAGGTGTACGCCCAGAACATGCACCAGGAGCCCGAGGGCGCGTACACGGGGGAGATCTCCGCGCCGATGCTCCGCGAGCTGGACGTCCGCGGGGTCGTGCTCGGTCACTCCGAGCGCAGGGCCTACTTCGGGGAGACCGACAGGGCGCTCGCGCTGAAGGTGCCGGCCGCCCTGGAGGCGGGGCTGGTGCCGATCCTGTGCGTGGGCGAGACGGAGGAGGAGCGCGACAACGACGACACCGACCGCAAGCTGCGCCAGCAGGTGCGCGACGATCTCGCGGGCGTCGCCGGCGAGCGCCTGGCGGAGGTGGTGATCGCCTACGAGCCGATCTGGGCGATCGGCACCGGACGGGTCGCCACCCCAGAGCAGGCGCAGGAGGCGATCGCGTTCATCCGCGCGCTGGTCGGCGACCGCGACACACGGGCGGCCGAGCGGCTGCGCGTGCTGTACGGCGGGTCGGTCAAGCCGGAGAACGCCGCCGAGTTGCTGACGCTGCCCGACGTCGACGGCGCGCTCGTGGGGGGCGCGTCGCTGGAGGCGGAGTCGTTCGCGCAGATCGTCGCCGCGGCGGCCCGATGACGGCGCCCGGCGCGAGGACCCCAGCGGCGGTCCGGCCGTCCGGAGGCGGCCCGGTCACGCGGACGCGATGAGCCGACTCCCGACCGCGTCAACCGGGTTGCCTGGCCCTCCGACGCTGCCGGCCCCGTGCGCGTGCCTGGTGGTGCTCGACGGGTGGGGTCTCGCGGAGCCCGGCCCCGGCAACGCGATCTCGCTGGCGCGCACGCCGGTGTTCGACGAGCTGTGGGCGTCCTACCCGCACACGACCCTGCAGGCGAGCGGCCGCGCGGTGGGCCTGCCGGACGGGCAGATGGGCAACAGCGAGGTCGGCCACCTGAACCTCGGCGCGGGCGCGGTCGTGCGCCAGGACCTCGTGCGGATCGACGACGCGATCGGCGCCGGTCCCGGCGGCGGAGAGCTCGCCCAGAACGAGGTCCTGCGCGCGGCGTTCGCGGACGCCGAGCGGGTGCACCTGCTGGGACTGGTGTCGGACGGGGGAGTGCACTCGTCGCTGCGCCACCTGCTGGCGCTGATCGCGCTCGCGCGGGCGCTCGCCGTGAAGGACGTGGTGGTGCACGCGTTCACCGACGGGCGCGACACGCTCCCGCACGCGGGCGTGCGCTACCTGCGCGAGCTCGACGGCACGGCGGGCGCGCGGGTGGGCTCGGTGGTGGGGCGCTACTGGGCGATGGACCGCGATCGGCGCTGGGAGCGCACGCAGCGGGCGTACGACATGCTCGTGCACGGCCGCGCGGGCCACCACGCCACCAGCGGCGAGCAGGCCGTGGAGAACGCGTACCGCCGGGGCGAGACGGACGAGTTCATCGAGCCGACGCTCGTCGGCGCGGAGGCGACGATCCGCCCGGGCGACAGCGTGGTGGCGTTCAACTTCCGCCCCGACCGCATGCGCCAGATCACGCGCGCGCTCGCCGCATCGTCCCCGCCTCGTCCCGGTACGGGGGAGGGGGAGATCGATCGCGGCGGCGCCCCGCCGATCGCGCGCTACACGACGCTGACCCGCTACGAGGAGGACTGGCCGTACCCGGTGGCGTTCTCGCCGGAGCATCCCCAGGCGACGCTGCCGGAGGCGCTCGCGCGGGCGGGCGCCACGCAGCTGCACGTGGCGGAGACGGAGAAGTACGCGCACGTGACCTACTTCTTCAACGGCGGCGACGAGACGCCGATGGCCGGCGAGCGCCGCGAGCTGGTGGCGTCGGTGCGCGACGTGCCCACCTACGACCACGCGCCGGAGATGAGCGCCCGGGCGGCCGCCGCGGCGTTCGTGGGCGCCTGGCGCGAGGACGCGCCGACGTTCGCGATCATCAACTTCGCGAACGCCGACATGGTGGGTCACACGGGTGTGATCGCGGCGGCGGTGACGGCGGTGGAGACCGTCGACGAGTGCCTCGGGCAGGTGGTGGAGGCGGTGCACGAGCGCGGCGGCGTGTGCGTGGTGACGGCAGACCACGGCAACGCCGACCACATGCTCGAGCCCGACGGCAGCCCGAACACCGCCCACTCGCTGAACCCGGTGCCGCTGATCCTCACGAGCCCCGGCGTGAAGCTGCGCGCCGCTGGCGGCATCCTCGCGGACGTCGCCCCGACGGTGCTTCACGCCCTGGGCATCGAGCCGCCGGCGCAGATGACCGGGCGCTCGCTGATCGAGCAGGGCGGCGAGGGCGACTGACGGGCGCTAGATTTTCAGAGAGACGGCCTACCGGCCGGAGGAGGCGTTCGTGGTGGGAGATGAGGGCGAGATGGTGGCGGACGAGCTGGACGGCGACACGCCGGGTCGCTCGTGGCGGCTGTTGGCGAACGTGTTCATCGCCACGGGCGTCAACCACTTCGTGATGCCCCGTGCGTACGAGCGGATCGTGCCGCCGGCGCTGGGCGGCCACGCGAAGCGGATCGTCCAGGTGAGCGGCGTGGCGGAGATCGCGGGTGGCGTGGGCGTGTTCGTGCCGGCAACCCGGCGGCTGTCGGGCCTCGGCCTGATCGCGCTGCTGGCTGCGGTGTTTCCAGCGAACCTGTACATGGCGCGCCGGCCCGAGCGCTTCCCGCGCATCCCCAGGTGGGCGCTGTACGCGCGGCTGCCGCTGCAGCCGCTGATGGCGGTGTGGGCGTGGAAGGCCACGCGCGGGCGATGAGCGTCGGCGCTGCTATGTTCGATTGAGCAGGGATTTAGCAAGACCGGCCCGCCATGTCGACCGTCACAACCATCGAGATCGTGCCCTCCCCCTCCCCGGTACCGGGCCCACCCGCCCGAGGCGGGGACGATGCCGAGCAGGAGACGTTGTCGCTCAGGGAGCTGCGCGCGTGGCGGGGGCTGCTGCGGGCGCACGCGTGCCTGGCCAAGCGGCTGGACGCGGAGCTCGAGGGCGCGCACGGGCTGCCGATGAGCTCCTACGAGGTTCTCGGCCGCCTGGAGGAGGCGAGCGGGGGGCGGATGCGGATGTGCGAACTGGCCGAGCAGGCGCAGCTCTCGCGCAGCGGGCTCACGCGGCTGGTGGACCGCCTCGAGCGCGACGGCCTGCTCGAGCGCTGCTCGTGCGAACACGACGCCCGCGGCGCCTACGCCTGCCTCACGCCCGCCGGGCGAGAACGGCTGCAGGCCGCGCGTGGAACCCACCTGGCGGTCATCCGCGAGCAGTTCCTGGCGCACTTCTCCGAGTCCGAGCTGGGCAGCCTGGCGGACATGTGGGAGCGGATCGCTCCCTGCAACGGCTGCTGAGCGCCGCCGCGTCGGGCTGTCCGATCGAGCTGCCGCGTCAAGCGAGAGCTCACGTGCCGGAGGCGTAAAGCCCGGCTAACGGCCATGAGGAACCGTGCGCTGCCGCCGTCCTGGCCTGCGACAGTTTGAGCTGACGGCCGATGAGCGGGCGTACCTGCGCGAGAACTGGAAGACCATCTCCACGGTCACAGAGGCGCTGAGGACCGAGCGCAACGTCCGCCTGGCGGTGCTCTTCGGGTCGGCAGCGCGCGGGCACGTGGGGGAGGCCTCGGACGTGGATGTGCTGGTTTCTCTCGCCGAGGAGCGCCCGATGTACCTCTCCTGCCTTGCCGCGCGCTTGACGCGAGCGCTCGGGCGCGACGCCGATGTGCTCTCACTGGCACATGTGCGCGCGCACGACCCGGCGCTGCTCGGCGCGATCATGCGAGACGGACGCCCCCTGCTGGACCGTGAGGGCTCCTGGCCTGCGCTGATCGCCAAGCGCCGGGGTATCGAGCGCGCCGCGGCGCAGGCACGGGCAGAGCGCCATGCCCGCGCCATCCGCGCCGTCGCGCAACTGACCGGAACGTAGGTGGGTCGGGAACGCGATGACGCGCATCCCTCGCCAGGCGAGCAGCCCCGCCGCCGCCAGGTGACCGTCTCCGAGGAGGATCGCGAACGCATCGAGCGACACTTGGAGCGCATGCCGCTGGAGCGCGATGCGCTGCTGCTGGCGATGCGTCAGTTCGAGGCGGATTTCGACCGCGACGCGTGGCAGACGGCATACGAGGCGTTCTCGGCCGAGGAGCACAACCGCGTCGTGCAGGTCACGGGCAACCTCCGCGCCCTGGTGGACAACGCTGTCGAGCTGGTGCGCTTCGCGGCGACGCTGACCGGACTGCGTCCTGCCGGGCGCCGACCGAGCGCAAACGCCGACATCGAGGCGCTCCGGGCCGACGGTGCGCTGAGCGGCGAGCAGACCTACAAACACGGTGTCGAGCTCAGCTGACGCCTCCGGTCACCTCATCACGCCAGCACCCCATCAAGAGGCAACCCGCGGGAGCGCCGTTGCCCGGCGCTGTGCGACCCTCCATAAATAAACTTTATATCTTCAGACTTAGATTTTATACTACAATAGTCTGCAAGAAGCAGAAAACCCAGTGTTTTGGAGGTATTGGTGATGGCATTGATTAGATGGGAGCCAGCGAGAGAGTTGCACACGATCCAGCAGGAGATGAACCGCCTGTTCGGGACGGTCTTCGACAGCCACACCGGCGGCAACGGCCACAGCGGCGCGCTGCGTCGCTGGATTCCCGCGATGGATCTCGTGGAGGAAGGTGAGACTTACGTGCTCCGTGCGGACCTCCCCGGGGTGCGCGAGGAGGACGTGAAGGTCGAGCTCGACGACAACGTCCTCACCGTCTTCGGTGAGCGGCGCTCCGAGCACGAGGAGCGCAGGGAGGGCTACTACCGCGTGGAGCGCGCCAGCGGCAGCTTCTCGCGCTCGCTCGTCCTCCCCGACGGGGTCGAGGCGAAGGACGTCCACGCGCGCATCGAGCACGGTGTCCTCGAGGTCACCGTCCCCAAGCCCCAGCAGCGCCAGCCCCAGCGGGTGGCGATCGACGTCGCCGGCAAGGCCGCCGAGGTCACCGAGTCCGCCGAGACCGCCGGCGCAAGCGCCGCGGCCTAGTCTCCCGACCGATCCTCCTGGCTATCGTCCCGCGCTCCTCCATCTGCATCGTCCCCGGAGGGGGAGGGCGCGGGACGGCGCTGGTGGAGCGCGTGGCGGCGGTGGAGGATCACGCCGCTGAGCACCGCCAGCGCCAGCGCCACCAGCCCGTACACCCCGAACGCTTCGATCGCGTCGCGGGCGGAGCTGCCGAGGAAGTACGCCACCAGCCCCACCGCCGTCGCCCAGCAGATCCCCCCGAGCGCGTTCCACACCACGAAAGACCGCCAGCGCATCTGCGTGGCCCCCGCCAGCCACGACGCCCACACGCGCAGCCCCAGCACGAAGCGCCCGAAGAAGACCGCCTTCGGGCCGTGCACTTCGAAGAACGGCTCGCCCACCCGCAGCACCTCCTGGCGCTGGCGCCGGAAGGCGCCCGGGCGCTCCAGGAGCCAGCGCCCGCCCTTGCGGCCGATCGCGTACCCGAGGTTGTCTCCCACGATCGCCGCCGCCGCCGCAAGCGGGATCACCAGGGCGATCTCCAGTTTCCCGCGGCTGGCCAGCAGCGCCCCCGCGATCAGCGCCGTCTCGCCGGGGATCGGCACGCCGCCGGCCTCGCTCATCACCAGCACGAACAGCAGCGGGTAGCCGAAGACCTCGACGAGGTGGTTGACGTTGAGGATGGCGGCCAGCATCGAGTGGCCCGGAGGCGGGCTCGGTCCTCTACTGAGTGTTTTCCGAGACGAGCTGCTTGAGCGCCGCCGACGCCTTGTGGACGTCCGAGTACACCACGTTGCGCAGCACCGGCTTCACCGCCGCGGGAGCCGTGACGATCACGACCGCCACCACCGCCAGCGCCACCAGCGCGAGCACCAGCAGGGTCACCAGCAGGCGGCTGGTGCGCCGGCGGGTGGGTGTGCCCGCGCGGGCGGGATGCTGCTGGGATTGCCCAGCCGGACTGCCCGCCGGCGCACGGCGGGGGCGGCGGGTGACCACCGTAGGAGATCCTCCGCTCGCGCGGGTCGGGCTTCGATCGCCCCGCGCCAGCACGCTCGTCGCAGCCGTCGCCGGCGCTCCCCGTCCGCCGCGTCCGCCACGGCCACGGCCGCCGCGGGTGGCGCGCGCCGGGTCCGCGCCGGCCCCCGGCGGGATGCCGCGGGCGCCGTCGCTCAGCCCGTGGCGCATCTCAAGGGCCGTGCGGTAGCGATCGTCGGGGTCCAGCGCCAACGCCATCGCCACCGCCTGCGCCAGCTCGGGGTTCACGGCCGCCACCAGCGTGTCGAGCATCGCCGGCTGCTCGCGCTGCTGCTTGAGCGCCAGCTCCGTCAGCGACGTCGCCTCATAGGGCAGGCGTCCGGAGATCAGCTGGTAGGCCACCACGCCCAGCGCGTACAGGTCGGCCGCCGGCCCCGCCTCCTCGCCGCGCGCCTGCTCGGGAGCCAGGTAGGCGGCCGTCCCCAGCACCGAGCCGATCTGCGTGATGCTCGACTGCTCGGTCGCCTTCGCGATGCCGAAGTCCGCCAGCTTCACCTCCCCCTCCCGCGCGCGCAGCAGGTTCCCCGGCTTCACGTCGCGGTGGATCACTCCGTGGCGGTGGGCGTAGTTGAGGCCCTCGCACGCCTGTTCGATGATCGACAGCGCGTCCGCCACCTCCACCCAGCCCCGATCGCGCAGGATCTCCGCGCCCGAGCGGCCCTCCACGTACTCCATCACGATGAAGTACTGGCCCGTCCGTTCGTCCCGTCCCGAGTCGAACACCTGCACGATGTTCGGGTGAACCAGCCGCGCCGCCGCCTGCGCCTCCCGCTGGAAGCGCGACACGAACGACGGTTCGTCGGCGAGATGCTCCGCCAGCAGCTTCACCGCCACCTGACGCTCCAGCCGCAGGTCCAGCGCGAGGTGCACCGTCGACATTCCCCCGTAGCCGAGGCGACTGTCGAGCCGGTAGCGGCCCGCTATCTCCACCCGGCTCACCGCCGGCTCTCCAGGTAGCGCATCAGCCAATACCACGCCGCCAGGCCGTGCCTGCGACCGCGGTGCAGGTGTCGCAGGCTCTGCCCGGCGCCCGAACCGGGGGCGCCGCCGGCGGCGCCGGGAGCCGCAGCGCCGCCTTCGGCTGAGCCAGCGCCGCCCGCGGCGCCGGATTCGCCCGCGCCCGTGCCACCGCCGGCGCCCTGTTCGCCGCTGCCGGCGACGCCTTCTTCGGGCACCTGCGTGCCGCCGCCCGGACTGGTCGTGGTGGGCGTGCTCGTTGCCTGCGTTTCCGTGCTCGTCTGCGTTTCCCCGTTCGGGGACGATGCGGTGCTCGTGCTGGTCGTCGTCGGCGTCGACTTGCTCGTGGTCGTCTTCGCCGTGGAGGTCGTCGAGCTCTGTGCCTTCCCACAGACACCCAGCGCGTCCTGGCGCAGCTTCGCGATGCCTTCGCGCAGGCGCGCGCGCAGCCCCGCGTCGACGGACGACGGCAGCCTGCCGAAGTCCTGTTCGGTCTTCAGCAGCGCCGCTTCGGTGTTCGAGCAGTCGCCGTCGCCTTCTTCCGCCGCCTGCGCCACCGCTTCGAAGTCGCTCTGCAGCGGTTCGGAGTCGGCCACGGGGATCAGCTTCGCGTTCGAGCCCGCGCACGCGGACACGGTCAGCGCTACGCCCACGCCGAGCGCGCACGCGAGCAGACCGTGCAAGAGGCGCCGCCGCGCGCTCGCCACCCGACGCCGTGTGAGGATCATGCGACGGCGGCTCACTGCCCGTACTCCAGGCGCTCGGCCAGCGAGTCGGGCAGGCGCGCGGCGCGGATCGCCGCGGCGGCGCCGGCGATGTCGTAGTCGGCGCGGTGGTAGGACGCGGCCATCTCGTCGAGGTCCAGCAGCAGCCACGACGCGCGGGGGTCGCCGTCGCGGGGCTGCCCGACGCTACCGGGGTTCAGCAGCCACTCGCCCTCGGCGACGTCGAGCTGCGCTTCGGCGCGGCGCGGTTCGCCGGTCGCCAGCTCGCCCTCGTGGCGCGCGAACGACAGCGCCACGTGCGAGTGGCCGATCAGGCAGACGCGCTGGGATTGGGCGTCCATGCACAGCTCGGCGAGGAGCGCCGAGAGCACGTACTCCCAGACGGGGTCGCGGGGGCTCGCGTGGTAGAGGCCCACCGGCCCCTCCTGGGCCTGCGGGCGCAGGCTCTCCAGGAACTCCAGGTTCTCCGGCGCGATCACCTCTCTCGTCCACTGCGCCGCCAGGCTGGCGCCGCGCGAGAACTCCTCCAGCGGGATCTCGCCGGTGACGGCCATGTCGTGGTTGCCGGCCAGGCACACCGCCGCGTGCTCCCGCGCGAGCTCCACGCACGCATCCGGCTCGGCCCCGTAGCCGACGAGGTCGCCCAGGCACCACAGCTCCGCCGCGTCGCTGTCCGCGACCGCCTCGAGCGTGGCCTCGAAGGCGTGGCGGTTGGCGTGGATATCGGAGATGACCGCGACCTTCATCCTTGCAGGGTAGGAACACCGCCGGCCGGCGCGCGTTTCCGCGCGCGGCGTCCGTGCAACGCCGCCGACCGCGTGCCGGTGGGCTGGATGCGGGCTCAGTCGGCGTCTGCGCCGGCCTCGGCGCCGCCGTACTCGGGCAGGTTCTTGATGCCCTCGCGGGTGCGCCACTTCGAGTAGTTGTCCTCCATCGCGTCGATCAGCTCGCGCATGAACCGCGGGGAGAGGTTCACGCGCGATACCACCACGCCGGGGACCTCCTCGGCCTCGACCTCGTGGTCGACGCGGGCGAACGTGACGGTGAACTCGTAGTCGGAGTGGCTGACGTTGGCGAAGTTCGCATACACGCCCCCCATGATCTCGGGGGACAGATGGATGTTGATGTGGCGCTCGGCGCCTGAGTCTTGGTCGGTCACGCAGCTAGTATCGCAACCGCCGCCCACGAACCCATGACCGAGCCCCGATCCGAGAACGCGCAGGCGCCGCCGGACACGCCGCTTGAGCGCCTGCGCGCGGCGGTGAGGCGGTCGGCCGAGCAGCTCGCGGGCGACGGCGCGGGCGCGAGCGGCCTGCCGATCACGCTCGAGCGACCCCGCCGGGCGCAGTTCGGCGACTACTCGACCAACGCCGCGCTGCTGCTCGCACCGATCCTCGGCGTCGCCCCCCGCGAGCTCGCCGAGCGCGTGGGCAGCGCCGTGCAGGCGCTGCTGGGGGCGAGCCTCGAGCGCTTCGAGGTCGCCGGCCCGGGGTTCGTCAACCTGTTCGTCTCGGACACATGGCTGACCGACGCGCTCGCGCACGCGCTCGCGGCGGGGGACGCATACGGCGCCGGCGGCGCGCAGCGCCCGGAACGCGTGCTCGTGGAATTCGTGTCCGCCAACCCCACCGGGCCGATGCACGTCGGGCACGCCCGCAACGCCGCCTACGGGGACGCCCTCGCGCGGATGCTCGCGCTCCAGGGTGACGAGGTCGAGCGCGAGTTCTACGTCAACGACGCCGGCTCGCAGGTGCGCAAGCTCGGCGAGTCGATCGGCGCGCTCGCCCGCGGCGAGCCGGTGCCCGAGGACGGCTACAAGGGCGACTACGTGGCCGAGCTGGCCGCGCGCCTGCCCGACGCCGCATCGTCCCGGGACGGGGACGCCGAGCCGGCGGCGCTCGGCCGCGCGGCGGTCGCGCTGGTGATGGACGGCATCCGGGCATCGCTGGCGGCGTTCGGGGTGGCCGACTTCGACCACTGGTCGTATGAGAGCTCGCTCCACGAGGGCGACCCCAGCCCCGTGGCGCACACGCTGTCGGTGCTCGAGCGCCACGGTCACACCTACAGCCGCGACGGGGCGCTGTGGCTGCGCACGACCGACTTCGGCGACGACAAGGACCGGGTGCTCGTCCGTTCGAGCGGCGAGCACACGTACTTCACCTCCGACATCGCCTACCACCAGGACAAGCGCGAGCGCGGCTTCCAGCGCCAGATCGACGTGTGGGGCGCCGACCACCACGGCTACGTCGCGCGGATGAAGGCCGCCTACCAGGCGCTCGGCGGCGACCCCGACGAGCTGGAGCTGCTGATCATGCAGCTCGTCCACCTCGTCAGCTCGGGCGAGCGCGCGCAGATGTCCAAGCGCGCGGGAGAGTTCGTCACCCTCGACGAGCTCGTCGCGGAGATCGGCGTGGACGCCGCCCGCTGGTACCTGCTGGCGCGCTCCCACGACACCACCGTCGAGCTCGACCTCGATCTCGCCCGGCGGCAGTCCAACGAGAACGACGTCTACTACGTGCAGTACGCCCACGCGCGCATCGCCTCGATGCTCGCCAAGGCCGGCGCCGAGCGCGTGGCCGCGGCGACGGCCGCCGTGCTCCCCCTCCGGGGACGATGCGACGCGGGCGCCGAGCGCGAGGCGGTCTCCCTGCACGCGAGCGAGCGCGCGCTGATCGAGCAGCTGCTCGCGTTCCCCGCGGAGCTCGCCGAGGCGACCGAGCGGCGTGCGCCGCACCGCATCGTCGCGTACGTCCTCGCGCTCGCGCAGACGTTCACCGCCTTCTACCGCGACTGCCAGGTCGTCGGGCTCGACGCCGACGACGTCGAATCGCTGCGCATCGCCCTGTCCGTCGCCAGCATGCGCACGATCGCCCGCTGCCTGGGGCTGCTGGGCGTGGGCGCGCCGGAGCGGATGTAGCTCAGTCGAAGCGCGCGAGGTCCGCGTCTAGCCTGGCGGCGTCGTCGGGGCTGAGCGTGGACGCGCCGGCGCCGGCGCTCGTCCTGCGTGCGCGGCGGCGCCAGCCGGGGAGCAGCAGCAGGACGGTGGCGAGCAGGGCCAGCACGACCGCCGCCGGGACGAGATAGACGGCCAGGTCGAAGCCGTGCGCGCGCGGTAGGGCGAGCACCGTGGGGCCGTACTGGGCGACGAGCGAGCGCATGATCTCCGCTTCGTCCTCGTCCTTGGCGATCAGTTCCTTGATGTAGTCGCGCTCGAGGTTCGCCTGCGGGGACTGGGACTCGTTGAGCTCCACTTTGCACGTCACGCACATCGCCTGGCGTTCGATCACAGGCAGCGACACGCGCGAGCCGGCGCCGGCGCCGGGGGGAGCGCGGCGGCGAGGACAAGCGCCGCGGTGAGCGGCGCGGACGCCAGGCGGGCGCGCCTCACGTGCTATCCGCGAGCGCCAGCGCGCGCTTGACGAAGCCCTGTTCGATCTCGCCCCGTTCGATCGCCACGATCCTGCCCTGGCGGTCGATGAGGAAGCTCTCGGGGACCTGGCGGGTGCCGAACGAGTGCGCGAATTCGCCGGTCGTGTCGCGCAGGCTCGGGTAGGTGAGGTGGTACTGGCGGACGAAGCCTTCGGAGTCGGGCGAGGCGTCCTGGTAGGTCACGCCGAGCACCGTCGCGCCGTGGCGTTCGAGGCCCCGCTGGGCCCGCTCGAGCAGCGGCGCCTCGGCCTGGCAGGGCGTGCACCACGACGCCCAGAAGTTCAGCACCACCACCTTCCCCCTCAGCGACGCGAGCGTCCGCCTGCCCGCCGCCCCCAGCACCGGCAGCGTCCGCGTGGCCTCCGGCGCCGGCGGATACTGGCCGCGCGCCACCAGCTCGTCGAGCGTGCGGTTGGGCGCCTGCGTGGACACGCCGTACAGCAGCAGCGCCACGACCGCCACGCCGGCGAGCGATACGAGGATCGGCAGGGGGCGGGGCTTCACGGGGAGAAGGTTAGATGGGCGGGGGTCGCCGCGGTTGCGCTCGCAGTGGTTGTGAGCCCGCGTCAGCCGGCCTCGGCACTCGTCGAGGGTGCCGTAGAATCGGGACGGTTGCGGCGGTAGCTCAGTTGGTAGAGCGCAAGCTTCCCAAGCTTGAGGTCGCGGGTTCGAACCCCGTTCGCCGCTTACAAGCACCGGAGCGATATTTGGCTCTGGCAGCCGTCTCCAGCCTCAGGCTGTGCGGGAAGCGCACGGCCAGATACGGACAGTAGCGGGTCAGGCGGACACCGATTTGCAGTACCACTGCAGTATCGGCCGCCCCGCCAAGCCCGAGCCGTTCGTGCGGCGCGTGCGGCATCGGCCGTGCGGCGTGGACTGGAGGGATGGCACGGGGCGCGCGGAGAACAGCACGGTCGTGGTGTGGTGCATGAAAGGCTCGTCCTCTGCGCCGGAAGGGGCCGAAGCTGAATGAGTCCGCCTGCGCATCGGCGACCGCGGCGGTGCGCTTCGTGTGTGCGGGCAGCTCGCTCGTCTTTCCATCCTGACCATCAGCTACAAACTGCCCTGCGTGATGTCGTTGCCAATCGCGCGGGTGGGGTCTTGCTGCCCGTGCCGTCCGCCGCCCATGCTTTGCTGATCGCTGGACCCGTGGCGATAGTCGCCACCCCCACCGGCACCGCAGGAGGCGGACCGTGCGATGGAATGGCTCAGTCTCAGCGGCGACCTGACCCGCGAAAACGCGGTCGAGCAGCTGCTCGCGCCAAGCATCTCCGCAGATGCCGACAGCGAGCTCTGCGTACACGCCGGATCCGTTCAGCGCCTGGACACGGTTACAGCAGTCGCCGTCAGACTGCGCATGGCCCGGCACCATCGCGAGCACGAGCAGGGGACGGTCACGCTCGTGTTGCCGAGCGAGCCCGACCTGGCAGCGCGACTGTCGGCGCTCCTCGACCCACTGCCCGATCGCGTGAAACTCACCGGGCAGGTCGATGAGCGGCCGCCGGCGAACTACGCACTGGTGCCGGCGACAACCGTCGAGGATTCCCACGCCGCGGTCGCGCTCGGCGGCTGGACCTTGGATGCGTGCGAACGGGCGAGGATCTCCCGCAGGCGCAGCGCATTCATAACGGCGGCCGCGATGGAGCTCGCTGACAACGCCGTGGTTCACGCCCAGGCACCGAGCGATCCGCCGGTAGTGGCGCTGACGAGCACTGCTCGCGGCCGGTTCGTCGAGCTCGTCGTCCTCGACACTGGACGCGGCATCGCCGAGAGCGAGGACCCGCGAGATTTCCTGCGGGCGATTCCTCGGCGTGCTCTGGACGCCGAGCCTGGATTTCTCGGGTACATCCTTCAACGAGCGCGCGCCGCGCGCGTGCAGGCCCAGGTGCAGATTCTCGCCGGCACCGGAAGGCTGCTGTGGACCTCGATGCAACACCGCACCGTCGTGGGCCGCTATCTGCCGGGCACGACGGTCATCGTGCGCATCGCGGGCGAGCGGTCGGTCGATCGTCCGTCCGGTTCAGGCCAGGACGGGTAGCAAGAGAGGTATTGTTTCAGCGATGTCAGTGAAACGGGATGCGCTGGCGTTCAAGGTGCCTGGAAAGGTCCTTGGTACGCGTGCGCTCGGTCGTGAGGTCGCCGAGCAACTGCGCGAGCGTGCAGGCGACGGCGCACAGGACCTGTTCGTTGAGTTCACCGGCGTGCAGGTCGCCTCCTCGCCGTTTCTCGACGAGCTTGCCCTTGCGCTGCGTGCGTGGAACGCCGACCATCCCGATCGCTTCGTGGTCCTGACCAACCTGAACGAGGACGTGCAGGACACGCTCGGGCTGGTGCTCGAGCGTCGCGACATGATGCTGGTTGCGGTGGAGAAAGGAACGCTGCGGCTGATCGGCGGGCGTGCGCATCTCGACGAGACACTTAGGGCGGCGCAAGAGCTAGAGGTATTCACGGCCTCTGAGCTCGCTGAGCAGCTGGAACTCAAGCTTCCAAACCTTCATCAGCGTCTCGTCGCGCTGCAGGCCACCGGCGCGGTCGTGCGCGTGCGCCCTGACGGAGCCCCGCAGCGTCCCGTCGTGTTCGCCACACCGCAGTCCGACGAGCTCGCTGCCTGCTCCTAGCTGCCGAGGCGGCCCGTGACGAATCCGGAGATCGGCCGTGCTACATTAGTTCAGTGAGTTCATTGAACTAAGGAGCCGCGCATGACCGACAGCACCCTCAGCCCAGAGCCGAACGCCAGACAGGCGGTCACGGTCCTCGTCAACGACCAGCCGGTGACGCTCCAGAAAGACCATGCGACCGGCCATCAGATCAAGGTCGCTGCCGGACTGCCCGGGGCCCTGCAGCTGCATGGCCCCGGCGGAGAGCTCATCGCAAACGACGAGCGAGTGGCGCTTCAGGAGAACGAGCAGTTCACGACCGCACCGAAGGCCGTCAAGATCCTCGTCAACAACAGGGCCGTCGAGGTGCCCGGCCACGAGGTCACCGGCGCTCAGATCAAGCACGCCGCGGAAGTCCCTGCCGACTTCAAGCTCTACGGGCCCGACGGCACCGAAATCACCGACGGGCAGACCGTCAAGGTCAAACACGACGAGCGGTTCACGGCTATCTCGGGACAGGACGTCTCGTGAGCGTCGCGACGATGCCCGCCGAGATCGCCGGTGCCGTCGCAGAGCTGCAGGCCGCGTTCCCCGATCGAGTCCAAGTTCACGAGGACCCCGCAGGCACGATCGTCGCGATTACCGGCGTGACACTCTCAGAGCGCTGGAGCCCCCGCACCGGGACGCTCTGGTTCTTGATCCCCTACCACTACCCGGACGCGGCGATCTACCCGTTCTACCTCACCGGCGCGCACCCCACCGGCGGGATCATCGGCGGTCTGCAGGAAGTGCCCTGGCGCGGCGAAGCCGCCGTCCAGGTCTCGCTGCGCCACCGCGCATGGAACCCCAAGCTCGACACCGCGCTCGGCTCGGCGCTACAGGCGCAGGCATGGCTCGCGGCGAACTGAGCGAGCTGCGCGTCTCGGCAGGCGACTACGAGCGCCTGCACGCGCACCTCTTCCCCGGCGACCACGACGAGCACGGCGCGATCCTGCTCGCCGGTGAGCACCACGCCGCTGGCCAAAGCACCCTCGCGGTCCGCGAGACCCATCTGCTCGAGCCGGACGAGTTCCCGCCCGGGACCCACGGCTACCGACAGTTCGCCGCAGGGGCGCTCGCGCGCCTCGGCAACCGCGCCGCGCAGGAGCGTCTGGCGATGGTCACCGTGCACAGCCACCCCGGCGCGCACGAGCGCAACGCTCTGTCTGGCGACGACTTGGCCGCACACGAGCGCGTCTTCCCGCATCTGCTCGACATCACCGGCGCCACCAGCGTGACCGGCGTCGCGCTCGGCGAGGCCAGCGCCGCCGGAGAGAGCTGGTACGCCGACGGCAACCGCCGAGAGCTCACCCGCGTGCAGGTGATCGGCGCCAGCATACGGACCCTGCGCCCGCGCCCGCCCGAGGACCGCAGTGGCGATCTCGAGCGCTTCGATCGTCAGGTGCTGCTGTTCGGCGCCACCGGACAGGCCCGGTTGCGCAGCCTTCACGTCGGCGTGCTCGGTGCCGGCGGCGGCGGCTCGATCCTGATCGAGCAGCTCGCGCACCTCGGGGTCGGGCAGATAACGGCCGTCGACCCCGACATCGTCAAGCGCCACAACCTCTCACGGATCATGGGCGCCTCAGAGCGCGACGCGCGCGAGAAGCGCAAGAAGGTGCACGTCGCACGCGATCATGCGCAGCGGATCGACCCGAGCATTCACTTCAACGCGATCGACGGCGACATCAGCCACTCCCACGTCGCCCGGCGGCTGTTCGACTGCGACTACCTCCTGCTCGCGACCGACACCGCGACCGCACGCTTGGTCGCAAACGCGATCGCGCAGAGCTTCCTGATCCCGCTGATCCAGATCGGCGCGAAGGTCGAGCTCCGCGCCGGGGGTGAGATCGAGCAGATCTACACCGCCGTGCGTCCCGTCCTGCCTCGTCACGGATGCCTCTCCTGCGCCGGGCTGATCGACCCCGTCCTGCTTCAACAGGAGACCGCGACGCCCGAGCAGCGCGCTGAGCAGAACTACCTCGGCCAGGAGGACGTCGCCGACCCGTCCGTCACCACCCTGAACGCCGCCGCCGCGGCGGGCGCCCTGAACGCGCTGCTGATGTCCGTGATCGGCCAGGCCGACCCATATCTCGCCGAGCACCGGATCACGCTCATGCGCGAGGGTCGGGTGCTGACCACCACCCCCAAGCCCGACCCCGACTGCCGCTGGTGTGGGGAGGGCAGCGGCTCTCGCTACGCCCGCGCCGATGTGAGCCTGCTGCCGTTGCGCCCGACCGTCGAGCCGAGCAGCACGAAGCGCTCCCTCGCCCGGCGGCTGTTCGCGGCGATCCTTCGCCGCTGAGCTGGCCTCCGGCTCGGACGCCACACCACACGTCAGCGGCCCAGAAGCTACCGCTACGGGCTGCGCCCGTCTGGACGCTTGCTCGCGCCTTCAGCTCGCTTCCGTTCCCGACGCTATGCGTCGGACTGCGGCCGGCGGCTGCCCGCTCGCGGCTCGACGACGCTCCCCGACCCACGCAGCCGGCGCACAGGCATCAAGCTCAAACAGACTAGATGCACAGCCGTGCCGGCGCTGTGTCCGTGCCATGTAATTCGTTGGCCGGTCTGAAGGCTTGGGGGTCTGTACCCCTTGTGATGACCGCAGCCAGCATCGGCGCCGCCAAGGGCGGCGGCTACGCCCGCTACCTGGAGTCAAAGACCATCGAGCCAGAGCGCGGCGACTACTACCTCTCGCCCGAGGGGGAGCCCACCCAGGCCCCCGGCCAGTGGCTCGCCACCCCCGACGCGCTCGCCAAACTCGGGATCGAGGGCGCCGCGGTCGACGGGCGGGACTTCATCGCGCTGATGGAAGGCAAGCATCCCCGCACTGGCCGGTGGCTTCGCCGTGCCGGTGCCGACGGCAGCCGCGCCGGCGGGATCGACCTGACGTTCTCCGCGCCGAAGTCGGTGTCCGCCGTGTGGGCGCTCGCCGACGAATCCCAGCGCCGCGAGATCGAAGCTGCGCACGCCGCCGCCGTCAGCGAGACGATCGGCCACTTGACCGAAACGGTGCCGACCGTGCGCCGCCGCTACGGCGGGCAGGTGGTCGAGGAGCCGGCCCGCGACGTGGTGGCCGCCGAGTACCGCCACACCACCGCCCGCGGCGTCCTCGAGGGAGACGTACCCGACCCACAGCTCCACAGCCATGTGGTCATCACCAGCGCCATCCGCGAGGACGGTCGCATCGTCGCGGTCGCATCGCGTCCCGTCTTTCGCTCGGCCCGCGAGCTCGGCGCCTACTACCGCTCGTCGCTCGCGCACCAACTCCAGCAGCGCGGTTATGCGATCGAGCAGGGCACCGGCAAACATGGCCGCTACTTCGAGATCGCCGGTGTGCCGCGCGGCCTGCTGGACTCCTTCAGCGCCCGCAGCCGCGAGGTTGCCAGAGCCGCCGAGCGCTTCCGCGCACAGTGGGGCCGCGCACCCGAGCGCGGCGAGCTACGAGCACTCAAGCTGGAGAACCGCAAGGCCAAGGTGCTCGTCACCCGCACCGACCTGCAGCAAGCATGGAACGACACCGCCGCACGCTTCGACTTCACCGCCCAGCAGCCCGGACAGCGCTCCATCGCGGAGGCGGGGCCGGCGGTGCAGGCGCCGCTTGAGGATCGCGTCGAGCAGCGCCTCACCGAGCGCACCGCGACCTTCGAGCCCGGCGAGTTCAGGGCAGTCCTGCTTGAGCAGTCCGTCGGCGAACTCTCACCCCGCGAGGCCCTCGACCTCTCGCGGGCGATGATCGCCGAACGCCGCGTGCTCCCCCTCGAGGGCGGTCTGATGACCACGCTCGCCGTGCGTGCGCGCGAGCAGGCGATCGAGCGCCGCTTCACCGCGCTCGCCGCCGCCGGCGGCCGAGACGTCGGGGTCGAGGCCCGCGCGCTCGCCGGCGATCAGATCGCAGAGCGGATCGGCGGACGCCTCAGCGGCGAGCAGGCACACGCCCTGCAGGTCATCACCGGCCCCGAGCGCGCCGCGATCCTCGTCGGACCAGCCGGCACCGGCAAGGGCGTCGTCATCGACGCCGCCGCCCGCGCCGAGCAGTACGGCGGCCACCGGACGCTCGGCATCGCCGTATCTGGCTCCACCGCGCAGCGCCTCGGCCAAGACAGCCCCGCGCTCGCCGGGCACACCCTCACGCTCGACGCGCTCGTCTCCCGTGTCGAGTGCGGCCAGCTCGCCATCGGCCAGGACACCACGATCTACTTCGATGAGGCGGGCATGGCCGACACCGACCGCCTTGAGCGGCTCACCGAAGTCGTGGAGCACAGCGGGTCAAAGCTCGTGGCGATCGGTGACGCCGCGCAGCTCCCCTCGATCGGCGCTGGCGGCATGTTCGCGCGCCTCGGCGACATCGCCCCAAGCGCTGAGCTCTCGAACATCCGCCGTACCCTCGACCCCGACGAACAGCGCGCGTGGGCAGACCTGCGGGCCGGGCGCTCCGACCGCGCGATGGCCCACTACCTACGCCGCGGGCAGCTGCACATGGAGGACACCCGCGATGAGGCTGTCGAGCAGGCCGCGCAGAGCTGGGCGG
>CAWAJG010000004.1:0-7366 GCA_963782325.1 uncultured Solirubrobacteraceae bacterium
CCGGAACGAGCCTTGCCAGTGCTCCCGCGCCTGTCGAAGCAACGCCAGCGCATTCAGGGGCGTTGCTTGCCGAGGACCCTCTGCGAGAAGGCGACGAAGACGAAGGCGCTCGAAGGGGCGCAGACGTGCGTCTCCAGGAAGAGACCTCCACGCCGGTGCGATTCATCGTCGGCGAACGGGCCCGGCTGGCGCCAGGAGACGGCCATGTGGCGCTCGTACCGGCGGGCGTGCCGCCGACGGTGCAGGCGATGGTGGTGGCTGGCAACGAGCTCCAGGACCTGCCCTACGGGCCGGACGGGCACCCAGACCCGCTGGGTGCAACCGAAGAGGACTGCTCGAGCAGCGTCAACTACGTCCTCTATCGCGCAGGCATAAGACCCCTGGACGAAATAATCGAGGACAACCCGCTAGCTCAGGATTACGTCAACTGGGGCGAGCCGGGACCGGGGCGCTGGGTGACGATCTACGCCGCCGACAGCCCCACACCGCATGTGTTCATCGTCATCGCGGGGCTACGGCTGGACACCAGCCACGACGGCACCGACGTCGGCCCCAACCGCTACGAAAACGGGCCGCGCTGGCGCATCCTCGACCACATCCCCACATGGGCGCACTGGTCGGTGCGACATCCGCCGGGGCTGTGAGGCGCTGGCTCGCGCGCCCCGTTAGCGCTACAATGTAGCCCAGTGGCTACGGAGGTACCCCAGCGCGAGCTTCGCAACAACACAGCTGACCTGCTCCGTCGCGTCGAGGCGGGCGAGCAGCTGCGGATCACCGTCCACGGCCACCCTGTCGCGGAGCTGGTTCCGATCGATCGCGCCCAGCAGTTCGTGCCCTTCGATGAGATCGTGAAGGAGCTCCGAGGCACGATGCTCCCCGACGATCGTCTCGAGAGTGAGCTGCACGAGCTCGACGATCCCCCGCGCGATCCATTCGCGTGAAGCGAGCCCTTCTCGATACCTCATTCGTCATCTCGCTCGCGCGCGGAGAAGACCTCGCACTCGAGGACCCGCCCGAGCAGGCCGCCATCTCGGCGGTGACGCTCTGCGGACTGCACCACGGTGTCCTCGTCGCCACCGACGAACAGCGCCCCGGCCGGCTTGCCACGCTCGTCTTCGCCGAGCGGCGATTCGCCGCCCTCCCGATCGACACGCGCGTCGCGCCACACTACGGCCGACTGCTCGCAGACGCCAGGCGCCGCCGCGGGAAGAGGCTCCAAACGGCCGACGCCCTGATCGCCGCTACCGCGGCCGCCCACGGGCTCCCGCTCATCACGCGCGACCGCGACTTCGCCAACCTCGGCGGCGTCGACACGGTCATCGTCTGAGTCGAGTCCAGACCCCAACGATCGTTCCTCGAACCCAGAGCATTCGGGTGGCGAGACGGCGTCCGTCTGTCATCCGCCGGGGCTGTAAGGTGGCGGGCGATGGCGGCCCGCAAGGTCGACTACCTGCTGATCGGAGGCGGCCTCGCCGCGGCCAACTGTGCCCGCTGGCTGCGCGAGGAAGGCGCCGACGGGGACGTTCTGCTCGTCGGGCGCGAGCCCGACCCGCCATACAATCGCCCGGACTGCTCGAAGGGCTACCTGCGCGGGGAGGAGACCCGCGAGGAGCCGCTGTTTCGCCCGAACGAGTTCTGGAGCGAGCAGAACGTCGAGCTGCTCACACGCACGAGCGTCACCGGCCTCGACCTGGACGCGCGCGCGGCGACGCTGTCGAACAAGGACGAGGTCGCCTTCGCCAAGGCGCTGATCGCCACCGGCGCGAACGTCCGCCGGTTGAACGTGGGCGGCTGCGAGCTCGAGCAGATCCACTACCTGCGCACGCTCGGCAACTCCGACGCCATCCGCGAGGGCGTCGCCGACGCCGAGGAGGTGGTGATGATCGGCGGCTCCTACATCGCCTGCGAGGTCGCCGCGTCGCTCACGCTGATGGGCAAGAGCTGCACGCTGGTCATGCAGGAGCGCGCCACGCTCGAACGCGGCTTCGGCGAGCGCGCCGGGCGCTTCTTCCAGGACCTGCTCGAATCGCACGGCGTGCGCGTCCACGGCGAGGACCACCTCGAGCGCTTCGAGGGCGATACCCGGACGGGCACAGGTGGCCGCGTCGCCAAGGTGATCACCCGGCGCGGGCTGGAGCTGGCAGCCGACGCGGTCGTCGTCGGCGTCGGCGTCACACCCGACGTCCAGCTCGCCCAGCGGGCGGGCCTGCAGATCGGCGAGCAGGGCGGCGTGCGCTGCAGCTCGCGCCTTCAGAGCTCCGCGCCGGGCGTGTTCGCCGCCGGGGACATCTGCGAATACGACTCGGTCGTCCACGGCGGCGCGGCCATCCGCCTCGAGCACTGGGACGTCGCCTTCAACCACGGCAAGACCGCCGCGCTGAACATGCTCGGACGCGACGTCCCGCACGACGTCGTCCCCTATTTCTATTCCGTTCTCGGCGACTGGGGGGAGCTCGAATATGTCGGCCCGGCGCGCGAGTGGGACGAGGAGATCCTGCGCGGATCGTTCGACGATGGATCGTTCACCAACTGGTACCTCGAGGACGGCGCCGTCAAGGCCGCGCTCACGTTCGGCCGCCCCGACGACCTCGAGGCGGCGGGACGGCTGATCGTCGCCGGGTCGGTCCTCTCCGAGCGCGAGCGCGCCATGCTCGGCGACCTCGACGCGGACCTCGCCGCGCTCGGCTCCTGACACCGTCGAGCACACGCGCACGTGGCAAGCGTCCCCGAGTTCACCCGCGAAGCCCAGCGCCTGCTGCGCGCGCCCGGCATGTTCGACTGGTCCACCGTCACGCTGCTCGCGCTCGTCGTCTACGTCTACGCGGTCGAGGCCCAGCGCGCCAACTGGAGCGCCGTGCTCGCCGGCCTCGCCTTCTGGCTGATGGACTGGTTCAACGAGATCGTCAACGCGCTCGTCCTCCACGTCAACGGCAACGCCGCACTCTGGACCGTCACCGGCCATTCGAGCTTCGTCATCCTCATCGGCCTCACCGTCGAGATCTCGCTGTTCTTCGCCATCAACGGCGTCGTCTTCGTCAAGCTGCTCCCCGCCGACCGCTCCGCTCGCGTGCTCGGCCTGCCCAACCGCTGGGCGGTGGCGATCGGGCTCTCGTTCGTGTCCGTCGGCGTCGAGCTGCTGCTGCACGCCGACGGCGTCTTCCACTGGTACTACTGGTGGTGGAACGTCGCCAGCTTTCCCGTCATCGTCGTCTTCGGCTACCTCACGTTCTACGTCGTCTCCTTCACCGTCTTCGACATGCCGCGGCGGGCGCGCCAGCTGCAGGTGGTGGGGCTGCTCGCCGGCGTCGATCTCATCGCCGGGCTCGTCTTCGGCCCGCTGCTCGGCTGGATCTAGGCCGCGAACCCGGTCGACGCTCGCGTGAGCTCGTGCGAGGAGATCACACGGTCGATCAGGCCGTACTCGCGCGCCTGCTCGGCCGTGAAGTAGCGGTCGCGGTCCATGTCGTCGTGGAGGCGCTCGCGCGGCTGGCCGGTGTGGCGGGCGTAGATCTCGTCCACGTGCCGGCGCAGCTCGAGCGTCTCGCGGGCGTGGATCTCGATGTCCGCGGCCTTGCCCTCGTAGCCGCCGGAGGGCTGGTGGATGAGGATGCGGCTGTTCGGCAGCGCCATCCGCTTGCCCGCCGCCCCGCCCGCCAGCAGCAGCGAGCCCATGCTCATCGCCACGCCGAAGCAGATCGTCTGCACGTCGGGCTTCACGAACTGCATCGTGTCGTAGATCGCAAGGCCCGAGTACACGATCCCGCCGGGGGAGTTGATGTACAGGGAGATGTCCTTCTCGGCGTCCTCGCTCTCCAGGTGCAGCAGCTGGGCGACCACGAGGTTCGCCACCTGGTCGTCCACGGGCGTGCCGATGAACACGATCCGCTCGTTCAGCAGGCGCGAGTAGATGTCGAACGAGCGCTCACCGCGCGCGCTCTGCTCGACGACCATCGGGATCAGGGGCATGTCCGCTATCCTTTCGACAACTGGTTGGTTGTCAAGCACAATAGCAACCATTTGGTTGTCAAGGAGGTCGTGATGTCGGTACGGCGCGAGATCGAGGTGCAGGCCACTCCCGAGGAGGTGTGGGAGGCGCTCGCCACCGAGGAGGGCCGCGAGCGCTGGCTTGAGGAGCCCGACCGCCAGATCCACGTAGAGCTCCTCGACGCGCCGCACCGGCTCGCCTGGTGGTGGGCGAGCGCCGACGAGCCCGCCACGCGCGTCGAGTTTCTGGTTCTCGCCGTCGCCGGGCCCGAGCCGGCGACCCGCGTGATCGTCATCGAGAGCGCGCCTTCGTTCCCGCTCGCGATGCTCGCCGCCAGCTTCGCGCGAGTGCTCGCTTGAGCGGCCGACATCAGCCCCCGGCGGGCGCCCCGCCGGAGGGGGATCGCGTCGGAGAGGTGTTCGCGGCGCTCGCCGACCCGACGCGGCGGCTGATGGTCGAGGAGCTGCTGCGCGACGGCACCACCAGCGTGCCCGCGCTCAGCGCGGTGCTGCCGATCACGCGCCAGGCCGTCGCCAAGCACCTGGGCACGCTCGACCACGCGGGGCTGATCGAGCGCGCGCCGAACGGCGGGCGCGAGGTTCGCTACCGGCTGCGCGCCGGTGCGCTGGCGCCCGCATCATCATGGCTTCAGGACGCGCAGGCCGCGTGGGACGTCCGCCTCGCGCGGCTGAAGGACGCGGTCGAGGGCGGCCGGCAGCGGTGAGCGCGCATCGTGCGCGCAGCAGGCCAGGGGCCCCGACGCGCCCGCCGCTGGAGCGGCGCAGGCGAGCGCGTCACCGTCATCGCCTGCGCATCCGTGCGCTGGCCGCCGGCGCGCTCGCCTCGCTCGCGCTGGCGGGCTGCGGCCTCGCCGTCGGCTCCGCGCCGAGCGCCGTCCAGCTGCTCGTCACCCGCGACTTCGGCGCGGGCGTGCTGCGACGCACGGATGGTCTGCGCGCGAGCGAAGGGGAGAGCGTCCTCAGTCTGCTCGCCGCCGAGGACACCGTGCGCGCCTCCGCGGGTGAGCGCTCGGTGGCGAGCATCGACGGCGTCTCGGCCGGCCCGTCCGCGGGTGCGTCCGCCTCCGCGCGGGGGGCGGGGGCCCCGCAGTGGGTGTTCTACGTCAACGGCGTCCAGGCGTCCACGCGGCCCGCGCTCACGCGCGTGCACCCCGGCGATCACATCTGGTGGGACCTGCACGACCCGAGCCAGTCCCCGCAAACGCCGGCGGCGCTCGTCGGCGCGTTCCCGGAGCCGTTCCTCAACGGCATCGACGGCAAGCGCCTGCCGGTGCGCGTCGAATGCACGACCTTCTCCCACGCCTGCGCCGCCGTCACCGCCAGCCTGCGCCACTTCGGCGTGCCGGCGGCGATCGACGCCGTGGGCAGCGGCGGCGCGCCGGAAACACTGAGGGCGATCGTCGGGCCATGGCAGCGCGTCGGCGGCGACCTGGAGGCGCAGAGCATCGCCCGCGGCCCGCGGGCGAGCGGCGTCTACGCGCGCTTCGCGTCGGGCGGGCGCGCGCTCGTGCTGCTCGACGCGCAGGGCCAGCCGGTGCGGACGCTCGGCGCCGGGGCGGGGCTGATAGCGGCCACGCAGGGCCCCAAGGAAGCGCCCGTGTGGGTGATCACCGGAACCGACGACGCCGGCGTGGAAGCGGCCGCGCGCGCGTTCGACCGGCGGACGCTCGAACACCGCTTCGCGGTCGCGCTGCTCGCGGGCGTCGCGATCGCGCTGCCGACGACCCGTTCACCGGCTCTTTAGCCCGCGTCATACCCTTGGTGGAGATGTCCGGACACGCATACCCGGCCGCGGCCATGTCCCCCCGCCGTCCCACCCGCGGCGAGCGGGGCTCCTCTGGGGTGGCGGGCGCGCTCGGCCTCGCCGGCCTGTGCGTGCTGTCGATGGTCGCCGTGTGGGTGCTCGCCGAGCTCGTGCCCGCGGCGCAGCTCAAGGACGCGGTCGCCCTCCACGACTTCACGCTGCTCAGCCGCCCCGCAGTCGACCGGCCCGCGGAATTCCTGCTGCACCTGCTCGATCCGCTGCAGTTCGTGCTGTGGGGGATCGCGCTCGTGGCGGTCGCCCTCGCCCGCGGGCGCCCGCGCGTGGCGCTGGCGATCGTCGCCGTGATGGCGCTCGCTCCGTACACCGCAGAGACGCTCAAGCCGCTGGCCGCCCATCCGCACATGCACGTCGGCGCCATCCGTGTCGGCGCCGCGTCCTGGCCGAGCGGCCACTCGACGGCAGCGATGGCGCTGTCCCTCGCGGCCGTCCTGGCCGCGCCCCAGCGCCTGCGCGTGCTCGTCGCCTGGGTCGGCGCCGCCTTCTCCCTCGCCGTCGGCTGCGCGCTCTTGATCCTCGCGTGGCACATGCCCAGCGACGTGCTCGGCGGCTACCTCGTCGCCGCCTTCTGGACGTCGCTCGCCGTCGCCGCGCTACGCGCCAGCGAGCGCCGCTGGCCTACCCGCCGCACGCGCCTGGACGCCTAGCCCCGGCGTCGCGGAGGGTCTGTCTCCTATACGGAGGGTCTGTCTCCTATAGGTAGCCGGCGGCGCGCAGCGAAGCTAGCGTGACCATCAGGGTTCGCGGTGTCGCGCTGGCAGCCCGGAAACCGAATCGTGTGTAAAACGCGACGGCGTCCTCGTCGATGGCGTGGACGACCACGGCACGAACGGCGACCTGCTCGGAGGCGCGAGCTACGCGCAGCAGCGAATCGTCGAGCAGTGCCGCACCGAGTCCGCGTCCTTGGCGGCTGGAGTCGACCGCCAACCGGGCAAGAATTGCGACGGGGATTGGGAAATGGCGTGACAGCCCTTTACGTGTCGGGGCCGTGGCCTCGTGGTGTTCGACTTGGCCGGCTAGCAGCGTGTAGTAGCCGTAGACGGCCCGATCGTCGGTTGCGGCGACGAACGTGCGAGTTGCGTCGCGTCGCTCGTTCTGCCCGGCGTAACGGATGAGCCAGCGGTCGAGCAGTTCGTTGCCGCAGGTGAAGCCGGTGACGTCGTGTCCGGCGGGGTCATAGCGTTCGGTGCCCGTGAACCCGGCGCTCACGCTCGCTCGCGCAGGCTTCGCAAGCGCGCGACGGTGTCCTCGTTGACGTTCTCCAGCGCGTCGAGAAAGCGAACCGCCTCGTCCTCACTGAGCGCGATCTGCTGCTGGTCGGCCAGGACTTCCTGGGCCCTTGCACTGGCCGCGCGGCGGAAGAAGTCGCTCAACGTCTCGCCGACCGCGGTTGCCGCGGCGCCGTCGAGCTGGCGCTCATCGTCGGTAAGGCGAAGCTCCAGTCGTTGCGTGCGCATATCATCATCGTACGGACATCGTACGGCGATATCAAGTGATGCAGTGCTTGGTGGTGGTACCGCCCACGCGTCTAGCTTGCGT
>CAWAJG010000005.1:0-8101 GCA_963782325.1 uncultured Solirubrobacteraceae bacterium
TGGAGACGACTCGGCGTATCGAACAATTGTTCGCATGATAGCCGTGTCGCGGTGCCCCTGTGTGACATCCATCACATATGGGCATCTCTGCAGAAGTGCGGTTGCGCACAAAGTCTGTAGGCGGCTGACTCCGCTGTCGGGAGCTTTCGGGGTTCGCGTATGCGGGACACGTCGCGAGCTATGTATTGGGAGTAGGCTTGCGGGATGGCCGAAAAGCTGTGCGATCACGGAGGATGCCAAGGCGGACACGTAAGCTGCACGACCTGCGGTAGGACAGGAAAAGTGTGGGACTTCAGCAACCCGCGCAAACAAGTCCAGTGTCGCGCGGCGGGCTGCATGAATGGTCGAAAGCTGTGCCCCAAGTGCCACGGGCGCGGCAAAATCCCGGCCTGACCGTCCAGCACGTCACGACGCCACGGCTTGCCGTCGCCGTCGGCTAGCGCCGGTTCGACGCTTGATTCGCATATGTCCGCTCTATATGCCGCTGCGCGCGCCCTACCGCTTCACGTAGGCGCTCAGCGGCTTGATGGCGCGCTGTCTGAGGAACGGGACGGCTTCGTCGAGGAACGAGGGGATCGGGACGTATCGATCTCGGCGTTGGCCCCGTTGTTCTTGTCCGACGCGGATCACTACGAGCGGGGTGCCCTCGATCTCCACGTTCACGGCGTCTTCGGGGATTCTGAGGCGTGCCTCGTTGTGGGCAAAGTCCGAGGCGCGGTCGGGCTCAGCGATCCCCTTGTACGTCTTCCCGTCGGGGGTTTTCAGGCTCATCGTGAAGTCGGCCAGTCCTGCGGCGGCGATCGGCAGCTTCTCGTGGCGGTCACGGTTCGACAGGCGGTTGATGATTTGGAGCCTGTCGTCCTCCGTCTCATCCCCAGCACTCTCCGGCGCTTGCAGACCCTTGACGATTGCGAGCGCGGAGGCGCTGAGCGATTTGGTTTCGGACGCCCACCGGGCGCGTTCCTTGACTCGCTGCGCGTTCTCCCCCTCGACGGGCTCATCCCATACACCCTCGAAGAACACGGGAAACATAGTGCTGCTGCGTTCCTTGTTGGCGACCAGGCACGCCATGAGGTGGTCGAGCGCGGAGCGGAGGTTGTAGATCACATCTGCGGCGATGACCGGGATGTCCGTGTTCGCAGGGTCGATCGTGAACACGAGATGGTGGGTGACCTTCTTTTTCTTGCCATCGATCCTCTTGCGCACCGTGTATGGCTCGGTGGTCGTGTAGTCGTCGATGGCTCCTTTCAGCTCGACGAGGTGCTTTTCGGCTCTGCTGAGCTTGGCGAGATAGGACGGGACGATTCCGGGCATTGCGGCTGATACTACGCTGCCATCAGTCGAGCGCTCCTGCAAGCTTTCTCACATATGGGACATCCATCACATATATCCCTCAACGTATGTACTCAGAAGGCCGTGACGGGGCAGCGCCGGATCGCAAGATCCGGTCGCTTCGTGCGGCCCTACTACGAGCTACTCGCGGACTCTGGGTGGGATCGGCGGCGGCTCGTGGGCGCTACCCTCCTCTCAGATGGCTGACGACCCCCAGAACGAGCGTACGCTGCAGGTTGTCGCGACGGCCGGCAGCGGGCCGGAGGCGGATCTCATTTGCCAGCGGCTCGCCGAGGCCGGGATTCAAGCGACCGCGCAGCGAAGCATCGGCGGCCCACAATGGGGGCTGTCTGGTAGCCAGTATGTCTATGTCGAGGCCGAGCAGCTTGCACTCGCGCGCGAAGTTCTCGCGGCCCCCGATCACGTCAGTGACGAGGACTTGGCGAAGATGGCCGAGGACGCGACTCCCGCGCAGCAGACCCGCCCGGCCGAGGGCGAGCCGGCCTGAAGTCAGACCCGACGAGCAGGTCGTCTGGCGCTGTGGCGTTGATCTCAACAAGTAGGTCGCCGAAACCTCCAGTGGCGACCCGAACACCTCACGAGTAAGGCGCCCGAGCTGACGATGCCCTCCCAACTGAACGCAGCGGTCACACGCGCGAGAGCGTCCCTCACTGGGGCCGGGTTGACGGTCGTCGGCGAAGACCTCAATCGCCCGTGGGGCGGGTTCCTGCTGGTTGAGCCGACCGAGATCCAGGAGTTCATACGGGCCTACTTTCCGCTAGCGGGGGTGGAGAGCAGCGATGGGGCGTCGGCGCTGAGCCCGAAGATTCTGCTCGTCGCTCCCGGTCGGCGTCTGTCCTGGCAGTACCACCTCAGGCGCAGCGAGATATGGCGGGTCCTCGAGGGGCCGGTCGGCATCAGCCGCAGCCCCGACGACGAGCAGGCACCGGTGCGCAGCTACGACGCAGGCGAGATCCTGCGCTTGGGGCTCGGCGAGCGCCACCGCCTCATCGGGCTCG
Source organism: uncultured Solirubrobacteraceae bacterium (assembly GCA_963782325.1). Lineage (GTDB taxonomy): Bacteria > Actinomycetota > Thermoleophilia > Solirubrobacterales > Solirubrobacteraceae > Palsa-744. The sequence continues at coordinate 2,352 of CAWAJG010000005.1, forward strand.
AGACGTGCGGAGTCGTCGCCGAGATCTGGCAGCACACCGACACGAGCTCACCATCAGACGAGCTCGACATCGTGCGCCTCGCCGACGACTACGACCGAACCTGACCTCGTCGACGCTCGGCACTCCGGACGAAGCTGTCGGTGGCATGATCACACTCTCATTGGGTTCAAGGACAGGAAGGATGCGATGGCAAGTGCAGAAGATGACGATGTCGGTGGGATTGACGATCAGGCCGATCCGAGGGCAAAGCTCATGCAGGAAGTCGCCGCCCAGATGGACGCCATCGAAACGGATCACGGCGACAACTACAAAATCGGGCGGGTGATCACGATCGTCGAGGTCACAGAACCCAACGGGGACGTAGGGCTGCGCGTGCGGGCCAACATGTACCCCTGGGTCGCGCTCGGGATGCTCCGGGCCGCGGAGAAGATCGCAGAAGGCGGCACCGGCTGATCGGCGCCGCTCTCACGCGAAGCCCCGCCCGCTCTCCGCAAGTGTGTGTCATTACGCACATAGATACAGCCGTCCGGGCGCGACTGACACAAACCTCACGACCGGTGAGGCGGCTCACAGTGAACATGCACAGCGGCTCGCAGTCAACGCGAGGTCGCGAGCGGTCAGCTACGCTCGCGGCCGCCGGTTGCAAATTGTCCACTGCTCCCGGCCTCTAGGAATCGTCCCGCCCGGCTCCCAAGGCCGGGCGGGACGCCTATGCGACACGTCTTGATAAGTGTCAAAATGAAGACGGTCGTGCTCGTAACCGTTACGCGAGCCCGGATTCCTGGATCAGTTCGGACGCCGGCTCGTCGTTGCCGAGCGTCCTCGGGCTGAGCGTCGCCGGCGCGATCTTCGCCAGCGACGCGATCTGCGGGTTGGGCGCGATCCCCGGCCGCAGCGGATATTCGAAGTCATAGCCGCGGGCGAGGATCTCCTGCGCGGTCGCGCTCGACAGGAACTTCACGAACTCCTGTGCCTGCCTCGCGTGCCTGCTCGTCTTCAGCACCGCCGCGCCGGAGATGTTCTCCAGCGAGCCGACGTTGTGGTCGGGGAAGAAGTACAGCGCGCTGTGCATGCCGCTCGCGCCGACCTCCAACCGCAGGCGGTACCAGTAGTAGTGGTTGATGATCCCCACCGCCGCGTCGCCGCGGTTCACCGCCGCCACCACCGACTCGTCGGACTGGTAGAGCGCGGCGTTTCGCTTCAGGCCCGCCAGCCACGCCACGGTCGCACGCCTGCCGTAGGTGGCGAGCACCGCGCCCACCAGCGGCACGAAGTCCGAGTCGGTCGGCGCCAGCGCCAGCCTGCCCTTCCACCGCGGTTCTGCCAGTTCCAGCACGGACCTCGGCAGGCGCGCGTGGGAGATCAGCGACGGGTCGTACGCCAGGGCGCTGATGCGCAGCGCCATCCCCGCCCAATCGCCGCTCTGCGAGTCGTAGCGCGACGGGACCTGGGCGAGCGTCGAGGGTTCGAGCTTGGCCAGCAGCCCGTGCTCTTCGAGGTTCTCGAGCTCGGGGCTGTTCTCCGTCAGGTACACGTCCGCCGGGCTCGCGCTGCCCTCCTGCAGGAGCTGGTCTGCGAGCACGATCCCGTCGCCCGTGTGCACGTTCACCCTTATTCCCGTCTGCTTTTCGAACGCCGACACCAGTTCCGCGGTCACCTGCGGGTGCTGGCCGTTGTACAGCAGGATCGAGCCGCTTCCCCCCGAGCCGCCGCACGCTGCGAGCGCGAGCGTCGTCGCAAGCGCCGCCACCGCGCCCAGTACGTGTCCACGTCGTCCTCTCATCGGCCCTCCGTTCGTTGTGCTCGGGTGGGGAAGACGACGACGGGTCCGAGGACCGCGAGCTCGAGAACCTCGCCGGCCGCCGGGATCTCCTGGCCTGAGGCGCGCGCCTTCACGACCGTCTCACCCGTGCCCTGCAGCGAGAGCGTCACGACCGTGTCCGCGCCGTAGTACGCGTGCTCCATCACCCTCGCCAGCACGCGTCCGTCGGGCGGGCTCGCGCCGTTGACGGCGCACCGGGTCATCTCGATCTGCTCGGGGCGGATCAGCACCTCGACCGGTCCGTCGGCGCCGGGGTTCGCCACCGCCAGGCGTCCCAGCGCGCACTCGACGTGCCCGTTCACGGCGTCCCCCTGCTCGATGTTCGCTTCGCCCACGAAGCGCGCGACGTCCGCGTCCACGGGCGTGCGATAGAGGGCGCTCGGCGTGGCCCGCTGTGCGAGGCGTCCGTCGCGCAGCACCGCCACCTCGCGGCCCATCGACAGCGCCTCCGCCTGGTCGTGGGTGACGAGCACCGCTGTCGCGTCTTCCTCGTGCAGGGCGTGGAGGACCGCCTCGCGCGTCTCCGCCCGCAGCCCCGCGTCGAGACCGGAGAACGGCTCGTCGAGCAGCACCATCCGCGGGCGCGGCGCCAGCGCTCGCGCGAGCGCCACGCGGCGCTGCTCGCCGCCGGAGAGCTCGTGCGACGGGCGCGCCGCGTAGCTCTCGTCGAGGCCCGACCAGCTCGAGCGCCTCGACGATCCGCGCGCCCCTCTTCCGCTCCGTCCGGGGCAGGCCGAAGCCGACGTTCTCGCCCGCGGTCAGGTGTGGGAACAGCGCGCCTTCCTGCGCGACGTAGCCGATCGCCCGCCTCTCGCAGGCGACGTGCACGCGCCCGGCATCGGCCACCGTCTCCCCGCCCACGATCACGCTGCCGGCATCGGCTTCGACGAAGCCCACGATCACCCGCAGCAGCGTCGTCTTGCCGCTTCCCGACGCGCCGAGGATCGCGGTCAGCGTCCCCGTCGGGACCTCCAGGTCGACGTCGCGCAGCACGCTGCGCCCGCGGTAGGACTTCGCGAGACCCTGACAGCGAAGCTCTGCCATGCTCAGGCACCCCCGCCCATCGCGCGCACCCGCCCGAAGCGGCTCATCAGCACGTACGCGGCGAGCATCGACAGCCCGACGAGCACCGCCGCGAACGGCGCCGCCGCGGCGAACGCCACCGTCGAGGCGTTCGCCTCGAACTCCGTCCCCAGCGTGTACAGGTTCGGCGGCAGCAGCACCTGCGCGGTGCCGAGGTCGCCGAGCACGAACGCGAACACGAGCACGCCGGCGGCGGCCATCCCGGGGCGCGCGAGCGGCACCGTCACGCGCGCGAACGCCCGCACCGGGCCCAGCCCGAGCGAGCGCGCCGAGTCCTCCAGCGCCGGCTCGATCTGCCCGAATGTCGCACGCATCGCCACGACCGCGAAAGGCACGAACAGCACCGCCTCGGCGAGCACCAGCAGCACCACGCTGCTCGTACAGGCCCGGCGCGTAGTGGCTGGCCACGTACGCCAGCGCGATCGCCGCGACCAGGTCCGGCAGCGCGAAGGACAGGTAGGTCGAGCGCTCCAGCACCGTCGCCAGGCGACCCCGGTGGCGGACGGCGAGCAGCGCCACCGGCAGCGCGAACGCGAGCGCCAGCAGCGCCCCGGCGAGGCCGAGGCCGAGCGAGGTCAGCGTCGCCGGGACGAGGTAGCGGACGTTCGCCGAGGCCCCTTCCAGACCGGCCCTGGCTGCTCTGGGTGAACCAGTGCACGAGCGTCCCCACCGGGACGCCCACGCTGATCGCCGCGCCCGCCGCGAAGCCCGCCAGCACCGGCAGCGTCGCCGCGCCCCAGCCTGTAGCGGGTCAGCGGCCGGCGCACGCCGTGGCTCACGCGCGTGTAGTTCGCGCCTCCCCGCAGCCACGACTCCGCGAACAGCAGCGCCACGCACAGCACGATCGAGAACATCGACAGCGCCGCCGCGCCCGAGGCGCTGAAGCTGAGCTCGTACTGGGCGTAGACGTGCACCGTGAACGTCTGGTAGCTTCAGCGCCACGAACGCGTCGAACTCGACCAGCGTGTCCAGCACCACCAGCAGCACGCCGCCGAGCAGCGCCGGGCGCAGCTGCGCCAGGATCACGCGGCGGAACGTCTGGCGCGTGTTCAGCCCCAGCGAACGCGCGGTCTCCTCGAGCGCCGGGTCCATCCCGCGCAGCGCGACGGCGACGAGCAGGAACACGATCGGGTAGTACGAGAACGCGATGATCCCGGCCGCGCCGAGGAAGCCCTGCGTGATCGTCCCGATCGACGCCCACGCGTAGCTGGTGACGAACAGCGGCATCGTCAGCGGCGCCACCGCCAGGAGCGTCCACAGCCGCCGCCCGGGGAGGCTCGTGCGCTCGACGAACCACGCGCTCGCGAGGCCGATCAGCCCCGCGAGCGGCGAGGCGACCGCCGCGACGAGCACCGTGTGAAGCAGCAGCGTCCGCGGCGAGGAGGCGTCGAGCGACTCGACGACCGCCGAGGCGCCACCCTGCAGCGCCTGCTCGATCGTCACGCCCACAGGCGCCAGCACCACGATCGCCACCAGCACGCACAGGCCGAGCAGGCCCGGCGGCGTGCCCCGGAGCGCCCTGCGCACGCTAGATGTTGCCGTCCCCGTCGCTCGGTTCGCCGTGGTTGTCGCCGTCGCCGTCGCCCGCGTGTTCGCCCTGGGGGATGCCGTTCTTGGTTTCTTCGCTGCCAGCCGGCTTCGAAGCCGGCGGTTCGCTCGACGAGGAGGTCGTGCCCGAGCTCGAGGAGCCGCAGCCGGCCACACCGAGCGCAACCAGGAGAAAGCCGAGCGCCAGCCAGCGGCGTGGGACGCCGCCGACGAGCGCGGACGATCTGCGCGCGATGGCGGCGCCGGCGAAGGTGGGTGATTTGCGGAACATGAGACCTCCATGGTGGTGTCGTAGCCGGGTTGTGCGAGCGGCGCACACAGCTGAACGCCACCGGCGAGAGTTGACGCTTGCAAGCTCCTAGACGTCCCGCCGGGCGAAAGCTTCCGCGCGGGGAGATCGCCCGCACGCCGGGGCTCGTCCTGTCGCGCGGACCTCGCCACGGAAGGATCGCCCGCATGCGGGAGTCTCATCTGCTCGAAGGCCGATCTCGCCGCATCGTCCCCACGGGGAGCTCGCGACGACCGCAAGGAGACCAAGATGAGAGCAGCCCGCAGAAGCGCACACCTGTGCACCGCCCTGGCGTTGGCGGCGGCTGTGGCCGGCTGCGCCAGCAGCGGCTCGGGCACGGGAACCGACGCCACCAGCTCAACGACGTCGGCTGCGAGCAGAACACCGGTGAGCGCCCTCGCCGCCACCAAGCCCCCCGCCGCGCCGACGGCGCGCGTGTCGATCCTCTCGCCCCGCGCCGGCGCGCACACCGGCTCGACGCTCACCGTCCGCGTCGCGGCCGCCGGCACTCCCACCGGTGGCGTCGCAGCGAGGTTCCGCTACATCCTCGACCGGCACGAGACGCGCACGGGCTCCTCACGGATCACCTTCCACGGCCTCGCGCCCGGACGTCATCTCCTCGAGGTCGTCATGGTCGGGGGCGTCGGCCGGGCGAGCACCACGTTCACCGTCCACGCGCCCGCGCCCGTTCCCGCGGTCGTCGTCACCCCCACGCCTGGCCCTCGAGCGACACCCGCCGCCGCTCCCCCGCCCCCCGCCTCGAGCACGACCGTCGCGCCGCCCGTCAGGACCACCACCACGCCAGCGCCCGCCAAGGCCGCGCCCTCGCCGGCCGGCGAAGAAGGCATCCCGCAGGGACCGAACGCCGGCGACGGCGACGGGGACAACCACGGCGAACCCAGCGACGGCGACGGCGACATCTAGCCTGCGCGCGGCGCGGCGCCGGGAGCACGATCCGCGGCGCCGAGCGTCCGCCCCCGCGCACGCTGACGGGCGGCCATACGCAGG
>CAWAJG010000006.1:0-21217 GCA_963782325.1 uncultured Solirubrobacteraceae bacterium
AGCGGTTTGATGTGTATGCTCTACACATGAGTCGCACCAACATCGAGATCGACGATCGTCTCGTCGGTCGAGTGATGGAGCGCTACCGGTTGCCGAGCAAACGCGCCGCCGTCGACTTCGCCCTGCGTCGGTTGGACGTCGAGCCGATGACGAGGGAGGAAGCACTGGCGATGCGCGGCACCGGCTGGGACGGCGATCTGGATGAGCTGCGTGGCGGGTATCTGCAGACGCAGCCCCTCCAGTCGTGATCCTCGTCGACAGCTCCGCCTGGGTTGAGTATCAGAGGTCGACCGGGAGTCCCGCCGACCTGCGCCTGACAAGGGCGATCGAAGCGGAGGAGCCGCTTGCGATCGTCGGGTTGATCCTGCTGGAGATCCTCGCCGGGGCAAGGGACGAGCGGCACGAGCGCGAGCTCAACAGGCTGCTCAGCCGTTGCAGCCTCCTTGCGCTCGAAGAGCCCTCGGACCACGAGACGGCCGCGGCGCTCTACAGAACCTGCTGCCGTGAGGGCTTCGCGATCCGCGGTCTACCGGACTGTCTGATCGCCGCCGTCGCGATCCGCTCGAACTCGCTGCTGCTCCACTGCGACCGCGACTTCGACGTGGTCGCCGCGCACTCGGCTCTGGAGACGGTGGAGCTCAGCGCGAGCGGGCCTCCAGCACGTCCTCCAGCGTCCGGCCGCTGAGCACGGACGCCGGCCGTTCGGCGACGACATCGGAGCCGGGGCGCGCCTGCTCGTCGCGGCGCTTGATCAGCAGCCACTGGGACCTGAGTCCCGGTTGACCGGCCGTGCCGCGCTCGGCTCCCGTGCGCCCCGCGCCCGCGCCGGTGCGCTGCAGCGCGAAGCCCCCGCGCAGCTTCTCGCCGTGCAGCACGAACACCGCGTGCCCGCGATCGAGCGCCTGCGGCCAGGGCACCCTCCCGCCCTGCTCGTAGCGGCCGCGGTCCCACACCACCACGCCGCCCTCCGCGGTCGCGCCCTCGAAGTCGTTGTGCGCCATCTCGTGATCCTCCACCTGCACGGCCAGGCGCTTCACCGACGGGTCGAGCGACGGCCCCTTCGGCACCGCCCACGAGCGCATCGCCCCGGCCACCTCCAGGCGCAGGTCGAAGTGGAGGGCCGTCGCGGCGTGCCGCTGGACGACGAACACGCCCGCGCTCACACCCCGGATCGCGAACTGCTCGTGGCCCTCCACGCGCACGTCCTCCACAGCCACATCGGACACGGCGCCGGCGCGCGGACCCGCGCGCAGGAAATCGACGAACGCCTCCACCGCTGCCGCCGGACCCTCGGCGTGCGCCGCCACCCTGCCGTCGTCCTCGTTGCGCACCCAGCCCATCACGCCGAGCTCGCGGGCGCGCCGTAGGGCCGCATCGCGGAAGCCGACGCCCTGGACCCTGCCGCTGACGATCGCCCGGATCGCCCGGGTCGCTTGCGGAGCGCTGGACACCCGCGCGATTGTCCCCTATGGTCGTCCTGCGCCGCCGCCCAGGCGCGTCCTCTGAGCCGGCGCCCGCCCCACGCGCGGCCGGCGACGAAGGAGCAAGGGACCGGTGGGCCGCTTCACCGACCAGGCATACAACGCGATCCTGCTCGCCGAAGACGAGGCGCGGATGCTGCGCCGGCCGACGGTGGAGCCCGAGCATCTGCTGCTCGCCACCGCGCGCCGCGGCAACGTCGAGCGGCTGCTCACGAGGGAGGGCATCGCGGCGAGCGACATCCACCGGACGCTCGTGGGCAGGGGCGGCGTCGGCGCGGAGCTCGTTCTGGGGCCGGTGCCGCGATCGGGGGCCGGCGAGGCGGTGTTGGGGCGGGCGGTCGCCGCAGCCGCCGAGCGCGGTATCCACGGCCCGAGCACCGAGCACCTGCTGCTGGGCCTCGGCGCGGAGGACGAGGCGACGGCGGTCCTGCGCGAGCTCGGGCTCACGGACGTCACGGCGTTGGTGGACGCCGCCTATCCCATCGAGCGCGCGGCGTTGAGGTCGGCCGGCCTCGAGGAGAACGCTCGGGAGGCGATGGGCGGCATGCCGCCGAGTCCCGGTCCGATCCCGCCGGTGTTCGAGCGCTTCACTCCGAGCGCCGCCAGGGCGGTGGAGGCGGCCGTCACGAGCGCACGGGAGCTCGAGAACCGATACGTGGAGCCCGCGCACCTCCTGCTCGGGCTGCTCGGCCTCGACGAGGGCGTGGTCGCGACCCTGCGCGCACGCCAGGGCCGCCAGCTCGACGCGGCGTACGAGCGCGCGGTGGCGCTGCTCAGCGCCGAAGGTCCCGCATCGCAGGCCACGGGAATATTCACCGCTTCGGCGCGACGGCTGCTCGCGGAAGACGTGCTCGAGGTGGGCGAGCGGATGGGCGAGCGCTCGCTCGGCGATGGACAGCTGCTGCTGGCGGTGCTGGGGTGCGGCGATGCGAAGATCGCGGAGGTCCGTCGCGCGCTGCCCGACGTTCAGCAGATCGCCGCCGCGGTGACGGAGGCCGCGAGCGGGTAGCGCCGGCGGATGTCGTACAGCGTCGTGCGCTCCGCCGCCGGGCGCCCGGCGGCGTGGGCGGCGGCGATCAGCTGCTCGGGCTCCAGGCGCGTGCCGTGGTAGCTGCCGGCGAGGCGGCTGATCGACTCCTCCATCAGCGTGCCGCCGAGGTCGTTCACGCCCCAGCGCAGGGACTCGGTGGCGGCGTCCAGGCCCATCTTCACCCACGAGGCCTGCACGCTGTGCACCGTGTGCCCGAGCGCGAGGCGGAAGACGGCGGTGTGCTTGAGGTTCTCCTCCCGCGAGATCTCCTCCACGCCGTGCGTGCGCCCGAGCAGCGTCTGGAAGGGGATGAACGACAGCGGCACGAACTCCGTGATCCCGCCCGTGCGCTCCTGCAGCTCGCGCACCACGCGCATGTGCTCGGCGAGCTCCCACGGCTCCTCGATGTGCCCGAACATAACCGTCGCCGTGGAGCGCAGGCCGGCTGCGTGGGAGGCCTCGATGATCTGCACCCACCGTGCCACCGGCAGCTTGTTCGGCGAGATGCGTTCGCGTACACCGTCGTGGAGCACCTCGGCGGCTGTCCCCGGCGTGGAGCCGAGTCCGGCGTCGCGCAGCCGTGCGAACACCTCCGCCGGCGGCAGCGAGGAGATGTCGCACATGTGCGCGATCTCCATCGGGCTGTACGCGTGCAGGTGCAGCTCCGCGCCCGTCCGGCGGGACGTGTCCTTGGCCAGGCGCAGCCAGCCGAGGTAGTCCTCGAGCTGCCAGTCCGGATGGATGCCCGACTGGATGCACAGCTCGGTGGCGCCGAAGTCGATCGCGTCGTGGATGCGCGCGACGAAGTCCTCGGCGTCGTGCTCGTAGGCGTCGGGCGAGCGCTTGCCCTGGCCGAAGCCGCAGAACGCGCAGCCGACGGTGCAGATGTTCGAGATGTTGATGTTGCGGTTCACCACGAACGTGACCGTCTCCCCCGCGAGCCGCGCCCGCAGCTCGTCGGCGGCGGCGCGCATGTGCTCGATCGCCTCCGGCCGGGTCTCCGCGAACATCGCCGTCAGCTCCCCAGCGCTCAGCGCCACCCCATCGAGCGCGCGTTCGGTCGCGCCGGCGACCAAGTCGGGGCGGATCGGCGGGGCACCGCTCGCGGTCGGGTCGGTGCGTCCGGAGCCGCGGCGCGGGATGAAGCTCCAGTAGCGCGCCTTGATCGTGTCCATCACGCCACGGGAGACCCACTCGGGGTCGATGTACTGCGGGTACACGCACAGGCGCTCGGTCAGCGCGAAGCCGTCGCGCTGCAGCGCCTTGCGCACCTGGTGGGGCGAGGGGAACGGATGCTCGGGGGAGATGTGGTCGCCGTTCGCCGACAGGCCGCCGAGGTCGGTGGCGCCCGCCCGCACGAGCTCCCCCCACCAGTCGGCGAGGTTCGGCGGCACCTGGATGCCCACGTCGGGCATCAGCCGGCGGGTGTGCGCGATCAGCCGCTTCATGTCCTCGATGCCCACCGGCCCCGCGCCCTCCGTCGCCCACTCGGGCAGCGGCGGCTGACGGCGGTCCACGCCGCCGCCGTTGGCGTGTCCGGCCGCGTCCGCCTCCCCCCCACCGTCCGCGCAGCCATCCTCGCCATCGTCTCCGGCAGGGGAGGCCCAGCGCTCGCGCGCGGCCATCTCCGCGATCTCCGCCGGCTCCTGGCCGTAGTAGCGCGGGTGCGGAACGAAGTTCTGGAGGATCACCTCCTGGATGTGCCCGTATTCGCCGTGCACCCTGGCGATCGCCTCCAGCGAGGCCACCCGCTCGTCCTCGGTCTCGCCGATGCCCACGAGGATGCCGCTCGTGAAGGGAATCCTCAGCTCGCCCGCAGCGCGGATCGTCTGCAGGCGCCTGGCCGGGTGCTTGGTGGGCGAGCCGGCGTGCACGGTGTCCATCAGCCGCTCGGATATCGACTCCAGCATCAGCCCCTGCGATGCGCTCACCTCGCGCAGGCGCGCGAGGTCCTCAGGGGAGAGCACCCCGAGGTTGGTGTGCGGCAAGAGACCGCGCTCCAGCGCCCGTTCGCACGTCCAAGCGACGTAGGCGGTGAAGTCCTCGTGGCCGTACTCGCGCAGCCGCGCGGCGACCTGTGCGTTGACCTCCGGGCGCTCGCCGGTGAGCACCAACAGCTCCTTCACGTGCCTGCGCGCGGCGCCGTCGAGGATCTCCAGGACCTCCTGCGGTGCGTACAGGTGCGCCCGGTGGGTGGCGAACGCGCAGTACTTGCAGTAGCAGCGGCACGTCCGTGACAGCGACAGCGTCAGGTTGCGCGAGAAGGTCACCCTGCGACGCATGCTCGGAGTGTATGAGCTGAGGTCCGTCCGACCAGGCTCATAGCTTTCGAGCATGTCCGAAGACACCCTCCGTCGCGCCGTCGCCGAGTCGATCGGCGCGTTCACGCTGACGTTCATCGGGGCCGGCGCAGCAGCGGCGGCCGGCGGCGTGCACGATCCCACGCTGATCGGTGTCGCGATCGCCAACGGGCTCGCGATCGGCGTGATGGTGACGGCGCTCGGGCACATCTCCGGTGGGCACTTCAACCCGGCGATCACCTTCGGCTTCCTCGTCGCCCGCAAGATCAAGCCGGCGCTGGCCGTCGTGTACTGGATCGCCCAGTTCGGCGGCGCGGCGCTCGCGGCGCTGCTCGTCCGCGACCTGCTGCCACGGGCGACCACCGAAGCGGTCAAGCTCGGGGTCCCGGCGCTCGGTCACGGCGTCGACGCCAGCTCGGGATTCCTGCTCGAGGCGGTCTTCACGTTCTTCCTCGTGCTCGTCGTGTTCGGCGCGGCGGTGGACACACGCGGCCCGTTCAACGCCGTCGCCGGCCTCGCGATCGGCCTGACGATCTCGATCGACGTGCTCTTCGGCGGTCCCTTCACCGGCGCGGCGATGAACCCCTCGCGCGCCTTCGGCCCCCAGCTGGTGGGCGACCACTGGGCCAACGGCTGGGTGTGGTACGCGGGACCGGTGCTCGGCGCCACCGTCGCCGCGCTCGGCTACACGCTGCTGTTCCTGCGCCCGGCTGAAGCGGAAGCCGAGGCGAAGGCCGCGTCGGCCAGCGCCGGCTGACGAGGGATCGGGCCGACCGTTGTAGGGTCGTGTGGTGGCCCGCGCAAGCATCTACCTGGCCCGTCACGGGCGCACCGCCTACAACCTCGAAGGCCGCTTCCAGGGCCAGCAGGCGATCCCGCTCGACGAGGTCGGCCGCGCGCAGGCGGCGGAGCTGGCCGAGCGCGCCGCCGGCTACGGCTTTCGCGCGCTGTGGTGCAGCCCGCTGCTGCGCGCCCGCGAAACCGCCGACGCGATCGCCGCTCGCATCGGCCTCGAGCCCGTGGAGGACGCGCGGCTGATGGAGACCGACTCGGGCGATTGGACCGACCGCAGCTTCGCAGAGGTCAGGGCCGAAGACCCCGAGCGCTTCGACGCGTTCGCATCCGCGCAGGCGGACTTCGCGTTCCCCGGCGGCGAGTCCTTCGCGCAGCAGGAGATCCGCGTGGGCGCCGCGCTCGACGACATCGAGGCGGGCGAGCTGCCGGCGCTGGCGGTCTGCCACGGGATGGTCATCCGCGCGGCGCTCGCCGTGCGCGCGGGCGAGCTGCTCGAGCACATCAAACGCGTGCCAAATGCCGCGCTCGTCCCACTCGACCCGGAGGCGGCCGTCGACGTCGATCTGGGCGGCGGGGCGGCGCTCTACACGTAGCATACACGCATAGTGTAGGCTTGGTGTATGGCGATAGTGAGGACGAACATCGAGATCGAGGACGACTACTTGAGGGCGATCATGGACCGCTACGGCGTGCACACCAAGACGGCGGCCGTCGATCTCGCGCTTCGCCATCTCGCGGGGCAGCCGATGACCCGTGAAGAAGCGCTCGCCATGAGGGGCGCCCGCGCCATCGCCGATCCGCCAGCGGACGCGCCCCCACGCGCAGCGTGATCCTCGCCGACACCTCCGCGTGGGTGGAGTACGATCGCGCGAGCGCCAGCCCCGCAGGCCGCCGCCTCCAGCGTCTGATCGAGACAGAAGGAGCCCTCGCGGTAACCGAGCCGGTGATCATGGAGGTGCTGGCCGGCGCGCGCGACGATCGCCGAGAGACGGACCTACGCCGGCTGCTCAGGCGCTTCCACCTCCTGAGCTTCGACACCGTCACCGACTTCGACGGCGCGGCGCGGATCTATCGGAGGTGCCGTGCCGCCGGGGTCACCCCGCGCGGGATGCTCGACTGCATGATCGCCGCCGTCGCGCTGCGCCGCGGCGCAACGTTGCTGGCCCACGACGCGGACATGTACCGCGTTGCGAGCGTGATGGAGATCGAGCTCGACGCGGATTCGCTGGGCGTCCGCGGCCACGCTTAAGCCGGACATCAGCACCTGATCCGTTGTGCAACCCTCCCGAGGGTGACCGACGATCTGCCAGCGCTATTTCTGGTTGAAGGCGGCGACAACAAGCGGTTGAAGCCGTTCGCTTCTCCCAAGGCATTCGCCGAGGACAATCTTGAGCGGGATATCGAGGCGTGGGTGAAGAACAGCATGCTGAACGATGTTCCGGTCGTGGGCGAGCTTGCGTTGTTTGCCCAGCAGCCTGGCTACAAAGCCTTGCAAGGAGGTCGGCGCCCCGATCTGCTCGCATTGGATGGTGACCGGAACATCGTGGTCATCGAGTTCAAGCGCGACCGCGCTCCTGACGACATCGTTTTCCAGACGCTCAACTACGCAGCCGCGGTAGAGGGCGCCTCAGAGGAGGAAGAGGAGACGGAACCGGCTCTGCCCACTGATCAGGAGTTTCTAACCGGCTTCAACGCCAAGCCACGCATCATCCTGGTGGCTGCGTAGATCGGAGACGAGATACAGCGCGTGATGCGCTTCTTGTCGACCCACGGCATGCGCATGGAGGGCCACGAGTTCAAGTACTACCGCTCCCCGCAGGGCGACGAGTTCATCTCCAGGCGCGTTGTAGGAAGGTTCGATGGGGACGTCGACTGGTTCCAGGAGCGGCTATCGGCACCCGACCAGGTCAAAGTTGACGGCAACGGAACCCTCCGCTTCCACATCCGGCACGCGGATGACTTCGAGGTTCTCAAGGCGGCCTTGCAAGACGCTTACGATCGCGCGGCTAGCTGAGGCGTCGGCCGACTAGGACTCTCCCACCCCTTGTGCCGCACCCACGGCGCGTACGCCGCCGCGGCCTCTACCGGCCGATCTTCGCCACGCCGTTCACGTCTTCGCCGGCGACGATTAGCAGCTTGGTGCGTGAGCCCGCCCGCCGGGCCTCGCGGAAGGGACGGTATTCATCGCTCTCGTAGAACTCGTCGACCACCTCTTTGGAGGGCCACTCGATGATCACGATCAGTTGTGGTGCGAGGCGCTCGCCCTCAGCCTTCTCGATCGTCGTCGTGCGTGCGAGGTAGCGCCCGCCGCGGCGTTCGACCATGCCGGTCACGTTGGCCACGTACTCGCGGGCCCAGCCACGGTCGGTGACGTCGAGCTCGATCACCCCGTAGTACTTCATCGCTCCTCCTCGCTGTCGGCGCGGGTACGTCAGCGCAGGATCACGCAGCCGGTGCTCGCGTGCGCGATCAGCGTCTCGTCCGACTCCACGAACAGCCGCCCCTCGGCGGTAGCCGTGCGCCTGCCGGCGTGCACCACCCTCCCCTCGGCGACCACCCGCCCGGTGGTCGAGCTCATCGCGCGGATGTAGCGAACCTGGAGGTCCGTGGTGGTGTAGCCGACGCCGGCGTCGAGCGTCGTGTGGACGGCGCAACCCATGCACGAGTCCAGCAGCGTCGCCGCGACGCCGCCGTGGACCGAGCCGATCGGGTTGTACATCCACTCCGCGGGCTCCATCGCGAACACCGCGCGACCGTGCTCCACCTCGATCACCGAGAACCCGAGCAGACGCGCGATCGGCGGCGCGGGGAGCGTTCCCGTGACGATTCCCCGCATCAGCTCCAGGCCCGACAGATCCCGTCGGGCGGCCGCCGTCGCGAGCGGGTCCTCCCAGCTGACGGTGCGCGTGCGCGTGCCGTCCACGCTCAGCTCGGCCGCAGCCGACAAGCTCTGAGCGGGAGCGCTCATGCAGCCCTGCCCTCGACGAACACCGGCTCTACGATCAGCGGCTCCCCCTCCGGGGACGATGCAGCGATCACCGGCTGCCCACCCGTCGCTGCGACCGTCCGCCGGGCCGGAGGGCCGATCGCGGCAAGCGCGAGCCCCGCGGCGAGGGCGCCCGCGACGGTGATCAGCCACCCCGTGTGGAAGTCGGACGCGCTCGTCGCGCCCACTCCGAGCACCGCGACGAGCACCGCCACGCCGAGCGCGACGCCGATCTGGCGACCCATCGTCAGCACCGCCGCCCCGGTGGCGAAGCGCTCCGGCGCTAGCGAGGAGGCGCCGGCGCCGGTCAGCGTGGGGATCACCAGGCCGACGCCCGCCCCGCCGATCATCCCTCCGGGCAGGTACTCCGACCAGTACGCCGGGGTGTTGCCGGTGCGCGTGATGAACCAGACGGAGCCGGCGGCGAACATCAGGGCGCCGACGACCCCGGGCAGGCGGTAGCCGAACCGCGCCCCCAGGCGCGCCGAGGGGATGCTGAACGTCGTCGCCATCGCCGGCCCCGGGAACAGCATCAGCCCCGCGGTCAGCACGCTCTCGTGCCAGACGCCGGTGAGGAACAGCACGCCGGAGAGCAGCATCGCGCCGAAGCCGGCGAAGAACAGCAGCGACGCGGTGACCGCCAGGCCGAACGAGCGCACGCGCAGCATCGCCGGCTCGAGGACCGGCGATGGGTGGCGTTCCGAGCGCCACCAGATCGCGGGCACGAGCGCCGCGGCGACCGCCAGCAGCACGATCACCTGCGCGGAGCTCCAGCCCCATTCCTGTCCCTTCACGATCGCCACCACGAGCGCGCCGACGGCGAGGATCAACGACGCGGCGCCGAGCAGGTCCGGCCGCGCCCCGCCCCGCTCGCGACGCTCGACGAGCGTGCGCGCCCCGAAGGCCAGCCCGAGCAGTCCGACGGGCACGTTCACGAGGAACACCCAGCGCCAGTCGGCCTGCACGAGCAGCCCGCCGAGCGGCGGGCCGGAGGCGGCGGCGACGCCGCCGGTCGCCGCCCACATGCCGATCGCGACGTGACGGCGGCTGGCCTCGAACTCCGGGAGGATCAGCCCGAGCGAGGTCGGCAGCATCAGCGCCCCGCCGACGGCCTGCACGACGCGCGCCCCGACCAGGAACGCGACGGAGGGAGCAAGCGCACAAGCGGCGCTCGAGGCGACGAAGATCGCCAGGCCGAGCAGGAACGCGCGCTTGCGCCCGAACGCGTCCGCCCAACGCCCGGCCGGCACGAGCAGCGCCGCGAACACGATCGCGTAGCCGCTGAGGATCCACGACAGCGAGGCCAGCGAGCTGCCGCCGAAGTGCTTGGAGATCGCCGGGAAGGCGATGTTGACGATGAACAGGTCGAGGCTCGACATGAACACCCCGACGCACACGATCAGCGAGACGCGCCATTTACGTTGCATCACGAAACGCACCATAACACATACGTTGCATGATGCAACCCTATGCCCTATAATAGTTTTGAGAAGGGGATCGAAGATGCTGGGAAACGCCTACGAGAATCAGTCGTGCAGCCTCGCCGCCGCGCTCGACGTGATCGGTGAGCGCTGGTCGCTGCTGATCGTGCGCGACGTGTTCCTCGGGCTGCGACGCTTCGACGAGATCCAGGCGGAGCTGGGCATCGCGCGCAACGTGCTGCAGACGCGCTTGACGCGGCTCGTCGAGCAGGGGGTGCTGGAGAAGCGCCTCTACAGCGAGCACCCACCGCGCTTCGAGTACCGGCTCACCGACAAGGGCCTGGACCTGTGGCCGTCGATGGTCGCGCTGATGCAGTGGGGCAACCGCTACGGCGCCCCGGACGGCCCGCCTGTCCTGCTCGAGCACCGTGGCTGCGGGGGTATGGTCGACGAGCATCGCAACTGCGAGACCTGCGGAGCGCGCCTGTCGGTGCGCGACGTGCGCGCGCTGCCGGGACCCGGCGCGACGCCCAACCACCCGCTGCGGCGCGCCCGCCGACAGGCGGCGTAGGCGCCCTGCGCAGCGCGGCCACGCGGTGCGCTTCTCAGCGCGCCTCGAGCAGGCGCGCCACCAGCTCGGGCCCCTCGCGCGCCATCCGCGAGCGCGCGACCACCAGGTCGAAGCCGGCCCATTCGGCGCGCTCGCGTGCCGCGACGTCGACGTGCGAGTAGAACGCGAGCGTCCGCGTCGAGCGCAGCTCGCCGGCGTCCCCCAGCGCCTTGACGATCGCCGCCCCGTCGAGATCGGCGTCGGTGAGATCGACCACCAGCACCTCGACGCCCGCGCGCGTCGGATCGGCGGGGTCGGCGGGATCGGCACGCTCGGCCAACCGCGCCCGCAGCCGCGGCTCGTCGCCGATCAGCTCCAGCTCGTATCCGGCGGCCACCATCGCGCCCTGCACGCGCGAGCCGAACAGCAAATCGCGCGTGAGCGCGACCACGCGCGCCATCGCTACTGCGCGCGCAGGCGGCGGAAGTCTTCCACCGCGGACTGCGGGCGCCCCCACGTCTGCGTCACCTCCACGCGGCCGCTGCGCGTCTCGCGCACCGCCAGCTCGCCTTCGATGCCGGCGTCGTCGATCAGCCGCAGCGCGCCGTGGACGGTGGGGGCAGCGGCGGCGTGCCCGAAGCTGTGGGCCACCAGCAGCCGCCAGTGCCAGTCGTGGTGCGAGTACGGACGGGCGTTGCACGTCGCCAGGTAGAGCGCCGCCTCGACGTAGCGCGACTCATCGGCGATCCGCATGTCCAGCTCGAGGTCAGTCCAGTCCTCGGGCAGCCCGTCGACGATCTCCTGGAAGTCCTGCGCGAACGCCATCGACGCGAAGCCTAGCGCGGCTATTCTCGAAGCAATGGCAAGCACGCGCACAGACGAGCTCCCCCTCCGGGGACGATGCGCCGGCGAGCATCGCGCCCTCACGGAGGCGTGTGGCCTGTTCGACCGCTCCGAGCGGGGGAAGCTCGCGCTGAGCGGCCCCGACGCACTGGAGTTCCTGAACGGACAGGTCACGAACGAGCTGCTGACGCTGCGCCCCGGCGACGGCTGCTACGCGGCGTTCCTCACCCACAAGGGCAAGATGCTCGGCGACCTGCGCATCCTGGCTGTGGGCGAGAGCGAGCACCAGCCGCCGTCTGAGCTGCTGCTCGACACCGAGCGGGCGTGCCTGCAGGCGCTGTTCGACATGATCCGCCGCTTCCGCGTCGGCTACGAGCTCGAGCTGCACAAACGCACCCTCGAGCGGGGCCTGCTGTCGCTGATCGGCCCCGAGGCGGAGGCGATCCTCGACGCTGAGCTGCTCGCCGGCGGCGGCCTGGCGCAGAGCGAGCACGCGAACGTGGCGGTGCACCTCCCCCTCCCGGGACGACGAGACGGAGTCGACGCCCTGGCGGTGCGCACGGACGTCGGCATCGACCTCATCTGCGACTCCTCTCAGACGGCCGCGCTGAGCTCCGCGCTGCTCGCGCGGGGAGCGGCCCCCGTCAGCGAGCAGGCGGTCGAGTGCGTGCGCGTGGAGCGCGGCCGCCCGCGCTACGGGATCGACCTCGACGACACCGTCATCCCCCAGGAGGCCGGCCTGAACGAGCGCGCGGTGAGCTTCACCAAGGGCTGCTACGTCGGCCAGGAGACCGTCGCGCGCCTGCACTACAAGGGCAAGCCCAACCGCCACCTGCGCGGCCTGCGCCTATCAGAGCCGTGCGCCCCCGGCGACGAGCTGTCGCTGGGCGAGCGGGCGGTCGGCCGGCTCGGCAGCGTCGCCCTCTCCCCCACGCTCGGCTCGATCGCGCTCGCGCTCGTGCGCCGCGAGGCCGAGCCGGGCAGCGTGCTGAACGTCGGGGAGCTCGGCGCGAGCGGAGAGGTGCTCGAGCTGCCGTTTGCCGCCGGCTGAGCTCGCCGTGCCCCCGCCGCGCGTGTGGGCGTCTCGGCTCGCGGCTCGCCCTACTGCTGATCGTCCGGCGTGTCCTCTTGGTGGGAGCGGCGGTCGAGCAGGTGCTTGCGTATGACCGCGTCCTGCGCCTTCACCGCATCGGGGCGGGGAGGGCTGTCGAGCGTGCTGATCACGTTCGGTCCCTTCAGCGGGGCCTGCGTCGGCTCCATCGACTCGGCGTCTCTGAACGGCTCGTCTTCAGTCATCGCGTTCGCCCTCGGGCGGTATGCCCGACTCCTCAGTGTACGCCTGCCACTGTTCGCCGAGCAGGTCGAGCAGCTGGCTGGCGAGCAGCGGCGAGAACGACACGCGCGAGACCACCATCCCCTGTTGCCCCTGCGGGCCGATGCGCATGAAGTCGAGCGTGAACTCGTGTGGTGTGCGTGCGATCGCCGCCGCGTTGGCCCACTTCCCGGCGAACTCCTCCGGCGGCATCATGATGTTCGGCCCCTGCTCTGGCGGGCTCTGGTCGGGATCGTCGGGAGGCTCGCTGTCGGGCACTCGACGATCCACACTAGCGCGATGGCGTGTGTGATGCATCTCACATATATCCCTTGACAGGGGGTAGATTTCTTGGTAGGGTTCTCGTATGGCTCCGGTCAACAGAGATCACCCGGTCCGCTCCGAGTATTGCGAGTCCTCGTACTCGCTCATGGAGTTTATGCGGGACTTCCCGAATGATGCGGCGTGTCTGGACTGGCTTTGGCGCAACCGCTACTCCGAGGACGGCTCGCACGCCGCCTGCCCGAAGTGCGAGCGCGTGCGCAAGTTCCACAAGGTCAAGGAACGCCCCGCGTGGGACTGCGACACGTGCGGGCACCACCTGCACCCGCTCGCCGGAACGATCTTCCACAAGTCCTCGACGTCGCTGCATCTGTGGTTCTTCGCCATCCACTTGATGACGAGCACTCGCTGCGGAGTGTCGGCCAAGCAGCTTGAGCGGGAGCTGGGCGTGACCTACAAGACCGCGTGGCGGATGTTCAACCTGATCCGCACGAAACTCATGGCCGACGACACGGGACCGCTCTCCGGCGACGTGGAGATCGACGAGGCGTCCGTTGACGGGAAGCCCCGCAAGCCGCAGGGCCAGCACCCGCAGATCGCCGTAGGCCCGTCTCGGCGCTCGGAGGCGCAGAAACTGCGCGAGCGTAGTAGAGCAACCGTGTTCGCCGCTGTCGAGCGTGGCGGACGGATCAAGGCGACCGTGCTCCCATCCCGTCGTGGGCCGGGACTCAAGCGACAGGTCATCGAGTGGGTTGAGCCGGAGTCCATCGTCATCACCGACGAGTGGCCGTCCTACAACGGCCTCGATCAGCACTTCATCGCCCATAGTCGGATCAATCACTCCGCTGGCTGGTACGTGCAGGGCGACACGCACACGAACACGGTTGAGGGGTTCTTCGGGCACTTGAAGCCGTCGATCAAGGGAACGTACAGGCGCGTCTCGCACCGCTGGCTCCAGGGCTACCTGAACGAGTTCGTGTGGCGCAGGAACGCTCGCCTTGAGCCGGTCTCGATGTTCGAGCAACTGCTCGCGCGTATCGTCGATGCTGGCGGCACGCCAGCCTGCGAGGCGCGGTAGGCGGCTCAGCCCCGGCGCGCTGGTCGCCGGGAGTCGCTGACGAGCCGCAGACGCCGACGCGGCTCGGGCCAGTCGAGCGGGTCTGTCTCGGGATGAAGGCCCATAGCCTCGCGTGCGATCTCGCTGACCGACGCCTGCCGTAGCTCGGCGAGGCGTTCCATGTGCTCACGCTCGGCCGGGCTGACCTTGACGATCAGGACGTCGGTGCAGCGCGCCCCCATCAGACGTCGAACAGTGCGAGACGGTCGAGATGGGCAAGCGCGCGGCTTGCGCATAGGCGCTCGTTGGCGGCGCGGCGGAGCACGCCTGCGTCGAGCAGGGCGCTCAGTGCGGCGTCAATCTGCGGTGGTCCGACGCCCGGCTCATGGATCGCCGCGTACAGCTCGGCGGCCGTTCGGGTGGTGGTTGGCTGTAGAAACTGCGCGACTACGGCCCGTTCGGCGGTCACGCTGTCGGCTGTATCTTGTGGCGGCATGAACGAGCTATTTCGTTCGTGTAGGCGGCCGGCGGGCCTCAACCCCGCCGGCTGCCACTATTCAATCTTCATGACTGCCGGCCAAGGCTACCAAACCCGTACAGCTAGTTCTAGTTCGATATGACGAACCCACGTCTGCCGCACGCCGAGGACTACGCGGCTCTCGGACGCGCCCTGCGTGCGCTTCGTCGTAAGGCCGGACTGACGCAAGTCCAGGCGGCCGAAGCCATCGGCATCCGGTCGGAGTTCGTCAGCGCTGTCGAGCGCGGAGTCCGTGGGATGCGCTGGCACACGCTTCTGCTCACGTTGCGCGCCTACAACGCCACGCTCCGCGATCTCGTGAACGAGATCGAAAGCGGGGAAGGCCGATAGCGCCTCTACTGCTCGGGGGACTTCTCCGCGGGCTTCTCAGGCTCCGCCGCGCGCCGCAGGTTCTCGAAGAACGTCCCACGCTTCGGGATCGGTACAGTCAGCCCCCTGAGCGTCTGCTCCGTCTCCTGCTGATCCTTCTCGTCCTCCATATGAGCAAGCGTATCGCGACCCTCGCCGGTCCCTCCCTCAAGCTAGATCGGGCCAAGAAGCACCTCCATGATCTCAACGGGATGTGGCGATGGTTCCGCGAAACCAACCCTTATGGATTTGCTTTGGAGAAGGACCCCGACACGGGGAAGGAGTGGCGCGTCGTGACTCGCGCCGACCCCATACCTCTGTGCATCCCGGCGCTCGCCGGGGATGTCGTCCACAACCTCCGCTCGGCCCTTGACCAGCTCGTCAGGCAGCTCATCGTTGCGAATGGCTGTAAACCGCATGACAAATCCGAATTCCCCATAGGGCACTCGGAAGCCGACTACAGCGCCAAAAAACCTCGAAAGACAAGAGGCATCAGCCAAGACGCTGCGGACCTTCTCGACGCTCTCCAGCCGTACAAAGGAGGGGAGGGTGCAGAACTGTTCTGGACCATCCACCACCTCGACATCGTTGACAAGCACCGACTGCTGCTTACCACGGCCTGGAGCCACGCCCTGATCCTGCGAGCCGGGGGCTTCACCCTTTGGGACAAGGACGAAACCGAGATGATCGCCGACGAGGTCATCGTCCACGAAGAGTTGGAGGTCCGCGATCCCCCCTTGCTCCGCGTCGGATCGCGGTTTGAGGACCACGAAAATATCCATATCACCCCGGTAGTAGCGCTCGACGAGCGCGGGCTGGGCGAACGAAAACCGCTGATCTGGACCCTTGAGTATCTCGTCGAGAGGACGGCGCTTGCAATCGCCGCCTTCGCCACGGCAGGGGAGACCTGGGGGCAACACTCAGCCCCGCCTTGCCATGGCATCGCCATTATACCCCCGGTAAAGGGATATGTGTGATGCATCTCACACTTATCGGTTCAGGGCAGGTAGGGCGAGTCACGGCTGGCAGCCGCAGCGCCGATCCTCACGGCCCGGCCGTCAGGGGCGGCGGCGCGGCGGCGGAGCGGGCCGCGTCGACCAGCCACGGGCCCGCGGCTCCGTTGGCGGCCGCCCCGCAGGTCGAAACAGCGCCAGGTTGTCCGAGGTCACGACCTTCACGACCGCTCCGCCGATCCGTCCCGTCGGCTGTGGCTGCGACCGCGGCCGACGGAGGCGACGGCCTTCCCTCGCGCCGCCCGGCTCGCGCCGCCCGGCTCGGCTACCTGCTGCGGCGGATGCTCGCCGTGGCCGTCGCGGTCGCCAGCAGGTTCCCGTCCGAGTCACATAGCTCGCCGGCGAGGAACGCCACCTGTCCGCCACGGCGGACAACCCGCCCCCGGCCGATCAGCCGTCCGGGCTGGGCGGCCGAGAGGAACTGCACGTGCAGGTCGGTCGTGGGCGCCCATTCACCATCCGAGAGCGTGGCCACGAGCGCGGGCCCCAGCGTCTCGTCGAGCATCGCCGCGAGCAGGCCGCCCTGGATCGTGCCGGCCGGATTGAGGAACTGGTCCGTTGCCGCGAACGCCACCTCGATCGTCCCCTCCGTCGGGTCGACGCCCACGAGCTCGAAGCCGAGGAGCGCACTCGCCGAGGGCATCGGCGCACGCCCTTCCATCACGTCCCAGAAGGGCCCCTCGCGGGAGGCCCCGGTGGACGGTTCGCCGGGGTCGCTCACTGCACCACACCCTACTCGCCCTTGGGGGCACTCGGTCAAGGGCCCGGGCAAATTGCTGAGCTGGGTCTGTTCGATCTGCGGGACCAACCACGGGCCGGCATAACGCCCGGTTTCGCCGACAGTTTCGCCGATCCGTCCTAGACCGGGCCACCGCCGTCTAGCCATGGACGCGCTGCCCGCAGATATACAGGCTCGCCGCGATGCCGAGGATTGCGCCGTCAAGCTGGGGCAGGAGCGGGTGAGGCTCGCCAAGCAGGCGGCCGGGAACACCAAGGAAATCAAGGAGCTGATGCCCGTCGCCCTCTGAGCCAATAAGTGTGATGCATCTCACACAAGCAACAATTGCACGACCTCTATAGTTGCGCTCGTGCAAGCAAATTTGAAGAGCGCGAGCGAAGCCTCGGTCGACCGGGCGGCGCTGTCTCGCGACATGGCGGCGCTGGCGAGCTACCTGATGCGAAGCGCCAACATCGGCACCTTCAACGCGATCGCCGAGCTCGACTTGTCGTTCACGCAGATCAAGGCGCTGTGCGCGCTGGAGACCGACGGTGAGGAGCGCTCGGTGAAGGCGTTGGCGGAAGCGCTGGGGGTTTCGCTGGCGGCGATGAGCCGTGCGGTGGATGGGCTGTACGAGCGCGGGCTGGTGGGTCGCGAGGAGGACCAGACGGACCGGCGCATGAAGCGTGTGCGCCTCACCGACGCCGGGGGGGCGGTGCCGCAGGCGCTCAACGACGCGCGGCTGTCCGCGCTGCAGGAGCTGGTGGGCTCGCTCGACGACGAGCAGGCGCGGGCGCTCGAGCACGCCCTCTCGCTGATTCTCGCCCGCCGCGCGGAGATCGCCGCATACAGACGACCGACAGAGAAGGGAGCCGGACGATGACCGAGCGGATGCGAGCGCTGCAGATGAACGAGGACAACCGCCGCTGGTGGGCGCTCGGCGCGATGTGCTTCGCGCTGTTCATGATCATGCTCGACAACACCGTCGTGAACGTCGCGCTGCCCTCGATCCAGCGCAGCCTGCACGCCTCGACCGCGTCGCTGGAGTGGACGGTGAACGCCTACACGCTGTCCTTCGCGGTGCTGCTCGTGACCGGCGGGCGCCTCGGCGACCTGTTCGGACGGCGCAGGGTGTTCCTCGCCGGCGTCGTCGTGTTCGCGTGCTCGTCCGGCGCGATCGGCTTCTCGCCGAGCGACACCTGGCTGGTCGTCTGGCGGGCGGTCCAGGGGTCGGGCGCGGCGATGATGATGCCGGGCACGCTGTCGATCATCACCAACGCGTTCCCGGCGGCCGAGCGCGGCAAGGCGATCGGCACGTGGGCGGGCGTGTCGGCGCTCGCGCTCGCGATCGGCCCGGTCCTCGGCGGCTTCCTGGTGCAGGCGGTGAGCTGGCAGTCAATCTTCTTCCTGAACCTGCCGGTGGCGGTGGGCGCGGTGATCGTGACGCTGTTCGCCGTGCGCGAGTCGCGCGACGAGAGCGCCTCCCAGCGGGTGGACGTGCGCGGCGTGGCCACGCTGACGACCGGCCTCGCGGCGCTGGTGCTGGCGCTGGTGGAGGGCAACGAATGGCACTGGGGCTCGTCCCGCGAGCTCGCGCTGTTCGCGCTGGCGATCGTGGCCCTGGGCGCGTTCGCGGTCGTGGAGCGCCGCCAGCGCTCGCCGATGGTCGACTTCAGCGTCTTCCGCTCGCGCACGTTCCTCGGCACGAACGTGGTCGCGTTCATCGTCAGCTTCGCGATGCTCGCGATGTTCTTCTTCATGGCCCTGTACATGCAGAACGTGCTGCACTACTCGCCACTGCAGGCTGGCGTGCGCTTCCTGCCGGCGACGGTGATGATCGTGCTGATCGCGCCGCTCGCAGGGCGCCTGGCCGACCGCGTGGGCCCGCGGCCGCTGATGACGTTCGGCCTGACCGCGGTCTCGGGGGCGCTGTTCTGGCAATCCCACATCACCGTCTCCAGCGGCTACGGCGCGCTGCTGCCCGGCTTCGTGCTGATGGGCATCGGCATGGCGTTCGTGATGTCGCCGATGAGCACCGCCGCGATGAACTCCGTCGAGCAGGCGAAGGCCGGCGTCGCCTCGGGCATCCTCTCGATGAACCGCATGGTCGGCGGCACCTTCGGCGTGGCGGTGCTCGGCGCGCTGGTCTCAACGCTCGGCAGCTCGAGGATCAAGCAGCTGCTGCCGGCGCTCTCCGCCGGCGAGCGCGCCAAGCTGACCGCCGGTCTCGGCTCCGGTCAGGCCACGCACGCCGTCCCGGCTCAGATCGTCGAGGCCGGGCACAGCGCGTTCGTGTACGCACTCCACTACGGGCTGTTGCTGGGCTCGGCCGTCGCGCTGTTCGGCGCGCTCACCGCGTGGGCGATGATCGGCCGCAGGCCGGCCGCCGCGAGCGAGGGCTCGACTCCCGAGCTCGTCGCACGCGACGCGCGCCTGGGCGAGCAGGACGGGCAGGCGGCGGCGGCGGGCGCAGCGGGGGTTCACGTCTGACCGCGGTCCGTGGCGAGCCCAGGTCGCGCCATTGTCGCTGACGGTGGTCGAATCGGTGGGATGAGGAACGTCGGTTCGATCGCGTCGCGGGCGTCTGTGCGGACTTCCTCGGTGAGTTCTTGAAGCAACGCGGTTCGAGGTTGTAGACATCCGTCTGGCATGGATGGGAACATATGTTCGGTCGCGTGTAGGAGGTAGGCTTGCGAGCGCGAAAGAGTCATTGCCTTGGCCGACAACAGCGCA
This sequence comes from uncultured Solirubrobacteraceae bacterium, assembly GCA_963782325.1. Taxonomy (GTDB): domain Bacteria; phylum Actinomycetota; class Thermoleophilia; order Solirubrobacterales; family Solirubrobacteraceae; genus Palsa-744. The sequence goes on from CAWAJG010000006.1 coordinate 19,408, forward strand.
ATCGAGTGGACGAACGCGACTTGGAACCCCGTCACAGGTTGCGACAAGGTTTCGCCGGGTTGCGCGCACTGCTACGCGGAGACATTCGCTGAGCGCTGGCGAGATATCCCCGGGCACCCCTACCAACAAGGCTTCGATCTGCGCCTATGGCCAAACCGGCTCGACCAACCGCTGCGCTGGAAGCGTCCACGGACGATCTTTGTGAACTCCATGAGCGATCTCTTCCACGAGCGCATCCCCGAACCGTTCATACGACGGGTGTTTGAGGTCATGGAGCAGGCGAGCCAGCACACCTTCCAGATCCTGACCAAGCGCCACGAGCGACTCGCCGAGCTGGCACCGACTTTGCCGTGGGCTCCGAATGTTTGGATGGGAGTCACCATCGAGAACCGGCGCTTCGTACACCGAGCGGACTACCTACGCGAAGTCGATGCAGCGGTGCGATTCATCTCCGCTGAGCCGCTATTGGGTCCTCTCGAAGGACTCGACCTCAACGGTATCGACTGGCTGATCGCGGGCGGCGAGTCTGGGGCGAAGCATCGACGCTGCGACGCCGCTTGGATACGCGACTTGCGCGCCCGCTGTGCAGAGGAGGATGTGGCGTTCTTCTTCAAGCAATGGGGAGGTCGCACCTCGAAGGCGGGCGGGCGACTGCTCGATGACCGAACCTACGACGCTATGCCGTCGCCATCAGACCGCGCACGGCACCGCGACCTAGCTCTCACCGCCGTTTAGCCGCCGCTTGCGTGGGCCGCTCTCCATCTCGAAAAGCGTTGTCTGTCCAAGCTCCTCCTGTACGCGCAGGCGCACACGGTCGAACACCCAGTCCATGATTCTCTCGCCAGCATCGTTGTCAGTAGCGAAGATCAGGAAGTACATGGGCTGGCCGTTGGACTTCTTGATCTGACGGTCAAGCACGGTCGCGTAGCCAAGGCGCTTGAAGCCCTCCGCGTACATGCGCACATACTCGCTGCGTGCTTCCTCGGCGCTGATCTGACCGGACTCGCGTCGAGCGTAGATGTCTTTCCAGCCGTCGTGCCCGTAGATTCGGGTCACAAGCTCTGGATGGTCGGGCGCGAGCCGTACGAATCCCATATCGGTCGGGAACAAGATGAGTTGCTCGATCTTGTTGGGGCTGTGCCCACGCTTGTGCTCGGCGATCGCCTCAACCGTCGGCCACTCGAGCTCCGACCCCTCAGGATCAAGGAACGCGAACGCCGGAGCCCGTCGAGGAATGAGGCCCAGCGTGGCCGCAACAATCTTGTTGGCGTCCTCGTTGAAGCTCTCCACTCGATCGCCATAGCGTTCGGTGCGATGCACCAGCGCCTCGAAGGCGCCCGCGTTGCTCTCAGCGACGGCGACCTTGATGGCCCAGGGGGACTGTGCGTTCAAGGCGATGAGCGCAGAGCCATTGATCTCCCGGTCGCGGGTCGTGGACCAGTTCAACCCGGTCCCTGCGAACAGGTCCAGGGCAAACCAGCCGCCGGCCGTCGTGCACGCCTTCGCAAAGGAGTTGAGATAGGCGTCGAGGATCATCAGCTTCTCCTCCGTCCACGACGCAGCGTCTCGCGCCGGATAGCCGTCTGCCGCGTTGTGAAATGTCGCTCGTGCCATGCGGACCGCGACTTTAGACGCCGCTTCGGAGGTTCTGCATCAGTTGGTCAAGTCCCAGATAGCGATACCTGCCTCTCGCCCAGAACCCGACTCACGAGGAGGTTCTGCGACGGGTTCTATCCCGCGGCCAGTGCCCGACACGACGACAAAGCCGCCCGGTTGGTGGACGCCCCGACAAGCCGCCGCCTAGCTCCGC
>CAWAJG010000007.1:0-25000 GCA_963782325.1 uncultured Solirubrobacteraceae bacterium
GAACGGGCGCGCGCTGAGGCGCACCGGCACGCCCACGGGTGCGCGCCGCATCAAGCGCTCCGCATGCGCCCTGGCACCCCGGCGACAGCGAACCTCGGCGCTGTCGACTTCGTCAGCGCTGGCTTCGCGGGCGTCGCGCAGCAGCGATCGCGCCATCTCGGTGACGGCGCCCGTGCCGGCGCGGCGCGAGCGCCCGGCGGCAAGCATGCGCTGCGCCGCGAGCCGGCGCGTCGCGTGATCGCTCTGTCGTGCCAGGGAGCTCATGCTGCCTGCGCGACCGGCTCGACCAACTCGGAGCTCGTGCGCTCCGCGTCGGGGATCTCCTGCGGCCGGGTCCTGGCGGGCGGGCGCAGCACCAGGAAGGCGGCCAGGATGCCACCCGCAACGCATACGGCGGCAACGACGTAGGCGAGGTGGTATCCGCCGGTGAGCGCGCTGACGAGCGGGTGCCCGCTGCGGCTGAGCGCCTTCGTGTGGTCGGTCGCGATCGTGCCGAGCGTCGCCAGTCCGATCGCGCCGAACAGCTGGACGGAGACGTTGATGATGCCCGACGCCAGGCCCGCGTCGCGCTGGGGGGCGTCGGCCATGCCCATCGTCAGCAGCGGCAGGAACGAGGCGCCCGCGCCGAGGCCGAGCGCGAGGAACGCCAGGAACAGGCCCGGGAAGTAGCTCGCGTGCACGCCCGCGTGCGCCAGCAAGAGCAGCCCGACGATGATCCCCGCGAGGCCGCCGGCGAGCGTGGCGACCGCGCCGAAGCGTTCGACCAACCGCGTGGAGACCCCCATCGACATCGCGGCGATGGCGAACGTCAGCGGCATGAACGCGAGGCCCGTGTCGATCGCGTCGTAGCCGAGCACGTGCTCGAGGTAGAGCGCGCCGAGGAAGAACGCGGAGAACATGCCCGTGATCAGCAGGCCCCGCACGAGGCTCGAGCCCATCAGCGTGCGCAGGCGCAGGATCCGCAGCGGCATGATCGGGTTGGCCAGGCGCGACTCGAGCGCGAGGAAGCCCGCGAGCAGCGCCAGCGAGGCGCCGCCCACGCCCAGCGTGCGTGCCGAGAGCAGGCCGTATTCGCTGGACTTCACGATCGCGAACGCGCCCGTCATCGTCGCCAGGGTGATCAGGATCGAGCCGAGCACGTCCACGCCACCAGAGAGGCCGATGCCGCGGTTCTCGACGATCAGCGCCGAGCCGAGCACGAACGCGAGCACGCCGATGGGGACGTTCACGAAGAAGATCCAGTGCCAGGACAGCGACTGCGTGAGCGCGCCGCCGGCGAGCAGGCCGATCGAGCCGCCGCCGGCGGACACGAACGCGTACATGCCCATCGCCTTCGCCTGCTCGGCCCGCTCGGGGAACTCGGTGACGATGATCGCGAGGATCACGCTCGAGGCGACCGCGCCGCCGACGCCCTGCACGAGTCGCGCGCCGATCAGCATCGCCTGGCTGTCCGCCGCGCCGCACACGATCGAGGCGGCGGTGAACAGCACGAGCCCCGTCAGGAACACCTTCTTGCGCCCCACCAGGTCGCCCATCCTCCCCGCCAGCAGCAGGAGGCCGCCGAAGGTGATCAGGTAGCCGTCGATCACCCACGTGAGGTTCGCCTGCGTGAAGTGCAGCTCGCGCTGGATCGACGGCAGCGCGACGTTCACGATCGTCGCGTCGAGCACCATCATTAGCTGGCCCAGGCACAGCACGGCGAGCGCTATCCAGCGCCGTCGCTCTGCGGCCTGCTCCCCCTGCGGGGCCGATGCGGTGGTCTTCGGGCGGTTGAGTAGCGCGGTCATCTTGGGAACCTCCGGGTAGCGGAGAGCACACCATAGCAGTTATCATCACTCTTTCAAGGATGATCTACATAAAATTAATGATCGCTGCTAATGTGATGATTGATGCATTGATGAGCTATACACTTGACGACATGGCCGATCAGCGAGACTGCGCCCCCGGGTCGGCGGTGCTGCTGAGCCGCCTGGCCAAGCAGGTCTACCGGCGCAGCAATGAAGAGCTGCTGGGCATGCACCTGCGCCACCTCGTCGCCCTCAGCTACGTCAGCGACCACGACTCCTGCCCTCAGCAGGAGCTCGGCGACGCGTTCTGCATGGACGCCAACAACGTCGTGCTGCTGCTCAACGAGCTCGAGGAGCTCGGCTGGGTCACGCGCATGCGCGACCCGGGCGACCGCCGCCGCCACCTCGTGCAGATCACACCGCCGGGACGCAAGGCCCTGGCGGGGGCCGAGCGCGCCCAGGCGACGATCGAGGACGACGTGCTCGGCGCGCTGGACGCACAGGAGCGCAGGACCCTGCGCGAGCTGTTGACCCGCGCCCTGCGCAGCATCGAGCCGGCCGACGGCGAGGACGCCTACAGCGCCACCGTCGAGCCGATCTCCGCCTGAGAGCGTCACAGCGCGACGGGCGAGCGGATCTTCACGTGAACTACAGCGCGACGATGGCGTCTATCTCGACCTGAGCGCCGCGCGGCAGCGCCGCCACGCCGACGGTCACCCGCGCGGGCGGATCCCCGACCGCGAAGAACGTGCCGTAGACCTCGTTGACCGCCGCGAACGCGCCGAGATCGGTCATGTACACGCTCACGCGCACGGCGCGAGCGAGCGTCGTGCCCGCCGCATCGCAGACCGCCTGCAGGTTCTCCAGGCACTGTCGAGCCTGCTCGCCGACCGTCTCCCCCACCAGCTCCCCGGTGTCGGGATCGAGCGGTATCTGCCCGGAGCAGAACAGCAGCCCACCGGCCGCCACCGCGTGGCTGTACGGACCGATCGCCGCCGGCGCGCCGGATGCGGCAACTGCTTTGCGCTCGCCGGTCATCGTCGCGAGACACTACCGCGCGGCGGCATGGCCGCCGGACGGCCCGGCCATGCCGCCGCGCGACGGGACCGTCGCCTCTCAACCGGCTACGCGACGCCGTCGAAGGCAATAGATTCCGACAGATGCAACTGCCGGGTCGCAGAGTCCTGACGGCGATCGTCGCCGCGTGCGCGTGGCCGTGCGTCCTCGCCGGCCTCCAAGCGGCCACGCCGGCGCAGGCGCAGATCGCGTTCGCTCCCTGCGGCGAGGGCAACGACTTCGCCTGCGGCCATCTGACCGTGCCGCTGGACCCGTCGGGGACGACCCCCGGCACGATCACGCTGGCGATCCGCCGCCACCGCGCGTCGGTGGGGGAAGCGCACAGCGCGATCATCGCGCTCGCGGGGGGACCGGGACAGCCGGCGCTGCCGTTCGCCGAACAGTTCGACGAACTGCTGGGGCCGGTCGCCGCCACGCGCGACCTGATCGTGTTCGACCAGCGCGGCATCGGCCTGTCCGATCCGCTCTCCTGTCACGCCTTCGAACGCCCAGGCCTGTACCGCACGTTCGGAGCGCTCATCCAGGCCTGCGGCGATCAGCTGGGTCCCGACCGCGCCTTCTACACGAGCGCCGACACGGTCGCCGACATCGAGGCCATCCGCGAGGCCGGCGGCTATGAAAAGCTCGTGCTCTACGGCACCAGCTACGGCACGAAGGTGGCAGAGGAGTACGCGCAGGAGTACCCCAGCCACGTGGAAGCGCTGGTGCTCGACTCGGTGGTGCCGCCGGACGGGCCCGAAGCGCTCGAGCGATCCACCTTCGCCGCGGTGCCCCGCATCCTGCGCCAGCTATGCGCCGCGAAGGCGTGCGCGGGCGTCACGGCCCACCCCGTGGCGGACCTCGCGAGGGTGGTTCGACGCATGGGCCTTGCCCCGCTGCGCGGGCGTGCGATCGGCGCCTCCGGGCACGCGCACGAGATGACGCTGTCATCGAACGAGCTCGTCGAGCTGCTGCTCGCGGGCGACTTCGCGCCGCTGCTGCGCGCCGAACTCCTGACCGGCGTCGCCGCCGCGGCGCGCGGGGACACAGCGCCGCTCGCGCGCCTGATCACGGCGGCGTTCACCGGGGAAGGCGAAGGCGGCGAAGACTTCGACGACCCGCTGTACTACGCCACCACCTGCGAAGAGCAGGACTTCCCGTGGAGTCGTGCGTCCGAGCCCCACGTTCGCCTGGCCGAAGCCGCCGCCGCCGCACGGGCGCTCGGAGCGAGCGCGTTCGCGCCCTTCACCGCGACCAACGCGCTCGAGCTCAGCGACGTGGACGCCTGCGCATACTGGCCCTACACGACCCCCGCCCCGGCGCCCGACGGCGCGCCGCTGCCGAAGGTTCCGACGCTGATCCTCAGCGGCGCCGATGACCTGCGCACGCCGACCGCGAACGCAGATGAAGTGGCCGGCGAGATCCCCGATGCGCAGCTGCTGGTCGTGCCCTACGTGGGCCACTCGGTGCTCAGCAGCGATCCCACCGCGTGCGCGAGCGACGCCCTTCAAGCGCTGTTCGCGGGCAAGCCGGTCAAGCGATGCCCGCCGGCGCCAACGCCCTCCTACCTGCGCCCGACGCCGCTGCCGCCGACGCGCCTGGCGCTGGTCTCCCCGATCCACGGCTACGGCGGAGCACCCGGACGCACGTTGCATGCGGTGGCGCTGACGCTGAAGGACCTCGCCCGCGAGCTCGTGCTGCGGCTGACGCTGAGCGGCTCGCTCGAAGACCTCTTGGCGCCGACGCTGCGCATCGGCGGGCTGCGCGCCGGCTGGTTCGAGCTCGCCGGCGACGAGCTGAGCCTGCACGGCTACTCGTACGTGCCCGGCGTGACGCTGTCGGGCACGATCAGGATCGAAACCGACGAGCTGGAAGTGAGCGGGACCGCCGCCGCGCATGGCACGCTGCACCGCGGTGCGCACAGATCGCTCGTCGGCAGCCTCGGGGGCCATCGTGTGGCGCTGCCGGCGAACGCGCTCGCGCCGGCGGCTATCGTCGGCGCCGATGCACAGGAGAGCTCCTACCGCGGCGCTGTCGGCGCTGGCGTCCGTGCTCGCGCTCGCGTGCTGGCCGGCCTGCTCGACCGCCTCTAGCTACACACCCTGCACGACCCCGCTGTTCTCGTGTACGACCGTCGCCGTCCCCCTCGACCGCGCGGGCACGGTGCCGGGCGCGCTGTCCCTCAGCGTCGCCCGCAAGCTCGCCGGGGCGAGCCCGAGTCGCGACGCCGTGCTCGCCCTCGCCGGCGGTCCCGGCCAGGCGGCGCTGCCGCTCAGCGGCTTCATCGCCGAAGCGATCGCCCCCGCCCTGGCCAAGCGCGACCTGATCGTCTTCGACCAGCGCGGGACCGGCCACTCCGATCCGCTCGACTGCCCGATCTTCGACGATCTGGGAGCGCTGGAAGGCGCCACCCCGGACACGTTGGGCACGTTCGTCGAACAGTGTGCCCTGGAGATCGGCCCCGCCCGGGGCGCCTACACGAGCGAGGAAACGGTCGAAGACATCGAGGCCGTCCGCCGCGCGTACGGCTACGAAAAGCTCGTGCTGTACGGCACCTCCTACGGCACCAAGGTAGCGCTCGACTACGCCGAACGCTACCCCCGGAACGTGGAAGCGCTGGTGCTCGACTCGGTGGTGCCGCCCGCCGGACGCGAACCCTTCGGCGTCCCGAGCTTCCAGGCGATCGGGCGGGTCCTGAACGAGCTGTGCTCCGACGTCGCGTGCGCCGGCATCACCCGCAACCCGATGGCCGACCTCGCCGCGCTGACCTCGCGCCTGCGCAGCCGGCCGCTGCACGGCTGGGCCTACGGAGGCGCCGGTCACCGCCACGCCGTGTCGATGAACGAGCTCGACCTGTGGAGCCTGTTGATGGCGGGCGACCTCGATCCTGCGCTGCGCGCGCTCCTGCCGGCAGCCGTCCGCTCGGCGCTCGACGACGACCCCGATCCCCTGCTGCGCCTGTACCTGATCGCGCAGGGCTTCATACCGACCCTGCCCGCGGGACCGATCGACCCCGAAGCGGAACAGAACGCACGCGAAGAAGAAGACAACGCCCTGTTCTGGGCCACCACCTGCGAGGAGTCCAGCTTCCCCTGGCAGCGCACGGCCACAGCGGAAATCCGCTCGCAGGAAGCGCTCGACGCCCTCCAGGCGATCCCGAGCTCTGACTTCTTCCCGTTCGACCCGACCACCGCCCTGGAATCGGAACCGGTGACCGACTGCGAGCACTGGCCCGACGCCTCAGCGGCGCCTCCCGCGCCCGGGCCGTTGCCAGACGTGCCCACGCTGATCCTCTCCGGCGAGCAGGACCTGAGGACTCCCACCGCGTACGCCCGCGCCGTCGCCGCCCGAGATACCCGACGCGCAGCTGCTGGTCGTCCCCTTCACCGGGCACTCCGTGCTCGGCAGCGACCTCAGCGACTGCTCCGCCCTCGCCGTCAGCGCGTTCTTCGCCAGAGAGCCCGTACAGCCGTGCGCGAGGACCGCCGACGAGTTCGCCCCCACGCCGATCACGCCGTCGAGGCTCGCCGACGTGCGTGCACCCGCGGGACTCGCCGGTCGGCCCGGACGGACGCTGGTGGCGGTGCTCGACACGCTCGTCGACCTCAACCGCCAGGTGATCGCGGCGACGCTGCAGGCCGACCAGGAACTACCGAGCGGCTCGAGCTTCGGCGGCCTGCGCGGCGGCTACGCCAAGCTCACCAGATCGCGGGCGATCCTCAGGGACTTCTCGCTCGTCCCCGGCGTCGCGCTCACCGCCACGTTCCCCGTGCGCGAACATCAGCTCGGGGCGGCGAGCATCAGGGTGTCCGGCGACGAAGCCTCGCCGGGGACGGTGCGCTTCGGAGGCGCCTCCACCCGCGCCACCGGCACCCTCGGCGCCAAGCGCTTCGACATCGACGTCGCCAAGGTCAAGCTGTCTCGTCTCGGCGCGGGGGAATGGCCCTCGCTCGCCACCGTCGATCGCACGCTCGCCACGCGTTCCCACGCCGCGATCGCCGGCTCGCTCGCCGCGGCGCCCTCGGCGCCGCGGCTACCCTGAGCTCGTGGCCAACGCGCTCGCGCAGGAGACCTCGCCGTACCTGCGAGCGCACGCCGAGAACCCCGTCGACTGGCTGCCGTGGGGGCCGGCCGCGCTGCAGCGTGCACGCGCCGAGGACAGGCCGCTGCTGGTGTCGATCGGCTACTCCGCCTGCCACTGGTGCCACGTGATGGAGCGCGAGTCCTTCGAGGACGCCGCCACCGCCGCGGTGATGAACGAGTGCTTCGTGTGCGTGAAGGTAGACCGTGAGGAGCGCCCGGACGTGGACGCGCTGTACATGGAGGCCGTCCAGACGATGACCGGCCGCGGCGGCTGGCCGCTGAACGTGTTCCTCACCCCCGAGCAGCTCCCGTTCTACGGCGGCACCTACTTCCCGCCGGAGCCCCGCCACGGCATGCCCGCGTGGACGCAGGTCCTGCAGGCGATCGCCGAGTCCTGGGAGCAGAATCGCGACGAGATCCGCGCGGGCGGCGAGCGCCTGCGCGAGCGCCTGTCCGGTGCGGGCCAGCTGGCTGCGTCCACGCAGCCGCTACAAGAGCAGGCGCTTGAGCAGGCGGTGGCGCGACTCGCCGACAGCTTCGACGCCCGCCACGGCGGATTCGGAGGGGCTCCGAAGTTTCCCCAGGCGCCCGTCCTCGAGTTCCTGCTCGCGCGGAGCGAGCTGGCGATGTCGATCGCAACGCTCCACGCGATCGCCGACGGCGGCATCCACGACCAGATTGGAGGAGGCTTCGCGCGCTACAGCGTAGACGCCGGCTGGACGGTCCCCCACTTCGAGAAGATGCTCTACGACAACGCCCTGCTCGCGCGCTCCTACCTGCACGGGTGGCAGGCATCACTCGGCGGACGCGACGCGCACGCTGGCGCACAGGAGCCGCGTGATATCGGGCACGAGCAGGGCGAGCACGTCACTGGCGATCGCCGTCTGCTGGAAGCGTGCCGGGACACGTTGGAGTGGGCGCTGCGCGAGATGCGCAGCCCCGAGGGCGGCTTCTACAGCGCGCTCGACGCCGACTCCGAGGGAGTCGAGGGACGCTTCTACGTGTGGACCGTCGCCGAGCTGCGCGGCGTCCTCGGCGAGGACGCCAACGCGGCGATCGCCTGGTTCGGCGCCAGCGAGCGGGGCAACTTCGAGGATGGGGCGGATGGGTACGGAGATGCCGGGCCAGGGCTCAACGTGCTGCAGGGGCGCGGCCCCGAACCGCCGGCGCCGGTGCGCGAACGCGTGCGTAAGCGCCTGCTCGCGTCGCGCGAACAGCGCGTCCGCCCGGCGCTCGACGACAAGCGGTTGACGAGCTGGAACGCGCTGATGATCTCCGCGCTCGCCGACGCCGGCGCGGCGCTTCAAGAGCAGCGCTACCTGCACGCGGCGGTCGCCTGCGCCGAGTTCCTGCAGCGGGAGATGCGCGATGAGCGCGGTCGGCTGCTGCGCACGTACAACCACGGTCGCGCCAAGATCGACGCCTACCTCGAGGACCACGCCTTCCTGCTGGAGGCGCTGATCGCGCTGTTTGAAGCGACGTGCGAGGAGCGCTGGTTTCACCACGCCACCGCCCTCGGCGACGAGATGATCGCGCGCTTCGCCGACGGCGAGCACGGCGGCTTCTTCTCCACCGCCGCCGACGGCGAACCGCTGATCGCCAGGCGCAAGGACCTCGAGGACTCTCCCATCCCCTCCGGCTCTTCCTCTGCCGCCGTCGGCCTGCTGCGTCTGGCGCAGCTCACCGGCAAGGAGCGCTACGAGCACCACGCCCTGTCCGCGATCGCGCTCGCCGCCGAGATCGCGCCACGCTACCCGAGCGCGTTCGGGCACATGCTCCAGGCGATCCACTGGCAGCTCGCGCCCGCTCGCCCGATCGCGTGCGCGGTGCCGGGCGCGAGCGTCGCGCACACAGCCCGTTAGGATCGCGCGGAGCGGCCGGAGCGGCCGCCCGACCCAAGCGACGAGGAGGCTCTCTTGATCTGCGCACTGACCGTTCGCAAGCTGCGAGCAGGCACGTTCGACGAGTTCCGCGAGGCGTTCATGCGCCCCGTGCACGCCGGCAGATGCCCGCGGGCTGGCGCCGCTTCAACATGCTCCGAGGGGCCGACAACCCCGATCAGGTCATCTGTTTGGGCCTCTTCGACGGGACGGTCGACGACCTGCGCGCGAGCGCCGCGCTGGTCGGCTACGAGGAGCAGCAGGCGGCGATCGTGCCGTACGTCGAGTCCGTCGGCACCGACGGCTTCTTCGAGGTCGTCGAGGACCTCACGCCCGAGGGCTGAGGCCTGTCAGTGTTGCTTGCGGGCCGTGTAGCTGTGGCCGGCGTGTAGCGTCAGCGTCCACCGGCGTACGAGGTGGCGGACTTCGCCTGCGCAGTGCGGTCAGACCCTCGCGCGGGATGAGGATCGTCGCGCTGTCGGCAAGCGCGAACTGCCGCTCTCTCACGCCCCGATCTCGATGGATTCTCCCAGTTTCAGCGACTCGGTCGCAGTCAGTCCGACCTGTTCCTCGGTCTTGCCGGCCTCTTCCCAGTCGAGGGTGTCTTGGCTGGCTCCTTCGAAGTGTTCGGGCACCTGCTTGCCTTTGCCGGCCTTCAACTTCAGGACGAGCTTGGAGGCCATCTTGTTCACTCCCGTCAAGGGTGCGATGACCGAGCCCGTAATGGTTGTACGCTCGCCACCGCAGACGAGTTCTGCCAAGGGGCCCGACGTGCTGAGTAGGTCTAGGCCGATCGACGGCTTCGCTGCCTTCGCGATGTAGCCGAGTCGACCTTCCAGGGAGGCACTCCGTATCTCGCCAGCCGCGGCGCCGTTGCTGTGGCACTCTGTCTGGCTCGAGCCGATGGCGCAGCCGGTCAGGGTCAGCGTCGCGGAGGCTGTCTTGCGGCTGGCGATTTCCCCGCCCAGCGATCCGCCAGAGCACTTGACAATGGTCTTGCCCACGGTTTCGAGCGTGGCGGCTCCCTGCGCGGCGGTGAAACCGTTGGCCACGCCCGGGCCCGGGAGCCATTCGTACTTGCCCGTCGTCGTGGTGTTCGGCTTCGTGCACTTGCTATCGGTGTAGGCACCCCGGTAGACGGTCTTCCCGCCTTCAGCGATCTTCGGAGCAGACAGGCATCGTCCGAATTCTGGCAGTTCCCGGACGGTGGCTTTTTCGCCGGCCGAGTCGGGGATGGCCTCCGACTCGAGCGTGGGATGACCGGCGACGAGCGCGCTCACGGCGTAGTAGCGCGTCGCGCCTTCTGTCGGGGCCAGGTAGGCGTCGGTCGCGCTGGCGGGAAGCGGTGTCGTGGAGAGCGCGCCGCCTGGGCTCGTCGCAGCTCGATCGGGAGCTTCGGCGAACGGCGTATCCAGGTTCGGGGTGGAGAACACCTCATAGCCTTCAGCGCCCGGGACGGTTTCCCAGCGCAAGTGGATCATGTTGGCCGTGTCATGTGGCCCGGAGATCGCATAGAGCGGCGGCGGCGTGACAGCTTCGATGTTTTCGCCGGGGTGGATTTCTTCTCCCACGAACGTGGCGCTCGACAGCGAGGGGTTGAAAACCCCGACGCTTTCCGCATCGGGCAACAGGACGTATCGGTGTGAGTAGAGCGTTTCCCCGGGCTCCAGTTCTCCGACGGTATCGCTGAACCGCTCGTCGGGTTGGAAAATGAAGTTCGCGTGGACCTTCGAGTCGATTTCGAGGTTCACGTTGTATAGCGGGATGTCGGCTTTGTTCGTGACGCCTATCGTGACGTGGTAGGGAACACCGGGGCGCAGCTTCCCCGAGTCCGCTTTGACACTGAGCGTCATGGCTTCGCTGCCCCAGACGCGCCACGGTTCCGCCAGGGTGGCGGTAATGTCGACGGGCGCTTCGAACGGTTCCAGGCTGCCCGCGTAATCGGCCGAGAAGCTGTAATCGCCAGGCTCGTCCCCGCGTACGACCCACGTCGCGCTCGCGCTGCCGCTGCCCGGAATGTCTGGTATCGGTTGGCTGAAGGACTGAGGAGTCGCCGTGGGGGCGAGGCTCAGGCCCGGAGGTAGGACAAGCGTCGCGTTCCCTTTGACGAGCTTGAACGGTTCGGGGGCGAGGTTTTGGATCGTCAGGGTGGCGGTGGTGAACTGCTTGAGGATCGTCACCTTGCCGCGAAGGATCAACCACTCGATCAGCGGCTTGCCTTCCACGATCTTCGGTACGACCAAGACCTCACCGCCTCCTTCCACTTCGATCCCGCACGATTCCGAGGAGCATTCACCGCCTTCTGGGCCGCCGTGTCCGTGTTCACCTTCCCTGACTTCTTCTTCGCTACTGATTTCGCATTCACCGACGAATTCACCATCTGAGTTTACGTCGCAGTGCAGTTCCACGGGGGACGGGAAGAACGCCAGCCTCACTTCGAATTCATATACCTGCTGGTTGGCGGGATCGCTGGTATCGATGCCAGCAGCTTCGATTTCTTGAAGGTTCATTTCCTTGTCCTTCAGTGTGCTCGTCGCGACTTCGCCGGGGGTCAGCGTGATCGCGGCCTGCCCGCTACCTTCTAGGATGGACGCCTCGGCGGCTGCGGGCTGGAATCCTTCCTTGTATGCGTAGACCGTGCTCGTGCCGTCTGGCAACCCGGATAGCGAGGCCTTTCCTGCCGCGTTGCTGATCGCGGACGTCTTCTGACCGCTTGGCGACATGTAGAGCACCTCGACGCCTTCGAGCGGCTGTTCGTTGGCATCGAGTGTACTCACTTCGAGCTGCGGACCAGACGGCGCGGTCACGGTGACTGTCGTCGAGCTGCTCGCTTCGGTGTGCCCGTCGCTTACGGTGAGCGTCGCCGTGTACGTCCCGGCTTTCCTGTACGTGTGATTGACGATCGCCCCGCTTCCGCTCGATCCGTCGCCGAATTCCCAGTGGTAGCTGATGATCGATTCTGCCGGACTGCTGCCGCTGCCGTCGAGTGTCACTGGGGTCCCTTGGGTGGCCGCAATGTCTTCGCCAGCGCTGGCGCGTAGTGGAGTCGCCGTGATGATCGAGGTAGCCGCGGAGGTCGCCGGTGCGCTCGAGCCGCCAGCATTGCTGGCGATCTCCTGCACCTCGATCGTATTGCCAACGTCGGCGCTGCCAAGGAGATATGCCGAGCCGGTGGCATTTTCGATCGGCTGACAATTCGAGCCTTTGCAGCGTAGCCAGTGGTAGGCGTAGCTGGTGGGTTCATGGGTCCATGAGCCGTGGCTCTCCACGAGCGTATGACCGATCAGCGTCAAACCACTGATCGTCGGCGGGTTCACGTTGACGGGCGGTTCCGAGACCACGACCGCCGTGTGTGACGACGTCGCGGGCGCGCCTGCTCCGTGACTGTTCTTCGCAGTCTCTCTGACCTCGATGGTGTGTGAGACGTCTTCCTGGACGAGGGTGTAGGTCTGGCTCGTCGCGTGAGGTATTGGCAGGCATGCGCCGCCTTGCTGGTTGCAGCGCAGCCACTGATAAGTGTAGCTCGTGGGACTGCCCGTCCAACTTCCGTGACTCTCGGTCAGCGTTTCGCCTTCGCGGGCGAGGCCGGAGATCGTAGGCGCGAGCACGTTGACCGGAACGGACTTTTCAGACGCCTCAACGGTGAGCTCGAGCGACTGCTGTCGGTAATTTCCGTACGGATCGAAGACCGTCACCGACGCGTCGTCGACGCCCGCCGTCGTGTACGTGTGCTTGATGGTCGCCGTCCCAGCGCCGGAGAGCGCGCCTTCTTCTTCTGCGCTGCCATCGCCGAAGTCGATCTCGTAGTCAAGTGTGCTGCTGACTGAGTCCGAGGCTTTGATCTTGAACTTGGTTGCCAGTGGTGCCGGCCCGCTGATCGGGGATGCTTCAGCGCTCAATTCGAGGATCGCATACACGACTCTGACCGGCACGGGCGGGGTGGAATACGAGTGGGTTTCACCGAACGCGTCGGTGTACTCAACATAGGCATAGATTTCGTTTTCACCAGCCCTCAGCTCTTCGGCTTCGATCGACGCCGCGAACGTCCCATCAGGTTCAGGCGCCAACGACGACACAACACAGTCGTAGTAATAACTGTCCTGGCACGACCGCCCATAAAACGTCACACCCGTCACATCCTCGCCCGCCGTCGGCGCAAAAACAAGCTGGCTGTCGCCGGTGAGGGTGGCTCCAGCTTTGGGCGTGGTAATGGCGCCAGGCAGCTTGCGGTCGATCCCGATACGCCCGCTCGCGACCGCCGGAGCGCCGTAAGAGCCCACGGCAGTGATCGTGTATGTGTAAACCCCTTCAGGCGCCGGTTCGGACGCTTCGTCAGTGCCATCCCACAAGAACCCGGAGTTGTATGGCCCCTGCTCGGCTTCGCTGAGCACCGTCTTGACAAGCTGCCCCGAAGCGTTCTTGATCACCACCGTAACGCTCGCAGGCGTAGTGAGGCTATAGCCAACATCGGCGGTGTCTTCCTGCCCATCACCGTTCGGCGAGAAATACCGATCAGGAGACACATCAGAGATCTGCTCAGGATAGGCCACCGTCACGGGCACGGGCGGGGTGGAATACAAGTGGGTTTCACCGAACGCGTCGGTGTACTCAACATAGGCATAGATTTCGTTTTCACCAGCCCTCAGCTCTTCGGCTTCGATCGACGCCGCGAACGTCCCATCAGGTTCAGGCGCCAACGACGACACAACACAGTCGTAGTAATAACTGTCCTGGCACGACCGCCCATAAAACGTCACACCCGTCACATCCTCACCCGCCGTCGGCGCAAAAACAAGCTGGCTGTCGCCGGTGAGGGTGGCTCCAGCTTTGGGCGTGGTAATGGCGCCAGGCAGCTTGCGGTCGATCCCGATACGCCCGCTCGCGACCGCCGGAGCGCCGTAAGAGCCCACGGCAGTGATCGTGTATGTGTAAACCCCTTCAGGCGCCGGTTCGGACGCTTCGTCAGTGCCATCCCACAAGAACCCGGAGTTGTATGGCCCCTGCTCGGCTTCGCTGAGCACCGTCTTGACAAGCTGCCCCGAAGCGTTCTTGATCACCACCGTAACGCTCGCAGGCGTAGTGAGGCTATAGCCAACATCGGCGGTGTCTTCCTGCCCATCACCGTTCGGCGAGAAATACCGATCAGGAGACACATCAGAGATCTGCTCAGGATAGGCCACCGTCACGGGCACGGGCGGGGTGGAATACAAGTGGGTTTCACCGAACGCGTCGGTGTACTCAACATAGGCATAGATTTCGTTTTCACCAGCCCTCAGCTCTTCGGCTTCGATCGACGCCGCGAACGTCCCATCAGGTTCAGGCGCCAACGACGACACAACACAGTCGTAGTAATAACTGTCCTGGCACGACCGCCCATAAAACGTCACACCCGTCACATCCTCGCCCGCCGTCGGCGCAAAAACAAGCTGGCTGTCGCCGGTGAGGGTGGCTCCAGCTTTGGGCGTGGTAATGGCGCCAGGCAGCTTGCGGTCGATCCCGATACGCCCGCTCGCGACCGCCGGAGCGCCGTAAGAGCCCACGGCAGTGATCGTGTATGTGTAAACCCCTTCAGGCGCCGGTTCGGACGCTTCGTCAGTGCCATCCCACAAGAACCCGGAGTTGTATGGCCCCTGCTCGGCTTCGCTGAGCACCGTCTTGACAAGCTGCCCCGAAGCGTTCTTGATCACCACCGTAACGCTCGCAGGCGTAGTGAGGCTATAGCCAACATCGGCGGTGTCTTCCTGCCCATCACCGTTCGGCGAGAAATACCGATCAGGAGACACATCAGAGATCTGCTCAGGATAGGCCACCGTCACGGGCACGGGCGGGGTGGAATACAAGTGGGTTTCACCGAACGCGTCGGTGTACTCAACATAGGCATAGATTTCGTTTTCACCAGCCCTCAGCTCTTCGGCTTCGATCGACGCCGCGAACGTCCCATCAGGTTCAGGCGCCAACGACGACACAACACAGTCGTAGTAATAACTGTCCTGGCACGACCGCCCATAAAACGTCACACCCGTCACATCCTCACCCGCCGTCGGCGCAAAAACAAGCTGAAAGTTTCCAGAGATCGTCTGTCCTGGAGTCGGGCTACTGATAGCTCCTGGCACGTTCCGGTCGATCCCGATACGCCCCGACGCCGAAGCGTGTCCGCTCGGTCCGGACGCTTCGATTGTGTAGATGTAAGCACCGTTTGGCGCGGATGAGCCGTTTTCCTGGTGGCCATCCCATGAGAAGGAATCGGAACCTTGCGGCTCGGAGATGTTGTTTTGCAGGGTTCGGACGAGATTGCCCTGGCCGTTGCGAATCGTGATGGTCACTGCCGCCGATTCAGAAAGCGTGTAGCCGACATAAGCTGTGTCTTCCTGGCCGTCTCCGTTCGGGCTGAAGTAGCGGTCGGGCGACAGATTCGAGATCGAGAGCCCGGCGGCCTCCGCAGGAGCGCTACGAGCGAAGATTGCTCCCACCGCTGCCAGCGCTAGCGCGACAACCACCAAACCCAGCTTCCGTGAGGCTGTGTGGTTGCATCGATGTCGCACGTCTAGCTGCACCCCCCAGTTGTGTTTCGCACCGCGCCGGTTGGCCGCCCGCACCTAAGCGGCCGTGCGGCCCGCGGGTGACCTGTCGCAATCTATTTGGGGTCGCGCCTTCGTGTCAAGAGCAGTCCCGCATCTCGAAAATCGGCCGATATACAGCCGCGCCCACGGCAGCGATCTTTGGTCCCTGCTCTTGTCTGTGGCCACTTCCCGCCGGAGCCCTCCGGCCGACCACGCGAGCGGAGCCGGCAGGCGGAGGCCCTTAAACGTCTTCCTCGCCTACAGGATCGCCAGGTAGCGGTCGAGCTCCCACTGCGTGACCTGCACGCGGTAGTCGTCCCACTCCTGGCGCTTGATCTCCACGTAGCGATTGAACATGTGCTCGCCCAGCGTGCGCAGCACGAGCTCCGACTCGGCCGTCAGCTCGATCGCCTCGCCCAGGCTCTCAGGCAGCTGTTCGACGCCCAGCCGCCGGCGCTCCTCGGCCGACAGGTGGTAGAGGTTCTTCTCCATCGGCTCCGGCAGCTCGTAGCCCTTCTCGATGCCCTCCAGGCCCGCCTGCAACAGCGCCGCGAACATCAGGTAGGGGTTGCACGCCGGGTCCGGGCAGCGCAGCTCCATCCGCGTGGCCTTCTCGCGGCCGGGGTGGTACAGCGGCACCCGCACCAGCGCCGAGCGGTTGCGCCGCGACCACGCCACGTACACCGGCGCCTCGAAGCCCGGGACCAGGCGCTTGTAGGAGTTCACCCACTGCGCGAAGATCGAGCAGATCTCGCGCGCGTGCTTCAGCTGGCCGGCGATGAACGCCTTGCCCACGTCGGACAGGAAGTACTGGTCGTCGGGGTCGTAGAACGCGTTCTTGCCCTCGCTGAAAAGCGACTGGTGCGTGTGCATGCCCGAGCCGTTCTCGCCGAACAGCGGCTTCGGCATGAACGTCGCGTGCCAGCCGTACTTCATCGCGAACTCCTTCACCGTGATCCGGTAGGTCATGCAGTCGTCCGCCATCTTCAGCGCGTCCGCGTAGCGCATGTCGATCTCGTGCTGGGAGGGCCCCACCTCGTGGTGGGTGTACTCCACGTGGATCCCCAGCTGCTCCAGTGCCAGCACCGTCTCGCGGCGCACGTCCGAGCCGGCGTCCAGGGTCGTCAGATCGAAGTAGCCGCCGCGGTCGAGCACCTCCGTCGAGCGCGAGTCCTTGAACAGGAAGTACTCGAGCTCCGGCCCCACGTTGAACGTGTCGAAGCCCATCTCCTGCGCCCGCTGCACGGCCCGGCGCAGCACGTGGCGCGGGTCGCCCTCGTACGGCGTTTTCTCGGGCGTGATCACGTCGCAGAACATCCGCCCCACCCCCTGCTCCTCGGGGCGCCACGGCAGCACCGCGAAAGTGCTCGCGTCCGGCATCGCGATCATGTCCGACTCCTCGATCGCGTTGAAGCCCGTGATCGACGAGCCGTCGAAGCCCATCCCCGCGTCGAACGCGTCGTCGAGCTCGTCCGTGTTGATCGAGAACGACTTCAGCTGGCCGAGGATGTCCGTGAACCACAGGCGGATGAAGCGGATGTTCCGCTCCTGCACCAGCGCCTTCACGTCCTCCGCGGTCTTCGGCCCCTCTGCCATCCGCGCTGATGTTATTGGTGGCCATCCCGCCGCGCTATCGACGGATGGCTAAACACGCGTCTGAGCCGGTCGAGGGTCAAGCGAGGCAAGGACGCAGCGAGCGTGGCGTGCTGGCCGAAACGGGGATGCGAGCGAAGCGAGTGTCTCCCGGCTTCGGTACGCGAGCGAGCGAGGACGCCGCCTCGCGCAGGCCATCGGCCGGCTCAGTCAGTGGCCCGCGACGGCGGCCACGAACTTCGCCACGTCTTCCGCTTCCTTGCCCTGGTAGAGCAGCGCCGGCATCTGGCCGAGGCCGCGAGCGCGGCCTTCTTCGATCGCGTTCTCCACCAGCGCGATCCGTCCGGCCTGCGTGGAGATGTCGTCGCCCACCCGGACGTCCAGGTTGGGGCCGATGCGCCCGACCGACTTCACCGCCGCCAGCGTGTGGCACACCGTGCACGCGTGCGCGAACAGTTCGCGCCCCTTCTGCTCGTCCTTCGTCAGGCGCACGCCGCCCACCGCCACGCTCGCCTTGTCGTCGCCGTTGTCCGCCAGCACGAACGCCGGCACCACCAGGCCGAAGGCGAACAGCGCCACGATCCCCGCCGTCACGAGATGCTCGCCGATGCCGCCTTCGCCGTCCCGCGCCGCCCGAGGTCCGGCGCGCATCGCCACGAAGAACGTGCTCAGGCCAAGCGAGAGGAATATCGCGAGGACGACGTACAGCATCGGCGCGAGAAGATATCGGTTGGGGGCGCGGAGGCGTCGAATGACCCGCTCCTCGGCGGGCGCAAATGAGAGCTCTGCCACGTTTAGACCCCCTGAAGGGACTGCGCTACGCTGGAGCAGTCGGCCGGAACTCCAAGGAGCGGACGTGCTGCCGTGAACATCCTGCGACGACTCCCCCTGCCGCGCCTGCTGCTCCTGTGCGCGCTCGTCATCGCCATCGGCGTGTCCGCCACCGCGCTCGCCTTCGCGCTCGGCGCGGGGCCCGCGCCGCCGGCCAAGCCGCTCGCGCAGGCGATCCACGACGCGCTCACCGGCGGCAGCGGCGAATCCGTACAGGGCTTCAGCGCGAGCATCCGGTTCACAGACCATCTCCTGGAAGGCGCGAACCTCGCCAACGGCGGTGGTGGCGGCGGCGGCGGCGCATCGTCCCCGGAGGGGGAACTCACCTCCAGCCCGCTGATCACCGGCGCTTCCGGTCGGCTGTGGATCGCCAAGGACGGGCGCATGCGCCTGGAGCTGCAGTCCGAACAGGGAGACACGCAGATCCTCTACGACGGGTACACGCTCCAGCTCTACGACGCCGCCACCAACACGCTCTACCGCTACACGCCGCCCGCGCGGGAAGGCGGCGAAACCGAAATCGACGTTGCCGTGCCAAGCGCGTCGGCTCGGTCGCACGAAGTTCCCAGCGTCTCCAAGATCGAAGAAGCGATCTCCCACCTGAGCCAGCATGCGGACGTCTCCGGCGCTACGCCCTCCGACGTCGCCGGGCAGCCGGCCTACACGGTGCGCGTCTCACCCAAGGAAGGCAGCAGCCTGCTCGGCGGCGCGGAGCTCTCGTGGGACGCAGACAACGGCGTGCCGCTGCGCGCCGCCATCTACTCCTCGACCGCCAGCGCCCCCGTGGTCGAACTGGCGACCACCGAAGTGTCCTTCGGTCCGGTGGAAAGCTCGGTGTTCTCGCTCAACCCGCCCGCGAATGCCAAGGTCGAGGAATTGACCCTCCCGCACGGCCACCACCGCGGACCCGCATCCCAGAGCCAGGAGGGCGGGGAGCGGCCCCGCCTCACGACCCGCGGACGCGGTCCCTCGACGATCGTCGTGCTCGCATCGTCCCGGTACGGGGATAGCAAGACGAAGCCCGGCGCCGCCACCAACCCCGACGAATCGCTGGAAGACCTGCCGAAGGTCGAGATCGACGGCGCAAGCGCCAGCGAGCTGCGTACCGAGCTCGGCACGCTGCTCACGTTCGAGCGCGCGGGCGTCCGCTACCTGCTCGCCGGCGCCGTCGACCCCGCGGCCCTGGAAGAAGTGGCACGGGGCCTCTAGCGTGAGCGACGAAGCCCAGCCCCCGGCGGTGGCATCGTCGGCGCTGGCACGGACGCAAGGAGCGTGGCGTGCCGGACCGTGAGACGCTCGCGCTACGCGCTCGCATCCACGAACCGGCCAGCACGCGAGCGACTGAGGACCCCGCCAGCGGCGAGGAGGCCCCGCCGGTGCGGGCACGAGGGCTGGTGAAGCGCTACGACGAGGTGCTGGCGGTCGACCACATCGACCTCAACGTCCACGCCGGCGACGTCTACGGGTTCCTCGGACCGAACGGCGCCGGCAAGACCACCACGCTGCGCATGGCGCTCGGCCTGATCGTCCCCACCGAGGGGACCGTCGAGCTGTTCGGACGCGACCCCATGCGCCACGGGGCGCGCGCGCTTGAGGGCGTCGCCGGGTTCGTGGAGGCGCCGCGCTTCTACCCCTACCTCAGCGCGCGCACGAACCTCGAGCTGCTCGCCGCCCTCGACGGTCGGCGACGGCCCGGTCGCGACGGCGCTCGCGAGCGCATCGAGGAGGTGCTCGCGGTCGTCGAGCTCAGCGCCCGCGCGAAGCACAAGGTCGGCGGCTACTCCCACGGGATGCGCCAGCGCCTGGGCATCGCCGCCGCGCTCCTGCGCCGCCCGCGCCTGCTGATCCTCGACGAGCCCGCCACCGGCCTCGACCCGGCGGGCATGCGCGACATGCGCGAGCTGATCCGCCGCCTGGCCGGAGAGGGGATCACCGTGCTGCTCTCCAGCCACCAGCTGCCCGAGGTGCAGGAACTGTGCGACCGCGTCGCCATCGTCGACCGCGGCCGCGTCGTCTACGAGGGCGCCCTCGCGGACCTGCGCCGCCAGGGCGGCAGCGGCTACCGCCTGCGCACGAGCGATGACACACGCGCGCTGGATGTCTTGCTCGACCACGACGGGGTCGAACACGCCGCCCGCGGTGAGCACGGGCTGGCCTTCCAGGCGCAGGAGCAGGACGTCGGCGAGATGTCGCTCGCGCTCGCCCGAGCGGGAATCGGCATCCTCGTGCTCACCCCCGAGCTCGCCACGCTCGAGGACCTGTTCTTCCGGCTCACCGAGACAGGAAACGGAGCCCAGCCTCAGCCGCTGGAGGTCGCATGAGCAGCGCCGGCGCAACCGCCGTCGCCGGCCCAGCCCGTGCGCGCACGCGCCGGCCATCGACACTGACCGTCTACCGCTGGGAGCTGCGCAAGCTGATCTCGCAGAAGCGCACGTACCTCGGCCTGGGCCTGATCGTGGTCCTGCCGCTCCTGTTCGTGGTCGTCGAAGACATCCACCAGCGCCACCAGCGCGGCGGCGAGAGCGTCTTCGCCTCGGAGATCACCAGATCGGGGCTCGCCACGCCGGTGCTCATGCTCACGTTCCTCGTGCTGTTCATGCTGCCGCTCGTCGCCTCGCTGGTCGCCGGCGACGTGGTCGCCAACGAGGACGGCAACGGCACTCTCAAGACGATCCTCACACGCTCGGTAGACCGCGGGCAGGTGTTCGCCGCCAAGGCCCTCGCCGCCATCACCTACGCGACCGTCGCCGTCTACCTGTCGACCACGGTCGCCACCGCCGCCGGCGTGGCCTCGTGGGGCTTTCACTCGCTGACCAGCCTCTCCGGCACCGTCGTCTCCGCACCCGAAGCGCTGCTCTTGGTGGTCGCCTCCGACGCCGTCTACCTGATCCCGCTGTTCGCCGTCGCCAGCATCGGCCTACTGCTGTCCACCGCCACGCGCAACAGCGCCGCCGCCGTCGTCGGCACGATCGGGTTCGTCATCCTGCTGGACATCGTCTCCGCCATCCCCGGCCTCGAAGGCATCCACCCCTACCTGCTCACCCAGCAGTTCGAGGCCTGGCAGGGCCTGCTGCGCACGCCCACCGACTGGGCGCCGATCGCCCACTCCGCGTGGCTGTGCGCGCTCTACGCCATCCCCGCGCTGTGCGCAGGCTACCTCGTGTTCCTGCGGAGGGACGTCGCCGGGGGCTAGCTGGACGCCAGCGCGAACGCGTACCAGAGGCACCGTAGCGGCGATTGCCGGATCGATTGTCAGCATAAGCTCAAATATTGCTTGACTTATGGCTGACCCAGACCGCAATCCCAACCTCTCGGCACTTCATCGCCTTGCCTACGCGCAGGGGGGCCTCTTCACGGCCGGCAGGCGCACGAGCGCGGTTTCAGCCCGTGACCGCTCATAAGATCTAACGTCTGACCAGGTATGGCCAGTGCACGCGGCCACAACACGACCCAAACTAGCGGTGCACTCGCTGCGTGCTTATGAGAGTGCGCTCGACGGCGTGAGGGGCGTTCTGGCAATCGCCTCCTGGACGTGACCGGTACTCACGATCTGCGCCGTGGGCTCCGAGAGGGCGACGTCGAGCGCTGCCCGCATGATGGCCAGCGTGCGACGCAGGTCACCAGCTTGGCCATTGGTCACCGATTCGAGGTAGCTCTGCGAGAGCATCTGCAGCCCTTGATGCTCCAGAACGTCCTGCAGGGATGTGCTCACCCCAGCTGAATGCATCCGTCGCTCAAGAAGGATGGCTAGTCCGAGCTCAACGTCAGGTAGCTGGGGAAGCGAAACCTCAGCGGTCAACCTATCGCGCACCCGCTGGTAACCCTCGAGGCGTGTGTAGTCACTCTGGGTAGCGACGACCATGACAGCGTCAAAGTTCGCGAAGAGCTATACCCGGATGTTGTGGATGCGTGTGAGGAGGTAGGCGGCGTACCTTCCCGGTTGATCAAGACCGACCGCCGTGTGGCGGGAAAGGAAGGCACGCCATGGCAGATGTTCGCACGCTCCCCGTCGGGGAGGACGATCAAGGGGTTCGGGTCACGCTTGATGAGTTGGCTCGTGAGGGCGCTCGGCGGATGATCGCCGCGGCGCTCGAGGTTGAGGTCGAGGAGTATGTCTCGTCGTTCACGGAGGAGGTCG
The DNA here is from genome assembly GCA_963782325.1 of uncultured Solirubrobacteraceae bacterium. Taxonomy (GTDB): domain Bacteria; phylum Actinomycetota; class Thermoleophilia; order Solirubrobacterales; family Solirubrobacteraceae; genus Palsa-744. The sequence goes on from CAWAJG010000007.1 coordinate 21,929, forward strand.
GCGAGGACGGCAAGCGGCTGGTCGTCCGCAACGGCCACGCGCGGGAGCGCCGCGTGACGGTCGGATCGGGGACGGTCCCGGTGCGGGCGCCGCGGGTGAACGACAAGCGCGTGGACGAGCAGACGGGGGAGCGCCGGCGGTTCAGCTCGTGGATCTTGCCGAAGTACGCCCGCCGCTCGCCGAAGGTGACCGAGGTGCTCCCGATTCTGTATTTGCGTGGGCTCTCGACCGGCGATTTCGGCCCGGCGTTGCGGGATCTGCTCGGCGAGGACGCCTCGGGGCTCTCGCCGAGCTCGATCGCGCGGCTGACCGAGAGCTGGCAGGTCGAGCACGAGGCGTTCCGCAAGCGGGAGCTGCGCTTCCACCAATACGCGTACTGGTTCGTCGACGGCGTCAACGTCAGCGTGCGCCTCGGCGAGGACAAGCGGCTGTGCCTGCTCGTGGTCATAGGTGTGCGAGAGGACGGCGCCAAGGAGCTGCTCGCGGTCGAGGACGGCTACCGCGAGAGCACCGAGAGCTGGGCGGGCGTGATGCGCGATCTGAAGGCCCGCGGCGTGAACGAGCCGAAGCTCGTGGTCGGCGACGGCGCGCTAGGCACGTGGGCCGCGCTGCGGGATGTGTTCCCACACGCGCGCCGTCAGGCGTGTTGGGTGCACGCGATCGCGAACGTGCTCGACTGCCTGCCCAAGCGGCTGCAGCCCAGGGCAAAGGGCCTGCTGCACGAGATCATGGAGGCGCCCACCCGTGCCGAGGCCGGCCACGCGCGCCAGCGGCTGCGTGAGGAGTTCGACGCCAAGTACCCCAAGGCGCTCGCCAAGCTCGACCGCGACTGGCAGCACCTCACGGCGTTCTACGACTTCCCCGCCGAGCACTGGCGGCACATACGCACCAGCAACGCGATCGAGTCGAGCTTCGCGACCGTCAAGCTCCGCACCCGCGTCACCAAGGGCGCCGGCTCCAAGAAAGCCGCGCTCGCAATGGCCTACAAGCTCTTGGACGCCGCCCAGGAACGCTGGCGACGACTCAACGGCCACGAGCTCGTCACCGACGTGCTCGCCGGCACGAAGTACAAGGACGGGATCCAGATCACTCACAACGACAACAACGAGATGACCAACGAGAAGGTCGCCGCCTAACGATCCTTCACCACCACATCCACAACATTTGACAATTGCTCGTTCGCGAACGCGCGCGACGTCTGATCGAAGAACGCATCGGCGACCTCCGGCGAGCCTCCCCAATGATCGGTGTCCTCCACGAGCATGACCGGGCAACGCTTGAGCTTCCAGAAGACGTCGAACAGGCGCTGCATCCCGCGCAGCACGTGGGACGGGTCGGTGACGCGGGCGAGTTCCTCGCCCGCGGCCCGCTTGATGTCGCCGACTACCTTGCCTGTGAGTACGGCGCCCCCAGCGATCTCGAACCCAGCTCTAAGCTCGCGTGTGGTGGTCTGCGACCTGTGCTCGGCTGACGCACGATCGAGCGCCTGCGCCTCATGACGAGTGAGCTGCGCGTCGGGAACATCGCGGATCTCAGTGATCGCGTGGCGCGCGAAAGCCGCCGGATCTCCAGCCTCGACACCAATCACGCTCACGCGAAGCGGTAGGAAACCCTCGTCAAGACTGTTTGCGACAGCTGCGATCAGACTTGACTTCCCGGAGCCCATGCGTCCCACCACGGTGGTGACGCCCTCACCGCGCTCGATGCTGCGGCGCAGTGCGCCGTCTACGTCGGCTGCTCCCAGTGTTGAGTAGCCAACGTGTTCGCCGGCGAGCAGGTCAAAGCGGCCTGAAGTCTGAAAGGCGAACTCAGCGTCGAGCGTTTGCAGCGTGTCGCGCATCAGTGGTTGCTCTCGAAGAGCTCGTAGAGCTTTCGCGGGCGGCCAGTGCGTTCCTGTTGTTCGGGAAATGACCGTACAAGCCCTTCCTCCTCGAGCTCACGCAGTAGTTGTCGAGCACGTTGACCTGAAACCCCAAGTGTGGCCAGCAACTGGGGGTCGGACCCAGATGTAGGTCCGTGATCAGCGAGATAGCGAGCGATTGTCGACGCAGAGCGCGGTAGTTTCGCCAGACGTTGGCGATGGTGCTCGCGTTTCGCCAACAGCTCGGTGACCGGCTCTGATGAGAGGACCGCTGTACGCGCAAGCTGAAGCAGCGACCGTGGCAGACCGTCGGTCTCATTGACGATGGCGTCAATGTCGATCCTGGGCTCACCGACCAGTCGCCGGGTTAGGAACTCTCGCTGCTCGGCGTCAGAGAGAGGCGCAAGTTCGAACTGGACGTCGAAGAAGGCGCTAGCTGGTGGGCGGGTAAGCTCGTCGCGAAGCACGTCGTTGGCCGCGACTACCCATTGGTGGTCCTGCTGCCATAGCTCGTCACGTAGGCGGCCGAACAGCGTGTGGGCGTGGCCTTCTCCCGGGGGCGAATCGACCAGGATCAATGAGGCGGGCGCTTCCCCGAGGCGCCGCGCGAGGCGAAGAAGCGCACCGGATGGTGTCGTCTCGGGGACTACGCTCGAACGCAGTGTGTCGCCAAATGCCCCCCAGCGCTGGCCGAGGGCATCGGCGATGACCATCAGCGCCTGCCCGGCGTCCTGTGCGGGCCCAAGATCGATATACACTGCGGGCCTCGCGTCATCGTTGTGGTCAGCCTGGATTGCTCGCAGAAGCGTCGTCTTGCCCGATCCCGGTGGCCCGAGAACGAGCGCGTTGAGCTTGCGATCGACTGCGGCCTCGAGTGCGGGCATGATGCTCGGAGCAAGGAAGAGGTCGCGGTCGACCGTGCCGAGCAAAGGACGATTGTCTAGACGAGCCATATTGCGAAAATATAACAAACTTTCGCAAGTGCCGCCGCATGTTGCGTAGACTTGCCTCGAGCGGTCGCCGTGACGCGTTCTCCCTCCGGGCATAGATAGGTCGGCCAAGATCACGAGTCGGCTGGTCGGCACGACCATCAGGCGAGTCCAAAGGGCGCACCGCTACGAGACGTCAAGTGCCGGTGCGCTAAACCTCGTGGGGTTTGCGCAACGTACGGTTCTCTCCCTCAGCGCACTCGGCGCAAACCCCTCACGTCA
>CAWAJG010000008.1:0-440000 GCA_963782325.1 uncultured Solirubrobacteraceae bacterium
CGTCCCGTACGCCTACCTGGTGTATCCGCACAAGCCGATCGTCGCGTACGTGCCCGCCACCGGAGAGCTGCTCAACGAGTACTGCGTGGCGTTCCCCGACCACTCGCGCCCGTACGGCAGCGCGCGGCTGCCCGACTCCGACGACGTGCTCGCGAAGTGGATGGCGCTGAGCGCAGACGAGCGGCGACTGGTGGGCGAGGCGAACATGCACCTCCCCGGCCGCCAGGTGGACCCCGAGCACGTGCGCCGCGACCTCGCGCGCCTGCGGCGCTGGGAGCTGGAGCACGATAACGTGCGCGCCGCGTGAGCACCAACGGAACGTTCGACGTAAGGCACCGCAGCCGCGCCCTCACCGACGGGCCCGAGCGGGCGGCCGCGCGCGCGTATCTGCACGGGATCGGCTACTCGGCGGAGGACCTCGCGAAGCCGATCGTCGGCGTCGCGCACTCGTGGATCGAGACGATGCCCTGCAACTTCAACAACCGCGTGCTCGCCGCGAAGGTCAAGGAGGGCATCCGCGCCGCCGGCGGGACGCCGATGGAGCTCAACACGATCGCGATATCCGACGGCATCACGATGGGCACTCCGGGCATGCGCGCGTCGCTGGTCTCGCGCGAGCTGATCGCCGACTCGATCGAGCTGGTCGCCTCCGCGCACCAGTTCGACGCGCTGGTGACGATCTCGGGCTGCGACAAGACGATCCCCGGGTCGGTGATGGCGCTCGCGCGCCTGGACATCCCCGGCCTGATGCTCTACGGCGGCTCGATCAAGCCCGGCCACTACAAGGGCGCGGAGGTGACGATCCAGCAGGTGTTCGAGGCGGTCGGACAGTTCGCCTCCGGGAAGATCACCGAAGGCGAGCTGCACGAGCTCGAGGACGCGGCCTCGCCGGGCGCCGGCGCGTGCGGCGGGCAGTTCACCGCGAACACGATGGCGATGGCCTTCGAGGCGCTCGGCATCTCGCCGGCCGGCTCGGCGATGGTGCCCGCCGAGGACGGGCGCAAGCTGGAGGTCGCCCGCGAATGCGGCGAGCTGGTGATGGACGTGCTGCGCGCGGGGCGCCGCCCGAGCGACGTGATCACCAAGCCGGCGCTCGAGAACGCGATCGCCGCGGTCGCCACCAGCGGCGGCTCGACCAACGGCGTGCTGCACCTGATGGCGGTCGCGCGCGAAATGGGCGTGCCGCTGGAGCTCGACGAGTTCGAGGCGATCTCCGAGCGCACGCCGCTGCTGTGCGACCTGCAGCCCGGCGGCCAGTACGTGGCCACCGAGCTGTACGAGGCGGGCGGCGTGCCGCTGGTGCTCGCCCGCCTGAAGGAGGCGGGGATCCTCAACGCCGACGCGCTGACCGTCACCGGCAGGACGATCGGCGAGCACGCCGACGACGCGCGCGAGACAGGTGGCCAGCGAGTGGTGCGCCCGCTCACCGAACCGATCAAAGCGACCGGGGGCTTCGCGATCCTGCGCGGCAACGTCGCCCCCGACGGCTGCGTGGTGAAGCTCTCCGGGCACGAGCGGCGCAGGCACGTGGGGCCGGCGCGGGTGTTCGACGGCGAGGAGGCGGCGATGGCGGCGGTGCTCGAGCACCAGATCCAGGCGGGCGACGTGGTCGTCATCCGCGGCGAGGGCCCCGCCGGCGGCCCGGGCATGCGGGAGATGCTCTCGGTGACGGCCGCGATCGTCGGCGAGGGCCTCGGCGAAGAGGTCGCGCTGATCACCGACGGGCGCTTCTCCGGCGCCACCCACGGCTTCATGGCCGCGCACGTCGCGCCCGAGGCGGTCCGCGGCGGCCCGATCGCGGCGCTGCGCGACGGCGACGAGCTGACGATCGACGCCGACAGCCGCCGTCTGGACGTGGCCCTCTCCGACGAGGAGATCGCGGCGCGGGTGAGCGCGTACGAGCTGCCGCCGCGCGCCGATCACCGCATGGAGGTGGCGATCGCCAAGTACGCCAAGCTCGTCGGCAGCGCCGCCGAGGGCGCGATCGCGCGCTGAGGGGGTTTCTTTCGATGACTCGCGCTGAGCGAGATAGCGACCGCTGAGAGGGTCGTAACCGACACGGTCTCGGCGCAGCCGAGGGCGAGTCATCTGCGCCGGCTACGCGGCGAGGAACTCTTTCAGCAGCGCGTTGAACGCCGCCGGGCGCTCGAGCATGGCCATGTGGCCGGTGTCCTCGAAGACGACCTTCCGCGAGTTGGGGATCAGTTCGGCGAACACGTCCGCGTCGCGGACGGGGATCAGGCGGTCGCGGGCACCCCACACGATCAGCGTCGGGCAGGCGATCTCGGGCAGGCGCTCGCGGACGTCGTAGTCGAGCACCGCCTGCAGCGCCTGCAGGAATCCCGGCTTGCCGGCGCCGCGCAGCTGCTCGGCGGCCAGCGGCGCGGGCAGGCGATCGGGGTGGCGGACGACGAGGTCGAGCAGCGCGCTGCGCAGGCGCGCGCGGCGAGCGACGGTGTCCGATTGCGCGGCCACCCACGCGCCGGTGCCGGCGAGCACCAGCTCCATCCGTCGCATCGCGGGCAGCGCCCGCAGGACGCCAGGGTGGGCGGTGGTGGAGACGCCGGCGGCCGACACGAGCACCAGGCGCTCGACCCGCTGGGGGAAGGCGATCGCGAGCTCGGCGGCGATGAAGCCGCCCATCGAGTTGCCGACGACGACGGCGGCGTCGATGGCGAGCTCGCCCATCAGCCGATCCAGCAGCCGTGCGTAGCCGGAGATGGAGATCTCGCCTGCCGGCATCGGGGAGTGCCCGAAGCCGGGAAGGTCCAGCGCGAGCGCGCGCCGTTCGGCGCCGAGGACCGGAAGCTGCTCGAGCCAGTTCGGCCAGGAGCCCGACAGGCCGTGCACGAACACGATCGCCTGCCCGTCGGTCGGCGGCGCCGTAGAGGGTGCTCCGGTGGCCCCCTGCGCGACGGACCGTTCCGGCCCGAGCTCGACGACGTTGACCGGTTGACCGTCGAGCACGACCCAGCGCTGGTGGGTGCGCCAGTCGACGTCCAGCCAACGCGAGCGTCCCACCGGTCCGTAGGCGTCGCTCGCGTCCACAGGCCCGCCTCGGGCGCTCTGCCCGCCGAAGCGGTGCGCCGCGGCGTCGGCGCCCGCGCGACGGGAGCCCGGCCATCGCGGCGCCGTCCGCAGGTGCAGGAGGCCGCTCACAACTTCAATCTAGCCATGCTCGCGGGCGTGTCGGCCTCGATGACCACCTGGACCCACGCGAGCGAGGACGTCTGCGACGGTGGACGCCTCGCTCGGGCATACTGTGGACAGAGGCCGGCCGATGCAGGCGGAGCGGTGAGTCGCGGCGAAAGTACAAGCCGCAGATGAGATCGAGAGCTCGGCAGGGATGACAGCTCAGGCACAGGAGGCCCGGAGCGCTCAGGTACAGGAGGCCCCGACCTGGCAGGCGACGGCCGTCGGCTACGCATGGGTGCAGGCGACGGCTCTGTTCGAGGGCGATCTGCGCAGGCGCGACGCGGCTCCACGCACGCGCCGAGCGTACGGCGTCGACGTCGAGCAGTTCGTGCGGTGGGCGTGCGACCGCGGCTTGGCGCCGCGCGAGGTGGACGCGAAGGCGGTACGCCGGTACGTGGCGGGGCTCTCCGAACGGGGCGTCTCCCCGAGCACCTCCGCGCGCAAGCTGGCGGCGCTGCGGGCGCTGTTCTCGAGCCAGCGCGAGCACGGGTCGATCGCACAGAACCCCGCGGACCTGGTGTCCACGCCGCGGAAGGGCTCGCACCTGCCGCGTGTGCTCAGCGCGCGCGAGGCCGCCGGTCTGCTCGACGGCATCCCCATGAGCGGGACGCGCCCCGCGGGCGTGCCCGGCCGGCCGGAGAGCGGGCTGCTGGACGTCCGCGACCGGGCGATGTTCGAGCTCGCGTACGCGTGCGGGCTGCGCGCGGAGGAGCTCGTGTCGCTGCGCGTCGCCGACGTGGACTACGACGGCGAGCAGCTGAGGGTGGAGGGCAAGGGGCGGAAGACCCGCTTCGTGCCCGTCGGCGAGCAGGCGATGGCGGCCGTTCGCGCGTACGTCGAGCGGGGGCGCCCGGTGCTCGTCGGCGCCCGCTCCGGCACGGGCGGTGCAGCCGGCGGGGGTGCGGCCGGGGGGCGCGAGGACGCGCTGCTGTTGAGCAAGAGCGGGCGGGCGTTGGGCACCGGCGACGTACGCAGGCGGCTGCGCGCGTGGACGCGCCGGCTGGGCGTGGGCGAGGGGGCGACGCCGCACGCGCTGCGCCACAGCTTCGCCACCCACCTGCTCGACGGGGGGGCGGATCTTCGCGCCATCCAGGAGCTGCTCGGACATGCGTCCGTATCCAGCACCCAGATTTACACTCGGGTAGAGTCCGCCAGGCTGAGAAGCGCCTACGCGCGCGCTCACCCTCGGGCTTGAATAGGTGCCCACCCACCCGTCCGCCCGCCCTGGAGATGACCCTGGAGACGAACGTCAAACCGATCGAGCTGCGCGAACTGTGGCGGCGCTACAAGACCGAAGGCGACAGTCGCGTGCGCGAGCGGCTGGTGGTGGCGTACTCGCCGCTGGTCAAGTACGTGGCCGGGCGCACCGCGGCGGGTCTGCCGCCGCACGTGGAGGAGGCCGACCTCATCTCCTACGGACTGGTGGGCCTGATCTCGGCCATCGAGCGCTTCGACCTCTCTCGTGACATCAAGTTCGAGACGTACGCGATCATGCGCATCAAGGGCGCGATCATCGACGAGCTGCGCTCGCTGGACTGGGTGCCGCGCAGCGTCCGCGCACGCGCCCGCGAGGTGGAGCGGGCGAACGCGAAGCTCGAGCACACGCTCCAGCGCGCCCCCACCGACCAGGAGCTCGCCGCCGAGCTCGGCATCACGGTCGATGAACTGAACGAGTCGCTGCTCGCGATATCGCACTCCTCGATAGTCGCCCTCGACGAGCTGTGGAGCGTCTCGGACTCCAGCGGCGACCAGGTGTCGCTGATGGACACGATCGAGGACCCCGGCGCCCCCGACCCCGCGCGCGCGCTCGACGTGGGCGACCTCAAGGACCGCATCGCCGACTCCATCGCCAAGCTGCCCGAGCGCGAGAAGCTCGTGATCGCCCTCTACTACTACGAGAACCTGACCCTCCGCGAGATCGGCGAGGTGCTCGGCGTGACCGAGTCGCGCGTCTCGCAGATGCACACCAAGGCCGTGCTGCGCCTGCGCTCGCGCATGCAGGAGGAGTCCTTCGACGACTGATGGAGCCGTCGGGGTGGCGGCGTAGGACGCTGAGGAGCGACTTGAGGCGATACGTATCATGGAGCGATGATCGCGACTAAGGAGTTGCATGTCAACGTCCGACATGAGGACGACTCGCTGTGGGCGACCGTAGAGGAGTTTCCTGGCGTCTTCGCCACGGGCGACAACCTGGACGAGCTTCGGCGGAGTCTCGAGGAGGGCATCGCGCTTGTGCTCGAGCGCCCCAACGGCGAAGTCCCCATCGTGACCCTGCAGCCCCTGCGGCTGGAGCCAGTGGAGACCACAGCCAGCGCTGAACTCGTGTACGCGTGAATGCCGTTCAGTTCTGGCGTCGAGTTTCGTCGACTGAGCTGAGCGCGCGGGCATCCTCCGCGCGGCTGCTCGCTGACCGCGTCGAACTCGAGGGCTCCTCCGTGAAACGATCAGCTCGGCGTCGTCGTCGACCACCTCTTCGCAGGCAACCCCGCGAGCGACCGCGAGACGGCAGGGAAGTCGAACGAGCGCCTCCTCGGGCGCCCGCTCGACCTGATCCCCGACCGCGCGAGGCGGCGTGGCGGCTGACCGACTCGGGCTGTGCTGGTCATCGAGCCCGACCCGGCACGCGCGGTCTCGGCGTCTGCACACCCTGCTGCTGGCCGACCTCTACGGCTTCCTCGCCGGCCTGCGCCGAGCGGGGCGTGCGCGCGGGGCCGGTCGAGCTGATCGGCGACGGCGTCAGGCAGGCAATCGTCGCCGACTCCGACGGCAACCGGCTGAAAGTGGGACAGCCGGCGGGCTGACGCCCGCCCGAGGGTCGCCCCGGCATCTCTGATCTGGTGGAGCGCGCACGCGCGCTACCAGGCGGGGCCGCATGCGGCCCCGCCGAAAGCCGCACATGTGCGGCTTTCCCGGCAGCACATGCGCTGCCGGCCGGACGGCGGATGCGCCGTCCGCAGACCGGCCGCATGCGACCTGTCCAGATCCCCGCCAACCCCTCACCGCCCGGGGCCGCTGAACACGTCGCTGCCTCGCATGGCGTCTAGGAAACTGGCGCCCGCTGGGATGCCTCGGTATGGTGCTTTCACACCGAGGAAGGAGATTCCGATGCACCCCCCAGCGGACCGTATTCGCAACGTGGCCCTCGTCGGACACCGAGGATCAGGGAAGACGGCGCTGCACGAGGCGCTCCTGTTCGAGGCGGGGGCGATCAACCGCCTCGGCTCCGTGCCCGACGGCGGCACCGTCTCGGACTCCGACCCCGACGAGCAGGCGCGGCAGATGTCGATCTCCACGGCGCTCTCCTCGCTGAGCTGGCAGGAGCGCAAGATCAACCTGCTGGACACGCCGGGGGAGCCGAGCTTCGTGGCGGACGCGCTGGGGGCGCTGCGAGTGTGCGAGTCGGCGGTGTTCGTCATCAACGCCGTGATGGGCGTGGAGGTCACCACCGGCCGGCTGTGGGCGCGCGCGGCCGAGCTGGACATCGCGCGGATGCTGTTCGTGAACATGCTCGACCGCGAGCGCGCCGACTTCTTCCGCACGCTCGAGGAGCTCAAGCGGGCGTTCGGCCAGCACGTGGTCGCGACGGAGATCCCGATCGGCGCCGAGCACGAGGTGAGCGGCGTGATCGACCTCGTCGACATGAAGGCCTTCCGCCAGGACTCCGCCGGAGCGCGCGCGGCTGGAGCGAGATCCCGATCCCCGAGGAGTCCGCCGCCGTCGCCCAGGAATACCGCGAGAAGCTGATGGACGAGGTCTGCGAAGTCTCCGACGCGCTGATGGAGCGCTACCTCGAGGGCGATGAGATCTCCCACGCGGAGATCGTCGACGCGCTCAAGGAGGGCACCAACCACGGCAAGATCTTCCCGGTCGTCTGCGGCGTCGCCATCCGCAACCTCGGCACCAGCCGCCTGCTCGACGCGATCGTCGAGGACCTGCCCTCGCCGGTCAAGCACGGGGCGCTGCAGGTGGGCGAGGTGTCGAGCTCACCCCCAGCGAGACCGAGCCGCTGTTCGCCTACGTCTTCAAGACCCGCGCCGATCCCTTCGCCGGGCGCATCAACCTGCTGCGCGTCTACCAGGGCGTGCTGCGCGCCGACAGCCATGCTGCTGAACACGCGCGCGCACGTCAAGGAGCGGATCGGCCAGCTCGTCAGTTTCGCCGGCAAGGAGGTCGAGCACGTGCAGGAGTTCGGCCCCGGCGACATCGGCGCGGTCGCCAAGCTCAAGGAGACCCGCGCCGGCGACTGGCTGGCCGAGCGCGACCAGCCGATCGACATGCCCCGCATCAAGCTCCCCGCGCCGGTCATGGCGTTCGCCGTCGAGCCCAAGAGCCGCGGCGACGAGGACAAGGTGCTCTCCTCGCTGCGCCGCCTGCAGGAGGAGGACCCGACGATCGACCTGCACCGCGACCAGCAGACCGGCGAGCAGATCGTCGCCGGGCTCTCGCAGGTGCACGTCGAAGTGATCGTCGACCGCCTGCGCTCGCGCTTCGGCGTCGAGGTCACGCTCAAGCCCCCGCGGGTGCCCTACCAGGAGACGATCCGCGCGAGCGCCACCGCCCACGGCCGCCACAAGAAGCAGTCGGGCGGGCGCGGGCAGTTCGGCGACTGCCACATCGAGATCATGCCCCTCGACGACCCCGACAACGCCGAGGGCTTCGAGTTCGTCAACAAGATCAAGGGCGGCGTCATCCCCAACTCGTTCATCCCCGCCGTCGAGAAGGGCGTCCGCGAGGCGATGGAATCGGGCGTGCTCGCCGGCTACCCCGTCCAGGGCGTGCGCGTGCGCCTGTTCGACGGCCCGTACCATTCCGTCGACTCCTCCGAGATCGCCTTCAAGCTCGCCGGCCTCCAGGCGATGAAGCAGGCGCTCGAACAGGCCGACCCCGTGCTGCTCGAGCCGATCATGCTCGTCACCCTGTCGGTCCCCGAGGAGAGCGTCGGAGACGTCATCGGCGACCTCAACTCCCGCCGCGGGCGCCCCCAGGGGATGGAGCCCGTCGGGGCGATGACCGAGATCAAGGCCGAGGTGCCGATGGCGGACATGCTCACCTACGCCCCCGACCTGCGCTCGATCACCCAGGGCCAGGGCGACTACACGCTGGAGTTCCTGCGCTACGAGGAGCTTCCCGGCGCACCTCGCCCAGAAGGTCGTCGAGCAGGCGGGCGAGGAGCGCGCCGCGGTACACGCGTAGGCGACTCGGATAGGCTGCGGGTCCGATGGCCACGCGCACGATCGTCACCTCGCAGCCGGACATCGCCTGCGACGTCTGCGCAAGGCGGCTCCTGCGGGGCGAGCAGCCGGACGTCTTCGTCGGCGCCGGCCGTCGGCGGATCGTGTGCGAGCTGTGCGCCCCGCGCGCCACCCACGCGGGCTGGCTGCGCGAGACCGACAGCCAGTCGCTGAGCCTCGCCCCGGCGCGTGCGCGCAGGGGCGGCGGCCTGTTCGAGCGGCTCAGGCGCGTCACCCAGCCCGTGCCCGCCGCGCCGCCGACGAACGGCGGGCCGCCCGTGTCCGACGGCGCCCCCGTCGGGGGGCCCCCGTCCTCGCCGCCCGCCGCATCCTCCCTGGCACCGTACCCAGAGGGAGAAGGGGAGGGCGCCGCTCACGTGCCTGCCGAGGCGATCCAGGCGCCGGGGGACACATCTCCGCGAGCGTCCCTGCAGGCGTCCGACGAGGTCGGCGAGCATGCGACCGCGGCGCTGGCGGCCGGGCACGACCAGTCCGCCGCGTACATGACGGAGGCGATCGACGTGTTCAACGCGAGCGAGTTCCCGCGTCGCGTCGCGGGCGTGATCCGCTCGCTGGGGGCGCCGCTCGTGACCGTCAGCTGCGCCGAGCACCTCGCCAGCGTGGTGAGGATCGTCGTCGCCTGGGAGCTCTGCTGGTACCGCTACGAGGTCGACCTCAGCGAGCCCGCGGCCCAGGCGCAGGTGATCGCCCAGGGAACCGAGCTCGCCGAGCTCACGCGCGAGGATCGCGTTGGGAACGCCGCCGCCGGCGACACGGGGATGCTGTTCTACCCCGATCACGCGCAGGCGCCCGCGAGCGGCGCCTGACGGCGCGGTTTGAGGGCGCCCGACGGCGCGGTGTGACGATTCCGTTGGCCCGCTTGCGTATTCGCGGGCGGGGAGTAAAATCGGCCGGGCGATGATCTACTGCGTGGTACCGAGACCCCTGGCCGACGAGCTCTACCCGAAGCTGGTTGAGCACTACAGCGGCGACGAGAACGTCACGGTGATCGTCGATCGGCGGAAGTTCGACCGGCGCGCGCGTTACGCCGCAGCCGGCGCCTCCCCCGACGCCGAGCGGCAGCGGCGGATCGTCCGCGATCGTCGCCGCGCGCGGGTGCCCGGCGACCTGCTGCCGCTGGCGAACGCCTCCTAGCGGCGCCGGCCCGAGTGGGCGCGAGCGCCGCGCATCCCCTGCGCGCTTCATAATGGCGCCGCGATGAAGCTGATCGTCCACGTCGACGGCGGCGCCCGCGGCAACCCTGGGCCGGCGGCCGCCGCCTGCGTCGTCAGCACCGCCGACGGCGAGCTGCTCGACGAGCAGGCCGAGCTCCTGGGGACGGCCACCAACAACGTCGCCGAGTACCGCGCGCTGCTGCTCGGCCTCGCGCGGGCGCGCGAGCTCGGCGCCAGCGAGGTCGAGGTGATCGGCGACTCCGAGCTGATCGCCAAGCAGGTGCAGGGCTCCTACAAGGTGCGCCACGAGGCCATGCGGCCGCTGTACCTCGAGGCGATGAAGGCGTTGAGCGGCTTCGAGCGGTGGTCGATCCGCACCGTGCCACGCGCCCAGAACGCCGCTGCCGACGCGCTCGTCAACGCCGCCCTCGACCGCCAGGCGGCGGCGTCGCGCTGAAGGGGGCCGCTCAGCGCGGGCGCTGCGCCGATTTGGCGATCGCGAGCATCTGCGCGTTGGAGAGTTCCTCGAGCAGGGTGTTCGTCAGCCAGTACAGCACCCTGCCGGAGCGCCAGCCGATCACGTGGATGTGCGAGCCGTCGTCCACGAAGAGGTATTCGACGCCGCCGATCACCTGCGTGCGGGCGTGGGCGAACAGCGGCGGGTTCAGCCAGTCGGTGCCCTCGAAGTCGTAGTAGCCGCCCTGCAGCCCGTTCTCCTGCCAGACGATCACGTACGCGTGGTGGCGGATCTTCTGCTCGTTTCGCAGCGGGTACGCGCGCACCTGCTGCTGTTCCGCCGGCCCGGTCTGGTAGCGGGGGTAGAGCACCGGGAAGGGGATCTCCGGCGAGGCCCTGACGAGTTCTTCTTCGTCGCTCGAGGGCGTCGGGAACAGACCTATGGCGGCCGGCGAGAAGCCCGAGTGGCGGTGGTGCGCGCCGCGGCGGCCGTGGCTGGACGTCGTGTGGGCAGGCGGTGGCGCGGCCGGGAGCCGCAGCTGTTCGTGACCGTAGAGGAACGCCTTCAGCGTCTGCCGCTCGAGTTCGGGCGTCGAGGTCACGTAGTCGCCGCCGCCGAAGTGGTATTCGTCGTCGTTCGTCAGGAACTTGACCTGCCGCAGCGGCTTCGCCTGCGAGAACGCGACCAGCTTCGTCAGCAGGATCAGCTCCTGCGACGACGCCGGGAAGTTCGTGCGGATCGCGTGCCCCACCGCTTTGGCCACCCTGTCGATCTGCCCGATCTCGTTGGCGGGGTTGATCTGCTCGCGCAGGTCGCGCAGGAAGTCCTGCTGGCGGGCGACGCGCACGAAGTCCGAGTCGGTGTGGCGGTAGCGGACGTAGTCGAGCGCGTTTTCGTAGCACAGCTTCTGGTAGCCGGGCTCGAGGTCGATGCTCGTGTAGTCGGTTTCCGGCGTGCCTTCGTTGTCGTTGTAGTAGCGGTGGTCGACGTTCACGTACGCGCAGCCGAGCGTGTCCACGACTTCGATGAAGCCCTTGAAGTTCACGTCGATGATCCCGTTGAGCGTCAGCTGCGGGAAAACTTCGCGCTTGATCGTCTCCGCCGCGAGGATGCTCGCCTCGCTCGGGCCGCCCGCCTCGGCGCCGATCGTGTAGGCGGCGTTGATCTTTTCGTTCGCGTCCACCTGGCCGCCGGGGAGCGTGATGTTGACCATCAGATCGCGCGGGATCGACAGCACCGAGGTCTGGCCCTGTGCGGGGTCGAAGCGCACCAGCAGGATCGTGTCGCTGTGCGGCGAGGCGTCGCGTTCTTCGACGTTTTTGGAGCCCGAGCGCCGGTCCGAGCCGAGGATCAGGAACGTCTGCGGGCCGCCGCCGTATTCGGGCGTCAGCAGGCCTTTGGGGGCGTCGATGTGGCTCAGCCGCGGGAAGATCTCGTCGGCGAGCGTCGTGATCTTGTTCAGGGCGAGCGTCGCCGTCGCGGCGCCGCTCATCGCCACGATCAGCACGCCCGCGAGCAGGAAGCGCTTCCACATCCCCCACCACAACGCGGGAGGACGCTCGTCGTCATTCATGGGATGTCGCGTGCCGGCAGCTGATTTGGTGGCGTGAGGTCAAGCACTCACCTCCCGTCGCAGGGCGCTCACGCAAGCCTAGCGACACGATCGGAGCCCTAGCGCCGGCTCGGCGGCTACGCTCGGTCGGTGCTCAGCCCGCGCAACCGTGAGCTCCTGGGCCTGGTGCCGGCCGCGCTGCTGGTGACGGCGGGATTCACCGCGATCTTCATCCAGACCGAGGGCCGCTCGCCCGGGGCGACCACCAACCTGACGCTCAACCGCGCCTCCAGCGCCTCGCTCACCTACGGCGCCATCTTCCTCGCCCTGTGCCTCGCGGCGCACCTGGTCATCCGCTTCGCGCTGCCCAACGCCGACCCCTACCTGTTCCCGCTGGTGGCGGTGCTCGCGAGCGTCGGCATCGTGATGGTCTACCGCATCGAACCGACGCTCGCGCGCCAGCAGGCCCAGTGGATGGTGCTCGGCCTCGTGCTTTTTTCCGCCACGATCCTCGCGCTGCGACGGCGCGGAGTGGGCGTGCTCGAGCGCTACCGCTACACGATCGCGCTGGTTGGCATCGGCGTGACGGTCCTGCCACGCCTGCCGGGGATCGGCCAGGAGGTGAACGGCGCCTACCTGGCCGTCCACATCGGCGGCGTCTCCTTCCAGCCGGCCGAGCTCGCGAAGGTGGCGATCGTGATCTTCCTCGCCAGCTACCTCCACGACAACCGCCAGATCCTCGTCACGGCGGGCCGGCGGGTGCTGGGGGTGACGATCCCCCCGATGAAGCAGTTCGGCCCGATGCTGATCGTCTGGGGAGCGGCGATGGCCACGCTGCTGCTGACCCGCGAGCTGGGCACCTCGTTGATGTTCTACGGCGCGTTCCTGGCGCTGCTCTACGTCGCCACCGGGCGGCTGTCCTTCCCGCTGATCGGCCTCGTCCTGTTCGCGCTCGGCGCCTGGTACGTGACCGGCCACGTCAGCCACGTCCACGCGCGCGTGCTCGCCTGGGAACACCCTTTCCAGGAATCCCTCTACGAAAAACGCGAAGGCGGCAGCTACCAGCTGGCGCAGTCGCTGTTCGCGCAGGCCGACGGCGGTCTGCTCGGCGCCGGCTTCGACCGCTCGCTGCTGCGCCTGGGGCCGCACGGCGCCTCGATCCTGCCGGTCCCCGAAAGCGACATGATCTTCGCGGTCATCGTCAACGAGCTCGGCCTCGCGGGCGCGGCGGCGCTGCTGGGGGTGTACCTGATGTTGATAGCCCGCGGGCTGAAGACGGCGGTGCTGGCCCGCGACTCCTTCTCCAAGCTGCTCGCCACCGGGCTCTCGTTCGTGATCGCGTTGCAGGTGTTCGTGATCGTCGGCGGCGTCACACGCGTGATCCCGCTGACCGGCGTGACCCTGCCGTTCGTCGCCTACGGGGGCTCCTCGGTGGTGATGAACTTCGTGCTCGTCGCGCTCCTGCTCGTCATCTCCGATCGCGCCCGACGCCCGTACGCCCCGCCCTCGCGCCGCTGAGCGGCCTCGCCGGCGGCCCTCGCGCCGGCGCCACGCCCGCAGGTGAGCCAGCCGCGCCGTCGAACAGGCTTGGCGGAGATGTTGAGCTGGACCGCGCCCGAGCTCATGCCTACCGCGTCAAGCGGGTTGCGCCCGTCCGTGGAGCAGAGCCCGCGCGCGCGTTCGCCCGCGCGCGGTGGCGCGGATGCGCGCACCGGCGCCGACGCGCGGGCGCTCAGCGCCGGGCTGGCACGGCTGCGCCGCGCCATCGAGCACGGGCTGTTCGTGCTGCACTTCCAGCCGATCGTCTCGGTCACCGACCGGCGGGTCAGCCATCACGAGGCGCTGCTGCGCCTCGCCGACCAGCCCGACGGGAGCCTGATCGCGCCCGCGCGGTTCCTGCCCGCCGCGGAGCGCTACGGGCTGATAGAGGCGATCGACCGCATCGTCCTCGACCGCGTCGTCGCGCTTCTGGGCGTGGAGAGCGGCTGCAGGATCGCGGTCAACGTCTCCGCCCTGTCGGTCACCGACGCCACCATGCTCGCCCACATCGAGCGCCGCCTGCGCCACTACGGCGTCGAGCCCTCGCGCCTGCTCATCGAGGTCACCGAGACCGCCGCCATCTCCGACATGGCCAGCGCCCGCGCGTTCTGCGAGGGCGTGCTCGTGCTCGGCTGCGGTCTCGCGCTCGACGACTTCGGAGCCGGCTTCGGCTCCTTCCACTACCTCAAGCACCTGCCCTTCAGCCACCTGAAGATCGACGGCGAGTTCATCCGCAACCTGCCCGCCTCCCGAGCCGACCAGCTGCTCGTCGGCGCGATCGCCGGGGTCGTCCGCGGCATGGGCGCCAAGACCGTCGCCGAGTACGTCAGCGACGAGGCCACCATGGAGATGCTCGAGAGCTTCGGCGTCGACTACGCCCAGGGCTTCGCCGTCGGGCGCCCGCAGCCGGTGCTGCCGGCGCCTGATTGATCTTTTGGCGCCTGCAAGTTATGCATATACTGCAGGCATGAGTGGCATTCAATACACGGTTCGTGGCGTCCCGCGGGATCTCGACGCGGAGCTTCGCTATGAGGCAAGCGTCACAGGGAAGTCGCTCAATGCACTGGTTGTCGAGACGCTCGAGCAGGCAAAGCTGCCTTCGACGGCAGTCGTGCACGATGACTTGGATTGGTTCGTCGGCAGCGCCGCAGGCGAGGAGAGCGACCTTGACGCCGCGCAGGCATGGTTGGATGCACTGCCAACCGAGCCGGCGTGAAGCTGGCGCTCGACACCAACGCCTACAGAGCTCTCGCCGAGGGCGATCAACGGCTCGCCGAGGAGGTGCGCACGGCCGAGACGGTCGGGCTGCCGATCATCGTGTTGGGCGAGCTGTGGTTCGGATTTACGAACGGATCCAAGCTGCACGAGAACACGACCAAGCTCGAACGCTTCCTAGCCACACCCAGGGTGCGAGTTCTCGAGCTTGGCGAGCACACCGCCCGCGTGTTCGGCGAGATCGCAACGCTGCTTCGGCGCACCGGTATTGCTGTTCAACAGAACGACATCTGGATTGCAGCGCTGTGCAAACAGCATGGCTTCGCGCTTGCGACCCGTGACACCGGCTTCGAGCGCATACTCGGGCTGGAGGTCGTCGCGGTCTCCTAGCTGACCATCTCAGCCCCAATGCCGTTGAGTTAAGCGATGGCTCGGCAATCGCTTACCTCAATGGCATTGGACCTAGCCCGGCTGCGGAAACTGGCGGCGCATCATCGTGTCCCACGCACGGTCGCTGAGCATGCGGCGGGTTCCGATCATCAGCTTGGCCGACGCCGTGATCGTGATCCGCCCGGGCGGGTGGCGGCGGGCGATCGTGCGCTCGATCACCTTCGCCACGCGCTCGGGCCCCGCTCCGAGCATACGCATCGGGCCCTCGTAGGCGCCGGCGGTGAGCGCGCCGACGGTGGCGTTGAAGTGGGCGTAGGAGTCGCTCGGGGAGTTTCCGCCCTCGCCGACGGCAACGCTGCCATCGCTCGCGCCGGCCTCGCCACCGCCCACCTCGCCCATGCTCGCCATCGCGGCCTCGCCGAACTCGGTGGTGATCAGCCCCGGCTCGAGCAGCACCACGTCGATGCCGAAGCCGCGCAGCTCGAAGCGCAGCGCGTCGGAGATCGCCTCCAGCGCGTGCTTGGTCGCGTGGTAGTGACCGCCGCCCGGGAAAGTCAGGCGCCCGCCCATCGAGCCGACGTTGACGACCTTGCCCCAGCGCTGGGCGCGCATCTTCGGCGCCACCAGCTGGATCAGCCGCACGGGGCCGAAGACGTTCGTCTCGAACTGGCGGCGGACGGCCTCCATCGGCACCGTCTCGATCGCGCCGCTCTGGCTGTAGCCGGCGTTGTTGACGAGCACCCCGACGGCGCCCTCGGCCTGCTCGACCGTGTTCACCGCCGCGCGCATCGAGTCCTCGTCGGTGACGTCCAGCGCCAGCGTGTGGCAGCCCGCGTCGGCGAGCTCGGCGAGCGTCTGCGGCCGGCGCGCGCTGGCGTACACCGTCCAGCCGGCTCCGACCAAGCGCAGCGCGGTCGCGCGCCCGATGCCCGAGGAGCAGCCCGTCACGAGCACCGCCTTGGAGGGCTCGGCCATCCGCGCAGCATAAGCGCTCAGCCAGGTACGCTCCCTGCATGACCACAATCTCTGCAGATACCCTGCCTGACGCGTTGGGCGCCCCTGCGCGCGAGTTCATCGCCAAGCCGCACCGTCTGCTGATCGGCGCCGAGCGCCCCGAGGCGGCCGACGGGCGCACGTTCGCCACGATCGACCCGGCCACCGGGAGGGAGATCGCCGAGATCCCGCTCGCGGGCCCCGAAGACGTCGCGATGGCGGTCGCGGCGGCGCGGGCCGCGTTCGCCGGTCCGTGGAACTCGATGCCGGCGGCCGGTCGCGAGCGCCTGATGCAAGCGCTGGCCGACGCGATCGACGCCCGCGCCAAGGAGATGGCCCAGATCGAGTCGCTGGACAACGGCAAGCCGGTGGGGCTCGCCCAGTACGTCGACGTGGCCGGAGCGGTCGCGCACATCCGCTACTTCGCCGGCTGGCCGACGAAGATCGAGGGCGCGGTGCTGCCGGTGAGCGCGCCGAACATCCACTGCTACACCCGCCGCGAGCCCGTCGGCGTGTGCGCGCAGGTGATCCCCTGGAACTTCCCGCTGCTGATGGCCGCGTGGAAGCTCGGCCCGGCGCTCGCCGCGGGCTGCACGGTCGTGCTCAAGCCGGCGGAGCAGACGCCGCTGTCGGCGCTGCGGCTCGGCGAGCTGGCCCTGGAGGTCGGCTTCCCGCCGGGGGTCATCAACGTGCTCACCGGCGACGGCTCCACCGGCGCGGCGCTCGTCGACCACCCCGACGTCAACAAGGTCGCCTTCACCGGCTCCACCGCCGTCGGGCGCGAGATCGGCGCGAAGGCGGGCAGAGCGCTCAAGCGCGTGACGCTCGAGCTCGGTGGCAAGTCGCCGAACATCATCCTTCCTGACGCCGACCTCGAGGCCGCCGTGAAGGGCTCCTTCCAGGCGATCTACTTCAACTCCGGGCAGGCGTGCAACGCCGGCTCGCGGCTGTTCGTCCCCGCCGGGCGCTTCGACGAGGTCATGGGCGGCCTGGCCGACGCGGCGAAGGCCACGCATCTCGGTCCCGGGCTGGAGGCCGACACGCAGCTCGGGCCGCTCATCTCCGCCGAGCAGCACGAGCGCGTCATGAGCTACATCGAAGCTGGCCGCTCCGAAGGCGCCGAGCTGGTGGCCGGCGGCGATGCCGCGCTCGCGGACAGCGGCGGCTACTTCGTCGAGCCGACGCTGTTCGCCACCACATCCGACGAGCTGCGCGTCTCCCGCGAGGAGATCTTCGGGCCGGTGCTCGTCGCCTCCCCCTACGACACGCTCGAGGAAGTCGCCGACCGCGCCAACGCGGGCGACTACGGGCTGGCGGCGGGGGTGTGGACGCGCGATGTCTCAAGCGCCCACCGCCTGGCGGCGATGCTGCACGCGGGCATGATCTACATCAACACGTGGGGTCTCGCCGACCCGGCCGCGCCGTTCGGCGGGTTCAAGGCCTCCGGCATCGGACGCGAGCACGGCCACGACGGCCTCGACGCGTACCTGGAGAGCAAGACCGTGTGGACGGCGCTGTGAGAGGCCGTCTGGCCGGCAGTGTGAGGCCGGGGCTCAGCGCCGCTTCGTGAGCGCCGTCGCGCACGGGGAGCGCCGGCTCGCTGAGGTCCGTTCCGCGCGTTGGGCGCCCGCGCTGGCCACGGCGCTCGCGCTGGTGCTCGTCGCCGCGGTCGTCGAGATCGTCCTCGACGGCGCGGCCGGCCGCTCGCCGGAGATACCCCTCTCGCCCGACATCAGCGCCTGGCTGGCAGGCGTCGGCGAGCGCCTCGGCTTCCGCGTGTTCCTCCTCGCGCTGCTCGCATCCACGTGCGCGTACGGCGGCCTGCTCGCGCTCACCTATCGCAACCGCGCGGGCGGGGCCGGGGGGGAGTCCGAAAGCGCTGCTTCTAGCCCATGGGCCCTGGGCGGCGTCCGGCTTCCGGCGATCTCCAAGCGCTGGGCGATCGTGCTCGTGGCGGCGCTCCAGCTCGTCGTGTTCGCCGGCCCGGTCCTCATCTCCACCGACGTCTTCAGCTACATCGCCTACGCGCGCATGGGGGTCGAGCACGGTCTCAACCCCTACGTGAACGGGCCGGTGGCGATCGCCCACGATCCGGTGTTCAAGTACGTCGGCCAGGACTGGATCCACGTCGCCACCGCCTACGGGCCCCTGTACACGCTGCTGTCCTATCCGCTCGCGCCGCTCGGCGTGGTCGGCGCGCTGTGGGCGATGAAGCTGGAGGCGCTGCTCGCGAGCGCCGCCACGCTCGCGCTCACCTGGCGCTGCGCCCGCGCCCGCGGCTTCGATCCCGTGTTCGCGATCCTCGTCGTCGGCGCCAACCCCCTGTATGTGATCTACGGCCTCGGCGGCGCGCACAACGACCTGATGATGATGGCGCTGATGATGGCCGCGGTCGCGCTGACGGTCGTACGCGCGCCCACGGGCCGCCGCGAAGGCGCCGCCGCCGCCTGGGTGCTCGCCGGCGCGCTCATCAAGGCCACCGTCGCGGTGCTGCTGCCGTTCATGATCGTCTCGCGCAGGCGCCTCGCGCCGATCCTCGGGGCGCTGGGCGCGATCGTGGTCGGCGCGCTGATCGCCTACGCCGTCTTCGGCGTGCACGGGATCGACATCGTCGCCGCGCTCAACCGCGACGCCGCGCTCGTCTCCACCGACAGCTTCGCCACCGAGATCGCCCACCTGTTCGGCAAGCCGGGCGTGTTCCCGGTCGATCACGACCTGCTGAAGGCGGCGCTCGTGGCGATCCTCCTGCACCTGCTGTGGCGCACCTGGCGGGGCTACGACTGGGTCGCCGCATCGGGCTGGGCGCTGCTCGCGATCTCCGTCACGAGCACGTGGCTGCTGGCGTGGTACATCCTCTGGCCGCTGCCGCTCGCCGTCGTCACCCGCGACCGGCGCCTGCTGGCCGCCACGCTCGCCGTGCAGGCGCTGTTCGTGATCCACCAGACCTCGCCGCTGCTGGCGCCGGTCAGATGAGCGACGCGAGCGCACAGTCGTCCCCCGGCCGATGGCAGCGGCTGCCGGTGTGGCTGCGTCCGGGAGATGGCGCGCAGGAGGGCGCGGCGGGGGCGTCCGAGCGCTCGCGCACGCGTCTGGTCGAGACGACGCTCCTGGTCGCGATCGGCGTGGTGCTGGCGGTCGCCACCGTCAACGACGTCGTGCGCCAGACCCACATCAACCATCGCCTCGACGCGGACCTGAGCACCTGGCGCCACTACACCCACCACGACTACTTCAACATCGCGATCGACCAGGAAACGCTCGGCCTGGGGCGCGACCGTGAGGTGCTGTGCGGAAACACCAGCCCGGGGCCGCCGGGGAGCAGGACGCAGGTCTGCCTGGCGATCTGGGGGCCGGTGCACGACGGCCTGCGCACGGTCCACGGCGGCTGGTACCTGCACCCCTACGTCCCAGACATTCCCGCACAGCGCTACGGCTGCTTCGGCGCCGCCGGGGTCGGCAAATGCCCGACATGAGCACCGCCCGCCCGCCGGCGAGCGCCTCCGCCGTGCCCGACGCGCGCCGCCCGCCCCCCGCTCTCGACACAGCCTCCGGGCTCCTCCGCTGGTGGCCGCTTGCGGCCATCGGCCTGCTCGCCGCCGTGCTGCGCCTGGCCACCCTGGACCTCCAGAGCTTCTGGTACGACGAGGCGTTCACGCCCGTCCACGTCCTTCACCCGAGCCTGTTCGCGACCCTGCGCTCGGTCGTCCACAGCGAGAACACGCCGCCGCTGTGGTACGTCCTCGAGTGGGCCGACTCGCGCCTGCTGGGCACCGGCGAGGTGGCGCTGCGCCTGCCCTCGGCGCTCGCCGGGATCGTCACCGTGGCGGTGGCGTGGGCGATCGGAGCAGAGCTGGAAGGCCCGCCCGCCCCTGGCCCGCCCGCCCGTGGCGGCCCCGCCCCGGGCCCGCGCCCCCGCTGCGTGGCGATCTCGTGTGCGCTGCTCGTGGCGGTCAACCCGCTGTTCGTGTGGTACTCGCAGGAGGCGCGCGCGTACGCCCTGTTCGTGCTGATGGCGGCACTCGCGATGCTGTGCTTCCTGCGCGTCGAGCGTGAGCCCACGCGCGGGCGCACGGCGCTGTTCGCGCTGAGCGGCGCTCTGGCGCTGCTCACCCACTACTTCGCCGTGTTCCTGCTGATCGGAATGGCGCTGTGGCTTCTGTGGCGGGCGCGCACGCGCCGCGCGGCGCTGCCCGCGGTGGGCGTGCTGGCGCTCGTGGGCGCGGCGCTCGTGCCTTTGATCTCAGCCCAGGGCGGGCACGGCACGCAGTGGATCGGGCGCTGGCCGCTGCGCGAACGGCTGGAGGCGATCCCCCAGTACTACCTCACGGGCTACTCCGGCAAGCCGCTCGGGCACGGCGTCGAGCTGCTGGTCGCGCTGCCCATCCTCGCCGGGCTGGGGCTGGGCCTGTGGCGCATGAAGCGGCCAACGCGGCGCCTGGCGCTCGCGCTGGCGATCGCGGCCTGCGGGGTGCTGATCCCGATCGTGCTGGTGGCCTTCGGCGCCGACTACCTCGCGCCGCGCAACCTCGTCGCCGCGATGATCCCCGTGACGGCGGTGATAGCGGTGGTGACCGTGTGGCCGCCGAGCGGCGGCGGAGCCCCGCTCGCCGGCATCGCGCTCGCGCTCACGATCGCGCTGGCGTTCCTCGCGATAACGATCGACGTGGACCTCAGCCCGCGCCTGCAGCGCGGCAACTGGCGCGATCTCGCGAAGGCGCTCGCAAATGGCCCCCGAAAATACGTGATCAGCACCGTCGAGCTCGGCTCGACGCCGCTCGAGTACTACCTGCCCGCGCTGCACGGGGTGCACCGCAGCGGCTCGGTGCTCGTCAGCGAGATCGACGAGACCGGCTACGCGCCCCTTCGCGCCTTCGCCGAACGGCCGCCCGTGCCGGGCTTTCACCTGCGCGCCCGCCTCGACGTCGACGGCCTGATCGCCTACCGCTTCGTCTCGCCCGTGCCGCGCCTGCTCAGCGCGGAGACGCTGCGCCGCCACGTAATCGCGCTGGAAGGCCCCCCGGAGGTGCTCGCGCCCGCCAGCGCGCGCGTTTCCTGAGCGCGGCGCACCCGTGCGCGCGGGTAACACCGGACGCGCAATCGGGTAAGAGCGTGCGATTGGGCGTGCGCCACTTTCGTCTCGAAACAAAAAGATTTAGGTTTTCCGTATGCAGCAGTTGACATTCGAGGCTCAAAGCGAGGCGCGCCTGGCGCTCGGGTTGGCGCGCGAGCACCTGCTGTCGCTGCAGAACGACGACGGCTGGTGGCGCGGCGAGCTGCAGACCAACGTCACGATGGACGCCGAGGACATCCTCCTGCGCGAGTTCCTGGGGGTCCGCACGGCCGACGAGAGCGAGCGCTCGGCCGCGTGGATACGCTCGCAGCAGCGCGCCGACGGCACCTGGGCGAACTTCCACGGCGGCCCCGGCGAGCTGTCGACGACGATCGAGGCCTACTGGGCGCTGCGCCTGTGCGGCGACCCGGTGGAGGCGACGCACATGCGCGCCGCGGCCGAGTTCATCCGCGACGCCGGCGGGCTGGAGCGGGCGCGCGTGTTCACGCACGTGTGGCTCGCCCTGTTCGGCCTGTGGTCGTGGGAGCGGGTGCCGGCGCTGCCGCCGGAGGTCATCCTGCTGCCGGCGTGGGTGCCGCTGAACGTGTACGACTTCGCCTGCTGGGCGCGCCAGACGATCGTCGCGCTGTCGATCGTCAAAGCGCACCGGCCCGCCCGGGTTCTGCCCTTCCGCCTCGACGAGCTCCGCGCCGAGGCCCCTTCGAGCGGCGGCGGCGGGACCGAGCTTTCCCGCCGCGGAGAGTGGCTCGCGCGCTTGGATCGAGTGCTGCGCGCCTACGAGCACCGGCCGTTGCGCCCCCTGCGCAGGCTGGCGCTCGCGCGGGCCGAGCGCTGGATCGTGCGCCGCCAGGAGGCCGACGGCTCGTGGGGCGGCATCCAGCCGCCGTGGGTGTATTCGCTGATGGCGCTCCACCTCTGCGGCTACCCGCTCGAGCACCCGGTGATGCGACGCGGGCTCGAGGGGCTGGATGGGTTCATGGTCGAGGACCGCGGGGAGGAGCGCCCGTCGCGCCCGCCGAGCGCGGGTGGGTGGGATTCGCATCCGAGCCGCCGCCTCGAAGCGTGCCAGTCGCCGGTGTGGGACACGGCGCTGGCGGTCGTCGCGCTCGGCGACGCGGGGCTCGCGGGCGACGATCCCGCGATGGTCCGCGCGGCCGGCTGGCTGCTCGGCGAGGAGGTCACGGTGCGCGGCGACTGGGCGGTGAAGCGCCCGCGACTCGAGCCCGGCGGCTGGGCGTTCGAGTTCGCCAACGTCAACTACCCCGACGTCGACGACACGGTCGAGGTGGTGCTGGCGTTGACGCACCTGAAGAGCTCGGGCACACCGAGCGCGCCGATCGACGCGGCCATCTCCCGGGCGCTCGCCTGGGTGCGGGGCATGCAGAGCTCCGGCGGAGGCTGGGGCGCGTTCGACGCGGACAACACGCGCGCGCTCGTCCGCGAGCTGCCGTTCCTCGACTTCGGCGAGGTGATCGACGAGCCGAGCGCCGACGTGACGGCCCACACCGTCGAGATGCTCGGAGCGCTCGGGCTGGGCGACACGCCGGCGTGCCGCGAGGGGGCGCGCTGGCTGGTCGAGCGCCAGGAGGCCGGCGGCTCGTGGTTCGGGCGCTGGGGCATCAACCACGTGTACGGCACCGGCGCGGCCGTACCCGGTCTGATCGCGGCGGGCGTCGAGCCGTCGGACCCGTGCATCCGCCGCGCGGTGTCGTGGCTCGAGCGCCACCAGAACGAAGACGGCGGCTGGGGCGAGGACCCGCGCTCCTACGACGACCCCAAATGGATCGGTCGCGGCCCGAGCACTGCCTCGCAGACCGCCTGGGCGCTGCTCGCGCTGCACGCCGCCGGGGAGCGCTCGCAGGCGCTCGTCCGCGGCGTCGCGTGGCTGGTGTCCACCCAGCGCCCCGACGGCAGCTGGGACGAGCCGCAGTACACGGGCACGGGCTTCCCGTGCGACTACTACATCAACTACCACCTCTACCGGCTCACGTTCCCGATCATGGCTCTCGGCCGCTGCCTGGCGTTGGACGCCCAGGAGGACCTCTCCGGCGATGGAGCCCTGAGAGTGGGGTGATGCTGACAGCCGACGCGCCGAGGGACGCCGCCGCCGACCGCGGGCCGCGCCGGCCGGGTCGCGGCCGGGTCGCAGAGGCGGTGATGGCGCGCGCGCGCGGCGAGAACTTCCCGGTCGCCAGCCGAGTGCTGCCGCGGCGCGCTCGCTCGCACCTGCTCGCCATCTACGGCTTCGCGCGGCTCGTCGACGAAGTCGGCGATGCCGGCGCCCACCCCGATGTGGACGACGCCCGCGAGCGGCTGGCGGCGCTCGACTGGCTGGAGGCCGAGCTCGACCGCGCCCTGCGCAACGCGGTCGGCGAGGCCGGGCATCCGCTGCTCGTGCGCGTCGGCGTGACCGCGCGCGAGTGCGGGCTGGCGCGCGAGCCGTTCGTGCGGCTGATCGACGCCAACCGCATGGACCAGCGGGTCACGCGCTACGAGACGCTGGGAGCAGCTGCGCGGCTACTGCGCGCTGTCGGCCGATCCCGTGGGCGAGCTGGTGCTGGGGGTCTTCGGCCTCGCCACCCCCGCGCGAATCGCGCTGTCGGACTCGATCTGCACGGCGCTGCAGCTCACCGAGCACTGCCAGGACGTGGCCGAGGATCTCGCCAGCGGGCGCGTGTACCTGCCCGCCGAGGACCTGCGGCGCTTCGGCTGCAGCGAGGCCGAGCTCGCGGCCGAGCACGCCGGCGGGCCGCTGCGCGAGGTGCTCGCCTTCGAGGTCGCCCGCGCGCGCTCGCTGCTGGCCGGCGGCGCGCCGCTGATCGCCGAGCTGTCGGGGCGGCCGCGGATCGCCGTCGCCGCGTTCCTCGCCGGCGGCCACGCCGCCCTCGATGCGATCGAGCGCGCCGGCTACGACGTGCTCGCGGGCCCGCCACGGGCGGGGCGCCCTCGACGCGCGCTGGCGCTCGCGGACGCGCTGCGCGCGAGCGCATCGGTCGCCGGCATCGAAGGCGCATACCGCCACTGCGAAGCGCTCACCCGCGCACACGCAGCGAACTTCTTCTACGGGATCCGCCTGCTGCCCCGTGAGCGGCGCCGGGCGATGTGCGCGGTGTACGCGTTCGCGCGCCGCATCGACGACATCGGCGACGGGACGCTCGCGGACGAGGAGAAGCTGAGACGGCTCGACGCCGCGGCGAGCGCGCTGGCGGCGGCTGCCCCCGGCGAGGACCCGGTGATGGTGGCGCTGGCGGAGCGCGTGCGCGCTTCGCGCTACCGGAGGATGCCCTCGGCGAGCTGATCGAGGGCGTGCGCATGGACGTCACGGGCGCCACCTACGAGGACTTCGACGATCTCGTCGTCTACTGCCGGCGCGTCGCCGGAGGGATCGGGCGCCTGTGCCTGGCGATCTTCGGCATGCGCGACCACACCCAGGCGAACGCCGCGCGTGCTCAGCGGCTGGCCGACGATCTCGGCGTGGCGCTGCAGCTCACCAACATCCTGCGCGACCTGCGCGAGGACGCCGCGAACGGCCGCGTGTACCTCCCCGCCGAGGACCTCCGCCGGCTGGGCGTGCTCCCCCCATACGACGGCGACGAGCCAGCAGCGCCAGCCTTGCTCGCGGCACTCGACGACGACGCCCGCACGGAGCAGCTGGTCGCGCTCGTGCGCTTCGAGTGCGACCGAGCGCGCGAATGGTTCGACCGCGGGCTCACCCTCATCGAGCTGCTCGACAGGCGCAGCGCGGCGTGCGTGCTGGCGATGGCGGGCATCTACCGGCGCCTGCTGGACCGCATCGAGGCGCATCCCCAGGAGGCGGCGCGGCGGCGTATCTCGCTGCCGGCTCGGGAGAAGGCGTGGGTGGCGGCCCGCGGCCTTCTTGGGGTGGGCGTGTGATGGGCTCTCCGTTCGCCGGGTGGTGCGCATGAGCGCGCGAGGGCGCGTGGTCGTCGTCGGCGGCGGTCTTGCGGGGATCGCCGCGGCGCTCGACTGCGCGGCCGCCGGCGCGAGCGTGACGCTGGTGGAGGTCCGGCGCAGGCTCGGCGGCGCGGCCTACTCGTTCGAGCGCGAGGGCCTGGAGATGGACAACGGCCAGCACGTGTTCCTGCGCTGCTGTGTCGCCTACCGCTCGCTGCTCGCCCGTATCGGCAGCGAGGAGCTGACCTCGATCCAGCCGCGGCTGGAGATCCCCGTGCTGAAGCCGGGACGGCCGCCGGCGGTGCTGCGTCGCGGATCGCTGCCGGCGCCCGCGCACCTGGCCGGCGCGCTCGTCCGATATCCCCATCTCAGCCCGCGCCAGCGCGCGGGCGCCGTGCGCGCGGCGCTCGGGCTGATGCGCCTGAACCCGCAGGACCCGACGCTCGACGCGATGACGTTCGGCGAGTGGCTCGCCCGCCGCGGGCAGGGCCCCGCGGCCGTGGAAGCGTTGTGGGACCTGGTCGCGCTGCCGACGCTGAACCTGCGCGCGGCGGACGCGTCGCTGGCGCTCGCGGCATTCGTGTTCCGCACCGGGCTGCTGTCGGCGCGCGATGCCGGGGACATCGGCTTTCACCGGGCGAGCCTCTCGAAGACGATCGGCGAGCCGGCGCTTCGAGCATTGCGCGAGGCCGGCGTGGAGGTGCGGCTCGGCTGGCGCGCGCAGGCCCTCGCGAGGACGGGAGAGGGCGTGGAGGTGTACGGCCAAGGCGCCGCCGCCGAGGGAGACCAGACGGCAGGCGCGGACGGTGGCGCGGACGCGGGTGCGCAGGACGGCCTGAGCGCCGAGGCGGTGATCGTCGCGGTGCCCCACACCCGCGCGGCGACGCTGCTCGAGCCGCTGCTGGGCGAGCGGGCGACGGCGCTCCGTGGGCTGGGAAGCTCGCCGATCGTCAACCTCCACGTGGTCTACGACCGCACGGTCTGCGAGCTGCCGTTCGCCGCCGGCGTGGGCACGCCCGTGCAGTACGTCTTCGACCGCACCCGAGCGGCCGACGCACCCGCCGGCTGCCAGTATCTGGCCGTGTCGCTGTCCGGCGCCGAGAGGGAGATGGAGATGAGCGTGCAGGAGCTGCGCGAGCGCTACCTGCCCGCGCTGCGCGAGCTGCTGCCACGGGCCCGCGAGGCGAGCGTCGAGCGCTTCGTGGCTACGCGCGAGCACGCCGCCACCTTCCGCGCCGCACCCGGCGTCGCGGCGCTGCGCCCGGGGCCGGTGACCGCCGTTCCGGGGCTGGTGCTGGCCGGCGCGTGGACGGCCACGGGCTGGCCGGCGACGCTCGAGGGCGCCGTGTTGAGCGGCCACGAGGCCGCCGCCGCCGCCCTGCGCGCGCTCGAGCTCGGCGGCGAGAGGGCCGCCCGGCGGGACGCGCCGACCCCCGCGCGAAGCACGGCGGTCGAGGCGCCGACGGGCACGGGCGACACGGCGGGGGCGCTGGCGCAGTGAGCACCCGGGAGGGCACCGTCGATGGCGGGGGGCGGGCGGGCGAGCTGCTGGTGGCCGCGCCGATGCGGATCGAGGCGGCGCTGATCTCCTCAGCGAGCAGGTGGCCGCTCGTGCGCAAGACCGGCATGGGCCCTGGCCGCTCGAAGGCCGCCGCGGGCGGGCTGGCGGGCGCGCAGGGACGGGCGATGCTCGTGCTCGGCTTCTGCGGCGGGCTCGACGAGAGCTCGGTCCCCGGGGAAGTGATCGTCGCCGAGGAGGTGTACTCGGCGAGCGACGAAGGGCACGCCGAGGAGCGCGTGCGCTGCGAGCTGAGCGGCCAGCTGGTGCACCGGCTGACGGGGCGCGGCCTGAAGGTGCGCGCCGGCCACGTCGTGTGCGTCTCGCGCCTGGCGCTGGGGGAGCGCCGGGCGCAGCTGCACGCGGGCGGGGCGATCGCCGTGGACATGGAGTCGGTGTGGCTGGCGGCGGGCGCCCGCGGGCGCCCGTTCGGGGTGGTGCGGGTGGTGCTCGACAGCCCCCAGCACGAGCTGCTGCGCGTGCAGGCGGCCGCCGGCGCGCTGCGCGCGGCGCTGGCGCTGCGGCGCGTGGCCGGCGCGCTTCACGAGTGGGCGCCCGCGGTCTAAGGTGTGAAGATGGCCGTCCGCTTCCGCCAGAGCACACGCATGGGCTGGTACCTGCTGCGCCAGCGGCTGGCCGGCCGCGAGAAGTTCCCGCTGATCGTCGAGCTGGAGCCGCTGTTCCAGTGCAACCTCGAGTGCTCGGGCTGCGGCAAGATCCAGCACCCCGAGCACGTGCTGCGCCGGCGGATGCCGGTCGCGCAGGCGACTCGCCGCGATCGAGGAGTGCGGGTACCCCGATGGTCTCGATCGCCGGCGGCGAGCCGCTGATCCACCCCGAGATCCACGTGATCGCCGACGAGCTCGTCAAGCGCAAGCGGTTCGTCTACCTGTGCACGAACGCGCTGCTGCTGGAGAAGAAGCTCGACAAATTCAAGCCCAGCCCGTACTTCGCGTGGGCGATCCACATGGACGGCCTGCGCGAGCGCCACGACGCGTCGGTCGAGCGCGAGGGCGTGTTCGACAAGGCGGTCGCGGCGATCAGGGCGGCGAAGTCGGCGGGCTTCCGCGTGACGACGAACACGACGTTCTTCACGCACGACTCGGCGAAGACGGTGCGCGAGGTGCTCGACTTCCTCAACGACGACCTGAAGGTCGACGAGATGATGATCTCGCCCGCGTACGCGTACGAGAAAGCGCCCGACCAGGAGCACTTCCTCGGCGTGGAGCAGACGCGCAGGCTGTTCAGCCAGGCATTCGCCGACGGGCGGCGCAGGCGCTGGCGGCTGAACCACAGCCCGCTGTTCCTCGACTTCCTCGAAGGCAAGGCCGAATTCGACTGCACCGCGTGGGGCATCCCCAGCTACTCGCTGTTCGGCTGGCAGCGGCCCTGCTACCTGATGTCCGACGGCTACGCGCAGACCTACAAAGAGCTGCTGGAGACGACCGACTGGAGCAAGTACGGCCGCGGCCGCGACCCGCGCTGCGAGAACTGCATGGCGCACTGCGGCTACGAGCCCACCGCCGTGCTGCAGACGACGCACTCGCTGCGCCAGTCGCTGCGCGCCCTCGCCGGCTGAGCCGGCGCCGCGTTTGCCGGCCCGTCAGCGTGCGCTCTCGCCGTCCGAGCCCTCGACCGTGCTCGTGCGGATGTCCCGCCAGGAGAGACCCTCCTTCAAGAGCGCGGGAATGCCCATGCCGAGCGCGGTGACGACCTCGACGGCCTGGAGGATGATGCCGTAGGCGATCGCCTGGCCGGCACCGACGCCGTAGGCCGCGAGCACGACCAGGCACGCGGCCTGGAAGACGCCGACGTTGGAGGGCGTGGCCGGGAGCGCGGCGCTGAGGTTGACCGCGAGCAGGATCGCCGCTGCCGCCACGAGCCCGCCGTCGGACTGCAGGCCGAGCGCAAGCATGACCGTGTAGCAGGCGAGCCACTGCAGCGCCCATGCGAGCAGCTGGAAGGAGATCGCCGTGGCCCCGTAGCGCGGGCGGGCGAACACGACGAGGCCGCGCCGGGCGAGGCTGAGAAGGCGCGTGACCGCGTCCGCCAGGCGGGCGACGCGCGGCGAGCGCGAGCGACGCGCGAGCGCCAGCAGCCGCGGGCCGACGAGCACGAGCACGCAGACCGCGAGCGGCACGATCAGCGCGCCCGCGATCCCCGCGAGGTGGCCGCTGACGAGCGGCACGCTCGAGAAGGTGACCGCCAGCAGGAGCCCCAGGGCAAGCAGGTTGATGAGCGTCTGCGAGAACACCGTCCCCGCGATCACCGGCACCAGGTGGCGCGTGCGACCCTCGAGCCTGCGCGAGAGCACGACCACGCGCGCGGGCTCGCCGACCCGACCCGGGAACACCGCCGAGCCCATCACCCCGATCATCGTCGCCCGCACCACCGGCGCCCACGCGATCGGCGTGCCGGGCAGCGCGGCGCGCAGGACCTGGTGCCAGGAGATCGAGCGCATCACCAGCGAGCTCGCCATCAGCGCCAGCGCCAGCGCGATCCAGCCTGGGGTCGCGGTGATCAGCGCATGCCCCACACGGGGGAGGTTCAGCCGTGAGAGCGCGAACGCGACCACGCCCGCGAGCGCCAACGCCACGGCGAGGAGCGCCCAGCGCCTGGACGAGGGAATACGCGACCGTAGGGGAGCCTTTTGCGGTGTGCCCACCGCCGCTGGGTCTATCAGGTCCGCGCGCCGTCCTCGCCGACGCGAGGGGCTTCGCCGCGCTCTGTGCGCTGAGCCGGGGGGACGCTGGCTGGACGGCCAAACAGACATGTTCCGGTTAGCAGACCTTGACAGGAGATAGACATTCTGCGACGCTGGTGCCGCGCCGGTCGCGCTCACGGCGCGCCTGCCACGGCTGGACTGGCTCGGGACCATTTCGTCTCGAAACCCTGGGGGCTCGGACGCCGTTCAATCAGCCCGAGAGGGGGAGTGAAAGAAATGTTACGCATCAGGGTCATCGGCCTGTGCGTCGTCGTTGCCTGCGCGCTCAGCGCGATGGCCGCGGCCTCCGCGCCGGCTGCGGAAGTGTTATTACACACCTGGAAAGAATGCTCGAAGGCGGCGAAGGGGACTGGCCATTACACCAGCAAGGAATGCACCTTAGCGAGCAAAGTGGAAACCGGCGGCAAGTATGAACTCTTAGAAGTGAAGAAGAGGAAGTTCACGATCAAGAGCAAGACGAGCAAGCTCTTTGCCTTCGTTCCGGAAAACGAAGCATTACCCTTAGGGGGAGGCCCTGTCGTCGGCGAAGTCGTGTGCAAGTCGGACGCCGGTGAAGGCGAAATCGTGAACGAAAAGTTATCCACGTCATTTCTCTTATTCAAGGGCTGCACCTCGGGGGGAGTGGATTGCACCTCGGCAGGAGAGCCGTTAGGCGCCATCAAGACGTTCGAACTCAGCACCGAACCTCAGTTATGGCAGGGGAAAGTGTTGCTCTTAACGTCTGCGGCGGCGGGCTTAGGAACACAGCCGCTTGCCAGGTTCACCTGCGGCTTACCGTCCCAAGAACCGGTCGAAATCACGATCTTAGGGGCGGTGCTCGGCTTAGCCTTGTTGAACGTCCAGCAGGCCGTCAAGAAGGCCCATGACAAGCTCAGCGTGAACGTGAACCACGGCCAAGAACACGTCTTCTACGAATGTTTAGGAGGTCTGGAAGGTGTGTGCCAGGACTTCCTGACGACCGACGTCTCTCCGCCCGGTGTCACCCTGTACGCGAGCCTCGAAACGTTAGAGGAACTGAAGTACACGGGCGCGATCGGCATCTATCCGATCTAGCCGCTCCTCGCGCAACAGCCATACCGAACGAAGCACGTGTGGGGCCTGCGGGCCCCACACGCATAACCGACGCGCGCCGGCGGCCCTGGCCCCGGCCGGATGTCAGTCGCCGCTTGCGATCATCTCGTCGAGGATGCGCCCGTAGGAGCTGACGCCGAGCGAGAGGTGGCCGTGCCCGTCGAGCAGCCGCGGGCGGGCTCCGCTGACGTGCTCGGCGAGCCACTCGCCGTGGGCGTAGGGGACGAAGCGGTCCTCGCGGCCCTGCCAGATGGTCACGGGCGTGGCGATCGCGTCGGCAAGCGCGGCCGCGAGCTCCTGCTGGCTCTCCTTGCCCATCCCCTGCGTCCAGTCGAGCTACTTCGACGTCCAGCACGCGGCCGTCGTGTGCGGCGAGGTGGCGTCTTTCAGCCATCGCGGTCACTATGTGCCAATGGATGGGCGCGCTCGATCCCAGGATGCGGCTGGCCGCGCTCGATCGGCGCTCGCGGTGGGGCCGGCCCGCTCGCCGCTGGCGGCGCGCCTGGCCGCGCTGTTGGCGGCGCTCGCGTGCGCATGCCTGGCGATGGTCCCGCCGGCCGCGGCGGCGCCGACCCTGCGCGTGGGCTCGCAGAAGCTCAAGCGCTGCCAGACGGCCCCGCCGGCGTACTGCGGGACGCTGTCGGTGCCGCTCGACTACGCGACGCCGAGCGGGCCGCGCATCTCGATCGCCTACCGCTTCTACCCCGCGCAGGCGCCGCCGGGCGGGGTGGCGTCGGGGACGGTGGTGCCTGTGGAGGGCGGGCCGGGGTTCCCGTCGATCGGCTCGGTGTCCTTCCCGGCGTTCGGCGAGCCGGGCGGGGAGGGGGGCTACGCGACGATGTACGGGCCGCTGCTGGCGAGCTGGAACATGCTGGCGGTGGACAACCGCGGGACCGGGGCATCGGCGCCGCTGGACTGCCCGGCGCTGCAGGACTTCTCGGGCCCGACGAACGGCGAAGCCTTCCAGCGGGCGGCGGGCGCGTGCGGGGAAGCGCTGAACCACCGCTGGAAGTACGAGGGCGGCCAGTGGGTGCACGCCTCCGACCTGTTCACCTCGGCGCCCGCCGCGGAGGACCTGGCGAGCGTGATCGACGCGCTGGGCCTCGGCAGGGTGGACCTGTACGGCGACTCCTACGGGTCGTTCTTCGCGCAGGTGTTCGCCGCGCGCTACCCCCAGCTGCTGCGCAGCGTGATCCTCGACTCGACCTACGAAACGATCGGCCTCGATCCGTGGTATCGGAGCACGGTCGAAGCGATGCCGGCGGACTTCGACGCGGCGTGCAGCCGCTCGCCGGCGTGCGCGCAGGCGGCGCCGGGGCCGGCTTGGGAGCGCGTGATCGCACTCGCCGAGCGCCTGCGCGCGAGCCCGATCTCCGGCAAGGTGCCCGGCCCGGAAGGGTCGCTGGAAGAGGTGAGCATGAACGTGGTGGGCCTCGTCGACCTGCTCAACGACGCGGCCGGCGACCCCCACATCTACCGGGAGCTCGACGCCGCCGCGCGGGCGCTGCTGGATGCCGGCGCATCGTCCCCGGAGGGGGACCCGGCGCCGCTGCTGCGCCTGTATGCGCAGCGGCTGTTCGAAGACGAGGACTACTTCCGGGCTCCCGCCCGCGAATACTCCGGCGAGCTGTACCTGGCGGTGTCCTGCCTGGACTACCCGCAGCTGTTCGGCATGGACGCGACCCCCGCCACTCGCGCGAGCGAGCTCGCCGAAGCGCAGGCGGCCCTGCCGGCGGGCACGTTCAGCCCGTTCTCGATCGAAGAATGGATCTCCCAGAACCAGAACACCGAGGCGTACACCGCGTGCCTGGACTGGCCCAGGCGGACGGTCGCTCAGCCGCCGATCGAAACGAGCCCGCCGCTGCTGCCGGCGTCGCTGCCGGTGCTGGTGCTGGGCGGCGAGCTCGACACGTGGACGCCGCCCGCGGGCGTGCCGAAGGTGCTCTCGGAGATCGGCGGGCACGCGCGCTTCGTCGAGCTCGCGAACTCCACGCACGTGGTCGGCGAGGGCGACACCGCGTGCGGGTCCTCGCTCGTGCAGCAGTTCGTCGCCGACCCCCAGGCGATCGACTCGCTGGACGCCTCCTGCGCGGCGAGCGTTCCCCCGATCCACGCCGTCGGCGTGTACGCGAGCACGCTCTCGGAAGAACCGCCGCTCGAAGCCTCCTCCGGCTCGGGCGAGCCGGTCGCCGACCTGCGCCTGGCCGCCGCGGCGGTGACGACGGCGGGCGACGCGATCGCCCGCTACTCTGCAATCGAAGCGCCGCTCGACCACGGGCTCGCGGGGGGAACCGTGAAGGCGAGCCACGAAGGCGACCTGCTGACGCTGCACGACGACCGGCTGATCGGGGAAGCGCCGGTCAGCGGCACCGCCCGCCTGACGCCGGCGCCCGACGGTGAAGACGGCCAGAGCGCGATCGCGACGCTTACGGTGAAGGCGCCGGGGGTGCGCCACGCCTCCTTCACCGCCACCTGGACGACCGCCGGCGCGGACGCCCGCGCGCAGGTGGTGGGGAGCGTCGAAGGCCAGCCGCTCGCGGGCACGATGCCCGCCCCGTGAGGGCGCGACGAACGCCTCACCCGCCCGCTTTCGCCGCCCACCGGCGCTCCGCGAACGCCCGACCGCGTCAACCGGGTTGCGCCGGATCGCACGACGAACGCCCTCTATTTGCTGCTGGGCGGCACCGGCTCTGCTGCGTTGCGCCGGTCTCCCCATCGCTCGTCTCGGCTGCCCCACTTCTCCAGGTTGAAGATCGTCTGCGGCAGCTTGGGCACCGAGCTCGGCGCCGGGACGTTGGCAGGCTTGGGCGGTGTTTTGGGCGGTGGAGCAGACATCGCTATGAGCTTAGCGCCGCCGCGGTTGCCAGACCGGCAGCCTCCAGCATGAGTGAGGCGAGCGCCAAGGCCAGAAATAGCGTTAGGAGCCTTACGACCTGGGCGTTCTGGTTGCGACGCTCCTCGAAGGCCTCGGCGAGAGCGAGATCCACCATCGGTTGCTCAACGATGCCCTGATCCCACAACGCGCGGTAAGTGGCGCCGGCCCTGACGCTGAACCCGAGCGCATGCGGACGCAACAGCAGCACGACGAACAAGAGCACGCCACCTGCGCCGAGCAGCCCGGCAGCCGTTGCCGTTATTTCGCCCACGCCGCTCGGATGCCCGTCGTGAAAGATGGGTTTGGCCAGCAGAGACGCGATCAGCGCGCCAGCGGCGAGTAGCGTTGATCCCCGTCCCCGGACTTCAGAGACGTGACGCTCCTGGTCGGCGAGTGCCGCCGTTCCGAGTTCGTAAACCCGTTCCTCAAAGCTTGCCACAGGACAGAGCATCCTCAGCGGGCCGGATGGCGCAGGGCTTTAGGGAGCAGCCAGCGGCGAGGGGCCAGTTGCGAACGCCTCGTATCATTTTTTCTATCAGGAGTTCGTGGTGAGGTTCGGGCGCCCGCCGGCGTGCACCTCGACGAGCAGCGTGACGGGGCCGTCGTTGACGAGCTCCACCTGCATGTGCGCGCCGAAGACGCCGCGCGCGTGGGCGCCCGCGCGCTCGCAGAAGCGCTCGTAGAGCTCCTGCGCCCGCTCGCCCGCGGCGGCCGCGACGAAGCTCGGGCGGTTGCCCTTGCGGGTGTCGCCGTAGAGCGTGAACTGGCTCACGCACAGGATCTCCCGCTCGCCGAGCGGCTCGTTCATGTGACCGTCGGCGTCGGCGAAGACGCGCAGGGCGCGCACCTTCTCGGCGAGACGGTCGGCGGCCCGCTCGTCGTCCTCGCGGGCGACGCCCAACAGCACTAGCAGCCCGGGGCCGATCTCGCCGACGAGCCGCTCATCGACGCGCACGGCCGCCCTGGTGACCCTCTGCACGAGCGCGCGCATCCGCGCGAGTATTGCAGCCCCAGACACACGATTCGTCCAATTTCATCCCCTGTGGGTCCAGTTCTCGGAACTCGCTCTCGAAGCGTTCGGCATGCGCGCAAGCGGTCGACGTCTGGGCTCTCGCCTGAG
Source organism: uncultured Solirubrobacteraceae bacterium (assembly GCA_963782325.1). GTDB lineage: Bacteria > Actinomycetota > Thermoleophilia > Solirubrobacterales > Solirubrobacteraceae > Palsa-744. The sequence goes on from CAWAJG010000008.1 coordinate 34,083, forward strand.
TCTCACCCGGCAGGTTGCCCTGCTGAGCCTGCTGCCGATGGTCGTCCTCGGCTTCATCCTCGCGCGGGTGCTGCAGGCGCAGATCGTCTCGCAGACGCTCGCCGACGCGAGCCAGGAGGCGCGGATCATCGCCCACCTGGCGATCGAGCCTCACCTGTCCCGAGCAGACCTCGAGAAGGGCCTGGCGCCCGCGGGCGTCCGTGCGCTCGACGAGCAGCTGCGCGCGCGCTCGGTGACCGACGACCTCGCCCGCATCAAGATCTGGAACGCCCACTACGGGGTCATCTACTCCGACGACCACAGCCTGATCGGGCACACGCTGAAACCCAGCGACGACCTCCTGAACGCGCTCGCCAACCGTCCCGACGACGCCGAGGTGGTGACGCCCGCCCCGCACACCGAGACCGCCAGCGAGGTCGGCCTCGGCCAGCTCGTGGAGGTGTACGTGCCGCTGCGCTTCGCCTCCTCCGGGCCGCCCGAAGGCGCCTTCGAGATCTACCTCAGCTACCGGCCGATCGCGGCGGCGGTCGAAAGCGACAAGCGCACGATCGCGCTGCTCCTGGCGATCGGCCTGGGGCTGCTGTGGGCGATGCTCTACCCGATCGTCGCCGGCGCCTCGCGCCGGCTGCGCCTGCAGGCGCAGGAGAACCACCGCCTCGCCCGCTACGACCGGCTGACGGGGCTGCCCAACCGGACGCTGTTCATCGAGGAGCTGTGCGCGACGCTTTGCCGTAGGCCCGCCCAGTCGGGGGAGGTGGCGGTGCTGCTGATCGACGTCGACCGCTTCACCGAGATCAACAACACCCTCGGCCACGCGAACGGCGACCGCGTGCTCTGCGAGGTGGCCGACCGCCTCGCCGGCGCCTTCCCCCTTTCCGCTACGGGGACGACGCGGGGACAGTACGGCGACAGCGATTGCGTGGCCCGGCTCGGCGCCGACGAGTTTGCCGTGCTGTGCTCGTGCGCCGACGGGGAAGCGGCCGCGCTGGCAGCGGCCGCCGCGGTCCAGGCCAGCCTCGAGCCGGCGCTGGCGGTCGACGGCGTGGCCGTGAACATCGAGGCGAGCATCGGCATCGCGCTGACGGACGGCAGCGACTACGGCCCCGACGAGCTGCTCGAGCGTGCCGACACCGCTCTCGCCCGCGCGCGCTCGCGCTTCACGAGGGTGCACGTCCACTCGCCGCGCTGCGACTACTTCGACGCCGACGGGCTGATCCTGCTCGGACAGGTGCGCCGGGCGCTGGAGTGCGGCGAGTTCGTGCTCGCCTACCAGCCCAAGGTGGACATGCAGGGCGGGCGGATCACCGGCGTGGAGGCGCTCGTGCGCTGGCAGCACCCCGAGCGGGGCCTGCTCGGACCGGGACAGTTCATCCCCCTGATCGAGCCCACCGCGCTCGTCGGCCCGTTCACCCTCTACGTCGTCGAGCACGCCCTCACCCAGCTGGTGGCGTGGCGCAGGCGTGGGATCGACCTGGAGATGTCGGTCAACCTCTCGGCCCGCAACCTCCTCGACCCCGAGCTCCCCGAGCGGGTGTCCGAGGCGCTCGCCCGCCACGGCGTCCCGGCGGTGCGGCTGACGGTGGAGATCACCGAGAGCGCCGCGCTCGTCGACCCCGACAGGGCCGTCGCCACCCTCGAGGCGCTGCGGGCGAGCGGCGTGGGGGTGTCGGTCGACGACTTCGGCACCGGCAACGCCTCGATCGAGTACCTCGCGAAGCTGCCCGCCAGCGAGCTGAAGATCGACCGCTCGTTCATCACCGACATGCTCGCCGACACCCGCGCGGAGGCGATCGTCCGCTCGACGATCGACCTCGCCCGCAACCTCGGCCTGACGCTCGTCGCCGAGGGGATCGAGACGGAGCCCGTCATGCACCGCCTCGTCGCGCTCGGCTGCCACACCGGCCAGGGCTTCTTCTTCGCAAAGCCGCTGGCCGCGCAGGAGCTGACCGAGCTGCTGAGCGCCGAGTTCGGGATCGCCGCGGGGCAGCCCACCGTCGCCTCCGACCCGAGCCTCCACCCGTCTCGCGACCGCGCGACCGCCGCCACCGGTGTCGGCTCGGGCGGCTACGCCGCCAGCAGCTGAGCGGCCGTCACCACCGGCGGCGGCTGGATCACCTGGTGGGAGCCGTCGTCGAAGACGAGCACCCCGCCCTGCGCCAGCCACGCGCCCGCGCGACCGGGGCCGCTCAGCAGCGCCGCCTTCGCCCAGATCTCCGCCGCCAGCGCGGTGGGCGCGAGCGCCGTCGCCTGCACGACGCCGGTGAACGCCGGCCGGCCGGTGGCGGGGTCGAGCAGGTGGTGGGCGGGCAGGGGGTGGGCGGGATTCGTCTCGTCGAGCCAGCTGCGCCGGCCGATGCCGCTGGTGGCGACGCCGCCGCGGCTCAGCGCGAAGGTGTGGACGGTGTGCCCGTCGAACGGGCTTTCCACCTTCACAGGCCGGGAACTGCCCGCGGTTCCCCCGAGCAGCAGGTCGCCGGCGCAGTTCACGGCGAAGCTCGCGTGCGTCGCGAGTGTCGCGCCGAGGATGTCCGCGAACAGGCCCTTGGCGACGCCGCCGCTGTCGAGCCTCACGCCCGGCGGGCGCGTGACCGTGTTCGCTTCGAGGTCAACCTCGATCTCGCGCCAGTGCACTGCCGCGGACGGGGAGGCCGGCGCGCGGGGGGGAGCCAGGGCCAGCGCCTGCGCGAGGTCCAGCGGCCTCGGCAGGGAGCCGGCGTAGCCGAGGCGCTCGATCTCGTCGACCATCGTCGCGTCCACCAGTCCGCCGCTGGCCCTCCCCGCGTCGTGCACCGCCCGGGCGAAGCGCGCCATCAACGGGCGCACCCGCACCGTCCGCCGCGGGTCGTCGTTCAGGCGTGAGAGCTCGCTCGCCGGCTCGAAGCGCGAGAAGCGCCCGTGCCACGCGAGCAACGCGCGCCTGACCAGGGCAGTCGCATCCTCCGCCGAGCCGGCGCGCCCGGCGCCCGTCACCAGCGCTACGCACCGCGAGCCGAAGCACTCGAGCTCCTCGATCGACTCCCGTCCGGCGATCATGACTGCGAGGTCGTCACGGCCGTCGCCCCCGCCTGTCCCCGTACGGGGGAGCTCGATTCTTCCCCGGACGAGCTTCCCGAGGATTCGCCGCTGCCCGTCGGTTCGTCGGTGCTCCCCGTGGATTCGGCGCTGGTGGAGGTGGTGGTCTTGCTCGTGTCCGCGCGCCGGTGCGCGAGCTCCGTGCGTCGCCTGGCGGCGGCCACGAGCGCGGGGTCGCGCCCGGAGGCGAGCTGGACGTAGATGACGGCGAACGCGACCGTGAAGAGGACGACGGCGAGGGCCGCGATCGAGCGGCGGATGCGACGCGTCCGCCGGCGCATGGCCTCGCGGCGGCGCCCGGCGCAACCCGGTTGCAACCCGGTTGTCGCGGACGACCCGGCCGGCGCAACCCGGTTGACGCGGTCGGCACGCGGTCGGGCCGTCGCGTCGCGCTGGCTGCGGGCACGCTGCCCGCTCTCGGGTCCTACCGAGCCGGGCTGCGTGCGGTTGGGCTCGGGTGTGCTCACGGCACCGTCCCCGGATGCGAGCGCGCGATGGCCGGCGGCAAGGGCCGCACCGTGCGTGTGCGCGCCGCGAGCGAGTCGGCGATGCGCGCGAGCAACAGCGCCAGCGCGGGGAGGACGACGACGGCGGTCATCGCCAGAAACCACGTCTGCCCCGCGTCGGTGCCCTCGCCGAGGGCGTGCACGAGTCCGAGCACCCACGCGAGCGCGGCGAAGCGGTGCAGGCTTCGCCAGCGCTGGACGCCGATGCGCGTGCGAGCGTAGTAGGAGAGCCCGAGCACGAGCATCATCCAGAAGGCGACGATCCCGATGCTCGTCCACACCGTCTCGTAGGAGCCGACGAACGGGATCGCGACGTCGCCGAGGGTCGGGTGCAGGTAGCCGTCGCCGAGCAGGCTGAGGCCGTGGACGGCGAGCGCGGCGAGCGCCGCCAGCGACAGCGCCTCGTGCGTCACGCGCAGCTCGGGGCGGTGGCCTCTGACGATGCGACCGCCGCATCGTCCCCGGAGGGGGACCAGCAGGCCGACGCAGACGGTCATGCTCGACAGCACCAGCGCCGCGCTGCCGGCGGCGCGGCTGGTGATCCAGTAGAGGTAGGGACCGGTGGCGGTGGCGAGCATTGGAGGCCATCCTGGCCCGCGGCCGTGAACGATCGCTTACCGGCGGCTAAGGCTCCTGTAAGAGCAACTGCGACGCCGCGAGCGCCGAGCGGCGACGCGGCGAGCGAAGGGCAACCGCGACGCGGCGAGCGCCGCGTCGTTTACGATCGTCAGGCGACATGGGGAACGTCTTCTCACAGCGGGCGCCAACGAGGACACGCGCGAGCCTGCTCGCGCTGGCGCTGGCCGCGCTTATAGCCGCGGCCCTGCTGTGTGCAGGCGCCGGCACGGCGCGCGCGGCGGGCGGCTGGTGGAAGCTGCCTGCGCACCCCACGTGGTACTGGCAGCTGACGGACAAGGTCAACAACGCCGAGCCGGTGGAGATCTACGACATCGACGGCTTCGAAAACAGCGCCGCCGAGGTCGCGGAACTGCACGCGCAGGGCAAGCGCGTGGTGTGCTACATCGACGTGGGTACGGCCGAGAAGTTCCGTCCCGACTACAAGGAGTTCCCCAAGTCGGTGCTGGGAAAGTCCAACGGGTGGCCGGGCGAGCACTGGCTGGACATCCGCCAGCTGAGCGTGCTCGAGCCGATCATGGCGGCCCGCTTTCAGATGTGCAAGGAAAAGGGCTTCGACGCCGTCGAGCCCGACAACATGGAAGGCTACGCCAACAAGACCGGCTTCCCGCTCACCGCGGCCGAGCAGCTCACCTACAACGAGTGGGTGGCCGACGAGGTGCACGCGCTGGGGATGGCCGTGCTGCAGAAGAACGACGGCGAACAGACCCCCGAACAGCAGCCGTTCTTCGACGGGGCGATCACCGAGGAATGCAACCAGTTCCACGAATGCTCGGACTTCGAGCCGTACCTCGTCGCCGGCGAGCCGGTGCTGAACGCCGAGTACAAGCTGAAGACGAGCCGGTTCTGCGCGGCCGACGAAGCCGCCGGGATCATGGGCGCCCGCTTCAACCTCGCGCTCAACGGCAAGCGCTTCGAACCCTGCTTCTGAGCGCGCACCGGTTGGCGCTCGGCGACGGGCGGCGGTGGCTCCGGAGGCCGTCCCGACAACGAAATCGACGCGGTCCAGAGCCGCTCGAGGAACCTTTCCCTTCCGGCCCGAGGGCCTTCCGGTTCTGGTGGCGCGGCCTCACACCTCAGTGGCCTCGCTCTTTACGGCTCGGAACCGCGTCTGAACTCAACCTAGGGGCGGCGCCGCCCGATTGCAAGGGGTCCGCACGAACGATTCCGCACCTTGCGGAGAAAAAAGCCTCGCCCGCGCATCGGCGGCGTGCGGCGGGCCGGCGGTGCTCGCTCAGCCGCTGCGCGCGAGGCCGGCGCGACCGGTGGGTGCGCTCTCGCCGGCGGTCGCGCCGATGGCCTGCTGCTCGCTCTCGCCGCGTCGCCCGGCGGACGGCGAGGGCGCCGCGCGTCGCTCGACGGTCGGCGCGATCGCACCGCGGATGCTCAGCACGCCGTACCAGCTGCGGGCGACGAAGCCGGCGAACAGCGCCACGTACAGGCCGCCCCAGTAGACGACGGGGAGCAGCAGCGCCAGCCGCGGCAGGCTGCCGCTGTGCAGTGCGTAGACGCCGGCGAAGAGGATCGTCAGCAGCACGGTGGTCTGCGGCATCGTGTGGCCCCAGTGCCAGCGTGGGTCGTTGTGCTTGCGGGTGACCTTGTAGATCGGCTTGCGGTTGGGGCCGCCGAGGACCGCCTGGATCGACGCCTTGATGAACACCGGCGCCATCCCGCTCCAGATGATGCGCACGCGCCACAGTTCGCGGATCGGGTGGCGCTGGCGTTTGCGGCGGTCGTTGTACGGGCGGTTGATCGCCAAGAGCCACGCCTCGGTGGCCAGCACGATCGGCAGCAGGTGCGTCACGAATTCCCGCCCGCTCGCCAGGAACGGCACGTATCCGAGCAGCGCGCCGATGATCGCCGGCACGTACACGAGCACGGTGAACGCGTGCAGGTAGTAGAACAGCAGCTCGTAGAACTGCAGGCGCTGGCGCACGTCCAGGCCGCTGAGGTCCCCGTAGATCATCAGGCGCACGGTGTCGATCGCCCACGTCCCGCGCTGCTTGTAAACGTTCGGGACGTCCTCCGGCGAGTGCTGTCCCATGGCGCCGACGATCGGCAGGTAGCAGCTGCGCCAGCCGCGCCGCAGCGCTTCCACGCCCGAGTGCAGATCCTCGACCAGGTTCCACGTGGGGAACAGCCCGATGTCCTCCAGCGCGCTGCGCCGCCACACGAGCCCCGAGCCGCACGGGAAGGTCGCGTTGGCGGCGTTGCGCGAGAGCATCTGGCCGCGGTAGAACATCGCCTCGCGGTTGTTGAACGGGTCGCCGGGGCTCACCTGGGTTTCCTTGATCGTCTGCACGTACGCGAGGCCCGGGTCGTGCTCGAGCTGTCCCACCGCGTGGCGCAGGAAGCGCGTCGAGCCGAGCTCGTCGTCGCAGTCGCGCGTCTCGATGTACGCGACCTGCGGGTACTCGGCCGTGAGCATCCGCACCGCCGAGTTGAGGTTTCCGGCCTTCGCCGCGCCGTCGCGGCCGGGCGCGTAGCGGGGCGGCGGCGAGTGGTAGCGCACCGGCCACGAGCGCACCGTCTGCTCGAGCGTCGGGTCGTGGCCGTCGTCGCTGACGACGATCGCCATCCGCTCCCACGGCCAGTCCTGTTCCAGCACCGAGGTGATCGTCCGCAGCACCATCGCCACCGGCTCGCCGCAGCAGGGGATGATCACCCCCACCAGCGGCTCGTCCCCGTGGGGCAGCCGATGCGGCTCGGGCACCGCCCGCGACCAGTGGTTGGTGATGTTCAGCACGCTCGTGGCGATCGTGAAGGCGTTGCCCACCAGGAACGGCCACGCCAGCCACGGCAGATGGCGGTTCAGCACGGTGAACAGCCACGGCAGGTAGATGACCGCCGCGGCGACGTAGGCGATGCCCACCAGGCGAACGAGCCAGTGGCGGCGGATCGGCGGGTAGGCGTCGCCGAACCTCCTCGCCGCGGTCGCCATCGGCGAGGATGGGGCGATCGCCCCGAGCAGTTCCTCGGGCGGCAGGTATGAGGCGGTCGTCCCCGTCGTTGCAGGCGAGATAGTCGACACCACTTCGGCATCGGCATGCCATCAGGGAACACTTGAGTGATCGTGGACGCAAGCTTGCGGTCAGCTCTCGGCGCGGGGGCCCAGCAGCCGCAGGTGCGAGCGCTCGCGGGGTGGCGGGTCCTCGTGGCGGTGGCTCAGGCGCAGCGCCTCGCGCAGCAGGTCCTCGATCGTCACCTGACGCAGCGTGGCGATCGAGCAGACGAGGTTCCACTCCTCGTCCGTGAGGCGCAGCTGAACCACGTGCACCGGATCACCAGGCATCGACCGTCAGCGTACTGTTGTCTACAATACGCTGTCAACCATGCATAGTGGACAGCATGGACCTCGACGTGCATGGCGTGGCATGTTTGGCCCGTGCCGCGGCAGCTCGCGCCCGACCCGTCACTCGCTACCGTCCTGCGCCGCCTTCGCGTCGAGCGGGGGACCACCCAGGAAGCGCTCGCCTACCGCTCGGGAATCACTACGGGCTCGCTCGCACGCATCGAGCTCGGGCAGGCGAGCCCCGCGTGGACGACCGTGCGACTGATCATCGCGGCGCTCGACGTGAGCCTGGTCGAGCTGGCCACGGCCGTCGAAAAGGGGTAGCGCGCCGGGAGCGCTTCTCAGGGGGAGCCGGGCTCGCCTTCTCGGGGTCGGCGAGGTGCTCGTCTCTCAGCCACGTCAGCGTCGCCTCCAGGCCGCCGGCGTAGTCGACGCGCGGCTCCCAGCCGAGCGTCTCGCGCGCCTTGCGCGTTGCTGAAGTCCTGGTCCCTGCCCAGCACCTGCACGGCCTGGCGGGAGAGCAGCGGCGGGCAGGCTCAGGCCGGTGCTCCTGCGCAGCCAGCCGGTAGCCGTGCTCGAGCGAGAAGCCGATCGCCGCTCGCGAGCCCGTAGGGCAGGCTCCAGCGCACCGGCGGGCAGCCGAGGCCCGCGGCGAGGTCGTCGGTGAACTGCCTCCAGGTGACGTCGAGGCCGTCGCTGACGTTGAAGGCGCTGCCCGGCGCAGCCTGGCGTGGCGGAGCGCGAGCAGCGCCGCGTCGATGAGGTTCTCGACGTAGCACAGCCCGGCGATCGCGCGGCCGCCGTCGATCAGGAGCATGTTGCCGCCGCGGATCGCCCGCGCGATCTCGCCGACGACATCGCGTCGAGCCGCGGTCCGTAGACGGTCGCCGGGCGCAGGATGACCGTCTCCAGCGCGTGCGCCCGCCTGCACGCGGCGGACCTCCGCCTCGGCGTCCAGCTTCGTCTGCGCGTACCAGTTGCGAAACCGCCTCGCCGTGTACGTCTCCTCGATCGCGCCGGCGCCCGGGTGGCCGTAGACGTCGGTCGTGCTGAAGTGCACGAAGCGCCGCACCGACGCCGCGACCGAGGCCTCGAGCAGGTTGCGCGTGCCGGCGACGTTGATCCGCGCGATCTCCTCGCGTGGTCGCCCAGTCGGACACCAGCGCGCCGCAGTGGACCACGTAGTCGGCAGCCCTCGCACGGCGCGGGCGAGCGAGTCGCGCGTCCGTGAGGTCGCCGACGGCGAGCTCGACGTCGAGCTCGCTCGAGCCGCGAGGTGTCGCTGCTCGCGCGCACCAGGCAGCGCACCTGATAGCCCTCGCGCGACCAGCCGCTCGCGCCAGGCGCCCGCCGATGAACCCGGTCGCGCCGGTGATCAGGCACAGCTCGCCCGAGCGCTCGACGGGCGGGCCGCCGGACGCCTCCGCGGCGCTCACCGCAGGCTCGTGGGCGCCCGGCGGCGGAGCGTCGTCGTGGCGATGTCGCGCACGACCGCCCAGTTCTTGCTCGCGCCGCCGTCGCACTCGGCGAGCACCGCGTCGAGCGCGTCGAGGAAGCTGTGCGCCTCGTCCTCGGAGAGCGTCAGCGGCGGCAGCAGCTTGATCACGTCGTTCTTGCCGGCCGCCATCGTGATCACGCCGTGGTCGCGGTGCAGCGGGATCACGATCAGCTGCGGGAACAGCCCCTCGCTGGCCATGTGGATCAGGCGCCAGTTCAGCCGCGCCAGCGCGGCGCTCGGCGCGCCCAGCTCGATCCCGATCATCAGCCCGCTGGCGCGGACCTCCTTGATCATCTCGTAGCGCTGCTGCAGCTCGGCGAGCCCGTCGCGCAGCACGCGCGCCGATGCGCGCCGCGTGCTCGACGCAGGCGGTCGCGCTCGATGATCGCGCATGCGTCGCCAGGCCCGCCGCCATCGACAGGCGGTTGCGCCCGAACGTCGACTGGTGCACGTAGCAGCGCTCGAGCGTCCCCACCGCCTTCTGGTAGATCTCGCGGCGTCGTGACCATCGCCGCGACCGGCATGTAGCCGCCGCTGAGCGCCTTGCCGACGAGCACGAAGTCCGGCTCCAGGCCCCAGTGCTCGAGCGCGAACCACCTGCCGGTGCGGCCCGAGCCCGGTCTGGATCTCGTCGAGCACGAACAGCGTCCCGTAGCGCCGGCACAGCTCCTGCGCGGCCTGCAGGTAGCCCTCGGGCGGGAGCGTCACCATGCGCCCCTGGATCGGCTCGACGATGAACGCGGCCACGTCCTTCGTCGCGCAGCTCGCGCCTCCAGGCGCGACAGGTCGCCGAACGGCACGCGCTCGCAGCCGGGCAGCAGCGGGCCGAAGCCCTCCTTGAAGAACTCGTCGCCGACCAGCGACAGCGGCCCGAGCGTCACGCCGTGGAAGCCGCTGTCGCAGGAGATCAGCCGCGGCCGGCCCGTCGCCGCGCGCGCGAACTTCATCGCCGAGTCCACCGCCTCGGCGCCCGTGCTCGCGAAGAACACCGCGTCGAGCCCGTCCGGCAGGCGCTGCGGAGAGCGCCTCGCGCGAGCATCCCGGCGAGCGGCGAGTAGTGGATCTGCACGCCGTCGACGAGGTCCGCGGCGAGCGTCGCCTGCAGCACGTCGCGCACGTCCGGATGGTTGTGGCCGAGGCTCGCGAAGCCCTCGCCGGTGTGGAAGTCCAGGTACGCGCGGCCCGCCGCGTCATACAGGTAGGAGCCCTGCGCGCGAGACGTACTGCCTTGTCGAAGCCGAGGATCGCGCAGCACGTCGACGAGCGACGGATCGAGATGGCGCGCGGCCAGCTCCAGCGTCTCCTCGCCGCGCGCCAGCGCGTCCGCGACCACGCCGAGGGAGTCCGCGGCGGCGACGGGCTCAGTACCGGTCTCGGCGCTCACGGCGACTCGGGCTCCACTGTGCGGGATCGGCGCTCATGCGAGCCGTCGAGCCTAGTGGACGGGGTGGGACACCATCGTCGAGGATCGACGCCGGTCCAAGCGCGGCGGCGGCGATTCGGACGGCTGCACCTGCCGTCGCGGCCCTCCCAGCGCCAGGATCTCGGGTGGACATCCGACGCAGGGCGTGCACACGGAAGGGGCTGGTCGACGACGGGACCGCTCGAGCAGATGAACCGAGCAGCCGCCGAGCCGCAGCTCGGCGCGAGGATCACCCGCGCCGGCCCCGGGCCGACCGAGTCCTGGAGCGGGCACGTCATCGTCTGCGGACTGCGCGGCGTCGGCACGCGCATCGTCGAGCAGCTGCACGCGGCGGGCACGAGCGTGGTGATCGTCGACGACGACCCCGACCCGTCGCTGTCGCGACTCGGCGAGTCGCTCGGCGTCCCGCACCTGCGCCCCGGGCCCCAGCTCGAGGAGACGCTGTGGGCCGCCGGCCTCGCAGGGGCGGCGGCGGTCGCGTGCGTCGAGCGCGACGACCTTCGCGCGCTTGCGGCGGCGCTGCTCGTGCGCGAACTGAACCCCGCGACGAAGGTCGTCGTCAGCCTCGACAACCCGGCCGTCGGCAGGGGCGTCGCGGGCGTCACCGGCGCCGGCAGCGTCCTCGACGTCGCCGCCCTGTTCGCGCCGTCGGTGATCGAGACGTGCACCCGCCAGAACGCCCACCGCTTGGCGGTCGAGGGCGAGCCCTTCGCCGTCGCCGAGGCCAAGGCGCCGGCGCCGGGCACGCTGCGCGAGCTGTTCGGCGACCTCGCGCCGATGGGGGTCGCGCGCGCGGGGGAGAGCGAGCTGCACGTCTGTCCCGGGCGCGACCTCGCCGTCGATCGCGGCGACCGCGCGTGGCTGCTCGGGGCTGCCGCGCAGCTGGAAGCTGCAGGTCTCGCCGGCTCCCCGCGCGAGGGCTCGCGCGAGGACGCCCGCGCGAAGCGCGCGAGGGCGATCCGCACGGTGCGCGATCGCCTCGCCGCGCTCACCGACGAGCGCGACCGCGCGCTGCGGGTGCTGCTGTGCGTGGTCGTCGCGATGATCGTCGTCTCCACCGTCGTCCTGCGGTTCGGCTACCACCCGAGCGACGGGCGGGCGCACCTGGGCGTTCTCGACGCCCTCTACTTCACCGTCGAGACGATCTCCACGGTCGGCTTCGGCGACTTCTCCTTCTCCGGCCAGCCGCAGTGGCTGGAGGCGTTCGGGGTGCTGCTGATCGTCCTCGGCGCGGCGGTGCTCACGACGCTGTTCAGCTTCATCACCAACGCGCTCGTGCGCCGGCGCATCGACCAGTCGCTCGGGCGCGCGCGAGTGGTGGGCGCGTCGGGGCACGTGCTCGTCGTCGGGCTCGGAGCCGTCGGCATGAAAGTGCTCGAAGGCCTCATCGCCCGCGGCGAGCAGGTGGTGGTGATCGAGCGCGACGAGTCCAACCCCTACCTCAACCAGGCCCGCGCGCTCGGCGTGCGGGTGGTCGTCGGCGACGCCACCCTGCAGACGACGCTCGACCTCGCCAACCTGCGCACCGCCGCCGCGGTCGCGATCCTCACGAGCGACGACCTCGCCAACATCGAGACCGGGCTCGCCGTCCGCGACGGCCTGCGCGAACGCTGGTTCGACGTCCCCGTCGTGCTGCGGGTGTTCGACCGCTCGCTCGGCCAGCGGGTGCAGCGCAGCTTCGACTTCCACCACGTCTGGTCCACCTCCGCGATCGCCGCCCCCTGGTTCATCGGCGTCGCCCTAGGGCTGGACGTGCTCGCTACGTTCTTCGTCGACCACGAGCCCTTCCTGCTCGCCCGCCTCACCGTCGCCCGCAGCGGCGGCCTCGCGGGCGTGGCCATGCGGGAACTCTCGGCCCGCATGCGCGTCGTCGCGATCCGCCGCGCCGGCGAGGCGCAGTCGCTCGAGCACCCGCCGCGGCGCGACACGCGCTTCGCGCCGGGGGACCAGGCGTACCTCGCGGGGCCCAGCGAGGAGCTGCTGAAGGTGCTGCGGCGCGAGCAGAGCAGCGGGATGGCGGTCTGAGTCGCTGCGTTGCTAGCGCGGATCGTTGCCGTACGCGACCGAGCGGTGGCGGATGGTCGCGACGCGGACGGTCTTCTCGTCGTCTGCGAGCTGGTAGACGATCCGATACGAGCCGACTCGCAGCGAGTACGGGCCGCGGAGCCTGCCGCGCAGCGGATAGCCGGCGCGCGGCTCGCGCTGGAGAAGCGCCAGGGCTTCCTCGGCAGCGTCGATCAAGGGCCAGTCGAGCGCGAGCAGCTCTGCACGCGCGCGGCGCGCGAGCACCAGGCGTGCCACCGGCTATCTCGCGGCCCGTCTCTCCGCCAGCTCGTCGCGCAGGTCGCCGAGCTCGACTACTTCACCGCGCGCGAGCTCGTCGAGGCCGGCCTGCAGCGCATCCAAGGTCGCCGCATCCGAGAGGATCTCCGCTGTCTCCTCGAGCGCCTGGTACTCGTCGATTGGTACGAGCGCCGCCGCCGGGCGCCCGTTGCGCGTCACCACCACGTGGTCGCGCCGGTCGGCCACGTCGCTGAGGACCCCAGCCAGGTTGCTGCGAAACTCGCGTACGGGGATCGTCCTGGGCACGAGGGTAGAGTGTACCAGATTGCGTACACCGCAGTACAGGGACGCCCGCGCCGCTCAGTCGGTCTGGATCAGTTGCACGGGCAGTTCGCGTGAACCGGCGTTGCGCGCGAGCGGGCCATCGAGCGTCCACAGCTGTGTGTCGAGTTCCTCGGCGAGCACGAGATACGCGGCGTCGTATGCGCTGCGTCGCTCAAGGCGCTGCGCCATCGCCACAAGCGCTGCGGTGTCCTTGGGCTGATGCAGGACGATCGGCACCGACTCGATCGGCTTCGACGCGTCCGCAACGGCGTCCGGCTCAAGCTGTCCGGCAGAGACCGCCAGCGCCAAGGCGCTCGCTATCTCGTAGCGCAGGAGCACGGGTGCGTGCAGCTCCTGCCCCTCGGCCTTCCAGGCACGCAGCAGCTTCTCGACCGCAGGGGCGCGCTGCCGGTCGAGCGCAAGCACGATCAGCACGTTGGCGTCGAGAACGACGCTCAACTGCCGCCGTGTCGTTCGAGCTGTGCGCGGGCGTCACGCGCGAGCACGATCCCGTCGATTTCGGGCAGCCGTGCCCGAAGCTCAGCGAGGCTCTTTAGCGTCACGTCAAGATCCTGGTCGCCAGGCGCGGCGAGGTCGGTGCGCAGCAGCTCGTCCGCCAGCGCGTCAGGATCCACGCCGCGGCGTTGCGCCTCGGCGGACAACAGCGCGTACGAACTGTCCGGCAGGTGGATCGTTCGCGTAGCCATGAGCAAAGTGTACGACCCCACGCGGCCACGCTGATTGTCCTCGTCAGCCTACGGACGCCCATCCTGCGGCTGGCTCATTTCGTTGTATTTGCAGGGTTTTGAGCGATGCCGGAGGGGGTGTGTGGGTTCAGGACAACGATGCCGGAGGAGGTGTGTGGGTTCAGGACATGTGTCCCGGGTGATAGGTCTCTCGTGAGTCGGGACATAGGTCTCTCGTTGGGCTGAGTGTCTTTCTCGGTGCTGGCCGTGGAGGCGCGGCCCGGAGGGCCGGGCCGGAGCGGCTAGCACCGGCGCGGCGTCTGGGGCTAGGGCCACCTTGGCGGGTATGTCACGAGCCCGCGTTGCTGTTCTCCAGGTCGTCGCCGACCAGCTGTCCGTCACTGCTGCCGCTGCCGAGTACGGGTTCTCCCGCCGGCACCTTCACCGCCTTTTGGCCCGTTATCGGGAAGGAGGCTTGGAGGCGCTCGAGCCGCGGTCCAGGCGCCCGAAGACGACGCCTATCGCAACGTCCGAAGACGTCCGTGGGCGGGTGATCGAGCTGCGTCGGCGGCTGACCGCGGACGGGCTGGACGCGGGGCCAGTCACGATCGCCTGGCATCTCGAGCAAGAGGGGCTCAGCGCACCGTCGACGTCCACGATCAGGCGGATCCTGCACCAGGCTGGGCTGATCGTCCCCGAGCCGCGCAAGCGCCCCAGAAGCAGCTACATCCGCTTCCAGGCGGCGCAGCCGAATGAGATGTGGCAGTCGGACTTCATCCACTGGCGCCTCAAGGACGGAATCGACGTCGAGATCCTCAACTGGCTCGATGACCACTCCCGCTACCTGCTGTCCTGCACCGCCCATCAGCCCGTCACCGGGGATACGGTCGTGAGCGTGTTCCTCGCCACCCTCGCCGAGCACGGGCCACCGGCGAGCACGCTCACGGATAACGGCAGCGTCTACACCTCCCGCTTCACCGGCGGGCGCAACGCGTTCGAGTACGTGCTCCCGCTGCTCGGAATCCAGCAGAAGAACGGGTCCCCGGGACACCCACAAACCCAGGGGAAGACCGAGCGCTTCCACCAGACCCAGCAGCGTTGGCTGCGCGCCAGACCACCCGCCGCCAGCATCGCGCAGCTGCAACGCCAGCTCGACGAGTTCCGAGCGCACTACAACGAGAAACGCCCGCACCGCGCCCTTGACCGACGCACGCCAGGCTAACGCCTACCGCGCCACACCGAAGGCGCTCCCAGCCAGCAACGGACACCCACCAGGTCACTACCGGCTGCGCTATGACCGGCTCGATGACACCGGCAAGATGAGCCTCCGCCGAGCAGGCCGAATGCACCACCTCGGCGTCGGCGCCAAACACGCCCGCAAACGCGTCCTCGCGCTCGCCGACGAGCACCACGTCACCGTCACCGACCTCACCACCGGCGAGATCCTCAGCCGCCACCTGATCGAGCCCGAGAAAACCTACTGGCGCAACCAAAACAGACAACCAGGCCGCTGGCCCGGCCCCTCAAGCTGAGACCCATGTCCCGACTCAGATGAGACCTATGTCCCGACTCATGACACGATGCCGGAGGAGGGACTCGAACCCCCGACACGCGGATTATGATTCCGCTGCTCTAACCAGCTGAGCTACTCCGGCCGGAGACGACGGAGTCTAGCCTCAGCGCCGCGGGCGATCCCTCGCGAGGCCGGGCAGGACCGGGCCTCCTCGCCACGCCCGGCGCGCGTCGCTAGCCTCGTGGCGCCATGGAACCGCCGACCCTGCTTGCAGTGCCCAACGTCTCAGAGGGACGCGACCGCGAGACGATCGCCGCCATCGCCGCGGCGTTCTCGGGAACGGGAGCTGCCGATGGCACCCGCGTCGTCCCCGCAAACCCCGTCGCGGACGGCGTGCGCCTGCTGGACGTGCACA
This sequence comes from uncultured Solirubrobacteraceae bacterium, assembly GCA_963782325.1. GTDB lineage: Bacteria > Actinomycetota > Thermoleophilia > Solirubrobacterales > Solirubrobacteraceae > Palsa-744. Next base: position 49,731 of record CAWAJG010000008.1, read on the forward strand.
CCGACCGCGACCACCATCGCTCCGTCTTCACCCTCGCCGGAGCACCGGGCGAGCTCGCGGACGCCCTCCTGCGCGGCGCTCGCGTGGCGGTCGAGCGGATCGATGTCATGACTCGCGCCGGCGGCCCCCAGCACGAGCCCGGCCAGCACCCCCACGTGGGCGCCGTCGACGTCGCGCCGATCGTCTACCTCGACCCGCGAGACAGGGGAGCCGCATGCGCGGTTGCGCTGGTCGTGGCCGATTGCATCGGCGAGGAGCTCCAGGTGCCCGTGTTCCTCTACGGCGAGCTCACGGGCGAGGATGCCGCCTCGACTAGGACACGCGCGGAGCTCCGCCGCGGCGGCGTCGTCGGGCTGGGCGCACGGATCGCCGACGCGGCCGAGCCGCTGGCGCCGGACTTCGGCCCCGCCCACATGCACCCCACCGCCGGCGCCACGCTCGTCGCCGCCCGTCCGCCGCTCGTGGCCTTCAACCTCCAGCTCGCGCCGTCCGCCACCGTCGAGGATGCCCGAGCGATCGCCGCGCTCGTCCGCGAGGGCGGCGGCGAGGGCCTACCCGGCGTGCGCGCCATCGCCGTCGCGCTCGGCGACGGCGGCGCGCAGGTCTCGATGAACGTCGAGCGCCCCTCCGAGGTGCCGCTCGCGAGGGTCGTCGAGGCCGTGCGCGCCCACGCCGAGCTCGCCAGCGCGGAGCTCGTCGGGCTCGCCCCCGCGGCGGCGCTCGCGGGCTTCCCGCCCGACGTGCCCATGCCCGGCTTCGATCCCGCTCGCCAGCTGATCGAGAACGCACTAGGCTGCTGAGTCGAGGATGGCCCAGACAAGGCGCAAACGTCAGACCAAGCACCGCGGCAACGCAGCCGGGGTGATCGAGTCGCGCGGGCGCACCGGGCGCAAGCCCACGTCCGGCGAGAAGAGCGGCGATGCCCGCCAGCTCGCCCGCGAGCGGGAGAGCAAGCTCGACAAACGCGACCGGCCGCCGACCTGGGGCAACGCTTTCATCAAGGCGATGATCGCGGCGATCGCCCTCGTCGTCGCGTTCGTGCTGATCCTCCACCAGTCGAGCAACGTGATCGTCCTGTTCCCGATCGTGCTCGGCTTCTACACGCTCGTCAGCTACTACACCGACCGCTTCGTCTACGAGCGCCGCCAGCGCAAGAAGAAGGCACAGCAGGCAGCCGAGCGGGGAGCGCCGTCGTGACGAGCGCCCTCCCCCTCCGGGGACGATGCGACGTCCGCTCGTTCACCGTCGGCCCCGTCCAGGAGAACTCGTACATCGTCCGCGCCGGCGCCGATGCCACGCGCGCGCTGCTCGTCGACCCCGGCGACGAGCCCGAGCGCCTGCAGCGCGCGATCGACGCGCTCGGCGTGGAGATCGAGGCGATCCTCGTCACCCACTGCCACTTCGACCACATCGGCGCCGTAGCGCCGCTCGCGCGGGCCACCGGCGCGCCGGTGTACTGCCCCGAGATCGAGCGCCCCCTGCTCGCCGACATAACCAGCTGGACGCCGCCGGGGTTCGGTCCGTTCGAGAGCCACGACCCCGAGCACACGCTCGCCGGCGGCGAGCGCCTGAGCCTCGCCGGGCTCGACATCGACGTCATCTTCACCCCCGGTCACAGCCCCGGCCACCTCACCTACGCGGTCCGATCGCCCACCCACCCTGCGCTCCTGTCAGGCGACGTCCTCTTCCAGGGGTCCGTCGGCCGCGTCGACCTGCCCGGCGGCGACTGGGCGACGCTCGAGCGCTCGATCGAAACACTGCTCAAGGCCTACCCGCCGGAGACGATCGTCTACCCGGGGCACATGGGCGTGACCACGCTCGCCCGCGAGCGCGACACCAACCCGTTCCTCGCCGAGGTTCGCCAGCGACTGCCGCGCGCCACCGCCGCTCACTCGCCAGCGGCCGCCAGTTGAGCTCATCGAAGATCAAAGCGCCCCGCGGCACGTTCGACGTGCTCGGGGAGGACGCCACCCGCCGCAGCGCGCTCGAGGCCCGCGCCCGCGCGATCCTCGAGTCGGCCGGCTACGAACGGATCGAGACGCCGATGTTCGAGGCCACCGAGCTGTTCTCCCGTGGCGTCGGCGAGTCCACCGACATCGTCCGCAAGGAGATGTTCACGTTCGAGGACCAGGCTGGGCGCTCGCTCACGCTGCGCCCCGAGGGCACCGCGCCGGCGTGCAGGGCGTACGTCGAGCACGGCATGCACAAGCGCCGCCAGCCCGTGAAGCTCTGGTACCTGTCGAGCTTCTTCCGCCACGAGCGCACGCAGGCCGGGCGCTACCGCCAGTTCTGGCAGGTCGGCGCCGAGGCGATCGGCTCAGAGGACCCCGCCCTCGACGCCGAGCTGATCGTCCTGCTCGCCACGCTCATGGCGGAGCTCGACGTCCGCGGGTTGCGGCTGCGCCTGACGAGCCTCGGCAGCGCCGAGAGCAGGCGCGAGTACCGCGAGCGCCTGCAGGCGCACCTGCGCGCCAACGTCGACTCCCTGTCCGAGGACGTCGCCGAGCGGATCGAGCTGAACCCCCTGCGCGCGTTCGACTCCGAGCACCCCGGCACGCGGCGAGTGATGGAGAGCGCGCCCCGGCTCTCACAGCACCTCAGCGCCGCCGACGCCGAGCACTTCGCCCAGGTGCGCGAGCTGCTCGACATCGCCGGCGTCGCCTACCAGCTCGACGACACGCTCGTGCGCGGCCTCGACTACTACACCCACACCGTCTTCGAGTTCACCTCCGACGCGCTCGGCGCCCAGAGCGGCGTCGGCGGAGGCGGCCGCTACGACGGTCTCGTCGAGCAGCTCGGCGGACCGCCTACGCCGGGCATCGGCTGGGCGGCAGGGATCGAGCGGATGCTGCTCGCCGGCGAGGGCCTCGCCGGCGGCTCCACCGGCTCGGCCCATCTCGCCGCGGGCGGCCCGCCGGAGCTGTTCGTCGCGGTCGCATCGTCCCCGGAGGGGGAGGACTCCACGCCGCAGCTGCGCGCGCTCGCCTTCGGGCTGCTCACCGAGGCGCGCTCGGCGGGGCTGTCCGCGCAGATGGACCTCGGTGGGCGCTCGCTGAAGGGTCAGCTCGGCCACGCCGACGCGCTCGGGGCGCGCTACGTGGCGATCGTCTCCGACGAGCGGACCGTGCTCAAGGACATGCAGGGCGGCGGCCAGGAGCCGCTCGAGACGAACGCCGTCGTGCACGCCGTGCTCCGCGGCCATCACGCCGTGTAGAGGCCCCCGACCCGGCCGGCACGCCCGCGCCGGCGCCTCCGAAGCGTCCAAGGCGCATATCCGCGTTCAACTTCTGCGCGTCAACTGCCGAAACATGGGCGATGGCGCAGATCTCACGTCCATTCCAGATCGGCCTGGTGGTGGTCGTCCTGCTCGCGGGCGTCTGGCTGTTCGCGCTGCACGGGCACTCGAACGGCTCCACGAGCGCCAACTCCGCCGCCACTCCTGCCGTCACCAGCACGGTATCGCCCAGCTCCACGCCCGCCAGCCACCCCGCCACGCCCTCTCACGCGACGAAGGCGGGCGTCGAGGCGGCGCACGCGGCGGCGCCCACCCCCGTCGACCACGGGTCGGCGCCGGGTGTGGAAGGGCTCACGCGGGCGGTCGCCAAGGCCCACGAAGCCGTCGCCACCTCGCAGCGCGACGCAAACGAACTCGAACACAAGTCCCGCGAAGCCTCGAACGAAGCCACTCAGAGCTCGTCCGCCGCCGCGCCCGCCTCCAGCGCCGCAAGCTCCTCCACTTCCACCACCCGCACCGGAGCGCCGGCCACCACCAGCTCCACCCACGCCGCGAGCACGAGCACGAGCACCGTGCACAAGGGCTCCACCGCGGCCAGCACCGCCGCGTCCGCGTCCGCGACCGCCACGCCCAGCGGCCAGCGGGAAGTCGAAGCCGAGATGAAGCAGGGCAAGATCGTCGTGCTGCTGTTCTGGAACCCGGCCGGCTCCGACGACGTCGTCGTGCACAACGAGGTGCGGCTGCTGCTCAAGTTCCACCACGACGCCGCCAAGGCGAACGCCGAGGAAGGGCGCCACGTCGAACTAGACAAGCGGATCGCCGTCCACGAGGCGCGCGCGAGTCAGGTCGCCTCCTACGGCTCGGTCACCAGGGGGGTGCAGATCTACGGCACGCCCACGCTTCTCGTCATCAACCCCAAGGGGCAGGTGATCACGCTCACGGGCATCACCGACGCGTACTCGATCGAACAGGCGATCGAGGAAGCGCGCGCCGGCTGAGTCGTACACTCGCTCGGTGGGCGTAACCGCCGCATCGTCCCCGAAGGGGGAGCAGCTCTCCAGCCATCTCGAACACCCGCTCGGCCGGGGCCACTGCCCGCCGGGCGCGATCACCGGCGCCGCCGGCGGCGCCGCGTGCGGCGACCTGATCCGCGTCTCCCTCGCCCTCCACGCCGGCGACCCGCACGGGCGGATAGCAGACGCCGGCTTCGACGCGAGCGGCTGCGGGGCGATCCTCGCCGCCGGCAGCGCCGTCGTCGCGCTCGTGCGGGGCGCGCCCCTGCTCGACGCCGCGAGGATCGGCCCGCGGGAGATCGCCGCCGAGCTCGGCGGCCTCGGCCCGGCCAAGCGCCACGCGGCGGAGCTCGCCGCCGACGCCCTGCACCGCGCGCTCGGAGGCGCCGCCCGCGCCGGAGCGGCGCTCGCCGGTTGCGCCCGGCGCACGGTCGTCGCGATGAGCGGCGGCGTCGACAGCGCGGTCGCCGCTTTGCTCGTCGCCCGCGCCGGAGACGAGGCGGTCGGCGTGACGCTCGAGCTGTGGTCGGACAGGGAGAACGACGGCGAGGCAAGCTGCTGCTCGGCGCAGGCCGTCCGCGGCGCGCGCGAGATCGCCCACGAGCTCGGCATGCCCCACCTCTCGATCGACCTCCGCGCCGAGTTCCGCGCGGGCGTCGTCGAGCACTGGCTCGCCGACCACGCCGCCGGGCTCACCCCCAACCCCTGCGTCCGCTGCAACGGCAACGTGCGCCTGGACGCCATGCTCGAGCTCGCCCGCCGGCTCGGGTGCGACACGCTCGCCACCGGCCACTACGCGCGCGTGGTGGAGAGCCCGCCCGCCCTCGGCCCGCCCGCCCTGGGCCCGCCCGCGCTGCTGATGAGCGCCGCCGACGAGCGCAAGGACCAGAGCTACGTGCTCGCGGCGCTCTCGCCCGAGTCGCTCGCGCGCGTGCGCTTCCCGCTCGGGGACATGGACAAGCGCCAGGTGCGCGAGCTCGCCGCCGGCGCCGGGCTGGCGGTGGCGCGAAAGCGCGAGTCCCAGGATCTGTGCTTCCTCGCCGGGACCAGCCACGGCGCGTTCCTCGCCCGCCACGGAGCGCTCGGACGACGCCCCGGCGCGATCGTCGATCGCCACGGCCACGTGCTGGGCGAGCACGCGGGGACGCACGCCTACACCGTCGGCCAGCGCCGCGGCCTCGGTGTGTCCTCCCCCGAGCCGCTGTACGTGCTCGCCGTCGACGCCCACGCCAACACCGTCACCGTCGGCCCCCGCGACGCGCTGCTCGCGCGCGAGGTGCCCCTGCGCGAGGCCACCCTCCACCGCGACGGGCGCTCCGTCGATTCCGTCCGCGTCCGCGCCCACGGCCGGCGCTTCGCCTGCCGGCTGCCCGCCGACGCGCCCGCCGGGCGCCATCCGCGCCTCGCGATCGAGCTGTCAGAGGCGGCGGAGCGCACCGCCCCCGGCCAGCTCGCCTGCCTGTACGCGGGCGATCTGGTCGTGGGCTACGGCACAGTCGCGGCATAGCGCGAGGCCCGTCAAGCTCGCCCATCCCCGCCCCCTCTTAAGATCCTTCATCCATGACCTCCGACGAGATCCGCGAGCGGTACCTGAGCTTCTTCGAGGAGCGCGGCCACAAGCGCGTGCCCTCCGCGTCGCTCGTGCCCTCCGCGCACGACGCCTCCGCGCTTCTCACCGTCGCGGGGATGCACCCGCTGAAGCCGTACTTCCTCGGGCAGCAGACGCCGCCCGCGCCGCGGCTGTGCAGCTGCCAGAAGGTGTTCCGGACGGTGGACATCGACAACGTCGGCAACACCGCCAGCCACCTCACGTTCTTCGAGATGCTCGGCAACTTCTCGTTCGGCGACTACTTCAAGCGCGAGGCCATCCACTTCGCGTGGGAGCTCTCGCGGGAGGTCTTCGGCTTCGCCGAGCGGGACATCTGGGTGACGGTCTTCGAAGGCGACGACGGCCTCGGGCTGGGGCCCGACGAGGAGGCGATCGAGCTGTGGAGCGAGCTCGGCCTGCCGTCCGAGCGGATCGTGCGCTGCCCGCGCTCGGAGAACTTCTGGCAGGCGGGCCCCACCGGGCCGTGCGGCCCGTGCTCGGAGCTCTACATCGACCGCGGCGTCGAGCACGGCTCCCCGGAGGATCTCCCCGGCGGCGAGAACGAGCGCTTCCTCGAGTACTGGAACCTCGTGTTCATGCAGTACGACCAACAGCCCGCGGCCGACGAGCCGGGCACCACGCTGAAGCCGCTGCCGGCGAAGAACATCGACACCGGCCTCGGCCTCAACCGCATGGCGGCGATCCTCCAGGACAAGCAGTCGGTGTTCGAGACCGACCAGTTCCGGCCGCTGATCGAGCTCGGCGAGCAGCTCTCCGGGCGCGCGCTACGGCGCGGACTTCGGCGGCGACCGCTCGCTGCGCATCCTCGCCGACCACGCCCGCGCGATGACCTTCCTGACCGCCGACGGGGTGGTCCCCTCCAACGAGGACCGCGGCTACGTGCTGCGCCGGGTGATGCGCCGCGCGATCCAGCACGGCCTCGCCCTCGAGCTGCCGCCCGGCTTCCTCACCCGCTACGCCGAGCGCGTGCGCGAGCTGATGGGCGGCGCCTACCCCGAGCTGCGCGAGCAGGCCGACGTCACCGACATGTGGCTGTCCGCGGAGGAGGACGGCTTCTCGCGGACGCTCGCCCAGGGGCTGATCATGCTCCGCGAGCACATCGACCGGGCGCGCGCCGCCGGGAGCTCGTCGGTGGCGGCGCAGGACGTCTTCACGCTCCACGACACCCACGGCTTCCCCTTCGAGATGACCTCCGAGCTGCTCGCCGAGGAGGGGCTCGACATCGAGGGCGACTTCGAGGAGCTGATGGACGAACAGCGCGCGCGGGGGCGCTCCGGCGCAGGCGCGGCGGCTGTCGCCGCGGGCGCGATCGGCACCGGCCTCCAGTCGCTGGACGACAGCGAGCCGACCCGCTTCACCGGGTACGAGACCGAGGTGCAGCCGACGACCGTCGTCGCGCTCCGCCCGCTCGCGGCGAACGGCGGCGCGGACGCCGCCGGTGGGGACGGCGCCGGCGACGGCGCCAACGGCAGCCGGCCGGCGCGCCTGCTGGTGAAGCTCGCCGAGTCGCCCTTCTACGCGGCCGGCGGCGGGCAGATCTCGGACGTGGGGACGATCGAATGCGAGCACGGCGACTGCCTCGCGCGGGTGCAGGACGTGCTGACGGTGGGTGAGGACAAGATCCCCCAGGTGGTCGTCGAGGCGGGCGCGCTGGAGGTGGGCGAGCAGGTGCTCGCGCGCGTGGATCACGTCACCCGCCACAAGACCGAGTGCAACCACACCGCCACCCACCTGCTGCAGGCGGCGCTGCGCGAGCGGCTCGGCAGCCACGTGCGCCAGGCGGGCTCGTACGTCGGCCCGGACAAGCTGCGCTTCGACTTCAGCCACGGCCAGGCGCTCACGCGCGGAGGAGCTCGCCGACGTGGAGGATCGCGTGAACGGGTGGATCGCCCGCAACGATCCGGTGCGCGCGATCACCACGACGCTCGAGGAGGCCAAGCGCCTCGGCGCGATGGCGCTGTTCGGCGAGAAGTACGGCGACGTGGTGCGGATGGTGGAGGTCGGCGACGGGGGAGGCGGGGGGAAATCAGTACTCGCGCGAGCTGTGCGGCGGCACGCACGTGCGCTCGACCGCCGAGATCGGCGTGTTCCGGATCCTGCACGAGACCTCCAGCTCGGCGAACGTCCGGCGCATCGAGGCCGTCACCGGGCCGGCGGCGGCCGACCTGCTGCGCGAGCACGACCGCCTGCTGGGCGACATCGCCAGCGAGCTGCGCACCCGCCCGCAGGACGCGCCCGCCGCCGTCGCCACGCTCGTGCAGGAGCGAAAGCGTCTCGAGAAGGAGATCAGGGAGGGTGGCGTCGCGGGCTCCGGCGCGCAGGCGGTGGACCTGGACGGACTCGCGGCGCGCGCGCAGGCGGTGGACGGCGCGAACGTGCTCGCGGCGACCGTCGACGTGGACGACGCGAAGGCGCTGCTGGAGTTGGTCGATCGGCTGAAGGGCCGGGTGAAGGACGCGGCGATCGTGCTCGGCACGGCGGCCGACGGTCGCGTGCACCTCGTCGCGAGCGTCGCCCCCGAGCTGGTCGGGCGGGGCGTGAAGGCGGGGGCCGTCGTGAAGGCGGCCGCCGAGGTCGTCGGCGGCGGTGGCGGCGGGCGCGACACGATGGCCCAGGCCGGCGGGCGCGACCCCGAGCGGCTGGACGAGGCGATCGACGTGGCGCGCGCGGCGATCGAGGCCGCGCTCGCCGGCTGACACGCATGCGGGTGCTGGCGCTCGACTACGGAAGCGCGCGCTGCGGCTGCGCACTGAGCGATCCGACGGGGACGATCGTCACGCCGCTCGAGGCCGTCGCTCGACCCGCGAGCAGGCGCGGCTTCGCGCGGCTGCGGGCGCTCGTCGACGAGCGCGAGGTGGAGCGGGTGGTCGTCGGGCTGCCGCTGTCGCTCGACGGGAGCGACAGCGAGCAGACGCGCGAGACGCGGGCGTTCGCCCGCGAGCTCGTCGCGGCGCCTCGGCGAGGACGTGGCGGTTGAGATGCACGACGAGCGCTTCACCACGCGCATCGCGCAGCGGCTGGGGGGAGACGGCGCGCAGCGAGCGAAGGCCGGCGAGGACTCACGGGCGGCCGCCCACCTGCTGGAGAGCTGGCTTGCGGCCCGCGCGCGCTAGCAGCAGCGCCAGCCGGGCCCCGCTGCGCCGGTGGCCGTGGGTCGCGGTGGCGCTCCTGGCGGCGATCGCCGCGGTCGTGGCGCTGGCGCGTCCGCACGGCTCGAAGCCCGTCCAGACGGTCGCGCCGCCGCCGGAAATCAAGGTGCTGGTCGCGGAGGGGAAAACCCGCGCGCAGATCGCCCAGTCCGTTTCCTCCGACGGTCTCAACGGCAGCTACCTGGCCGCCTCCGTGCGCTCGCCGCTGCTCGCCCCGGCCGTCTACGGGGCGCCGGCCGGCACCCCCGACCTCGAAGGCTTCCTGTTCCCGGCCACCTACGACATGTTCACGGGGGCGCCCGCGAGCAAGCTCGTGGAAGAGCAGCTGGTGGCCTTCAAGGAAAGCTTCGGCGCCGCGCAGATCGCCGCCGCGCGGGCGCTGCACGTGACGCCCTACCAGCTGCTGATCGTCGCCTCGATGGTCGAGCGCGAGGCGGTGATCCCCTCGGACCGGCCGAAGATCGCTGCGGTCATCTACAACCGCCTCGCCGCCGGCATGCCGCTGGGGATCGACGCGACCATCTACTACGCCGTCGAGCTCGCCAGCGGCGTGGCGACGTACACGGGCGAATTGACCGAAGCACAGCTGCACATCGACTCGCCGTACAACACCCGCACCCACGTCGGGCTGCCGCCGACGCCGATCTCCAACCCGGGGCTGGCGTCGATCGAAGCCGCCGCCCATCCAGCGCACGTCGCCTACCTGTACTACGTCGCCGGCGCCGACGGCTGCGGCGAGCAGGTGTTCTCGGACACGCCAGGCGGAATTCGAAGTCGACGTCGCTCGCCTACCGCGAAGCGGTGGCGCGCAGCGGCGGGCACCCGCCGACGTGCAGGCGCAAGCGATGAAGCGCCTGCCTGCCTGCGCCCCCGCAGGGGGTGTGCCCGTCAGGCTGGGCGTTCTCGGCTGGCCGCGTCGCGCACAGCCGGCTCGCCGGCGATGCACAACGCCGCCTTCCGCGCGCTGGGGATGGAGGGCTGGCGCTACCAGCGCCTGCCGGTGCCGCCGGCGCTGTTCGAGCAGACCGTCCGTGCGCTCGCCCAGGCGGGCTTCGTCGGGGCGAACGTGACGATCCCCCACAAGCTCGCGCGCGCTCGCGCTCGCGACCTCCGCGACCGATCGCGGCAGCGGGAGATCGGCGCGGCGAACACGCTGACGTTCGCCGGCGAAGGCGACGATCGCGGCCGAGAACACCGACGCTCCGGGGCTGATCGCAGCTGCTGGGCGCCGTGAGCGACCTGCCCGCCCACCCGCGCGCGCTCGTGCTCGGGGCGGGGGGCAGCGCGCGGGCGGCGATGTGGGCGCTGCGCGAGGCCGGCGCGAGCGAGGTGTCCGTGTACAGCCGCACCCGCTCCAGCCGCCGAGAGGGTCGCGCGGGAGCTCGGCGCGCGCTGCGTGCCCGCACCGGACGTGGCCGACCTGCTCGTCAACTGCACCCCCGCGTACCTGTTGAGGGGCTCCGGCGTAGAACGCTCGGCCAGTGACGAGGACCAGCTCAACCAACTTCCGCTGACGTTCGATCAAGTCGGTAACTACGCCCATGTCGTCGATCTCGTATACCGCTCGGAGCCCACGCCGCTGGTCGCGGCGGCAAGCAGGCATGGCGCGCGCACACGATCGACGGACACGAGTTCCTGCTCGCCCAGGGAGCCCTCAGCTTCGAGCTGTGGAGCGGCCGCGAGGCGCCGCGCGAGGTCATGCGCGACGCCGCCCGCGCCGGCTAGCGACGAGACGGGGGGAGGCGCGCTGTGAGCGACCTGCCCCAGCAGGCAGACCCCGACCTGCACGCGATCTTCGGGATCGACGGGCCGAGCGTCGAGCACCCCGTGACGGGGCACACCCTGACGGGCGCAGGCAGGCAGGGCGAGTCAGTGATCTCCGTCGAGCGCGCCGGCGCCGGCGAGGTCGATCTCGACGCGCTGGCGGACGCCGCCGTGGAGGTCGAGCTCGCGCCGATCGAGCAGGCGCCCGCTGCGACCGAGGACGAGCCCGCGCTCGAGCCGACGAAGGCCGCGCAGGCGAAGGACTACAACGGCGTCACCAAACCCTCGCGCCGCGGCTCCTCGCAGCGGTTCCTGACCGACGTGATCGTCGACATGGAGATCGCCACGCGCAGGCAGGTGGACGACGCGATCGAGCACTCGCGCGTCACCGGCACGACGCCCGAGCGGGTGCTGCTCGACCAGGGGGTGCTCACCCAGGACGCCCTCGCCCGCGCGCTCGCCGAGCGCTACGGGCTCGACCACCTCGACCTGGGGGTGTTCGCGGTCGACATGAACGCCGCGAACCTCGTCTCGACGACCGTCGCCAAGCGCTACCAGACGGTGCCGGTGGCGTTCGCCGACAAGCGCACGCTGCTGGTGGCGATGGCCGACCCGTCGAACGTGCTCGCGGTCGACGACATCGCGATCATGACCGGCTACGAGATCCGCGTGGCGGTTGCGCCGCCGGACGACATCACCGCGCTGATCGCCCGCCTGGACCGGATGGAAGACGTCGTCGGCGAGACGGCGAGCATGATCGAGCAGCCCGAGGAGGACGAGGAGGGCGGCGAGGTCGTCGCCCTGCACGAGACCTCCGAAGACGCGCCGGTGATCAAGCTCGTCAACCAGGTGGTCGCCCAGGCGATCGAGCGCGGCGCCTCCGACATCCACCTCGCCCCCGACGGTCGCGAGCTGCGGGTGCGCTTCCGCGTCGACGGGGTGCTCGCGGACATCACCACCGTGCAGCGGCGGATGGCCGCCGGGGTGATCTCGCGGATCAAGATCATGGCCGAGCTGAACATCGCCGAGAAGCGCCTGCCCCAGGACGGGCGCGTGGGGCTGGTGGTGGACGGCCGCCACGTGGACCTGCGTGTGGTGACGCTCCCGAGCGTCCACGGCGAGGGCGTGGTGATGAGGGTGCTCGACAAGCAGAACGTGGTCGTCGAGCTGGACAAGCTCGGCATGGCCGACGCCGAGCGCGAACGCTTCGAACGCGCCTGCCGGGAGACCCACGGCGCGGTGCTCGTCACCGGGCCGACCGGCTCGGGGAAGTCGACGACGCTGTACGCGGCGCTGCAGATGCTGAACACGCCGGAGAAGAACATCATCACCGTCGAGGACCCCGTCGAGTACGAAATGACCGGGCTCACCCAGGTGCAGGTCTCGGCGAAGGTGGGGCTGAGCTTCGCGGCGGGACTGCGGGCGATGGTGCGTGCCGATCCTGACATCATCATGGTGGGAGAGATACGCGACCGCGAGACCGCGCAGATAGCTGTCGAGTCGGCGCTCACCGGGCACCTTGTGCTCTCGACGTTGCACACCAACGACGCCCCCTCGGCGATCACCCGCCTCGTGGAGATGGGGGTGGAGCCGTTCCTCGTGGCGTCCGCGCTCGACACCGTCGTCGCCCAGCGCCTCGCGCGGATGCTGTGCCCGAACTGCAAGAAGCGGGCGATCATCCCCGCGAAGGTGCTCCAGGAGAACGGCTATCGCGCGCGGATGGAGCTCGAGGCCTACGAACCCGTCGGCTGCCGGCGCTGCGGCGGCAACGGCTACCGCGGCCGCGTGGGGCTGTACGAGGTGATGAAGATGTCGCCGGAGATCCAGGCGCTCGCGCTCGAACGCAGCCCCGCGGAGGCGATCCGCGACGTGGCGGTCAAGCAGGGGATGATGCGACTGCGCGACGACGGCCTGAACAAGGTGCGCCTCGGGCGCACATCGATGGCCGAGATCGCCCGCGTGATCGGCACGAACTGAAGTCGAGCGCCACTTTCGGCGCTAATGGGTTCACCGACATCTGTCGATGGGCGGGGCATGGACATCGATTTCGCTGATCTCCTGATGGAGGTCGTACACCGCCGGGCATCCGACCTGCACCTCGCCTCCGGTGCGCACCCGACCGTCCGCGTGCGCGGCAAACTGGCCCCGCTCGAGGACTACCCGAAGCTGTCCCCCACGGACACCAGGGAGATCATCTACTCGATCCTCACCGGCGACCAGCGCCAGCGCCTGGAGACCGACTGGCAGCTGGACTTCGCCTACTCGATCCCCGGCCACGCCCGCTTCCGTGTGAACGCGTACTTCCAGCGCGGCGCGCTCGGCGCGGCCTTCCGCCTGATCCCATTCAGCTTGACGAGCATCGACGAACTGGGGCTGCCCGCGGCCGTACACGAGTTCGTGCGCAAGCCCCGCGGCTTCATCCTCGTGACCGGCCCCACCGGCTCGGGCAAGTCCACGTCGCTGGCGGCGATGATCGACGAGATCAACGGCTCGCGCGAGGAGCACATCATGACGATCGAGGACCCGATCGAGTTCCTGCACGGGCACAAGAAGTGCATCGTCAACCAGCGCGAGCTCGGCTCCGACGCGCACAGCTTCGCCGACGCGCTCAGGGCCGCCCTGCGCGAGGACCCCGACGTGATCCTCGTCGGCGAGATGCGCGACCTGGAGACGATCTCCACGGCGCTCACCGCCGCTGAGACCGGGCACCTGGTGTTCGCCACGCTGCACACCCAGGACGCAGCGCAGACGATCGACCGCGTGATCGACGTGTTCCCCTCCCACCAGCAGGGCCAGGTTCGCGTGCAGCTGTCGGTCGCCCTGCAGGGGATCATGACGCAGCAGCTGCTCCCCAACGCCGACGGCTCCGGGCGGGTGGTGGCGGCCGAGGTGCTCGTGCCGACGCCGGGGATCCGCAACCTCATCCGCGAGGGCAAGACCCACCAGATCTACTCGGCGCTGCAGACGGGCTCGGCGCAGGGCATGCAGACGATGGACGCCTCGCTCGCCACGCTCGTGCGCCAGGGGAAGATCAACCAGAAACTCGCCGAGTCGCGCTCCTCCACGCCGGAAGAGCTCAGGCGTCTGCTCGGCGCGAGCACGTTGGCGGCGGCGTAGGGCGGGCGGAATCGCATCATGAGCACGTACGTCTTCAAGGCGCTCGACGCCACCGGCGGCAAGGCCCGCGGCGAGGTCGAGGCGGAGTCCAAGCAGGCCGTCTCCGACCAGCTCAAGCAGCGCGGGCTGATCGTCCTGGACATCTCCGACAAGCGCTCCTCCAAGGAGATCGAGCTCGCCTTTCTGAAGCGCGCGAAGCCCAACGAGCTGGCGATCTTCGCGCGCCAGCTCTCGACGATGATCTCCTCCGGCATGAGCATCCTGCGCGCCCTCTACGTACTGGAGGAGCAGACCGAGAGCAAGTTCCTCAAAGAAACGATCATCGCCGTGCGCAAGGACGTCGAGGCGGGCCTCTCGCTGAGCGACTCGATGTCACGCCACCCGAAGGTGTTCAACCCGCTGTTCGTCGCCATGACGCAGGCGGGGGAGACCGGCGGTGTGCTCGAGGACGCGCTCATGCGCGTCGCCGACCAGCTCCAGAAGGACGCCGCGCTGCGCCGGCAGATCAAATCCGCGATGGTCTACCCGTGCATGGTGATCTTCTTCGCCGTCGGCGTGATGATGGCGCTGGTGGCGTTCCTCGTGCCGGTGTTCGTCGGCGTGTTCAAGGAATTCGGGGGCGGACTTCCGGCGATGACCCAGGTCTCGGTGGCGCTCTCGCACGCGGTCGTCGGCTACTGGTGGCTGATGATCGGCGGCACGATCGCGATCATCGTCGCCTTCGTGAAGTGGAAGAAAACCACCTGGGGGCGCAAGCAGTGGGACCACTTCCGGCTGCACGTGCCGATGAAGATCGGCACGATCGTCCAGCAGATCGCCGTCGCCCGCTGGTCGCGCACGCTCGCCTCGCTGACCGCCGCCGGCGTGCCGCTGCTGCAGGCGCTGGAGATCACCGGGCGCACCGGCGGGAACATCGCGGTGGAGGAGTCGATGGACGGCGTCATCGCCTCGGTCAAGCGCGGGGGCACGATCGCCGCGCCGCTCGCCCAAGCGCCGATCTTCCCCTCGATCGTCACACACATGGTGGGCGTCGGCGAGGAAACCGGCACGCTCGACCAGATGCTCGACAGGGTCGCCGAATTCTACGAGGAACAGGTGGAAGCGTCGGTCAAGGCGCTCACCTCGATCCTCGAGCCGATCATGATCGTCGTGATCGGCGGCATCGTCGGCTTCATCGTCATCTCGATGTACCTGCCGCTGTTCGAAGTGTATAACCACATCGAATAGGCGCTGCGGAGATTTTCGATCCGATCTCTCGATCGAATCGAAAACTCCTTCGCTTGAGCTGGGGGGCGTGCGGGGTACCACGCCGAGATGCTGGTGTCCTTGCCTTGGGTGGCGGCGATGCGGACGTGGAGCTGCTCACGACCCAGGAGCGTCGCTGATGCGCACGCGCCTGTTGGCGCCGCTGCCGTCGACCGACAGCGACACCCTGCCCGCGAGCAGATCCAGCAGCTCGGCGCCGACCAGCTCGCGGCGCCAGCCGCGCAACGTGCGGACGTCGGGCTCCTCGCCGCCGGAGCGCGCGGCGGCGACGATCGCCTGCAGGTCGGCGCGGGCGGCCAGCAGCTCGTAGGCGAGCCCGGCCTCGCGCGAGCGCGCTCGCACGAGCGCCTCGCCGAGCGCCACCAGCGGTGCGTCGTCGGGCTTCGGCGCGGGGCCGCGCGGGGGCAGGAGCGGCGGCTCGGGCGGGCGCTCGCGGCCGCGGCGAATCGTCTCCAGCAGGTCCTCGGCGCGACGGCCGCTCGCCGCCGAGCCGACGCCGCGGATCGCCTCCAGCTGTCCGCGGGAGGAGGGGCGGCGCTTTGCGATCTCCAGCAGCGTGGCGTCGCTCAGCACGCTCTGCACGGGGCGGTCCTGGTGGGCGGCGGTGCGCTCGCGCCAGGCGACCAGCTCGCGCGCGACCGGACGCGCCGACGCGCCGACGGAGGCGATGCGCGGCAGGCGGGCGAAGATCGCGTCGGGGTCGCGCTCGTCGCTGGAGAGCGCGAGCGGCTGGCACTCCTCGCGGGCCCACTGCAGGCGGCCGAGCGCGATCAGGCGACGCTCGAGCTCGCTCGCGAGCTCCAGCAGGTGCACGACGTCCTCGCGTGCGTACGCCAGCTGCTCGGGCGAGAGCGGGCGCGCGTCCCAGCGGGTGAAGCTGGCGGTCTTCGCCACCCGCAGGCCGAGGATCTCGGTGAGCAGCGAGTCGTAGGAGCTCTGCGCGCCCAGCCCCGCGAAGCCCGCCGCCACCTGCGTGTCGAACACGTTCGTCACCTCCGTCTGGAGGCGCCGGCGCACGAGCGCCACGTCCTGGCGGCCGGCGTGCACGACGATCTCCACGCCGGGGTCCGCGAGCACTTGTGCGAGCGGCGAGCCGTCGAGGTCCTCCGCGAGGGGGTCGACCACGACGATCCGCTCGCCCTGCCGGGCGCCCTCGGAGATCGCCAGCTGCACCAGGCACAGCAGCGTCCGGTAGCGGCCCTCGCCCATGAACTCCGTGTCGAGCGCCAGCCGGCCGGCCGCGCGCGCGCCGTCGGCGAGCGCCCGCAGCCCTTGGGGATCGTGCGGCGCGCTCACCGTGCTCGCCCCGGCGTCCGCCTCACCCGTCGCTGCCCGGGGTGCGCTGCCGGGCTCACGCCTTGGCCCCCGGCAGCAGGTACAGCAGGCCGCCCTGCAGGCCCGCCTTCAGCGAGACGTCTGTCCCGTGGGCGCGCACCCAGCGCACGGGCGCCGAGCAGGCGGGGTTCACCGACGCGGCCTCGCGGGTGCAGAAGCTGTTCAGGAACGCGTAGCGGACCTTTCCCTGGGCGATCAGCCGCTTCAGCTCGGCGATCGTCGTGAACACGCGCGCGTCGTAGGTGGTCAGCACGAGGATCGGGCGCGCGTCCTGCACGATCAGCGAGCCCACCGCCGTCGCCGACTCGGCGGCGACCTCGTAGTAGGCGCCGTCCTGGTGGGAGAGCAGGTAGGCGCTCAGCGGACGCTGCTGCGAGCCCGGCAGCTGGCCGACGAGGCCGGCGTCGCTGACGCGATCGGCGATCGCAGTGAGATCGGCCTTCAGCGGGATCGCCAGCACGGCCACCAGCGTCAGCGCCATCATGCCCGTCACCGTCAGCGGTGACGCTCGTCCGGAGGGCGCCAGCGCCAGCGCCGCCGCGCCGAGCGCGAGCGCGCACAGCGCGGCGGCGAGCGTCACCCACCACTCCGGGGGGGTCCCGTAGAGCAGGCGCTCGCCGTAGACGACGACGATCGCGAGCGTGCTCGCCAGCACGACGACGCGGGTGCGCTCCCACGCGCCGATCGCCCGCAGCGCGTGCCGGCCGCGAGCGCCCCCCGCCGGCCGTCCGGCGCCGGTGGCGCTCGGCCGCGCCTTGGGCGCGGCCGCCCACGCCAAGCCGATGCCGAGCATCGCGGCGACCGCCGGCGTGAACGCTTCCACGTAGCGTGGGTGCAGGCGGATCATGTGGCTGTAGAGGACGATGCCCGCGAGCATCCACACGCCGAGGCCGCCCGCGACCGCGCGGCGCATCCGTCGGCGAGCCTCGGGCGCGTCGCGCTCGGCGCGGACCCCCCACGCCAGCGCGGGTATCCCGAGCAGCAGCGCGACCAGCGCCTCGATGCCGAGGCGCTCGCCGGACAGCGGGCCGACCCTCGCCAGCAGGCGGGTGGGCGACGGTGGGACGATCGGGATGTGGTCGCGCTGCTCCTGGGTGGCCACCGGGTAGTGGTGACCGGCTTCGTACACGGCCGCCCCCGGTTCGGGCGATTTGCCGCCCAGGCGATCGCTGCCGTTGAACACGAACGCGGCGTTCCATGCGCTGCCGTTGGTCGAGCCGATCGCGTACGGGCGATCGTGCGCCGGGAACAGCAGCGTCGCGGTCAGCCACGACAGCGCGACGACCACGTACACCGCGCCCGCCGCCGCCAGGCTCGCCAGCCGCCGCCGGCGCGAGCCGGGCAGGCCGAGGTAGGCGAGCAGCGCGAGTGCCGGCAGCGCCACCAGCGACTCCAGCAGCTTCACGTCGAATGCCACCCCCAGAGCCGCCGCCCCCGCGAGCAGGAAGGCGCTGCGTCCGGTCTCGACCGCCCGCACCACCAGCCACAGCGCGAGCACGATCACGAGCATCATCACCCCGTCCATCGTGTCGCTGCGAGCGGTTATCACCTCGATCGGGAGCACCGCCATCGCCACAGCCGCGGCGATGCCCGCCGCCGCGCTCCACATCCGCCGCACGGTCGCGTACAGCATCGGCACCGACGCGATCCCCGCGAGAGCCTCCGGCAGCTTCAAGGTGGTGGAGCTGAAGCCGAGCACCTTCGTGCTGATCACCTGCAGCCACAGGTCCACCGGCGGCTTGTCGATCGAGAGGCTGCCTCCGGGGTCGTACACGCCGAAGAAGAAGTTGTGCCACGACAGCGACATGCTGCGCACGGCCGCGTCGTAGAACGGGTCGGGCGGCACCTGGCCGATGTGCACCAGGCGCAGCGCCGCCGCGCCGGCCGTGATCGCCGCCACCGCGGCCCACTCCGCTGTCCGCCCGGTCCTGCTCACGCGGGGAACGCTAGTCTGAAGCGCTCGTGGCAAGCGACGGTGGCGACAACGGCGGCGGCAGCGACGGCGGGGATCGGGAGTCGGCGTCCCATGAGCCGCGGGAGTGTATGGCCTGCCGCGGCACCGGACAGGTGATCTCCAACCTCGGCGGCGCCGCCAGCAAGCTCACCTGCCCGTGGTGCGAGGGACAGGGCGTGCGCGTGCCCGGCGTCGACGCCCAGTCACGCTGGGCGGAGCAGGACGCGGACGTGACGCCGCCGGCGGCGAGCCAGGCGCCCGAGCCGGCGGCCTGAGCGCCCGAGCCGGCCACCCGAGCGCCCGCGCCGGCGCTCGGACCATCTGTCCAACCGGCTGTGCACGTGTAAAGGTTCCGCTGGCGCCGGTCGATCCAGCCGCTAACAGAGCCAGTGCCGAGGTGCCATGGCAAGCATCGGAGCAGGTGCGTAGCAAAGCCGGCGGCCTCACCGAGAGGGGGGACGCATCGCCGCTTGAGGCGATTACCGAGGGCTGGCGCCCAAACCGGATCCTAGGAGGATCAAGCAATGTTTTATCGACTGCGCCAGCGCTCGAAGGACGAGGGTGGTTTCACGCTCATCGAGCTTCTGGTTGTCATCCTGATCATCGGCATTCTGGCCGCGATCGCGATTCCGTCGTTCCTGAGCCAGAAGAACAAGGGTTACGACGCGGGGGCGAAGGAACTCGCCCGCACGGCGTACACGACGATGGAAACGTTCGCGACCGACCACGAAGGCAAGTACACCGGGGCCACCGTGGCGGAATTGCACGGTTACGAGTCGTCGATCCCGGCCAACGAAGCGGCGGCCAAAGGCGCTGCGTGGCTGGAAGAACCGGTGATTCCCGCGGCCGAAGAATTCAAAGTGACGGCTGTCGCGGCGCACACAGGCGACAAGTTCTCCATCACCCGCAAAACGAACGGTGAAGTCGAACGTACCTGTCTAGCTGTCGCGGAAGCTAAAACCAGCGGCTGCCCAACCGCAGCTAAAACCTGGTAGCGACTCCATCCGGAGCATCTTGCTCCGGCGACGAAGCACCCGAGAGGGGCGGCCCGCGGGCCGCCCCTCTCGGTGTTTGCGGGTGCAGGCGACATGCGCATGAGCCTTCGGCGTCGATACTAAAGTCACGCGCCCGGCGCGCCGATGTGCCGCCTATGGGGCGTCAACTCGACCGGTCCATACGAGGGGATCAGGGTTTCACCCTGATCGAGCTTCTGGTTGTCATCCTGATCATCGGCATTCTGGCCGCGATCGCGATTCCGTCGTTCCTGAGCCAGAAGAACAAGGGGTATGACGCGGGGGCAAAGGAACTTGCCCGCACGGCGTACACGACGATGGAAACGTTCGCGACCGACCACGAAGGCCACTTCACTGGGGCCACCCTGGCGGAATTGCATGGTTACGAGTCATCGATTCCCTTGACCAAAGAAGCCGCAAAAGGCGCCGCGTACCTTGAAGAACCGACGATTCCGTCGGCGGAAGAATTCAAAGTGACGGCGGTCGGGGCGCACACGGGCGACAAATTCAGCATCACCCGCAAAACCAACGGTGAAGTCGAACGTACCTGCGTAGCCGTAGCAGAAGTCAAAACCAGCGGCTGTCCAAGCGCAGCTAAAACCTGGTAGCAGAGCCTTCCGGAGCATCGATGCTTCGGATGGCCTGGGTTCACGGAGCGGGGCGGGCGCCGTGGGCGTCACGGCGCTCTCGCGTCGCGGGCCAACAACCCATGGCGAGATTGGCGCCCGCGCGTAAAGCCGCCAGCCCGTCGCACCGATGGAGCACGTGATGCCCAACCAACTCCGCCGATCGACGACGAACGATCAGGGCTTCACCCTGATCGAGGTCCTCGTCGTGATCCTGATCATCGGCATCCTCGCCGCGATCGCGATCCCCGCCTTCCTCAACCAGCGCGGCAAGGCATACGATGTGCTGGCGAAGGAAGAGGCGCGCGCCGGGTTGCAGGCGGCGGAAACCTACTCGACCGACCACGACGGCGAATACACCGGCATGAGCGCCGAAGCCCTGCACGAATACGAGCCCTCGATCCAGGCGAAAGCGGGCAAAGGCAACGCATACCTGAGCGTCGCAGAAGCGGCCGAAGGAGCCAAGGGCTACGTCCTCACGGCGGTCGCGCCGGGACCGCAGGCGGACACCTTCACGATCACACGCAAGGCAAACGGCGAAACGCTGCGCACGTGCAAAACCGAAGGCCCCGACAAAGGCGGCTGCACAGGGGGCACCTGGTAGCGGCTCTGGCCTGCGCCGGCGACCGCCCGGCGCCGTCGTCTGCCGGCAAGCGGATCTCGCGGGCTCCGCCCCGACGCTCAAGCGCGCACGCGCGGGTGTCGATTATCGAGGCATGGAGGCAACCGTCGCGGGAGTGCTCGGCGCGATCGTCGGCTCGTTCCTGAACGTCGTCGCCTACCGGCTGCCCCGGCACGAGTCGCTCGTCAAGCCCGCCTCGCACTGCCCGCGCTGCGGCACGCCGGTGAGGCCCTACGACAACATCCCGATCCTCTCGTGGCTGTTGCTGCGCGGGCACTGCCGCAGCTGCGGCGGCGCGATCTCGGCGCGCTATCCGCTCGTCGAGGCGCTCACCGCCGCGTCGTGCGTGGGGGCCGTGCTCGTGCACCACTCCGCCGCCGGGGTGGCGCTGAGCATCGTGCTGATCCTGCTGGTCGTGCCCGCCGCCCTGATCGATCTCGAGCACCGCATCATCCCCAACAAGATCACCGCCCTCGGCGCCGTCCTCGCGCTGGCGATCGGGCTCGCGCTCGACCCGGGCGGGGAGGCTGGACGGCTTATCGCCGCCGCCGCCGCCGGCGGCTTCCTGCTGGCGGCCGCGATCGCGTACCCGGGCGGCATGGGCATCGGCGACGTCAAGCTCGCCGCGATGATGGGGCTGTTCCTCGGCGCCTCCGTCGCGCCGGCGCTGCTGGTCGCGCTGCTCGCGGGGGTCACGCTGGGCGCTGCGGTGATCGCCCGCAAGGGCGCCAGCGCCGGACGCAAGACGGCGATCCCCTTCGGTCCGTTCCTCGCGCTGGGGGCGATCGTCGCGGTGTTCGTCGGTCCCCAGCTGGTTGCTGTCTACGTCAACCACGTCCTTCACTAAAGCGCCACGGGCCTCGCGCCGATACCGCATGTGCGGGCGATCCGCCCGCCGCCCGAAGCGTCTACTCGCGATGCAACTCCCTTCACGACTCCCATCGCCACAACTCAAGCTCCCGTTCAAACTCGGCCGTCGCTCGGGTGAGAACCTCGTCGGCCTGGACATCCAGCCGGGCTTCGTGGCGGCCGTGCAGGCGCGCGTGAACGGGTCGATCCTCGCCGAACGAGCTGCCGCCCTGCCGCTGCCTGCGGACTCCGTGCGCGACGGCGAAGTCCTCGACGAGGACGCCCTCGCGGAGACGCTGCGCGAGCTGTTCAACGGCAGCGGCCTCAGCAAGCGGGTGCGCGTCGGCGTCGCCAACCAGCGCACTGTTCTGCGCACGCTGGAGCTGCCGCCGGTGACCGACGAAAAGGAGCTCGCCGCCGCCGTCAACTTCCAGGCCCAGGACCAGGTGCCGATGCCGCTCAACAACGCCGTCATGGACTTTCACCCGCTCGGCATCGTCGACACCCCCGCCGGCCCGCGCCAGCGCGTGGTGCTCGTGGCCGCGCAGCGCGACATGATCGAACGCCTTCTCAAGGCCGTACGCCAAGCGGGACTGAGCGCCGAAGGGGTCGACCTTTCGGCCTTCGCGCTGATCCGCTCCCTGTACCGCCCGGACCCGGAGCAGACCGGCCGCGTGCTGTACCTGAACGTCGACGGCCTCACCAATCTGGCGATCGCCGAGGGCACCGTCTGCCGGTTCACGCGAGTCGTCGGCAGCGGGCTCGAGGGCATGGCGAGCGAGCTCGCCGAGCGCCGCAGCATCGCGCTGACCGAGGCGCGCGCGCTGCTGGCATCGGTCGACCTGAGCGCACCGGCCCCCGCCTCGGACGCGAGCGCGGATGAGAGCGCCGCGAGCGACGGCGGCCCCTCCGTCGAGAAGGACGAGCGCCCGGCGCAGGAGGATGAGCCCCACGAGGGTGAGCCCCAGGAGGGTGAGCCCCAGGAGGGTGAGCCGCACGAGGGTGAGCCGCATGCGGACGAGCCGCAGACCCCCGCGGACGCCGAGGAGAGCGAACGCGCGATGAGCTATGAGCAGCTCGCGGCGCTCGAAAGCGCCCCCAAATCCGGCGCCGCTCAGCCGGACCCAGACGTGTGGAGCGTGCTCGAGAACGGCATTCGCGACATCTCCGGGGAGGTGCGCAACTCGCTGGACTTCCACCGCTCGCAGGAGGGTGGCGGCGAGGTTTCGCATGTGGTGATGAGCGGCGCCGCCCAGGACATCCCCGGATTCGCGGCCGCGCTCCAGTCCTCGCTCGGCGTGGAGGTGCGCTGTCACGAGGTGGGCGTCCTCGACGAGGCTCTCGCGGAGACCGTCTCGCTGCACCGACTCGCGGTCGCCGCCGGTCTCGCCGCCGCGGAGGCCCCGCAATGAGAGCCGTCAACCTGATCCCCAACGAGCAGCGGACCAACGCTCCGGTCGGCGCCGGGCGCTCGCAGGGGGGCGCGTACGTCGTGCTCGCGCTGATCCTGGGAGTGGCCGGGATGGCCGTCCTCTACGGCAAAGCCGACCACGCGATCTCCAGCGACCAGGCCCAGGCCGCGTCGCTCGCCAACCAGGCGCAGCGCGCGGAAGCGCAGGCTGACCGGCTGGCGCCGTACACGAGCTTCCTGTCGCTGCACGAATCGCGCATGCAGGCGGTCGAGACGCTGCTCGAGTCACGCTTTGACTGGGCGCACGTCTTTCACGAATTCGGCCGGGTGCTGCCCGCTGGCACCTCGATCTCCTCGCTCAGCGGGAGCGTCGGATCGACGACCGGCACGAGCTCCGTGACGCCTGCGAGCCCCGCGACGCCGGCGAGCCCCGCGACGAGCTCCAGCTCGACGGCCTCCAGCTCGACGGCCTCTGCCGGCGCAGCCTCGCCGTCCACGGCTTCGAGCGCCAGCGCAGCCTCCAGCGTCGCCTCCAGCACCCCGCCCGGCAGCGTGCCGACGTTCACCCTCTCCGGTTGCGCCGTCAGCCAGCCGGCGGTGGCGGAGCTGCTCGAGCGGCTGCGGCTGATCGACGGCGTCAGCGAAGTCCAGCTGACGAGCTCGAGTGCCTCCAGCTCCGGAAGCGCAGGCGGGAGCACGGGCGGCGGCTGCCCGGCGCACGACCCGTCGTGGGCCCTGCAGCTGACGTTCGATCCGCTGCCGAGCACGTCGGCAGTGGCGGCCGCGACGAAGACCGTCTCCGACGCCGGCACCACCGCAAAGACGCCGGCCGCCCAAGCGGGGGTGAGCGTGAGATGACCACACGCGACCGCACAGTCGTGATCTTGGTCGTGCTCGCGGCGGTGCTCGGGGGAGCATGGCTGCTGGTCGTCTCGCCCGAGCGCGAAAAGGCGAGCAAGTTGAACGCACAGATCGCGAGCGCGAAGTCGCAGCTCGCGAGCGCCGACAGCGAGCTGGCGAACGCGCGAGGCGCCAAGGCCCAGTACTCGGCGGCGTACGCGTCGCTGGTGAACCTCGGCAAAGCGGTGCCCCCCGCGCAGGAAGTGCCGTCGCTGATCTACCAGATCACGCAGGCCTCCGATCAGAAGCACGTGGACTTCGCCTCGATCTCGACGAACGACGACACCGGCGGCTCCTCCACGAGCACGTCCACGACGGCGCTCGCCGGCTTCACGCAGCTGCCCTTCACGTTCGTGTTCGAAGGCGGCTTCTTCCAGCTCGAACACCTCTTCCGCCAGCTCGCCGACTTCACCACGCTGAGCGGACCCGAACACGTGAACGTCAGCGGTCGCCTGCTGACCGTCCAGAGCATCAAGCTCGCGCCCGCCGCCGGCTCCGGCCAGTCCGGGGCGGCCGCCGGCCAGCTCACGGGCTCGATCACGGCGAGCGCCTACGTGATGCCGGCCAGCGAAGTCGCGGACGGCGCGAGCCCCGCGTCGCCGGGCGCCGGCGCGAGCGCCGCCTCGACCACCGCAGCCAGCTCACCGACAACCCCAGCGATCGTGAAAGCGACACCATGACCGGCTTCCTGAACTCCCTGAAGGCTGACCTGCTCGATCGGCGGCTGCTGCCGTTGGTGCTCGTCGTGGTGGTCGCCCTGGTGGTCGCGATCGGTTACGTGGTGCTCGGCGGAGGCAGCTCGAGCTCGAGCACGCCGCCGACCCCGCTCCCGACGGCCTCGGCGGGCTCCTCCCCGGGCGTGGCCGTCAGCAAGCTCAGCCCCGAAACGGCCGTCGCGGAGACGACCAGCGGCGTCGCCGACCAGCACGGTGGCACGGCCCACGACCCGTTCACGCCGCTGCCGGAACCGAAGAAGAAGGAAGAAACGACGAAGACGGCTGCGGCGAGCACGCCGAGCAGCGCCTCCTCGGAATCGTCCTCCTCGTCGAGCGAATCGAGCGCGCCCGCGTCCACCCCCACCAAGCCGGCGAAGCCGAAGACCATCTACCACGTGGCGGTCCTGTTCGGCGCCGTCCCCCCGGTGGGTACGCCGGAAGCCGAAGCGCTGACGCCGTACGAGAACCTCAAACTGCTCGCGCCGCTGCCGAGCGCCCAGCAGGCGCTGGTGGTGTTCAGGGGCGTCACCTCCGGCGGCAAGAGCGCCACGTTCACGGTCGTCAGCGAAGCGATCCTGCGCGGCCAGGGCAAGTGCCTGCCCAGCGAATCGCAGTGCGCGGCGATCGAGCTGAAGCCCGGCCAGTCGGAGCAGCTGGAATACCTCTCGTCCACGGGTCAGCCGCTGCTGTACGACCTCCAGCTCGTCAGCATCACATCGAGCGAGAGCTCTCACGCCAGCGCGGAAAGCGTCCTGCGCGGCGAGTCCAAGGCCGGGCGTGAACTGCTCGAGCACGAAGGCCTGACCGCGCTGCCCGGCATGCGCTTCTCCGCCGAGCGCGGCGTGCTCGTGTTCAACAGGCACTGAGCGCCCGGCAAATAAGCTAGGGGCCGTGGAGCTCCGTCTGATCACCGCCGGCGAGTCGCACGGCCCGGGCCTGACGTGCATCGTCGAGGGGTTGCCCGCGGGCCTGGAGCTATCCGAGCAGGACGTCACCCGCGACATGTCGCGTCGCCAGCTCGGCCACGGCCGGGGCGGGCGCATGAAGATCGAGCGCGACAGCGCCGAGATCACCGCCGGCGTGCGTCACGGGCGCACGCTCGGCAGCCCCGTGGCGCTGCAGGTGGCAAACCGCGACTACGCCAACTGGCAGGAGCGGATGAACCCCTGGCCGGTATCGGATCCCGGCCACCCGATCGATGAGGTGCACCTGCCGCGCCCCGGACACGCCGACCTGGTGGGCACCCAGAAGTACAAGCACTCGGATGTGCGCAACGTCCTCGAGCGGGCCTCCGCGCGCGAGACAGCCGCGCGGGTCGCCGGGGGCGGGCTGTGCAAGGCGTTCCTGCGGGCGCTCGGCGTGAGCGTGCACTCGCACGTGATCCAGATCGCCTCCGTGCACGCGCCCGCGTACGAGCGGCCGCTTGCGCCGGCAGACTTCGCCGAGGTGGACGACTCGCCGGTGCGCTGCCTGGACGCGCTGGCGTCGAAGGCGATGGTGCGCGAGATCGACCGGCTGCGCAAGGCCAACGAGTCGCTCGGGGGGGTCTTCGAGGTGCAGGCTTTCGGCCTGCACCCCGGCCTCGGCTCCCACGTCTCCTGGGGGGAGCGCCTGGACGGACGGCTGGCGGGCGCGATCTGCTCGATCCAGGCGGTGAAGGGCGCCTCGATCGGCGACGCGTTCGCGATCGCCGGGGTGCCCGGCTCCGAGGCCCACGACGAGATCTTCTACTCGCAGGAGCGCGGCTACTTCCGCGAGACCAACCGCGCCGGCGGCCTGGAGGGCGGCATGACGACCGGCCTGCCGGTGATCGTGCGCGGGGCGATGAAGCCGCTGCCGACGCTGACGAAGCCGCTGCGCTCGGTCGACACCGCCACGCACGAGCCCGCGCAGGCTCTGCGCGAGCGCACCGACTCGTGCACGGTCCCCGCCGCGGGGGTCGTGGGCGAGGCGATGGTGGCGCTGGTGCTCGCCGACGCCTACCGGCGGAAGTTCGGCGGCGACCACATCGACGACGTGCTCCAGGCCGTGGACGCATACGCGAAGCGGATCGGATGGCGTTCGTCCTGATCGGCTTCATGGGCGCCGGCAAGACGACCGCCGCCCGCGGGCTGGCGGCCGCGCTCGGCGGCGAGGCGCTCGACAGCGACGCGCTGCTGGCGGAGCGCTTCGGGCATTCCGTCGCCCGCGAGTTCGAGCTGCGCGGCGAGCGGGCGTTCCGCGAGAGCGAGGAGGAGCTCGTCTGCGAGCTGCTCGCCGGCGCCGCGCGCTCGGACGGCGAGCGCGTGATCGCACTGGGAGGGGGGAGCGTGCTCTCCGAGCGGGTGCGCGGCGCGCTGGACGGACACGTGACGGTGTGGCTGGACGTCGACGCGGACACCGCCTGGGAGCGCGTGTCGGCCGAAGCCGACGCCGGCACGGCATCGTCCCCGAAGGGGGAGCGCCCGCTCGCGCGAGACCGCGATGAGTTCGCCGCTCTGCACGCGCAGCGCCGTGAGCTCTACGAGGAGCTCGCGGACGCGTTCGTGGCGACGCTCGCGCCGGGCGCCGCCGGGCGGCTGGCCCCCGCGTTGCGGGCGCTCGCGGCCGCGCCGGAGGGCACGCGCCTGGTGTGGGCGAGCGCGGCCTCCGGCGAGTACCCGGTGCTCGTCGGGCGCGGGCTGCTGGGGGAGGGCTCGACGGCGGGCGCAGCGGAGGCGGCGGAGGAGGATGCGCAGGCGTCGCGGCTGGCCGCGATCTGGCCGCTCGACCGCTCGCGCTCGCGCGCGTTCTGCGTGAGCGACGAGAGCGTGGCGGCGCTCTACGGGCGGCGGGTGGGGGAGCTGGCGGGCACGATCGCGCTGGCGCCGGGGGAGTCGCAGAAGACGCTCGCGAGCGCCGAGCGCGTGTGGCAGGCGATGGCCGACACGGGGATCACCCGCGCCGACCACGTGCTGGCGCTCGGCGGCGGCGTGGTGGGCGATTTGGCGGGCTTCTGCGCGGCCACCTACCAGCGTGGCGTGCCGGTCGTGCACGTGCCGACGACGGTGGTCGCGCAGGTGGACTCGGCCTACGGCGGCAAGACCGGCGTGGACCTGCCGCAGGCGAAGAACTACGTGGGCGCCTACCACCAGCCGGCGGGGGTGCTCGTCGACCCGGACACGCTCGCGACGCTCCCGCGCGAGGAGCTGTCGGCGGGGTGGGTGGAGGTGGTGAAGACCGCGCTGATCGCCGGCGGCGCGCTGTGGCAGGCGGTCAGCGCCGGCGGCGAGGTCGACGAGCGGACGATCCTCGCGTGCGCGCGGACGAAGCTCGCTGTGGTGTCCGCGGACGAGCGCGACGCGGGCGTGCGCCAGGTGCTGAACCTCGGGCACACGGTCGGCCACGCGATCGAGACGGCCACCGGGTACGCGCGCTACCGCCACGGCGAAGCGGTCGGGCTCGGCCTGCTCGCGGCGCTGACCCTCTCGGGGCAGCCGCGGCTGCGTGAGCAGATGCGGTCGCTGATGCTCGCGCGCGGGCTGCCCGTGACGCTCGGGGACGACCATGAAGAGGAGGGGTCTCTGGATGCGATCCTGGAGGCGATGGGCAAGGACAAGAAGCGCCTGGGCGAGGAGCTGCCGTTCGTGCTCGTGCGCGCACCCGGCGAGGTGGAGTTCGGCTGCACGGTGCCCACCGCGGACGTGCGAGCGGCGGTGGCGGAGCTCATGCCGTGAGCGAGCGCCGGCGGATAGAGGTGATCCACGGGGTGAACCTCGACCAGCTCGGGCGCCGCGGCCCGCCGTACCCGGCGGTGACGCTCGCCGAGCTCGAGCAGCAGATCGCGGGCCGGGCGGACGAGCTCGGCCTGGCGACGCGCTTCTTCCACACCAACCACGAAGGCGAGCTGATCGAGCGCCTGCACTCTCTGGGAGGCCCGCCCGCCCAGGCGGACGCGATCCTGCTGAACCCGGGCGCGTGGACGCACTACGCGTGGGCGATCCGCGACGCGCTGGAGATCCCGGTGATGGTGGCCGGGCTGCCGGCGCTCGAGATCCACCTCTCAGACGTGAAGAACCGCGAGCCCTGGCGGCGAGTGTCGGTGATCGCGGATCTGTGCTTCGCGACCGTCTCCGGGCGCGGCGTCGACGGCTACGGCGAGGCGCTGGCGCTGCTGCGCGAGGAGCTGGAGCGCCGGCACGGGCGGGGGGACACGTGAGCGCGGCGGAGACGGGGCTCACGCCGCCGGGCGATGCGGCTGGATGGAGCGAGCCGTGAGCGCGGCGGAGAGCGCGCGCACGGAGCGCTTGGCGCTGGAGCTGGACGAGCTCGAGCTGGACGCGCTGCTGGTGGACTCGCTGGTGGACGTCCGCTACCTGACCGCCTTCACCGGTAGCAACGCGCTGGTGCTCGCGGTGGCGGCCTCGGCGCGGGCGCGGCTGGGTGCGCCGCGCTTCCTCAGCGATTTCCGCTATGCGTTGCAGTCGGCCAAGCAGGTCGGGGACCCGTACAAGCGCGAGATCGTCAGCGAAGACCTGCTGGGGGAGCTGGCGAAGGGGCTCGCCAAGCACGGCGGGCGGCTCGGCTTCGAGGAGGCGAGCGTGACCGTGAAGGGCTACCGCAGGCTCTCTGAGCTGCTCGGCGCATCGTCCCCGGAGTGGGAGGGCTGGGAGCTGGTCCCCTGCGCGGGCGTGGTGGCGGGGCTGCGCGAGGTCAAGGACGCAGGGGAGGTGGCGCGCATCCGCGTCGCGTGCGAGCTCGCCGACGAGGCGCTGCGGACGGTGCTGGAAGGCGGCCTCGCCGGCCGCACCGAGCGCGAGGTGGCGGTCGAGCTGGAGCTGCGGATGCGCCGGCTGGGCGCGCAGGCGCCGAGCTTTCCCTCGATCGTCGCCTCCGGCGCTCACGGCGCGCTGCCGCACGCCGCGCCAGGCGAGGAGAAGATCGCGAAGGACGTGCTCGTGACGATCGACTGGGGAGCGCTGCACGAGGGCTACTGCTCGGACTGCACGCGCACGTATGCCACCGGCGAGGGCGTCTCCGAGCGGGCACGCGAGATCTACGAGTTGGTGCTGAGCGCCCAGCAGCGGGGCCTGGACACGCTGCGCGCGGGGATCAGCGGACGCGAGGCGGACGCGCTCGCGCGCGAGGTGATCGAGCGGGCTGGCGAGGGCGAGCATTTCGGCCACAACCTCGGCCACGGCGTGGGACTGGAGATCCACGAGGCCCCGCGCCTGGCGCGGAGCGCCGGCGATCAGCCGCTGCGCGCCGGCAACGTCGTCACGGTCGAGCCCGGCGTCTACCTGCCGGGCGTGCTCGGCGTGCGGATCGAGGAGCTGGTGGTGGTCGGCGACGGCGGCTGCGAGATCCTCACGGGCTTGCCACGGACGCTCACGGTCGTCACCTGAGCGGCTCGACGCCGCTGGCTCGATGCGGCCGAACGGAGTATCGTCGGCACGCCAGGGTCGCCTGCGCGCGACCCCACCGTTAATCAAAAAGGGGAGGAATCGGTAGACCATGCCCTCGCTTCTCGATCTCACCAGCCAGGGAGATGTGGCGACCATCTCCGACGAGTCGAAGCTGCCGACGGTCACGCTGATGACCCCGCAGCAGCTGTACGAGCTGTGGGAGCGCCAGAACTGGCAGTCGCACACGATCGACTTCACCCAGGACCGCCGCGACTGGGAAGGCATGGACGAGGGGCTGCGCGAGAAGCTCGCGTGGAACCTGTCCTCGTTCTTCATCGGCGAGGAGCGCGTCACCACGCAGTTCTCCGGCCTGGTGATGGCGTACGAGAGCCAGAGCGAGGAGGCCTTCCTGGCGACCCAGCAGGTCGACGAGGCGCGCCACGCGCAGCACTTCAACCGCTTCTACGAGCAGGTTCTGGGCATCGACGGCACGTTCGAGGACCGCATGGACGAGGCCCGCAAGGACCTCAACCCGGCGTTCGTCGAGATGTTCGACGGCACGCTCGTGGATTGGGGTCAGCGGCTGATCGAGAACCCTCGCGACGTGGAGGCGAAGGTGGACTTCGTGACGCTCTACCACATGATCATCGAGGGCACCCTGGCGCTCACCGGCCAGTGGTTCCTCACCGACTACATGGAACGCAAGGGCATCCTCCCGGGCTGGGTGGAGGGCTTCAAGCTGATCTCCCGCGACGAGCACCGCCACGTCGCCTACGGCACGTGGCTGCTGCGCGAGAAGGCCGGCGACCCGGCGCTCAAGCAGCGGATCGCCGAGCGGATCGCCGAGCTGATCCCGCTCGCCTCCGCGGTGCTCGTGCCGCCCGGGGAAGACCCCGAGAACTACTCGATCCTCGACTACTCGATGGAGGAAACGAACGCGTTCGCGTTCAACGCCCTGCAGCGGAGGTTGAAGGTGATCGGGGTCGACCTCGCCGGCGTCGGGGCCGCGGCGTAGCTGGGCGCGGGGCGCCCGTCGCGTCGAGCCCTCTCCGGACGCCCGCGGAGCTGGAGTCCGATGCGCCCAGCCGTTCGTCGGCGCGCACGCCGGGTGCGAGGAACAGCGCTACCGCGAGCAGCGGGAACACCCACGGCAGGTAGGACCACGTCCAGTAGTTGGCGCTGAGCTGGAGCGCCATCAGCAGGGCGGCGGCGAGCGCGCTGAGACGGACGGCGTCGGCGCGGATCGAGCCTTCGGCCCTGATGCGCAGCACCGCGGCGAGCGCCAGCGCGAGCACCCCGGCCTGGGCGAGCGGCTGCAGCCAGCGCAGATCGAACGTGTACCAGGGGGCGAAGAACGACCCCCGCTGGAACTGGAAGGACATCGCGCGCACCATCGCCGCGAGCGAGCCGGTGCCGCCGAGGGCGATCATCAGCGCGATCAGCGCCGCCGACAGCGCCAGCGCGCCGGCGCACGAGCGCAGCAGATCGCGGCGCCGGTAGGGGACCCAGATCGCCACGAGGACGAGCGGCACGAGCTTCACCCACACGCCCATCGCCAGCGCCAGCAGCGATGAGCCCGTGCGGGTGCGAAGCGCGAGCATCCACGCGAGGCATGCCGCGACGAGCAGGTCGTTGGCGCCGCCGGACGCCGCGAGGAGCACGGGCGCGAACGCGAACCAGGCGAGCGTGAGGCGCAGTTGGCGCTCGCCGCGGGACTCGCTCTCGTCGGCGGGTATCTCGCGCTGGCCGCCGATCCGGTAGATCGCCGTGCCCGCGAGCAGGCTCGCCGCCATGGTGACCGCGAGCGCGCCGGTGAGGTCGCTGAGGGGATTGGTCACCGGCAGCCACAGCGCGCCGGGGACATACAGCAGGTAGTCGAGCAGGGGGTAGGTGTCGCCGTGGAACGCGAGCGTGATGTGCCCGTAGGGGAGCACGCCGTGGAGCAGCTCCGTGGCGCCCTGCAGCGAGGCGGCGGCGACGTCGGTGTAGCCGCTGGAGGTGAGGGTGATCATGGCGAACGCGAGGATCGTGGCGAGCACGAGCAGCCGCAGCGTCCGCATCCGCGCCCGTGGTTCGAGGCGCCGCAGCGCATGGCCGAGCAGCGGCGTGCTCGCGGCGGAGCGCCGAGGGGCGCGACGCATGCCGATCGACACGCAGCGGACCGTCAGGTACCCCAGCGCGAGCCACGCCCAGATCACGCTCGCGCCGGCCAGCCGGGCGTTGATCAGCGGCACGGTGGCGGTGAGGCTCGCGAGCACGAGCGCGTCCACGTTGCGAAGCCGGCGCAGCGGGACGACCGTCGTGGCGAGGAGCAGCAGGCCGGTGAGCAGCGCGAGGACCCACGGCGAGTTGGCGAGCGCGGCGCCGGAGGCCGGCGCTCCCGCGACGTGTTCCTCGCTGGCGCGCACTTCGCCGTGCGGCCCCACCGCGGCGTCGAGCACTACCTGCGGCCCGTCGAAGAAGGTCACCCGCTGCAGTTCGCCGTCGAGCGGTATCACGCGGACGGCGTCCGTGGGGTTCTTCGCCAGGAACGCGCGGTCGCTGGCGTTGGCGCGCGCGGCGGCGATCGCGGCTGCGGCGGGCAGCCGGTAGTGGTGCGTGGTCCGCTGGTGCAGTACCGACAGGCCGAGGGCGCACGCCAGGAACGCGGCTACGACCGCCACGTGCTCGCGGCGAGCGTGGGCGCGGACTCGCCTCATATTTTGTCTATCGACATGCGCGCGGGAGCGCTTGAACGGTCGATTTGCCCGGCTGCCGCGCCACGGGCACGGCCGTGGCGTGCAGCGGCGGGCCGGTCGCGCCTGTGGGCTCAGGCGCCGGCGCAGTCGTAGGGCTCGGGTGACGTCGAGGTCTTGCGCTCCTCCCCAGAGGCGAGAGGCTTGCAGTGGGTGGTGATCCACACGATGCGCGGGTCGCCGCTGACGGGCGGAACGACGAAGATGCGGACTTCTTCTGCTGCGATGCGACGCTGTATCTCCGATAGCGAGGGTGCGGGCACACCGCCCTGGTAGCCGCCGATCGGAAGGATCTCCCTGCCCGTGGCCAGGATGTACGGGGCGGCCAGAATGGACGAGTCGGTCACCAGGGGGATCGGGGTGCTGTAAGTGGAGGAGAGTTCTTCGATCGCCTGCTCGGCCGCAACCCGCGACCGTCGTGCAGTCGCCCGTGTGACCGTCGCGGAAGCCGGCTCGTACGGCGCCGCGAAGGGGCCGAGGCCGCGTACCACCATCAGCGCGCAGGCAACCCCGGGGAGCACCAGCATGCTCGTCAGCGCCAGGATCACGCAGCTGACAGGCGATCGCAACGCCGCGATCCTGCGCGCTGCCAGCAGCGCGCAGGCGCCGGCCGCGCCGATACTTGCTGCGACGGGGATCAGCCACGCCGGCACCGCCACCCCGCCCTGCAGCAGGTACACGCCGTAGCCGACCGAGCACAGCGTCGCGGCGGCCAGCCCGACGCGTGCTGCGGCGCGCTTGGCCGCTTTCTGCGCCAGCGCCGCACCGGCGCCGCACAGCGCTCCGGTCGCGGGGGACAGCGCGGCCACGTAGTAGGAGTTGGGGTGGCCTGCCACGCTGAAGAAGGCCATCAGGGCCAGCAGCCAGGCTCCCCACAGGACCACCAGCGCTCGGAGCGGGTCGCGACGGCTGGCTCGCCGCCTGGCGACCAGGACGCACACCGCGGCGATCAGCGCCGCCGGCAGCATCCATCCGTCGTCGCGCCCGAACAGTCCGCCGAGCAGCCGGTGCCAGCTCGGCTCGACCCTGTGGGCGGGCGCCGCATCGGTTTCGGACAGATGCACGAGGAAGGCGGCGGGATGGCCGGCGCCGGCAAACACGTTGCCTGTGCCCAGTCGGGCGATCCCGTTGTACGCGAAGGTCTGGCTGAAGAGCGAGTCGTCTTGCGTGCCGTCCACGTACGGACGATCGTGGGAGGGCACGAGCGTGACGACGGTCATCCAGCTCAAGGACACGAGGGCGGTGACGAGCCCCGCGAGCGCGACATGGGCGAAGCGCACACGCATCCGCGCGGGCGCCGCAAGCAGGTAAGCGAGGGCCAGTGCCGGGAGCACCAGCCAGGCGACCATCATCTTGGCCTGAAACGCAAGTCCCACCCACACCCCCGCCAGCAGCAGCGTGCGCAGCCTGCCGCTGAGAACTGCCGAGGAGGTGCTGTCGGCGGCCAGCACGACCAGCACGACCAGCAGGGAGTCCGCCACGTTGCCGCGGTTCAACGCGACGGTCACCGGGCTGGCCGCGAGCACGACCGCCGCCGTGATTCCCGCGAGAGGACCAGCCAGGCGGCGGACCGCGCGGTACAGCACGAGGATCGCGACCACGCCCTCGATCACCTGTGGCAGCACCACGGCCCACACGTGGAACCCGACGATCCGCAGCGCCAGCGCCTGAGGCCAGAGCGCTCCCGGCAGCTTGTCGATGCTCACCGTCCCCGCCGGATCGAACGCGCCGAAGAAGAAGTCGTGCCAGCTCATCGACATGCTGCGCGCCGCCGCGCCGTAGAAGTCCTCGAGCGCCGCGCCGTTCATCCCCCATGCGTAGGCCAGACCGGCCGCCGCGGCGACCGCGATCAGCGTCGGACGCGCCCAAGCCGGCTGGTCGGGTGGCGAGCGCCACGGCTGTCGGACGGCCGCCGCCAGACGACCCCACAGTCGAGCGCTCGTTCCCCGAGACGACGCACGCATGCGCACATCCTATGCGCCGGGCTGATGGTTCAGTTATTCGAGATTGTTCTACTGAATGCCTGCGGGCGAAGATGCTGGCGCCACCCGCCAGTTCGATGAGGGCGAGACGCCGGCGCCCGGCGTTTCCTCGCAGGCGTCCAATCGGAGTAACTCCAACGAGCTACACTATCGGTTGCAATGCCGAGCAAGCACCCGCGAATCGCTGTGACTGCCGACCCGGAGCTGGGGGAGGCGCTCGAGCGTGTGCGTGCGGCCAGTGGAACGCGGGAGCCCGATGCATCGCTGGTGCGCAGGCTCGCGGTCGAGGGAGCTGAGGTCGAGCTGCAAGCCGGGCGGCGGCGTCGTGAGGCGATCGAGGAGCTGTTCGCCGCGATTGACAGGGATGGGTTCGATGTGGACCTGGAGGAGATCGATCGGCTCAACTCGCCCCCGAGCGGCGTGTGAGCGTCGAGCTGTGGGACGGCCAGGGCACGGTGCTCGCCGACACCTCCGCGTGGATGCTCGCCCGCCGGGCTCCCCGGGCGCGGGAGCTGCTGTTCGCCGCCGTTGAGCGTGGCGATATCGCCTGGTGCTGGCCGGTGCGCTACGAGCTGACCTTCGATGCGCCCAGCCCGGAGAGAATCGTCGCGGTCGATCGCGCGCTGGAGGGCTTGCGCGAGATCGCGGTGGATCGTGCGATCCAGCGACGTGTGCTCTCGGCGATGCGCGAGCTTGCGGACGATGGCTCCCATGGGGCCCACCGGCTGCCTCTCACCGACGTCACGGTCGCCGCAGCGGCACAGATCGCGGGTCTGGACGTGCTGCACTACGACCATCACTTCGAGCGCCTCGGCGAGCTGTTCGGCGTGCGCATGCTCTGGATAGCCGAGCCCTCCGCCTGAGGCTGATGTTCACGGAGCCGGTCGCTGCCCGCGCTGGGCCGCCGGCGCCTGGGATGCGGCCGCTCGGGTGTCGAGGTCGGCGAGCGTCAGCGGATGCGCCGGGGGATCGGGGAGCATTCGTCGCGCCGTGACGTCCAGGTTGGGCGCTATGTGCACCAGCTCGCCGGAGCGCAGCGCTCGCCAGTGCGGGTCGTCGTCCATCGGCTCACTGGCGATGACCACCAGCGGGCGGTTCGCGCCGTGCTCGGAGCGAATCCTGCTGCCGAAGCTGCT
This sequence comes from uncultured Solirubrobacteraceae bacterium, assembly GCA_963782325.1. GTDB lineage: Bacteria > Actinomycetota > Thermoleophilia > Solirubrobacterales > Solirubrobacteraceae > Palsa-744. Next base: position 85,526 of record CAWAJG010000008.1, read on the forward strand.
CGTGTGCGCGAGCGCCTGCCCTGGCGCGCGCTCCAGCATGTGCAGCTCGTGCGTTTCGGGATAGCGCAGCGACCACACGCCGTCGGCGGTGGCGAGCACGAAGTTGATCGCCAGCAGAGGGAGGTGCTCGGCGACCCATGAGCACGCCGCCTCGATGCCCTGACCGATATCGCCGTCGTGGGCTTCGATCTCGTGTGTGATCAACGCGAACAGACGCTCGGAGTCGGTATCGCCTTCCACCAGCTCGCGCGCGGCGCCGAGATGCGCCTCGAGCTTGGGCAGGTCCTCGAGGACGCCGTTGTGCGCGAACAGCCGCCCATGCTGCTGGAAGGGGTGCGTGTTGCGCAGCTCCACCGCGCCGGTCGAGGCGAAGCGGATGTGGGCGACGAAGGTTCGCGAGGAGATCTCGTGGGCCTCGCGGGCGAATGCCCTGTCCTCGTACGCGGCGAGCGCCTGCTTTCGTACGACGGGCTTGCCGTTGGCATCGAACCAGCCGAGGCCCGTCCCGTCCGGCTCGCGGTGACTCTGCGCGCTCAGGCTGTCCGGGGCGTCGAGCAGCCAGAAGCTGGCGCGCGCCGGCTGGCTGCCGGCGCTCATCGCGAAGAGGCGGCACATCCTGGAGTCTCTCCCGCCGGGGGGCGTGCATTGCGGGGCATGGCTCCCGAGAACTTATCCGACACCGACGATCCCAACGACCTGCCCGATCGGGTTCCACTGCCTGCGCGGGACTCCCGACGAGCAAACCGCCGGACGGGCCGGACAGGCCGGGGGCAGCTATCGTGATCAAGCCGTCAGGCGGGCCAATCGGCGGCGAAACCACCTAGAGACTTGGCTCCAGAAAAGGCTCATGAGCACCGTCACGACAAATCAATCCAAGAATGTGTGCAGAACGTATCCCTCACGGTGCCAGGCAGCTCAGCCCCGGCACCTGTTTGAAAGCGGCGTCGGTACTCGCAATTAGCTCGCATCTAGACACAACGGCGTGAGCGGCGTGGAAAGCATCGCGCGGGCCGAGCCCGGGTTTGGCCATGAGGGCCTGCGCTTTTGTGACGACGGCGCGTTCGGTCGGGCATAGCTCGAGCCCGAGCGAGTCGACAGCCCGCCATGTGGTCGTTAGGCGCCGCCGCACCGCTCGCATCGTGATCTGTGGCTCGGTCCGGTACCTGGTCAGGGGGTCTGCGACACCGTCGTCGCGCAGCCAAGCGAGGATAAGGCGATACGCGAGCTCATCCAAGACGAGCGCGCTGATCACGCCACCATCGGCCGCCACCTGGGTCGAGACCGAGCGTCGCCATTGCTCAAGCGGGGCAGCTACAGCCTCCGCTTTGGAACGCAGGTGCACGTACAAGAAGTTTGTATCGAGATAGCAGCGACTCACCGCGGCCGCGTAGCCCGCTCCAACGCGGAGTCGGAACTGGCCGCGCGGCCAGCTAGAAGATCATCCAGCTCGCCGGCGTGGGCTTGACCAGCAGCTCCCGCCGTTGCCATCCATGCCTCTGTCGGGTCGGGCCGGCTCGTCCATAGTGCTCCGGGCGCAACCCCCAGCGTGGAGGAGAGGCGAGCAACCGTGTCCAGGTCAACGCGCGTGGCGCGTCCTGCGATGATGTTGCGGACGGTCTTCTCATCAAGTCCCGCGGCTTTGGCCAGTCGGCGTGTGTTGAATCCACGCTGCTCGGCCAACTCTCCGACTCTCCACGCAAGGCTGCTCATGCGGACGATAATACCAGGACGGGAGGATGCTCCCGAGGCATGGGGTCTCCGGAGACTCCTATCACAGCGCGCGTAACCGTCCGCGCACCGTGAGATGCTGATTGGTTCCATGCGGTCCCTTTCGCGTCGTCTGCCATCGCCCAACTGCGTCCTGATCACGGGTGCTGGATGGTCCTACGCAGCCGGATTGCCGCTGGCGAACGAACTCTTTGACCGTGCTGGCGACGTGCCTCCGCACGATTGGTCAGACAGGGCGGTTATAGACGCATACGAACATTGGCGTCGAGAGAATGTCGGGCATCCGGCCGAGCAGTCCATCGCATGCGCTTACGAGGGTCACGCAAAGTTCATGGAAGCACCGCTGTGGCCGAAGCCGTCCCCATCGCGCACGGGACAACTGGAACTCGCCCTCGATCTGGAGGACGAGCAGTGGCATGAGCGCAGAGTGGGCTGGAGTCAGGTCGCGGCGTACATCCAGCGCCGGTTGGCTGTGCCAGCTGCCAGAACTCGGCTCTATCGGCACAATCCTTATCGACCTGCCTGTTGCGACGCACGATCAGCCCGGCACAGGCTGACTTCTGGAACGCCCTGCTCGAGCGCACGATCGTCCGTGCCATCGTCACCCTGAACTACGACCTCACGATCGAGCAGACAGTTGGCATGGTGCCGAACCTCGTCGCCGGCTCGCCCGGATTTCACTACGCGGGGATCGACGCCACGGTGCGTCCGGTCAGGTCGCCGTATGCACGGGACCGCGGTGTCGACCCTACGCCAGCTGGCGTCATCCCTCTTGCGAAGCTTCACGGATCGCTGAATTGGAGCTTGAGCACCAAGGGCATAGACGTTTTCGCCGACGTCCGACCAGCATTCCGTGATTACGTCGGCGCGGCGATTGTGCCGCCGTTGCCGGAGAAGCACATTCCGGGCTGGCTTTGGTCGGTCTGGGATCGCGCGGCCCAGGAGCTGCACGAAGCCGACGAATGGGTTGTGGTCGGCTACTCGCTTCCACCGTACGACCACGAGATCAAAGCGATGTTGCAGGCATCTGCTAGGCGGGTCGCCAGTATTCGCATATATGACCCGTTTGCAGCGGACCTCGTTGACCGTTGGCACGAGATTGCCCCGGATGCATCGATCGAGATCTTTCCTGGCCTGGAACCCGGCTTCTACGGTCGTGGCGCCGCCTCTGGCCGTCTCAGCCGCGACGAGCGTGAGTGGCGCCGGCGTCGGGTACTCCGCGACCCGCGGGTACGCTCGATGGTTCTACGAACCAATCGTGTGCCAGCTGCCGCATCGAGGCGCATTGCTGCTTGAGGATGCTCTTGCATTGGGCGCCGCCATCATGTCCGGGGCCAGCTATCTTGCAGGCGCAGTGCCCCAGCGAACGCTCTTTGATCTCTGGAAACGTCTATGGCTATAAGCACCAATCAATTCAAAAACGGCAACCACATCGAGGTCGACGGCACGGTCTTCAAGATCCTCGAGTTCCAGCACGTGAAGCCCGGCAAGGGCGGCGCGTTCGTGCGCACGAAGCTGCGCCGCGCCTCCGACGGGGCGGTGATCGACAAGACCTTCCGCGCCGGCGAGAAGTTCCGGGCCGTGCGCGCGGAGTCGCGCAGCATGCAGTTCCTGTACGCGGACGGCGCCGACGCGCACTTCATGGACAGCGAGTCATACGAGCAGATCGCCGTCGCCGAAGCCGCCGTGGCGGACGCGCTGCGCTTCCTCATGCCGAGCAGCGAGGTGGAGGTGCTGTTCATCGACGACCAGCCAAGCGGCGTGCAGCTGGCGAGCGCCGTCGACCTGGAGGTCTCCCACACCGATCCGGGGGTCCGCGGCGACTCCGCCTCCAGCGGCGGCACCAAGCCGGCGACGCTCGAGACCGGCGCGGTCCTCCAGGTGCCCCTGTTCGTCGAGCCGGGCCAGCGCATCCGCGTGGACACGCGCTCGGGCGAGTACGTCGCGCGGGCCTGATGCCGCGTCGCTCCGAGCAGCGCAGGGCCGCCGTCATCGCGCTCTACCAGCACGACCTCACCGGCCGGTCGCTCGATCAGACGCTCAGCCCGCAGGACTCGCCGTTCGCTCGCGCGCTCGCGCACGCCGCCGCCGATCGGGCGGGCGAGCTCGACGAGGTCATCGACCGTCACGCCTACGGCTGGTCGGTGCAGCGCATCCAGCCGCTCGAGCGCAGCATCATGCGTGTGGCGCTCGTCGAGATGATGCACCCCGACGACGTCCCCTCCGAGGCGCCGATACCCGCCGAGGGGGCGATCGAGGAGGCGGTCGAGAGCGCCAAGACCTTCTGCGGCTCGGATGCGCCCGGGTTCGTCAACGGGGTGCTCGCGGCAGCTTTGCGCGAGGTGCGAGACAATGCTCGCATCCAATGACCGAGGGGATGCGATGACGAGCGTCGAACGGCTGGACGAGCTGATAGCGCGACTGGAGCGCGCCGGCGAGCAGCTGCGCTCGGGCGAGCTCTCGCCGGACGCGGCCGCCACGATGGTCGAGGACTGCGCTTCGCTCGCCACCCAGGCGGCCGCCGAGCTGGAGCAGCTGACGCGCGCCGAGGTCCCCGCGCCGGCACCCGGTCAGGACACGCTGCTGTAAGTGCCCGTCGGCTTCCCGGAGCACCTGCGCGAGGAGGTCGAGCGCTACCTGGAGGGTCTGCGCTTCTCCGAAGAGCCAGTCACCCGTGGGCTGGAGGAGGCGATGCGCTACTCGCTGCTCGCCGGCGGCAAGCGCATTCGCCCGGTGCTCGCGCTCGCGACCGCCCGCACCGTCGGCCTCGACCAGGGCGAGGTGCTGCCGCTGGCGGGGGCGATCGAGCTGATCCACACCTACTCGCTGATCCACGACGACCTGCCGGCGATGGACGACGACGACCTGCGCCGCGGCGCGCCCACCTGCCATGTGAAGTTCGGCGAGGACGTCGCCATCCTCGCCGGCGACGGCCTCTACGCCGAGGCCTTCCGGCTCCTGCTCGCCAGCCACCGCTCACCGCCCGAGCGCGTGCTCGCGGCCGCCGCCGAGCTCGCCGCCGCGACCGGCGTCAACGGGATGGTCGGCGGCCAGTACGCGGACGTGATGGCCCGCACGCCCTCCGGGCCGGGCGCGCTGCGGCGTCTGCACGAGCTCAAGACTGGACGTCTGATTGGCGCGTCCGTGCTCTGCGTACTACTGTTGACGGGGATCGAGGACCCAACCGAGACCGCCCCGTTCCAACGCTTCGCGGCGGAGCTCGGCGTGCTGTTCCAGATCGTGGACGACATACTTGACGTGACCGGCACCGACGATGCACTGGGAAAGCCACGAGGCAGCGATGAGCGCCACGGAAAGCACACATACGTGAGCGAGTTCGGGATCGAGCGCGCGAGGGAGCTCGCGGCCGAGTCGCACCGAATGGCCCGCGAGGCGCTCGCGGTGATCGCGCGCCGGTCCTCCACAGCCGAGCTCGACGGCATCGCCGACTTCATCTACACGCGCACATCATGAGCCGCAAGCACACAGACCACCAGGACGAGGAGCCGTCCGGCGGACGAGCGCTCGCACGGCGGACGCTGCTCGAGCGGATCGACGGTCCCGCCGACCTGCGCGGCCTCAACGAGCAGGAGCTCGCGCAGCTGGCCCAGGAGGTGCGCGAGCACATCATCGACACCGTCGGCGAGATCGGCGGGCACTTCGGCGCCAACCTCGGCACCTGCGAGCTGGCGGTCGCGCTGCACTCGCTGCTCGAATCGCCGCGCGACAAGATCCTCTGGGACGTCGGCCACCAGGCCTACCCGCACAAGGTCCTCACCGGCCGGCGCGACCGCCTGAGCACGATCCGCCAGTACGGCGGGCTCGCACCGTTCTGCTCGATCGCCGAGTCCGAGCACGACATCATGGGCGCCGGCCACGCGTCCACCTCGATCGGCTACGCCGTCGGCATCAAGGAGGGCATGCGCCACCTGGGCGCGCAGGACGCCGGCAAGGTTGTCGCGGTCATCGGCGACGGCGCGATGACCGGCGGGGTCGCCTTCGAGGCGATCGGCCAGGCAGGCGGCCTGGGCACGCCGATCGTGGTCGTCCTCAACGACAACGGCATGTCGATCGCGCCCAACGTCGGCGCGCTCTCCCGCTACTTCAACCGCGTCCGCCTGAACCCCAAGCTATGGCGCGCCCGCTCGGACATCGAGGGCGGCCTCACGCGCCTGCCGATCGGCATCGGCGCCGCCTTCGAGCGGCTGGGGCCCCACCTGAAGGAGTCGATCAAGGCGTTCTGGGCGCCCGGCCTGTGGTGGGAGGAGCTCGACTTCGCCTACGTCGGCGTCGTCGACGGTCACGACGTCCGCGCCCTGCGCGAGGCGCTGCGGGAGGCGCTCGCCGCCGAGCGCCCGGTCGTCGTCCACATCGCCACGGTCAAGGGCAAGGGCTTCGCCCCGGCGGAGGAGGGCGGCCTGGAGGGCATGGAGAAGTGGCACGCGGCGAAGCCGAAGTCGATCAGCAACGGGAGGCCCACGACGCCGGCCGCCGCACCCGCGCGCGCCGCGCGCAGCGACGGACAGCAGGCGGAGATCGTCCAGCCGCCCCCGCCGCAGTACACCCAGGTGTTCGGCGAGGCGCTCGTCCGCGAATGCGAACGCGACGAGCGGGTCGTCGGGATCACCGCCGCCATGAACTCCGGCACCGGTCTCTCGATCCTCCAGAAGGCGATGCCCGAGCGCTACTTCGACGTCGGCATCGCCGAGCAGCAGGCGATCCTCTTCGCCTCCGGCCTAGCGCTCGAGGGCGTCAAGCCCGTCGCCGCCATCTACTCCACGTTCCTCCAGCGCGCCTACGACCAGATCGTCCACGACGTCTGCCTGCAGAAGCTGAACGTCGTGTTCGCCATGGACCGCGCCGGCCTCGTCGGCGACGACGGCCCCACCCACCACGGCGCCTTCGACATCGTCTACCTGCGCTGCCTGCCCAACATCGTCCTGATGGCCCCGCGCGACGAGGCGATGCTCGTGCACATGCTGCGCACCGCCCTCGACTACGACGCGGGCCCGATCGCCCTGCGCTACCCGCGCGGCGAGGGTGAGGGCGTGCCGCTGCCGAGCGAGTCGCACGCGATCGACATCGGCACCGGGGAGATCCTGCGCGAGGCCGACGTCCCCGTCGGCGGGAAGGGCGAAGGCCGCGAGGACGCTGACACGCCTCGGGTCGCGCTCCTCGGCTACGGCGCCGGCGTCGGCAAGGCGCTCGCCGCCGCCGAGGAGCTCGCCCGCCGCGGCATCGCCGTCACCGTCGCCGACGCCCGCTTCGCCAAGCCGATCGACGCGGGCCTCGTCGCCCAGCTCGCGGCCGAGCACGACCTGCTGGTGACCGTCGAGGAGGGCGTCCTCGCGGGCGGCTTCGGCTCGGCGGTGTGGGAGACCCTCAACGACGCGGGGCTCACGAGCGCCGGGGTGGGTGGGCGCCAAATCATCCGCGTGGGACTGCCCGACGAGTACGTCACCCACGGCAAGCCCGCGCTTCTGCACGAGCAGGTCGGCTTCACCGCGGAGCGCATCGTCGAGCGCGTCGTCGCCGCCGTCTCGCCCCGCCCGAGCGGGCGCATCCTGCGACGGCCGGCAGGCGCCGGTGCAGCGAGCGCGGCCGCCGGCGCGCCCGCGGGCGCTCCAGGAGCGAGCGGCGCGAGCGGCGCCGGTGGGGCGGCCGGGGGTGGGTCGGGTGGGTCCGAATCACGGGGCGCCGGCCCGGCGGTCGTCGGCGCCTGAGCCAGCGGACGTGCACGGCCGGTGGAGCCCGCAAAAAGAAACGGCCCGCCGGGGAGAGCGGACCGTTTCGGGGAGGAGGGATTCAGGAGAGTCGATGCTGCGCTCTCGATCAACAAGCATGATGACCACCGCGCCCACAGATATGTGTGACATCCATCACACATGGCAGGAATGAACGGCGAGTTGCAGGTGGCGAAGCGCCGTCTCGACGTCCTGCTCGCGGAGCGCGGGCTGTTCGAGTCGCGCAGCCGCGCGGCCGCCTCGGTGATGGCGGGAGACGTGTTCGTCGAATCCGTCCCCCGCGGCGCGCGCGCCGGCGGGCCTCGCGGCGAGCGCCGCGCCGAGAAGCCAGGCGAGCTCGTGGACTCCCGCACGCGCCTGCGCGTCCGCGAGCGTCCGCCGTTCGTCTCCCGCGGCGGGATCAAGCTCGCCAACGCCCTCGCCGCCAGCGGCCTCGACGTCCGCGGCCGGCGCGCGCTCGACGTCGGCGCCTCCACCGGCGGCTTCACCGACTGCCTGCTCCAGCGCGGCGCCCGCGAGGTGATCGCCGTGGACGTCGCCTACGGCGCGCTCGACCACCGCCTGCGGGGTGACCCCCGGGTGCTCGTCATGGAGCGCACCAACGCTCGCGCCCTCACGCCCGACACGCTCCCCGCGGGACAGCCGGAGGAGGGGTCCCGTTCGCACACACCCCGGACCTCGCGACGATCGACCTCTCATTCATATCTCTGAAGAAGGTCCTCGCCGCCGTCATCGGCTGTCTCGGGCGCCCGTACGACATCCTCGCGCTCGTCAAGCCGCAGTTCGAGCTCGGGCGCGGGCGCGTGGGCAAGGGCGGCGTCGTGCGCGTCGGCGAGGATCGCCGCGAGGCGCTCATCGCCGTCGGCGCGTTCGCGATCGAGCTCGGCGCCGCGCTCGTCGGCTTCTACTCCTCGGGGCTGCCCGGGCCGAAGGGCAACCGCGAGACCTTCGCCTGGCTCACCGCATCGTCCCCGCAGGGAGACCCCAGCCGCGATCGCGGCAGCCGCGACCCCGCCGCGCTGTCGCGGATGGCCCACGAGGTCGAGCCGTGAGGGAGATGACGGTGTTCACGCACCGCCGCCCGCACGAGACCGTCGAGGCGCTCGCGCTGCTCGTCGACTACGCCGCCGACGCCGGCGTCACGCTCCGCCTCGACGAGGAGGAGACGCTCAAGCACAAGCTCTCGGGCGCTCCCGGCGTGGTCGTCAACGCCCCCGCCAAGGACGACGTCGAGCTGTGCGTCGTCCTCGGCGGCGACGGCACCATCCTGCGCGCGCTCCAGCGCTACGCCGGCACCGACGTCCCCGTCTTCGCCATCAACTTCGGCGAGATCGGCTTCCTCGCGACCGTCGAGCCGCAGGACCTCGAGGACGGCGTCCGGCGCGCTCTCAGCGGCGACTTCGAGCTGCTGCGCCTGCCCGCCATCGTCCTCGACGTCCCCGCCGTCGGCCCCTCCGATGGGGACCCCGAGAGCGCCCACCACACGGCCGTCAACGACGTCGCCATCCACCGCAAGGTCGGCGAGCGGGTGGCGGAGCTCGCCTACGCGCTCGACGGCGAGGAGGCCGGCAGCGTCCGCTGCGACGGCCTCGTCGTCGCCACCCCCGCCGGCTCCACCGGCTACAACCTCGCCAACGGCGGGCCCGTCATGGCGTGGGGCGTCGAGGGGTTCGTCGTCTCGTTCATCGCCCCCCACTCCATGACCGCCCGCGCCCTCGTCGTCGCCCCCGACGACCGGCTCACCATCTTCAACCGCTCCCGCGAGCCGCTCGACGTCGCCGTCGACGGCCGGCCGGCCGGCGAGATCCCCCCCGCCGGCCACATCCACGCCCGCTTCGTCAACGACGTCGGCACCATCGCCCAGCTGCCCGGCTCGTCGTTCTACAGGCGCCTGCGCGAGAAGTTCGGGCGCCTCGCCAGCTGAGTCGCGCTCAGGCGACCCGCGTGCTGACCGCGTCAACCGGGTTGCGCTGGTCGGCCGCGCGCACTTCCGCAGCCGGTCCCGTCCGCTGCATCGACGCGATGAACTCGTCGAGCTGCGCTCGCGAGAAGCGCCGCTGGCCGCCCGGCGTGCGGTAGCAGCTCACGTGCCCCGCGTCCGTCCACCGGCGCACCGTCGCCAGCGACACGCCCAGATAGCGGGCCGCCTGGGAGCTTGTGAACACGAGCTGGCGTTCGCTACGGCGGGGAACGGGGGAGACGGATAGGGACATGGGTGGCCTCGATCTGGTTTGGGGTCGCTGCCCCATGTGTCGTCCCCCCGCCAGCAATCCTTGAGCGCCGGGCACCTTTGCAGACGTTTGCGCCGCCCGACTTCCCAGCTCGCCGGCGCGGGCGGCGCTCCCAGCGGCCCGCGTCGCCACCCTCCTCAGATCTCCTCAACTGCAACGAATCCTGCACGCACGTACGCCAAGCTGGACAATCCGCCCACAACTGCGCTAAAGTTGTCAGAACCTACTCAAGGGTTAGCGGTCGTCCTGGGGATGGATTCGCTGGTTGACCGCCCTCGCAAGTGAGAAGGAGACCACGATGGCGGAATTCTGGAGCCGATAGTCAGTTTTTCCATAGCGGTCCTAGTGACCGATGTTTTCTGAGGGCGTCTCGCAGCTCGGGTTTACAGTGCTGCGTGTCGCCTTCAGGTTCTAAGCACGGTCGCTCGCTGGCCGCGCCATCTCTCTGACGCGCCGCTCGAACGCCAGCTCGGCGTCGAAGTCTGCGGGCTCGCTCTGTGCAAACGTCGGGCCCTCGCGCTCCAGCATCGCGATGAAGCTCGCAACGAGCGTTCCGTCGAGCTGGCCGCGCTCGGCCGCCAGCCTCAACTCGCCCATCGCTTCCTCCGGGCTCATCGGCGAGCGGTAGCTGTTGCGCTGGGTCATCGTGTCGTAGGTGCAGCAGATTGCGAGGATCCGCGATGTGATGGGGATCTCCTTGCCGATCAGTCTCGCCGGGTAGCCGCTTCCGTCAATCCGCTCGTGGTGATAGAGAATCGTGTCCGCGACCGGCCCGTAGCCGTCTAGTGCTCCCACGAGCTCGGCGCCGTCCTGCGGGTGACGTCTGACGATCTGCTGGTCCGCCGGGCTGACGACATCAGCGTGTAGCACTCGATCGGGCCACGTGAACTTGCCGATGTCGTGCAACAGGCCCGCGGTATGGACCGTGTCCTGTTCGTCCTGGCTCGCGCCAATCTCCTTCGCAAGCTCTCGGGCGTAGCGGGCGACGGCCGCGGAGTGATGCCCGGTTGTCTCGTCGCGCATGCCGAGCGCCCTTACCAGGGTTCTCAACACACCGAGCTGGAGCGAGACCAAGTGAATCGTGCGCGCTTCCAGCTGGTCGGCTCGCTCCTCCGAGCGCAGCAGCGCAACGGTCAGGCGCTGGAAGATCAGGAGCACCACGATCGAGGCGAACAGCACCGGTAGGCCCGAGTTCGTGTACGCGACGGCGAGGATCGTTGCAAGCGCGCCGGTCGCGAGCTGACCTGGAAGCGCGGGGAAGAACATATCGCGCGCCTGTTGCACGAGCGGCCGACCTTCGTCGAGGCGCACGTCGAGCGCGACGAGCACGAAGTTGAGGACAACGACCACGAGAAATACGCCGAACACGATCAAGCCGAACGTGACGCTGCGTGTCAACTGCTCGTTTCGAGGGTCGTGCACGTTGCCGACCAGCGCCCGCATCATGAGTCCGCCAGCGAGCGGGAAGACCGCGAACGTCGAGAGGTTGTTCAGCCACTGGGCTGGGGGCAGACGCCTTAGAGCCGATGTGGTGATCATCGCGATGAGGCCGAACGTGACCGCCGGGGCCGGCCCAAGCAGGCTCATTGCGAGCACGAGCGCGACGAGCGAGGCGTTGAGCCGCCCGATGTGAAAGGTGACGCTGAGCCAATGGCCCGCAAGGGCGAGCGCGAGCAGCAGGCCGACGAGCTGCAGAGGTCGCCATTCGTCTGACCGCGACAGCCATACAGACGCGGCGACGGAGCCGGTCAGCATGAGCACCTCGAAAGCCCAGAAGAGGCGCTGGATGAGTGGACCGGAAAGGGCCGTCTGACCCCGCCGCGTGAGCGCGTCAACGATGTCCTCGCGGCCCGCCGCGTGGTGGTCGGCGTCCTCCTTGCGCTGCCGTGCGGGAAGTCGCATGTGCATGTACCCGCCGTACGTATCGACCGACTCCATGTCGGACTTAAGGTGCTGGGCGGCGTGCGCAGGACGGGCACATCACGTTGGCATCGTGGACCGAGCCGTCCGTGCGGTGCTCGCCAATCAGATCAGGCCACCGCCCAAAATCAGCGCGAAGCCGTCTCGCCGAGTGCGCTCGGAGTGATCGTCGCGCCTTGGTCGGCCAAGCCGTCTGTGCCATCCGATCCGAACCCGTGCTCGTCCGACGCCACCTGCTCGGCGCCCTCGCCGAGCGTGACCCACGCAAATGCCACCGTAGTGAACGCGGCGCCGGCGCCGACGAAGAAGAACGCCGCGCGCGTTGTGCTGACAGCGACCAATGCGCCACCAAGTAGCAGCCCGAACGCTGGGAAGAGCGCGCCAATCGATTCCAGCGCGCTCATCACGCGCCCCTGAAGCGCCTGCGGCGTCAGCCACTGCACCGAGCTGACGAGCGCCGCCCATTGCATGCCGTTGCCGATGCCGCCGACGAACGCCGCCGCACAGGCCGGCGTAAGCGACGGCGCTGCCGCGAAGCCGACGTACGCGAGTCCCCCGGCCAGCGTTCCCGCGCTCACGAGTGCGCCCAGCGGTTGGCGGGACGCTCGCGCGAACACGATCGCTCCAACGACCGCTCCCGCTCCCCATACGGTGACGAGCAGGCCGAAGCCGGAGTCGCCGACGCGCAGCGTGGTCTTCGCGTAGGCGACCTCGATCGGCTCTCCCGACGCGAAGAACACGAACGCCACCGCCTGGATGACCAGCAGCGCCCGCAGCGCGGGCACCGCCTGGATGTAGCTCCACGCGGCCCGCAGGCGCGCGCGCACCGACTCGCCGCCCGCATCCTCCACGTGCGGGTGCAGGTCTCTGAGCAGCGCGCCGCAGGCGAGGAACGAGGCGGCGTCGATCAGCAGCGCCGCCGGCGCGCCCGCCCCGGCGGTGAGCGCGCCGCCGAGCACCGGTCCCAGCACGAACGTCCACGAGAACGCGACGTTGATCGCGGCCGTCGCGCTGCGTTCTCCCGCCTGCGCCCGATCCTCGTGTGCCTGCTGGTCATCGTTCGCCCCATCCCACACGGCCCTCGACGCCTCGCGCCCGGCGCGCGCCGCCTCCGTGCGCAGCAGCGCGCTCGCGGCCAGCGCGGCGGTCCCGTCGAGCGCCACCAGCAGCAGGATCGCGGGCAGCCAGAAGTGCCAGAGCAGGATGCCGGCGATCGCGGTGGTGGCCGCCGCCTCGAACAGGTACAGCCCGGCGAGCTCGCTGCGCCGTCGCGAGGCCTCGACCTTCGCGACGAGGGGTGGGACCGCGAACGCCGGCAGCACCTGTGCCGCCACGAGCGTCGCCGCCACGGCGAGCGCGCTGTGGGTGTGGTCGAACACCGCCAGCGACAGCGCGATCGTGCCGATCCACGTGCCGACCCGGTTGATCGCGTACGCCGCGATGATCCGACGCAGTCGCGCCGATGAGAGCGCCGTGGGCACGAGGCCACGCTAGCGGCTGACCGCGACGGCGTCGAGTGGGGCGGCGGGCGTCCTTGTCCGGCCGTGTTCCCGCGGCGCAACCCAGTCGAGCCATCCGAACTCGCCAGTTTTGGGTATGGTTTGGGGCGAACGATTGGCTGGTTGACCAAAGTGAGATCCGGAGACAGATGAGCGCGAAGCACGCCGTACTGGGGCTTGTGATCGAGCAGCCCGGCTACGGCTATCAGCTGGCACGGCGGCTCGAGGAGCGTTGCGCGGCATGGGGCTGGGAGCCCTCGGGCGTGTACAGCGCGCTCGACTCGCTGGCGCGCGAAGGGAACGTTCGCAGCGTCCGCGGCAAGGGCTCGGGCGCCACCGGCCGGGCTGCGCCGCGGGCGATCTACGAGGCGACCGAGAAAGGCAGGGACTTCTTCCGGGAGTGGATGTTCGAGAGCTCCGCGCCGAGCCCGGTTCGTCAGGAGCTGGACCTGAAGATCCTGTTCTCCGCACCCGAGTACCTACCGCGCCTGATCGAGCAGACGTGGGCGCAGGAGCAGCGCTGTATCGACGATCTCAGGGCCCTGACCGCGGCGGTGCAGCCGATGGCCGCCGGCCGTCCCGTGAGCTGGCGTGAAGCCGCTGGCGTGTTGCAACGCGACGCCGAGATCAAACTCATGCAGGTTAGGATCGAGTGGCTGCAGGATTCGCGCAAAGTCATGAAAGAGCTGCTCGAGCGCTGGGCTGGGAGCTCCCGGCGCGCGTAGCCTGGGGGATCATGCCGCTGCTGTCCTTGAACGGGGTCTGCAAGAGCTACTGGCGCGGGTCGCGCCAGACGGTGGTGCTGACGGATGTCTCGCTCGACGTGGACGCCGGCGAGCTCGTCGCGGTGTGGGGTCAGCGCGGCGCCGGCAAGACGACGCTCGCGATGATCGCCGCCGGGTTGGAGACACTCGACGCCGGCGCAGTCCACCTGCGGGGACGCGAGATCAGCGGCGCGCGAGGCGCCCACGCGCCGCGCCTGCACGAGGGGATCGGCTGGTTGCAGCGCATGGGGCCCGAGAGCGGAGACTTTCGCATGGTCCTGGACTACGTCGCCCTGCCGTTGCTCGGCACGCACTCGCCGCGAGGGGCCAGGCGGCGCGCGAGCATGATGCTGCAGCGCCTCGGCGTCGCCGATTGCGCGCAGGGGCGGTGGGAGAGCTTGACCGACGGCGAGCGCACGCTCGTCGCCCTCGCACACGCGCTCGTGCGCGAGCCGCTGCTGCTCGTCGCGGACGATCCCACCGCGAACCTCGACGTGCTCCAGCGCGAGGAGGTCACGGGCCTGCTGCGGCGAGCCGCGGACGAGGAAGGTCTCGGCATTCTCATCACCGTCCCGGACATGCCGGAGGCCACCTACGCCAACCGCGTGGGCTCACTGAGCGACGGTCGCCTGATCCTCGCCAGGGAGCCCGCAGCGGACGGGCACACGGTGATCGACTTTCCCGGCAGGCGACATACCGTATAGGTAGTGCTGCGCCTCGACGCTCTCGTCAAGCGCTACCGCCAGGGTGACGGTCCGCCGGTCAACGCTGTGGATCACGTCTCGCTGTCGGTCGCCGCGGGCGAGCTGGTGGCGCTGTACGGGCCGAGCGGCTCCGGCAAGACGACGCTTCTGATGATGGTCGCCGCGATCCTGCGGCCCGACAGCGGCTCGGTGCTGTTCGACGGCCGCGAGATCTCCTCGCTGCCGGCACGCGAGGCCGCGGACTACCGCATGCACGAGCTCGGCTTCGTTCGCCAGTCGCTCGAGCTGATCCCCGGCGCCAGCGCGCTCGACAACGCCTCCCTGAAGCTGCTCGGCAAGCCCGCGAGCGCCCGCGAGGCCCGACAGCGCGTCGCACCGCTGCTGACGCGACTCGGGCTGGGCGAGCGCCTGGACCATCGCGCCGAGCAGCTGTCGATGGGCGAGCGCCAGCGCGTGATGATCGCCCGTGCGCTGTCCACCGAACCGAAGCTCGTGCTCGCCGACGAGCCAACCGGGAATCTCGACAGCGCGCGCGGACGCGAGACCCTCGCCCTGCTGAGCGAGCTCTGTCGCGAGCGCGGCAGCGCCGTGCTGCTCGTGACCCACGACCCGGAGGCGGCGGCGTATGCCGACCGCGTGCACACCCTGCGCGACGGGCGCCTGACAGACGAGCAGCCCGCCCTCCCGCTTGCGCCGGCGAGCTCGCAATGAGCGGCGGCGGGCGCATGCGCGCGCTCGGCATCCTGCACTTGTACCGCGTGCGCCTGCGCTCGCGGCTCGTACAGGACACGTTCGCCGCTGTCGGCATCGCCGTCGGCGTCGCCCTGCTGTTCGCCTCGCAGGTGGCGAACACGAGCCTCAACGGCTCGGTCAAGCAGCTGACGAGCGGCCTGGTCGGCCGCTCGCGCCTGCAGCTGGAGGCGCGCAGCCCGCTCGGCTTCGAAGCGGGGATGCTCGCGCGTGTGCAGCACCTGCCCGGCGTCAGCTCCGCGGCGCCGATCCTGGAAGAGCCTGCGAACGTGCTCGGGCCTGCAGGCGCGCAGTCGGTCGACCTGATCGGCGCCGACCCGCGCTTCGTGCACCTCGGCGGCTCGCTGCTGCGCCATTTCAGCGCGGCGACGCTCGCCAAACAGCACGCGGTCGCGTTGCCGGCGCCGGTCGCGCACCAGGTGGGCGTGAACGCGCTGCAACTCGTCAAATTGCAGATCGGCGCGCGCAAGCTGCACGCACTGCTCGGCATCACGCTCCACGAAAGCGACATCGGCGCGCTCGTGCACAGCCCCGTCGCACTCGCGCCGCTCGCCTACGCGCAACGGATCACGGGCATGGAGGGGCGCATCACGCGCATCTTCGTGCTGCCACGCGCGGGCCGCGAAGCGCAGGTGGCGGCAGGGCTGCGGCGGCTCGCGGACGGGCGCCTGAACGTCGAGCCGGCGACCTTCGATGCGACGCTGTTCGCGAACGCCGCCGCGCCGACGAACGAGTCGACCGCGCTGTTCGCGCTGATCAGCGCGCTCGTCGGCTTCATGTTCGCGTTCAACGCGATCCTGCTGACCGCGCCTGCACGGCGCGCGCTCGTGACCGACCTGCGCCTCGACGGCTACAACTCGCGCGCCGTGATGCAGGTGCTGCTGTTCGACGCGCTCGTGCTGGGCGTGCTCGCATCGCTGGTCGGGCTCGGGCTGGGAGACCTGATCTCGCTGCGGTTGTTCCCCGCCAACCCCGGCTATCTGTCCTTCGCCTTCCCCGTCGGCTCGCAGCGGATCGTGACGTGGGGGAGCGTCCTGCTGTCGCTCGCCGGCGGGCTGGCCGCGGCGGTCGCGGGCGTGCTCCTGCCGCTGCGCGACGTGCTCGCCGGGTCGGCCCGCGGCGGGGCGCCCAGGCGAGCGCCGGCTGGCGCGGGCGCCTCGCGCACGGCACAGCTCGTCGGCGTCGCATGCCTGGGGCTCACCGCTGCGATCATCGCGTTCGCGCCGCGCAGCGCGGTGATCGGCGTGATTGCGCTGACGCTCGCGCTGCTCGTGTTGCTGCCGAGCCTGATCAGGGGCATGCTGTGGCTGGTTGAGCGCCTCACCCTCGACCTGCGCGCGAGCGCCCCGTTCGTAGCCGTCAACGAGCTGCGCTCGCCGTCCACGTGGAGCCGCACCGTGGCGATCGCCGCGACGGGCGCGGTCGCGGTGTTCGGAAGCGTGGCGATCGACGGCGCTCGCCAGGACCTCAAGCGCGGGCTCAACGCGACCGCCAGCGGGGTCGACTCGATGGCCGACGTGTGGGTCACGCCGGCGGCCGAATCGGACGCGTTCGGCACGACGCCGTTCGCCGACGAAGCGACTCGCACGCTTGCCGCGCTGCCGGGCGTGCGCGCCGTGCGCCCTTACCGTGGCGGCTTCCTCGACTACGGCGGGCGGCGCGTGTGGGTGCTCGCGCCCTCCTCGGCGGTCGCGGATCCGATCGCCGCCTCGCAGTTCATCGGCGGTGGGCTCGCGCTGGCGCGTGAGCGCGTGCGCGCGGGCGGCTGGGCGGTGCTCTCGCAGGCGCTCGCCGCGCAGCACCACCTGCGCGTGGGCGACTCGTTCACGCTGCCGTCGCCGCGGCCGACGAGCCTGCGCCTCGCCGGCCTGATCTCGAACCTCGGCTGGCCGTCAGGGGCGATCATCCTCGACGCCGCCTACTACGCGCGCGCGTGGGGCAGCGAAGACGTGAGCGCCTACCAGCTGAAGCTCGCGACGGGCACGCCGCCGACGCGCGCGGTCGCCGAGGTGCAGCGCGCGCTCGGCCCGGGCACCGGGCTCGCCGCGGTGAGCGCCGCGCTGCGCCAGCGCCGCCACGAGGAAGAGGCGAGCCAGGGGCTCGCGCGACTGACGACGATCAGGACGCTCGTGCTGATCTCCTCGGTCCTCGCGATGGCGGCCGCGATGGGGAGCATGGTGTGGCAACGTCGGGTGCGTTTGGGACGCTTGAAGCTGGATGGTCTCTCCGACTTCGCCATCTGGCGGGCGCTGGTGCTGGAGAGCGCCCTGCTGCTCGGGTCCGGCTGCGCCGCGGGTGCGGTGTTCGGGCTCGCCGGACAGCTGCTCGGAAGTCGCGCAATCCTGAATGTCACAGGGTTTCCCGTCATCTTCTCGTTCGCCCTGCCGGTTGCACTGGTCATCTTCGCGCTCGCGAGCTCGCTCGCGGTGGGTATCGCCGCCGTGCCGGGCTACTTCGTCGCCCGCGCGCGACCGGCGCTCGCCCACCTCGACTGAGGCGGAGCAGTTTTTTGCCGTCCGCGCGCGGCCTAAGATCAGAACGATTCCGTCGCCAGGCCGATGCGATCCAGCTCCGCTCAGCGTTGCCCAACTGTGGGCGCTCGGCAGGGCAGCCTCACGTGAGCTGCTGTGGGGCCTGAATGCGGCCTCGCAGGAGCTGCGGCGGTGGCAGACCCGCGCTCAGCTGATCCCCGACGCGCCGCTGCGTGCGGACGCGCTGGACGTGTTCGAGCACAAGCGCCCGGCGGCGCACGGCGCGGCGCTGTTCTGGACGCTGCCGCAGCGGCGCTCGCCCAGGCTGCTGCGCCTACTCGTCGCGTACGAGCTGATCTGGGACTTCCTCGACAGCGTCAGCGAGCGCGCCGCGCACGCGGGCATCGCCAACGGTCGCCAGCTGCACCTCGCGATCAGCGAGGCGGTCGATCCGAACGCGCCGGTGTCCGACTACTACCTGCACCACCCGTGGCGCAACGACGGCGGCTACCTGCGCGCCCTCGTGGAGGCGTGCCGCGATGGCTGTCGCGCGCTTCCCTCCTACCCGCTCGTGCGCGAGCTGGTGGTGCACGAGGCGTGCCGCGCGGAGGTGCAGGCGATCAACCACCATCCCGACCCGATAGAGCGCGAGCTCGAGCTGCGGCGCTGGGTGGCGGGCGAGTTCGCGCAGGGCGGCCAGCGGGCGAGCTGGTGGGAGCTGTCGGGCGCCGCGAGCGCGCCGCTGGTGATCCACGCGCTGCTCGCGCTCGCCTCCGATCCGTGCTGCAGCGAGCGCGACGCCGCGAGGGTGCACGACGCCTATTGCCCGTGGCTGGGGGCGACGACGACGATGCTCGACAGCTACGTCGACCAGCTGGAGGACATCGACAACGGCGACCACAGCTACGTCTCCCACTATCCGGACAGCGAGAACGCCGTCAGCAGCATTCGCAGGCTCGTGGAGAGGTCCGTCGCGGAAACCCGGGCGTTGCCGGGCGGCCACCGTCACGCGATCATCGCGGCCGCGATGATCGCGATGTACCTGTCGAAGGACGCCGCCCGCACGCCACAGCTGCACGCCGGCACCGACGCCTTCATCCGCGCCGGCGGCTCTCTGACGAGGCTGCTGCTGCCGATGCTCAGAGCGTGGCGGTTCTTCTACTCCCAGCGCTCGGCCTGAGGCACGCGAGAGCTCCGCGGCTCGAAGCCGCGGGCGGACGGACGAGCGCTACCCGGCTTGGCGCGAGGGGTGACTACTTAGAACTAAATACTCAGCCGAGACCTGTTCGCCCGTGCCCGCAACAGCGATCATCGCGACGTCGTGACGGCTGACCGGAAGTATCCCAACTCTGCAACCCACCCTTCCCCGGGTGGGGAGAGGGGCGGCGGTGAAGCGTGAGGGCGGCGTGAACATCACCCTCACCGACGGGCAGGTCGCGCAGGTCCTGCGCGAAGCATCCAGCGGCGCGGGCCTGTCGAGATTGATGTCGAGCATCGGCGACGTCGAGGAGCTGCGCCGCGTCGTGCAGCCGCTGCTCGACGACGTGAAGTGCTCGCGCTCGACGTTCCGCGCGTTGCTCGTGCTGGTGGCGTTCCCCGCGGACGGAAGCGAGCACGACCTCAGCGAGGTGGCCAGGCGGCTCGAGCTCTCGCCGAGCACCACCCACCGCTACATCTCCACGTGGATGGCCGTGGGGCTGCTCGAGCAGGATCCACGCTCGCGGCGCTACCGGCGCGCGCGCCCGGCGCAGATCGACGACGAGCTGCAGGAGCGCGAGCAGGAGCGCGCGAGCGCGGTGGGAGGGGGCCGGCGGTGACGGCAGCCGAGCTGCGAGCGCGAGCGCAAGGGCCGGCGCAGGTACGCCCCGCCGTGATCGGCCCCCAGGTCGACTCTCGTGTGGTCGAGCTCCGTCGACGCTCGTGCCCGCGCCCGAGCGGACGGCCGGTACGTCCCCGCGAGCGCCGGGCGCGCCTGGCCGACGCCCTGGTCGGTCGCGCGATCCCGTCGCTGCGCCTGGCGGCGTTCAG
This sequence comes from uncultured Solirubrobacteraceae bacterium, assembly GCA_963782325.1. GTDB lineage: Bacteria > Actinomycetota > Thermoleophilia > Solirubrobacterales > Solirubrobacteraceae > Palsa-744. Next base: position 105,365 of record CAWAJG010000008.1, read on the forward strand.
CGGAGCGCCCGTGACGCTTCCCCGCGACGCCGACGTCCCGCTCGTCATCTACCTGTACCCCGGCGCGGGCGGCTCGCCTGGAGGTCTCTCACCTCACGGTCCCGATTGGGCGGCTCCATCGGCGCAGGCGGGCGCCAGCCGGATGGCGGACGCCGCCCAGCACAGGGCTTTCGACAGCCACCGCGAGCAGCTGCGCGAGCGCTTCGTCGTGAAGGTCGTCGGGCTCAGCAGCGAGCCGAAGGCCGTCCAGCACGCGAGCGTGTGCGCCGACCGTCTCTGCCACGAGCTCTGGAGCGACCCCGAGCTGCTGCTGGCGGATGCGCTGGGCCTGCCGACGTTCACCGACGAAGGAGCCCGCCGCTACCGGCGGCTGACGCTGGTCGTGAGCGGCGGACGCATCGAGAAGGCGTTCTTCCCGGTCGAGAGCCCGCAGCGCAGCGCCGCCCAGGTCATTTGGTGGCTGACGGCGATGGGGCGGTGACGCCCGCGCGGCGAAGCCGCTGAGCGTGTCGTCCGAAAGGGGCCGGCGGGCGTCGTCCCGTGCAGACGTTGGATCGGTCCTGGCAAGCCGCTACCGTCCTCTCTCGTGGAGGCAGGAATGCCAGGGGTGACGCGCCCGATCACGGTGATCATCGCCGACGACCACGCGGTCGTGCGCGACGGCATCCGCGCGGTGCTCCTGCGCGAGGGGGGAGAGTTCCAGGTGGTCGCCGAGGTCGCGGACATCCCCTCGATGATCCGCGAAGTGCGCGATCTCAAGCCGGACCTGCTGACGCTCGACCTGACGATGCCCGGTGGGTCGAGCCTGGGGGCGCTGCCCTCGTGCTTCATCGCCCACCCGAAACTGGCGGTGGCGATCCTGACGATGCGCGAGGACCCGGAGTACGCGCGCCAGGCGCTGCGCGCGGGTGCCCGCAGCTACGTGCTCAAGGAGGCCGAGCCGGCGGAGCTGCTGCAGGCGTTCCGTCTGGCGGTGGCCGGCGGCAACTACCTGCACCCGCGGCTGGGCGCGCTGATGGCCACCGGCGACGACGGCGTCTCGGATGGTGTGGTGCTCTCCGAGCGCGAGCGCGAGGTGGTGCGGCTGATCGCCAACGGCTACACCAACCCCGAGATCGCCGAGCAGCTGAACGTCGCCGAGCGCACCGTCAAGACCTACCGCGCCCGGGCGATCGAGAAGCTGGGCTTCTCCTCGCGCGCGGAGATCACCGCGTACGTGCGCCGCACCGGTCTGGCCGACTAGGTTTTGAGGAGGCCGGCCTGCCGGCCGGCTGGGGCGGGGTCGCGTGCTCGCCCTTCCGCCGCCGCCGTGACACCACCTCGTCGCTGCCCCCGCAGGGCTGTACTCTCGGTGGATGGCCGCCACGGCATCGTCCCCGGAGGGGGAGTCGAGCCTCCCCGCCGAGGGCCACCAGCTGAAGGGCATCTCCCCGCGCGCCTTCCAGCACCCGGCCGACCGCGCGGCCAGCGCGGCGCTCGGCTCGATCCCCTATCTCGACACGGTCGTGCGCAAGCTGATCGAGCTGGGCTACGAGCGGGCGCTGCGCCAGGCATACCTCGGCTCCTCGGTGCGCCTCTCCGAAGACCAGCTGGGGGAGGTGTGGCGCGATCACGCGCTCGCGTACGCGACGCTCGACATGGCCGAGGTGCCCGACCTCTATCTGAGCCAGTTTCCGATGCCGAACGCGCTCGCGATCGGCGCGCGCCGGCCGATCGTGGTGGTGCAGTCGGAGCTGCTGCAGCTGCTCGACGCCCCCCAGCGCCGGGCGGTGTTCGCGCACGAGGCCGCGCACATCCTCTCCGACCACCAGCTGTACCGGACGGCGCTGACGATCCTCGTGCTGATGACGCGCAGCGCGCGGCTGCCGCTGCCGCTCGCTCCCGTGCGAACGGCGCTGATGGAGTGGGGCCGGGCGACCGAGCTGAGCGCCGACCGCGCGGCCGCGATCGTCACCCGCGACCCGCTCGCGGTGTGTCGCACGCTGATGTCGATCGCCGCCGGGGCGATGGTCGACCGGCTCGATCTCGACGTGTTCATGCGCCAGGGGCTCGACTACAAAGAGAAGGGCGGCCCGCTGGAGCGCCTCACGCGGCTGACGCTCGACCTGGGCGTCACGCATCCGATGACGGTGAAGCGCACGCACGAGCTGATGGAGTGGGTGCGCCATGGAGACTATGACCGGATCGTCGGCTCGCACGAGTACCCGCATCGCGATGACCCCGTTGACCCGCGGGCCGACGGTGGCGTGGCGGTGAGCTTCTACGCCGAGCGCGTCCGCGACGCCTTCCGCGACGCCGGCGAGTCGGTCAACTCGGTCGGCCAGCAGCTCGCAGGGTGGCTGCGGCGCGACGCAGACGACGTCGACGAGGAGGGCGACGACGGGGGGGACGAGGGCGACGCAGGGAAAGAGGGCGGCTAGAGCTGGCCGGCGGCGGGCGCGGCGGGCCGCCCGGCGAGCGGGACCGTGAGACGCACGACCGTGCCGCGTTCGGGGGCGCGCGCCCACGCCAGATCGCCGCCGACGAGCTCCGCGCGCTCGCGCATGCCGGACATACCGAAGCCCCCCTCCAGGCCGTCGCCGCGGGGGCCGAGGCGCGCGCCCTCCGGCAGGCCGCGCCCGTCGTCGCGCACCGACGCCTCCACCACGCCGTCGCGCTCGCGCACGGAGATCACAGCCTGGTTCGCCTGGGCGTGGCGGCTGACGTTCGTGAGCGCCTCCTGGACGACCCGGTAGATCGTGCTCTCGAGCTCGGGGTCCAGGCGCCGCGCGTCGCCGTCGATCTCGGTCTTCACTTCCAGGCCGTCGATAGCCTGGGCGCGCCTGGCGAGCGCCTCCAGGGCGGCCGCCAGCCCGAGGTCGTCGAGCGCCGCCGGGCGCAGCTCGGTGATCAGGTGGCGCAGCCCGTCGATCTCCGTGCCGAGCCCCTCCAGCACGGTGTCCACGGCCGCGCTCAGCGCCTCCCTGTCGTCGAGGTCGCGGGCGTTTGCGAGCTGCAGGCGCAGCGCGCCGATGCCCTGGATGCTCTCGTCGTGGATCTCCCGCGCCCAGCGCGCGCGCTCGCGCTCGCGGGCCTCCATGCCGTAGCGCAGGCGTTCGATCTCCACCGAGCGCTCCGCCGCCAGCCGCTGGGAGACGCTGGAGGCGAACGCGCTCAGCGCCTGGCGGTCGGGGTCGCGGAAGTCGCCCTGCTCGCGCAGCGCGATCACGAGCCCGCCGCCGTGGCCCTCCATGTGCAGCGGCTCCACCAGCACCGCGCGCGCCTCCAGGCCCAGTTCGTGCAGCCACGCCGCCTCCGCTCCGCGGGGGCGATCGAGCGACAGCGCCGTCCCCTGCAGGTAGAGAGCGCCCAGCGCGCTGCCCTGCACGGGCGTGATGCGCAGGCGCACCGACGCGGTGCCGCTGGAGGCCGCCACGCGCAGCTCGCCGCGCTCCTCGATGACCACCACCAGCCCGCTCGCGTCCAGCAGCGCGAGGCCGCGGTCGGCCATCAGCCGCAGCAGCCACAGCTCTGATCCCGACAGCATGCGGGGAGCTTATTGGGCGCTGGAGCGGCCGAGCCCGGGGGCGGGGCTCGCCTGCTCGCCCTCGCTCGGCGCCGGCTCGCCAGCCCCGGCGTCCACCGCGCCCGGCGCGGTCATCGGGCCGGGGACGCGCTCGCCGTTGACGCTGCGCAGCGCCGCCCGCGCCGATGCGAGGAGCTCCTGCGCGCTCATGCCCTCGCGCCAGGCCGCGAGGCCCACCGACACCTGGAGGGCCAGGCGCGTGCCCGCCGATTCGACCTTGATCGTGCGCAGCCGCTCGAGCGCCCGCCGGGCGACGATCTCCCCGCGCGGGGAGTCCGCGCCGGGCAGGAGCAGCATCGCGTCGCCCTCCTCGGTGTAGCCCACGCGATCGAAGCGGCGAAGCTCGCGCCGAAGCGCGCCGGCGACGTACTCGATCGTCTGGCCGCGCAGCTCCTCGCCGTGCTCGCGGGCGATCTGGTCGAGCTCGTCGAACACCACCAGCAGGCAGCTGAGCCCCGTGCCGTGGCGTTCGGCGCGGGCGATCTCCTCCCGCAGGCGCTCGCCCAGCTGCGCGGGCCCGAGGGCGTCGTGGCCGCCATCCGCGGGGAGACGGTGGGAATGCGGATGAGGGTCGCTGGCAGCCATGCCTGTAGCGGACGAGTGTACGGCCGAGCCAGGGGTCCATTCCTGGCGTCCTCCCTGGACCGGTCAACGGATTATGCCCCTCCCGACGCCGCTCGGCAAGCCGCGCAAAGCCACTCCCGGCGTCCTCGCACGCCGGCCCCCGCCAGCCGCGCACGCCGGCGATCCCCGATGCCGTCCCCGGGCGCTGGTACACACCAACGCATGCTGCAAGAGCTGCGCGTCGAGAACCTGCTGCTGATCGAAGAGGCCCAGCTGCGCCTCGTGCCGGGGGTGAACGTGATCACCGGCGAGACGGGCGCGGGCAAGACCGTGCTCGCACATGCGCTCGATCTGCTGCTGGGCGGCCGGGCGCGGCCGGGCATCGTGCGCCCGGGCGCCAGCGAGGCCTACGTCGAGGGCACCTTCGATCTGCCGGAGCGCCTGCGCCGGCAGCTGGGGGATCGCATCCGCGCGGACGCCGAGGAGCTGACGCTCGCCCGCCGGGTGGGCGCCGACGGGCGCACCCGCGCCTACCTCGGCGGCCGCGCGACCAGCGTGGGCGAGCTGCGCGACGTCGGCGGGGCGCTGCTCGCCTTCTACGGACAGCACGAGCATCGCAAGCTCACGCTGTCGGCGGCTCAGCTGGAGATCCTCGACGGGCTGTGCGCGGGTGATCATCCCGCGCGCCTGCGGGCGTGCGCCGAGGCGTTCGCGCAGGTGCGCTCGTCGGAGGCGCAGCTGGGCGAGCTTCGCGAGCTCTCCGCCCAGCGCGAGCGCGAGCTCGACCTGCTCGCGTACGAGCTCGCCGAGATCGACGCGCTCGCCCCCGAGGAGGGCGAGTACGAGCGGCTGCTGGCCGTCCGCGAGCGGCTGCGGCGCCTGGATGCCCTGCGCGCGGCCGCCGGCGCGGGCGCCGAAGCGCTGGCCCCCGACTCCGGGGAGGGCGCGGGGGCCGCCCAGCTCGCGGCGGCGGCGTGCGGTCGCCTGGAAGCGCTCGCCGGCGTCGATCCCGCGCTCGACGCCCTCGCCGAGCGCATGCGCTCGCTGGCGATCGAGTCGGAGGACCTCGCCCGCGAGCTGCGCGACTACTGCGAGCGCGTGGGTGACACCACCATGGCGTCGTCCGGGGAGGGGGAGGGCGAGGAGGCGCTCGGCCGGTCCGCCGCGACGGCGTCCGTGGATGCGCTCGAAGCACGGCTCGCGGCGATCGAGCGGCTGATGCGCAAGCACGGCGGCGACGTCGGCGCCGTGCTCGAGTACGCGCGCGTGGCACGCGAGCGCCACGGGCTGCTGGCCGGCGCGGAGGTCGCGCTGGCGCAGGCGGGTGAGCGCCTGCAGGCGGCCCGCGCCGAGCACGAGCACTCGGTGCTGTCGCTGCGTCGAGCGCGTCAGGCGTGCGCGGGGCGCTTCGCGCGGGCGGTACGCGAGCAGCTGCGCTCGCTGGCGATGGCGGAGGCCGGCTTCGAGGTGCTCGTGCGCGAGTGCGAGCCGGGCCCCGGCGGTGGCGACGCGGTCGAGTTCATGATCGCCCCCAACCCGGGGGTGCCCGCGGGGCCGCTCCGCGAGATCGCCTCCGGCGGAGAGCTCTCGCGGATCATGCTCGCGATCATGACCGTCGCCGGCGCGTCCGCGCGGGACGCGACGCTCGTGTTCGACGAGGTCGACGCCGGCATAGGCGGGCACACCGCGCGGGTGGTGGGCGCGCGGCTGCGCGAGCTCGGCGAGCGCCGGCAGGTGCTGTGCATCACCCACCTGCCGCAGATCGCCTCGCTCGGCGCCCGCCATTTCTCGATCGTGAAGGACACCGCCGCCGAGCCTACGCGTGCGAGCGTCGTCCAGCTCGGCGAGGGCGAGGTCGTGAGCGAGCTCGTGCGGATGCTCGGCGCCGACAGCGACGACAGCGCCGCTCGCAGGCACGCCCAAGACCTCCGCCGAGCCGCCTGACCGCCGCCGGCGGGCGCCCGCAGGCCGTCGTTTCGCGGGCGCGGGCGTTACTCTCGCTGTGTGGCAGCGCGCTCGATCGCCTCGTCCTCGCATCGTCCCGGTACGGGGAAGGTCGAGCAGTGGGGCTCGGCGCCGCTCGCAGGGTCCAGGCCCGCGTGGGCGATCGACGGCTCCGTGCGCATGGGCAGGCGCACGAAGCTGCTCGTCAGGCATCTCGTGCGCGGCGACATCGCGCTGATCGACCACCTCGACATCGACCGCGTCTCAGCCGAGGAGCTGATCGCCGCGGGCGCCGCGGCGGTGCTCAACTGCCGGGCGTCCTCCAGCGGCGGATACCCGAACCTCGGGCCGCAGCTCCTGGTGGAGGCGGGGATCGTGCTCGTGGACCTGCCCGACGACTCGCTGTTCGAGACGCTCTCCGACGGCGACCCGGTGACGATCCGCGCCGCGGCCGCTGCCGCCGAAGGGGACCGCACGGCCGCCCCCGATGCGCCGCGGATGACCCACGCGGAGGTGTGGCGCAAGGGCGAGCTGCTCGCGCGCGGCGAGGTGCTGGACCTCGAGCGCGTGTGCGCCGAAACGGAGCTTCGCCGGCGCGAGGTGGGGGAGGCGCTGGAGCGCTTCGCCACCAACACCGCCGAGCACATGCGCGAGGAGCGCGAGCTGCTCGCCGGCAGGATCCGGCTGCCGCGCTTCGTCACCGACTTCCGCGACCGCCCGGCGCTGGTGGTCGTGCGCGGCGTGGGCCACCAGCGCGACCTGCGCGCGCTGCGGCCGTTCATCCGCGGCGAGCGCCCGGTGATCGTCGCCGTCGACGGCGCCGCCGACGCGCTGCTGGAGGCGGGTCTGAGGCCGCAGATGATCGTCGGCGACATGGACTCCGCCAGCGAGGCGGCGCTCCGCTGCGGGGCGGAGCTCGTGCTGCACGGCTACACCGACGGCCGGGCGCCCGGCCGCGAGCGCCTGGAGGAGCTCGGCCTGGGCTTCAAGCTCGTGCCCGCCCCCGGCACCAGCCAGGATCTCGCGATGCTGGTCCCCGCCGAGAAGGGCGCGCGGTTGATCGTGTCGGTCGGCTCGCAGTTCAACCTGGTGGAGTTCCTAGACCGCAACCGCGAGGGCATGTCCTCGACGTTCCTCACCCGCCTTCGCATCGGCGAGATCCTCGTCGACGCGAAGGGCGTCAGCCGGCTGTACCGGCCGCGGCCCGGTCTGACGCCGCTGCTGGTGGTGATCGCCGCCGGCCTGATCGCGATGATCGCGGTCGTCTCGCTGACCCCGGCGCTGCGCGACGTGGCCGAACTGCTTTGGGTCAGACTGCAGATGCTTGTTTGACTTTCGCTACCACGCGCTGTCCCTCGCCGCCGTGCTGTTCGCGCTCGCGTTGGGCGTGCTGCTGGGCGTGGCGATCGGCGACACGAACCTCGTGTCCTCCGCGAAGAGCGGCGTCGTCCACAACCTGAGCTCCGAACTGACCCAGGCGCGCCGGCAGGCGGGCAGCCTGCATGAACAGCTCACCGGCGAGGAAGCGTTCGCCGGCGGCCTGTACCCGCTGGCCGTTCACGAACTGCTCGCCGGCCGGGCGATCGGGCTGGTGTTCCTCGGCGACTCCTCCAACGCGGTGAACGCGCTCGTGCGCAACGCCGTCGCCCAGGCCGGCGCGCAGCTGACGACCGTGGTCGCGGTGCGCGAGCCGCTCGACCTGGATGGGATCGCCCGTGAGGCCGCCGGCACTCGCTACGCCGGGCTCGCGAGCTCGACGGCGCTGGTGGAAAGCCTCGGCGACCTCGTCGGACGCCAGCTCGTCTCCGGCGGGCAGCTCGTGGACCGCGAGCTGATCAGCCGTGTGCGGGCGAGCCTGCTGAGCGCCTTCGACGGGCAGCTCACGCGCTTGGAAGGCCTCGTCGTGATGCGCGCCGACCCCGGCGGCATGAGCGCGGAACAGAGCGAAGCCGGCGCCGCGCTCGAGTCGGGGCTGATCGCCGGCGTGAGCGCCGTCGGCGTCCCCGCCGTCGGCGTCGAACTGAGCGCCAGCGAACCGACGCAGATCGCCTGGTACCGGGGCAAGGGCCTCGCGAGCGTCGACGACCTCGACCGGCTCGCCGGGCAGGCCGCGCTCGACTACGCGCTCGCCGGCAGCCACGGCACGTTCGGTGTGAAGTCCACGGCCGAATCGCTGCTCCCGGCGGTCACCACGGGAGGCGCCTCGTGAGCGCCCTCACACGATCCGCGCGCCGCGCGCGACGCCCCGACGGGCGCCTTGGAGCGCTCGCCGGCGTGTCCGCACGCGTCGCTAGCTTGCCTGCATGCACGCCCTGCCGTTCCTCGTAGCGCTCGCGGCCGCCGCCGCGCTCGCGCCGGCGCTGCTGCGCGCGCTGGGTGACGGCGGGCACACCAGGCCCAACTACCGCGGGCGCGAGCTGCCCTTTCCCTTCGGCGTGCTCGTTCTCGCCGCGGCGTCGCTCGCGCTGGTTCCGCTGACGCTGCTGGCGTTTCTCGCCTCGGCTCGCGTCTTCCTCGATCCGCTGCTGCCGATCGCCATCTACGCGCTCGGCGTGCTCGCGCTGGGACTGGTCGACGACACGCTCGCGCGCGACGCGCGGGGCGCCGGCGACGAGCAGCGGCTGCGGGGCTGGCGCGGACACGGCGCGGCGCTGGCGCGGGGGGAGCTCTCGACCGGGGCGCTCAAGGCGTTCGGCTCCCTCGGCCTGGCGCTGCTGACCGCGCACGTCGCCGGCCTCGGCCTCGGCCTCCCGCTGTCCGGCGGGCGCTGGCTGCTGGCCGCCGCCGTGCTCGTGCTCGCGACCAACGCCTTCAACCTGCTCGACCTGCGTCCCGGGCGCGCGACGAAGGCGTTCGTGCTGCTCGGCGCGGGGCTGACGATCGGCTCGGCGAACGTGGCGCCCCTGTGGGCGCTCGGCCTGTTCGCCGCGCCCGCGCTCGTCGCCGGCGCATACGACCTGCGCGAGCGGGCGATGCTCGGCGACACCGGCGCCAACCTGCTGGGCGCCCTCGCCGGCCTGTGGCTGGTGCTCACGCTGTCCACCGCCGGGCAGCTCGTGGCGCTGGCACTGCTCGCCGCGATCACCGTCTACGGCGAGCTTCGCTCAATTTCCGGGTTGATCGAACGGACGCCGGTGCTCCGCCAACTAGACTCCTTGGGCAGGCCCGCATGAGCATGCACACGATCGACCGCCACGCGCAGGCGCCCGGCAAGACCCGGTTCATCTTCGTGACCGGCGGCGTCGTCTCCTCGCTCGGCAAGGGCATCGCCGCGGCTTCGCTCGGGCGCCTGCTGGTCTCCCGCGGGCTGACGGTCGCGCTGCAGAAGTTCGACCCCTACATCAACGTCGACCCCGGCACGATGTCCCCCTACCAGCACGGGGAGGTGTTCGTCACCGAGGACGGCGCCGAGACCGACCTCGACCTCGGCCACTACGAGCGCTTCACCGACGCCAACACCACGAGCGCCTCGAACGTCACCGCCGGGGGGGTCTACGACACGGTCATCCGCCGCGAGCGCCGCGGCGACTACCTCGGCGGGACCGTGCAGGTCGTGCCGCACATCACCGACGAGATCAAGCAGCGCATGGCGCTGATCGCCGAGCTGAGCGACGCCGACTTCGTGATCACCGAGATCGGCGGGACGGTCGGCGACATCGAGTCGCTGCCGTTCCTGGAGGCGATCCGCCAGTTCCCCGTGGATGTCGGGCGCCGGCGCTGCATGTTCATCCACCTGACCCTCGTCCCCTACATCGGCCACGCGGGGGAGCTGAAGACGAAGCCGACCCAGCACTCGGTGAACGAGCTGCGGCGCATCGGCATCGCGCCCGACATGCTCATGTGCCGCTCGGAGGGCTCGCTGTCGGGCGAGATCCGCAAGAAGATCGCGCTGTTCGCCAGCCTGCCGCCGGAGGCGATCGTGTCGGCGTGCGACGTCGGCAACATCTACGAGGTCCCCCTCACGTTCCGCGAGCAGGGCGTCGACGACTTCATCCTCGAGCACTTCGCCCTGACCGCGCCCTCGCCCGCATCGTCCCGCGACGGGGAGCTCTCGCGCTGGAAGGAGCCGATCGAACGCTCCGCGCGCGCCACGCGGACGGTGCGGATCGCGCTGGTCGGCAAGTACGTGCGCCTCGAGGACGCCTACCTGTCCGTCTCCGAAGCGCTGCGCCACGCCGCCTCGCTGCAGGACGCGAAGGTGCAGATCCGCTGGATCGACTCGGAGACGCTGGAGGGCGGAGAGGACGGCGAGACGCTGCGCCTGCTGGAAGGCGTCGACGGCATCCTCATCCCCGGCGGCTTCGGCGGGCGCGGGATCGAGGGCAAGATCGCCGCCGCGCGCCTCGCCCGCGAGCGCCGCATCCCCTACCTGGGCATCTGCCTGGGGATGCAGGTGGCGGTCGCCGAGTTCGCGCGCCACGTCGCCGGCATGGACGGCGCGAACTCGACCGAGTTCGACCTCGAGACGCCCTACCCGGTGATCGACCTGCTGCCCGAGCAGAAGGAGGTGGCGGACCTCGGCGGCACGATGCGCCTCGGCGCCGACCCGATCAAGCTCCACGCCGGCAGCCGCGCGCTGGAGATGTACGGCGAGGCGGTCATCTACGAGCGCCACCGCCACCGCTATGAGGTCAACAACCTGCTGCGCAAGCGCCTCACGAACGCCGTCGGCGCCGGTGCGGGCAGCCGCCTGCGCGTGACCGGCAGCTCGCCCGACGAGCGCCTGGTCGAGGTGATCGAGCTCGACGAGCACCCGTTCTTCGTCGCCTCCCAGTTCCACCCGGAGTTCAAGTCCCGCCCCGAGCGCCCGGCGCCGCTGTTCCGCGGCTTCATCGCCGCCGCGCTGGAGCGGGCCGCCGCCGCGGAGAGAGGGGCCTCCAGCGCCGAGCGGATCACCGCCGGCGGGTCGCGCGCCGAGCGCGCCGGCTTGTCGTGAGCGCCCCGGCGCCGGCGACGAGCACAGGTGTGGGCGAACTGGAGCGCCGCTACCTGAGCGGCACGTTCGCCGAGCTGTGCCGCATCGAGAGCCCCTCCGGGCACGAGCGGGGCTGCGCGGAGCGGGTGATCGCCGAGCTGCGCGGCCTGGGCGTGAGCGTCCACGAGGACGACGCCGGCCCCCGCGCCGGCTCTGACTGCGGCAACCTGCTCGCGCGGATCCCCGGGGCCGCGGGCGACGCTCGGCGCTCGCTGCTGCTGTGCGCGCACCTGGACACGGTGCCACTGCAGGCGCCCGTCGAGCCGGTGCTCGTCGAGGGCTTCTGGGAGAACGCGAACGAGGGCGTGCTCGGGGCGGACAACAAGGCCGCGGTGGCCGTGCTGCTGGCGCTCGCGCGGCACGTGCGCCGGCGCGGGGCGGGCGTGGACGTGGAGCTGCTGTTCACCGTCGGCGAGGAGCGCTCGCTGGCGGGGGCGCGCGCGTTCGACGCGTCGGTCCTGCGCAGCGAGCTTCGGCTACGTGTTCGACCACGCGACGCCGATCGGCGAGGTCGTGACCGACTCGCCCACCCACTTTCGCGTGCAGGCGTCGTTCCGCGGCGCCGCCGCGCACGCCGGCATCCGTCCCGAGGAGGGCCGCAGCGCGATCCTCGCCGCCGCGCGCGCGGTGGCGTCGATGCGCCACGGTCGCCTCGACGACGGCAGCTCGGTGAACGTCGGCACGATCTCCGGGGGCAGCGCCATCAACGTGGTCCCCGAACGCTGCTCGCTGCTGGCCGAGGCGCGCGCCTTCGGCGACGAGCGCGCGGAGTCGCTGGTCGCGGAGATCGTCGACCGCGTGCACGAGGCCGCGAACCTGCCCGACTGCGACTGCGACGTAGACGTGAGCGTGGAGCGCACGTTCGCCGGCTTTCACCTGAGCGCGAGCGCGCCGGCGCTGCGGGTCGCCGAGTCCGCGCTGCGCGCATGCGGTTACGAGCCCGTGCGCATCTCCAGCGGGGGCGCCTCGGACGCGAACGAGCTGCTCGCGCAGGGAGTGCAGGTCGTGAACCTCGCCAACGGCACCGAGCGCAACCACGAGCCGGGCGAGCGCGTGAGCGTGCTCGCGCTCGAGGAGATGCTCGACGTGGCGCTCACCCTGCTCGACGTGGCGGCCACCGTGCCATCGGCGCCCGCACTGTAGCTTGCAGCGCCAATGCTGAAGCTCCGCCGGGGAACTGTCGTCGAGATACGCCGCGCGCAGGACGATCTCAAGCCTGCGGGGGAGCAGCGTCTGGTGGTGGAGCTAGCGGGCGTGGACGCCGGCGCGCGCCGCGAGGCGATCGCCGACACGGCGCTCGTCGGGCAGGCGCGGGTGGGAGACGAGGTGATCGTCAACACGCAGGCGCTCGACCTCGGCCTCGGCTCGGGCGGCTTCGACATCGTGCACGTGAACCTCACCCGCGGCCTCGACGGCGACGGGCACCCGAGTCGGGCGGGTGAGAGCGTGATGAAGCTCAACTACACGAGCCTCCAGCACGCCGTGGCGCCCGTCGAGGGCGCCCAGAACGGCGCGGGGGAGGGCGATGGGTCGTCCCTGATCCTGCCGGTGGAGCGCCCGGCGGCGGTGCTCGCGCTCCACGGCCAGCTCGCCGCCGTGGCGTGGGCCTTCGCCCAGGGAGCTCCGGGAGCGCGCCTCGGCTACGTGCAGACCGCTGGCGGGGCGCTGCCCGGCGGGCACTCGCGCACGGTGCGGATGCTGCTCGAGCGCGGCCTCTTGGCGGGCCACCTCACGTCCGGCGCGGCGTTCGGCGGCGAGGCGGAGGCGGTCACCACCGCCGGCGCGCTCTACCACGGCCTGCGGGCGCTCGGCTGGGACGCGGCGGTGTGCGGGCCGGGTCCCGGTATCGTCGGGTCGAGCTCCACGCTCGGACACGGGGGGATGATCGCGCTGGACTCCGCCCACGTCGCGCTCGCCCTCGGCTGCCCGACGCTGCTGGTGGCGAGGATGTCCAGCGGCGAGCAGCGCAGCCGCCATCGCGGCATCTCCCACCACTCGCTGACGGTCCTCGACCTGCTGCTGGAGCCGGTCACGGTGGCGCTGCCTGCGGGCATGCGCTCGCCGGTGGGCGCGGAGCTGCGCGCGGGGCTGCAGTCGGTCTTCCCCCTCCGGGGACGACGCGGCGGGGCGATGCCCGTCCCGCCGGCCTCCGACCAGCAGACGACCTCGGCGGTGGCGCTCGAGCGCGAGGCGCCGGATCGGCCCGCCCGGATCGCCCGCCACGACTGGCGCCGCGCGAAGGTCGATCTGCCCGGGTACGCGGCGAGCGCCCTGCCCGCCGAGACGATGGGCCGGGGGATGGCCGAGGATCCGCTGTTCTTCGCCGCGGCGCTGGCCGGCGGCGGCGTGCTGGCGGAGCTCGCCCTGCAGAGCACCGCGGACACAGCCGGGCAGGCGCGGTGAGCCCCGCGTTCGAGCCGATCGGCGGCGAGACCGTCTACCACGGTCGTCTCGTGGACGTCCGCGTCGAGCGCTTCCGCCACGACGACGGCGAGGAGGTCACGCGCGAAGTCATCCGCCACAGCGGGGCCGTCGCGATCGTCGCCTACGACAGCGAGCACGTGTGGCTGGTGCGCCAGCCCCGCGAGATAGTGGGCGAGCCGGCGCTGCTGGAGATCCCCGCAGGGCGCCTGGACGTGAAGGGCGAGGACCCGCTGGCGGCGGCCCAGCGGGAGCTCGCCGAGGAGATCGCACGCGGCGCGCGCAGGTGGGAGCCGATCGTCACCTACCACGTGAGCCCCGGGATCATCGACGAGCGCGTGCACTTGTTCTGTGCCAGCGACCTCTATCAAGCAGAGGCCCGCAGCGAGGAGGAGGAGCGCATCGAGGTCGTCCCCTGGCCGCTGGGAGGGCTGGACGGGGCGATCGCGGAGAGCCGCGACTCGAAGACGCTCATCGGCCTGCTGTGGCTCGCCCGCCGGCTGGGCGGCTGATTGCAGCGTCGAGGACCGCCACGGTCCCCAGCGAAGCTCAGAGCATGACGCCGAACGTCAGCGCCGCCCCGCCCGCGGAGGGTGCGATCGCATCGTCCTCGCATCGGGAGGGTGGGTCCGGTACCGGGAGGGGCGAGCGGCTGATCCTCGACTTCCTGGCCTACCTGGAGCTCGAGCGGGGGCTCTCGCGCAACACGCTCGCCGCGTATCGCTCCGACCTGTTGCAGTTCGCCGACTTCCTCGCCCACCGCGGCGTGCTCGCGACGCAGGCCGGCCACGGCGAGCTCGCGGCGTTCCTGTCCGAGCGCGCGGACGCCGTCGCCGCGAGCACGCTCGCTCGCAAGGTCGCCTGCCTGCGCTCCTTCTACCGCTACCTGCGCAACGAGGGCGCGATCGCGCACGACCCCACGGCGGAGCTGCGCGGACCGCGCAAGCCGCAGCGGCTGCCGCGTGTGCTCTCGCGCGAGGAGGTCGCCCGCCTGCTCTCGCAGCCGGCGGGGACGCAGCCGCTGGCGCTGCGCGACCGCGCGCTGCTGGAGCTGATGTACGCGTGCGGCCTGCGCGCGTCGGAGGCGATCGGGCTGGAGCTCGCGGACGTGGACCTCGACGAGGCTCTGCTGTGCGCGCGCGGGAAGGGCGCGAAGGAGCGGATCGTGCCGATCGGCCGCCAGGCTGTGGCGGCGCTGAGCGCGTACTGTGTCCGCGGGCGTCCCGTGCTGCTGGGCGCCGGAGCGAGCGCGCGGGTGTTCGTGAACAGCCGCGGCGCGAGCCTCACGCGACAGGGCCTCTACAAGATCGTCCAGGGCCACGCCCGCAGCGCGGGGCTGGCGGAGCGGATGAGCCCGCACACGCTGCGCCACAGCTTCGCCACGCACCTGCTGGCGGGAGGCTGCGACCTGCGCTCGCTGCAGGAGATGCTCGGCCACGCCGACCTCGCGACGACCCAGGTCTACACCCACCTGTCGGCGGAGCGGCTGAAGGACGCGTACTTCAGCGCCCATCCCCGCGCGACGATCTCGCGCTAGCGATCGGACGATGAGCGGGCGGGCGTTCGTGCTGGTGATCGACGCGTGCGGCGTCGGCGCGCTCCCAGACGCGGCGGCCTACGGCGACGAGGGTACGAACACGCTGGTCCACCTCGCGGAGGCAGTCGGCGGACTGGAGCTGCCGACGCTCCAGCGGCTGGGCCTCGGCTCGATCGTGCCCGTGCGCGGCGTGCCGGCGAGCGCCGACCCGGCGATATACGGGCGCCTGCACGCGCTCGGGCCGGGCAAGGACTCGATCAACGGCCACTGGGAGCTGATGGGGGTGGTGCACGAGCGGGCGCTGCCCACCTACCCGGACGGCTTTCCCGAGGAGGTGCTCGCGCTGCTGAGGGAGGCGACCGGCGACGAGCTGATCTGCAACCGCCCGGACAGCGGCATCGCGGCGATCGAGCAGTTCGGCGCCGAGCACCTGCGGACGGGCGCGTTGATCGTGTACACCTCGCAGGACTCCGTCCTGCAGCTGGCGGCGCACGTGGATCGCGTGCCCGAATCGGAGCTCTACCGGGCGTGCGCCGCGGCGCGGGCGGCGATGACCGGCGAGCACGCCGTCGGGCGGGTGATCGCGCGGCCGTTCGCGGGCGAGGCCGGCGCGTTCGTGCGCACGGACGGCCGCCGCGACTTCGCGCTGGCGCCCCCCAAGCGCAGCTACCTGCAGGAGCTGCGCGACGCGGGCGTGGAGGTCCACGCGGTGGGCAAGATCGACGACCTGTTCGCGGGCGTGGGCATCAGCGAGACCCACCCCGGCGCGACGAACGCGGCGGCGCTCGGCGCGGTGGACGAGCTCCTGGCGGGACTCTCCGGAGGGCTGGTGCTGGCGAACCTGATCGAGACCGACCAGGTGTACGGCCACCGCAAGGACGTCGAGGGCTTCGCGAACGCGCTGCGCGAGATCGACGCGCGCGTCGGAGCGATGCTCCCCCGCCTGCGGGAGGGGGACCTGCTGATCCTCACCGCCGACCACGGCGTGGACATGTCTCATCCGGGCACCGACCACACGCGCGAGCACGTGCCTCTGCTGGCGCTCAGCGGCGAGATGCTCGCGCGCGGCGCGCGGGGAGGCAGGCTCGGCGGCGCCCGCCACGACGGCCCGCTGGCGGACGTCGGCGCGACGGTGCTGCGCTGGCTGACCGCCCGCGAGGCGCCCGGCCTTCCCGGGGAGGCGTTCATAAGCTAGGACGCGATGCCCGAGCTGCCGGAGGTGGAGACGATCAGGCGCCAGCTCGCGCCGCTGGTGGAGGGCCGCAGGCTGACGCGCATCGAGATCCTCGACCCGCGGTGGTCGCGTCCGCTGGCGCCGGCGGAGCTCGAGGCGGCCCTGTCGGGCCGGCGCGTGGAGCGGCTGGGCCGGCGCGGCAAGTACCTGCTGTGGAGCTTCAGCGGCGACGTCCACCTCGCCCAGCACCTGCGGATGACCGGCGGCGTGCTCGTCCAGGCCCACCCCGAGCCGGCGCACACCCGCGTGCGCATCCGCCTCGGCGCCCGGCGATCAGCGGGTCGCGGCAGAGACGGAGCACCGCAGCGGCGAGCCGGGCGCGGCGGGGAGGGCGCGCGGTCGGTGCAGCTGGCGATCACCGACCCGCGCCGCTTCGGGACCGGCGAGCTGCTGCTGGGGACGGCGGCGCTGGAGGCGTTCTTCACCGACCGGCTGGGCCTCGAGCCCTTCGACGAGCGCTTCACCGCCGAGCACCTGCGCGCGCTGGCGAAGGGCAGGACGGCGCCGATCAAGGCGCTGCTGCTCGACCAGCGCAGGGTGGCGGGCGTGGGGAACATCTACGCCGACGAGGCCCTGTTCAGGGCGCGCGTGCACCCGCGCCGGCCGGCGGGGCGGCTGTCGGGCGAGCAGTACGCGGACGTGCGCGAGGGGGTGATCGCGGCGCTCAGCGCGGGCATCGACGCGCGCGGGGCGAGCATCGACGACTTCCGCCACGTGGACGGCCTGCGGGGGGCCTTCCAGGATCAGTTCCTGGTGCACCTGCGCGCGGGGGAGCCATGCGGCAGGTGCGGGACGACGATCGTCAAGATGACGGTCGCCGGGCGCGGGACGTACGTGTGCGAGACATGCCAGCCGCGTCCCCGAGCGCCGCGGCGTAGGTCGCCGAGGGCGGCGTAGGCCGCTCAGGCAGCGAGGATCTCGGAGAGCCGCCCGCTGTCGACGGCGTCCTGGACCTCGGCGAAGCCGCCGACGAGGTGCTCTCCGACGACGACCTGGGGGAAGGTCATCATGCCGGTCTTCTGCGCGAGCTCCACCCGCCCGGCGGGGTCCCTCGAGAGGTTGATCTCGTCGAACTGAATGCCGCGGGCGCGGAGCAGCCCCTTCACACGAGCGCAGAACGAGCACGGCTCGGTCGTATACACGGTCACACCACTCATTACTTCATAAAGTATAGCGAGACGCTCGGGGCGACTCGTCGGGCGATTGGGCCAGAATTGAGGGCATGTCGAGCCGGGCTGTGAAGACGGAGGCGGTGGTGCTGCGCTCGATGCGCTACGGCGAGGCGGACCGCATCCTGCACCTCTACACCCCGCACCGCGGGCGGGTGGGGGCGATCGCGAAGGGGGTGCGGCGCGCGCGCAGCCGCTTCGGGGGACGGCTGGAGCCGTTCTTCCGCCTGCACATCGAGCTCCACGAAGGACGCGGGGAGCTGCTGACGGTGACGGGCGCGCAGACGATCGAAGCGTACGCTCGCCTGCGCTCGAGCGCGCGGGCGCTGGACGCTGCGGCGCGGGCGTGCGACGCGGTGGGGCGGCTGTTCGAGACCGACGACCCCCACCCGGGCGTCTTCAACCTGCTGTGCAGGCAGCTCGCGCTGCTGGACGAGCGCGCGGGCGATGCCGGCGCTCGCGCGGGGGCGCTGGCGTTTCGCCTGAAGCTGCTGGTCGCGGCGGGGCTCGCGCCGCAGCTGGACGCGTGTGCGAACTGCGGCGAGCGCGAGCACCTGGTGGGCTTCTCGGGCGCGGCGGGCGGCGTCGTGTGCGGGGCGTGCGAGGCGGGGTCGTTCCCGCTGGCGCAGGAGGCCCACCGCTTCATGACCGACGCGCTCGGCAATCCCCTCACGGCCGCGCCGAGCGCCGGCGGGACGGCGCTCGGTCAGGTCGAGCAAGCGATCGCGGCAACGCTCGAGCACCACGCGCACGTGCGCCTGATGCCCGCGACCGGGCGCTCCGGCTGACGATGGATACGAGTATCGTGGCGCTCATGGACGAGGGCCTGCCGATCGCCTACGAGATGCTCGACGCCGGCGTGCCGGTGCTGTCCTCGGACGGCGAGCAGGTGGGGACCGTGGGGGCGGTGCTGAGCGCCCCCGAGGAGGACATCTTCCACGGGCTGCTCGTCAACACCCCCGGTCACGGCGTCCGCTTCGTGGAGGCGGCGTCGATCGCGTCGATGCACGAGCACGGGGTGGACCTGCGGATCGACTCGGCGGCGGCGCGCAGCCTGCCGCCGCCCGAGCACGGGGCCCCGGTGTTCAGCGAGGACCCCTCCCACCAGCAGCGCTGGCGCCACTGGGCTCATCGCATCACCGGGCGAGGCGACTGGGATCGCGAGCGCTGAGGCCGTGAGGCCGGAGACGGCCGCGCACGCTGGCACAATCCAGAGGTGAGCATCGCCACAGAGCACGCATCGCCCCCGCAGGGTCAGACCGTCGCCGCGGGCTTCGCCGAGCGCGTCAGCGAGCAGGAGGAGCGGCTGCTCTCGCCGCTTGCCGCGCGCTCCTACCCGGCTCTGCGGGCGCACGAGGAGCGGGACTGCTCGCTGCGGACGCCGTTCCAGCGCGACCGCGACCGGATCGTCCACTGCAAGGCCTTCCGCCGGCTGACCCACAAGACGCAGGTGTTCGTCGCGCCCCGCGGCGACCACTACCGCACGCGGCTCACGCACACGCTGGAGGTGACCACCATCTCCCGGACGGTCGCCCGCGCGCTGCGGCTGAACGAGGACCTGGTGGAGGCGATCGGGCTCGGCCACGACCTCGGCCACCCGCCGTTCGGGCACATCGGCGAGGAGGTGCTCGACGGGTGCCTGAAAGAGCGCTTCGGGCGCGACTTCCACCACTACGAGCACTCGCTGCGGATCGTCGAGCAGCTCGAGCGGGGCGGCACCGGCCTCAACCTGACGGAGCAGGTCCGCGACGGGATCGCCGGCCACTCCAGCCGCGCGCCGCTGCCGCACACGCTGGAGGGCAGGATCGTGCGGGTGATCGACCGGGTGGCGTACATCAACCACGACATCGACGACGCGCTGCGCGCGGGGCTGCTGCGCGAGGACGACCTCCCGGGCGAGCCGATCGCGGTGCTCGGCGCGAGCGGGTCGGCGCGGATCGACACGCTGGTGCACGACATGGTCGAGCACTCGCAGCGGGCGGGGGACATCGTCCAGGGCCCGTCCGCCGGTCCCGCGATGGCGGAGCTGCGCGACTTCATGTTCGAGCGCGTGTACATGGGCCCGGCGGTCCGCGCCGAGCACGCGAAGATCGCGGAGGTCGTGCGCAGGCTGTTCGAGCACTACGTCGAGCACCCGCAGCTGCTGCCGGCCGGGGACGGGGAGCTGGCGGACCGCGTGCGCGACTACCTCGCGGGGATGACCGACCGGTACTGCATCAGGGAGTACGCCGAGCTCCAGGTGCCGCGGGCGTTCGCGCGCTAGCGTGCCGGGCGTGGGGTTCTACACGAAGGACTCGAGAGACCGCGTGCGCGACGCGGTGGACTTCGTCGAGCTGGTCTCCGCGCGCACGGACCTCCGCCGCGCGGGCCCCGCCCGCTATGAGGGCCTGTGCCCGTTCCACGACGAGCGCACCCCGTCGTTCGGGATCGACCCCGCGCAGAAGGTCTACTACTGCTTCGGCTGCCAGGCGGCCGGCGACCTGTTCACGTTCGTCCAGGAGACCGAGGGCGTGGACTTCAAGGGCGCGCTCGAGCTGCTCGCCGAACGCGGCGGCGTGGAGCTCGAGCTCGAGGCGGAGGACCCGAAGGCGCAGGAGCGCCGCCGGCGCAGGGAGCGGCTGCTGGAGCTGCTCGAGCGGACGACCGCTTACTACGAGCGCGTGCTCTGGGAGTCGCAGGAGGCAGCCGCCGCGCGCGAGTACCTCCAGGGCCGGGGCCTCGGCGAGGAGGCCCTGCGGGAGTTCCGGGTGGGCTACGCGCCCAGCGCATGGGACCGGGTGCTGACAGCGTCCCGCCGGGGCGGCTTCTCCGAGCAGGAGCTCTACGCGACTGGTCTCGCCCAGCGCTCGAAGGAGAACGGCCGCCCCTACGACCGCTTCCGCTCGCGGATCATGTTCCCGCTGGCGGACCTCCGCGGGAGGGTGCTCGGCTTCGGCGCGCGCGCGATGCGCGAGGAGCAGCGCCCGAAGTACCTGAACACGGCCGACAACGACGTCTACCACAAGGGCCTGCACCTCTACGGAGCCCACCTCGCACGCGCGCACGCCACACGCGCCGGGGAGGTGATCGTGTGCGAGGGCTACACCGACACGATCGCACTGCACCAGGCGGGGATGGCCAACGCGGCGGGCCTGATGGGCACCGCGCTCACCGGCGAGCAGGTGGGAGAACTGGCGCGCATGGCCAGCACCGTGCTGCTCGCGCTGGACGCCGACAGCGCCGGGCAGGAGGCGATGCTGCGCGCGTCCTCGCTCGCGGCCGCCCGCAAGCTGGAGCTGCGGGTGGTGGCGCTTCCGGCGGGCGCCGACCCGGCGGAGCTGATCCACCGCGACGGACCGGAGGCGATGCGCTCGGCGGTGGCGAGCTCGACCCCGTTCGTGCGCTTCCGCGTCGAGCGGGTGCTCGCCGGCGGCGACCACGCCACCCCGGAGGGCCGCGACCGTATGCTGGAAGCGCTGCGCCCCGTCTTCGCCACGCTGCCTCCGAGCGCAATGCGGATGGAGCTCACGCGGATGGTGTCCGAGCGCCTGGAGCTACCCGAGAGCGTCGCCGAGCGGCTGCTCGCGGGCGGGGGACGCGCGGCTGCGGGGGCGCCTGCGGGCGGCGGGGGCCGGCTCGCGGGGCGGGGCGGGCGGCCGACTGCGGCGGACGCTCGGGGCGAGGCGGCGCCCGAGGGGCGCCGGGGCAACGGCGCGGGGGCACGGGCCAGGGAAGACACCGAGCGGGCGTTCCTCGCGTTGTGCATCGCCTCGCCCGAGGAGGGGGCGGCGGCGCTGGAGGCGGTGGACGTCGACGAGCACTTCTCCAGCGAGCTGATGCGGCGCGCGGCGAGGCACCTGCGCGAGGGAAGTCTACGCGAGCCGATGGTCGGCGAGCAGAGCGATCCCGACCTCACGCGCGTGCTCGCCGAGCTGGTGGTGGAGGCGGGCCGAGAGCAGGCCCAGCCCGCGATGCTGGAGGTCCAGCGTCTACAGCTGGAGCTGGCCCGCGTCGACCGCCAGATCCAGCGGGCGCGCGCCCGGGCGAGCGGCGACGTGAGCCAGCTCGCCGGCCGCCGCGCGGCGGTCAAACGCGAGTTCGACCGGGCCTACGGGCAGGTTCTGGAGGAGACGGGGCAGAGGTAGGCGGCGGACACCGAACTGTCACGGTCACGTCACGAAATCGGCACGTCTGCGCGCCATGTGCGACAGCTTGCTGACGACAATACGGTGCATGGATCGCGCCCCGCTCGAGCAGTTCCTAGCAGACGGTCTTTCGCTCGCCGAGATCGGCAGGCGCGTCGGGCTGCACGAAGCGACCGTCGGGTACTGGGCTAAGAAGCATGGGCTGCAGGCGGTGAACCGGCAGCGGCACTCCGCACGCGGAGGCATCGCCAGGGATCAGCTCGAGAGGCTTGTCGCTGACGGGATGTCGATCACGCAGATCGCTGAGCAGCTCTGCCGGAGCAAGGCAACCATTCGACACTGGCTGATCCGCTACGGAATGAGAACGCACGGTGCGTTCGGCAGGCGCACGGCGGAAGAGGTGCGCCTCGCCAAGGACGCGGGCCTGACGACCGTGACGAAGCACTGCCGCCGACACGGTGAAACCGAGTTCGCGCGCGACGCCAAGGGCTACTACCGCTGCAAGCGTTGCCGATCTGCTTCTGTCGCCCGCAGGCGCAGGAAGATGAAGGCGCTTCTGGTCGCGGAGGCTGGAGGAGCCTGCTGTATTTGCGGCTATGCCCGCAACGTCGGCTCACTGCACTTCCACCACGTCGATCCCACGCAGAAGCGGCGTGAGATCAACGCCCGGGGGGCTGGTATCGCGATCGAGACGCTGCGCGCGGAGGCAAAAAAGTGCGTCCTGTTGTGCGCGAACTGCCACGCCGAGGTTGAGGCTGGGCTGGCTGTCGTCCCCAAACGCGGCGCCGGCCTAGAATGACGCGAAGGCTCCGGCACCATTCCGGGGTAGCCCAATCCGGGGTAGCTCAACTGGCAGACGCGCTCGGCTGTTAACCGAGAGGTTGTGGGTTCGAGTCCCACCCCCGGAGTGTTTTTTGCAACAACCGCGGCTCTATCCCGTCGCGGGGTATCGACGGGACGGCCTCGGTCAGCCGTGCCGCTGATCCAGGGTCGGTCGTTCGCCTTGTCGTAGACGACGCGAGGTCGAAGGCGTCTAGCGGTGCTCGTTTGGTCGCGTTGTCGGCGTCCTACCCGATTTGCCAGCTACCGTCCTCGCCATGAGGGACGCACCCGAGAAGACTCGCCACAGCCTGGAGATGGCCCTTGCCGTCCGCGCGCTTGTGCGAGCGGCCCCTGACAGCCACTACAAGCGCGTGCTCGCGCGCTACGTGTTCGTCCATCTCGATGACGTCATCCGCTTCGGCTCCGCATGGCGTAACGAGGTCAGGGGTCGGTCGGAGCCTGCATTCCGCGCGGCTCAGCCCGCACTGGAAAGGTTGCGGGGTGACTGGGAGGGCCGCTTCGCGGACATCAGGGACTACATCGGCGCGAAGCGCCAACCGCGCTCGAGCGACGTCGCCGCCGATGAACTGCAGTCCTTCCGCCTCTGGGCCGACATCGGAGAGCTGAGCGTCGACACGCTGCTCGACGATGCCGTCGAGCTCTACTCACAACTCGCCGCCGTCTGCGGGCTGAGCGAGCTGGACTACGACCCGATCGCTCCCTACGGCGCGACCGAGGCGATCCAGGCGCTGCGGCCGCTCGGCGAGGAGGGCTTTCTCGAGCTGACGGCGACGAGCTTCGGAGCGGGGAGAGGCCCGTCGGTGAGGGTCCGCATGGGCGGCGAGATCGGTCGCGTCATCCCGCTGATCAACGACGTCGCCGAGGCGCTCGTCACGCTGCAGACGCTGTGTTCGGTGGTTCAGGGCTCTGCGATCTTCGAGCGGCTCGTGCGCTGCCAGCTTCCGTCGGAGCTGAACGAGCTGCTTCGCCTGTCGGTCGGCCAATACCCGTCCGCAGTCAGTCAGGCGAAGAACCTGCTGGCGCTATACGAGGAGTCCGGAATGCCCAGGGCGCCCAGGGATCAGCTCCGTGGGCTGCGTGACTCCATCACCCCGTCGACCCGCGCCGACCTGCTGGAGTGGCGCAACAAGGTCGGGGCGCACACCGACGCCGAGCTTCCGTGGCAGGAGATCGACGAGTCGATCGACAGACTCGACGTCGCGCCGGTGCTCGTCCTCGTCGACAGTGTGCTTCTGTGGCTCGACTGTGCCGCGTGCTCCGTGCAAGGGCCGCTGCCGCTGCTGCTGCCCGAGCGCGACCTGCGCTCGATGCACGAGAAGGCCACGGAAACGACGGCGAGCCTCGACTACGCCGACCCAGACACGCAGCCGCCGGCGCCCGGCAGCCCCCTTCCGGAGATCGCGAACTCGCATGTCATGTGCTGGGTGCAGGCGCCGCCCGGGTTCCCCGGAAGCGCGGCACTAGCCGGCGTGACCGCGCGACGCATCGAGGAGCTCAACGTCCGACTCGAGGACGCTCGCCGGGCCTCGTAGACACCGCGGAAGTTATGCCGTGCTGAATGCGACCCAGCCAAGACCGTAGGCTCCGCGAATGCCGCTGCAACCCAAGCCCATACCGTGAACGATCTCGAATCACAGCCGCAGCTTGCCGAGGACCAACGCCGTGTCCTGGATCTGGTGCTCACGTTCTTTCACCAGCATCTCCGCTGGCCGACTTATCGCTGGCTGAACCAGCTGCTCTACGTCGAGTACAAGCGCGACTATCGCTTGGGCTAACGGCGGTAGACGAGCGTACAGGGCGCATTCACGGTCTCCTCGGCAATGGCCTGTGCTCGGGTCGACGATGCTCGGTTTTCCTAGTCTGCGCTTCCTTGCCCGCGCACGCGGCATGCGACCCAGGCACGATTGATTCTCGCCGGGCGATGACTCGTGCGCTACGGTTTCGGGCCTCGTGAGGGCAACACTGGCAGTCACGCAACTGACCTCGGGCGAACAGCTCGTATCGCTGCTGACGGCGGAGACGCTGGTATTCGCCGTGTTCGGATTGTCGCTTACATTCGGCGAGAGCCGCATGGCGAAGGTGAACCGCGTCTCAACCGAACGGGCGATAGCGATCTCGGCAGCCGCAATCACGAGCTTCCTGGCGGCAGGTGCGGCGGTGGCGTGGTGGCATATCTACGTCGACCATTGGCCTTCGGCCTTCGGCATCTGGTTTCCTGTTGCAATCCTTGCGCTGGGGATCGTTGCCCTACCACTCTTCGCCTGGGGAGTACTCTACGCCCTCTTGCGTAAGCCAAAGAGTGGGAGCGTTGTTGTCCCCGGATAGCAACGTCGCGATTCTCCAGGCGCTGCCGGAGATCGAGCTTCGAGCTCTCGTCGATAGCTTTGAGCTGATCGGACTCGTTGAGCGTGATCCCCCACGAGGCCGATACTTTCGCCATGCCGAACGGGTCGAGAGCGCGCTGGAGGAAGAGTACAAACACGACGGCATCCCATCCTGCATGACTCGCGAACTAGTCGCGGGCGTCATTGTTCATGGCAGTGATTTCCTTGAGCATGTCGCCCACAAAGGCGGGCCAGAGATCTGGGAGGACAAAAAGAAACTGAAAGCGCTTGCAACAGCTACTGCCGGAGCCGTACTCGCAGCGCGGTCCGCGGAGTCCGCCGCATGAGTGCATCCGGGCTTGGTCGTCCCGAGATGGAGCGGTTCGCCAGTGGGCTGGTGGCGAAGCTCGCGGCGAGCGAGGAGCCGCCGGCGGGCGCAAATTCTACGGTCTTGCGAGCCGTGAGCCGCGATCTGGTTCATGCATTCGTGAGGGCCGCATCCGACTTTGCCGTCGTCGACGAGACGGCTGAGACGACAGCTGTCCGCCGAGAGCGTGCCTACGTATCGACCGGCTTTGCTTGGAAGTCGGACGAAAATCCCCCGTTGAATCTCCGTTACGGCGCAGGGGCTCGCTCGGCTCTCGAGGCCGGCGTCGACGCCGTCGCGAACGCGGTCAAGGTCACGCTCGGCCCCAAGGGTCGCTATGTCGTGCTCGACAAGAAGTTGGGCGCGCCCACGATCACCAACGACGGTGTCACGATCGCTCGTGAGATCGAG
The DNA here is from genome assembly GCA_963782325.1 of uncultured Solirubrobacteraceae bacterium. Lineage (GTDB taxonomy): Bacteria > Actinomycetota > Thermoleophilia > Solirubrobacterales > Solirubrobacteraceae > Palsa-744. Next base: position 130,843 of record CAWAJG010000008.1, read on the forward strand.
GTCGAGGACGTGTTCGAGAACCAGGGCGCGCAGCTCGTGCGCGAGGTCGCCACGGCGACCAACGACGTGGCCGGCGATGGGACTACCACTGCGACCGTGCTCGCTCAGGCGATCGTTCGCCAGGGCCTGAAGAACGTGGCGGCGGGCGCGAACCCGCTGGCGCTGAAGCGGGGCATCGAGAAGGCGGTCGACGAGGTCGTCAAGAACATCGCCTCGCAGTCCAAGGAGGTCTCCGGCAAGGACCAGATCGCGCGTGTTGCGACGATCTCGGCCGGCGATGAGGAGATCGGCGACGTGATCGCCGACGCGATCGAGAAGGTCGGCAAGGACGGCGTGGTCAACGTCGAGGAGGGCCAGACGTTCGGCATGGACCTCGAGTTCACCGAGGGCATGCAGTTCGACAAGGGCTACATCTCGCCCTACATGGTCACCGACCAGGACCGCATGGAGGCGGTGCTAGAGGGTCCCTACATCCTGATCGTCAACGAGGCGGTCAGCGCGATCAAGGATCTGCTGCCGGTACTCGAGGCTGTGATCCAGTCTGGTAAGCCCCTTTTGATCATCGCTGAGGATCTTCAGGGCGAGTCGTTGGCGACGCTGGTGGTCAACAAGCTGCGGGGCACGTTCACCAGCGTGGCCGTCAAGGCGCCTGGCTCCGGCGACCGCCGCAAGCGGATGCTGGAGGACATCGCGATCCTCACCGACGCCGAGGTGATCACGGAGGAACTCGGCCTGAAGCTCGAGAACACTGAGGTCTCCCAGCTCGGGCGCGCGCGTCGAGTGGTTGTGGCGAAGGACAACACCACCATCGTCGACGGCGCCGGTGACGCAGGGGCGATCAAGGGTCGCATCAACCAGATCAAAGCCGAAATCGAGAACACCGACTCGGACTTCGACCGCGAGAAGCTGCAGGAGCGCCTGGCCAGGCTCTCGGGCGGTGTCGCCGTGGTGAAGGTCGGGGCGGCGACCGAGACGGAGATGAAGGAGAAGAAGCACCGTGTCGAGGACGCGCTGCAGGCGACCCGTGCGGCGCTCGAGGAGGGCATCGTCCCGGGCGGCGGCGTCGCCCTGCTGCAGGCGTCCTCGTCCGTGAGCCTATCGATGGGCGGAGCCTCTCCCGACGGATCGGACGACGAGCGCACAGGTGCGCAGATCGTGCTGCGGGCGCTAGAGGAGCCGCTGCGCCAGCTCGCCGAGAACGCTGGCCTGGAGGGCTCCGTCGTAGTCAACGACGTGCGCAAGGCCAAGAAAGGCCACGGGCTGGACGCCTCGACGAACGAGATCGTCGATCTCGTCGCAACCGGCATTATCGACCCGGCGATGGTCACGCGCTCCGCGCTGCAGAACGCAGCGTCGATCGCCAAGAACATCCTTACCACCGAGGCGATTGTCACTGAGGTGCCAGAGAAGCGAGCCGCTGGCGGGGTCGGTCGCATGCCGGACATGAGCGGAATGATGTAAGCGAGTTGGCCATACTCCTCCCGACGGCCGCGCTCCCGTTTGGCCATTCGCAGGAGCTTGTTTCTCGGGGCTTCAGCCTGCGAGCCGGTAGTCCTGGAGCAGCGTTGTGGAAGTGTGCGAGCCCCACCCCCGGAGTTGTAACGATCCGCACAAGCTCAGGGTGCCTCGAGTGGCGGTCGGCCTCAGATAGTGCGCCGTACACCGGCCCCGGGGTCAGCCGGGATGTGCAGGCAGCCCGAGTGTGGCGGTGTGTTCGCGTAGGTAGTCGCGCAGGTAGGGGAGCGCGAACTGGACGCGTCCGTACCCCGCGGGTGCGATCAGCTCGAGCGCGATGAGTCGTAGCCGGTACTGGCCTGCGTAGTTCGAGTCTACGTTCAGCCGTTTGGCGATGTCGCCGATGAGCGACGGGCCGTCGTCTTGGGCCATCGCGAGAAGGAACGACTTATCGACGTTGGAGGCCTCGGCGAGCGCTGGCGCGTGCACGAGCTGGCCGAGACGCCGCCGCGCGGCGGTGATGCCCTCCTGCGCCGCGGCGAGAGTGATCTCGCTGGCAGTGCCAGCCTTGCGCCAGACCTGATCGCCGACGAGCTGGATGAAGAACGGGTACCCCTCGGTCGCCGCGACCATCGCGTCGAGAGCGTCGTCGGTGATCGACCTTCCGCGCGTTGTGACGGGTTGAGCGATCGCTTCCCTGACAGCGGCGCCGGCGACGGCTCCGACATGGTGGCGGTCGGCGCGGCGCATGAACGTGAGAATTTCGTCGTTGAGTAGCTCGTCGATCGCGGCGGGCAGCGCGGCGCCCGCGAACGCGAGATCGCGGCGCTCGCGGAACGCGTGCTGCACCACCGTCCCAAACTCCCGCAGCTCGCTCGCCTGGCGGTAGTGGAGCTCATCGAGCGTAATCAGCAGCCCCGTCTCGTTCTCCGCGAGTAGGCTAGTCAGCAGCTCGACCTTCGACCGGAACGAGAGCGTGCGTGTATGCCGGTTGATGGTCTGCCAGTCGAGCGAGCCGAGGTTTGCCGGCAGCCCGAAGCCGCTGAGGCGTCGCTTGAGTGCGTCCGGGTCGTGCTCGGCGAGCAGCCGCGGCAGATGATCGTCGGTCAGTCGCGTGAGAAACCCCGGCGTCGCGGTCTCGGCGACGACCAGCCAGCCTCGCGACCGGGCGGCGTCCTCGACCGCGTTGAGCAGCACGGTCTTGCCCGCGCCGCGCGCTCCGGTGTAGAGAGTCGCCCGTCCTGCCGAACCAGGCCCGTCGTCGAGCGCCTCGCCGAACAGCTCGATCAGCTCCTCGCGCCCAGCGAGCAGCGGCGGCGGCGAGCCAAACGTCGGCGTGAAGGGATTGTTGGCGGCCACTGGCTGTAGCCTACCACCCGGGTTTTAGTTGTCTTTAGTTCTTTTAGCTCTCTTTAGTGGCGCTCAGCCGGATGGGCCGGCGGGGTGACTCAAACCCGCCAGGCGATAGTCCTGGAGCAGGGTTGTCGCAGCGTGCGAGTCGGTCCCCCGGAGCTTCTCACCAGGTGTAGGGGTCCGTACTATCGATCTGCCTGCTTGTAGCGTTTGCGCTCATTGCGCCAGAGTTCGTCTTCGGCGGCGCGCGTGAGCGGTGGGGCCGGGTCGTCGGCGCGATCGTCCGGGTGAAATTCGCGACGGCGTTCGGCCAAGCTCTTGGCGCGCCAGTCTGGGAGGCTGCTGCCGAGCACGCCCATCAACAGGAGCACGGCCACGATAAGGGCGGGCCCCTGCGCCTTCGAGGGGCCGATCGCGAACACGGCAAATGCTGCCACGAGCACGACAAGCAGAACTATTCCAATCGGTGTGATCGTGACCGAGGCCAGGTACCTGCGTACGCGCGACACTTGCGGAGCGTATCGCGCCCTGCCTGGACGAACACGATCGGGGGTCGCCGGCTTGCCGTGAGGGCCACAGGGACGTCATCCTCTCAAGGGGCGCCAGCCCGACGCCGATGCTTTCCTGGATGTCCTCGCTCGACCATGCGACCGTCGGCGGCGCACCTGTGGCGCCCGCAGTCCCCGTCGCGGCGAACGCCTGGATGCGTAAGCCGCGCCGGACGAACACGTTCGCTGCGCTTGCGTACGTGAACGCGGCGGCGTGGGTGGCGATGGGTGCGGACGTGGCGACTCAGTCTCGGTTCACCAGCGACACCGTCACGCTCGTCGTCGCGCTGGTCTTCCTGCTGGGGGTGGCAGCCCTCAGCGTCATCGCGGGCGTGCGGATCGCTGGCTGCGGGTTGTGGATGTCCGCGGACGAGGTGAGGGTCAAGGGCCCGCTTCGCTCGTGGACTCTGAGCGTGGACGAGGTCGAGGGCTTCGAGCCGGGCGTGAGCGGCGCCGGCAAGGGGACGCCGTGCCCTTTGCTCAAGCGCACGCACGGACAGCCGATCGGCGTTTGGGGGCTCGGGGACGAGGGCCTCTTCACCGGCAACCGCGACAGTCTCGCTGCGCTGAGGCCGCTGTGCGACGAGCTGAACGAGCTGCTGCGAACGCTCACCGCGGCGCGCCAGCCGACGGCCGGCGAGTGAGCCGCGGGGCGCGCCTTACCTCGGCGCGCCCGGAACTATCGGTCCGCTAGTCCCTCCACCAGCTCCGCCGCCGTCGCGCCGGCGTCATGCGTGCTCGACCATGCGGCCAGCTCCCGCGCACGCGCCCGGATGGCGGGCTCGCCCAGCGCCCTCTCCACCGCTAGTCGCAGCACGCGAGGGCTGAGGAAGCGTCGCGGCACGCGCACCCCCGCGCCGGCCCAGGCTACGCGGGCGGCGTTCTCGTTCATGTCGCCCACAGCCGGGCACGCGACGACGGCGCACCCGCACGACAGCGCGCGCACGAGCGTGCCGTGCCCGGCGTGGCAGACGACCACGTCGCAGTGGGGCATCGTCCGCGCGTAGGACAGCCAGTCGACGACGCGGGCGTTCTCGGGGACGGGCAGCGCGCGTGGCGGCAGGCGGCGGTTGTACGTCGCGAGCACACGCACCGGCGCGTCCGCAAGCCCGCGCAGGACGGCGCGCAGCAGCGTGTGCTCGCCGTCCTGGGCGGTGGACGTGGCGATCAACACCAGCGGCGCCTCGGCCGGCTCGAGGCCGGGTAGCGGCACCTCGCGCGCCGGCGGCTCCCACATCAGCGGGCCGACCACGCGCGCGTTCGGGTCCCACCTGCCGCGCTCGCGCGGGTACTCGAGCTGGGGGAAGGTGGCCACCAGCGCGAGCTCGCGGCTGATGCCGCCGTGGACGTAGTCCAGCGGACCGAGACCGAGGCGCGCGCGGGTGTCGTTGAGCTCTGCGCGCCCCTGCTCGAGCCCGCGCACGACCGCCCGGTGGGCCTGGCGCCAGAGCGCGCGCCCGGCGGCCGTCCGGGGCATGCGGGCGCCGAGCGAGTAGATCGGGAACTCGGGCGGGCTGTGCGGGTGCACGTGGGGGATCAGCGTCGCGCGGCGTACGCCGTGGATCTCCGCGGCGAGCGCGGGGGCGAGCGTGAGGATGTCCGCCACCACCACCTCCGGCTCCAGCTCGCGCACGAGCGGGAGCGTGTCCTTCGTCGCGTGCACGACCGCCTCGTAGAAGTCGAGCGGCTCCGGGCCGGAGGGGAACACCTGGTACTCGGGCGCCGGCGCGAAGCGCAGGCCCGTCCTCTCGACGTCGTCCTGCCAGCGCCGCCACGTCTGCAGCGTGACGTCGTGCCCGCGCGCCACGAGCGCGCGACCGAGGGCGATCATCGGGAAGGCGTGGCCGGGGTCGCCGAACGCGCCCAGCAGGACCCGCAGCGGGCGGCCGAGTCCCGCCCCCTCGCCGTCAGCGTCCACGTCGAGCTCTCCAGCCGCGGCGGTCCTGCCACGCCTGCCGGGCTAGGCGGCGAGCTCGGCGATCAGCCGCAGCTGCTCCAAGCGCTCGGGGGCGGTGAACGCGATCGGCGTCACCCCCAGCGTGCCGACGCCCGCGTCGCGGTACACCGCCAGGCGCTCGCGGACGACATCCTTAGGACCGCACAGCGCCACGGTGTCGATCAGCTCGTCGGGGATCGCCGCCATCGCCTCCTCGCGCTTGCCTTCCAGGTACAGATCCTGGATCTTGCCGGCGGCGTCGGCGAAGCCGTAGCGCTGCACCACCCGGTTGTAGAAGTTCTGATCGCGAGAGCCCATGCCGCCCACGTACAGGGCGATGAACGGCCGCATCGCATCCCGCGCGCCCTGGCGGTCGTCGGTCACGAACACGTTCACCGTCGGGGCGATGTCGAAGTCGTCGAGCGATTTACCGGAGACGCTCGCGCCTTCTTCGAGCAGCGGGCGAAACTCGGAGACGTGCTCGGGGCTGAACAGCGTCGGGATCCACCCGTCCGCGATCTCACCCGCCAGCGCCGTGTTCTTCGGGCCGATCGCCGCCAGGTAGATGGGGATGCGTTCCTGCACGGGGGAGATCGTCAGCTTCAACGCCTTGCCCGGCCCGTCGGGGAGCGGCAGCTCGAGCGTCTCGCCGTGGAACTCCACGCGTTCGCGCGCCAGCGCAATCCGCACGACCGCCACGTACTCGCGCGTGCGCTGGAGCTGCTTGGCGAAGCGCTGCCCGTGCCAGCCCTCCGCCACCTGCGGGCCGGAGGAGCCGATGCCGAGGATCATCCGCCCGTTCGACAGCTGGTCGATCGTCGCCGCGGTCATCGCCGTCATCGCGGGCGAGCGCGCGGGCATCTGGAAGATCCCAGCGCCGAGGCGGATCTTCGTCGTCTGCCCCGCGAGCCACGCGAGCACCGTCGCCGTGTCCGAGCCGTACGCCTCCGCCGCCCACACCGAGTCATAGCCCAGCCGCTCGGCCTCCTTCACGATGTTCAGCTGGTCGGCCGAGCTCATCCCCAGGCCCCAGTAGCCAATGTGCACGCCGAGCTTCATCTGCAAATTTCCTTTCACCGGGAGGGGATTCGTTGCGCGCTTGGAGGGCGTGTCTTACGCTTGGCCGCGCGCCGCCCGACATTGGCCAAACAGCCAGTCACGCGGACGCACAGCCTATGCGAAAGCGCCGCCGCCACAACGCCAGCCCCGTAGAGCGCCTGCGCACGGCCATCGACTGCCTCCCGCTCGCCACCCGGGAGGCGATGCTCGCCGGCGTCCGCGCGAACGAGCGCATCATCGTCGGTGCCTACGTCGACGGCCTCGGCGGCGTCTGCCCGATGCTCGCCGCCCACCGCGTCGGCGCCCGCACCGACTTCCTCTCGTTCGCCCGCTCGTGGGACCGCTTCGCTCGCGCCGGCGGCAAGCAGCGAGCGGCCACCGACCGCGAGATCCGCGTCCTCGTCACCCAGCTGGAGGCCAGTCTCCAGGAGGACGGCGGCCTGGAGCTCGACGTCGCCATCGCCGAACACCGCCATCTGCTCGCCAGCGCGCGCCGGCGCGTCCGCCGCACGCTCCCCGACGTCGCCGACCCGCGTGGCGAGATCGTCGCCCGGCGCCTGCGCGGGTCCCCTGTGCGGGCGGCTCCGCCGCGCCTGCTGGCCTGCTGAGCTGACGCTCGTCAGGCGTCGTCCGTCAGGGGCCCGTCGCCCCCAGGTTGTCGCCGGGGCGGATGAACATGATCTCCGGCACCAGGCACGCGGGGGAGACCTTCAGCAGGTAGCGCACCGACTCGGCGATGTCCTCCGGGGTGATCATCTCCTCGGCGGGCACCTGTCCCTTGACGAAGTCAGTCATCGGCGTGTCCACGAACGCCGGGCAGAGGGCGGTCGAGCGGATGCCCTGGGTGGAGAGCTCGCGGTTCATCGAGTCGCTCCAGCCCACCACCGCGTGCTTGGTGGCGGAGTACACCGACAGCCACGCCTCCCCGTGCTTGCCCGCGATCGACGCGGTGTTGACGACGATCGCCCGTTTGTGCAGGGCGCCCGCCTCCAGCAGCATCGAGACGCATTCGCGGTAGAACAGCACGATCGAGCGGATGTTGATATCGAGCTGCATGTCCAGGCGCTTGGTCTCGATCTCTCCCACCGCCGCGCCGATGCCCACGCCCGCGTTGTTCACGAGCACGTCCAGGCGCCCGTAGCGATCGCGGTGGGCGTCCACCACCTTCTTGACCTCCTCCTCGGAGGCCAGGTTCGCCGGTATCGCCTGCACGTCGAAGCCTTCGTCCGCGAGCCCCTTCGCGGCGTTCTCGAGCTTCTCCGCCCGTCTCGCCGCGACCGTCATCGCGTAGCCCTCCTGGCCGAGGACGCGGGCGATCGCAAGGCCGATACCGCTCGAGGCCCCCGTCACGATCGCCGCTCGCTCTACAGGCATCTGCCCGATCCCCTCATCCGCCGCTCCCTCCATGCTCGGTTGCCCATCGAAACGGCCGCCTCCCACGGCGAGACGGCGCGCGGGAGCATCGCACATTTCGCTGGTAGCGTCTCCCGGGCGCGCCCGCGGCGCCAGCCCGAGCGCGCGGCGGGCCCGTAGCTCAGCTGGTTAGAGCTGCCGACTCATAATCGGTAGGTCGCAGGTTCGAGTCCTGCCGGGCCCACTCACCACCCTCGGCGTGATACACCGGTGGTACACTGGCCTGGGTGGCCACATCCCATCCCCGCATCCAGGTCACTGAGGATCCAGAGCTCGCACGCGCGCTGCGCGCGGCCGCGCCGCATCTGCCGGCTGGACTCTCGCGCTCGCGACAGGTGCGCGAACTGGCGATCGCCGGAGCTCGCCACATCGCCGATGAACCACCGACCGAAGAGCAGCGCACGATGCTGCTCGAAGGGCTCGCCGAGAGCTTCATGAAGCCAGAGACTGCGGGCATCGACTGGGATCTGCTGCGCGACGGCAAGCTCCGTGCCTGGCCCATCCGATAGCCGGGCCGCCTGGGGCGAGCTGCCGCTGCTCGTCGATACCTCCGCGTGGTCGCGCGCGCACCATGCGGCCGTTCGCGACAGCTGGGTGCAGGCGCTGCTTGCAGGTCGTCTGCGCGTATCGCCCGCCGTGCGGCTGGAGATCCTGCTCAGCGCTCGCAGTGGCGCGGACTTCGACGTGCTCGCCGAACGGCTGACCGTAGTGCGCACCGCCCCGCTCACAGCCACCACCGCTCGAGCAGCGCAGGACGTCATGCGCACGCTTATCCATCGCTCCGCCGGTGCCCAGCGGATACCGGTGGTCGACTACCTGATCGCCGCCGCCGCGCAAGAGACGGGAGCCGCCGTGCTCCACTACGACCGCGACTACGACACGCTCGCCGAGATCATGGGGTTCGAGTCTGTCTGGCTCGCGCCGCCCGGCTCGCTCCCATAGCGCTCGATCGTGAGCGCACTCATAATCGGTGTGGGCGTCCGATCCCTGAGCTCGTCAGACCAGCGCGTAGAATCCTCGTCGTCGCCGACGTCCGCACCAGAAACCCCGTGATGGCAAGCAACTCCTCGCAAGCAGAGCTCCCGGGTTCAGAGCTCATCGCGCAAGGCCTCGATGACCTGGCCGCCGGACGGGAAACCGAGGCGTCGCTGGTCCTCGAAATCGCCGCGCCGCGGCTGTGTAGCCTCGGCGTCAGCCTCCACACTCGTCAAGAAGGGAGCGACCAGTCGCCCGAGCACCGGCTGTATGCGCTGCTCAGCGCGCAGCCGGGTGCGCACAGCCGCTACAACGCGCTGCTCGCCAGGATCGCAAGCTACTCGCGCGCCGCAGAGCAGCATGCGACCACCCGTTGACCGCGAGCGCCTTCACGCTCTCGCGGACAAACTTGGGCAAGCAGCTGACGCGAAGACGATCATCTACCTCACCGGTGGAGCGACCGCCGTCCTCGAAGGTTGGCGCGCCTCGACTGTCGCCGTGGATATCCGCCTCGACCCGGACAGCGACACGCTGCTTCGCCTGCTCCCGACGCTCAAGGAGGAACTGCAGATCAACATCGAGCTCGCCTCGCCGCCAGACTTCATTCCCGAGCTCCCGGGCTGGCGGGAGCGCAGCCCGGTCGTGTTCGAGGCCGGCAACGTGCAGGTCCGGCACTTCGACCCGTACTCGCAGGCGCTGTCGAAGATTGAGCGAGGCTTCAACCAAGACCTCCAAGACGTGGCGAACATGCTCAGTCGCCGGCTCATTCAACCGAATCGGCTGCTGGAGCTGTATGAGCAGATCGAGCCGGAGCTGTACCGGTACCCCGCGATCGACGCCGACGCGTTCCGCGGGAAGGTCAGACAAACAATCGAAGGTTCGACCTCGTGATCGGTATCGCTTGACACGTGTGCATCGAGACCTCCACATGCCCCCGCACCCGTGCCCCCTCAGCGGTGGCTTGGCAGGCCGAGGACGTGCTGTGCGATGAAGTTCAGCGCCAGCTCCTGGGAGATCGGCGCCGAGCGCGCCGCACGCGCGTCCAGGAACAGGTCGATCATCCCCTCGCGCTCGTCCCAGGCGACCGCGCCGAGCGTCTGCATGGCGTGGTCGGCGGCGTCGAAGAGCAGGTCGGCGGTGAGCACCTTGGCCATGTTCGCCTCCGCGGCGACCTCGGCCATGTCGGCGCGTGCGTCGAAGCGCGCCGCGGCGCGGTAAACGAGCAGCCGGGTCGCGGCGATGCGGGCGTGAAGGGAGGCGATCGGGTGCTGAATGGCCTGCTCGGCGCCGATCGGCTGCTTACCGAAGATCATCCGCTCCCTGGCACGCGCGAGGGAGCGCTCGACGCAGTAGCGCGCGTTGCCCAGACAGAGCGCGGCCGTCATGAGCCGCTCGATGTGGGTGAACGGCCACAGCGCGAGCAGGCCCTGGCCCTCCGCTCCCACGAGCCCGTCGAGGGGCGCCTCGACGTCGGTGAACGTCAGCTGGAACTGGCGGGCGCCCTCGCGCCAGCGCATCGGCAGCTCGGCGCGCTCGATCCCGGGCGAGCGGGTCGACCAGAACGGTCGTGAACCTGCGGCCTTCACCGTCACCGTCGCCGCCGGGTAAGCGCCCGAAGACGAGCACGCGCTCGGCGAGGTCGATCCCGGACGTGATGGCCTTCAGCCCGTTGATCAGGAAGCGCTCGCCGTCGCGGCGCACGGTCGTCTCGGTCCTGAACACGTTGTGCCCGCAGCCGGGCTCGGTCACGGCGAGGGCGAGGAACGTCTCGCCGGAGGCGACCGCCGGAAGCCAGCGCTCACGTGCGCAGTCGGGACCGACCTCTGCGATGGCGTGGCCGATGGCGGCGCTCAGCACGGGCATCCACAGGATCAGGTTCGAGGCGGCGAGCGCCTCCATGACGACGAGGTAGGCGAGCAGGCCTCCTTCGCTGCCACCGTGCGCGGCGGGTACGAGCAGACCGGGCCAGCCTCGCTCGCTGATCTCCCGCCACAGCTCCGGGTGCAGCTCGCGATGCTCGAAGGGGTGCAGGCGCACCTCGCGATGGCGCTCGGCGAAGCGCGAGGCGAGCTCCTGCGCCTGGGCCTGCACGTCCGCGTGGAGCGCCGGAAGCGCGAAGGGGGCTGTGTCGGTCGGCACGGCGTTCATGTGGGGCTCCTTCCGTCTGGTCTCTCGGTATACTGGAGTTATGCTCCAGAGTAACACTCTAGATGGCCGCGCTACGCCGCCACCGCACGCGAGCACTCGGGCCCGCATCCTCGACGCGGCGCTGGCGTGCTTCCTGGAGGCCGGCTACGAGCAGACGACCGTCGCCCGGATTCGCGAACGCAGCGGCGTCTCCAACGGCGCCCTGTTTCATCACTTCCCGACCAAGGAGGCGATCGCGGACGCGCTCTACGTCGAGGCGATCGCGTCCTTCCAGGAGGAGCTCTGGCAGCTGCTGGCGCGCCGACCGCGATCGCTGCGCGCCGCCGTGCGTGGGGTGATCGCGCACCAGATCGAGTGGATCGAAGCGAACGTCGACCGGGCGCGCTTCGTGTACACGCGCGGAACCCTCGAGTGGGACTCCCCGGGCAGCGCCCAGCTCAGCGAGATGAACCGCGAGCTCGCAACCGCCTATCAGGACTGGCTGGCACCGCTCGTCGAGCGCGGACAGGCCAGGCCGATGTCGATGCTCGTGGTCAACGCAATCGTCACCGGCCCAACGCACGCGATCGCGCGCCGCTGGCTGGCCGGCCAGCTCTCCTGCCCACCCAACGAGTACCTCGACGAGCTAGCGGACGCAGCCTGCGCCGCGCTCTCGGGCATGCCCGCGAGGACACGGCGGGCATCGCGTCCTCTCGCGCGTCACGGGCGCGTTCTGCTCGAGCTCGTGTCCGACGCAGGCGACGTCGTCGGCCGCGGCGAGGCCACCGCCGAGATTCTCACGCCGGGGCGGCCGCGGGCGTAACGGGTTGCCGGCTCAGCGCCGGGCCCATCGCAGAAATGGCTCTGCTGGAGCGATCGGTTATGCTCGGTGCGCCGGGGGGAGGGGGGCGTGCTCCGCGTAGCCTGCGCTCGCCGCTGGATCCATCGGGGATGACAACGAACCTTCAAGGAGGGACGGACATGTCGGGACGGAAGATTTGCAAGCTCAGCTGCCTGATCGCATCGTGCGCGGCGCTCACTGCGGCGGTGTCGGCGCCCGCGGCGTCGGCTTGGGAGCCCGGAGGGCCGCCTATCTGCCCGAGCCTCGGTGAACCGATCGAAGGCTCCTACCACAACCTCACGATCACGGGCAACAACTGGGTGGGCGCCGGGGCGGAGCTGGACGTGTCCGGCAACCTCAGGATCGCCAGGGGTGCGTGCCTCGACGCCTTCACCCTCGGCAAGGTCGACGTGACCGGCAACATCGTGGTCGGCGACGGCGCGATACTCGCGCTCGGCTGCACGCTCGGCTCGATCGGCCCGGGCGAACCCTGCGAATCGCAGAACACCGAAGACTTCGTCGGCGGCAGCATCATCGCCTTCCATCCGCTGACGATGTACCTCGACGGGAACACGATCGGCGGCAGCGTCCTCTCCTACGGCGGCGGTCCGGGCGAAACGCTCACCCCGTACGTCAACTTCCCGATCAAGGAAAACGACATCGGCGGAAACCTGGTCGTAACCGGCTGGAAGGGCGCGTGGTTCGGGGTGCTGCGAAACACCATCCACCACAACATGATCCTGCTCAAAAACGTCGGCCTCACGATCAGCGAAGAAACCGGGGAACCCGACTCGAGCGAGATCGTCACCAACACGATCCTCGGCAACGTGGTCTGCTTCGGGAACAACCCCGCTCCGCAGTTCGGCGACTCGGGAGGCTTGCCCAACATCGTGGGCGGGTTCGACATCGGTCAGTGCAAAAAAGTCTGACCGGCCGCTGGCAGCCGGGCGTTGACGCTGGCGGGGAGCGCGGAGCTCCCCGCCACACTTCTCCCTGCGGCCGCCGCTTCTGGCGGACGTGGGGGCGTGGATGCGGCTCGCGGATCAGCTCTCACCCGATCACGTAGACGGTTGCGCACGAGAACCTGCGCACTTCGCTGACGATCGGCGCGAGCGCGCGCGTGAGGTTGCTCGAGCGGCAGTCGCCGAGCACGAAGCGCGCGCCGCTGTCGCGCACGAAGGCACGCGCCTGCGCCGCGTGCAGCTTGCCGGTGAGCAGCTTTTCGGCCATGTGCGCGCGATGTTTGCAATCCGGCTGCGACCAGTAGCAGTCGCCCACGTAGCTCTGGCGCCCTGTCGCCGGCGGCACGACCATGCCGAGATAGAAGCGAGTCAGCACCCCGCCGGCGCGGGCGTCGTGCGCCAGGTAGGCGAGCGCCGCGTTCTCGCCGGGCGTGATGAACGTCGAGCGACCGGTGCGCGGCTCGGTGTGCGCGTCGGCGTATTCGAGCATGTGGACCGTGCCGGGTATCGTCAGAAGCGCGATCAGCGCGACCGCCAGCGGCAGCGCGAGCGCGCGCCGAGCCGCGGCTCGCTCGGACAGGACCCGCCACGGCAGCGAGCGCACGCCCTCGACCGCGAGCACGGCCAGCGGGACGCTCACGCCGAGCAGCGCGTGCGTCGGCCCGCTGCCCTTCCACTCCGAGAACAGGAATATCACGAGCGTGACGGGCAGCCACACGCGCGCGGTCAGCGCCAGGAAGCTCGCCGGTCGCACGCGGTAGGCGAGCAGCGCGGGGATCGCGAGCGGCGCGAGCGCGCGGAGGACATGCGACAGCGGATAGGTGGTCAGCGCGACTTCGTGCTCGCGCCGCCAGACGGAGTCGAGGCGAACGAGCAGCGCGAAGTACGCGAGCGGCAGGGCGGAGATCGCGACGGTCAGCGACAGGGCAAGCAGGCGTGGGCGCTCCCGGCGAGCGAGCATGCACAGCTCCGATCCGATCAGCACGAGGATCAGAGTCTCCCCCTGCCACGGATGCAGCCAGCTCGCGAGCGCCCCGAGCAGCGGTGCGAGCCACCCCACGCGCCCGCGCGCACGCTCGCGCGCGTAGGCGAGCATCGCGCCGAGCGCGCACGCGAGGCCGATCAGCGCGAACGGGTAGCCCCACGACCAGAACACGATCCAGGAATCGCCGATGACCGCGCCCCAGCCGAAGAACAGCGCCAGCGCGAGCGCAGCGCGCCGCGGCCAGATCCCGGGCACGGTTCGGCGCACGTACGCGCGGGCGGCGAAGAACACGCCGCAGACCGCCACCGGCTTCCACGCCAGCAGCGCGAGGTACGGTGCGACCCCGAGCGCGGCGAGCGCCGCCGAGATCGCGACGAGCGGCTGGAAGAAGTCGGCGGGGGTGTGGCCGAGCACGTACAGGTCGGGGCTCGCGCCGTGGTGCAGGATGCCCTGGATCCACATCATCGACTGGAAGCCGTCCTCGAAGTAGACGTTCTCGCTTCCCGTCCAGATCAGTCCGTGCGCGAGGACCTGCCACAGCGCCAGCGCGACGGTCCACATCGACAGGGCCGCGAGGATCGCGAGCAGCAGCAGGTCGAAGCGATCGACGCGCAGGCGGTTGGACCGGGGCATGCGGCCCGCCACCATAGTGGGAGACGTTACGGCCATCGTGTATCGTGCTCGGCGCTCTGCGACCGACCGCTGCCGAACCAAGCGCTGGGGACGTGCGCGCGGCGCCCGCCGAGAAGGGAAGCGCGAAGGTCGTCGTCGTGATGCCGGCGCTGAACGCCGCGCGCACGCTCGCCGCCACCGTCTCGGGAATCCCGACGGAGTGGGTCGACGAGATCATCCTCGTCGACGACGGGTCCGACGACGGGACCGTCGAGCTCGCGCGCACGCTGCCGCTGCGCGTCATCTGGCACCCGCACAACGTCGGCTACGGCGGCAATCAGAAGACCTGCTACCTGCAGGCGCTGCAGAACGAAGCCGACGTCGTCGTGATGCTGCACCCGGACGGCCAGTACGAGCCGACGCTGATCCCCGAACTGGTCAGGCCGATCCTCGAGGGGCGCGCGGACCTCGTGCTCGGATCGCGGCTGATGGAGAAGGGCGGCGCGCTCGCGGGAGGCATGCCGCTGTACAAGTTCCTCGCCAACCGCGCGCTCACGGGCATCGAGAACCTTGCGCTCGGAACCTCCCTTTCGGAGCTGCACACCGGCTATCGCGCGTACTCGCGCGAGCTGCTGGTGTCGATCCCGTTCCTGCGCAACTCGCTGGACTTCTCCTTCGACTCGGAGCTGCTGATGCAGGTGGTGCACTTCGGCTTTCGCATCACCGAGGTCCCGGCGCGCACGATCTACTCCGACGAGGCCTCATCGGTCGGCCTGAACGCCTCCGTCGTATACGGTCTGAAGACGCTCGGCGCGCTCGCCCGCCTGCGACTCCACCGGCTCGGGCTGACCAGCCGGAAGTTCTCGCCGTAGCGCCACGCCGGGTGGCGGGAGTTGTGGTGCAGCAGGGCCGCGCCCACGAGGATGAACGGCAGGAAGTTGACGAGGTGCAGCACCAGCGCGAAGGGCAGCGCGGCCGAGTGTGAGATGCCGTACGCCTTCAGCCCGATCAGGGCGGCCCCCTCGAACACACCCACCGCGGCGGGCGGCGAGGGCAGGATCATCGCCAGCCCGACCGCCACGGTCACGAGCACGCCGCATGCGAACGGCAGCTGCAGGTGGAAGGCGAGGATGACGAAGTAGGCGAGCAGCGCGGTGAACATCCACGCGAGCACCGTCCACAGGAAGCCCGGCAGCGCGACGCCGGGGTCGCGCAGGCCGCTCAGCCCGTGCGCCAGTTCGGTGACCGTGCGCTGCAGGCGCTGCTCGGAGACGCCCGGCAGTCTGCTCAGGGGACTGAGCAGCACACGCAGCGCGCGCTCGCCGTGGATCGCGAGCGCGAGCGCGGTCGCGACGATCGCCGCCGCCAGCGTCCCCGCGACGATCGCGGCCGGAGCGAGCCAGCCGACCCTCGGCAGCCACGGCTCGGCGACGAAGAAGATCGCGAGGATCCCCACGACGTCGTACAGCCGCTCGAGCACAGCGGTGCCGGCGATCTCGACCGGCTGCGCGCGACTGCGCCTGGTCAGGACGACCACGCGCGCGACTTCGCCGGCGCGCGCGGGAAGGATGTTGTTGTAGAGGTAGCCGACCATCATCGCGTTGGCGACCGTCCCCAGCGGTGGCCGCCGGCCCGGCGCGAACAGCGAGCGCCAGCGCAGCGCGCGGGCGGCCATCGCCAGGGCGAGCGCGAGCAGCGCCGGGCCCAGCCACAGGTAGTCGCTGCCTCGCAGCGCGTTCCAGGCCTGGCCGAGGTGCACGCCGCTGAGGGCGAAGTACGAGAACGCGACCGTCACGGCGAGCGTCGCCAGGCCGATCAGCGAACCCGGGCGGCGCGAGAGCATCACGCCCGGGCGAGGACCCGCGCGTCCGCGCTCGCCCCGAGGTGGCGGCGCAGGAAGTGCAGCTGATCCGCGACCGCCCGCTCGAACGTCTCGCCGACGAACACGTCGAAGTGGCCGACCGGGTAGGTGCGGACCTCCGCGCGGCCGCTCGCGCGGAAGGCCGCGTCCTGGATGGCCTTCACCGACACGACGGCGTCGCGGTCGGCGATCTGGACGAGGATCGGGCAGGGCAGGCGATCGGCCTGCAGGCCGGGACGGTAGCGGCCGAGGGCGAGCGCGATGCGTGCCGCCACTTCGTTGCGCCAGCTCGGGCCGACGATCGCACGGAAGCCGGGCTCGGCGTCCGCGCTGGTCAGCGCCGCGAGGCTGCCGGGCGGCCCGGTGACGGAGAGCATCACCGGCGCCTGCCCGCGCGCGCCGGCGAGCGCGTCGCGAAGCCCGGCGAGGGTCACGCGTGCGAGCTGCCCGGCGCCGGCGGTGCGCAGGAGCATCAGCAGCGCGCCGACGCCGTCCATCGCCGGGGTCAGCGCGATCGCCGCGACCACGCGCCCGTCGCCGATCGCGGTCGGGACGACGTGCCCGCCGCCGAGCGAGTAGCCCCACACGGCGATGCGCTCGCCGTCCACTCCCTCGAGCGAGCGCGCGCAGACGATCGCGGCGGCGAAGTCCTCGAGCTGCTCCTTCAGCGACACGAGCTGGCGCGGCTGGCCGTCGCTCGAGCCGAAGTGGCGGTAGTCGAACGCGAGCGCGTCGATGCCCGCCCGCGCGAAGCGCTCGGCGAACGCCAGCAGCCCCGAGTCGACCGTCAGGCTGAAGCCGTGGGCGAGCACCACGCACGGGCGCCTGCCATCGCGCGCGAGATCGTCGCCCTCGCCGGTCAGGTGCACGCCCCGGCAGACGACCCCGCCGCTCTTGAACTCGACCTCGCTCACGCGACCAGCGGCTCTTGTGCGGAGTCCTCCACGCCGGAGGCCGCGCGCCCGGCGAGATCGCGCCCGGTCGGCGCCCCCGCGCGCGCTCGCGCCTGCCCGGCGGGGATCGTGCGGGCGTTCAGCTCGCGCTCGAAGGCGTACCAGTCGAGCTGCATCGTGTGTCGCGGCTTGCGCGTGAAGTGCGCGGTGTGCAGCGCTTCGTCGCGGGGGATCTCCGCGTGCATCTCCGCGTCGCTGGGCGGCGCCCAGTCGCCGCTCAGCCAGCGCGCGGCGAGCTTCGACTGCAGCTCGGCGAACGGGAAGATCGTGGGTATCGCCTGGCCGAGGCCGACGAACGCGAGGTCGTCGATCCCGGGCTTGAACATGCGCTTGTACAGCGGCAGCACGTTCTCCGGCGCGGACACGAGCTCGGGGTCGAGGAACGGGAACTCGACGTTGTAGCCGGTGGCGTAGATGATCGCGTCCACCGGCTCGACCGAGCCGTCGGCGAAGCGCACGCAGTCTCCGAGCAGCTCGCTGACGTCGCCCTTCGCGACGGCGTCGCCCGCGCCGAGGCGCCCGAGCAGCTCGCTGGAGACGGTGGGGTGGGCGTCGAGGAAGCGGTGGTTGGGCGTCGGCAGGCCGAAGTCCTCCATGCGCCCGTTGAGCACGCGCTGGAGCACGCGGCCGAGCTGGCGCTGCACTCTCGCGGGCAGCACCGGGTTGGGGCGCACCACCTGGTCGGTGGGCTTGCCGAACAGGTACTTCGGCACGACGTACGCGCCCGAGCGGGTGGACAGGAAGACGGTGTCCGAGACGGTCTTGCGGGCGAGCTCCGAGACGATGTCCACGGCGCTGTTGCCGATCCCCACGACGAGCACCCGCTTGCCGTGCAGGTCGAGCGGCGTGCTGGGGTCGATGTATTCGTGGGAGTGGATCTGCGGCCCGTCGAAGGTGCCCGGGAAGCCCGGGTGGCGCGGGCTCCAGTGGTGCCCGTTGCACACGAGCAGGGCGTCGAAGCGCTCCTCTGCGCCGTCGGCGAGCGCGACCCGCCAGCCGCCGTGCTCGCCCCGCTCGGCGTGCTGCACGCGCGCGTTGAAGCGGATGTTCTCGCGCAGCGCGAACGCGTCGGCGTAGTCGCGCAGCCACTCGAAGATCTGCGTGTGGTGGGGGTAGTCGGGGTAGCGCTCGGGCATCGGGAAGTCGCGGAAGGAGATCGACGGCTTGGAGATGTCGATGTGCAGCGAGCGGTAGGCGGAGGAGAGCCCGTTGGGGTTCTCGAAGTACCAGTTGCCGCCGACCTCGTCGGAGGCCTCGAAGCAGGTGTGCGCCACGCCGAAGTCGTCGAGGGCCTTGCAGGCGGTCAGTCCGCTGACTCCCGCTCCGACGATGCACACTGAGGGCAGATCGCTCATGGGGTTGATCTTAGGCGGGGTGGCGAGGGCGAACGCCTGCGAGGCGCGTGGGCCGCTTCGTCGAGGCGGCCCCGGGGTGCGTCACTGCAGGTAGCCCTCCACGGTTGTCTGATCGCGTACCGACGCCTCGTCGGGGTTCTCGCCGAACTCGCGGTGGGCGCGCCGCTGGCGCAGCAGGTCCCAGCAGCGGTCGAGTTCCACCTCGATCGTCGCCAGGCGCTCGTGCTTGTCCTGCGCCCGAGACTCGCCGCCGAGCTCCAGGAGCGCGTGCTCCTCCTCGACCAGCTGCTCGATCTTGTTGAGGACGCGTTCGTCGTTCATGGCTGCTCCTTGTGCATTGACCGAGAGGACCGGCGGATCACTGCATGGTAGGCCCGTGCGCGCGAACGGCGCGCTCCGCTACGATCAGGCGGTGTCTCACGCCGACCGCGTCAACCGGGTTGCGCTCGTCGATGAGATCGCGAATGAGCTCGACACGTGGCCGGGCGTGCGTATCGAGCGATGCTCGCCGAGCGCCGCGCTCGTCCGCTACGAGCACGTCGAGCTGGGGGTCCTCGATCGCGATCGCGGGGTCGTCGAACTGCCCTTCTCGCACCCCGAGCACGACGAGCTGGTCGAGCACGGCGATGCGGAGCCGGCCGGCCCGACGGAGGCCTCCGACGTGGTCTCCCACGCCGTCCATGGACCCGCCGACGTGACCGCCGCGCTGGAGCTCTTCGACCGCCGCTACCGCGACGTCCGCGGCGAGGACGACGCCTACAGCTCCGAGGACCCGCCGCCCGCGCCGGCCTTCGAGTAGGGGCCGCCAACCGAGCGAGCCCCCGACCGCAGACCGGCCAATCCACCACGCACGATCCACCCGCCAAGGAGGACGCCAATGTCCACGAAGATCATCAGCGAGGATCACCACCCCACCCTCCGCCACGCCGAGCGCGACGCGATCGGCGCGATCCGCCAGCGCATGGATCGCCTCGAGGACGTCGATGCGGTCACGGCCGACCTCCTGCATGGAGTGGTCGCCGATCTCGAGAAGAACCTGTGGATGATCCGCGTGCAGGGCGCCTAAGCGCTACGCCGCCACGTCGCGCGATCGCTCGACCAGCATCGCCAGCTGCGAGCGCGAGGAGATCTCCAGGCGGCGGAAGATGTTCGTCAGGTGGTTCTCGACGGTCTTGATGCTGATCGACAGCTCCGCGGCGATCTGCCGGTTGGCGAGGCCCTCGTGGACGAGCCTCGCGACCGTCAGCTCGCGCGTGCTGAGCGCTCCGATGCTCGCGCCCGAGCCTGCTCGGCGGCGTCCGACGGTCGCGTGGATGCCCAGCTGGCGGAGCTCGAGCGCGGCGTGGTCGCGGTAGCGCGACGCGCCGTGCGCGGCGAACGTCTCCTCGGCCCTCGCCAGCTGCGCGATCGCGCCCTCGGCGTCGTCGGCCCTGCTGAGGGCGATCCCCGCGAGCAGCCGTGACCTCGCGGCCTGCACGGGCTGGCCCGCCTGCTCGGCCTGCTCGGCCGACAGCCGCGCGGTCTCGGCGGCGGCGGTGAACGAGCCCGCGCTCAACAGCAGCGTCGCTTGCGCGCGCTGGGCTTCGGCGCTGGGGCCGGGGAGGCCAAGCTGGCCGGCCAGCTCCGTCGCCTGGCTCGCCCACCGTGCGGCCGCGTCGGCGAGGTCCAGCTCCAGCTCCGCGCGGGTGAGCAGATCGTAGGCGTGGACGGCGTAGAAGGCGAACGGGGGCAGCCTTGGTGTGCTCTGTCCCGCCAGCAGCTCCCTGCGGGAGCGCTCGGGCTCGCCGGCCTCCAGATATGCGTCGGCGAGGTACACGCTCGCGACGCTCGACCAGGGGCTGCGGCTGTCGATCCCCGCTTCGACCGCCTTCAGGCCAAAGCGCACCGCCGACGCGGGGCTGCCGCTCTCGATCTCCACCATGCACCTGACGGTCAGCGCCCACGTAAGGAACAGCTGGTTGGCGGACAGCAGCGAGGTGTCGATGGCAGTCTCGGCCTGCTCGCTCGCGAGCGCGAGGCGCCCGAGGGCGAGGTTGCTCATCGCCTGCACAACGAGCATCGCCGCGGAGAGATGCTGCTGGCCGGTCGCTGCCGCCACGGCGAGCGCCCGCTTCATGTGCTGCTCGGCGTCCGCCAGGCGCCCCACGCAGTACTCGGCCCAGCCGAGGAAGCAGATCGACTGCAGCGCTCCCGCCCACTGCGAGTCGGGAAGCCCGTCCACGATCCCCGCCGACTCCGCGGCCGCCGCGGCTGCCTGGTCGATGTTGGCCAGCCCGTAGTGAGCGAGCGCGAGCGCCGCCGCGGCGCCGACCTGGAGGATCTTCGAGGGCTCGCTCACCTCCAGCGACTTCGTCGCCCAGTAGCGCATCCCGTCCCAGTCGGCGCTGAAGAAGCAGCCGTCCGCGATCACCAGCTTCAGCGTCGCGGCGTCCGCGGAGCGATCGTCGAGGCCCGACAGCGCCGACAGCAGCAGCCCCTGGGCTTCGTCGTGTTTCCCCAGCAGGTGCTCGACGATCGCCGCGCCGGCGACGGCGCTGCCCGTGAGGGCCGGGTCCGGCGCCAGCAGCGACAGCACCTCCTGGAAGGCGTCGCGGCTGTCTTCGAGGTTGCCCGCCGACCCGAGCGACACGGCGAGCGCCAGCAGCAGCGCGACGCGCTGCTCGGATGGCTCGTCGCCCAGCAGCCGCAGCGCCGCGCGGAACCACCCCGCGGCGGCGGCGGGTGCGCGGGCGGTGGAGGCGTAGCCCGCCTGGCTGAGGATCTCGACGGCGTCCGCGTCGCCGATCCGCGCCGAGCGCTCGACGTGGCGGGCCCGCGCCGTAGCCGACGCCCCCCGTGCGGCCAGCACGGACGCGGCGCGGGCGTGCGCGCTGCGCAGCCAGCCGCTGCCCGCCGACTCGTACACCGCCCTGCGCACGATCGGGTGGCGAAAGCTGAATCGCCCGGCGACCGCGTCGCCCTGGGTGAGCTGGCGATCCATCAGCTCGTCTATCGCCGCGAGCGTCTCGGCCTCGTCGATCCCGACGATCTCGCCCGCGAGCTCCGGCTCGAACGGGTCTCCCACCACGGCCGCCGCCCCGATCAACGCCCGTGCCGTCGGCGAGAGCCGTTCGAGTTCGCCGGCGATCATCGCGGTGACGGTCGAGGGGACGCGTTCGTCGTCGTCGCCCGCGAGCGCCGTCGCTGACTCCAGTCCGACGCGGGCCGCCCGCACCAGCTCCTGCAGGTAGAATGGGTTGCCGCCACTCTCGCCGTAGATCCGCGCGCCGAGCGCGCTCGGCAGGTCGGCGGGGAAGAACGCGCCGGCTTCCTCCGCGCTCAACGGCAGCAGCTCGATCAGCGCTCCTCCCTGGTCGCGCTGGAGCTGCTGGATCGCCGCCGCGGTCTTCGGCTCGAGCTGACCCGATCGAAACGCGACCGTGGCCAGCAGCTGCGAGTGGGGAGGACGGCGCAGCAGGTACAGCAGCAGCTCGACCGACGCCGGGTCGGCCCAGTGCAGGTCGTCGAGCGCCAGCAGCAGCGGCCTGCCCGCCGCGAGCGCGCCGAGCAGTGCGGAGATCGCGCGATGCAGGCGGTAGCGGTCGGCGCCCACGCCGCTGGGGCGGGCGGGCGGATCTCTCCCGTCAAGAGCTGTCCTGCCCGCCAGAGTGGGAAACAAGCTCGCAAGCTCCTGAGAGTCCTCGTCCGCCAGCTGCAACAGCGCCTCGTCGGGGAGATCCGCGAGCCTGTGGTCCAGCGCGCCCAGGAACGCCCCGAGCGGCTCGTCGGCCTCGAACTCCGCCGCCCTGCCCACCACCACGAAGTACCCGCTCTCGCGCGCCCGGTCAGCGAGATGAGACAGGAGCTTAGACTTGCCGATGCCGCTCTCGCCGACGATCTGAAGGACCGTCGCAGGGCTCCCGAGGGCGCTTTCCAGGAGCCGATCGATCTGCGCCAGCTCGTGGCGACGACCGATCACCCGCCTGCTCGGAGGCTCACGCAGGCCGCGCTCGGGCACCGGCCCCACCTCCGCACACACGGCAGCCGAACCCGCGCGCACAGCGCACACCTCGCCGTGTCGAGCAGGGTCGCTGTGGTTCGCAATGGCAGCTCATCTCGGCAGACACCCAGGATACGGAGATGCCCCATCCCTGCCACTTGTCACCCTGAGCGCTCGCTCGGGGTTGACTAGGGGTTTACCCCGATATAGAGTTGTGTCGATGGGTGGGATCTCACGGCGCAGGCGGAGAGGGAGCAGCGCAGCGCTGGACGGCGACTGCGTGCGTCCCCCGGTCTCCGGGACGCGAGCGCCCGTCAAATGCGGGGCCCGGCACGTGGCTGGGCTGAAGCGATCGCCAGCTTGGGCCGGGACGGCCTGGCATGGGGTGCGGTCGTCTTGCCAGAAAGGTGCTGGGCCCCGCTGCGCCGCGAGACGGTGGCGCAGCTGGAGCGCGCTCGGGGAAGGCGAATGGGAATGAGCTGTCTCAGGCCGCCTCGCCCTGGCGTTCGTTTCGCAGGTACTCGAAGACGAACTGGTCCAGGCGGCGCGCGTCGCTGCGCGCGATCGACTTGAACACGATCGCGCAGCGACCCTGGGAGTCGGTCCTGACGACGGTGCCCTTGCCCGTCACCGGCGGCTCTCCCGGGGTGAGCGCCAGCTCGAACTCGAACGGTTCGCCTTTCTGCAGGTCGGCGAGGCCGGCGACCAGCAGACCCCCGGCGCTGATGTCGATCGTGTACGTCTGCGCGGGCGAGCGATCGGCGCCCACGTAGGCCACCACCGGGCGTCGCACCTTCACGCGCACGTTCTCGCGCCGCGACGGCCCGCGCGAATCGCCGGCGGAGGCCCGCGCGAGCGCCACCAACCGCTGCTGGGAGCGCGCACGCGCGCCCGCCAGTTCGAGCATCACGATCTGGCGCCACACGAACACAGCGCCGGCCCACGTCGCCACGTAGCAGACGACGCCGGCCACCAGCGCGCGCAGGCCGGCGGCGGCCAGGGTGCTGGTCGGCAACGACAGATAGCCGCCCACCAGGAAGCCGAGCAGCCCGCCCCACCCCTTGGCGCGCGCCACGTTGCGGGCCGCCCGCGGGTGCGCAGCCACGCTCGGCCCGGCCGCGGGCGTGCCGGGCGCCTCGGCCTGCTCACCGGCGGCCGCGTCGGGCTGCTGCGCGGCGGCGTCCTTCTTCCTCGCCATTGACGGGAATGTTCGCGTTCTCACAGGACAACAAAGCCGAGCGGCGCTCGGCCTCACGCGCCGCCCGCCACACCGACAGCGCCAGCAGTCCGACGACGGCGGGCGGCATCACCCACCAGGCCGCCACTCCGGCGTCCGCAAGCAGGCCGGTGAGCGCCAGCGCGAGCACCACGCCCAGCGCGCTCCAACGGTCGTCCCCGACGACGAACTCGAACACGCCGAGCACGGCGCCGCGGGCGTGGCTCATGTCCCCGCTCCTCGCCGCTCGCCGAGCGTCACCGCCACCGGTTGGGCGTGGGTGCCCGCGGCGCCGGCGCGCAGGCCGCGACGCGCGCTCCACGCGAGCACGCTCGCCGCGAGGAGCACCGCGGGGATGATCGCGAGCAGCGCCGCATCGCCGCCGGGCCAGCTCGCGCCGGCGCCCTCCGCGCCCCAGAACATGCCGAACGAGCTGAGCATCACGCCGACCGCGAGCTTCATCGTGTTCTCGGGCACCTTCGCCAACGGAGCGCGGGCGGCCGCGCCGGCGGCGATCACCGTCACCACCGCGGCGCCGGCGGCCGCGGAGGCGAGCGCCACACGGTGCTGGTTGGCGCCGAAGGTGAGCACGATGAACGCCACCTCCATGCCCTCCAGGAGCACCCCCTTGAAGGCGATGGCGAAGGCGTAGCCGTCGAGGCCCGTCCCGCGCCCGCCTGCGGTTCGCGCCGCCTCGGTCTCGGCACGGAAGACCTCCAGCTCGTCGTGGCGAGCCTTCACGCCGGCCGAGCGCAGGACGGCCTTGCGCAGCCACTGCAGCCCGTACACCAGCAGCAGGCCCCCGACGACAACCCTCAGCGCGTCGATCGGCAGCGAGGTGAGGGCCGGCCCGAGCCCGGCCACGACCGCGGCCAGCGCGAGCGCCGCCGCGCCGGCGCCGCTCATCGCCGAGGACCAGCTGCGCGCGATGCCGACGGCGAGGACGATCGTCAACGCCTCGACGGCCTCCACCGCACAGGCGCAGAACACCGACAGGGCCATCCCCAGCTGCGCTGCGTTCACGCCGCTGATGATGGCGCAAACGCGCCCGCGCTCAGCCGCTCATCCCGCCGACCGCGTGCCGCGCCGGCCGGGTCGCAACCGGGTTGCGAGCGTCGAGGCGTCCTCTTGCTCGGCGTACCGCTCCACGCAACCGGAGTGCCAGCCGTAGAGCGCCTCGCGTACCCGCGCCTCGACGTCCTCGCCAGCCGGCGGGCTCAGCCACTTGCGCAGCCGATAGCGCACGCGTCGCCGGTGCTCGGGTCGCAGCGGCATCCGACAGTTGGGACAGCTGCGCACGTTGGTGTAGCAACCGCTGCCGCACCGCGGGCAGTAGATGTAAGGCATGTCCAATCCCCTCGGGTCACCGTTTATGGCCGATATACGGTTTACTACCGGCACGAACATGCTCCGCGATCGGAATTTCGAATCGGTCCTGCCCCCGGTGGCGCTTGCGGAGAGGATCGAGCATCTGTTTCTCACCTCGACCGCCGCGCGGCGCAATTCAGCAGTTCTCCCCGCTTGCGTGAGGTCGAGCACCGATGGTGAGATGCACCGTGAGACCTACGCTGCGAAAGCCCGATGCTCCTTTCGGTGATTCCACTGATCTGGCTGATCGCGATCGCCTACGTCATGGCGATCTGCCGGCTCGCGGGCCGCGGCGCCAGCGGCGAGACGAAGGTTGGGCTGCCGGCGGCGAGGTCGCGCTGTGAGTCGCGCCGGCACCGCCCGCGTGTGGGCCCGAGCTCCTCCTCATCGTCCCGGCGGGCGCGCGCCCAACGCGCGCCGCACGGGCGCACCGCGTAGGTCGGCACAGGGCAGGCGCGGGCGGGCGACGGTGCCGATCGCCCTATGCAGGCGCGAGTGCTTCTCGCTGCCTACCGCTCGACGGGGATGTCGTGCGTCTGCGTGAAACACTCGGCGTGGTAGCACTCGCCCGCGGCGACGACGGTCTCATCCGCGCGAGCGCGCGAGGTGCCGGTAGCGCGCCCGTCGCTGAGCACGACCATCGTCTCGTACGCGCCGATGACGTCGCCACAGCAGAAGCATCTGCTGATCCTCTGCATCATGCTGTGGCACACGTGCGCGGCCCCCTCTCAGGGCACGTCGCCGTTGGCGTGCGGGGAAGCCAGACGCAGACGAGCGGCCATGCCTCCAAGCTAGGCGCTCGGCGGGGTGGCGGCCACCGGGTAAACGCCCCGATCGGCTGCGGGAAACCACGGAGCGCCGGGGGCGTCGATCGCCGGCGAGGCTCCGGCGTCGAGGACCCGGCTGCCACCTACCTGAGGACGATGGAAACGTGATTCAATGGCTGGGATTGCGCGAGGGGAGCGCGTCGCAGATCCGGTCCCGGGGCAGTCGGTCGCGTTGCTTTCCACGCAGTAGCCGCCAAACACCGAGCGACCGGATGGATCGAACTACACAGGGCATTCTCGACGTCGCTCGCAGCGTGCTCGCCGAGCTCGACCTCGAAGTGGTGCTCGACAGGGTTCTGGAGGCTGCCCAAGCGCTGACCGATGCCCGTTACGCCGCTCTGGGAGTGCTGAGCGACTCCAAGACCGAGCTCGCGCGCTTTCTGACGAGGGGGATCGACGACGAGACGCGCGCGCGGATCGGCGCGCTCCCGCGCGGCCGTGGGGTGCTGGGCGCGCTGATCGAGGACCCGGTGCCGCTGCGCGTGGCCGACGTCGGCGAGCATCCCTTCTCGTATGGCTTCCCCCACGGTCACCCGCCGATGAAGGCGTTCCTGGGCGTTCCCATCCTCGTGCGGGGCGAGCCTTTCGGCAACCTGTACCTGACCGAGAAGGCGGGCGGAGAGCGGTTCACCGACGAGGACGAGCAGGGTGTGTCGGTGCTCGCGGAGTTCGCCGGCGTGGCGATCGATCACGCGCGCCGCTACACCGGCGCGAGCGAACGGGGCGACGATCTGCAGCGGACGGTCGCGGCGCTCGAGGCCACCACCGAGATCGCGCGGGCGCTGGGCGGCGAGACGGACCCCGACGTCGTACTCGAGTTGGTGGCCAAGCGCGGTCGCGCGCTGGTGTCGGCGCGGGCGCTGGCGATCGAGCTCGTGCAGGGAACGGAGCTGGTGGTCGCGGCGGCCGCCGGGGAGCTGCCGAGCGGACTGATCGGCCGGCGGATCGTCGCGGCGGACTCCGTCGCCGGGCACGCGATGCGCACGCGCAAGCCGCAGCGCCTGGAGGAGCAGCTGAACCGCGCGCGCTTCGACGAGCACGGGCTCGGGCAGCTCGGGGTGGAGGCCGAGTGCGGGCTGGTGGTCCCGCTGATCTTCCGCGGCGAGGTCTACGGCGTGCTGTTCGCGCTCGACCGCCGGCGCGAGGGCCCGACGTTCTCCGCGGAGGACCAGCGACTGCTCGAGGCCTTCGCCACGAGCGCCGCCACCGCCGTGGCGACCGCCCGCTCGGTCGCCTCCGAGCGCCAGCGCCAGCGCCTGGCGGCCGCCGAGGCTGAGCGCCGGCGGTGGGCGCGCGAGCTGCACGACGAGACGCTGCAGAGCCTCAGCGCGCTGCGCATCGGCCTGTCCGCGGCGGCACGTTCGGAGCGCCCGGAGGCCGTCGCGCAGGCGGTGGAGAAAGCCGTCGAGCAGCTCGAGGACACGATCGCCGACCTGCGCGCGCTGATCACCGACCTGCGCCCGGCGGCGCTCGACGAGCTGGGCGTACGGGCCGCGGTGGAAGCGCTCGCCGAGCGAACCGCTCGCAACGGGATCGACGTCGATGTCAGCATCGAGCTCGACCACCAGGGCGGCGTGCAGCCTGCCCGTCACGCCACGGAGCTCGAGACCGCGCTCTACCGCATCGTCCAGGAGGCGCTCACGAACGCGCACAAGCACGGCAGCGCCGCGCGCGCCGTCGTCGAGATCCACGAGCGCTCGGGGACGGTGAGCATCAGCGTCCGCGACGACGGCAGCGGCTTCGACCCGGCGTCGCACGGCGACGGCTTTGGCCTGCTCGGCATGCGCGAGCGCGTCGCCCTGCTCGACGGCGAGCTGACCGTCGACTCCGCGCCCGGCCACGGCACGCTCATCAGCGCCCGCATCCCGGTGCGCCGGCGCGCGAACGGGGGCGATGACGTCGAGGGCGTCGCCGAGCTCCCGGCCGCGGCCGACGCGACGACGTGAGCCGGCGCTCTGCGCGCGTGCGATCCTATCTGCGATGAGCCTCGTCGCCAGGCCCCGAGCAGCGGACGCGCTGCGCCTTGGGCGCCGCAGGTTCCTCGCGCCCGAACGCATCGACATGGGCGTGCTCGCGGAGGAGCTCGGCGTCAACCGGGTGACGCTCTACCGCTGGTTCGGCTCGCGTGACGAGTTCGTCGTGGAGGTCGTCTGGTCGCTGGCCTTGCGGACGTTCGACTTCGTCGAGGCGAAAGTGCAGGCGCAGGGCGCCGAACGGGTGGTGGCGATCGTCACCGGCTTCCTCGACACGATCATCAACAACCCGGGCGTGAAGAGGTGGCTGGGGGAAGACGGCGAGCACGCCATGCGTCTGCTGACGAGCCCCCGCACGGACTTCCAGCGGCGGATGATCGGCGCGATCGAAGCCCTGCTGAAGGAAGAGAAGGACGCGTCGAGGCTCGAGCTCCCCGTCGACCTGCACGAGCTCGCCTACGTGATCGTGCGCCTGATCGAGTCCTACACCTATCTCGACCTGATCACCGGCGAACGCCCCGACGCGCGGCGCGCCGAGCCGATCCTGAGGATGCTGCTCAGGGTCGAGGCTCAGCGCGCCGGCGCCGGCGCCGGCGCTGCTACCAGCTGATCGGCGCTGGCGGCTTGGCCGTCATTTCGATCGTGTTGCCCGGCCCGGACATGGTGGCCGAGAGGATCGGCCCGAACAGGCCGCAGCCCCCGAATTCGGGGACGGTGACCGTCGTCTTGAACGAGAAGCCGCCGACGACGAGCGCGTTGACCGGCTCGGAGATGCTCAGCGGCAGCTGGATCGGTTCTACGGTCGTGCAGCCGATCGGGACGGTGAAGATCCCGACTCCGACCGAGCCCACGAGCTCGTTCGCCGAGCCGCTTGCGCTCTCGCTGAACACGCCGCCGTCGGTCAGACCGACGGTGCCGTGGATCGTCCCGGTCGGGGTGAGCGCGCCCTTGACCGTGACGGGGATCAGCCCGATGTCGATCGTCTGGTCGATCGGCGGTATCGAGAGGGTCGCGGTCAGCGTGCCCGCGGTGACGTCGCCTTCAGCGCTCAGCGTGGAGCCTTTGGGGACTTCGACCGAGATGCCGCTCTTGGCCTCCGTGACCTTGCCGCTGAGTTCCCATGCCGGCAGCGGGATGATCAGATCACCCGTCTCCGGTGTCAGGCGCGCCGAGGAAGGCAGTTTCGCGGTGGCCGAGTGATCGCCGCAGGTGCTCGGCGCCTTCTTGCCCGCGAGCCGTTCTTCGACCCACTTGATCACGTTGCCGATCGCCGTCGGGTCGGTGAGCAGGTGGTCGCCCGGGTACAGCTGGAAGTCGTCGCTGACGCCCAGCGCGCACCATTTCTGGTGCAGTTCGACGTCCTGGGTGACGGGCACGAACTCGTCCTCCAGGCCGTGGTAGTGGTAGACGGGCACGGGCACCGTTTTCGTCCCGAGTTCCTGTTCCTTGAACACTTTTTCGATCGCCGGGTGTTCGGCCTCGAGCTGCGGGAACGTCTTGTGACCGATCGTGTATTCGTCGCTGTTGACGTCGCGGAATTCTGCCAGCGACTGGATCGCGCACTCGCTGAGCAGCTTCCCGGCGGCTTCCAGGCCGGCCGCGTTGCTGAATTCGGCGAGGTTGAACTCTTCGGGGTAGGCCGTGCTGAGGCCGATCAGCCCGTCGAGCCCGAAGGCGGTGCCGACGGACGCGTTGTCGAATTCGCCGATCGCCTGCAGGTTGGACGGCACGCCGCCGGCGGCGAGGCCGATCATCTTCACTTCGGGCGCGTAGCTCGACTGCAGCTCGGCGGCCCAGCTGGCGGCCTGTCCGCCCTGCGAGTAGCCCCACACGATCACCGGCGCGCTCGCGCCGATGCCCGAGCCGGGGACCTGCTTGCCGGCGCGCACGACGTCGAGGACCGCCTGGCCCTCGGCCTTGCCCGCGGCGTAGGTGGGGACCGCGCCGTTGGTGTAGCCCTGGTAGTCGGTGACGGTCACCGCGTATCCTTTTTTCAGCGATTCGATGATCGCGCCGCCGTCGTACTCGGTGCCTTCGGCCATCTGGATCGAGGGCGCGCACTGGTGGGCGATGCCCTGAGTGCCCTCGGCGTAGGTGACGACCGGCCGTTCGCCTTTGCCGCTCCACTTGGCGGTGGGCACGATCACGGTCCCGGTCACCCAGTCGGGGTTGCCGTGCTGGTCGGTCGACTGGTAGAGAACCGTCCACGCTTTGTTGCTCGGAAGCGTCACGTTCAGGTTCACGCTCGCCGGCCGGTACCACACCAGTTCGCCCGCCGTTCCTGTCGGAGTCGGCGACGGCGGCGTGTAGAACGCCGAGCCGGCCGGTCCTTCCACGGGCGCCGCGGTTGCCGCCGGCGCGGCGATCAGAGCTACGAGAATCGAGAGCGCGAGCGCGGCCCGCGCGAAATCGCTGCGATGCATTGTCCCCTTCCCCTCATTCGCATTTCGTTGCGCTGCATCGAGCCCTCAGCTCAGACCGCGACGACTGCCGGCCATCCTTGGCTGCCGGCGCTCGATGCGCGCAATGTAGCATAGACGCATCAATGTTGCATTTGCAGCATCGCGCGGCGGCTGTTGCAGCGGCGCTTCGAGGCGGAGGCTGCCCGCCTCGGCCGATCGGCGACCCCGGCCGCGGCCACCTCGCCTACCCGAAGAACAGCTCGGCGGTCTCGTAGAGCTCGGGGTCGAGCAGCCGCGGCTCGGCGAGCGCCTCGCGCAGCGAGACCTCGACGATGGCGTTTGCGCGCAGAGCGACCATCGCTCCGAAGCGCCCGGCGGCGGCCGCCCGCAGCGCGGCGACGCCCAGGCGCGTGGCGAGCACGCGATCGAAGGCCACGGGCGTGCCCCCTCGCTGGACGTGGCCGAGGATCGTCACCCGCGTCTCGAAGCCGGTCCGCGACTCGATCTCGCCCTCCAGGACGACGCCGATGCCGCCGAGGCGGGCGTGTCCGAAGGCGTCGGTCGAGCCGGCGCGCGCGACGGGCTGCTCGCCCTGCGGGGACGATGCGCCGCCGATCGACAGCGTTCCCTCGCGCGGCGTGGCGCCCTCGGCGACGACGACGATCGAGAAGTCGCGACCGCGTTCGTGGCGGCGGCGCAGGTGGGCGCAGACCTCGTCGATGTCGAACGGCCGCTCGGGCACGAGGATCGCGTCGGCGCCGCCGGCGATCCCCGCGTGCGTGGCGATCCAGCCGGCGTGGCGGCCCATCACCTCGACGACCATCACGCGGTTGTGCGACTCGGCGGTGGTGTGCAGCCGGTCGATCGCGTCGGTGACGATCTGCACGGCGGTCTGGAAGCCGAACGTGACGTCGGTGCCGCCGAGGTCGTTGTCGATCGTCTTCGGCACCCCCACGATCGGGATGCCCAGCTCGTGCAGGCGCAGCGCGGCGCCGAGCGTGTCCTCGCCGCCGATCGCGATCAGCGCGTCGACGCCCAGCCGGGCGAGCGTCGCGCTGACCGCCTGCTCGCCGACCAGACCCTCCGGGTTCGCTGCCCCGCCTGCGGCGAACGGGTTCGTGCGGGAGGTGCCGAGGATCGTGCCTCCCCGCGGCAGGATGCCGGCCGTGCGCTCGATCGTCAGCTCGATCGCCTCGCCGCTGAGCACGCCGGCCCAGCCGTAGCGGAAGCCGAGGAAGCTGTGCCCGTCGGCGACGCCGCTGCGTACGGCTGCCCTGATCACCGCGTTCAGGCCGGGGCAGTCGCCGCCGCCGGTGAGCAGGCCGATGCGCGCCACGGGCCAGAGCTTAGTCAGGCGCTTTGCGCGATGAGCACCGCGGGCGAGCTTCGTGCGATGCTCGCGGGCGATGGGCGCGACGCTCGACTCGACCCCCGCCGCCGACGGCTATCGGATGCCGGGCGAGTTCGAGGCGCACGGCGGCTGCTGGATGGCCTGGCCCGAGCGCCCTGACAACTGGCGAGCGGGGGCCGAGCCGGCGCAGGCGGCGTTCGCGGCGGTGGCGGAGGCGATCGCTGCGTGCGAGCCGCTGACGATGGCCGTCTCGGACGCGCAGTTCGAGCGCTGCCGCGCGCTGCTCTCGCCGGCGATCAGGGTGGTGGAGATCTCCGCGGACGACGCGTGGATGCGCGACGTGGGGCCGACGTTCGTGACTGACGGCGACGGCGGGATGCGCGGCGTGGACTGGCGCTTCAACGCCTGGGGCGGGCGCGAGGGCGGCCTCTACGCGAGCTGGGAGCGCGACGAGCGGGTCGCGTGCAAGGTGCTGGAGATCGAAGGGGTGGATCGCTACCGGGCGCCGCTGGTGCTGGAGGGCGGCTCGATCCACTCCGACGGGCAGGGAACGGTGCTGACGACGGAAGAGTGCCTGCTGAATCCCAACCGCAACCCCGAGCTCTCGCGCGAGCAGATCGAGCGGGCGCTGCGTGACTACGTGGGCGCCGAGCGGGTGGTGTGGCTCGGCCGCGGCGTCTATGGCGACGAGACCGACGGCCACGTCGACAACCTCGCCTGCTTCGTGCGCCCGGGCGTGGTGGCGCTGACGTGGAGCGAGGACGAGTCGGACCCCCAGCACGCGATCTCGCGAGATGCCCTCGAGCGCCTGCAGGCGGCGCGCGACGCCCGCGGGCGGCCGTTCGAGGTCGTGCGCGTGCCCTCGCCCGGGCCGCTGGAGATCGCCGCAGAGGAGGCTGCCGGCGTGATCCCCCTCGCCGGCAGCCACCCGCGTCGCGCGGGCGAACGCCTCGCCGCCTCCTACGTGAACTTCTATCCTGCATCCGGGCGCATCGTGTTCCCGCTGATCGACGAGCGCTTCGACGAGCAGGCGGCGGCGCTGCTGCGCGGCTGCTTTCCCGCGCGCGAGGTGGTGGGCGTGCCGGCGCGGGAGATCCTCCTGGGCGGCGGCAACATCCACTGCATCACCCAGCAGGTGCCGGCGCGCCACGCGCGCGAATAGCTGGGACGATGCACGTTCGGTGCATGATGAGGGCAGACCGGCATTCGCAGCGACGACGATGACACCCGACAGAGAAGACCAATCCGTGACCGCACAGGACGCCTCCGCGATCGAGGCGCTGCTCGACGCGGGCGCGGAGCGTGGCCAGGTGCTCGAGTCGGAGATCGACCTGCTGGCGAAGTCACTCGAGCTGAACGACGAGGACGTGGAGAGCCTGCGCGAGCGCCTGGAGGCGGCGGGGGTGACGGTGCACGACGACTGCGGCAAGCAGGACGTGCCGCCTACGAGCTACGCGAACGGCGATCTCGCCCACTACACGGTCGACGCGATGAGCCAGTTCCTGCAGGAGGCCGCGCGCTATCCGCTGCTTCGCCCCGCCGAGGAGCTCGAGCTGGCGAGGCGGATCGAGCGGGGCGACCTGCG
Source organism: uncultured Solirubrobacteraceae bacterium (assembly GCA_963782325.1). Classification (GTDB taxonomy): domain Bacteria; phylum Actinomycetota; class Thermoleophilia; order Solirubrobacterales; family Solirubrobacteraceae; genus Palsa-744. The sequence continues at coordinate 163,979 of CAWAJG010000008.1, forward strand.
GGCGAAGGAACAGCTCATCACCCACAACCTGCGCCTGGTGGTGTCGATCGCCAAGCGCTACCAGAGCGCCGGCGATCTGACGCTGCTCGACCTGATCCAGGAGGGGATGCTGGGGCTGATCCGCGCCGCCGAGAAGTTCGACTGGCGCAAGGGCTTTCGCTTCTCGACCTACGCGACGCTGTGGATCCGTCAGGCGATCCAGCGCGGCCTGGCCGATCACGGGCGCACGATCCGGCTGCCGGTGGCGATCGCCCAGCGCGAGCGGCGGATCGCGACGATGCAGCGCGAGCTGCTCGCGACGCTCGGCCGCGAGCCCTCAGAACAGGAGCTGGCGGACGCCGCCGGGGTGTCGCTGGAGGAGCTGCACGAGCTGGCGAGGGCCGCGCGGGTGACGACGAGCCTCGACCGGCCGGTCGGCGAGGAGGGCGAGACCTCGCTGGGGGCGCTGATCCCCGCCAGCGGGGATGAGATCAGCGACGAGGTGATCATCGGCCTCGGCCACGAGGCAGTCCGCCGCACGGTGGCGGCGCTGCCCGAGCCCGACCGGACGGTGATCCGCCTGCGCTACGGCCTCGACGGCGACGAGCAGCCGCAGACGTTCGCGGCGATCGCGCGCGCGATGCAGATGACACCCGAGCGCGTGCGGGCGATCGAGGAGCGGGCGCTGCACGAGCTCGCGCTGCACCGCGAGTTGCAGGCGCTGGGCGAAGCCGCGTAGTCCCGGCGGCGCTCGCCGGGCGGGAGTGCGACACACGCACCGAGCCCGACGCGCCCGTGTAGGCTGGCTGGAGCGAGAGCCGCACGGTGTCCGTGGGGCTGCTCCGTACGATACGGCGATGCCTGCGAGGGCCACGGTTGGCGAGGGCCACGACGGCGGGGGGTGAGTGACGACCAGCGGCACCGGGCGGGCATCCGCGCGATGAGCGCGACGCTCGTACGCGCGCCCCGCCGGACGCTCGGGCTCGCGTTCGCGGCGCTGGTGCTGGCGGCGATCGTCGCGGCGCCCGCGGCCGGCTCGCTGGTGCGCGCGGCGGCGGGCGCCCTCGCCCACGGGGAGCCGCTGCGAGTCCATCTGCTTGCGTTCCCGCTGCTGGCGCTCGTCGCCGTGTGGGTGTTCAGGGGCCTCGTCGCGGCGCTGCTCGCGCTGCTGGTCGGGGCGGTGACGATCGTGGGCACGCTCGCCGTCTTGCGGGTGATCGGCGAGACCACGCGCGTGCCGATCGACGCGCTGGACCTCGCCGTGGCGCTCGGCCTGGGACTGGCCGTGGACTACTGTCTGCTGATCGTCTCGCGCTACCGCGAGGAGATCGCGCGCACGGGCCCCGGCCCGGCCGCGCTCGAGCGCACGCTCGCGAGCGCCGGTCGGACGGTCGCCGTGAGCTCCCTGACCGTCGCCGCCGTGCTCGGCTGTCTGCTCGTGTTCCCGCGGGGCGCCGGGCGCATTCTCGGCCTAGCCGGCATCACCGTGGCGCCGATCGCGGGCGCGACCACGCTGACCGTGCTGCCGCCGATCCTGACGTTGCTGCGCTGGAGGATCAACTCGGGATCGCCGGGGCGTTGGCGTCGCCTCGCCTACGAGCGCGCGCAGCCCTCGCTGCCCAGCGGCTGGCATCGGATCGCGCGCCTGGTGGTGCGACGTCCGCTGTGGGTGGCGTTGGCGAGCGGAGCGATCCTGGCGGGCCTCGCCGCTCCGGTGACCGGCCTGCGCGTGACCCAGGTGGACCTCGCCAGCCACCTGCCGCTGGCGCTCGCGCTGCTGATCGTCTTCACCACGACGACGGTGTTCGCGATCACGGGCTCGATCGTGCTCGCGGTGGAGGCGCTGCTCGAGAACGTGCTGACGATCGCCGCGGCCCTCGGCGCGCTGGCGTTGGCCCTGCAGGATGGGGCGCTCGCGGGCCTGCTGGGCGATACGAGCTCGCGGGCGCTCGCGGGCTCGACGCTGGTGTCGATCTTCGCGGTCTCCTGCGCCCTCGCCAGCGACCATGGCATCTGCCTGCTCTCGCGCATCAAGGAGGCGCGCGACGGCGGCGCGTCGGACACGGAGGCGGTGGCGAGCGGCCTCGAGCGCACGGGCCGGATCGTCACCGCCGCGGCGCTGCTGGTGTGCATCGCGCTCGCCTCGCCGATGAGCGCCGGGCACGCGATGGCCAAAGAGCTCGGCCTCGGCGCCGCGCTCGCGGTGGCGATCGACGCGACGCTGGTGCGGGCGCTGTTGCTGCCGTCGCTGATGTGCCTGCTGGGAGGGCTCGGCTGGTACTCGCCGCCGGCGCTGCGCCGGTTCGCCCGCGCGGGCCGGGCCCCGAACGACGAACGCCGCCCGCGCGCGGCCTCGCCGACGCGCAGCACGCACGCCGTGCGGCTGACGCCGGGCGGGGCGGCGGCCGCCGAGCCGGGGCACGGGCTCGCCGTGACCCCGTACTGCGATCACGACAGCGACGCGATCCGTGCCTGCCTGCGCCAGCTGGTGGAGCGCGTGGAGGGCAGCGGCGAGCTGGTCATGGCGGTGGCTGCGTTCGAGTTCGTGCGCGACCGCGTGCTGTATGCGTTCGGGCCGTGGGGTGTGCCCGCGTCGAGGACGCTCGCGCGCGGGGAAGGCACGTGCACGAACAAGGCGAACCTGCTGGTGGCGGTGCTGCGCGCCGCGGGCATACCGGCGGCGTACGGCGTGATGCGGGTGGACGCCCGCAGGTACTTCGGCGTCGTCGGTCCGAAGTTCCTCACGCGCTACGCCTCGCGCGAGTCGGTGCACGTGTACGGCGCCGCGTTCCTGAACGGGCGTTGGGTCAAGTGCGATCCCTCGACCGACCGCGACCTCGCGAGCCGCACCGCCCAGTTCTGCCCCCAGACCTGCCTGATCGAGTGGGATGGCGTGCGCGACTCGCTCGACTTCCTCGAGCCCCGGCACGTGTACGCCGATCTCGGCCTGTACGCGAACATCGACGAGATGCTCGCGCGCCCCGCGCGCTCGGCCACCCCCCAGCGCCTGGCGCTCGCGAACGACTGGCTCGACTTCATCCGCAGCCAGCCGCCATTCGCCTCCGACGAGGCGCTCGTGCGGGCGTATCGCTCGGCCGAGCGCACGGCGGCGGCGCTGGCCGGCCCGTTCGGGTGGCTGCACGCCCCGAGTCACGCCCTGCGCTTGAAATAGCTCCCAGGGACTCGGCGCCCGCGCAGGGACTCGCCGCTCACAGCGGCCAGTAGCGGCCGATCTGCGCGGCGGCGCGGGAGGTGAGCAGCGCCTCCGGCGCCGCCGAGGGCACGGACTGCTCCCCGTCGGTGAGCGCGGCGAGCGTCGCGTGCACGCACTCGGCGAGGGCGAGCGGTTCGTAGCCGCCCTCCAGCACCAGGCCCAGCGGCGCGCCGAGCGAGCGCGCGAGCTCGCGGACGTGACGGGCGATCTGCGCGAACGAGTCGGTCTCCAGGCGGCAGCCGGCGAGCGGGTCCTCGCGATGGGCGTCGAAGCCGGCGGACACGAGCACGAGCTCAGGCGCGAAGGCTCTGGCGACGGGCAGGACGATGTGCTCGATCAGCGACAGCCACAGCTCCTCCTCGGAGCCGGCGGGGACGGGCAGGTTGATCGTGTAGCCCTCTCCCGCTCCCGAGCCGACGTCCTCGAGCGCGCCCGTGCCGGGGTAGAAGCCGCCGCCCTGGTGGATGCTCGCGAACAGCACGTCCGGGCGGCGGCGGAACGCCTCGGCGGTGCCGTTGCCGTGGTGGACGTCCCAGTCGAGGATGAAGACGCGCCGGGCGCCGAGCTCGCGGATCGCCAGCTCGGCGGCGATGGCGACGTTGTTGAACAGGCAGAAGCCCATCGCGCGGTCGGCTTCGGCGTGATGACCGGACGGCCGCGCCCCGCTGAAGGCGACGGCGGCCTCTCCCGCGAGCAGTGCCCGCGCCATCGCACAGGCGCCCCCGGCGGCGTGCAGGGCGGCCCGGTAGGAGGCCTCGCCGACGTACGTGTCGGGGTCGATCGCCCCACCGCCGGCGAGGCACATGTCGCGGACGTGCTCGATGAGCCGGGCGGTGTGGATCAGCTCGAGCTGGCGCTCGTCCGCCGCGGGCGCCTCGCGGCGCTCGAAGCCGAGCCAGTCGCCGGCGGCCATCCGCGTCTCGATCGCCCGCACGCGCTCGGGGGTGTCCGGGTGTCCGGGCATGTGCACGCGCGGGTCGTGCTCCAGCGAGGAGGAGTGGTGGAAGTACAGCGCGGGCGGCGAGGAGGAGGAGGAGGACGTGCGGGCATTCTCGCGCATGGCTGCGCGCGGGCTAGCCTGTGGGAGATGCTTCGCCGCCTCGCGATCACGTGGGCCTTCAACGCCGTCGCCCTGTTCGTCGCCACATGGCTGCTGTCGGGGCTCAGCTACGGCAACGACTGGTGGGCGCTGCTCGCGGCGGCGGTGGTGTTCACGCTGGTGAACGTGTTCTTCAGGCCGCTTCTGGCCCTGCTGTCGATCCCGCTGATCCTGGCGACGCTCGGCGGCTTCTACCTGCTGATCAACGTGCTCATGCTGTATCTGACGCACTGGCTGGTGCCCCGCTTCACGATCGCCAGCTTCTGGTGGGCGCTGCTCGCGGCGATGATCGTCGGCGTCGTCAACGGCCTGCTGCACGTGCTGTTCGGGCGTCCCAGCAGACGCGCGGGCGTGGCCCTGTGGCTGTTTCGCCGCCGTCGGCGGATGCGCCGCCGGCCGGCCTGAGCGGGCGCTCGGGCGTCGCCGAGCACGGCCCGCGTCTGGCGCGCGCGAGCGCCGACCGACGGCGTCTCGCACAGGCGACCGTCGGAGTCGATACCTTGCTCGCGATGGCGGAGGACGAGCTCACACCGGCGCTGGACGGCGATCGGGCCGAGGGCTCGGATGAGCTTGCGATCCGGTTGGTGATCGCCGACGACCACACTGTCGTGCGCAGCGGGCTGCGGCTGCTGCTGGACAGCGAGCCGGGCTTCGAGGTGGTGGCCGAGGCGAGCGACGTGGAGGGTGCGCGCCGGTATGTGCGCGGGCACCATCCGGACGTGCTCGTGCTCGATCTGAACATGCCCGGCGATTCCAGCCTGGAGGCGATCCCCCTGATCCGCGAGGAGTCGCCGGACACGCAGATCGTGGTGTTGACGATGCAGCAGGAGCCCGTGTTCGCGCGCGAGGCGCTCGGCGCGGGCGCGCTCGGGTACGTGCTCAAGGAGGCCGCCGACGAGGAGCTCGTGGAGGCGGTGCGCCGGGCGGCGGCGGGGGAGAGCTACCTGAACCCGCGCCTGGGGGCGCGGATCGCCTCCGAGCCGCCACCCGGACCGCCGGACGACCTGTCCGAGCGCGAGGTGGACGTGCTGCGGCTGATCGCGCTCGGGCACACCAACGCGGAGATCGCCGAGCAGCTGTATCTGAGCGTGCGCACGGTCGAGACGCACCGCTCGCACATCCAGCAGAAGCTGCGGCTGTCCACCCGCGCAGAGCTGGTCGGCTACGCGCTCGAGCGCGGCCTGATGAAGGCCTGAGCCGCCGGCTCGCGATGTTCCCGGAGAGTGGACGGCGTCCAACTACTACGACGGAGGGAGGCCACCGGACGCGGCGTGAGGGCCAAAAAAGGGGCCGCGCCCCGACGGCACGGCCCCCTCGAGGGATGGACGAGAGATACGACTCACAAAGCTTAACCTAACTGGCGGACATATGTGCTAGCGCTTGGCCGCGTGCAACAACCGAAGCCGCAAGCTGCGGAGTTTCGTTGGCGTCGCTTGCAAGCGGGCGGCCGATGGGGCGGCCGATATCAAGTCCGCGCGCGCGTACGCCGATGCTGAGCACGTGTCAGCGCCGAGTGAGAGTGGCGGCCCGCCCGAGCATATGATCGCGAGCGCCGATCAGGCCGCTGCGGCTGCGCTGCGCGAGCTGCCGGAGGCGCTGATAGTGGTGTTCGACGGTGAGCTGCGGTTCGTGCTGACGGCCGGGCACGCGCTCGAGCGGCTCGCGAAGCCGCGCGAGGCGCTCGTGGGCCAACTGGTCGGCAGCGTGTTCCCGCAGGCGCTGTGGGGTCCGATGGAGCCGCTGTTTCGCTCGGCGTTGGACGGGGAGACGCGCTCTCGCGAGATCTGGACCCCCGAACAGGAGCACTGCCTGATGGTCGACGTGGGGCCGTTGCGCGCGCAGGGCTCCCCCCGCGCGGACGACGCGGCGGGCGGCGAGGATGCGGCGCGCGTCGTGGGTGGCGTGGCGATCGTGCTCGACATCACCGCGCGCCGGCGCGCCGATCTGCTGGCGAAGGCGCCGGCGGGCGGCGACTTCGAGGACGTGTTCGAGCACGCTCCGATCGGCACGGCGCTGCTCGACAGCGAGGGTCGCTGGCTGCTGGTGAACCGGGCGCTGTGCGACATCACCGGCTACACCGCCGACGAGCTCGTGGGCACGCGCTTCGACGGGATCGTCCATCCGGACGACGCCCACAACGACGCCGAGCAGCGTCGGCGCCTGCTCGCCGAGGAAGTCCCCGCCTACCAGGTGGAGAAGCGCTACTTCGACGCCGCCGGGGAGGTCGTCTCGGCGATCCTGTCGGTGTCGCTGGTGCGCGATCCGGACGGCGCGCCGCTGCACTACATCGCTCAGCTGCAGGACATCTCCGAGCGCAAGCGCCTCGAGGAGCACCTGCGCCATCTCGCCGATCACGACCCGCTGACGGGCCTTCGCAACCGCCGGCTGTTCGAGCACGACCTCGAGATCCAGGTGGCCCGCTCGCAGCGCTATGGCGAGGTGGCGGGCCTGATGGTGATCGATCTCGACGACTTCAAGGCCATCAACGACCGCTACGGCCACAAGGTCGGCGACGACGCGCTGAAGGCGGTCGCCCGCGGGCTCACCCGCAGGCTCAGGCAGACCGATCTGATCGCCCGTCTCGGCGGCGACGAGTTCGCGGTGCTGCTGCCCCACATCGACGAGGAGGGGGTCGCGGTGGTCGCCGACGGGCTCGCCCGCGTGCTGCCGTCGTGCAGCATCGACGCCGGCGACGACGTCGTGCACCCGCAGCCGAGCATCGGCTTCGCGCTGATCCACCAGCTGACCCGCAGCGCCGAGGACGTGCTCGTGAAAGCCGACCGGGCGATGTACGTGGACAAGCGGGCGAGGTCGGGCGCGCCGAGGTGACGAGCGCCGTCGGGCGCCTTCCGACGCGGTGAATACGCTCAACGTATGCAGCCAGACGAGCGGCTTGCGGTGATCGACCTCGGATCGAACTCCTTCCGGCTGGTCGTGTTCATGGCGGGCGCGGGCTGGTGGAAGCGCACCGACGAGATCTACGAGCCGGTGCGCATCGGCGAAGGGCTGATGGCGAGCGGCAGGCTGGGCGAGCGGCCGATGGGACGGGCGCTGGCGACGCTGGACGTGTTCGCGCACTTCTGCCGCGCCGCCGGTCTGGGCGAGGGCTCGGTCGACGCGGTGGCGACGAGCGCGGTCCGCGACGCCGAGAACGCGGCGGACTTCCTCGAGCGCGCGCGAGCGTGCCTGGGGCTGCCGATCCGCGTGCTCAGCCGGGAGCAGGAGGCGCGCTACGGATACCTCGCGGCGGTCGACTCGACGACGCTCGAGGACGGGAGCGTGCTCGACCTGGGAGGCGGCTCGCTGCAGCTGGTGCGGGTGACAGGGCGGCGGATCGGCCACAGCGGCTCGTGGCCGCTGGGGACGGTGCGGATGAGCGAGCGCTTCCTGCCGCCGAACGGGCCGGCGAAGCGCAAGCAGCTCGAGGAGCTGCGCGAGCACGTCGCCGGAGCGCTCGCCGACGCGGGCTGGCTCGCGCAGGACGCGAGCAGGCATCGCGGGCGGCGGCTGGTGGGCATCGGCGGGACGGTGCGTAACCTGGCGGCGGCGGCGCAGCGCGCCGCGGGCCTGCCGTCGAACGGCGTCCAGGGGATGCTCGTGGAGCGGGCGGCGCTGGCGGAGCTGGTCGGCCGCCTGGCCGCGCTGCCGGCGTCCGAGCGCGCGAGCGTGCCCGGCATCAAGCCCGCGCGCGCGGACCTGATCCTGGCCGGCGCGCTGGTCGTGGAGGGAGTGCTGAGGGCGGGCGACTTCGAGGCGCTGGAGACGACCGAGGCGGGCCTGCGCGAGGGCGTGTTCTTCGAGCGTCTGGCGCCGGGCTTCGCGGAGCGGGCGCCGAAGTGGCAGTGGCCGCTGTTCGCCGACGTGCGGGTGGCGAGCGTGCTGAACATGGCCGCGCAGTACCAGGTGGAGAACGAGCACACCCAGCACGTGGCGGCGCTGGCGCTGGGGATGTTCGACGAGCTCGCGAAGCTCGGTGTGCACGACGGCGACGAGCGCGAGCGGGAACTGCTGTGGGCGGCGTGCATGCTGCACGACATCGGCATGTCGATCGACTACGACGACCACCACAAGCACTCGCGGTATCTGATCCTCAACGGCGGCCTGCCGGGCTTCTCGCCGGTGGAGACGGCGATCATCGCCCAGGCCGCCCGCTACCACCGCAAGGGCATGCCGATGCCGGGGCCGATGGCGCCGCTGTTCGGGCCGGGCGACGGCGAGCGGCTGGAACGCTGCGCGACGCTGCTGCGCCTGGCGGAGGATCTCGAGCGCTCGCGCGACCAGCTGGTGCGTTCGACCAGCCTCGCGCTGCGCAACGGCGCGGTGGAGCTGCGCCTGATCGCCGACGGCGAGTCCGCGCTCCCGCGCTGGGCGGTCAGGCGCGAGCGGGAGCTGTTCGAGCACGCCTTCCACCGCGAGCTGTCGGTGGCCGCCTGAGCCATCCCCAGCCGAATCCGATGGCGCGAATTGTGGCGTCCAGCAGTACCTGCTCTGAGTTTTGAGCGCATTTAGCGGATATGTTGGCGACGCGCCAGGCTTTCCGGGTCGCGCTGAGCGATACCGTGTAGCCGTCCTCGAGGAGACCGGGCGGCCGCCTCATCGCTCCCGGCGTGGGGTCGGGCAAGCGACGAGGGGCCGACCTATGGGGAGGGTCTGTCTGCTTGCCTGGGCAGACCCTCCCGTCTTTAGCTCGAATGTTCGAGCACTCGCAAGTGAAAATGTACCGCCTGCCTTTCAGCAGGCAGACTCTGACGATGCATTTGTCGCGGACGTTGCGAGCTTTTCGCCTCGGACAAGCATCTGCGCCACGGTGCAGTTGCTAGTGAATGTTTCTGACTCGCGCGAGATCCTTGGCGCGTCCCGCACAGTCGAACAGGACGAGCCCGTAGGGGAAGGCGACGGGGCTGTGCCATTCCCACGGCGGCAGCTCCTTGCAGGCGCGCAGGACGGCTCTGGTGGCGGCGTTGCCGCCGCGCATCGAGTAGCCGCCGCCGAGCAGCACGTAGCGGGCTTCGCCACGGGCGACGTAGCGTGAGAGCCCCGGTCCGTCGAGCGCCTTGTCGGTACCGCTGTAGCCGCCGACGGAGCCGGCGTCGAGACCCATGAGCATCATCGGCGCGGCGGTGTCGGAGGCGACCGTGAGCAGCTCCCAGCGCGAGCCGGGGCGGTGGGTGCTGACGAAGTCGACGAGCGCGCGGTTGATGGCGAGGTCGCGCGCGTTGACCCCGTAGCCGCCGGGGCCGGGGAACGCTTTGGGCCCGGCCACCGGGAAGGTGCCCTCGACGGGGGCGAGCCACGTGGAGGTCGCGTAGGCGGCGGGCGTGACGAGCACCAGCAGGAACGTGAGCGCGACGGCGGGGGCGGCGAGGCGCCGCAGGGCGATCAGCGCGCCATAGCCGAGCGCGGCGCCGGCGACGAGGACGGGGACGAACCACTGCATGTAGTGCTCGCGGTGCATCAGCACGACCTGGGCGGCGACGGTGCCGGCGAGCGCGCAGGCGACGAGCGCGAGCCCCCACCAGCGGCGCCGCCCCTGGGCGAGCTTGACGAACGCGAGCGCGCCGGCGCCGGCCATGGCGGAGGCGCCGGGGGCGAGCCCGGAGACGTAGTAGGGGTGGACGATGCCCTTGGAGAGGCTGAGCACGATGGCCTCGACGAGGAACCAGCCGCCGAACGCGAGCGCGCACGCGAGGCGCGGGTCTCGCCGACCGCCTTCGCCGGCCGCGGGGGAGCGCGGCATGCGGCGTGTGGTGGGCGCTTGGACGGGATGCTCGCCGGCGGGCTGCTCGGAGGCGTCCGCGACGGCCGGGCGCCCGCGTTCCCCCTCCCCCTCTCCCTCCCCCTCCGGGGACGATGCCGGCAGCGCGAGCAACGCGACGGCGATCAGCCCGAACAGCGCGAACGGGAGCATCCAGCCGGCCTGGTCGCCGAGGCCCTTGCCGAACAGGCGCAGCAGGCTGGGGGAGGGCCCGAAGGGGATGGGCAGCGCTTCGCGGCCGCTGCTGGCGATCGGCTTGGGGGCGGGCTCGGGCTTGGGGACGTGCTCGCCGGCAACGGGCGGGGCGGGGTGGACGCCGCGGGCGAGCGCCCTGGCGTCGGAGGCCCGCTCCCGCTTGACGGGTACGAACCCGCCTTGGCGGACGGGCACGCCGTGCGGTCCGCCTTCCTGGCCTTCGACGCGCCCGAGCCCGTTGTAGCCGAACGTGAGCCCGAGCTCGGAGTTGTCTGTGGAGCTCCCCACGTAGGGGCGCTTGGAGGCGGGGGTGGCGTCGACGGAGACGATCCAGGCGAAGGACACGACGAGCATGACGGCACCGGCGACGAGCAGCTGGGCGATGCGACGGCGCGGCGAGCCCGGCGCGCAGACGAGGTAGGCGAGCGCGATGCCGGGGACGACGAGGTAGGCGGCGAGCGTCTTGGTGTTGAACGCGAGCCCCACGACGACCGCGCAGCAGACGAGCGTTCGCAGGCGCCCGTTTTCGGTGGCGCGCAGACAGATGCCGCAGGCGCTGATCATCAACAGCAGCAGCACGGGGTCGACGCCGTTGTCACGGGAGATGGCGACGAACGACGGGAACACGGCGAGGGCGAGCGAGGCGGCGAGCGCGGCGAGGACGCCGAGCCGCTTGGCGACGATCATGTAGAGCAGCACCACCGACAGCACGCCGGCGAGCGCCTCGGGGAGCAGCAGGCTGAGGGGGGAGAAGCCGAAGAGCTTGGCGCTCAGCACCTGCACCCACAGCGCGATCGGAGGCTTGTCCACGGACACGAGCCCGCCGGGGTCGAAGGACACGAACAGGAAGTTGTGCAGCGAGCGCAGCATGGACCGCACGCCGGCCGAGTAGAAGACGTTCGCGTAGCCGTTCTGGGAGAGGCGGTGGGTGTCGAGCACGACCGAGAGGGCGACGACGGCGGGCAGGCCGGCATGGCGCAGCAGGGTGCGCGGGCGGCGGCCCGGACTTGGGCGCTCGCGGCGGCGGGCGGACGTCGGCTCGGGCGGCTCGACGTCTGGCGAGAGGGTGGCCGGCGCGCTCATCCCTGGGGCGTCTGCGCTGTGAATGCGGGCACGCAGGGGGCGAACACGCACGGAGATTACGCGAAGCGCAGGCGCTCCAGCGCGATTCCGCGACGCGCTGGCGACGTGTGCAGGTTGGACGGGAGGATCAGCCCGTGAGCGCGCCGAGCAGCCGCTGGAGGTCGCTCTCGTCGTTCCACGCGCCGACGGACGCGCGCAGCCACGGCCGCATGGGTATGTAGCGGACGGCGACCCCGCGCTCGGCGAGGCGCTCGCGCTCGCCGGGCGGGTCGGGGCTGGTGAACGAGACGAGGGTGGTGTCGTCGCGGGGCGCCACCTCGCGGCCGGCGGCGCGCAGCATGTCGACGAGCCGGCCGGCGAGCGTGCGGGCGTGCTCGTGGACGGCGCCCCAGCCGGCGGCCTGGAGGACCTCGACGGAGGCGAGCGCGCAGGCTGTGGTCTCGGCGTTCAGTGAGAGCGTGTCGAAGCGACGGGCATCCGCGTGCACGCGCGCGTCCAGACCGTCGTTGGGCGTGTCGAGGTTGGCGTAGCCGCGGCGAGTGACGGCGAGTCGCTCGCGCAGCGCGGGGCTTACGTAGAGCATCCCGGTGCCGTCGGGCCCGCACAGCCACTTCTGCCCGGCGCCGGCGTAGGCGTCGCAGCCGAGCGCGTGCACGTCGACGGGCACCGCGCCGACCCCCTGCGCGCCGTCGAGCAGCACGGGCACGTCGAGCTCGGCGAGGGCGGCGGGCGCGTAGGAGCCGCTGACCCAGCCGACGTGCGAGCAGGCGACCAGTCGCGTGCCGGGCGCCACCGCGTCGGCGACGTGCGCGAGCGGGACTTCGCGGACGCTGACGCCGTGGAGCTCACGCGCGGCGGACAGAGCGCCGAGCAGCCCGGGGTGCTCCTCGTCGCTGGTGAGGATCTCGTCGCCCGGGTGCAGCTCGAGCCCGCCGACCACCTGCGCCATGCCCTCGGTGGTGCAGGTGGTGAGCGCGACGTCGGCGGTGTCGGCGCCGAGCGCGGTGGCATAGGCGCCGCGCAGCGCGTCGGCGAGCTCGTGGCGGCGTTCGAAGTGCGCCTGCGTGCGCCCGTCCGAGAGCTCGCGCTCGAGCTCGGCGCGGGCGGCGTCGGCGGCGCGGGCTGGCAGCGGCCCGTCGGTGCCGGCGTTCAGGTAGGCGACGCTCTCGAGGACGGGGAACTCCTGGCGCAGTCCAGGCAGGCTCACAAACCGCGACAATAGCCGCATGGCGACCGTCGACTCGCGCGAGCAACCGCTGTGGACGCCATCGCGCGAGCAGCTAGAGAGCGCGGAGATGACGCGCTTCATGCGCTGGGTGGGCGAGCGCGAGGGCCGGTCGTTCGCGACCCGGCCGCGACCCGGCCGGCGCGGCTCGCGGACCGACTACGAGGAGCTGTGGCGCTGGTCGGTGGACGAGCTGGAGGAGTTCTGGGCGTGCCTGTGGGAGTTCTGCGGCGTGCGCTCCTCGCAGCCCTACGAGCGGGTGCTGGCCGCGCGGGAGATGCCCGGCGCGCGCTGGTTCGAGGGGGCACGGCTGAACTACGCGGAGAACCTTTTGATGGGGCCCGCGCACCCCACCCACCCTGAGCGCGCAGGCCGGGAGCGGCCCGCGGACGAGGTGGCGGTGCTGCACTGCTCGGAGCTGCGCGAGCTGCAGGAGCTGACGTGGGGGCAGCTGCGCGAGCGGGTGGCGGCGTGCGCCGGCGGCCTGCGCGCGCTGGGAGTGGAGCGCGGCGACCGCGTGGTCGCGTACATGCCGAACATCCCCGAGACGCTGATCGCGCTGCTCGCCACTTCGAGCATCGGCGCGATCTGGTCGAGCGCGGCCCCGGAGTTCGGCGCGCGCAGCGTGATCGACCGCTTCGCGCAGATCGAGCCGAAGGTGCTGCTGGCGGTGGACGGCTACCGCCACGGCGGCAAGGACTTCGACCGCACCGACAACCTTGCGCGAATCCTGCAAGAGCTGCCGACGGTCGAGCAGGTTGTGATGCTCCCGTACCTGAACGACGATTTTAAGGGGGCCGCCTCCGGCGGCCGAGCGGGCGTTCGCAGTGTCCTGACCTGGGATGAGCTCCTCGCCCGAAGCGCCGGCTCCCGACTGGCCTTCGAGCAGGTGCCCTTTGACCACCCCTTGTGGGTGCTGTACTCGTCGGGCACGACGGGCCTGCCGAAGGCGATCGTGCACGGCCACGGCGGCATCCTGCTGGAGCAGTACAAGAAGCGCCTGCACCTGAACCTGCGACGTGGCGACCGCATGTTCTGGTTCACGACGACGGGCTGGATGATGTGGAACTTCCTCGTTGGCTGCCTCGTCTCGGACGCGGCGATCGTGCTGTATGACGGCAGCCCCGCGCACCCGGACCTGGGGATGCTGTGGCGCCTGGCGGAGCGCACGGGGATGACGTGCATGGGCGTGAGCCCCGGTCTGCTGGCGAGCTGCGAGAAGGCTGGGATCGAGCCGGGCCGCGACTACGATCTCTCGCGCCTGCGGGCGCTTGGAGCGACCGGCTCGCCGCTTTCGCCTGAGAGCTTCCGCTGGGTGTACGAGCACGTGAAGGACGACGTGTGGCTGTTCTCGACGAGCGGCGGCACGGACGTGTGCACGGCGTTCGTGGCGGGCTGCCCGCTGCTGCCGGTGTACGAGGGCGAACTGCAGTGCCGCGCGCTGGGCTGCGCGGTGGAGGCGTGGGACGAGCAGGGCGAGCCCCTGATCGACGAGGTGGGCGAGCTGGTGATCACAGAGCCGATGCCGTCGATGCCGCTGTACCTGTGGGGCGATGACGACGGCTCGCGCCTGCGCGAGAGCTACTTCTCGATGTACCCCGGCGTGTGGCGCCACGGCGACTGGATCCGCATCACCCCGCGCGGCGGCGCGGTCATCTCCGGGCGCTCGGACTCGACGATCAACCGCATGGGCGTGCGCATGGGCACGGCGGAGATCTACCGCGCGGCGCTGGGCGTGGAGGACGTGCTGGACGCGCTCGTGGTGGACGTGCCGCGCGCGTCAGACGACCCGGCTGGCCCGGCCGAGCTGTGGATGGTGATGTTCGTGGTGCTGCGAGAGGGCGTCACGCTCGACGATCAGCTGACGGCGACGATCAAGCGTCGCATCCGCGAGGACTGCTCGCCGCGGCACGTCCCCAACGAGATCCGCCAGATCGAGGAGGTCCCGCGGACGCTGTCGGGCAAGGTGCTGGAGGTGCCGGTCAAGCGGATCCTGATGGGCGCCGACCCGCGCCAGGCGGCGAGCGTGGACTCGCTGGCGAACCCGCGCTCGCTGGACTACTTCGTGGAGCTGGCCGCGCAGCTATAGGGCCGGGGTCGCAGCCGTGGCGCAGCCGGAGCCAAGCGAAGTCAGTGGTAGTGCTCGGGGGCGTGCTTGAGCGCGGCGAAGTTCCGGGGGTCGTGCCCGAAGACGATCAGCGGCTCCTTCTCCTCTGAGAACTCGCGCAGTCGCTCGCGGGAGCGGTCGGCTTCCTCGGCGGAGTGCAGCGAACGGGGGGATTGGGAGCCTTCCCACTGGGCGCGGTTGTCGACGGCGTCGGCGGTGAGCAGGACAGGTCCGGTTCGCTCGAGCTCGAGCAGCAGCGAGACGTGGCCGGCCGAGTGCCCTGGCGTCGGCAGCAGGCGCACGCTGCCGTCGCCGAACAGGTCGAGCTCGCCGGTGAACGGATGCCAGTCGAGGTCTGGCTGCTCGAAGTCCGCGCTGGCGTAGCCGCGGGCGAGGGGGTGTGCGGCGCGGGCGCTGTCGAGCTCCGAGGCGTGCACGACGATCTCGGCGCCGGGGAAGTGCCCGAGCGCGCCCGTGTGGTCGATGTGCAGGTGGGTCTGGACGATGCGGGCGATCGACTCCGGCTCGAACCCGTGACGGCGCAGCTGGGCGGCGCAGTGTTCCTCCTCGCTCATGTGCACCTCGAAGACGTCCGCCAGTTGGCCCCAGTGCGCGTGCGGGTCGCGGGCGACGGCCAGCGGGTTGCCGCCGTCGACGATCACGTCCCCCTGTTCGTGGCGGATCAGGTAGAAGGGCACCGGCACCTCGTAGCCTCCGAGCGCGAGCGTGCCGCTGCTGAACAGGTAGAGCTCGGGGCCCGCCATCCGCCCGGATCGTACGCCAAGGGCCCCGGCGGCGGCCCTACAGCCCCAGCGAGCGCCCGACGATCTCCTTCATGATCTCGTTGGCCCCGCCGTAGATGCGGGTGACGCGCGCGTCGGCGAACGCGCGGGCGATGGGGTACTCGAGCATGTAGCCGTAGCCGCCGAACAGCTGCAGGCAGCGGTCGACCACGCGGCCCTGCAGGTCGGTCGTCCACCACTTGGCGGTGGCTGCCTGCTCGGGGGTGAGCTCGCCTGCGTTCAGCGCTTGGGCGCAGCGGTCGACGAACACGCGTGCGACTTCCACTTCGCCGTGGACCTCGGCGAGCGTGAAGCGGGAGTTCTGGAAGGAGCCGATCGGCTGGCCGAACGCCTTGCGCTCGCGCACGTAGTCGAGCGTCCACGACAGCGCCGCTTCCGCGGCGGCGACCGCGGACGCCGCGATCGACAGGCGCTCCTGTGGCAGGTTGGAGACGAGGTACAGAAAGCCCTCGCCCTCGTCCCCGAGCAGGTTCTCGACGGGCACCCGAACGTCGGTGAAGGACAGCTCCGCGGTGTCCTGGGCGTGCTGGCCGATCTTCTCGAGCTTGCGGGAGCGCTCGAAGCCCTCCATGCCGCGTTCGAGCACCATCAGGCTGATGCCGCGGTGGCGCTCGCTCGGATCGGTCTTCACGGCCGTGATCACGAGGTCTGCGTTGATGCCGTTGGTGATGAACGTCTTGGAGCCGTTGACCACGTAGTGCTCGCCGTCACGCCTGGCGCTGGTGGACATCGCCGCGAGGTCTGAGCCGATCCCCGGCTCGGTCATCGCCAGCGCCGTGATCAGCTCGCCGGAGGCGATCCCCGGCAGCCAGCGCGAGCGCTGCTCCTCAGTGCAGTAGCGCAGGAAGTAGGGCAGGCAGATGTCGTTGTGCAGCGTGATCCCGAGGCCCACGCTGCCGATGCCGGCGCGCTGGGCCTCTTCGCCGATCACGAGGTTCAGACGGAAGTCATCGGCGCCGGCGCCGCCGTACGCCTCGGGCACGGCCATCGCCAGGAAGCCGCCGCGGCCGGCCTGGGCGAACACCTCGCGCGGCATGATGCCCTCGCGCTCCCACTGCCCGTAGCGGCCGTCCTCGCCGACGATCTCGCGCTCCAGGAACGTGCGAAAGCTGGCGCGGAAGTCTTCGTGGAGGTCCTCGAACAGGCTGCGTTTCATCGTCGAGACCCTATCCCCCTTGATCAGAGGCCCGTCCTCCCCGCCGTCGAAGGATCAGAAAGGGCCGCTCGCGAGCTCTTTCGCCACGATGCGTTGCAGCTCGTCCAGAAGGAGTGCGAGCGGGATACGTCGAACAGATGCGCCGATGAAGCGCGTCACGACGCCGACCAAGACCGCCGAGCAGCCGCCGGTGAACGGGACGGGAGAGCATCAGAGCCTCTCCAAGTACATCCAGGCGCGCTTCGACGAGTGCTCGCGCTCGCAGAAGGACGTCGCCCAGTACATCGTCGATCACCTCGACGAGGCGGCGTTCCAGACGGCCGAGGAGCTCGCGCGGCGCGCGAACACGTCCAGCTCGACGGTGGTGCGCTTCTCGCAGGCGCTCGGCTTCGAGGGCTTCCCCGAGCTGCAGGCGGCGGCGCGCGAGGAATACCGGCGTGTGAACGCGAAGGCCGCCAAGAATGGTGGCGTTGGTGGGGCGGGTGGGCTGTCATCCTCCACGCCGCTGTTCTCGCTCGACCAGAACGAGTTCGAGGCTGCCCTCGCGGCCGACCACCTGAACGTCGAGGACACCGCACGGAAGGTCTCGCGCAGCTCGGTCGAGGCCCTGATCGAGGCGATCGTCGCCGCCGACAAGGTGCTGGTGGCGGGCACCGACCAGATGGCGTTCTTCGCGAGCTACCTGCGCCACCTGCTGATGCTGCTCGACCTGCGCGTGGACGTCGTCGCAAGCCCTTCCCAGGAGGCGCTCTCTCGCCTCGGGCGCATCGACGAATCCACGCTCGTCGTCGGGCTCTCCGCCGGGCGCCCGCACCCGCTGGTGGTGCGCGCGATGAAGCTCGCCCGCCATCGCCAGGCGAACACCGCGGCGATCACCGACGCGACCCTCTCGGAGGTCGCGAAGCTCGCGCACATCAAGCTGTACTACTCCTCCAACAGCCCCGCGTACGTGCGCTCGCACACCGCGCTCTTGAGTGTGATCCAGGCGCTCGCCTACGGGGTGTATGCGCAGGACACCGCCTCTTACGACGATCGCATCAAGGCTTTTCGGCTGAAGTGATGCGGCGCTACGCCGTGAGTCGTTCGTCTCGCAGGCCGCTTCGCAACCCGGCTGCAACCCGGTTGTCGCGGACGACCCGGCCGGCGCAACCCGGTTGACGCGGTCGGCACGCGGTCGGCGGGCGAGCCGCCCGTCTCACGGCTTCGCTTGACTGTCGACGTTGACCGCTCCCGTTGCCGGCGAGGAGCGCTGCGCTCGGCGCGGCGGTGGCTAGCCTGGATGCGCGATGGGGACGCCTTGGGATGCGCGCACCTACGATCGCTCCAGCGAGCCACAGCAGAGTTGGGCGGCGGACGTGCTGGCGCGGCTGGAGGGGATCGCGCCCGACGCGAGCGTGCTCGACGTGGGGTGTGGGACGGGGCGGGTGACGGAGGCGCTGCTGGCGCTCGTGCCGGAGGGCAGGGTGCTGGCGCTGGACGCTTCCGAGGGGATGGTCGAGCTGGCGCGCGAGCGGCTCGGCGGGCGGGCGGAGGTCTGGTGCGAGGACGCGCTCGAGCTCGAGCTGGAGGAGCCGGTCGATGCGATCGTGTCCACCGCGGCGCTGCACTGGGTTCCCGAGCACGACCGGCTGTGGGATCGGCTTGCGCGGGCGCTGCGGCCGGGCGGGATGCTCGAGGTGCAGTGCGGCGGGCGGGGGAACATCGACGGCGTCTGCCGGGTGATCGACGTCGTCGCCCGCGACAGCGCGCCGGAGCTCGTCGACTGGTCGCCGTGGACGTTCGCGGGGCCCGAGGAGACAGAAGCGCGTCTGCGCCGGGCGGGCTTCGCGGCGATCCGCTGCTGGCTGGAGGAGCGTCCGACATATCCGGAGGACGTGAGTGCGTTCGTGCGCACGTCGATCCTCGCGGCGCATTTCGCGCGCCTGCCCGAGAAGCGGCGCGAGCCGTTTGCCGCGGCGGTCCTCGCCGGTGTGACCCTGCCGCTGGACTACGTCCGCCTCAACGTCTCCGCCGTGCGGGGAGGGGGCTGAGCCCGGGCCGGCGGGCAGCAACGATCCGCGGACGCTGGCCGACGGCGGAGTCTGAGAGGATGTCGCGCGCCATGCAGCGGAGATCGATCGGCAGCGACGGCGCGACGCGACTGGAGGCAATCGGCCTGTTCTCGGCCCTGTCAACGGGTGAGCGCCAGATGCTCGCGCGGATGGTCGACGAGCTGGATGCCGCGCCCGGCGAGGAGCTGATGCACGAGGGCGACTTCGGCTACGAGGTCGTGCTGATCGAGGATGGCTCGGCTGAGGTCCGCCAGGGGGCGGCTGTGATCAACACGGTCGGGGCGGGCGACATCGTGGGTGAGCTCGCCGTGCTCGACGCCGGCGGCACGCGCACGGCGACGGTGGTGGCGACGACGCCGCTGCGGGCGATGGTGCTGACCTCGCACTTCATGCACCACCTCCGCGAGCGGCTGCCGGCGCTGGCCGAGGGGATCGACCGGGCCGCGGCAGAGCATCGTGAGCGCGACCGGCTGCGCCAGGAAGGCGAGCCCGCGGCGGGCTGACGCATGGGCTGCCCGGCGGCGCCGGCCAGGTAGCGGCGGTACCGAGCATGGCCATCGAGCGGGCGACGATCGACGATCTCAGCGCCGTCAGGGAAGGCGGTCGCGCGTTCTGGGGCGAGCGCGACCTGGCCGCGCTCCACCACCAGCTGCTCGTGCACGAGTTCGGCGAGACGGCGTTCGTGATCCGCGGCGAGGACGGTCGCGTGATCGCGTACCTGTTCGGGCTGCTCACGCCCGCGCGCGTGGGCTACATCCACCTCGTCGCCGTCCGCGAGGGCCACCGCCGTGAGGGGCTCGCACGCACGCTCTACGTCCATTTCGAGGCGGTCGCGCGCGAGCACGGGACACTGGCCCTGAAGGCCACCACGCGCCCGACGAACACCGTCTCGATCGCCTTCCATCGCGCGCTCGGCTTCACCGCCACCGCCACCGCCGACTACGCCGGTCCCGGCGAGACGCGCACGGTGTTCCGCAAGCCGCTCGCCTGAGCTCGCCTGAGCGCGCGATCCCCCGCAACGCCAGTGCGGCTGTCAAACTAGAGGCCATGCGCGACGAGGCGACATTCCGCGTGAAGAGCGGCCTGGCCGAGATGCTCAAGGGCGGCGTGATCATGGACGTGGTCACGCCCGAGCAGGCGAAGGTCGCCGAGGACGCCGGCGCGGCGGCTGTGATGGCGCTCGAGCGCGTGCCCGCGGACATCCGTCGCGACGGCGGCGTAGCGCGGATGTCGGACCCGGAGATGATCGCCGGCATCCAGGCCGCGGTGACGATCCCGGTGATGGCGAAGGCGCGCATCGGGCACTTCATGGAGGCGCGCGTGCTGGAGGCGCTGGAGGTCGACTACGTGGACGAGTCGGAGGTGCTCACGCCGGCCGACGAGGCCAACCACATCGACAAGTGGGACTTCAAGGTGCCGTTCGTCTGCGGCGCCACCAACCTCGGCGAGGCGCTGCGCCGCGTCGGCGAGGGCGCCGCGATGATCCGCTCCAAGGGCGAGGCCGGCACCGGCGACATCGTCGAGGCGGTCCGCCACATGCGCCAGGTCACAGGGGAGATCCGCCGCCTGACGATGCTCGGCGACGACGAGATCGCCACCGCCGCCAAGGAGCTGGCGGCGCCGCTGGACATAGTCCGCGGGGTGGCCCGCGACGGACGCCTGCCCGTCGTGCTGTTCTGCGCCGGCGGCATCGCGACACCCGCCGACGCCGCGCTGATGATGGCGCTCGGCGCGGAAGGCGTGTTCGTCGGCTCGGGGATCTTCAAGTCCGAGGACCCGCCAACGCGCGCGCGGGCGATCGTCGAGGCGACCACCCACTGGCAGGACGCCGAGCGCGTGGCCGACGCCTCGCGGGGTCTCGGCACGGCGATGCTCAGCCTCGAGAGCTCGAAGCTGGAGGACGAGCAGCTCCTCGCGCAACGTGGCTGGTGACGGACGCTCGCCGGCTCCGCCGGCACAGCCGGTCCGCGACGGCCGGGCCATCCGCGACGGCCGGGCCGTCCGCGACGACCGGGTCGTCCGCGACGACCGGGTCGTCCGCGAGCCGGCCGCGCCAACCGGGTTGCGCCGGCCGGGTCGCGACCGGGCTGTGGTGGGCGTGCTGGCGCTGCAGGGCGGCTTCCAGGCTCACGAGCGGATGCTGGCGAAATTGGCCCCCGCCCCCCCGGAAACGCGCGAGGTGCGCGTGCCGGACGACCTCGACGGGCTCGACGGGCTCGTCGTGCCCGGCGGCGAGTCCACGACGATGTCGCTCGGGATCGCGCGCGAGGGGCTCGCCGAGCCGCTGCGCGCGCTCGCCGGCCGCGGCGTGCCGATCCTCGGCTCGTGCGCCGGGCTGATCATGCTGGACCGCGAGCACCTCGGCCTGATGGACATGCGCGCCGAGCGCAACGCGTTCGGGCGCCAGATCCGCAGCTTCGAGGCGGACGTCGCCATCCGCGGCATCGACGGACCGCCGATGCGCGGGATCTTCATCCGCGCCCCGTGGATCGCCGAGCACGGCGCCGGGGTGGAGGTCCTCGGCGAGGTGGACGGCCACGCCGTCGCCGCGCGCCAGGACGGCATCCTTGCGGTGTCCTTCCACGCGGAGCTTGGCGGCGACGAGCGCCTGCACCGCCTGTTCCTCGACTCCGTCGTCCGGCAGGCGGGCTGATGACCCGCGCGCGGGAGCGCCGCTGATGCGGGTGTCGGTATGCGCGGACGAGCTCACCGGCGTCGCCGCTGCGCTCGTCCCGGAGCTCGAGCGCCGCGGGCACACCGCGCTGCGCCACGGCGCGCTCGCGGCATCGTCCCCGGAGGGGGACGGCGAGCGCGAGGACTGGGCGTGGGCCTCTGAGGCGGCCGCGCGCGACGTCGCCGAGGGCCGCGCCGAGCAGGCGATCGTCTGCTGCTGGACGGGCACCGGCGCGTCGATCGCCGCCAACAAGGTGGACGGCGTGCGCGCGGCGCTCTGCGCGGACGCAGCCACCGCCGCGGGCGCGCGCCGCTGGAACGACGCGAACGTGCTCGCCCTCAGCCTGCGCGCCACCTCGCAGGCCGAGCTGGGGGAGATCCTCGACGCGTGGTTCGCCGGGGAGGCCAGCGGCGAGGCCGACGACCGGGCGAACGTCGCGCACCTGGCGGAGATCGAGCGCGCCAGCCGGTAGCCGTCGGGCGCCCGACCTCATTCCGAGTGGGCCAGTCGACGGCGCGGCTGGGTTGACAGGAAGGTACAGCCGGAGTAGCGTGCGCTTGCCGCCGGTAGGTCGCGACCGCGGCGACCGCGGCGTCATGGAGGATGAGAGAGGGGCGGGGGCGTATGAGGGGTCGCCGTGAGGGAGAGCAGGCCGGCGTTCGAGCGGTTGCCGCCGCGCTGGTGCTCGCAGGGCTTGCGGTGCTCGGCGTGCTGCCGGCGCCAGCAGGCGCGCGTCCAGCACCCGCACGTCCAGCCCTCGCCTCCGCAGGCGCTGGCGCCGCGCGCCAGGAAGCCCGACCGTCGGGGTCGCCGGCCGGCGCCCGTGGGCGTGCCGGCAGGGCCGCTGCGCTCGTCTCGCCTCGGCTGGAGGCGGCGAGCGCAGGCGAAGGCGGGATCTCGCTGACGCCCTCCAAGACGAGGCCCTACTACGTCTGCCCGGAAGGCAGCTGCCAGGCGATCGTCGACCCCGAACCAGTCGCGAAGCGGGTGCGCGGGAAGAAGCGATTGCTGCTGCCCGATGCGACGACGCCGCTGGAAGGCAGCGGAGAAAAGGGGGGCTTCGACCCTCAGGACCTGCAGTCGGCGTATGACATCCCCACCACCGGCGGGGCGGATGAGACGATCGCGATCGTCGACGCCTACGGCTTCACGGGCGCCGAACACTCTCTCGCCGTCTACCGCGAACGCTACGGGCTGCCGCCGTGCACGACCGCCGACGGGTGCTTCCGCAAGGTCAACCAGAAGGGCCAGGAAGCCAACTATCCCGGCGAAAAAGGCTGGAACAGCGAGCAGGCGCTGGACATCGAGATGGTCTCGGCCGCGTGCCCGGAATGCCACATCCTGCTGGTGCAGGCAAGCGAAGCCAGCGACGTCTCGCTCGGCACGGCCGAGAACACCGCCGTCAGACTCGGCGCGATCGAGGTCTCGAACAGCTGGAGCAGCCCCGAACAGGAGTGCGGAACGCCCCCCAGCGAATGCGAAAAGCACGAGCACGAATTCTTCGAACACCCCGACGTGATGCTGTTCTTCGCGGCCGGGGACAACGCATACGACAACTTCTACGAGGGCGCCGACTCGCCCGACTTCCCGGCATCGCTGCCGTCGGTGGTCGCGGTCGGCGGCACCGCGCTGCACCACGCGGACAACACGCGGGGATGGTCCGAGGAAACGTGGTACGAACCGGGGATCCGCGCCGGCGGGGGCTCCGGCTGCTCGCGCTTCGCAAAGCCGAGCTGGCAGGGAGATGCGGGCTGCGCCGGGCGCATGACCACCGACGTCGCCGCCGACGCGGCCTGCGAAACGCCGATGTCCGTCTACGCCGAAGGATGGGAGGACGTCTGCGGGACGAGCGCCTCCTCGCCGCTGCTCGCCGGAATCGAGGCCCACGCCGAAGAATCCGTGCGCACGCTGCCGGGGGCCGAGGCCTTCTACGAGGCCACCGGCGGCCTCGACGACGTGACCGAGGGGATCAACGGGAAATGCTCCGCCGCGCCCGAAGTGGCCTACTTCTGCCGCGCCGAGCCCGGCTACGACGGGCCCACCGGCAACGGCTCGCCGGAAGGGCCGCTGCAACTCGCCCCCGGCGCGCCGCTCGCCACGACCGCGCCGCCGAGCGCCGTCGGCGGAGGACAGGCGACGTTGCACGGCTCCGTGTCCCCACGCGGGCTGGCGACGACATACGAGTTCGAATACGGCACAACGACCGCCTACGGCTCGACGATCCCCATTCCCGAAGGCTCGGTCGGACAGCAACGGGCAGCAGGTCAGCCAGACGATCACCGAACTGCCGGGCGAAACCGTCTACCACTACCGCCTGGTTGCCAAGAACAGCGACGGCACCAGCTACGGCGCCGACTACACGCTCTCGACCTCGCCCCCGAGCGTCACCGGCGTCTCGCCCGGCACCGGAGCCGGGGACGGCGGCGAGACGGTCACGATCAGCGGCGCGAACCTCTACGGAGCGACCTCCGTCCGCTTCGGCCCGAGGATGTCGGGCGAATTCACCGTGCAACCGAACGGGTCGATCACCGCGCAGGCGCCCGCCGGCACCGGGGCGGTGCAGGTGAGCGTCACCACTCCCGCCGGGTCCAGCGCCGCCAGCGAAGCAGATCGCTTCATCTATGACCCGCCCGGCCCCGTGCTCGCGTGGGGCCAGAACGACGGAATGCTCGGCGACGGCGAATCCGAAAACAGCGAAGTCCCCGTCGAAGTCAGCGGCCTCGCCGAAGCGCAGGCGCTGTCGGGCGGCTGGGGCCAGAGCCTCGCCCTGCTGGCGGACGGGAAGCTGATGGCGTGGGGCGAAAACGAGTTCGGCACGGTCGGCGACGGCAGCTTCAAGCAGCGCACCAAGCCGGTGGGCGTGTGCGCGCTCGACGTCAGCGAATGCCCCGACGGCCCCTACCTCGAAGAAGTGACCGCGGTCTCCGCCGGGCGCCTGCCGAGCCTCGCGCTGCTGAACAACGGCACCGTCGCCGCCTGGGGCGGCAACCTCTACGGAGACCTCGCCACCGACACCGAACGCAACCCCTACCCGCTGCCCGTCTGCACCACCCTGGAATCGCCGTGCAAGCCCGAAAACTACCTGCAGGGCGTCGTCGAAATCTCGGCCGGGGCGGACTTCAGCCTCGCGCGCCTCAGCGACGGCACCGTCATGGCGTGGGGTGAAAACACGCAGGGCGAGCTCGGCCAGGGAACGACCAGCGGGCCGGAAACCTGCGGCAAAGAAAAAGAAGCCTGCAGCCGGACACCCCGTCCGGTGAGCGGGCTGGGCGAAGTGGCCGCGATCGACGCGGGCTCGTTCCAGGCGTTCGCGCTGCTCAAGAACGGGACGGTGATGGCCTGGGGCGCCAACGAATACGGGCAGCTCGGCGACGGGTCCGCCAAGCTCAGCAGCGTGCCGGTTGCGGTGTGCGCGATCGGCGAAGGGAAGTCGTGCAAGAGCAAGCTCGGCGAAGTGGCGTCGATCTCGGGCGGCTACATCGACAGCTTCGCGCTGCTGAAGAACGGGACGGTCGCGGCCTGGGGCTACAACGGAGAGGGCGCGCTCGGCGACGCCAGCACCGGCGGGCCCGACATCTGCAAGGCAGAAGGGATCAAGTACGCCTGCGGCACCGCCCCCGGCCTCGTGGACGGGCTCAGCGGGGTGCGTGCGCTGGCGCAGGGCGAGTACGCGTGGGGCGGTCTCGCCGAGCTCGAAGATGGGCGGCTGATCACCTGGGGCGCCAACCACTGGGGTGAGCTCGGAGACGGGACGGTCGCCAACAGCGACGCGGTCGTCGGGGTGTGCGCGCCGTTCGCCTACGGCCCATGCCCCGAAGGGCCATTCCTCCACGGCCAGGCCGCCGCGCTCGCGTCCGGCTCCCACGACCTCCTCGCCCTGCCCGCCGTCTCCGGACCGACCGTCGGCTCGCTGATCCCCGACGCGGGGCCATCCTCGGGCGGGACGCGGGTGGCGATCGTCGGCGGCGATCTCGAAGGGGCCAAAGCGGTCGACTTCGGCGGTGCGCCGGCGCGCGAATTCGAAGTCCGCTCGGACGATGAAATCGTCGCCTACTCGCCCGCGGGGAGCGGCGCCGTCGCGGTCACCGTCACCACGCCCCAGGGCACCAGCGGCACCGAACCGCAGGACGAGTTCACCTACGAAGGGGCTCCGGCGGTGGTGACCGAAGCCGCCACGCACGTCGAAGCCGACGCCGCCACGCTGAACGCGAGCGTCGATCCGAGCGGCCACGCGGTCAGCGAATGCAGCTTCGAATACGGCATCAGCCCCTCCTACGGGACGAGCGTCCCCTGCTCCTCGCTACCCGGCTCCGGGACGAAGTACGTCGCCGTCTCAGCCAACGTCACGGGCCTCGCGCGCGGCAGCACCTACTACTTCCGGGCGGTAGCCACGAGCGGAGAAGGGACGGCATACGGTGCCCAGACGACCTTCACGACGACGCAGTTCCCCGAACTCGGGAGATGCGTGAAGGCCTCGCACGCTCGCTACACCAGCAAGTCCTGCACCGCGCTCAGCGCCGGCGGCGACAGCGGCAAGTACGAATGGGAGCCTTGGCCGCTCGCCAACACCCACTTCACGTTGAGCCTCGGCAAGCTCCCGCTCGAAGCGGCGCCGGCGAAGAACGGCGGGAGCGGCAGCGTGCGCTTTGAATGCGACGCGGGCAGCGCCAGCGGCGAATACACGGGCTCGCAGAGCGCCACCATGTCGCTCGTCCTCACCGGCTGCCACATCAACTTCTTCGGGTCGATCCCGTGCAACAGCAGCGGGGCAGGGGCCGGCGAAGTCGACGTCCAGGCGCTCCCGGCGCAGCTCGGGCTGATCGAAGCCGGGCCAAAGCCATCGGTCGGCTGGGCGCTGGGCAGCCCAACGGGGTCTACGTTCGCGACATTCGAATGCGGCGGTGAGCCCGTCTCCCTGGCCGGGTCGGTGATAGGCGCGAGCACCGCCGACAAGATGAGCCAGGCCGCCAAGCTGACCTACAAGGGCTCGGAAGGCCTGCAGACGCCGGAACGCTTCGAAGGCGGCCTGCGGGACACCCTCACGTTCCACGAAGTGCCCAGCGGCGCCGGCACCGCGGTCTCTCTCGACACCTCCGGCACGATCGACAGCTCGGAAAAGGTCGAGCTGCGGGCGATGGAATAGGGCGCGGCGGGCCCGGCCGTCTGCCATCGCCGCCCAGCCGCCGCGAGGGCCGCCCCGAACGGGCGGCGGGTGCGTGGTCGCCGTGGGCGCTGGGCCCTGCTCACAGCGCCCGGAAGCGCACCACGCCGTCCCTCTCCTCCTCCACGACCGCCCCGTCGCGCAGCAGCAAGATCCACGTGACCGAGCACCTCGGACAGCGTCAGGTATGCCTGCGTCACCGCCACGTTGCCCCACAGCTCTTGGGCGATCTCGTGCGCGGTCCGCGGCTCGACGGCGATCAGCCGGCAGATCTTCTCGGCGCGGCGGCGGTGCAGGCGAAAGCGCTCGTCGATCAGCGCCACGTGGTCGGTGATCGCCCGCCCGTGCCCTGACAGCACCAGCGAGAGCTCCATCGCCCGCGTCTTCTCCAGCGAGTCCAGGTACGTGAGCAGCGCCTGCGGGCGGGGGCCGTCGTAATCGTGCTCGGAGCTCGCCGCGAGCGGGCGCGCGAGCAGCGGGTTCGAGGAGATGTGCGCGATCAGGTGGTCCGCCGCCAGCATCATCGAGGGCTGGCCGATCTCCGATCGGTCGTCCACGAACACCGTGTCCGAGGGGCTGTGGCCCGGGCGGTGCAGCACCCGCAGCGTGCGGTCGCGCAGGCGCAGATCGCCGCCGTCGGCCAGCGGCCGCGTCACCTGCACCGCCGCGCCCCAAGCGCGAAAGCCCGCCGACACCGCCCGCAGCACCGTCACCACTTCCGGCGGGATCCCGTGGCGCAGCATCAGCCGCTCCGCGAACAGGTCGTCCAGCTCCGCCTGCCGGCCGTAGCTCGCCAGGAACGGCGCCACCGCGGTCGAGCGCCGCCACCTCCGCGCCCGAGCGGCGCGCGAGGATCGACGCCAGCCCGAAGTGGTCGATGTGCTGGTGGGTGATCACCAGCAGCTCGATCTCCTCGACCGCTGCGACCGTGCTGCGCCAGCGCCCGCTCGAGCTCGTCCAGCGCCTTCGCCGAGTTCGGCCCCGAATCCACCAGCGTCAGCGGCGAGTCCTCGATCAGGTACGCGTTCACGCGTCCCACCATGAACGGCGTCGGGATCGCCAGGCGGTGGACGCCCATCTCCGCCGCGCGCGCCAGCGCCTGCTCGGACTCGCGCTCTTCGCGCTGGGCTGCGCTCTCCTGCACGCTCACGACTCGCCCGGGTCCGAGCGGATCAGCGCCAGCACCTCGTCGCGGCGGCGTTCCATGTCCTCGTGGGAGACGAGCGACTCCAGGCACAGGCGCAGCAGCGGCTCGGTGTTCGACGGGCGCACGTTGAAGTGCCAGTCCGGGTAGTCGATCGAGATCCCGTCCAGGCGTTCCTGGCGGGCATCGGAGTAGCGCGCCGCGATCTCCTCCATCTTGCCCTCCTGGTCTGACACCTGCGAGTTGATCTCCCCGGAGATGAAGTAGCGCTCGCGGTAGGGCGCGAGCAGCTCGGACATGCGCACGCCCTCCCTGCACAGCAGCTCCAGCACCAGCAGCGCCGGCAGCGTGCCCGAGTCCGCGCAGTAGAAGTCGCGGAAGTAGTAGTGCCCGGAGACCTCCCCGCCGAACAGCGAGCCCTCCTTGCGCATCCGCGTCTTGAAGAACGCGTGTCCCACGCGGTTCACGTACGGGGTGCCGCCGGCCGCCCTCACCGTGTCCGCCACCGCCCGCGAGGCGCGCACGTCGTAGAGGATCGCCTCGGGGCGCGTCGCATCCGCGCGCTTCTCCAGCAGCGTGCGCGCCAGCAGCGCCGTCAGGAAGTCGCCGTCCACGAACTCCCCGGTGTCGTCGATGAAGAAGCAGCGGTCGGCGTCGCCGTCCCACGCGATGCCCAGGTCGGCTTCGCTCTCGCGCACCCGCTCGACGATCGCGCGCCTGTTCTCCTCCAGCAGCGGGTTCGGCTCGTGGTCGGGGAACTCCCCGTTCGGGGTCCAGTAGGTCTCGATCAGCTCCAGGCCCAGGCCCTCCAGCAGCGGTCCCACCATCGGCCCGGCCATGCCGTTGCCGCCGTCCACCACCACCTTCAGCGGTCGCGCCGCAGCATCGTCCCCGGAGGGGGAGCGGATGACCTCGGGGTCGATGAAGCGCAGCGCAGCCCGCTGGAACTCGTCGTAGAGGTCCACCTCCTCGACCGTCCCGCCCGCCGGCTCCCCGCCGAGTCCCATCTCCTCGGCG
This sequence comes from uncultured Solirubrobacteraceae bacterium, assembly GCA_963782325.1. GTDB lineage: Bacteria > Actinomycetota > Thermoleophilia > Solirubrobacterales > Solirubrobacteraceae > Palsa-744. The sequence continues at coordinate 192,642 of CAWAJG010000008.1, forward strand.
TCCGCGGATTCGATCCAGCGGCGGATGTCCTCGATGCCTTCCTCGCCGGACAGCGCGAGCGCGCCGGCGCGCATGAGCTTCGCGCCGGTGTACGCCTTCGGGTTGTGCGAGGCGGTGCACATCAGGCCGCCGTCGAGCTCGCGCGAGCCGACCAGGTAGTAGAGCATCTCGCTTCCCACCTCGCCTGCGTCGATCACGCTCACGCCCGCCGACAGCAGGCCCGCGCGGTAGCGCGCGCGCGAGCTCCGGTGCGCTCAGGCGCATGTCGCGCCCAAGGCCGACCCGCAGCTCGCCGATCGTCCTTGCCGGCGAGGCCGGAGAGAACCACCGCGAAGCCCTGGCCGATCCGTTCGGCGATGTCGCCGTCGATCTGCTCGGGGTACAGGCCGCGGATGTCGTACGCCTTGAAGATGTCCGGGGAGACGGCCGTCATGTCCGGTCTCGCATCCTAAGCCGTGTCGAGTGCCATGTCCGGACATTCCAAGTGGGCGAGCATCAAGCACAAGAAGGCCATCGTCGACTCCCGGCGCGGCGCCCATTTCTCCAAGCTCACGCGCGCGATCACGGTGGCCGCGCGCGACGGCGGCGGCGATCCCGTCGGCAACCCGGCGCTCGACCTGGCCATCCGCAAGGCCAAGGAGGCGTCGATGCCCAAGGACAACATCGAACGCGCCATCGCCAAGGGCACCGGCGAGGGCGGCGAGGCCGACGCGATCGAGAGCGTCCTCTACGAGGGCTACGGCCCCGGCGGCGTGGCGGTGCTGGTGGAGGCGCTCACCGACAACCGCAACCGCACCGGCGCCGACGTCCGCCACGCGTTCTCCAAGAACTGCGGCAACCTCGGCGAGCCCGGCTCGGTGGCCTACCTGTTCGACAAGAAGGGCACCATCGTCATCGACTCCACCCGCTACTCCGAAGACGATCTGATGGCCGCCGTCGAGGCGGGCGCCGAGGACATCGCCACCGACGACGACTTCTTCGAGGTGGTCACCGAACCAGCCGACTTCGCCGCCGTGCGCCAGGCGCTCGAAGACGCCGGCGTGGAGATGGAGAGCGCCGAGCTCGCCTACCGTCCGTCCACGGTCGTGCCCGTCGACGAGGCCCAGGCGGGCAAGCTCATGCGCCTGATCGAGTCGCTCGAAGACAGCGACGACGTCAGCGCCGTCCACGCCAACTTCGACGTCTCCGCCGACGTGCTCGAACGTGTCGCAGGCTAGAGGCGCGTTGGCCAACGGCAGGCTGCCGCCCGTCGTGATCCTCTGCGGCGGGCGCGGCACGCGCCTGCAGGAGCACACGCGCGCGATCCCCAAGCCGCTGGTCGAGATCGGCGGCATGCCGATCGTCGGGCACGTGATCCAGCTCTACGCGCTGCAGGGCTTCAGACGCTTCCTGCTCGCCACCGGCTACCGCGGCGAGCTGATCGAGCGCTTCGCCGCCACGCACCGCTGGCCCGCGGGGGTGAGCGTGCGCTGCCTGGACACGGGCCTCGACACGCCCACCGGCGGGCGCCTGAAGCTGCTGCAGGACGAGCTCGCCGGCGAGGACGTCTTCTGCGCGACCTACTCCGACGGGCTCGCCGACGTCGACCTCCTCGCGCTGCTCGATCACCACAGCTCCAACGCTGCCCTGGCGACCATGACCGTGGTCAGGGCTCAGCTGCAGTTCGGGGTGGCCGAGCTCGACGACGACGGGCGCGTGCGCCGCTTTCAGCGAGAAGCCCACCGCCGAGCACTGGATCAACGGCGGCTTCTTCTGCTTCGGCGCCGGCGTGTTCGACTATCTCCAGCGCGACTGCGCCCTCGAGCGCGAGCCGCTGGAGCGCCTCGCCGCCGCCGGCGAGCTGCGCGCGTACCGGCACGAGGGCTTCTGGGAGTGCATGGACACCTACAAGGACGCCGTCGCGCTCAACGACCTGTGGGCGTCAGGAGAGGCACCCTGGCGGTCGGCGCGCGCGGCTGAGCACACCCCAGCGCCGCGCAGCCCCCGCCACTTCCAGGCTTCACTGCGCTAGCCGCCGCGCGCGAAACAGGGCGACCGGCTCGCGGATCCCTTTCAGCCGCCGCTCGCCCGCGTAGGACCAGCGGTATGTATCGCGCACCACCTCGCGCAGCTCGCGCTCCGCCAGCACGCTGCCGGGGCGCGCGACCCCTGTGATGCGGCTGGCGAGGTTCACCGGCCGCCCGAACCAGTCTCCCGCGCGCGGCAGCGCGAGCCCCAGCGCGGCCCCCGCCCGCAGCTGCGGGAAGTCCTCGCCCTCGGCGTCGGCGGCGTCGATCAGGTCGAGCGCCGCCTCGAGCAGCGGCTCGGGGTCGGCCGCGGCGAGCATGGCGGCGTCGCCGATCGTCTTGACGAGCCTGACGGGCGGCTTGGCGGCGTCGGTCGCTAGCGCTTCCAGGCGCTCCGCCAGGCGCCCGAGCTCGTCTGGCGGGACTTCCTCGCCGAGGCGGGTGAAGCCGACCAGGTCGGCGAAGCACACGGCCACCTGGCGTGAGCCGGGCAGGCGTCCTCCGCCGCGCTCCAGGGCGCTTATCACCTCGCTCTGGGCGGTGTGGCGCAGGTGCAGGGCGAGCACGTTGCTGATCAGCGGGTCGACCATCGGGTAGAGCGCGGCGGCGGCTTCGCCGTACCGGGTGGCGAGCTCGCGTTCGCTCAGGCCGGGCTCGAGGACGAGCTTCAGCGGGAGCGCCCGCAGGCTTTCGGCTGCCTGGGAGAGGCCGCGGCCGAGCACGCGCAGGAGCTCGAGGATCTCCTCGTCGGAGATGCCGGCTTCGCGTGCCACGAGCGTTCTCGCGGCGGACTCGAGCTCGGCCTCCGTGTAGACGGGCTCGTCGGGCTCTGGGATCGGGAGCCCCATCGCGCGGCGGGCGGCCACGAGGAAGTCCAGCTCGACTCCGCTGCGCTCGGACACTTCGGTGGCGGTGTAGCGCTCGGGTCCGACGATCACGCGGTCGGCCGGCAGGAAGATGACGGTGCCGGCGGCGGTCGTGCGGCGCAGCTCCGACAGCGCCACCCCTTCGCCGGCGAGCTGTTCGAGCAGCGCCAGGCGCTCCGCGCGCGCGTCGCCGTCCAGCCCGTCGAGCAGGCCCTCGGCGGCGAAGTCGATCTGCTCGTCGGCCATCAGGCGCAGCGTACGTCACCCTGAAGGGCACAGGCAGGTAGGCAGGCGTCCGGTGGCGGGCGCAGAATCACCGACTGTGATCGTCCTCGGCATCGACCCCGGCCTTGCCAGCACCGGCTACGGCGTCGTCGCGACCGATCGAAGATCGGGGGCACACAGCCCGAAGGGCTGGGTCGGCGGGCGGCTGGCGGCCCTCGACGGCGGCGTCATCGCCACGGCGGCGGGATCTGCGCTGGAGCGGCGCCTGGGCGAGCTCCACGCCGCCGTCGACGCGCTGCTCGGCGAGCACGGGCCGGACGCGGTCGCGCTGGAGGAGCTGTACTTCGGCCAGAACGTCCGCACGGCCTTCGCCGTCGGGCAGGCCCGCGGCGTGGTGCTGCTCGCGGCCGGCCAGCATGGGGTTCCGTGCGCCGGCTACACCCCCCAGCAGGTCAAGGGCGCCGTGTGCGGCAACGGGCGCGCGCACAAGGACCAGGTCGCGCGGATGGTGCAGGCGCTGCTCGGCCTGCCCGAGCAGCCGCGACCCGACCACGCCGCCGACGCGCTCGCGGTGGCGATCTGCCACGCCAACTGCGCACCGATGGCCAGCGCGCTCGCCCACGCCGGCGAGGGCGCTTCCGTCGCTGCCGTGGGTGCGCCCCCCGTCGCCGTGAGCACAGCCAGGGCGAGCGCATGATCGCGCTGCTGCAGGGAGAGGTGGCGCTGCGCGGCGCCGACCACGTGGTCGTCCTCGGCGGTGGCGTCGGCTATCGCGCGGCTGTGTCCGCGCACACGCTCGCCCAGGTGCCCGCGGTCGGTCAGCGGGCGACGCTGCACACGCATCTGATCGTCCGCGACGACGCACTCACGCTGTACGGCTTCGCCTCCGAGCAGGAGCGCGACCTGTTCCTGATGCTGCTCTCCGTGCAGGCGGTCGGGCCGAAGGTGGCGCTGGCGGTGCTCTCGGGGGGCACGCCGCGGGAGCTGATCGCCGCGCTCGCCGCCGGGGACGCCGCGCGCTTCCAGGCGGTGCCGGGCATCGGCAAGCGCACGGCCGAACGGATCATCGTCGAGCTGCGCGAGAGAGTCGGCGTGGACGTGGCGCTGCGCACCCCGATCGTCGCCGCCAGGCTCAGGGGAGGGCGCGAGCAGACGCCAGATCCCCGGCTGCTCGCACGCGAGGGGCTGCTCGAGCTCGGCTACGCGCCCGTGGAGGCGCAGGAGCTGCTGGCGGACGCCGCGGGCGAGACCGCCGAGGAGCTGATAGCCGCAGCGTTGCGTCTCGCGCGCAGCGCCCGGTGAGCGCGATGGCCGAGATCGCCACCCGCATCCAGACTCCCTACCTGCTCGCCGAGGACGAGCTCGACCGCTCGCTGCGGCCGCGACGCCTGGAGGAGTTCGTCGGCCAGCAGACGCTGCGCGAGCAGCTTGCGGTGGCGATCGAGGCGACCAGCGCGCGCGGCGAGGCGCTCGACCACGTGCTGCTGGCGGGGCCGCCCGGGCTCGGCAAGACCTCGCTCGCGCAGATAGTCGCCGCGGAGCTGGAGGTCCCGTTCGTGCAGACCGCGGGGCCGGCGCTCGAGCGCAAGGGCGACATCGCGGCCTTCCTGACGGCGCTGGAGCCGCGCAGCGTGTTCTTCGTCGATGAGATCCACCGCCTCGCGCGTGCGCTGGAGGAGACCTTCTACCCGGCGATGGAGGACCGCCGGCTGCCGATCACCGTCGGCCAGGGCGCGGGGGCAAGGGTGGTGACGCTCGAGCTGCCGCCGTTCACGCTCGTCGGGGCCACCACCCGCGCGGGCCTGCTGACGACGCCGCTGCGCGACCGCTTCGGCATCCAGGCCCGCCTCGAGCCCTACGCGGCGGCCGAGCTCGCCACGATCGTGCGCCGCTCCGCCGCGATCCTCGACATCGAGCTGGAGGACGGCGGAGCGCTGGCGATCGCCGCGCGCGCCAGGGGCACGCCGAGGGTGGCCAACAGGCTGCTCAAGCGCGTGCGCGACTTCGCGCAGGTGCGGATGGCGGGCGTCGTCAGCGCCGACGCCGCCCACGCGGCGCTGGAGATGCTGGAGGTGGACGAGCGCGGGCTCGACCGCCTCGACCGCGAGATCCTCGCCGCGATCTGCGTCAAGTTCGCCGGCGGCCCCGTCGGGCTCTCCACGCTGGCCGTCGCCGTCGGCGAGGAGCAGGACACGATCGAAGACGTCTACGAACCGTATCTGCTGCAGGAGGGGCTGATCAAGCGCACGCCCCGCGGCAGGGCCGCCACGCGCGCCGCCTACGAGCACCTCGGCCTGGAGGCGCCCGCGGCGTCGATCGGCGACTCGCTGTTCTGAGGCGCCGAGGCGCCTGGCCCAAGTACTCTGTTGGTGCACGCCATGACTCACCCCTTCATCTGCCCCAACTGCGGCCACCGCACGAGCGAGCTCGATCGCAACATCGGCTTCACACGCCAGCCCAAGGGCTGCGCCAAGTGCGGCTTCGCGTTCCTGTTCGAACTGCTCGACGACTACTACCCTGCGCCCGACGCGGCCTTCTTCGTGTGCGATCGCGAGGGCCGCATCGTCGGCTGCGGCAAGAACTCGTTCGCCTTCACCGGCCTGGAGGAGGAAGAGGTGATCGGCCAGCGCGTCGAGCAGGTCCTCGGGCTGAGCTTCGAAAACGGCGACGACCCCGTCGCGACGGTGCTCGAGTGGGGGGTGCGGAAACTCGAGGTCCCCGTGCAGGTGAGCGGCGAACGCGACGTCGCCGCGAGAGCCAAAGCGGACATGTTCCCCGCCTACGACGACGACGGCGGGCTGCTGCTCGTCTTGACCCCGGACAAGTAGTCGTGGGGCCGGACGCCCCGCGGAGGTATTCTCAAGGGCCATGACCGACCGCCGCCGCAACGCCTTCATCCTGCTCGTGGTCGCCGGGCTGATCGCCCTCTCGGCGGTGATGATCACGACCAAAAAGACCCGCCTCGGGCTGGAACTGAAGGGCGGCGTACAGCTCACATACCAGGCGAGGCCGACGGCGCAGTCGAAGGTCGACCCCGAATCGATCGAACGCGCGATCAGCATCATGCGCAAGCGCGTCGACCAGCTCGGCGTCGCCCAGCCGGAAATCCAGAGCTCGGGCGGGGACGAAATCGACGTGGCGCTGCCGGACGTCACCAACTACACGCGCGCCCAGGAAGAGGTCGGCAGGCCCGCCCAGCTGTACTTCTACGACTGGGAGCCGAACGTGATCGGGCCGAGCGGCGAACCGGCGCCGAAAGAAGGCAGCGCCACCGGCGACTCGACCGCGACGGGGCCGGGCGGGGTGACGGCGGGGCTGCCCGAGTACGAGGCGGTCCTCCGCGCCGAGAAACGCAAGCCGATCCTGCCGCCCAAGAACAGCGACCTCGTGACCCTCCAGCCCGGCTGCACCGCAGAACAGAAGGAAAACTGCATCTACGGCAGCTGGTACCTGATCGAACCCGCGCACGAAAAGGTCCTGCGGGGGCCCGAAGAAACCGAGCACAACCTCTACACGGACCTGAAGGGCGTCTCGCCCAAGGCGAAGCTGAAGGCCGTGCACATCAATCCCGGCACCGTCATCGTGCAGGCGCACCCGCTGGAAAGCGCCGCGGGGAAGGTCTCGAACCCCTCGCCCAACAGCTACTACGTGCTCAACGACGACCCGGTGCTGGAAGGCAAGGACATCACGAGCCCCACGCAGAGCTTCGACGAAGGCGCCGGCGGCAGCGGCCAGCCGAACGTCACCTTCGGCTTCACCTCGCACGGCAAGAAGGTCTTCGAACGCGTCACCAAGGAAATCGCCCAGCGCGGCCAGGAACAGCAGCTGCCGGGGGTCTCGCACGAAGCCGCGCTGCAGCACTTCGCGGTCGTCCTCGACGGCCAGCTGATCACCGCGCCGTCGATCGACTTCACGCAGTACCCCGAAGGGATCGACTCCTCCCAAGGCTCGGAGATCTCCGGCGGCTTCACGATCACCTCCGCGCAGAACCTCGCGAACGAGCTGCAGTCCGGCGCGCTGCCGGTGAAGCTGCTGCTGATCTCCAAATCGCAGGTGTCGGCTACGCTCGGCAAACAGGCGCTCAAGCAGGGCCTCGTGGCGGGCCTTGCGGGCTTCCTGATCGTGTGCGTGTTCCTGCTGCTGTTCTACCGCGTGCTCGGGATGATCGCGATCGGCGGCCTGACGATCTACGGCGTCTACTACTACGGGCTCGTCAAGCTCATCCCGGTCACGCTGACGCTGCCCGGGATCGCCGGCCTGATCCTGACGATCGGCGTGTGCGCGGACGCGAACATCGTGATCTTCGAGCGTGTCAAGGAGGAGATCCGCGGCGGCAGATCGGTGATCTCGGGGATCGCGTCCGGCTACAAACACGGCTTCGCCGCGATCGTCGACGCCAACGTCGTGACGTTCATGACGGCGTTCATCCTGTTCGCGCTGGCCACCGCCGAAGTCAAGGGCTTCGCGTTCACACTGGGCATAGGCGTGCTGCTGTCGCTGTTCACGGCCGTGCTCGCCACGCAGGCGGCGCTGGGCACGATCAGCCAGACGCGCGCGGTCACCCACCCCGCGGCGCTCGCCACCCGCCGGCGCGGCAAAGGCTGGAGATTCGACTTCATGGGCGCCTCCAGGTGGTTCTTCTCGATGTCCGGCACGATCCTCTTGATCGGCGCGATAGCGATCGGCGGCAGGGGCCTGAACTTCGGCATCGACTTCACCTCCGGCACCCGCATCCAGACCGCGATCACCAGGCCCGGCGTGTCCGAGAGCGAAGTAGCGAAGGTCGTCGCGGGGGCCGGCTATCCGGGCGCGAGCGTGCAGAACTTCAAGAACGAAAGCGTCGGCGGCAGCGGCTTTCAGATCTCCACCAAGACGCTCAGCCCGCTGAAGGTCAAGGACGTCGAAGCAGCGCTCAGCAAGAAGTTCGAAAGCTCGGGCAAAGCGGGCATCAAGGACTTCTCCGCGACCTCGATCGGGCCGACGTTCGGGAAAACGGTGGCCAACTCCGCGGTGATCGCGATCATCGCCTCGCTGCTCGTGATCTCCGTCTACATCGCCCTGCGCTTCGAGTGGAAGTACGCGGTGCCCGTGCTGATCGCGCTGATGCACGACCTCTTGATCACATCCGGCGTCTACGCGCTCACGGGGAGGGAAGTCACGACGGCCACGGTCGCCGCTCTGCTGACGATCCTGGGGTACTCGCTCTACGACACGATCATCGTCTTCGATCGCGTGCGCGAGAACGTTCCACGCATGCCGCGAGCAGCCTTCTCGCAGATCCTCAACCGCTCGATGTCCGAGGTGCTCACGCGCTCGCTGGCGACGAGCTTCTGCACGCTGCTGCCGGTTGTCTCGCTGCTGCTGTTCGGCGGGGAAACGCTGAAGAACTTCGCCTTCGCGCTGATGGTCGGCATCGCCTCGGGCGCGTACTCGTCGATCTTCATCGCCTCGCCCGTGCTCATGCACTGGAAGGAACGCGAGCCCAGCTTCCGCGCGCGCCGCGCGCGGATCGAGCGCGAACACGGGGAGGTGCCCGCGTTCGCCGTCACCGCCACGGGCACGCTCGAGGACGTCGAGCCCGAGCGCAAGCGCCGGCGCACCCGTCGCGGCAGCCTGGTCGCCCCCGAGCAACCGGGACAGCAGCTCTCGCGCGACGAGTTCCAGGAACTCGTCGCCGACCTCGACGTGGACAGTGATGGGGTGCCCACCCACCCACCCACCCGCCCTGTGCCCGCCGCCCCCAGCCGCGGTCGCGCCGCGGGCACGGCCGAAGCGAGCGCCCCGGCAGCCGTACCTGCATCGTCCCCGAAGGGCGAGCGCGACCCGACCGCCGACCTCACGCCCGAGGACCTCGTCCTCAAGGAACAGCCGAAGGCCCCCCAGAAGAACCGCCGGACGGGCGGGCGTCGCAACAAACGCCACGGACGGTCGCGCTGATGGGAACCCTCGTGCGACGACGGAAACGAGGTGGGCGCTGATGGGACTGCTCGCGTGGGTGATCATGGGGCTGGCGATCTGGCACTACACGATCTGGCTTCCAGATCGCTTCTGGGGCGGGATCGTCGGCGCGCTCGTGGGCTCGCTGATCGGCTCGATCGTCCTCGGGCTGATCATCTACAGCGTCAAAGTCTCGGCGTTTCGCGTCCCCGGGAAAAAGGCCACGGACATCGGCGTCGTGCTGTATGCGGTGCCCGGCTCGCTGCTGGGGATGGCGGTGATCTACCTGGTGGGCATGCGACGCGAACGTGCGAGCCTGCAGGCAGAACTGCCGTAGACGGGCGTCGCAAGCAGACGGGCCGCCGGGCCTGAATAGCCGAATCGCCCGAGTACTAAAATAGTACTAACCGACGGGCGCCGGCGGGTTTTCGCGTAGGGTTTCCAGCTTCTGAACAAGCACAAAGGAGGGAACCTGTGTCCAAGCGAGGCTGCCGCAATTCGTTGATCGGCGCATGCGTCGCGCTCTCGGTGATGGCGAGCGCGACCGCGGCGAGCGCAACTACGCTGTGGGTCGGCGCCCGTGGCGCCAAGCGCGCCATACAACAGCTGCATCCACCCCGGCTATGACAGCATCCAGGCAGCGGTCCGCGGTCCGGGGACGTCGATCCACGTGTGCGCCGGCAGCTATGAAGAACAGGTCCTGATCGAACGTAGCGTCAAGATCACCGGCTACGGAGGCCCGACGCTGAAGATCCCGGCCAGCCCCAGCGATTCGAGCACGCCGTGCGACGGCGCCAACGAAGCCCTCAACGGCCTGCCCGATCAGGACGCCATCTCGATCTGCGGCGGGACCGTCACGATCAAGGACATCAACGTCGAGGCCATATGGCCCGGGAACCCGTCGACGGGCTGTCATGCGGGTACAACCTCACCGGCATCCTCGTAGCGGGCGGCGCAAAGCTGACCCTCACGGGCTCGGACGTCACGGGAGCCGCACCACGGACGATCAACGGCTGCCAGTACGGGCTGGGGATCCTGGTCGGCATCCCTGAAAGTGGTGACCGGACCCCGTTCATGGGTCCACTTGTTGTGAGAGTCGGTGGGTGTTGGTTTGTTGCAGGGTAGGGGTGTCGCCGTCTCGCGGAGTGAGCCCGTAGGGCGAACGCAGCGAGGCGGCGAGCGCTTCTTGCTTGGCCCTCCACGCTCGGGCGAACCGGGCGGGTGATTTCATGTCGAGCGCTGAGTGGGGTCGATGCTCGTTGTAATCCTCGCGCCAGTCCTCGATGAGGACCTTCGCCTCGGCCAGGCAGGAGAACTGCTCGACAGCGAGCAGCTCGTCGCGGATCCTGCTGCCGAAGGACTCCACGTATGGGTTCTGCCACGGTGAGCCGGGGTCGATGTAGCTGCTGCCGGTGCCGGCAAAGCGGCACCAGTCCTTCAGGGCGTTCGCGGTCATCTCCGGCCCGTTATCGCAGCGAACGAACTCCGGTGCCCGGCCGCGGGAGGCGGTGAGCCGTTCAAGGACGGCGACCGTGGCGTCTAGTCGATCCTTCGCTCGCAGCAGATCGCGAGTGCCTCCCTGGTGAACTCATCGACGACGTGCAGCAGCTTCAGGATGTGCCCGTCGGCGGTCTGGTCGAACTGGAAGTCAAACGCCCACACGTGATCGGGGCGCTCGGCTCGCAGACGGCTCGCCGGAACCGTAGAGTGCCCGAGCCGCTGGCGCTTGCGGCGGCGTTGGGGAACCCGCAGACCCTCCTCGCGCCAGATGCGCTGCACTCGCTTGCGGTTGATCTGCCAGCCATCGCCGAGGAGCTCAGCATGAGCACGGCGATAACCCCACCGTGGCCGCTTGCGGGAAAGCTCGCGAAGACGTGACCGCAACGCCGCGTCATCCTCAGCGAGGACGGGCTCACGGCGCTGAGTTGAGCGGTGCTGCCCAGCGATCTGGCACGCCCGGCGCTCCGAGAGGCCCAGCCGGTCTTCGAGCATGAAGACCGCAGAGCGTCGACGCGACGGGCTCACCAGTTTCCCTTCGAGATCTCCCGCAGCGCCAGGTTCTCCCTCCTTGTCGGCGACTTTTTCGCTCGAGCTCCTTCAGCCGCTTCACATCGTCGGCCTTCATCCCACCGAACTGAGCCCGCCAGCGGTGATACGTCGCCTCGGAAACCTCCAGGGCCTTGCAGATCTCTGGCACCTCGATGCCGTCGGCCAGCATCTTGTCGGCCTCCCTGAGCTTCCTGACGATCTGCTCCGGCGTGTGTCGTCTGCGCTTCACGTGATCGGTCCTCCTCTCGCCCATTTTGCATGGGCAGAAGGACTCTCACACCAGGCGGACCGAACCTAAGGGGTCGGGCCAGTGGGCCGATCGGACTCGCGAGCGCCAAGTTGAGCAAAGACGTGGTGAGCGGCTATCAGAAGAACGGCATCACCGTCGCCGGCGAAGGCGTCGAGGCCAGCATCAGCAAGGTGACCGTCACCGGCGCCGGGCCCGAGCCGGCCCTCGCACAGAACGGAATCGGGATCCAGGAAGGCGCCGTGGCAACGATCGACGACGCCACGGTCTCCGGCAACGAGTGCGAAGACGTGCCCGCGTGCGGTCCCGGCTTGTTTCAAGCGCAAGCCGACGGCATCTACTTCTACGACGCCGGCGCCGACTCGAGCGTCACCAAGTCCACCAGCAACGGCAACGACGTCGGCATAGAAGCGTTCGACGCGCCTTCGACAGACCCGCTGATCGCGCGCGACAGGGCAGAAAGCGATCGCGACTCGGCGGTGCAGATCGGCGAGGGTGAAGCGACGGTGGACGACGACACGCTGACGCACAGCAAAGTCGGAATCCAGGTGCTCCAGTTCGAAGGGCAGGCGGCCGCCCCCGGAGGGGCGGGCGAACACGACACGATCATCGACATGTCCGAATGGGCTGTGCTGGGGCGCTCCGACGACGCACCGGGCGATCTGCCCGGCGAATTCACGATCACCGACAGCAAAATCAGCGGCAACCCAGGACCGACACCGCTGAAGTCGGTCGAAACGGAAAACCCGGCGAAGCTGAAGATCTTCGCCGAACACGACAGCTAGACGGCGGCGCCGCCGATATGGCCTGTCGCCCGGTGGCGCTCGGGGCGGCAGGCCGACACGCGCCCGCGGTTCCGTCAGACCCCGGCCGTAGTCTCGCCGCGTGCGCCCCTGCCGCTTCGAGATCGCCGAATGCTCCAGCTCCGAGGTCTGGCGGCTGCGGCGCGAGCTGGGGGTCAGCGGGCCGCTCGCGCAGGTGCTGGTGCGCCGGGGCATGGCCGAGCCGGCGCGCGCGCACGCGTTCCTGACCGCGGGCGAGGAGCATCCTCCGCAGGCGTTCGCCGGCATCGGCGAGGCGATCGCGCCGATCCTCGGGCATCTCGCCCGCGGCACGCGCATAACAGTCCACGGCGACTACGACGTCGACGGCGTCTGCTCGACGGCGGTGCTCGTGCGCGCGCTGCGCGCGCTGGGGGCTGACGTCGACTTCCACCTGCCCGACCGAGCGCGTGACGGCTACGGCCTGAGCGCCGCCACCGTGGCGCGGCTGGCGGCGCGCGGGACGCGGCTGCTGATCACGGTCGACTGCGGCGTCGGCGCCGTCGAGGAGGTGGCCGGCGCCCGCGCCCTGGGCATGGAGGTGGTCGTCAGCGACCACCACAGCCCGCCCGCCGACGGCACGCTGCCGCAGGCGCCGATCGTGCACCCGCGGCTGTGCGGCTATCCATGTCCCGACCTGTGTGCCACGGCCGTCGCGTACAAGCTCGCGCAGGCTGTGCTCGAGGCGGCCGCCGACGGGCAGGCTGGGGAGCAGGTCGCCGCGCGCGCTCGCCAGGCGCGAAGCGAGCAGACCCTGCGCGAAGACCTCGACCTGGTGGCGCTGGCCACGATCGCCGACGTCGTGCCGCTGCTCGGCGAGAACCGCACGCTCGTGCGTCGTGGGCTGCGCGCGCTGGCGGGCACGAGCAAGCCGGGGCTGCGCGCGCTGATGGCGGTGGCGGGCGTCGACCCAGCGCGGACGGACGAGCGCGCGGTCGCGTTCGCGCTGGCGCCACGCATGAATGCCGCCGGACGCCTGTACCACGCCGACACCGCCCTCGAGCTCCTGCTCACCACCGACCGTGCACGGGCGGCGCAGATCGCAGCGGAGCTCGACCACGCCAATCGCGAGCGCCGGGCGCTGGAGCAGGACATCCGCTTCCGGGCCCAGGCGCAGATGGCCGAGCTCGGAGACCGCGCCGCGTACGTGCTCAGCGGCGAGGGCTGGCATCCCGGCGTGATCGGCATCGTCGCGTCGCGCCTGGTCGAGCAGAGCGGCCGCCCCGTGGTGCTGGTGACGCTCGACACAGACACGGACACGGGCAGGGGCTCGGGGCGCAGCATCGAGGCGTTCGACCTGCTCGCCGCCCTGACCGCGTGCGAGCAGCACCTGCTCCGCTACGGCGGGCACCGCGCGGCCGCGGGCCTCGAGATCGCGCGCGAGCATGTCGGCGCGTTCGCCACGGCGTTCTCCGAGCACGCGGAGCGCGTGCTCGGCCCGCACGAGATCATGGAGGTGGAGCGCGTGGACGCGCTCGTCGGCGGCGAGGATCTCGGCATGTCGCTCGCCGAAGAGCTGCAGACGCTCTCCCCGTTCGGGCGCGGCAACCCAGGCGTATCGCTGATGCTCGCCGGCGCGACGGTGGCGGACGTGAGGCCGATGGGCGAAGGCAAGCACGTCCGTTTCACGGTCGAGTCCGGTGGCGTACGCGCCCGCGCGGTGGCATTCGGGACGGGGGGGCGGCTGCCGCTGCCAGCCGACTCGGACGCGCAAACGCCGCCGGCTTCCCTGGATGCGACATTCACGCTCGAGGTCAACGAGTGGAACGGGGTGAGCGAGCCGCGCCTGGTGCTGCGCCGCCTGCGCCAACCACAGCCGCGACAGCCACCGGAGATGGCCGACTCCCAGGAGGAGCTGGTGCTGTTCGCGACCCCGTGAGCGACGCCTTCAATCGACGCGCACAGTCCCCTACCCTTACGTCATGGCCATCGCCGAAGACCCCAAGCCATCGCCCGCGAGCGCCGCCGGCGTCGAAGCGTCGGCGACGGACGTGGTCGCACCCCCTGCGGGGCCACCCTCCGTCGCGCAGGACACCACCGATGGGGGCGCACCCCCGGCGGGGGCACCCGCGGCCAGGCCGGCGAGCCCGGCTGAGCCCTCGGCCGCCCTGAGCGCGGCCGAGCGGCGCATGCTCAACGACCTCTTCGCGATCGTCTCCGAGCATGCCGCGGACTCGGTGGTGCAGGTCGACCGCGCGCGCGTCCAGGATGCGTTCGTGTTTGCGTGCGAGCACCACGCCGACCAGCGGCGCAAGTCGGGCGAGGACTTCATCGTGCACCCGGTTGGCGTGGCGCGCATCTGCGCGAGCATGCGCCTCGACACCGAGACGTTGTGCGCGGCGCTGCTGCACGACACCGTCGAGGACACCTCCGCGTCGATCGAGGAGGTGCGCGAGCGCTTCGGCGAGGACATCGCCGGCGTCGTCGACGGCGTGACGAAGCTCACCGGCATCACCTTCCAGTCGCGCGACGAGGCGCAGGCGAACAACTACCGCAAGATGATGGTGGCGATGGCCACCGACCCGCGGGTCATCCTCATCAAGCTCGCAGACCGCCTGCACAACATGCGCACGATCGACGCGATGCCCAAACAGAAGCAGATGGAGAAGGCGCGCGAGACGATCGACATCTACGCGCCGCTGGCCCACCGCCTGGGCATCCACGCGATCAAGTGGGAGCTCGAGGACCTCGCGTTCGCGACGCTTCACCCCCGTAAGTACCAGGAGATCAAGGGCCTCGTCGCGCAGCAGCGCGACGAGCGCGAGCGCTACGTCTCGGAAGCCGGCGAGTACCTGCAGAGCGAGCTCGCGGACGTCGCCATCGAGGCGCAGATCGCGGGCCGCGCCAAGCACTTCTACTCGATCTACTCGAAGATGACGAAGAAGGGCCGCGAGTTCAACGAGATCTACGACCTCACGGCGATGCGTGTGATCGTGGACTCGGTCAAGGACTGCTACGGCGCGGTCGGCGTGATCCACTCGCTGTGGAAGCCTCTGCCCGGCCGTTTCAAGGACTTCGTGGCGATGCCGAAGTTCAACATGTACCAGTCGCTGCACACGACCGTGATCGGGCCCGAGGGCCGGCCGCTGGAGATCCAGATCCGCACCCACGAGATGCACGAGATGGCGGAGTTCGGGGTGGCGGCCCACTGGGTGTACAAGCAGCCGGACGGACGCGCCGGCGACGAGGACGCCAAGCTGAAATGGCTGCGCTCGATGCTCGACTGGCAGAAGGAGCTGTCGGACCCGCGCGAGTTCATGGACACCTTCCGCAACGACCTCCTGTTCGAGGAAGAGGTCTACGTGTTCACCCCGAAGGGCGAGGTGAAGTCGCTGGCCGCCGGGGCGACGCCGCTGGACTTCGCCTACGAGGTGCACACGGAGATCGGCCACCGCTGCGTGGGCGCGCGGGTGAACGGGAAAATCGTGCCGCTGCACTACGAGCTGCGCTCCGGCGACATCGTCGAGATCCTCACCGCCAAGCGCGAGCGCGGCCCCTCGCGCGACTGGCTGGCGATGGTCAAGACGACCCGCGCGCGCAACAAGATCAAGGCCTGGTTCAAGGCCGAGACGCGCCAGGACACCGAGCACACCGGGCGCGAGCTGCTGCAGGAGCACCTGCGCAAACAGGGCCTGCCGGCGCAGAAGATCACCGGCTCGGCGCTGCTCGCCGACGTGATCCGCGAAGTCGGCTTCCGCAAGGCTGACGACTTCTACATCGCGCTCGGCGCCGCCAAGATCTCGCCGAAGCTGGTGGTCGGCAAGGTGCTGCAGCGCCTCAAGCAGGGCGAGTCCGCCGACGGCGAGGACAGCGCCGCGGACCTGCTGCGGATCGGCCGCGCGCGGCGGCGCCCGACGAAGTCCTCGGGCCAGTACGGGATCAGGGTGGAAGGCGTCGAGGACGTGATGCTGCGCCTGGCCAAGTGCTGCCGACCCGTCCCCGGCGATGAGATCGTCGGTTACATCTCGCTGGGGCGCGGCATCACCATCCACCGCCAGGACTGCCCCAACGCGCTGGTCCTCGGCAAGAGCCCCGAGCGCTTCACCAACGTCGCCTGGGAAGGCGACCAGTCGACGGGCTTCGTCGTGGAGATCCAGATCGACGCGTGGGATCGCCACCACCTGCTCGCGGACCTCTCGCGGGCGTTCTCCGAGTCCGGCGCGAACATCCTCGAAGCGCGCTGCCTGTCGACGGGGCCGATGGTCAAGAACCGCTTCGTGATCGAGGTCGCAGACACGCACGCGCTGCGCAGCGCGGTCACGCGCCTGCGCAACACCGACTCGGTGTTCGACGCCTACCGGGTGACGCCGGGCGCGAGCGCGTAGCCGGCGCTACGCAACGACGTTCAGCGCACGCGGCAGGATCGAGTAGCGAGCCTCGGTGACCTCCCCGAGGTAGTCTCCATCCACCTGCAGCGGCAGCGGGCGCCCGTCCGCGCTGCGGACGGTCAGCTCGTCCGTGGGCTCCAGGCCGGTGACCTGGCGGTGGCCGCTCACATGCGCGCGCGAGGAGAACGCGCGCACCGCGATCGAGGGCATCGCCAGCGGCGTCGCCCGGTGCAGCACGCCGCCGGCGAGCGCGCCGGAGTCGAGCGAGGCGCCATCGGCGATCTCGATCGGGCGGTCCTTGAAGTAGGTGAACGGCGAGCCGTTCTGCACGATCGCGGTCACCCCCCGCAGCTTTTGGCGCTCGCCGCGCGAGCCGTCGTCGGCGCCCTCGCGCGCAGGCGCTTCGACCTCCAGCAGCGGAGGGGACAGCACATAGCGGCGCAGGAACGTGCGGACGGCGACCCACGTGAAGAAGTACGGCCCGTAGCGAGCCTTCAGGCGCGGGTTGGCGTCCACGCGCTCGACCACGCTCGCGTCCAGCCCCAGACCGGAGGCGAACGTGAAGCAGCGGCCGTTCACGACGCCCACGTCGACCTTGCGCGGACGCCAGTCGTCGGCCATCGCCAGCAGGTGCTCGGTCGCGTCCACCACGTCGCCGGGGATGCCGAGCATCTTGCCGAACACGTTGGCCGAGCCGCCGGGCAGGCAGCACAGCGGGGTGGGGGAGCCGAGCAGTCCGTTGGCCGCTTCGTTGACGGTGCCGTCGCCGCCGAACGCCACGACCACGTCGTAGCCCTCGTGGGCGGCCTCGCGACAGAGCTCCGTGGCGTGCCCCCGCGCCTCGGTGTCGACGGCGTCGACCTCGAAGCGCCCCTGCAGCGCGTACACGACCAGGTGGCGCAGACGATCGGAGACCGTCGAGGCGTAGGGGTTGACGATCATCAGCATCCGCCGCCGGGTATCCGGCGAGGAGAAGCGGAAGGGCGCGCCGGCCTCGCCGGTAGGCTGATCGCGTGCGCGGGTGGGGATGCTCACCGCATGGGCTACACCGGGCGCGAGCGCTCGTTACCCCGTCCCCGGCGAACGTCCGGCGTTCAAGCAGCGCTCCCGTCCGCCGATATTGTTGCTACCCTGTCGCATACATAGGACACATCCAGAGGGGTGGAGGGACTGGCCCATTGAAACCCCGGCAACCACCGTCACGTCACAGCGGGAAGGTGCCAATTCCAGAGAGATGTGTGGCGGGCTTCTTGCTCTTCGCCACACCGGTGACACGGCGAAGACAATCGAAGGGAGCCCAACCTCAATGGCTGTCAGTCATCTTCAGTGCAAGGAGTGCAAGGCCGAGTATCCGCTGGAGGCGCTGTACGTGTGCGAGCGCTGCTTCGGGCCGCTGGAGGTAGCCTACGACCACGGCCGCCTGGGTAGCGACATCGGCGAGCTGCGCCGGCGTATCCAGGGCGGCCCGCAGAACATCTGGCGCTACGCCGACTTCCTGCCCCTCGCGGGCGGCCCCCCCGGCCCGTCCGGGCGCCTGGCTTCGCGCGTGGGGCTGCCGGCGGGCTGCACGCCGCTGATCCGCGCCGACAGGCTCGCCGCGGAGCTGGGCCTGCGCGAGGTGTGGGTCAAGAACGACGCCGCCAACCCCACGCATTCGTTCAAGGACCGCGTGGTATCGGTGGCCGTCGCCCGTGCCCGCGAGCTCGGCTTCGAGACGATCGCGTGCGCCTCCACCGGCAACCTCGCCAACTCGGTCGCCGCCCACGGCGCGGCGCTGGGTCTCGAGTCCTACGTGTTCATCCCCGCCGACCTCGAGGAGCAGAAGGTGCTCGCGACCGGCGTCTACGGGACGAACCTCGTGGGCGTCGAAGGCAGCTACGACGATGTCAACCGTCTGTGCACCGAGCTGTGCGCCGAGCGCGACTGGGCGTTCGTGAACATCAACCTGCGCCCCTACTACGCCGAGGGCTCAAAGACGCTGGCGTTCGAGATCGCCGAGCAGCTTGGCTGGGAGCTTCCCGACCGCTGCATCGTGCCGATCGCCTCCGGCTCGCTGTTCACGAAAATCGCCGCCGGCTTCCGCGAGTGGTCCGAGCTGGGGCTCGTAGAGAACCCCACCCGCCCACAGCCGCGCATGAACGGCGCCCAGGCCGAGGGCTGCTCGCCCGTGGCCGTCGCCTTCGCCGACGGCCACGACGTGTGCCGGCCGGTCAAGCCCGACACGATCGCCAAGTCGCTGGCGATCGGAAACCCGGCCGACGGCCCGTACGCGCTCGAGCTCGCGCGCGCCAGCGGCGGCTCGGTGGACGCGGTCGGCGACGAGGAGATCCGTGAGGGGATCAAGCTGCTCGCCCGGACGACGGGCGTCTTCACCGAGACCGCCGGCGGCGTCACGACCGCCGTGCTGGCGAAGCTCGCCGGGCGCGGCGAGATCGATCCCGACGAGCGGGTGGTGCTGGTGATCACCGGCGAGGGCCTGAAGACGCTGGATGCCGTGCGCGGGACGTTCGAGACCTGCACGATCGAGCCCACGCTCGCTTCCTTCGAGGCGGGTGTAGGCGACACAGCGAAGGTCTGATGAGCGTCCTCGTGAAGATCCCCACGCAGCTGCGGGCAGCCGCCGGGGGCGAGGCGGAGGCTCGTCTCGACGGCGCGACCGTGCAGGAGGTGCTGAACGGGCTGTTCGAGCGCCACCAGGAGCTGCGGGCGCGCATCGCCGACGACGACGGCTCGCTGCGACGGTTCGTGAACGTGTACCTCGCCGGTGAAGACATCCGCTTCCTCGACGGGCTCGACACGCCGGTCGTCGACGGCGCGGAGCTAACGATCCTGCCTGCCGTCGCCGGCGGGTAGGACGTCGCCCTACCGGCGGGTGCGCCTAGGGCGTGGCGTGCTGATGCTGCGCCGGTGTGGCGGCGGGCGCCGGCGGCGTGGAGCCCGAGAAGCCGATCGTGGAGACGACGCCGGCGGCGCACATCGCGGCGATCGTCAGCCGGCGCATCCGCCGCGGGGTCAGCCAGGGGATGTCGTGGGTCTGCATCCAGGTCCTGAACCCGCTGGCGGCTGACGCGGCAGCCATTGCACACCCGGCGCACATGCTCGCCAAAGCCTAGCCGCTAGCCCGGCTCGCGCGCGCCGGCCGGCTCTTGCAGGGGCTCGGGTGCCTCCAGACGCGCCTCCAGGCGCTCGCGCAGCTCCGCGCCGCGACCCGCGGACACCGCGCGGGCAGCGCGCTCGTCGCTGAGCTCGAGCCCGCGCGCCTGAGCGTACTCCAGCAGCTGCTGGCGTTCCTCGCTCTCGCGGGCGGCGCGCAGGAACAGCCAGCAGAACAGCCCGAGCGTGAGGATCGACTCCTCGATCATCATGATCGCCCCGGCGACGCTCTGGTCGGCGAGCGGGGAGATGTGAAAGCGGGCCTCCCTGGAGATGTAGTAGGGGTAGAAGACGGTGCCCGACCACAGGAAGATGTTGCCGAGCACAGTGCCCGCGAGGCGGACGGCGACGATGTAGATCAGCTTGCCGAGGTTGCCGAACCAGCTCGGGGTGGGCAGCGGGCCGAAGAGGCACATCCACATGTTGATGCCGAAGCCCAGGAAGCAGGCGTGCTCGAGCGCGTGTATGCCCGAGTGGCGCAGCGCCGCCTGGTAGAAGATCGGAAGGTGCCAGGTGTAGAGGTCGATCATCCACAGCGGGAAGGCGATCGCGGGGTGGGAGAGCGCTCGCAGGCGGTCGAAGAACCGGATGCGCAGGACCGGTGCGAGCATCGGCCCGGTGAGGCCGAGGACGATCAGCAGCGCGGCGATGTCTCCGAGCAGCAGGTGCTCGACCATGTGCACCCACAGCAGGTCCTGGCTGGCCGCGCCGAGTGATGTGAGCGCGGCGGCGATCACGACGAAGCCGCCGTAGAAGCACGCCTGGCGCCAGCCGGGCACGGGGCGGTCGTCTTCGGCGAGCGTGCGGGCGCGCCGCGCGTAGAGGATGCCCAGGATCGCGAGCGGCCCAAGCTGGAAGGCGGCGGAGATGTCGGTTGAGACGGCGAGCGGCGTGCTCAGCATTCATCAGCAGGGTACGCCAGCGCGCCTACGCCGGCGCAGCAGGTGGCGGGGCCGCGCAGGGCGCCACCTAGACTGCATCGGCGATGAGAGCCCCGCGTCGCCGTATGCTCGTGTCGCTGCTCGGTGGCCTGGGGCTGGTGGCGCTCGTGGCGCCGGCGAGCGCGCAGGCGCACGGGATCGTCGGCCGCGCCGACCTGCCGATCCCGGTGTGGCTGTTCAGCTGGACGGCGGCGATCGTGCTGGTGGTGTCCTTCGTGGCGCTCTCGACGATGTGGACGCGCCCGCAGCTCCAGCGCCCGCACCTGCGCCGGCTGTTCGCGCCGCCACGGGCGCTTGAATGGCTGGCCGGCCTTCTCGGCGTGGGCCTGTTCGCGGTGGTCCTCTACAGCGGGTTCGCCGGCGCGCAGGTCACCCAGGCGAACTTCTCGGTGACGTTCATCTACGTCATCTTCTGGGTGGGAGCGCCCGTGGCGAGTGTCCTGTTCGGCGACCTGTTCCGGGCGGTGAACCCCTGGCGTGCGTGTGCGCGGGCGCTCGCGGGGCTGGCGCGCGCGCTGCGCGGCGGGCGCGCCGTGCGAGCGCCGCTCGAGTATCCCAGTTGGTTGGGGGTGTGGCCCGCGATCGCCGGGATCGTGGGCTTCGCCTGGCTGGAGCTCATCTACGTGGAAAAAGACCGGCCGTCGACGCTCGCAGCGCTGTCGCTGGGCTACTTCGCGGCGATGCTCGCGGGGATGGCGCTGTTCGGCGTGGAGGAGTGGTGCAGCCAGGCGGATGGGTTCGGCGTGTACTTCAACCTGCTCTCCAAGCTCTCCGCGTTCGTCCGCGAAGACGACGGCGCGGTGTACCTGCGACGGCCGCTCAGCGGCGTCACCGACCTGCAGCTGCGCCGCGGAACCGTGGCGCTGATCTGCGCCCAGATCGGCACCACCACCTTCGACGGCTTCTCCAACGGCGGGATCTGGCGCACCGACGAGCCGCATCTGCAGAGCCTCGTCGAAGGTCTCGGCTTCAACTCCACGCCCGCACAGGAGCTGGCGTACTCGCTGGGGATGGTGTTCTGCATCCTCGTCATCACGGCCGTCTACCGGGTGGGCATCCTCGGCGTGCACAAAGTCAGCGGCCGCTACGACACCGACACGCTGACGCGGACTTTCGTGCACACGCTCGTGCCGATCGCCTTCGCGTACGTGCTCGCCCACTACTTCTCGCTGCTTCTGTGGCAGAGCCAGGCGATGGTGTACCTCGCCTCCGACCCGCTCGGCAACGGCGCGAACATCTTCGGCACGAGCAGCTTTCAGATCGACTACCACGTGATCTCCTACGCGGCCATCTGGTACGTGCAGGTGGCGGCGCTCGTGAGCGGGCACGTCGGCGGGCTGGCGCTGGCGCACGACCGCGCGCTGGTGCTGTACAAGGACCCCGAAGAGGCCGTGCGCAGCCAGTACTGGATGCTCGCGGTGATGGTCGCGTTCACGAGCTTCGGACTGTGGCTGCTGTCCGCGGTCGGCACCTGAGGGCTGCTCGGCGCGCTACGTTTTGCCTTCGATGGTCCACCGCCTGAGGATCCTCGCCCTGCTCACGCTCGCCCTGTTCGCGCCCGTCGCGACAGCGGATGCGATGGGCGCGGCGTATGTGCCGAAGGTCAACGACCAGGAGACCGGCAACCCGATCGACGATCAGGGCTCCAGCTACGACTACCGCTCCTACATCACCTCCGTCACGCCGAGCGTACCGGGGCTGAGCTTCCAGGTGCTCGAGTTCGCTGACCGCATCCTGATGACCAACCACACGGGCAAGACGGTGACCATCTACGGCTATCAGGGAGAGCCCTACGCGCGTGTGCTGGCCAACGGCACCGCCGAGCAGAACGTGCGCTCGCCGGCCACCTACCTGAACACGAACTTCTACGCCAACGTCACCGTCCCGCCGATCGCCGACGCGAGCGCGCCCCCGCAGTGGGAAGTGATCGACCGCACCGGTCAGTTCGAATGGCACGACCACCGCATCCACTGGATGTCGCCGATCCCGCCGACGACGGTCAAGAACAAGAGCAAGCGGACATGGATCTTCAGCTGGAAGGTCCCGATCTCGGTCGGGACCGCCAGGGGCGCGATCGCCGGGGAACTGTTCTGGACGCCCGAGAGCTCCAAGGCACCGCTCGCGGTGATCATCCTCGGCATCGCCATCGCCCTCGCGGGGCTCCTGTTCGTGCTCTACGTTCGCCGCCGGCGGGCGCGCGCAGGCGCGACGAGCAGCGACGAGGCGGGCGCGCGGGGGGTGGGCGGCGCACCGGAGGAGGCGTGGTAGGGGAGTGCTAGATTTTGCGCTGATGGCGCCGCTCGCCTGCCTGTATCACTGGTACATCTCGATGCTCTACGTGGTCCCCGTGGTGGCCGTCGGAGGCTGGGGCTGGTACAGCTCCAAGCGCATGGCCCGCCGCAAGGCCGCGCGCGCAGGCACGAGCCATCTCGAGCTCCCCTAGTCTCGCCCGCAAGACACCGGCGCTACGTGCGTTTGTTTCTCGATTTCTTAGCGACGCTTGAGCTGGACGTGAGTAGCATCGAGTTGGCTACCTGTATGAGCGCACAGACCGTCATCCCTTCACCCACAGACGGGATCACCGAGAGGTTCGACCCGACCTCCTGCCTGGCCGAGCGCGTCCGCCACCAGGCGCTGCCCGCCGCGCCCGCCGGACCCGGCCGCTACATCGAGATCCAGGGGCCGGAGCGGGCGCTGTTGATCCCCCTGGAGGAGCAGGTGCTGCACATCGGGCGCGGGCTCTCGGCCGACCTGCGCCTCGACGACAGCTCCGTCTCGCGCCGCCACGCGATCCTAGTCCCGCGCCCATCCGGGGCGCGGATCCTCGACGACCGCAGCGCCAACGGCACGTTCGTGAATGGTCGCCGAGTGCAGCAGGCCGAGCTGCGCAGCGGTGACGTGATCGTCCTCGGTCGGGTGGTTCTCCGCTTCCTGGACCTGTAGTCCCGCGCGAGGGCGCCGGCCCGAACCCCGCGCTACCGCCCACGATTGGCCGCGCAGCCAGGGGTTGACAATCGGTGGTAGGATCGTCCCCGAGGGTAGAGCGATCGTCCGGCTGGCTCTGGATGGGCGCCGGGCGGCTAGGAGGCGGGAGATGCGAGGGCTGCGGAGTGCTTGGCGAAGGATCGTTCCCAGGACAGGAGCGACGACGCTCCGCCTGGTGAGCCTGGCTTTGACGATCGGCTGCGCTATGGCGGCACTGGCGACGGCGCCCGCGGGCGCGGCCGTCACGGACCTGTCGGGCGGCGCCTACCAGATCCTCGCTCCCGGCGAGGAAGGCGGTCTCGTGCCGGGCCCGTTCTCGGGCGACCAGGCAGAACTCTACAACAAGCTCACGCGCCTGCAGGGAAAAGTCGGCCAGAAAGCGATGGAAAAGGACTACGTGTCCGAGAAGTTCCACGAACCCCATCAGGCGGGCGACACGGAGGAGTTCACCAGCAGGGCTGGCCTGGAAATCTGGCGTGACGGCCACGACATACCGCACATCTTCGGAGCCACGCGTGGCGATGCCATGTACGGCTCCGGCTGGGTGGCCGCCCAGGATCGTGGGCTGCTGCTGCAGCTCGGCCTGGGACCGGCCTACGTGGCGGCGATGAGCGTGCCCGGGCTGAACGCGTTCGAACTGCTGCTGAACGATCGCTCGTTCAAGCCCAGCGCGCAGGCGATCGCGTGGGTGGCCGCACAGAAGGCATCGCTGCTCGCGGAGGGCTCGGAAGGCGAACAGGTCCTCGAAGACCTCGAAGAATGGGTCGAAGGCGTCAACGGCTACGAGCAGACGTTGCCCGAAGAACAGCGGCTGCCCACCGTCACTCTGTCCGATGCAATCGCCGGCTTTGCCTTCATCGGCTCGATCTTCGGCAACGGCGGCGGCAACGAAGTCGCCGACTCGAACTTCCTGGCGAGCCTCGAGAAAAAGTTCGGGGCGACAGAAGGCCTGAAGATCTTCCGTGACCTGCGCGAGGTCAACGATCCGGAAGCGCCGACGACCGCCGCGAAAGCGTTCCCGTATGACACGGTGCCGAGCGGACCGACGCCCGGCGCGATGGTGATCGAACCCGGGTCGGCGGGACCGGCGGTGGTGAAAGCGATGGACGCGGCCAAAACCACGCACCGCAACGCCTCCAACTTCCTGCTCGTCGGAGCGAGCCGCACCAAGAGCGGGCATCCGGTGGCGGTGATGGGCCCGCAGCTCGGCTACTTCTACCCCGAGATCGTCTTCCAGGCGCAGCTCAGCGCCCCGACGGTGGGCGCCATCCCCGGTGTCGAAGCCGAGGGCGTCGTCGCCCCCATATCTCCGTACGTGTTCATCGGCCGCGGGCGCGACTTCGCCTGGAGTCTCACGAGCGCCGACAGTGAGAACGAACAGCAGTTCCTACTGAAGCTCTGCAACCCCGACGACGGCCCCGTCACACGCGAATCCGAATACTACGAATACAAAGGCGAATGTGTCTCGATGACGACGTTCGATGCCGGCGAACTCGGCGCCAGCGGCAGCGAACCCGCACACGAGGTGTACTTCAAAGAATCCGTGTACGGGCCGGTCAGCGGCACGGTGACGGTCAAAGGAGCGCCGTACGCGGTCACCACCGATCGCGCCGACCGCGGCCGCGAGCCGGCGGGAGAGCTGGCCTTCAGCCGTCTGGACACGACCAACTGGGTGCACTCGCCCGAAACGTTCTTCGAAGCGGCCAACGCGCTCGAGACGACGTTCAACATGGCCTACCTCGACAACAAAAACATCGCCTACTTCTCCACCGGGTTACTGCCGATCCCGGCAGAAGGCACGGACCCGAGCCTGCCGACGCTCGGTAACGGGGAATACAACTGGCGTGGCTTCCTCTCCGTCGAACAGCACCCCCATGAAGCCAACCCGGCAAGTGGCCTGCTGCTCAGCTGGAACAACAAGCCCGCGCCCGAATGGGGGGCGGCCTCGGGCACGTACTCCTATGGCCCCGTCCAGCGCGTGCAGCTGTACACGGGCTTTGCGAAGAAGGGTATGAAGGAGGTCAAGGACGTGAAGGTCATGAACCGCGCCGCGACGCAGGACCTGCGCGCCATCAAGGTCTGGCCCACGATCGAGCAGGTGCTCGCCGGCGAACCGGCGCCGAGCAAACTGGCCGAACAGGCCGCGAACATCGTCTCGGAATGGACGGAAAGCGGCGCGAGCCTGTACGGCGAAAACCGGCCGAACGAACCCGGCGCGGCAATCATGGACGCCGTCTGGACGCCGATCGCCGAAGCGGTCCTCGGTCCCGTGCTCGGAGAACTGACCGGCGAATTCGAGTCGCTGGAAGGAACCGACAATCCGCCGAACTCCGGCGGGTCATCGTTCGACGGCGGCTGGTACGGCTACGTCTACAAGGACCTGCGCGACGAGCTGCACCTGCCGGTCGCCCAGCCCTACAGCCGCGACTACTGCGGCGACGGCAGCCTGGAAGCCTGCCGGGCGTCCCTGTGGGCCGCGATCCAGCACGCGGCTGAAGGGCTGGAATCCTCTCAGGGCTCCAACCCGATGGCCTGGCGGGCTCCGGAAGTGCGGATCGACTTCCCGCCCGACCCGCTGTTCCGTCAGACGATGAGCTGGACCAACCGCTCGACCTTCCAGCAGGTGATCGAATTCACCGGGCACGAAGAATAGGCGGCGGCTGAGCCTCCTGGGGCTGGCTGGCGGCGGGCCCGACGGTCCTACGTTGGGTGCGCACGAACCACGCCAGCCCCACCACGCAGAGGATGCTCGCCACGTACAGGTTCAACCGCAGCCCGAGGATGTGGTGGGCTGGATCCACGCGCAGCAGCTCCTCGCCGATGCGCGCGAATGAGTAGCCGGCGACGTACAGCGCGAACAGGCCCGGCGGCTTGATCGTGCGCCGCTTGCCCAGCCACACCAGCGCGCTCGCCAGCAGCAGGTTCCAGATCAGCTCGTACAGGAACGTCGGTTGGAAGGTGGCGTACTGCGCGTATGCGGCCGGGCGATGGGCGAGCGATATTTCCAGTGCCCACGGGAGCTTGCTGGGCAGGCCGAACAGCTCCTGGTTGAAGTAGTTGCCGATCCGCCCGATCGCCTGGGCGACCAGCAGACCGGGCGCGGCGGCGTCCATGAACGCCGGCACGTTCGCGCCGTGGCGGCGCAGCACCCAGATGCCCGCGAGCGTGCCCAGCGCGATCCCGCCCCAGATCCCCAATCCACCCTTCCAGATCGCGAACGGGCCCCACCAGTGCGGCGGGACTTCGTTCCAGCTGGTCGCCAGGAAGTACAGGCGCCCGCCGATGACGCCTGCGGGAAAGCCCCACAGGGCGACGTCGTAGACGAGCTGGCGCTCCCCGCCGCGGGCCTCCCAACGACGGACGGTGACGACGACGGCGGCGATCACCGCGAACACGTACGCCAGCCCGTAGGCGTGCACGAACAGCGGCCCGAGATGGAAGCCGTTGGCCGACGGGCTCGGTATGAAGGCGATCAGCGAGCCGACCGGCGAGGAGACGTTCACCGGCGCTCCCCGGCGGGGTCGATGTACGTCTGCCGGCGCAGGCGCAGACAGCGTCGTACGTGCGTGCACCACGGCAGCGACACCTCTTCCTGGCCGCGCAGCGCCGGCTCCTGCATCCACAGGCGGTCGAGGCGCGCGAGCAGCGCCTCGCGCTCGGCGGCGCCCAGCACCGCGACGTTGCTGCGCGAGCACGCGAGGGCACGCAGGCGCGCGCGGTCGAGTGGCTGGAAGTGGGGAAAGCGGCGATCCTCGACGTCCTCGAACTCCCGGCCGAGCTCTTCGCCGGAGGGCCAGTGGCTGGGGCGCTCGACCGCCGGCGGACCGAGGATCTCGCGCACGCTGGCGACCCACCCGACGGTCGCGTCGAAGGCGTTGCCGAGCAGGCCGAGCGTCCCGGACGCACGCAGGACCCGGCGGATCTCCGCGAGCGCCGCGGGCCCGTCGAACCAGTGGAAGGCGGCCCCCACCGCGACCGCGTCAACGCTGGCGTCCTTCAGCGGAAGCGCCTCGGCCGAGCCGGCGAGGGTGAGCGCCTCGGGCAGCCTCTCGGCCAGGATCGCGCGCATCTCCGGCAGGGGCTCGACGGCGATCACGCGGTGGCCGGCGGCGAGCAGCGCGCGCGTCAGCTTGCCGGTGCCGGCGCCGAGGTCGAGGACGTCGAGCGCCTGTTCGCCGAGCAGCCAGGCGATCGCCTCGCGGGGATACCCCGGGCGCCCGCGCTCGTACTCGTCGGCCACGCGCGCAAACGCGCCGGCGCGGTGCGCCTTGCTTGCGAGCTCCACCTCCGGCTCTGCGCTCATCGACAGATCAGTAGCAGCATGGGCGCCGTCGCGGCGTCACAGGGTGGCGGCCTTCCCGGCGCAGCGAGCGGGCAGCTCGCGCGAGTACACTCGCGGCGATGGCCGACTCAGACGACGACAACCTGTTCGGCGAAGAGCACGTTCGCGCCTACCGCGAGACGGGCGGTGAGCGCGGCTACAACTGGCGCGGGACGACGATCCTGTTGCTGAGCACCGAGGGGCGCAGATCCGGCGAGCAGCGGACGATGCCGCTGATCCACCGCACCGACGACGGGCGTTGGATCGTGGTGGCCTCGAAGGGCGGGGCGCCGGCGAACCCGAGCTGGTACGAGAACCTGCGCGCGAACCCCGAGGCGACGATCCAGGTGCGCGACGAGATCGTGCCGGTGCGGGCGAGCGCCGCCGAGGGCGAGGAGCGCGCCCGCCTGTGGGCGTTGATGACCGAGGTCTGGCCCGCGTATGACGACTACCAGGCGAGAACCGACCGGGAGATACCGGTGGTGGTGCTGGAGCGCCGCTAGCGGCGGCGGCTTGCGAACGTGGTCCCCGAGCGACCAGGATCCTCGCCCATGTGGACGGCGCGCCTGAGGCGTCCGGCGCGCGTGGGGCGGTGGCTGCGGGTGGGCGTCTCGGTGCTGGTGGTGGCGCTGGCGTCAGCTGCCGCGGCGGCC
The DNA here is from genome assembly GCA_963782325.1 of uncultured Solirubrobacteraceae bacterium. GTDB lineage: Bacteria > Actinomycetota > Thermoleophilia > Solirubrobacterales > Solirubrobacteraceae > Palsa-744. Next base: position 221,174 of record CAWAJG010000008.1, read on the forward strand.
CTTGCGGACCGGCCGGCGCGGGCCCGTGAGGGCGCCTCGGGATGCACGACGTCGGGACTGGTGATCTGGCTGTACAACGAACCTGGAGGCGGCACGGCGGGGAGCGTCTTCTACAAGCTCGAGCTGACCAACCTGTCGGGGCATGCGTGCACGCTGTTCGGCTATCCGGGGGTTTCCGCGGTCGACCTCGCCAACGGCCAGCTTGGAGCCGGCGCCTCCCGTGAAGCCTTCGGCAAGCCGCGCACGGTGACGCTCGCACCCGGCGCCGGCGCGCAGGCTGTGCTGCGCATCACCGACGCCGGCGCGCTCCCCGGCTGCCGGCCGGTGACCGCCGCCGGGCTACGCGTGTACCCGCCCGGCCAGAGCGCCGCGAAGCGAATCCCATTTCCCTTCCAGGCGTGCTCGCGCGCCGGCCACACCGACCTGCGCGTGCGGGCGATCACCTCGGGAGGGCTCGGCGCTGGGGCGACGGGCTGACGGCGGCGTGATGGCGGAGGTCGATCGCACGTTCGTGATGCAGCAGGCGCCCGAGCGGGCGCAGGCGATGTTCGTCGATGAGATCGCGCCGGAACTTCACAGGAAGGCGGAATTGGCGATGTGCAAGGACGAGCCAGGGCATGTGCTCTTCAACGACGGCATCGTTGACATCGCCGACGTCCCGGTTGGCGGCCGCAGCAACGACGTTGCCCTCTATTCCGCGCTGCGTGAGGTCTCCGGCCATCACCTGCATGTCGACTTCGAGCCCGAGGGCTCCGGCACGAAGGTCAGGATCCACGGGCACGTCGAACGTGAAATACGAGACGGGATCGACCGGTTTGGCCTACCGGGGCACTGGCCGGAAACAGGGCTCGTGCACGATTGAGTTACGACGCTCGACCCTGGTGGCGTGTTCTGTGCGTGTGAGCTGTTCGATTCTCGCACTGGGCTTTGGCTGAGCGACGCGATTAGGGGTACGCTCTACGGGATGTTTGGGAAGCGGGGGGACGCAAACGCGATGCGTGAACGGGACGAGCGGCTGACGGACATGCCGGGGAGAGCTCTCGCCGACCCCTTGGCGGAGCTGTCGTCCGCGGAGGTGAGGAGCGTCCACGACGAAGCAGCCGAGGCGCGAGAGGTACTCACCCTGAGCACGGTGTGCATGTGCGGGCATACACGCCGGGACCACCGCGGCCCGCGCATGGAGATGGCCGGATCCTGTCTGGAGTGCAGCTGCGAGGAGTTCGGGTGGGCGCGTGAGGCGCCGGAGGCAAGCGAGCAGGTGATCGAGAGGCTTCGGGCGGGCCTCGATCGGGTCGAGCGGCTGCAGGAGATCGTGGCCGGGTTGGGCACGCAGATGAGCGACGAGACGCTCAACCGGGAGGAATGGCTCGCGCTGCGGCGCGATTTCTGCGGCGAGGAGCTTCTGGCCTCGACGAACGTCGAATTCGGGAAGAACGGCAACGGCAACCTCGATCTCGCGGGAGCCGATTTCCCGCCGACCGCCGCGCAACTCCAAGTCCGCCACTGCCAGCACGCGACGATTGTCTCGATCGAGCGGGCAGAGCTCTACGTCGGGGTGAAAGAGGCGATGTTCATCATCGCCGAAGGGGATGACCCTCAGCGCTGGAGAGTGGCATGGAGGGGAAGGCTCAAAGCGCTGGCGCACGCGCAGCAGTGAGCGCAGAGAACACATAACCATCACGCCGGTCGAAGTCGTCCGCTTGACGACTCGCGCTTGCTTGTGCTCGCTACATCTTTCCGGGGTTGCGTTCGCGGTCGGGCGCTTGAAGACGGGGCAAGGGTTCGCTAAAGTGCTCCCGGCGAGGAGTGCTTTATGTCGAAGACCGCCGACAGTCCTATGTTCACACGCCGCGAGGCGGCCGAGGTCACCGGTCTGTCGATTGGCGTCCTGGACAAGGCGATCGAGCAGAAGGTCGTGACGGTCTACAGACGCCGCAACCAGAGCTTGCTGCGCAGCGACGACCTAGCCGTGCTTGTGCTTCTTCAGAACACATCATTGCCCTTGCCGCTCACGGTCAAGCGGCAGATCAAGCGCTGGGTGCACGACACCAAGCCCTACCAGCGTGCTGAGGGAGCCGAGCTGCCCATCAGCGATGCCCTCGTCATCAGGTGGATTCCTGCTGTCAGCGACACGATCAACGCGGCCGAAACGTATGCCAAGCTGCGCGATCAATGGATCGAGTCCAACTCGCAGATCAAGGCAGGCGAGCCTGTGATCCGGGGAACCAGGATCGGCGTGCGCGGCGTTGCGCAGCGCATCGAGCAGGGAGACAGCGTCGAGAGTCTCATGGAGGACTACCCTCATGTACCTGCCGAGGCGTTCCGAGCAGCCCGCACGTACGCGAAAGCGCATCCGCGGCGGGGGCGGCCCGTGAGGCCGTGGCGCGACTCGGATGAAGCTCTGGATCGACGAGGATCTCTCGCCGGCTCTCGTTGAAGTCGCACATCACCATGAACTGGATGCCGCCTGCAACCGCGATCGAGGCTTGCTGGGCGGGTCGGATGTCGAGGTTCTACGCCGCTGCATAGACGAGGATCGGACTCTTGTCACGAACAACCTCGGCGACTTCCGCCGGCTTTGCGAACCGCGTCTGGTCCACCCGGGCCTCCTCGTGCTGCCAACAGTTACCCGCGATGAGCAGAAGCGATTGCTCGACGTCGCGCTGGACCACATCGAGCGACAGACGACTCGGTGTGGCGCCACCGACTCCGGCGAGTTCATGATCAATCGCGTGGTTGAGGTCGACGAACAAGGCATCTGCGCCGATTTTCCGCTGGGAAATTACATCCCGCTTGCGAATGAGTGATCCGGTTGCTTGCGGCACACGTCGAGCAACATGCCGACGCCCGGCGCTAGCACGCGCGGGACGTGATCGCCGATGAGGAACTGCGGCTGGCCGTGCGCGAGGCTCGCTACCGTGGCTACGGGGGCAGCATCGGTTCCAATCGGCTCTGAGCCCGAGGGCTGGCGACACGCGCGGCTGATACCGACGTACGGGACGCGCACCCAGCAGGAGCAGGAGAAGCGCGCGACCTCCTGCCTGCTTGCGGTCATGCACGGCGTACCGGAGTTCGGCCACGCGCTCCTGAAAGAGCTTGGTGCGCCGAAGTCGCCGACGATCGAGACGTTTGCCGAGGTGCGCTTCAAGGACTGCGACGGTAAGACGGTGATCCCGGATGGGGCGATCATCTGTCGCCGGGGCAAGAAGTCCTGGACGTGCCTGGTTGAGGTCAAGACCGGCTCGGCGCGGCTCAAAGACGAGCAGGTCGCGAGCTACCTCGACGTGGCGCGCGAACACAGCTTCGATGGCGTCCTTACGATCTCCACCGAGATCACCGCGACATCCGACGAATCACCGGTAGCGGTGGACGGGCGCAAGCTGCGCACGACCGGGCTTTGGCACTTCTCGTGGTGGAGGGTGCTCACGGAGGCGGTGGTGCAGCAGCGCTACCACGGCATCTCCGATCCCGACCAAGAGTGGGTGCTGCGGGAGCTAATTCACTACCTCAGCAGCGAGGCGTCGGGCGCAGTCGGATTTGAGGATATGGGCGAGAACTGGGTGCCGGTCAGGAGGTCCGCCCACGAAGGCACGCTGCGCACCGGGAACCCCGCTGCGCGCGACGTCGCAGAACGGTGGGAGCAGTTCACGAACTACCTCGCGCTGAGCCTCTCACAGGAGCTGGGTGCGTCTGTGACTGCTCACCGGCCACGCACCCAGAGCATGGCGTCTCGCCTCGATGAAACGGTCAGGTCGCTCGTCGAGTTGGGCGTGATGCGCTCGACGCTCCGAATCCCCGATGCTGTCGGGCCGCTTGAGATCCGCACCGATCTCCGATCTCGGCAGACCACGACGAGCGTCGCGATCGACGCTCCCCGCGAAGGCAGGATCAAGGCGCGATTCAACTGGCTGATCAAACAGCTCGCTGATGCTCCTGATGACGTTCGCATCGAAGCGGCATTTCCCAATGCACGGGACACCACGGCGGCTGCGCTTGGGAGGGTCCGCGAGAACCCAACCGTCCTCGCCTACCCTGCGGACCCCAAGCGTGGCCCGCGTGGGTTCGTGATTGCTCGCTCCCGCCCCATGGGCCAAAAGCGAGGGCGTGCGGAAGGCTCGTTCGTGCGCGAGACAAGCGCCCAGGCGGTTGAGTTCTACCGCGACCTCGTGCAGAACTTGAAGCCCTGGCACGCACCGGCACCCAAACTGCACACCGAGGCCGAGAGCACGGAGGCCAAGAGCACAGAGGTGGCCATCGTCCCGGCCTGGGTCGGCGAGCCTCCCGCTGCAGCGAGAGCCGATGGCACGAGCATGGTGCCATCCGATGGCTAGGTCACGCAGGGTCTCGCGTAGTAGGCCGGGACCTCACTAGCGCCTGTGGCCACGAATCGCCTCGCACGTCCGACCACGCGCCCGGGCCGATTCGAACGGCCGACCTCTCGCTCCGGAGGCGCCCCAGCATTCACACCCGGCGGGCCGGAATCACCAGTACTCATGCGGGATTCAGGCCCGTTCGTCGTCCCGGCGCGCGGCCGATATGGGGGTGGATTGGCGGCGTTTCCGGGGGGTTATGGCCAACGGTTGGCCGTTATGTCGGCTCGCCATTGCGCCGCTTGGACCCTTCCGGGGTGACGTGTACGCTGCTTTGGCTTGTCCAGGGCGGGCCTCTCGCGCTCTGCCGTGAGCGCCGTCGCTCAAGAGCCTGGCGATATCCATGTGCTCTCGCCCGAGTAGGTGCGGCCGATTGTCCGGGCGGCGAGGTCTGAGCAGGACGCGGCGATCTTCCTGGCGACGGCGAATGGGCAGCTCGTGGCGCTCACGCTGACGCCGAGCGAGCGGAATCAGATGGTGCCGTAACCCACGTCATGCGATCACGCGGGGCGTTTTCCTCGATCAGTTTCATCATGAGCTGATTGGCAGCCGCGCGCCTGCGCGAGTTGGCGGCGACTTGCACGGTGTAGCCTGGCAGCAGTTCGGTCGAGATTGGATAGATCGAAGGTTCGAGGATCGGCGGCGCGCGAAACGGAGGCGTCGATCCTGGGCGCGACACCCATTCGGTCAGTGCCTGCACTCGAACGGCGCAGTTGACGCTGCACGCCTGGCGGTAGCTGCCGGTCAGCGGCTGCGTCGCATCGGGCGCTTCGGCCCACGTCATCAGCAGCAGTCGGCGCGGATCGAGCGTGAAGAACACTTCCATGAGATCCCGGAAGCCAGAAGCTGGTACCGATGAAGCTGGTGATACCACGCCACCCTGCAACGGCAGCATCACGACCGGCTGATCGGACGTGATGAGCCAGTCGTGGTCGAACTGGACGAGATTCCACTGCATGCTGCTGAACATGCTGCCGATCCGTCCAATCTGGCCGAGCAGCGTGCGGACGTGGTTACGCTGGCCCTTCATCACCTGGGCAGCGACTGCAAGTTCGTTCTCGTCGATGGCGTGCCGCGCGGCGACGTCACGGACGGATGACTCAAGAGCACGGTCGCCGACCCTACGTGCGAATGCGCCGAATGCCGGCGTGCGAATGACATGGACGACGACGAACTGCGCCAGCGCTCCGCGATCCTCGGTCGAAAGCGGCCAGCGTTCCGGTAGCTTCCGCAGCATCTGAAGCACCGGGTTCTCGACCTTGTTGAACGCCTGCTCGGCTTCGATTGACAGCTCCGCTGGCCCCCAAAAGTCCGTTTGGTAGCCGACAACCTGTGGACGTTTCTCGGAGACGCCCTCGGTGGCGTGATGCACGCTGACACGGCCGGCGCGGGAGAATCGGCCGATGTACCCCGCAGAGACCGTGTGATGGCGCCTGGGCGTGGTCGTCATGGCTACTTCAGCGTAGGACATTGAACGGCGGCTTCGCTCCCGTCTGCGCGAGCTGGTATCGCCCTTTCGCCACCAAATGAATCGCGGCTCCTTTCCCTTCGCTCCGGCCGCCAGGCACCAGCCGATCTAGTTCTTGGAGGTACGATGCCCGAGCAGGCGCTCAACTGCCAGATGGATGTGTCCACACTGCGCATCGGCTCACCGGCTGCTGCCAGCCTTGATGACGGCCCGCTTGACCTCACCGTTGCCGAGCCTTCCAGTCGGCCAGCTCTGGCTCGGATGGCTGCATGCTCGGCTCCAGCGGTTCGTCCGGCAGAGCCTCGAACACCGCTTTCAGGGGTGCGGAAGGGTTGGTGCTGGATCGCAGCTACTTCGGGGCGATCGAGAGTGGCGAGTTCAATCTCACGCTCGCGACGCTCTCGAAGGTCGCGGACGGCCTCGGGATGCCAGCGAGCACGCTGCTTCGCCGGGCGCAGCTCTAAGCCAGTGCGCCACGTCGCCGTGCTGGGCGTGGCGCACTGCGCTAAGCCTGAGAAAGTCGTTTCGCTCGGATAGTGGGTAGTATGTGAGCCATGAAACGTTATGGTGCGCGCGAGATCGAATGGGAAAAACAGATCCGGGGTCCGAAGCCTCCGAAACCATGAAGCGAGGGCGCCCATGTCGCAGTCTGTACCGGAGTCGCCTAGCGCGGCGGCGGGTATCTATCGAGACTTTCTGAAGGGCCAGTTGGCCGAGCAGGACGCCCGCAAGGCGTCCTTTGAACAGCGTGGCTTGTCCGTCGTCACTACGGCGGGCACGCTCGCCACGTTGTTGTTCGGCTTGGCTGCCTTCGCGACCGCCGAAAAGGTTCATTCTCTGACACACGATGCAAAGGCATCGCTCGTCGTCGCGTTGGTCGCATTCGGCGTCGCGGGAATCTTCGCTCTGTTGACGAACCTGCCCGTTCAATATGACGTGCCGAAGTCGGATTCGATCAAGCGCCTAGCGGAAAAGAACCCCCCGAATAGTGAGGCGGTGGCCCTCCAGGACCTCACCGGGATCTATTCGCGCATGACGACGGACGCGAAACGAAAGAACGGCTTCAAGGGATGGCTGCTGTTCTTGGCACTGCTGAGCGAGGTTGTTGCGGTTGCTGCCGTTGCGGTGGCCGTCGCGATCGTGGTTGACTAGTAACTCGTCGAGCACCGCGGCGATCTCGGTCAAGCTCCAGATGCGGTCGGCAACCCCGCCGCACTACGCCGCGAGCGCCACGGGGACTCTCTCCCGGTTCAGCGCGCACGTCAACTGCGCAAGGATCGTCAGGTCGGCATGTAGCCGCACGCGCTCGATCCGACGGACGCGCAGCGGCGTCAAGGACCATTCGTTCTCGAGGCGACCGAAGCCGCGCTCAACGGACGCGCGGCCAACGGTAGAGACCCTTGAAGCGCAGCGTCTCGCACGGGATCAGGGGCTGCAGCCTGTCGCCCTTGATCCACACCGAGGCGGGCTTGCACTCGCCCGTCGGACAGCGCCACTTCGCGGCCTTCCGGTTGTAGTCAGCCCCGGCGATCCGCCACTCTCCGTGCTCGCAGCACGGCGGCTTGTGCCAGCCTTTCTTGACTCCCTCGGTTTCCTCAAAGAGACGATCGGGCTGACGTCACGGTCCTCGCAGGCGTCGTAGACCGTGGTGTTGTCGTAGTCCTTGTCCATCGCGCGTCCTCGCGGGGAGAACCCGAAGCCCTTGAGCTTGTCGAGCAGCGGCGCAACCGTCGGGGTTTCCTGCATGGGAGGCCGTCTCGACCGTCCACGCGAGCGGTAGGTCGGTCTTGGCGCAGACCGCCATGTGCAGGCGATAACCGCAGAAGCCGCCGCTCTTGCGCGTCGAGACAGCGCTCCGATGTCCCCAGTGCTTATTTCGAGAGCTTGAGGCGACGGAGCAGCCGCCGCATCCAGCTCGGCCCCGAATAGCTGGCGATCGTCGTTGCTCCGACGCTGATTGTGCTGAGAGCTGTTGTGCGATAGCCCTGACGGGGGTCGGCCCTTCGCCCATCGAAAAGAGAGTGTCGAGGGTCTGCATGGTGATCCAGAGCGCCGCCCAAGTAGCCTCATCCACTGTGCTCAGGGCGTCACGATGCTCGCGCCAAGTCGAGCGGACGTCCTCGTAGCGCGTTTGTGTTCGTTCGGTCACGCCTTCGGCGTCGAGCACGAGATATAGACCCGCGAGTTCCGCATGGAACAGACGCGTGGCGGCGTGGCGCCGTTGAACCCGACCGATCCACGCGAGGACGAATTGACCCGATATGGTGATAGCATCGCCGATTACGACGCCGATGAGCGGTAGGACTTCGGAGAGCTCCGACGCGATTAGCACGGCCGGAACTTACCGACCCCGACGGCGACGCCCGCGTGGAGTAGCCTCAGCCCGAGAGCGAGGTACCGGCGCGCACTCCCGTTGCGGGGTCCAATCAGTCGAGCCAGTAATCGGCGAGGTCATCGACCTCGTAGAAGGCGAACCTGCCGACGAGTTCTCCTCGCTTGCCCGCCTCACGTACCTTGCCCGCGAGGTCTGGATCAAGAGCAGCCCCGCCGAGGCCGTCGAGTAGTGCGTCCATCTGCGCGGACAATCGCGACACGGTCGCGACGAGATTGAGGCGCTCCGGTTCTCCGGCGATGCCCATGAACGCGGCGTCGGTGTTGTTCTCGTCGTGCTGTTCGCTGACCAGCGTGATTTGGTAATCGACGGAGCCGTCGTCACGCGCCTGCCAGAGCACACGTCCAAATCTCATGGCGATTGGCTCGGAGTCGATCCCCTGTCGCGTTACCGAGTGGTAGGCGCGACCCTCGCGGCTGCGACCGTCCTCTATCTGCAACCGCCGCAGCCGCTCGGCCTCGTCGCCGGTCACCGTCGCCTGGAAAGTGACGACAAGCCCGCCCTCTTCGACGTGGTCGTTTGCCGAGTAGCGAAACGGGCTCACGGCCATGCCGGCAAACTCGATCGTGGCGGGTGTTGTCCCCTCGTTCATGTTGAGCGTCATTGTATGCGATGCTGCGTGGTCCGACTTCCTTCCGCTCTAGTCGTGCGCTAGCGCGGCAAAGCGCCACCCGGCCGTGTGATGGAAGGAAGCTCACGCTCACGAGCTGCGCCAGATAGAGAGCGACGGCGCCTCATCAGACCCCCGCCGATGGCGCTCGCGCCAGCCCCGATCGCTTTCCCGTCGGTCGCTCGCCACTATCGCAGTAGCCGATAGGCTGCCGACGTGACGATCTTCTGGCACGACTTCGAGATACTGCAACTCATCGACGCCTGCCACCAAGGCGAGCGCGGAGGTATCCACAGCGGTATCGACTTGGCTCAGACGCTCGCTACTGATCGCGGAGTGCCCCTCTCCAACGAGGATTACGCGTCGCTCATCCGGGAGTTGTTCGCCCTGCACGACGCCGGCCTCTTGACGTGGCAGGTCATGTCGTCGATCGGACGAGTGCGTGAGATCTCGCCGAACGATCCGAACGACTACCTGAACAACATCCGCGAGTTCGCGCTGACGATCAACGGCCGGGACCGGGCGCGGGGGCAGGTCATCTATGTCTCGACCCCCGATTCAGATGAAGACGACGGTCGGCCGATCGCCAGCTTGACGCTGGAAGACGTGGCAAAGTGCATCGGCAGGAAGTACGAACCGCACCAGGCAGTTCAGCTACTCATGGAATCCTGTATTTCTTTCAAGGATGACCCAGCAAACGAAAGCGAAACCTGGGAAAAACTCTTTGTGATCTTCGTGGAGCTTGACACGGGGGTGTCCGGCCAACGGCGCGAACTGCGGCGATTCATTGGCGCGTGGCTGGACGACGAACTCCGTATTGGCCCGTCAGATCAGGAGCATAAGAGGATCACGGCCGATCTCGCACGCCAGGGTTGGTATGCAAAGGACGGCTGCCTCGTGATCGGTGAGCCCGAACGGAAGCGCCGGGACGCGGCACCGCCATCGCCTGCACTCGACCAGCTCCATCCAAAGGTGTGGGAAGCGGCGGCGCCTCAGTGGAAGGTGAAACACCTACACGACGCAGTGATGGACGCATCAAAGGCCGTCAACGCCTTGCTGCAAGCGAAGGTCGGGCGCGACGATGTGTCCGAGGTCAAGCTGGTTCAACCGTCATTCTCATCCAGCCTGCCTACAACAAGCGAACCGCGTCTCCGGTTCCCCGACATCAAAGACCAGCAGACACGCGACTCCGTGACCGCAGGGGTGTTGCAGTTCGGCGTCGGATGCTTCATGGCGATTCGTAACCCGATCGGACACCTTCCCCATGAACACCACGCAATCAGCGAACAGCAGGCGTTGGAGCAGTTGGCTGCGTGGTCGCAGTTCGCCCGATGGATCGACCGCGCGACGGTGGTGTCCGACGAAGACTGACGCCGGCCCGGTCGAAGCCGGGCCGGAGGGCGCCCTTTCTATCGAGTGACCGCGACCGAGCGAAGCGAGCCCCCCGCTCGTGAGGGCGGCTATGTACTACCCGAGCAGCGGTCCGGCGCTACTACTAGAGTGCAAAGCGCTAGCGCGGCGTCCCCACGGATGTGGCCCGAAGGTCGCGCTACGATGACGACATGGCCGCCAAGCAGTCAATCAGGCGAGTAGCCTCTCAGAACGGACAGATCGCCGCCAGCAACGGTTGGCGCTCGCATGTGCACACCCCCGCCGAGACCGACCCAAAAAAGCGTGCACAAGCGATCAGACGAGCCGCGACGCGCATCAAAACCACCGCTCGAATAGACACGATCACCCTCGGTCGGGACTAGACGCGGAGTGATCCAGCGAGGTCGTCCGCCGCTCCCCCGCGGAGTGTTCGCCTTCGATGCGCCTGGCTGGCAGCCACCCGAAGCTGTCGTGCTCGACACGAACGTCGTCGCCGAGGCGCTCCTGCCCAACGAGCAAGAGCACCGCCCCTGCCTTTCCGTGCTCGAACATCTCGCCGACTACGGCACCGCGGTCGTGTTCAGCCGGCTGCTGGAGATCGAGCTGTGGGAGGCCGTGTTCAACCTCGCGCTGCGAGAGCGCCATCCCCGCAAGAACCTCCGCCACGTCCGCTACGACAATCGCGTCAGGCCGCGAGCCGCGCGACTGTTGCGGCAAGCTCAAGACGCCTGGGAGAAAACACTGGCTTCGCTCGCGTGGTCAGTGATCGAGGTTCAGGAGGTCTCGCATGACGTACCCAAGCTCATACAGGACTACGGGCTCCAGTCCTACGACGCGGTGCACGCAGCGACGCTGCTCGCCACCGGCCTGACCGATTTCCTTACGCGCGACGGCGGTTTCGCTGTGCTTCCCCCTGCCGTGGCGACCCTCCACACGACGCAGGCTCGGCTCCTGAAGACCCGAGCTCGCCGCCGGCGCGCTGGGCGCTAAAGCGAACGTCTGCGTCTGCGCTGCTACAACAACCGCTCACGCGAGAGCTTTTAATCCGGTGGGGCGGGTTCGAGTCCCGCACGGGGCATCACAAAGTGCCTGGAAATGAGCGGTTTGAGGTTTGAGTCGAGGCGTGGACGTCAGATCTCGAAGCTGGTCCCCAGTTGGTCCCGAGATTGTCAGCCGAATGAAGCAACCACTCTGCGATCGCTGGGCGATGCACAGCCGCTGACCTCAGCCAACAGCAGTCTCGCGCAGTCATGAGCCAAGCTAGAGGCGCTCACCAGCGACGGCAGCCGTCAGCCAATGGCGCGCGCGTTGCAGCGCCGTAGCCTCGGCTGCCTCGACCGCACGTCGTCGCGAGCGTAGGTGCGCTCCTGGAGCCGTGTCGGCGCCGGTGAGAAACTGACCCCTCTTCGCCGGTTGGGAATTGACCCGCCTCGGGTGGTGGCGGAGGCGTCCGGGGTGCTGGTGAGCCTGGCTCGATCGTGTTGTCGAGACCGGGAGAAGGAGCGTGCTGGACGTGGAGCGGTGGGCCGAGTTGCGCAGGGAGCACTTCGTTCGTGGGGTCTCGATCAAGGAGCTGATGCGTCGCACGGGGTTGGCGCGCAACACGATCCGCTCGGCGTTGCGCTCGGAGGCGCCGCCGGGGTTCCGTTGTCCTGAGCGCCCATCGAAGCTCGACCCGTTCAAGGATGAGATCCACGAGCTGCTGCGCGGCGACCCAGCGCTGCCCGGGGTCAGGGTCCGTGAGCTGATCGAGCCGCTTGGGTTCGATGGCGGGAAGTCGATCGTTGATGACTATCTGCGGGAGGTGCGCCCGCTGTTCAAGCGCACGCGCACACATCAGCGGACCGTCTATCAGCCGGGGGAGATCTGCCAGTGGGATCTGTGGGAGACCTCCAGGCCCGTTCCCGTCGGTCACGGCCAGGCGCGCCGGGCGTGGGTCGTCGTCTGCTGTCTCGGCTATTCACGGGCTGGCGCCGGGGCACTGATCTTCTCCAAGGAAGCACCGGACGTGCTGTGGGGCATGGGCCGCTGCTTGTGGCAGGTCGGCGGGCTGGCGCGGCTGATGGTGTGGGATCGCGAGGGGTGCCTGCACGCCGGCCGCGGGCGCCCGACCGATGTCTATGCCGGGTTCTGTGGCCAGTTGAAGCTCGACTGGTACTTCTGCGCGCCCGCGGACCCGCAGGCGAAGGGCGCGGTCGAGCGTCTGCAGGGGTATATGGAGAGCAACTTCGAGCCCGGCCGACACTTCGCCAACCCGCTGGACTTTCAGCTGCAGCTCGATGAGTGCTTCCAGAAAGCGAACGCGCGCACCCACAAGACGCTGCGCGCCCGGCCGATCGACCGGCTCGCCGAGGAGCTGGGGATGATGCGTGGGCTGCCCGGGCGCGAGCTTGACGTCGACCGTCGCTGGGTGATGAGGGTGTCACCCAATCCGCATCTGCGGTTCGACACCAATGACTACTCGCTGGACCCCCATCTCGTCGGACGGCGAGTGGAAATCAGGGCTTCTCAGCGACAGGTCACGGCGGTGGCGCTCGATACCGGCGAGCTGGCGTGCTCCCACGAGCGCAGCTTCGCTAAGAACCGCACGATCACCGCGCTCGAGCACGCCCGGACGCTCAGGGAGCGCCACGACGATGGCGAGCCCGAGAGCGAGCCGCTCGTCGAGCAGCGCCCACTCGCCGTCTATGACCGGCTGATCGCGTGAGCGCCACGGCTGAGCTCACGCACTTGTTCCGGGCGATGAAGGCCCCCGCGGCCGCGCGCGCGATGTCCAAGCTCTGCGAGCGTGCACGCTCAGAGGAATGGAGCTATGAGCGGTTCACCGAAGCGCTGCTATCCACCGAGATCGCCTCCCGCGATGCCTCCGGCGGCGAGCTGCGGATCAAAGCCGCACGGTTCCCCGCCCGCAAGACGCTCGAGGAGTTCGACTTCACCTTCCAGCGCTCCATCAAAAAGCAAATCATCGAGCATCTCGGGCAGCTCGACTTCCTCCACGGCAAGGAGAACGCGATCCTCCTCGGACCGCCAGGAACCGGCAAGACCCATTTGGCGATCGCGCTCTCGATCCGCGCGTGCCTGGCCGGACAGCGCGTGCTGTTCCGCACCGCGACCGAGTGGGTCGCCCTCCTCGCCGACTCCCAACGCCAAGGCCGCCTGGAGGAGGAGCTGCGTCGCCTCGAGCGCTACCCACTCCTGGTCTGCGATGAGGTTGGCTATATCCCGTTTGACCCGCAAGCCGCGAACCTCATGTTCATGCTCGTCTCCCGGCGCTACGAGCGCGCCAGCCTGATCGTCACCAGCAACAAGCCGTTCAGCGCGTGGGGCGAGATCTTTGGCGACGACGCGACCGCCGCCGCGATGATCGACCGGCTCGTCCACCACGCCGAGATCCTCTCGCTGAAGGGCGACAGCTACCGCCTCAAGAACCACGACCTCGCCGCCAGGCCCGCCGCCCAGACCCCCGAAACACCCTGAGCAATCACCCTCGCCACCCCCGCCGAGGCCCGCACACGCGCCTACAAAGCCCGCCTCACCGGCGCCCGACCACAAAAACCACCCTCGGCAGCCAGCCGCCCGCCGCCGGCGCGCTCCGCTCGGCGCTACGCGCCTTCGCTCCACGCGCCAGCGGCCAACCACAAGAGGGGGAGGGGTCAATTCTCAACCGGCACCACAGGGTCAATTCTCAGCCGGCCTTGACAAGCCGCCCGGCCCTCCACCACATACCCATCCCGAGGACGCGTTTGGACGTCGATGACCACGCGGCCGGCCTCGTCGGCCTGCCAGCGCCGAACGATGGCCGGGTGCCGTCGTAGCAACATCGTGCCATCCGCAATGCACAGGCACGCGTGCGATGGTCTCAAGCATCGCGCACACCACCTGCCGGCTGCAACGACGCTCGCTGTTCGCCTACCTCACCGACGCCGTCGCAGCAAATGCCCGCGGCGACCCGGCACCGGCGCTCGCCTCAACAGCGACCAACTGAACGATTACCCGGCTTACGCGGATTTGCAGGGAAATCCGCGAGACTTGGCGCTCCGCTTAATCAGACGACCAAGCGGACGACGCGACGGAGGACAGAATGCGCGTCTGCAAGAGCTGGCCAGATGATCTCCAGCTTTCGATACTCAGGGGAGTATGGTTATCCCACAACGAGCAATTGTCAAATGTTGTGGATGTGGTGGTGAAGGATCGTTAGGCGGCGACCTTCTCGTTGGTCATCTCGTTGTTGTCGTTGTGAGTGATCTGGATCCCGTCCTTGTACTTCGTGCCGGCGAGCACGTCGGTGACGAGCTCGTGGCCGTTGAGTCGTCGCCAGCGTTCCTGGGCGGCGTCCAAGAGCTTGTAGGCCATTGCGAGCGCGGCTTTCTTGGAGCCGGCGCCCTTGGTGACGCGGGTGCGGAGCTTGACGGTCGCGAAGCTCGACTCGATCGCGTTGCTGGTGCGTATGTGCCGCCAGTGCTCGGCGGGGAAGTCGTAGAACGCCGTGAGGTGCTGCCAGTCGCGGTCGAGCTTGGCGAGCGCCTTGGGGTACTTGGCGTCGAACTCCTCACGCAGCCGCTGGCGCGCGTGGCCGGCCTCGGCACGGGTGGGCGCCTCCATGATCTCGTGCAGCAGGCCCTTTGCCCTGGGCTGCAGCCGCTTGGGCAGGCAGTCGAGCACGTTCGCGATCGCGTGCACCCAACACGCCTGACGGCGCGCGTGTGGGAACACATCCCGCAGCGCGGCCCACGTGCCTAGCGCGCCGTCGCCGACCACGAGCTTCGGCTCGTTCACGCCGCGGGCCTTCAGATCGCGCATCACGCCCGCCCAGCTCTCGGTGCTCTCGCGGTAGCCGTCCTCGACCGCGAGCAGCTCCTTGGCGCCGTCCTCTCGCACACCTATGACCACGAGCAGGCACAGCCGCTTGTCCTCGCCGAGGCGCACGCTGACGTTGACGCCGTCGACGAACCAGTACGCGTATTGGTGGAAGCGCAGCTCCCGCTTGCGGAACGCCTCGTGCTCGACCTGCCAGCTCTCGGTCAGCCGCGCGATCGAGCTCGGCGAGAGCCCCGAGGCGTCCTCGCCGAGCAGATCCCGCAACGCCGGGCCGAAATCGCCGGTCGAGAGCCCACGCAAATACAGAATCGGGAGCACCTCGGTCACCTTCGGCGAGCGGCGGGCGTACTTCGGCAAGATCCACGAGCTGAACCGCCGGCGCTCCCCCGTCTGCTCGTCCACGCGCTTGTCGTTCACCCGCGGCGCCCGCACCGGGACCGTCCCCGATCCGACCGTCACGCGGCGCTCCCGCGCGTGGCCGTTGCGGACGACCAGCCGCTTGCCGTCCTCGCCGACCTCCTCCGTGAACGACGAGACATACTCCTCGACCTCAACCTCGAGCGCCGCGGCGATCATCCGCCGAGCGCCCTCACGAGCCAACTCATCAAGCGTGACCCGAACCCCTTGATCGTCCTCCCCGACGGGGAGCGTGCGAACATCTGCCATGGCGTGCCTTCCTTTCCCGCCACACGGCGGTCGGTCTTGATCAACCGGGAAGGTACGCCGCCTACCTCCTCACACGCATCCACAACATCCGGGTATAGCTCTCCCACAACACGGCGAAATGGTTCCAAGAGTTGGTCGATGTGGAGGAGGCGTTGCGCCGCAACTGGACCCCAGCAAAGGAGTCTCATGTCTATCGGAAGGATCGGTGCTCGCGCGGCAATCGTTTGCGTCGGCATCCTCGCATCGAGCGCGCTCGCCGCGAGCCCAGGGTGGGCCGCTCACGGAAGCAGGGAAAACGTCAAGCTCTGCAGACGTTATCCGGGTGCGCTGTTTGCGCAGGACGGCAGCGCGTTCAGAAACACAAGGGCGTGCGTGCGCTATGTCCGCAGGGGCGGCCAGCTTGGGGGCGTAGACGCGGTCGCAGAACCCCCAGTCGAAGGCTCCTTCAAAGAGACCTGCACGGGCTTCGGGCTGGAGCCGAGCACCCCGACCCTAACCCTGGAGTCGCTCTGTGGAGCCACCTACAGCAACGGCGACGCCACGGGCCAGTATGGGCCCCAGGAAGCCAATGGCACCTGGGCGGTTTCCACGACCATCCCGTGTACGCTCGACGGCGGACAGGTCGTCTCGCTTCAAGTGTTGGCCTCAGATCTCGAAGGCTCCACCGTCGAACGGGAATTCCCGCCTCCAAGCGACTGCTAGTCACTTGCCCCGGAGAAATGCTGGGGACTGAAACGGCCGCGTCCTGGTGGGCGCGGCCGAGTCAGGCTCACCGCGGTGACCTGTGAGCGGTTTGGGTAGGTTTGACGAGCATTTCAGGCGGCGATGTAGGTCGTCAGCGTTCGCTCGTACGTCGTACTGTGGTCTGTATGCCCGACCCGCGGCCTCGACCAGACCACCGGGAGCCATCCGACGCTGTCCGCGAGATGCTGGTGATCACGCACCGAAACAGCGCGTCGGCGCCGCTGCGCCTCCCGACGGAGCACGGCGCGTTTCCCGATGCGGGTCTGACGCAGCCGCTCTGCGCCGTCGCGGATGCTCACTGGCTTGGCTTCGACGTCAACTACGCCTGCGCACATGACCGACGCACGGTGCTCGTCACAGCGGGGCCGCCTGCGGCGGGGGCCTGACGGCCCGACCTTGACAGAACCCACCCCCTCCGCAAAAGCATCACCCAGGTCTGCAGGGCAAGCCCTGCAGACCTGTCAGCAACACCACATCCTGGGACGCTCGCGACTCCATTGACGCTCATGCGACACGACCGCAACACCACACCACCACCAGGCGTCGCAGCGGGCCGGTGGGCGCGCGTACGCCGCGCAGCCGCCGAGCTCACACCCGATGCCATCGAGCAAATCGCACAACGCGTCGCACAACTCCTACACCACGACAACCTTCGCCAAGAGCCCGCGCCGGGCTTGCCCGATGGCCTGATGGACGCCAGCCAGCTCGCGCGACATCTCGGAGTCACCCGCGCCTGGGTGTACGAACACGCTGACGAGCTCGGCGCGATCCGCATCGGAGCAGGCCCTCGCGCACGCTTGCGCTTCGACCTCAAGACCGCCGTAGCCGCACTCGACGCACAGCATCCGCACGAGTCGCCCAGCGTCCCTCGCCTACCGCGCACTGCGTCACCGAGACCACGACCGATGTCCACCACCGCCGCGCCGCTTCTCCCAATCCGGCCGCGTCGTGCGCGCGGAATCCTGTCCCGCCTGAGCCCGTCACGTCGGAATAGAGGGTGGTGAGCCAATGTCCCGCGTAAGCTCAGGCGCTTTTCACACGCGAACCCTTGACCGACGGGACGCGGGCATACCGGCTGCGCTTCAGCGTGTGCTCAGCGAAGCGAGCGACCATATCGAGGCGGACGCATGAGGATCTCCACTAGCCGAGGGAGAGACTGAGCGATGCCGCGTCCAACGAAGGGCGAAGTCACGAAACACATCGGCAGGGACGGGCAGGTGTACCGCTCGCTTCGGTTCACCGCGTACGGCAAACGTCGCCGTGTGCCGCTCGGTGCGGTCAGCGAGCAGCAGGCCGAGACGGCTCTGCGTCACACGCTCGCTGACGTTGAGCGCGGGGTATGGCAGCCGCCTGCCGCCATCGCCGCGCCGTCGGAGCCGAAGGCGGCCCCTACGTTCGGAGAGTTCGGGATGGAGTGGTGGACGCTCGTGCACGGCCAGCTCGCGCCAAGCACGCGTGCTGACTACTGGTGGCGGCTGACCGTGCATCTGGCGCCGTACTTCGGGGAGCTGCGGCTGGACGCGATCACGTTCGACACCGTGGAGCGCTACATCGCCGCGAAGCTCGCGGAAGACGATCCGCTGTCGGCCCGGTCGATCAACATGACGTTGACGCTGCTCGGAGCGATCCTTGAGCGGGCCGTGGAGCGCGAGCTGATCGCCCGCAATCCAGCAAAGGGGAAGGCGAGGCGGGTGCGCGAACGCTCGCCTGTGCGCTCCTACTTGGACGGCGCCGGGCAGATTCGGGCGCTGCTCGACGCGGCGGGCGAACTGGACCGCAACGCGCCGAAGGATCGCCGGCATGTCGAGCGCCGCGCGATGCTCACGGTGCTCGTGTTCGCCGGGCTGCGAATCTCGGAGCTGTGCGAGCTGCGGTGGCGTGACATGGACCTCGCGGGCGGCTGGTTGCACGTCGGGGAGGCCAAGACCGACGCCGGGCGGCGCAAGGTGAAGATCAGGGGCGCGCTGCGCGACGAGCTGACGGCGCTGCGCGGCCGCCACGGCGACGCGCCGCAGGACGCTCACGTGTTCACCACGCGCAGCGGTGGCCGGATCAGCGACGACAACTTCCGCTCACGTGTGCTCGGGGCGCCCGCCGGTCGTGGTGGACGGCGAGCAGGTGAAGTCGGGAGCGGGCGCGGTGGCGCGGGCGTGCAAGCGGCTCGAAGCGGCCGGGCTGCCGCCGCTACCGAAGCTCACACCGCACTCGCTGCGCCGGACGTTCTGCTCGCTGCTCTACGCGCTCGGGGAAGACCCCGGCACGGTCATGGACGAAATGGGCCATACCGACCCCGCGCTCGCGCTGCGTGTCTACCGGCAGGCGATGCGTCGCGGCGAGCACGAGAAGATCGAGCTGCGGGAGCTGGTCGAGGGCGACGAAATGGCCAATAGCGGCCAACGAGACGAAAACGCGGCTGCGGCGCCGGTCGAGGCGAATGCTGCGTAGCCGCGAAAACCGCTCAACCAAGCCAAAAATCGGCACGCGCCCGGGCCGATTCGAACGGCCGACCTCTCGCTCCGGAGGCGAGCGCTCTATCCACTGAGCTACGGGCGCTTATACCTGCAAATCGGCATCTTCTGCTGCGACGGGCGCCTCCGGGGCGGCGCCACCTGCGTCTCGTTCGCCCATGTTCGCCCATCAGCGCCTCCCACGAGGGCGCGGAGCCGGGCGTTCTGGTGCTCGTCGCGACGCATCGCCTGAGCATAGACCCTGAGCGCGGGCGCCGGATTGGTGTGCCTTCGCTCCTTGTTCAGGGCAGCGACGAGCAAGCGAGCGTCTCCGCTCGATGTGATGCTATTTGAACGTGAAGTGATCCTTTGACGAGATGGCGCTCGTGCCGGATGGCGTTGTCACGGTCACATCGACCGTTCCCGGTGGCTCCGGTGGCGAGACCGCCGTTATCGAGGTCGCGGAAGCGACGTTGATTGCCTCGGCTTCTTCGGTGCCGAAGCGGACGGACGTGGCGCCGGTGAACAGAGTTCCGGTGATGGTCACCGCCTTGCCGCCGGCCGCAGAGCCTTGCTTGGGCCCTACCTTGGTGACGCTCGGAATCGGAGAGAGGTAGGCGAGGCTGTGCTCGCCACCGCCCGCGATACCTGCGATACCGCTCAATGCGCTTACCGCTACCGGAGCGGTGCTACAGGGGAATCCTCCGCCACCGAATTCCACGTCACATTTTTCCGGGCCCGTGTGCTCGCCGAGGCCCAGCATCCCGTAGCCGTTCCAGCCCCACGACATGACCGTGCCGTTGCTGAGCAGGGCGAGGCTGTGACTGTCGCCAGCCGCGAGCGCCTTGACGTTGCTCAGTCCGGTCACGACCACGGGCACGTCACTGACGGTTGGTTGTTGGGGAGGACCGTTACCAAGCTCCCCAGCGTCATTCCGCCCCCAGGCGACGGCAGTGCCGTTGGCGAGCCGCGCGAGAGTGTCGTTGGAGTTGCTTGCTGAGATGGCGGTGACGTCGCTTAGGTAGGGACCTAGCGGGCATGACCCTTCGGTACCGACCGCACACACAGGTACGGGTACGTCGCTCAGTGCCGTGTTGCCGTCTCCGAGTTCTCCGACGCCATTTTCGCCCCAGGCCATGACTTCACCGTCGTCCAGAAGGGCCGCTGCGTGGAAGAGGCCGGCCGAGATGCTCTTGACTTCGCTCAGCCCAGTTACCGGTACGGGGGTGGCGCTGTATTCCTGCGTGCCGTCGCCTAGCTGTCCGAAGCGGTTCTGGCCCCACGCCATGACCGTGCGGTCACTCAGCAGCGCCAGCCAGAAGCCCCCGCCCGCCGCGACAGCTGTGACGTGGTTGAGCCCGCTCACGGCAGCCGGCGATTCGCCGGGCGCCCATTGCATCACCGTGCCGTTGGCTAGCAGGGCCAAGGCGCCGCCTTCTGCGAGCGCCGTGACGTCGCTCAGGCCGCTCACGGCAGCCGGGGTGGAGCTGTAATCGCCCCATTCCACGACCGTGCCGTCACTCAACAGCACCGAGCTGGTGGTTCCGCCAGCCGCGATGCCGACCACGGTCCCGCTCACGCCGGGTACGGCGACCGGTTTGTCTTGGCTCCTCCCGCCTTTCTCGACGCCGA
This sequence comes from uncultured Solirubrobacteraceae bacterium, assembly GCA_963782325.1. GTDB lineage: Bacteria > Actinomycetota > Thermoleophilia > Solirubrobacterales > Solirubrobacteraceae > Palsa-744. Next base: position 241,692 of record CAWAJG010000008.1, read on the forward strand.
GTTGCCCGCGTTCGTTGCTACCCCAGCTCCTGACCTGACTCGTTGACTTCCCCGACGCCGGCGCCGCTATCGCAAGCGCACTGGCGACTAGCACGGAAACCAGCACCAACTGCCTGCGGTGCGAGCGTCTTCTCCCACCCACCGACGGAAACTTGACCATCGTGTACCACCTCCCCGTTCGGAGACAGCCCACCGCCGCCTCGAATCGCCCCACGTGTGGTTCGGCCCTTATACCCCACCAGGGCGTTGAAAGCAAGACATCCCACGCGCAGGACAATCCAAGTAGCGACAATTTTCACGAGAGTCGAACACGCGAGCGCCTACCACACACCGTGGCGCACCGAGCTATCCGTCTGGCCGGCTGCCTTCCCGTGCCGCGGCAGACGCGAGAGACTCTGCAGCACCGCCGCTGGCTGCTCTGCCATCGGGGCTGCGGGCAGCCTTCATCTCCCCGCCGCTACCGTAGCCACCATGGATCTCTCCCTGTTCTTCGCCGGCACCGCCGGCTCGATGCCCAGCGCCCGGCGCGGCCTGCCCGCGATCCTGCTCCGGCGCGGTGGCGAGAGCGTGCTGTTCGACTGCGGGGAAGGCACCCAGCGCCAGCTGCTGCGCTCGGTGGGGCTGCTCGACTTGGACAGCGTGTACGTCACCCACTTCCACGCCGACCACTGGCTGGGGCTGCCGGGGATGCTGAAGTCGTTCGCGCTGCGCGAGCGCGAGCGGCCGCTGAAGGTGTACGGGCCGCCGGGCCTGCGCGAACTGATGGGCGTGATGCGGATCGTCTACGGCCGCCTCCCGTACGAGCTGAGCGTGGTTGAGCTGGCGCCGGCGCAGACGGTCCGGCGCGACGGCTACCTCGTGGCCGCGATCCCGGTCCGCCACAAAGCGCTCGCCAGCTACGGCTACGCGATCGTCGAGGAGTCGCGCCCGGGCCACCTGGACCCGGAGCTGGCCGAGCGGCTGGGCGTGACGCCCGGCCCGGACTTCGGGCGCCTGCAGCGCGGCGAGACGGTCGCCGGCGTGAGGCCCGAGCAGGTGATGGGCCCCACCCGCGAGGGGCGCAAGGTCGTGATCTCCGGAGACACCGCGCCGTGCGAGGCGCTGGCGATCGCCGCCCACGAAGCCGACGTGCTGGTGCACGAGGCGACGTTCCTGCACGAGGAGCTGGAGCGGGCAACGCAGACGCAGCACAGCACCGCCCGCCAGGCCGCGCAGCTCGCGCGCGAGGCGGACGTGCGACTGCTGGCGCTCACCCACGTCTCCAGCCGCTACGCGGGCGGCGAGCTGCGCGACGAGGCGCGCGCGACGTTCGCGAACACGGAGGCCGTGCGCGACTTCGACACGATCCACGTGCCGTTCCCCGAGCGCGGCGGCGCGACGCTCGAGCGGTGGTCCGATCGCCTCGCCCGCGAGCGCGACCAGGCCGAGCCGGCGCCGGCCGCGGCGTCGTCCTCGCAGGCCGAGCCCGTCGCATCCCCCTGATACATTCCAGCCAGATCCTTTAACCCGGTCCCGTGAGGCCAGGAAGGAAACGCATGGCAGCCGACGAGAAGGTGGTCCTCCACGAGGAGGAAGTGTCGCGGGCGCTGACGCGCATCGCGCACGAGATCCTCGAGCGCAACGCCGGCGAGGCAGAGCCGGCGCCGGCGATGGTGGGCATCCACCGCCGCGGGGCGTTTCTCGCGCGCCGCCTGCACCCGCTGCTGGAGGAGCTGCTCGGCGCGGAGGTGGCGCTCGGCGACCTGGACATCGGCTTCTACCGCGACGACGTGGGCACGCGCCCCGACGCGCCGGTGCTGCACGCGTCGCACATCGACTTCGACGTGAGCGGCCTGACGGTGGTGATCGTCGACGACGTGCTGTACACCGGGCGCACCGTGCGCGCGGCGATCGACGCGCTGCTCGACTACGGGCGCCCCCAGCGCGTGCAGCTGGCGGTGCTCGTCGACCGCGGGCACCGCGAGCTGCCGATCCGCCCGGACTACGTGGGCAAGAACCTGCCGACCTCGAAGACCGAGCACGTGTACGTGCGCGTGCGCGAGCTGGACGGCATCGACGAGGTCGCGATAGCGCAGCCGGTGGAGGCGGCGCTGTGAACCACCTGCTGTCGATCGAGCACCTCGACCGTGAGGACATCGAGCGGATCGTCGCCCAGGCGGAGCGCTTCGCGGAGGTGTCCGACAGGGAGATCAAGAAGGTGCCGGCGCTGCGCGGTCGGATGGTGCTGAACCTCTTCTACGAGGCCTCCACGCGCACCCGCAGCTCGTTCGAGCTGGCCGCCAAGCGGCTGTCGGCCGACGTGGTGAACTTCGCGGCGAGCGGCTCGAGCGTGGAGAAGGGCGAGTCGCTGAAGGACACCGTCCTCACCCTCTCTGCGCACAAGCCCGACGCGATCGTGCTGCGCACGCCGTGGGCGGGCGCGTCGGAGCTGGTGGCGAGGTGGTGCAGCGCGGCGGTCGTGAACGCCGGCGACGGCAAGCACGAGCATCCCACGCAGGCGCTGCTCGACGTGTACACGCTGCGCCGCCACGTGGGCGCGATCGACGGCTGCTCGATCTGGATCGTCGGCGACGTCGCCCACTCGCGGGTGGCGCGCTCGAACGTGCTCGCCTTCCAGCGGATGGGCGCGAAGGTGACGGTCGCCGGTCCGCCGACGCTGATCCCCCGCGGGATCGAGCAGCTCGGCTGCGAGGTCCGCTACACGCTCGACGAGCTGCCGTCGGCCGACGTCGTGTACGCGCTGCGCATGCAGCGCGAGCGGATGAGCGAGACGTGGGTGCCGTCGCTGCGCGAGTACGCCGCCTGGTATCAGATCAACGGCCGGCGCCTGACGCCCCGCCAGATCCTGATGCACCCCGGTCCGGTGAACCGCGGCGTGGAGCTCTCCGGGGAGGTCGTCGACTCCCCGCAGGCGGTGATCACCGCCCAGGTGGAAGCGGGCGTGGTCGTGCGGATGGCCGTGCTGTACGAGCTGCTCGCGGGAAGAGTGGCCCGCCCACCCGCGCCCCCGCCGCTGCCGGCGGCGGCGCCGCTCGTGGGGAGCCAGCCGGCGCGATGAGAGAAGGCAGGGCGGCATGAGCGCGCCAGAGCGGCTGGTGGGCGGGCGCGGGACGCCCGCGGAGCTGTTGCTGCGCGACGTGCACGTGCTCGACCCGCGGGCGCGCATCGACGCGCGCCACGACGTGCGCGTGCGCGCCGGCAGGGTCGCCGAGCTCGGAGCGCCCGGCGCCCTGGAGCCCGAGCCGGGAGCCGGCGCGGGGGAGGGAGGCTCCCCGTCGGAAGCCCCGCGGGAGCCGATCGACGGCGAGGGGCGCCTGTGGCTGCTGCCGGCGTTCTTCGATCCCCACGTGCACCTGCGGACGCCCGGCCAGGAGCACAAGGAGGACATCGCCAGCGGCACCCGCGCGGCGGCGGCGGGGGGCTTCGGCGCGGTGATCGCGATGCCGAACACCGACCCGGTGCTCGACTCGGCGCCGCTGCTTCGCTCGCTGCGCGACGCCGCCGCGCGCGAGGCTCGCGTGCCGGTGGGCTTCCTGCCGGCGATCACGCGCGGCCTGCAGGGCGAGCAGCTGAGCGAGATGGCGGAGCTCAGGGAGGAAGGAGCGCTGGGCTTCAGCGACGACGGCCGCCCGGTGGCGGACGCGGGGATGCTGCGCAAGGCGCTGCAGTACCAGCGCCTGTGCGGCGGCGTGCTGTCGCTGCACGAGGAGGACCCCACGCTCTCGCGCGGCGGCGCGATGCACGAGGGCGCGGTGAGCGCGGCGCTGGGGATCGCCGGGATCCCGAGCGTGGCGGAGTCGACGATGGTCGCGCGCGACGCGGCTCTGGCCGGCTATGAGGATGGACGGGTGCACTTCCAGCACCTGTCAAACGCTGCTTCGGTCGACGCGCTGGCGGCCGCCAAGGCGCACGGGTTCCGCGTCAGCGGCGAGGTGTGCCCGCACCACCTGCTGCTGACCGAGAAGGACGTGCGCTGCATGGACACGCGCATGAAGATGTACCCGCCGCTGGCGAGGGAGGCCGACCGGCTGGCGCTCGTCGAGGGCCTTCGCGCCGGCACGATCGACTGCGTGGCGAGCGACCACGCGCCGCACGCCCGCGAGGAGAAGGAAGTCCCGTTCGAGCAGGCGCCGATGGGCACGACCGGCCTGGAGACGGCATTCGCGGCGCTGTACACCGGCCTCGTGCTCCCGGGCGCGATCGCCCTGGAGCTGCTGGTGGAGCGGATGACAGCGGGCGCGGCGCTGTTCGAGCTGCCGGTCCCCACGATCGCGGTCGGCGAGCGCGCGAACATGACGCTCGTGGACCTCGACGCCGCGTGGGTGGCGGGGGAGCACGGCTGGCAGAGCCGCTCGGAGAACTGCTGCTTCGCCGGCAGGCGCCTGCAGGGACGGGTGCTGCTGACGATCGCCGCCGGCACGGTCGCCCACCGCGACCGTGCGCTAGAGCTGGCGGGCGCGCGATGAGCCTGCTCAGCCGTGACAGCGCGACGCTCGTGGTGGTGGACGTGCAGGAGGGCTTTCGCCCCTACGAGTCCTTCGCGCGAGTGGCAGGGGCGTGCGCGAAGCTGCTGGAGGCGGCCCGCATCCTCGAGGTCCCGGCGCTGGTGAGCGAGCAGTACCCGAAAGGTCTCGGCCACAGTGCATCCGAGCTCGGCCTGCGCGACGAGGGGCGGATCGAGAAGACGGTGTTCTCTGCAGCTCGCGCCGAGGGCTTCGACCTCAGCGGCGCCCGGCAGGCGATCGTGTGCGGGATCGAGACGCACGTGTGCGTCAGCCAGACCGTGCACGACCTGCTCGACGACGGCATCGAGGTGCACGTCCCCGCCGACGCCGTCGGCTCGCGCCACCAGCTCGACTACGAGCGCGGCCTGGAGCGGATGGAGCGGGCGGGCGCGGTCGTCACGACCGTCGAGGCCGCCCTGTTCGAGCTGCTCGAGCGCGCCGGCACGCCGGAGTTCAAGTCGGTGCAGAAGCTCATTCTGTGATCGACGCCAGCGCATACGTGCTGCTGGAGGACGGCGCGCGCTTCGACGGCGAGGCCTGCGGTGCCGCATCGTCCCCGGAGGGGACGGACATGCGGTCGGCGAGGTGGTGTTCACGACCGGCATGTCCGGCTACCAGGAGTCGCTGACCGACCCGTCGTTCGCCGGCCAGCTGATCGCCTACACCTACCCCCACATCGGCAACTACGGCGCGAGTTCCGAGGCGATGGAGTCAGAGCGAGCGTGGGCGCGCGCGGCGATCATGCGCGAGGCGCGGGGCAGCGAGGACGCGCCGAGCGCCGAGCGCGGCTGGCTGGACTGGCTCGCCGACTGCGGCGTGCAGGCGATCAGCGGCGTGGACACGCGGGCGCTCGTCCGCCACATCCGCGACGCGGGCGCCATGCGCGGGGGGGTGTTCCCGGCGTCGATGCCCGAAGCGCAGGCGCGCGAGCTGATCGACGCCGAGCCGCCGATGGCCGGGCAGGACCTCGCTCGCGTGGTCAGCCCGGACACCGTCACCCGCCACGGCGCCGGCGAGGGCGCGCGGATCGCGGTCCTCGACAGCGGCATCAAGACGTCGATGGTCCGCGAGCTGGTCGCCCGCGGCGCGCGCGTGACGCTGCACCCGTGCACGAGCAGCGCCGCGGAGCTGCTCGCGGAGGACCCCGACGCGATCTTCCTCTCCAACGGGCCCGGCGACCCGGCCGCCCTCTCCTACATCGTCGAGACCGTCCGCGAGCTCGTCGGGGTGAAGCCCGTGTGGGGCATCTGCCTCGGCCATCAGCTGCTCTGCCGGGCGATCGGCCTGGAGACGTTCAAGCTGCCGTTCGGCCACCACGGCGCCAACCACCCCGTCCGCGACCTGCAGACCGGCCGCGTGGAGATCACCTCCCAGAACCACGGCTTCGCCGCGCTCGGACCCGGCGGCGCGAAGACGATCGACAGCGACGAGCCCGTGCGCTGGGAGACCGACTTCGGCGCCGCTCAGCTCTCGCACGTGAACCTCTACGACCGCACGGTCGAGGGCCTCGAGCTGCTGGACGTCCCCGGCGGCACCGTCCAGTACCACCCCGAGGCCGGCCCCGGCCCGCACGACAGCCTCTACCTCTTCGACCGCTTCCTCGAACGGATCGAGGCCGCCGGATGACGCCGGTTTCGACCTTTGTGAGGGCCGGCGGGGCCGACCTGGAGCGGGGCCGCGCGCGGCACGGAGCGCGCGACGCCTGATGCCGCGCCGCGACGACATCCACAAGGTCCTGATCCTCGGCTCGGGGCCGATCGTCATCGGCCAGGCGGCCGAGTTCGACTACTCCGGCGTGCAGGCGTGCAAGGTGCTGCGCGAGGAGGGCTACGAGGTGGTGCTCGTGAACTCCAACCCGGCGACGATCATGACCGACCCCGAGTTCGCCGACGCGACGTACATCGAGCCGCTGCTGCCCGGGCCGGTGGCGCAGGTGATCGAGCGCGAGCGCCCCGACGCGCTGCTGGGCACGCTCGGCGGCCAGACAGCGCTCAACCTGTCCAAGGCGCTGCACGAGGACGGCACGCTCGAGCGCTTCGGCGTGGAGCTGATCGGCGCCAACTACGAGGCGATCGCCTGCGCGGAGGACCGCGAGCTGTTCGGGGAGGCGATGGCCAAGGCGGGGCTGCGGATGCCGAAGAGCGCTATCGCGAGCGGCTGGATCGCCGGCGAAGCCGCCGCAGCGGCGGGCGCCGCAGGTGCGGGGTTCGTGAGCGTCGAGGCGGGCCTCGAGCAGGCCCGCCTCGCGCTGCCCGAGCTCGGCCTGCCGTGCATCGTGCGCCCCGCCTACACGCTCGGCGGGCGCGGCGGCGGGATCGCGCGTACGGAGGAGGAGTTCGAGCGGATCGTCGCCCACGGCCTGGAGGTCTCGCCGATCGGGCAGGTGCTGCTCGACGAGTCGGTGCTCGGCTGGGGGGAGTTCGAGCTGGAGGTGATGCGCGACGGCGCCGACAACGTGGTGATCGTCTGCTCGATCGAGAACGTCGACCCGATGGGCGTCCACACGGGGGACTCCGTCACCGTCGCCCCGCAGCAGACGCTCACCGACAAGCTCTACCAGCGCCTGCGCGACCAGGCGCTCGCCGTCATCCGCGCCGTCGGCGTGGAGACGGGCGGCTCGAACGTGCAGTTCGCGGTCAACCCCGACACCGAGGAGATCCTCGTCATCGAGATGAACCCGCGCGTGTCGCGCTCCTCGGCGCTCGCCTCGAAGGCGACGGGCTTCCCGATCGCGAAGATCGCCGCCCGCCTGGCCGTCGGCTACCGCCTGGACGAGATCGACAACGACATCACCGGCGTCACCCCCGCGTGCTTCGAGCCGACGATCGACTACGTCGTCGTCAAGTGGCCGCGGTTCGCCTTCGAGAAGTTCCCCGACACCCCGCCCACCCTCTCCACGCACATGCAGTCCGTCGGCGAGGCGATGGCCATCGGGCGCACCTTCCAGCAGGCGTTCGCCAAGGCGATGCGCTCGCGCGAGCTCGACAAGCGCCCCGGGCTGGGCGCACTCTCCGAGCAGCAGCTCCTCGACGGCATCGCCACGCCCGGCGCCGAGCGCTTCGAGGCGATCCTCGAGCTGCTCGCCCGCGGCGCGAGCATCGAGGCGGTCAACGAGCGCACCCACATCGACCGGTGGTTCCTGCGCGAGCTGCGCGAGCTCGCCCGCGATCCCCAGGCCCCGTTCGCCGGCGAGCGCACGTTTCGCTCGGTGGACACCTGCGCCGCCGAGTTCCCCGCCCGCACCCCCTACTACTACTCCGGCTGGGAGCGGCGGCCGCGCAGCCCGGCCGCGACCCGGCCGGCGCGGCTCGCGGACGACCCGGCCGCGACCCGGCCGGCGCGGCTCGCGGACCAACCGGGTTGCGCGCAGCACGAGGTGGACAGAGGCGAGCGCGAGTCGGTGGTCATCCTCGGCTCCGGCCCCAACCGCATCGGCCAGGGCATCGAGTTCGACTACTGCTGCGTGCACGCAGCGATGACCGTCCGCGAGTCCGGCCGCGACGCGGTCATGATCAACTGCAACCCCGAGACCGTCTCCACCGACTACGACACCTCCGACCGCCTCTACTTCGAGCCGCTCACCCTCGAAGACGTCCTCGCGGTGGTCGAGGTGGAGAACGGCGCCCCGCTCGCCCAGCAGCCGGACGACTCTCGCGCCGCCCGATCAGGCGAGGCTGGAGGCCGAGCGGGCGGCAAGCGAGAGGGCAAGCGGGAGGGCATGCTGGCGGGCGTGATCGTCCAGTTCGGCGGCCAGACGCCCCTCAAGCTCGCCGCCGGCCTCGCCGCCGCCGGCGTCCCGCTGCTGGGCACCAGCGTCGAGGCGATCGACCTCGCCGAGGACCGCGCCCGCTTCGGCGAGCTGCTCGACCGCCTCGGCTACAAAGCGCCGCCCTACGCCACCGCCGAATCGCTGCGCGAGGCGCTCAAGTGCGCCGACCTCGTCGGCTTCCCGCTGATCGTCCGTCCCTCCTACGTGCTCGGCGGGCGCGCCATGGAGATCGTCTACGACCACGACGGCCTCGCCGACTACCTCCGCCGCGAGCTCAACCCGGTTGTCGCGGACGGAGGCGCAGGCGGCGACTCTGGCGCCGCCGAAGCAAACGGCGCCGCCACAGGGCACGACGCTGTCCCGCGAAAGAGCCCGGAGGGCTCTCCATCCATATACCTCGACCGCTTCCTCGAGAACGCGACGGAGATCGACGTCGACGCGCTGTGCGACGGCCACGACGTGTGGATCGGCGGGATCATGCAGCACGTCGAGGAGGCCGGCGTGCACTCCGGCGACAGCGCCTGCGTGCTGCCGCCCCACTCGCTCGGAGAGGACATGCTCGCGCAGGTGCGCGCCGCCACGCGCGAGATCGCCCTCGCGATCGGCGTCGTCGGGCTGATCAACGTCCAGTACGCCGTGCACGCCGGCGAGCTGTACGTGCTCGAGGCCAACCCGCGCGCGTCGCGCACCGTGCCGTTCGTCTCCAAGGCGGTCGGCCTGCCGCTCGCCAAGCTCGCCTGCCGGATCATGCTCGGCGAGCGCATCGCCGAGCTCGACCTCCCGCAGGAGCGCCAGGGGCTCGGCTTCGGCGAGCACATCTCCGTGAAGGAGGCCGTCCTCCCGTTCGACCGCTTCGAGGGCGCCGACTCGCTGCTCGGCCCCGAGATGCGCTCCACCGGTGAGGTGATGGGCATCGCCCGCGACTTCCCCACCGCGTTCGCCAAGGCCCAGGCCGCCGCCGGGCTGCCGCTGCCCACGCACGGCGCCGCCTTCATCACCGTCACCGACGCCGACAAGGACGGCGCGGGAGCGGTCGCGCTCACGCTCCACGACGCCGGCTTTCGCATCCTCGCCACCCGCGGCACCGCCGAGGCGATCGCCCGCATGGGCGTCCCCGTCACCCGCCTCAACAAGATCGGCGAGGGCTCGCCCCACGTCATCGACTGGATCGAGCGCGGCGACGTCGACCTCGTCGTCAACACCCCCACCGGCGTCGGCGCCCGCAGCGACGGCCGCGAGATCCGCCGCGCCGCCGTCGCCCACGGCATCCCCTGCCTCACCACCCTCGCCGCCGGCGTCTCCGCCGCCCGCGCCATCGCCCGCGCCCGGCGCGACGGCGGGACTGTCGAGGTCCTCTGCCTGCAGGAGCTCCACGGGCCGGCCGCGCCAACCGGGTTGCGCGGCCCGGCCGCGACCCGGCCGGCGCGGCTCGCGGACGACCCGGCCGTCGCGGACCAACCGGGTTGCGGCGCCCGCAACGGAGCCGGCGTGGCGTGAGCACCGCCCCGTTCGCGCGCCGGCAGCTCACCGTCACAGCCGTCCAGCAGCTCGGCGCCTACCGCGTCCTGCGCGCCGCCGCGTCGTCGCCGGAGGGGGAGGGGGATGGGGACCCCGACGGGCCGCGGCCCGCGCCAGGTCAGTTCGCGATGCTCGCCGCCGTCGAGCGCTGGGGCGGGGGAGAGGACGAGCGACCCTATCTGCCCCGCGCGTTCTCCTACCTGCGACACGCCCACGGCGAGGCCCACTTCCTGCTGGAGGACGTCGGGCCGGGCACCCATCGGCTGGCAGAGCTCTCGGTCGGCGAGCGGCTGTGGGCCCTCGGTCCGCTCGGGCGCGGCTTCAGCCCGGGGGGGCTGGATTCCGATCACCGCCGCGCGCTGCTCGTCGGCGGCGGCGTCGGCATCGCGCCGCTCGCGATCCTCCAGGACACGCTCATCGCATCGTCCCCGGAGGGGGAGGCGCGCGAAAGCGCCACCGTGCTGCTCGGCTTCCGCGACCGCTCTCGGGCTGAGGGCGCGGCGCTGCTCGACGATCCCCGCATCGCCACCGACGACGGCTCCGCCGGCCACCACGGACTCGTCACCGACCTGCTCGCCGACGAGCTAGCCCGCGACGCCCACGCCGTCGTCTACGCCTGCGGGCCAGCCGGCATGCTCGAGGGCGTCCGCTCGCTGTGCGAGCGCGCCGACGTGCCCGCCCAGCTGGCGCTGGAGGCCGGCATGGCCTGCGGCTTCGGCGCGTGCTTCGGCTGTGTCGTGCCCCGCCGCGGCGGCGGCTACCTGCGCGTGTGCGTCGACGGGCCCGTCGTCGACGCCGCCGAGCTCGAGCACGTCGACGAGCACGCCGGAGCACCGGCATGAGCGTCGAGTTCTGCGGGCTGGAGCTCGCGCACCCGATCATCAACGGCTCCGGCACGTTCGACGCGCTCGCCGCCTCGCGCGCGTTCGGCGACGAGCTGCGCGAGCGCTTCCCGTTCGCCGCGTACGTGTCCAAGACCATCACCCTGGAGCCTCGCGACGGCAACCAGCCGCCGCGGCTGTGGGAGGCGCCGGCGGGGCTCATCAACTCGATCGGCCTGCCCAACAAGGGCCTCGACGCCTACCTCGCCGAGGACCTGCCGCGGCTGCTGGATCTCGGCATCGGCAGCGCCGTGCCGCTGATCACCAACGTGATGGCCCCCACCGCCGAGGGACTCGTCCGGCTGGTCGAGGCGTGCGACGCGCACGCCCAGATCGCCGCCATCGAGCTCAACGTGTCCTGCCCGAACGTCCGCACCGGCCTCGACATCGGCGCCGATCCCCGCCAGCTCGAGGAGGTTCTGCGGGCCGTCAGGCCGTCCACCGGCAAGCCGCTCGTCGTCAAGCTCACCCCCAACACCGCCGACGTCGCCGCCTGCGCGCTCGCGGCCGAGCAAGGCGGCGCGGACGCCGTCTCGCTGATCAACACGCTGCGCGCGAGCGCCCTCGCACCGACCGCGTGCCGCGCCGGCCGGGTCGCAACCGGGTTGCGGGGACAGGGAGGTGGTGGGGCGGGCGGGCATCCCACCCAATGGCTGGGGGGAGGCAGCGGCGGCCTGTCCGGTCCGGCGATCCGCACCGTCGCGCTCGCCCAGGTGGCAGTCGTCGCAGCGAGGGTGAGCATTCCGGTGATCGGCATGGGTGGCGTGCAGCGCGCCGAGCACGCCCGCGATCTGCTCGACGTGGGCGCCACGCTCGTCGCGGTCGGTACCGAGAGCTTCCGCGACCCCGCCGCAGCCGCCAATATCGCCCGTCAGCTCGCGAACATGGCCGCATCCCGGTAACTGGAAACTCTGGGACGCATAAAAACCCCTGCAAACGGGCATCGATACCGTCCACCAACCTCGACGTATCTGGACCTCAGCTAGAGGTGCAGGTGAATTGGCGATTTTTCCTTGATCGCCGCGCGGGGGCGTGTAGACTCGCCGCCCATGGCGCCGACGGCCGGAACGACGTCCGCAAATCTCTCCACCGCCCCCGAGCGCTCCCTCAACCAGAGGATGGACGCGCTCGCACGCGCCAACCGCATCCGCATCCAGCGGGCGCAGCTCAAGCGCGACCTCAAGTCCGGCCGGCGCTCCATCCACTCGCTGCTGCTCGACCCGCCCGAGTACATCGAGACGGCGAAGGTCTTCGACATGCTCCTCGCCGTCCCCAAGTACGGGCGCGTGAAGGTCAACAAGATCCTCGCGCACTGCCGCATCGCCCCCTCGAAGACCATCGGCGGGCTCTCCGAGCGCCAGCGCTCGGAGCTGGTGCAGCTGCTGCATCATTAGGGCCTCGTTCCCCCGGGGTGGCCATTAGGGTCCCACCCCGTGGCGCGCGTGTTCGTCATAACGGGGCCCTCCGGGGTGGGCAAGGGGACGCTCATCCGCGGGCTGATGGAGCGGATGCCGAAGCTCGAGCTGTCGGTGTCGGCCACCACGCGCGCGCCTCGCCCCGGCGAGAGCGACGGCGTCGACTACCACTTCCTCAGCCGCCAGGAGTTCGACCGCAGGGTCGCCGCCGGGGACTTCGTCGAGCACGCCGACTACGCCGGGCGCAGCTACGGCACGCTGCGCTCCGAGCTCGACGAGCGCGTGCGGGCCGGCGTGCCGGTGGTGCTCGAGATCGAGGTCCAGGGGGCCCGCCAGGTGCGCCAGGCGATGCCCGAGGCCGTCCAGGCGTTCATCGCGCCGCCGTCGCTCGCCGCCCTGCGCACGCGCCTGGTCGGCCGCGGCACCGACGACGTGGAGGAGGTCGAGCGGCGGCTGCGCGTCGCCGAGCAGGAGCTCGCCGCCCAGCCCGAGTTCGCCCACGTCGTCGTCAACGACCGGCTCGAGGACGCGCTCGCCCAGCTCGTGGACATCCTCCAGGCGAACCTCGACGGCCACTAGACTGGAAGGCTCCCCCAAGAGGAAAGGCAACGGCAACCCGTGATCTCCCCCCGCATCGACCGTCTCCTGGAGCAGGTCGACTCCAACTACGCCGGCGTGATCGTCGCCGCCAAGCGCGCCCGCCAGATCAACAGCTACTACCACAACCTCGGCGAGGGGACCTTCGACGAGTTCCCGCCGCCGATGATCGAAACGGCCTCCAAAAACTATCTGACGATCGCCTTGGAGGAGGTTGCCGCGGGAAAGATGAAGTACCACTACAGGTAGCCGCGGGCGCGGCGCGAGACTACCTGTAGGCGCAAAGCTCGGGCCAGCGCTTGTCGATGTACTCCCCGCGCTCTACAACCTGAGTCATGTCCCGCATCCTGCTTGGCGTCAGTGGCGGTATCGCCGCATACAAGGCGCTCGAGCTCGTGCGCCTGGCGACGGCGGCCGGACACGCGGTGCGCGTCGTGCAGACGCCCACCAGCCGGCGCTTCGTCGGCGCGGCGTCGTTCGCGGCGCTCAGCGGCGCGCCGGCGCTGGCGAGCGAGTTCGAGCACGACCCCGCCCGCGGCGCGTTCCCCGACCAGCCCCCGCCGGAGCACGAGCCGCTGAGCCACCTCGCGCTGGTGGCGGGGGCCGACGTGTACGTGATCGCCCCCGCCTCCGCCAACACGATCGCCAAGCTCGCCGCCGGCCTCGCCGACAACCTGCTCACGAGCTGCGCGCTCGCCGCCCGCTGCCCGCTGGTGCTGGCGCCGGCGATGAACAACCACATGTACGAGCACCCGGCCACACAGGCCAACCTGCAGACGCTGCGCGCTCGCGGCGCGATCGTCGTCGACCCGGACGTCGGACGGCTCGCCTCCAAGGGCGAGGAGGGCATCGGGCGCCTGGCCGAGCCCGCGCGGCTGCTGGAGGCGTGCGAGCAGGCGCTGTCCGCACGGCGGACCCTGAGTGGCGTGCGAGTCCTCGTCAGCGCCGGCGGCACGCGCGAGCCGATCGACAGCGTCCGCTTCCTCGGCAACAGCTCCTCCGGGCGGATGGGCCTCGCCCTCGTGCGGGCCGCGCGCGAGCGCGGCGCGCAGGTGACGCTGCTGGCCGCGAACGTCGCGCTGCCCACGCCCGCGGGAGTCCGCCGCCGCGACGTCGTCACAGCCGCCGAGCTCCAGCGGGCATGCGAGCAGGAGTTCCCGGACTGCGACGTCCTGCTGATGGCCGCCGCCGTCGCCGACTTCACCCCCGCGGAGCCCGCCAACGGCAAGCTCAAGAAGTCCGAGCGCGAGCGCCTGCGGATCGAGCTCGAGCCCACCGCCGACATCCTCGCCGGCCTCGCCGCCGGCCGTCGACCGCGTGCCGCGCCGGCCGGGTCGCAACCGGGTTGCGACGGCGGCGGCCAGACGGTGGTCGGCTTCGCCGCCGAGCACGGCGACGGCGCGATCGCCTACGCGCGCGAGAAGCTCGCCGGGAAGGGCCTCGACGCGATCGTCGTCAACGACATATCGCGCGCGGACATCGGCTTCGACGTGGACGCCAACGAGGTGACGATCCTCAGCGCCGCCGGCGAGCGCCACGTCCCCCGCACGAGCAAGGCGATCGTCGCCGAGGCGATCCTCGACACCGTCGAAAGCCTGCGTGCAAGCGGTTAAGCTGGTCCGATGGACAGCGTCTACGACCTCTACCGCCGCGGCTGCGAGCTGCTGCGCCACGGCGACCACCAGGCGGCGATCGTGCCGCTCAGCAAGGCCCGCGACCTCGAGCCGGACAAGACATCCATCCGCGAGGCGCTGGGGCGGGCGCTGTTTCACGCGCAGCGCTACGAAGGCGCTGCCGCCGAGTTCCACGCGGTCGCCTCGAAGGCGCCCACGGACGACTACGCGCTGTTCTGCCTCGGGCGCTCGATGCAGCTGCTCGGACGCCACCACGAGGCCCGGGGGCCTCTGGCGCTGGCCTGCTCGCTGGCCCCCGAGCGGGCCGACTACCGCCTGTACCGCGATCGCGCTCGCCGCGACGCCGCATCGGGGAGCGCGCCCGAGGGCGTCTGAGCGCGATGCGTGCGCAGCGGGCGCTGCTATCCTCGAACGACAGCTTTCGTGCCTGCGCTCTGGGCGCCGGCAGCAGTACCGAGAGTGGGCGCACGCCCGCTTTTTTTGCGTAAGGAGCCAGTTTGATGAGCACGCTGCAGACAGAGATAGAAGGGCTACTGGCCGACAGCGAGCCCGACGTCGAGGTGCTCCTCGCCGAGGTCTCCGGAGGGCGTTGCCTGCGCGTGTTCATCGACCACCCCGACGGGGTCACGCTGGCCATGTGCGAGCGGGTGAGCACGCTCCTGAACGACCTGCGCGAGCGCTACTCGCTGGAGGTCTCATCGCCGGGGCGCGAGCGGCCGCTGACCAAGCCCGCCCACTTCCGGCGCTTCGTCGGGCGCCGCGCGCGGGTGCGCACGCGTCACCCCCGCCCGAGCGCCCCGCTGGGCGACGGCGAACGCGCCACGGGCGCGCGGCCGATCCAGAGCTTCACTGGAGAGCTGGTGGGTGCCTCCGAGCAGGAGGTCACGCTCGCCGCCGACGGGGCCATCATCGCGATCCCGTACTCGGAGATCCGCCGTTCGACCCTGATCGAGGACTGAGGGGAGCCATGTCACGGGAAATCCTTGAGGCCATGCACGCGCTCGCGCGCGAGAAGGGGATCGAGCCGGAGAAGCTGATGATCGCGCTCGAGGACGCGCTGCTGTCCGCCTACAAGAAGCAGCCCGGCTCCGCCAAGTACGCGCGCGTGGAAATGGACCGCGAGACCGCCGACTTCCGCGTCATCGAACTGAAAATCCCCGAGCGCCTGGAGGCGCACCTGATCGTGGAGACGATCGACGAGGAAACCACGATCGACCCCGAGACGGGGGAGATGCGCGAACCCGAGGAACCGGAAATCGACCCCAAGAAGTTCGCCGAATATCGCGACCAGATCGAGGAGCAGGACGTCACGCCCGACGACTTCGGGCGGATCGCCGCGCAGACCGCCAAGCAGGTGATCCTGCAGCGCATCCGCGAGGCCGAGCGCGACATGATGTACGAGGAGTACCGCGACCGCGTCGGCGAGCTGATCACCGGCATCGTCCAGCAGTCCGATTCGCGCTACACGCTCGTGCAGCTGCGCGAACGCGTGGAGGCGCTGCTGCCGAAGTCAGAGCAGGTCGAGGGCGAGCGCTACGACCACTCCCAGCGCATCAAGGCCGTCATCAAGGAGGTCTCCCCCTCCACGAAGGGACCCGCGATCATCGTCTCCCGACGCGACCCCGAGCTGATCAAGAAGCTGTTCGAGCTCGAGGTCCCCGAGATCGCCGACGGCCTCGTGGAAATCGCCAACGTCGCCCGCGAGCCCGGCTACCGCTCGAAGATCGCCGTCATCTCCCACACCGACGGCGTCGACCCCGTCGGCGCGTGCGTCGGTCCCCGCGGCTCGCGCGTGCGGATGGTCGTCTCCGAGCTGCGCGGCGAGAAGATCGACATCATCCCCCACAACGACGAGCCCGCCCGCTTCGTCGCCAAGGCGCTCTCGCCGGCACGCGTCCGCGAGGTGCTCGTCGACGACGACGCCAAGCAGGCCACCGTGATCGTCCCCGACGACCAGCTCTCGCTGGCGATCGGGCGCGAGGGCCAGAACGCGCGGCTGGCCGCACGGCTGACCGGCTGGCGCGTGGACATCCGCTCCGAGACCGAGTTCGCCGCCGAGGAGGCCGAGCACGGCTACGAGGAGGAGGAGGTCACCGGCCGCTGCGCCGCCATCCTTTCAAACGGCCGGCGCTGCCCCAACGCAGCCCTACCCAACTCGCGCTACTGCGGCCTCGAAAGCCACCAGGCGCTCGCCGCGATCGCCAGCGACAACATCGGCGACCTCGCCGCCAACGGCGGCGGCGATTCCGCGCCGGCTGAGGCGACCTCAGTCGACGCGCCGACCGACGCCACGCCCGACGCCGACGCGTCGGCAGCATCGTCCCCGGAGGGGGAGGCCGCGCCCGAGGGCGACGCCGCGCAGGCCGTCGCCGACCCGGCCGATGCGGTCGAGGAGCAGTCGACATAGGGGCGCACATCCCCCGACGCCGTTGCGTCGGCTGCGGACGGGTCGCGCCGAAGACCGAGCTGCTGCGCATCGCCGTCGCCGGCGCTCACGATGGGGAGCCCGCGCGTGCGGTGTTCGATCGCGATGGTCGCCTGCCAGGTCGCGGCGCGTACGTGTGCCGTACCGGAGATCCGGATTCACCGGACGTGGCGGATCGCTCGTGCCTGCGGCGGGCGACACGTCGCGGGGCGATCGCGCGGACGCTCCGTTCGGCTGCGGCGCTCGACCGTGAGCTCGTAGAATCGCCGGGAGGGTGGGGCGAGCAGGCGTAGACCGGCGAGCCGGGTCCCTCTATTTTTCAATGACCATGAGCAAGAAGCGCGTACACGAAATCGCCAAGGAGCACGGCCTCTCCAGCAAGGAGCTGCTGGAGAAGCTGAAGGCTGCCGGCATCGAGGCCAAGGCGGCCTCGTCCTCGGTCGAGGAGGATGCCGCGCTGAAGGCACTCGACCCGGTCGGCGCGGCCGGCGTCGGCGCCGCTCGCTCCGCGGGTGGCTCGCCCGGCACTGGCGTAGCCTCGCCCGGGAGCACCAACGGCACCCCGGCCGCGCCGACCGGGTCGAGCGCGCCATCGACGAAGGCCCCGCAGGCGGCCTCCACCTCGGCGAAGCCAACCGCGCGCGCCGCCGAGGCGCCCGCGAGCGCGGCGCCGCGCTCGGCGACGGCCGCATCGGCAACCGCTCCACCCTCTGGCGCGCCAGGCGGCCAGGCCCCGGGCGCCGGCGCTCCCTCGCGCCCGTCGGTCGACCGCGTCAACGACCCGGTCGGCGCGGCCCGGGTTGCGCCTCGGACGCCGGCACCGGTTGCGGCTGCCCCGGCAGCCACCACAGCGCCGGCCGCGCCGGCCGCGCCGACCGGGTCGACCGGGTCGAGCACCGCGGCTCCAGCCGCCGCGCCCACAGCCTCCGCGTCCACTGCGACGCCAGGGGCCCCGGCCTCGGCGTCGACCGCAGAGCGCGTGCGCCCGACCCGCGACTCGCGCACCGGCGAGCGGACCCCCGGCGAGGTCGGGCCGGGCGGTCGCAGGCGGGTGGTGATCGACTCGCAGGCCTCGCGCCGCCAGCAGGGCGGCCCCTCCAACCAGCCGCAGCGCCGCCCGCGGCGGGGACGTCGCCGGCGCGGCACCTACGACGAGACGATCGCGCCGATCGACACCGCGGCTATGGAGGCCACCGACCTGATTCGCGTGAACTCCGGCTCGACCGTCAAGGACATCGCCGAGTACCTCGGCGTGGCAGTCCCGGAGGTGATCAAGAAGCTGATGTCGCTGGGCGAGATGGCGACGCTGACGCAGACGCTCTCCGACGACGCCATCCAGGTGCTGGCGGATGAGTTCGAGAAGGAGATCGAGATCGTCCACGCGGCCGACGACGTGGAGCTCGAACCGGCGTTCGAGGACGCCGAGGAGGAGCTGATCGAACGGCCGCCGGTGGTGACCATCATGGGCCACGTGGACCACGGCAAGACGTCCCTGCTGGACGCCATCCGCGAGACCGAGGTCGTCGCCGGCGAGGCCGGCGGCATCACCCAGCACATCGGCGCCTACCAGGTCCGCCACGCGGGCAAGGAGATCACCTTCCTCGACACCCCCGGCCACGAGGCGTTCACGGCGATGCGCGCCCGCGGCGCGAAAGTGACCGATCTGGCGGTGATCGTGGTCGCGGCCGACGACGGCGTGAAGCCCCAGACCGAGGAGGCGATCGACCACGCGAAGGCCGCGCGGGTGCCGATCATCGTGGCGGTCAACAAGATCGACAAGGAGGGCGCCAATCCCGAGCGGGTGCGCACGGAGATGACCCAGCACGGGCTGCAGCCCTCGGAGTGGGGCGGAGACACCGAGTTCGTGGACGTCTCCGCGAAGACCCACGATGGCCTGGACACACTGCTCGAGACGATCCAGGTGGTGACGGACCTGGAGGAGCTGAAGGCCAACCGCGAGGCGCAGGCGTCGGGGGCGGTGATCGAGTCCAAGCTCGACCCCGGGCGCGGGCCGGTGGTGACCATCCTGATCCAGCGCGGGACGCTCAGGGTCGGGGACGCGCTCGTCGCCGGCGCGCACTTCGGGCGCGTGCGGGCGATGCACGACTTCACCGGCGTCAAGCTCAAGCGCGCCCTGCCCGGCCAGCCGGTGGAGGTGCTCGGCTTCGACGGCGTTCCCGAGGCGGGCGAGCACGTGCGCGTGGTCGAGAACGAGCGGCGGGCGCGCCAGCTCGCGGGCGAACGCGCGAACCGTCTGAAGACCGAGGCGCTGGCCCGGCGCTCCGGTCGCAAGGTCTCGCTCGAGGACGTCTTCAAGCTCGCCCAGGAGGGCGCCGTGAAGGAGCTCGGGCTGGTGGTCAAGGCCGACGTGGCCGGCTCGCTGGAGGCGATCGAGGACGAGATCGCGAAGCTCCCCCAGCAGGAGGTCAAGGTCAACATCATCCACCGCGGCGTCGGTGGCATCAACGAGTCCGACGTGATGCTCGCGTCCGCCTCCGAGGGCGTGATCCTTGCCTTCAACGTGCGGCCCGTCGGCGACGCCCGCCAGATCGCCGACCGCGAGGGCGTGGAGATCCGCTCCTACGCGGTCATCTACCGCGCGATCGAGGAGCTGCGGGCGGCGATGCAGGGGATGCTCGAGCCCGCCGAGGTGGAGACGTCGCTGGGCACCGCCGAGGTGCGCCAGCTGTTCCGCGCCTCGCGCATCGGCGTGATCGCCGGCTCGTTCGTCACCGAGGGCAAGGTCACCCGCGGGGCGCGCGTGCGGGTGGTGCGCGAGGGGACGGTCATCTACGACACCACCATCGACAGCCTGCGCCGCTTCAGCGAGGACGTGCGGGAGGTCGCCGGCGGCTTCGAGTGCGGGATCGTGCTCACGAACTTCCAGGACCTGCACGAGGGAGACGTGCTCGAGACCTACGAGACACGCCAGGTCGAACGCGAGCTCTCTTCATAGCCGTCCGGAGCAGGGACCCGGGTCGCGGCGGGGAATTGGACGAGTAGGATGAGCACAGCACGGATGCGTCGGGTCGACGAGGCGATTCGGCAGGTGGTCGGCGACGCCGTCGCGGGAGAGCTCAAGGACCCGAGAGTGGGGTTTACAACAGTGACGGACGTCAGAACCAGCTCCGATCTACGCCATGCCCGTGTGTACGTGAGCGTACTCGGCGCGAGTGGAGGCGCCTCGAACCAGGCCGAGCGCGAGGCGACGCTTGCGGGCCTGCGCAGCGCCCACGGCTTCCTGCAGGCGCAGATCGCCGGCGAGCTGCACCTGAAGCGAACGCCCACGCTGGAGTTCTTCTACGACAACACCACAGACCGGGCGCTGCGCGTGGAGGAGCTGATCGTGCAGTCGGCGCCGGGGGAGGAGGGCGAGCGCCGGTGAGCGATGCGCCCGTGAGAGAGGCGAGCGAGACGCTCGACCACCGGGGGACGCGCGAGCTCGTGCTCGAGCGTCTGCGCGAGGACGAGCGCTTCGTGCTCGCCGCGCACGAGAGCCCCGACGGCGACGCGATCGGCTCGCTCGTGGCGATGCAGGGGGTGCTCACCGCGATGGGCAAGGACTCGGCGATGTTCATCTCGCCGGGCGACATGCCGCTGCCGCGGGAGTACCGCTTCTTCTCGCTCGATGGCCTGATCCAGTCGCCCCCGACCGACGTCGCACAGCGGACGGTCATCTTCCTCGACTGCGGGAACATCGACCGCAACTCGGCGAGCGTGCTGCGCGACGGAGCGCACCTGCTGAACATCGACCACCACCACGACAACACGCTCTTCGGCACGGTCAACCACGTCGTGCCCGACGCCTCCTGCACGGCGGAGATCGTGTGGGATCTGATGCACGGGCTCGGCGTGCGCGCGACGCCGGACGTGGCGCAGGCGCTGTACGTGGCGCTCGTCACCGACACCGGGCGCTTCATGTACGAGAACACCGGTCCCCGCGCGCACGTGATGGCCGCCGAGCTGATCGAGGCCGGCGTGGACGTCGCGGGGGTCTACCGCATGCTCTACGAGGACCTGCCGCTGGGCAAGCTCACGCTGATGGCGCTCGCGCTCGGCCAGCTCCAGCGCTTCGACTCCGGCGAGCTCACGCTCGCGACGCTCAGCGCCGCCGACTTCGACCGCGCCGAAGCCGAAGAGAGCTACTCGGAGGGCATCATCGACCAGCTGCGGGCGCTGCAGGGGACGAAGGTGGCGGCGCTCGTGCGCGAGCTCTCCAGCGGCGCGCGCAAGGGCCAGCACAAAGTCTCGCTGCGGGCGACCGACGACGACGTCGACGTGTCGATCATCGCCCGCGCCCAGGGCGGCGGCGGTCACCGCCGCGCCGCGGGCTTCTCGACGACGCTCGAGCCGCAGGAGCTGATCGCGTTCCTGCGCGAGGCGATCGCCGCGCAACTGCACCCCTCCGCCAACTCTCACGCGGCCGCCACGCTCGCCTGAGCCCGGGAGGGCGGGCTCTGCATCGATCCCGCGGGAGCGACGAGGGTGGGAGGGATTCAGATCCACGGCGTACTGCTGATCGACAAGCCCGTCGGCATGAGCTCCCACGACGTCGTCGCGGCCGTGCGACGGTCGCTGGCAGGTGCGCGCACGACCCGGCCGTCGCGGACCGACCGCGCCGACCGGGTGGGCCACGCCGGCACGCTCGACCCGTTTGCCACCGGCCTGCTGCTCGTGCTCGTGGGCAGGGCAACCAAGGCCCAGCGTCTGTTCATGGCGCTGCCCAAGCGCTACGAGACGGTGGCGCAGCTCGGCGCCTCATCGAGCACCGGCGACACCGAGGGGGAGATCACCGTCACCGGGAGGCTGCCGAGCGACCCGCCGGAGCTGCCCACCGGGGAGGTGCGCCAGCGCCCGCCGGCCTACTCCGCGGTGAAGGTCGCCGGAGAGCGAGCGTACAAGCGCGCGCGCCGTGGCGAGCAGCTGGAGATGCCCGAGAGGATCGTCACCGTGCACCGCTTCGAGCAGCGCTGGCGCGAGCGCGACGGCGAGCATCCGGGGCTGGAACGCGCCGGCTTCTCGATCGAATGCGGCTCCGGCACCTACGTGCGCTCGCTGATCGCCGACCTTGGGGACGCCTACTGCCTGGAGCTCAGGCGCACGGGCATCGGCCCCTTCGACGTCCGCGACGCCTGCGCGCCGCCGGTCCGCGAGCCGTCCGCGACGGCCGGGTCGCGCCAACCGGGTTGCGGCCGGGTCGCGCGTGGGGCCGCCTGGAGCGATCCGCCGCTGATCGCGCTCGAGCGGGCGCTGGAGATGGCTGAGAGGACTGGAGACGGCTGAGATGGCTGAGATCGCCCGGCAGCGCCCCGTCGGCTGATGCCCCCAATAGGCTTTGCTCCGTGAGGATCACCCCCCTGCCCGACGTCGCATCGTCCCCGAAGGGAGAGGGGGCGTCAGCCGGCGGGCGAAGCGTCGCGGTTGGCACCTTCGACGGGGTGCACCTCGGGCATCGCGAGGTGATCGCCGGCGCCGACAGCGTGCTCACGTTCGACCCCCACCCGGTGTCGGTGGTCGCCCCCCAGCACACCCCCAAGCTGCTGACGACGCTCGCTCGGAAGGCCGAACTGGTGGCGAGCCTCGGCGTGCGGGAGCTGATCGTGATCCCCTTCGACGCCGACTTCGCCAGGCGCTCGGCACAGGAGTTCATCGACGACGTGCTCGTCGGAGCGCTCGGCGCGCGCACGGTGGCGGTCGGCGAGAACTTCCGCTTCGGCCACAAGGCCCAGGGCGATCCGGCGCTGCTGGCGGCCGACGGGCGCTTCGGCACGGTCGTGCACCCGCTGCTGGAGGTGGACGGTGAGATCGTCTCCTCCAGCCACATCCGCGGGCTGGTGCTCGCGGGTGAGGTGGCCGAGGCCGACCGTCTGCTCGGCGCGCCGTTCCAGCTGCGAGGGGAGGTCGCCCATGGAGACGAGCGCGGCCGCGAGCTGGGCTTCCCGACGGCGAACCTCGTCCCCGACGAGGCGCTCGCGTGCCCCGGGCACGGCGTCTACGCGTGCCTCGCGAGCGGGCCGCCGTCGCTCGCGCAGGCGCTGCCCGCCGCCGTGAGCATCGGCGTGCGCCCCACCTTCAACACCGGCCGCGCCGAGCTGATCGAGGCCTACATCCTCGACTTCGAGGGAGACCTCTACGGGCAGGAGCTGCGCCTGGACTTCCTCGCCCGCCTGCGCGGCGAGCGGCGCTTCGACAGCGCCGAGCGGCTGGTCGAGCAGATGCACCACGACGTGCAGGACACGCGCGCGATCGCCGCCGCATCCCGCTAGGCGCCGCGGCGGGCGTCTGCTACGGTGCTGCAGCCATGGCCGCAATCACCAGCGAGCGCAAGCGTGAGATCGCCGCGAAGTTCGGCTCCGGCGAGAAAGACACCGGCAACACGAAGGTGCAGGTCGCGCTGCTGACCGAGCGCATCAACCACCTGACCGAGCACCTGCGCGCGCAGGGCAAAGACCACAGCTCGCGGCGCGGGCTGCTGATGCTGGTCGGCAAACGTCGGCGCTTCCTCGACTACCTGCAGCGCCACGACCTCGAGGGTTACCGAGCGCTGATCAAAGAGCTCGGCCTCAGAAAGTAACGGCGATGGCCGTCCTCGCCGCAGGCGCGCCCGTGCCGAGCTTCAAGCTCGCGCGCGCCAGCGGGGAGAGCTTCACCGAGCAGGACCTCCAGGGGCGCACGAGCGTGCTCGTCTTCTATCCGTTCGCGTTCAGCCCCGTGTGCACCGACCAGCTGCAGCTCTACGAGGAGCTGCGCGGGGAGCTCGAGGCGCGAGGTGACGCGCTCTACGGGGTCTCGTGCGACTCCACCTGGGCGCAGAGCGCCTTCAAGGAGAAGCTCGGCGTCGGCTCAGAGCAGCTCTCGGACTTCGAGCCCAAGGGCGCCGCGTGCGCGGCCTTCGGCGTGCTGCACCCCGGCGGCTTTCCCCAGCGCGCGCTCGTCATCACCGACTCCGACGGGGTCGTGCGCTGGAGCTACGAAGCGTCCTCGCCCGGCGAGCTGCCTCCCGTGGAGCTGCTGCGCGACGGTCTCGCCGCGGTCGCGGCGTAAGTCGATTTCGCCAGCACATTGCGCCGTCACGCCCGGTCGCGAGCCGGCACTTCGCTAAGCTCCCAGCGTTCGGGAAAGAGAAAAAAGAAACGGACCGCCGACCGACGGGCGGAACAGGAAGGCAGTGAACATGAGCAGTGACTCCGTTACCCGGGTCTCCGTGGAGATCGCCGGCAGCGAGATCTCGTTCGAGACGGGCAGGATGGCCAAGCAGGCCTCCGGCGCGGTCGTCGTCCGCCAGGGCGACACGATGGTGCTTTGCACCGCCGTCGCGGGCGGCGTCCGCGACACAGACTTCATGCCCTTGACGGTGGACGTCGAGGAGCGCATGTACGCCGCTGGGAAAATCCCCGGCTCGTTCTTCAAGCGCGAGGGCCGGCCCGGCGAGAAGGGCACGCTGACCGCGCGCATGATCGACCGCCCGATCCGCCCGCTGTTCCCCAAGGACTGGCGCTACGACACGCAGCTGGTGGCGATCCCGCTCTCGATCGACCACGTCCACCCGTACGACATCCTCGCCATGAACGGCGCCTCCGCGGCGCTGATGATCTCCGACATCCCGCTGCCGACGCCCGTCGGCGCCGTGCGCATCGGCAAGATCGACGGCAACTTCGTGGTGAACCCCCCAGAGGAGGATCTGATCGGGGCCCACCCGCCCGGGTCGGAGCTCGATAACGAGAATGCCTCCGACCTGGACCTCATCGTCGCCGGCACCGAGGACGCGATCCTGATGGTCGAGGCGGGCGCCAACGAGATCCCCGAGGCGGAGATCCTCGACGCGCTGGACATCGCGCACGCGGCGATCAAGAAGCTGTGCGAGCTGCAGCGCGACCTGGCCGCCAAAGTCGGCAAGGAGAAGAAAGTCTTCGAGCCGATCCAGGTCGACCCGCAACTGCTCGAGCAGATCCGCTCCTCGCACGGCGCGGACCTGGACGCGGCCACGCAGGTCGAGGACAAGCTCGAGCGTCAGGACGCCACCAAGGCCGTCGAGGAGGCGATCCTCGCGCAGTACGGCGCGAGCGCGCCCGACGGTGCCTCCGAGGAGCAGCTGGTGGCCGCCAAGGAGCGCCGCGCCGCCGCCCAGCTGGCGTTTGACAAGCTCGAGAAGTCGATCATCCGCGAGCGAATCGCGGTGCACAAGAAGCGTCCCGACGGGCGTTCGGAGAACGAGATCCGCGACATCTCGATCGAAGTCGGCGTCACCCCCAGGACGCATGGCTCGGCGCTGTTCACGCGCGGACAGACACAGGCGCTGAGCGTCGTGGCGATGGGCACGCTCAAGGAGGAGATGCGCATCGACACGCTCGGCCTGGAGACCAAAAAGTACTACTGGCACCACTACAACTTCCCGCCGTTCTCGGTCGGGGAAGCGGGCCGCATGGGTGGCGTCAAGCGCCGCGACATCGGCCACGGGGCGTTGGCCGAGCGCGCGCTCGCGCCGATGGTGCCCTCGATCGAGAAGTTCCCCTACTCGATCCGCGTGGTCTCGGACATCCTCGAGTCAAACGGCTCCTCCTCGATGGCCTCGGTGTGCGGCTCCTCGCTGTCGCTGATGGACGCCGGGGTGCCGATCAAGCGTCCCGTCGCGGGAATCGCCATGGGCCTGATCAAAGAGGGCGATGACTACGTCATCCTCACCGACATCGCCGGCGTCGAGGACCACCTCGGCGACATGGACTTCAAGGTCGCCGGCACCGACCAGGGCATCACCGCCCTGCAGATGGACATCAAGATCACGGGCGTCACGTTCGAGATCCTGCGCGACGCGCTCGCGCAGGCCAAAGAGGCGCGCACGTTCATCCTGGGCAAGATGGCCGACGTGATCAAGACGCCGCGCGAGCAGCTCTCGCAGTTCGCCCCGCGCATCCAGACGATCCAGATCGACCCCTCGCAGATCGGCCTGCTGATCGGCAAGGGCGGCGAAACGATCAGAGGGCTCTCCGACGAGTTCGAATCGCAGATCGACGTCAACGACGACGGCCAGGTGCTGATCTACTCCGCCAACGGCGAGCTCGGCGACGCGCTCGTGGAGCGCGTGCGGATGATGATGAAGGAGGTCGAGGTCGGCGACGAGTACGTCGGCAAGGTCGTCAAGACGACGACCTTCGGTGCGTTCATCGAGCTCGCCAAGGGCACCGACGGGTTGTTGCACATCTCCAACGTCTCGCCCGGCCAGCGCGTGGACACGGTCGAGGACGTCCTCAACAAGGGCGACGAGGTGAACGTGCGCGTGGTCGAGGTCGACCGCGAGCGCGGGCGCATCGGCCTGCGCCTGGCCGAGGACCCTGACATCGCGGGCAAGAGCGTCGAGGAGCTCGCCGGCGTGGGGGCCGGAGGCGGAGGCGGCGCTCGTCCCCCGCGCGACGGCGCGCGCAGCAACGGCCGCGGCCGCTCGGGCGGCGGCGAGCGCACCGATCGCGACCCCGCTAGCCGCCGGCGCGACGGCGAGCGCGGCTCCGGGCGCCCGCGCCACGGGCGCGATTGAACGACGACAGCGCCGAGCGCGTGAGCGCAGAGCACCAGATCACGACGCTCGACTCCGGCGTGCGGGTCGTCAGCGAGCGCATGCCCGGCGTGCGCTCGGTGGCGCTCGGCGTGTGGATCGCCACCGGCTCGGTCAGCGAGGGCGAGGAGCAGGCCGGCATCTCGCACCTGCTCGAGCACATGCTGTTCCGCGGCACCGAGCGCTACGGCTCGCAGGAGATCGACGAGATCTTCGACGCGATGGGCGCGGAGATCAACGCCGGCACGGACAAGGAAACGACCTCGCTGTACACGCGCGTGCTCGACAGGCATCTCGAGCGCGCCTTCGACGTGATCAGCGACATGGTCTGGTGCCCGCGCTTCGGCGAGCTGGAGGCCGAGAGGGAGGTGGTGCTGGAGGAGATCGCGATGTACGAAGACGATCCCCAGGATCGCGTGTTCGACGTGCTCGGGCAGGCGATCTTCGGCTCGCACCCGCTCGGACGCCCGGTCATCGGCAGGGCCGAGATCGTGCGCGCCGTCACCCGCGAGCAGCTCGCCGCGTTCCACGCGCAGCGCTACCGCCCGAGCGACGTCGTGATCGCGGCCGCGGGGTCGATCGAGCACGACGCGCTCGTCGCGATGGTTCGCGGCGCCGAGCAGGCGTGGGGTCACGGCGTCTCGGCCGCCGACGGCGCCAACGGCGAGGGGCCGGGGCAGGCGGGAGCGCTCGCCGCGACCCCGCAGTTCATCCCGCGCACGCGCTTCCTGGAGAAAGACACCGAGCAGTACCACGTCTGCCTGGGCGGCGCCGGCATCGCGCGTCACGACGAGCGCCGCTTCGCGCTGCGCGTGCTCGAGGGGGTGCTCGGTGGCACGAGCTCCTCGCGGCTGTTCCAGGAGGTGCGCGAGCGCCGCGGGCTCGCCTACTCGGTTTTCACGTTCTCCAGCCTCTACGCCCACACGGGCGAGGTCGGGCTGTACGTGGGCACGCGTCCGGAGAACCTCACGGAGGCGCTGGCGGTCGTCGCCGCCGAGCTCGAGCGCTGCGTCGAGGACCCGGCCAGCGAGGCGGAGCTGGTGCGCTCCCGCGAGAACCTCAAGGGGCGCGTGGTGCTGGGGATGGAGTCGACCGGGGCGCGCATGAGCCGCCTCGGCGCGTCGGTGCTGAACGAGCTGCCGATCCTGTCGGTGAACGAGATGATCGAGCGGATCGACGCGGTCGAGATCGACGAGGTCCGCGAGCTGGCGGCCGAGCTGTTCGTGCCCAGCCGCCTCTCGGCCGCCGGGGTCGGGCAGGCCGAAGCGGCGTTCCTCGCGGCGATCGAGCCGCTCGGCGCCGCCTCCGCCGGCGCGACCGCCGCGGGCGAGGACGCGAACCCGAGCGCCGGCGCGAGCGCCTCCGGGGCCACACGAGGATGATCAAGGTCGCCGTCGCCGGCGCCGCCGGGCGCATGGGCACGACGGTCTGCGAGGCGGTGCTCGGCGCCGAGGACATGGAGCTCGTCGCCCGCGCCGACCCCCTGCTCGGCACATCTCTGACCGACGTGCTCGCGGACGCCGCAAGCGGTTTAGCGCCGCAGGTGGTGGTCGACTTCACCCGCCCGGACACCGCCCTGGAGAACGCGCTGGCGTGCGTGCGCGCCGGCGTGCACGCGGTGATCGGCACTACCGGGTTCGACCTGGAGCCGCTCGAGCAGGCCGTGCGTGAGCAGCATCTGGCGGCGGGCGCCGCACAGGACGATCGCCCACGCGGGAACGTCCTCGTCGCCCCCAACTTCGCGATCGGCGCGGTGCTGATGATGCGCTTCGCCGCCGAGGCCGCAAAGCACATGCAGAGGGCCGAGATCGTCGAGCTCCACCACGATCGGAAGCTCGACGCGCCGAGCGGCACCGCGAAGCTCACCGCCGAGCTGATGGCGCAGGCGAGCGGCGGCGAGCCGCCGGCGATCCACTCCGTGCGCCTGCCCGGGCTCGTCGCCCACCAGGAGGTGATCCTCGGCGATCTCGCGCAGACGCTCACCATCCGCCACGATTCCATCGGCCGCGAGTCGTTCATGCCCGGGGTGCTGCTTGCGGTGCGGCGCATCGGGACGCTGCCTCAGCCGCTGACGGTGGGGCTGGAGAGCCTGCTGTTCTGAATGGCCACACCCGTGAGATACTGAGCCGATGAGCATCCTGCGAAGCAGCGGCAAAGGCGTGATCCTGACGGCGATCGTCACCCCCTTCGACGAGCGGGGGAGGGTGAGCGAGCAGTCGTTCGTGGCGCTCATGCACCACCTCGCCGAGAACGGCTCCGACGGGTTCGTCGTGGCGGCGACGACCGGCGAGGCGGCGACGCTGGGCGACGAGGAGCAGCTCGCGCTGATCGAGCTGGCGGTGAGCGAGCGCCCACCCGGCAAGACGATCGTCGCCGGCGCCGGCACCAACGACACGCGCCACGCCGTGTTCCTCACCGAACGGGCCTCCGCGCTCGGCCCCGACGCGATCATCTCGGTCACGCCGTACTACAACCGGCCGAGCCCGCTCGGTCTCAAGCGCCACTACGAGGCGGTCGCCGCGGCGACCGACAAGCCCGTCATGCTCTACAACATCCCCAGCCGGACCGGCACGAACATCGGGCCCGAGCTGCTCGCCGAGCTCGCGCAGATCGACGGCATCGAGGCGGTCAAGCAGGCCAACGCGGACGAGCTGCAGCTGATCGACGGGCTCGACGTGTACGCCGGCGACGACAGCTCGCTGGCGCGCGCGCTCGACATCGGCGGAGCCGGCGGCGTGTGCGTGGCAAGCCACGTCGTCGGCAACGAGATGCACCGGATGATCGACGAGCCCGAGCATCGCGCCGAGATCGACGCCTCGCTGCAGGACGTCTACGAGACGCTGTTCCTGACCTCCAGCCCCACCTGCACGAAGGCGGCGCTGAAGCTGCTGGGCCACGACGTCGGCGGCGTGCGCCTGCCGATGGTCGAGGCCACACCCGACGAGCTCGAGGCCGTGCGGGCGATGCTCGAACGTCACGGTCTCCTGGCGGTCCCGCCCGCCCACGCACCCGCGTGAGCTCAAGGCTTCGCGTCCTGCCCCTGGGGGGGCTAGGCGAGATCGGCAAGAACATGACCGTCGTGGAGTACGACGGTCGCATCGTCGTCGTCGACGTGGGCCTGCGCTTCCCCACCCCGGAGATGGTGGGGATCGACCTCGTCCTGCCCGACTTCTCCTACCTGCGCGAGCGCGCGCGGGAGATCGAGGCGATCGTCGTCACCCACGGCCACGAGGACCACCTGGGGGCGCTGCCGTGGGTGCTGCGCGAGCTCGCGAAGGCCAGCGGATCGACCTTGCCGCCGGTGTACGGCGGCGCTCTGACGATGGCGATGGCGCGCTCCAAGCTCGAGGAGCACAAGCTGCGCGACGTGCGCCTGGAAGAGGTCGAGGCGGGGGAGACGCTCGAGCTGGGCCCGTTCTCGCTCGAGCTCGTGCACATGACGCACTCGATCCCCGACTCCAGCGCGGTCGCCCTCGGCACGGACCTCGGCACGGTGCTGATCACCGGCGACTACAAGTTCGACCAGACGCCCGTCGACGGGCCGCCCGCCGACGTCTCGCGCCTGGCGGAGCTCGGTCGCGAGGGGGTGCTGCTGCTGTGCGGGGACTCCACGAACGTCGACCGCCCCGGCTTCTCGCCCTCGGAGTCGGTCGTCGGGCCGCATCTGGAGGAGGTGTTCGCGCGCTGCGAAGGACGGATCGTGGTGACGAGCTTCGCGTCGAACATCCACCGCGTGCAGCAGGTCGTGGACGCCGCCCACGCGCTCGATCGCAAGGTGGCGCTGGTGGGGCGCTCGATGCGCAAGAACGTCGGCATCGGGCGCACGCTCGGGCACATCGAGATCCCCGAGGGAATGCTCGTCGGTCCTCGGGAGATCGAAGACTTCCCCGACGAGCGAATCGTCATCATCTCCACCGGCTCCCAGGGCGAGCCGCTGTCGGCGCTGCGGCGGATGGCCTACCGCGACCACCCCCAGGTCGAGCTGAAGGCCGGCGACACCGTCGTCTTCTCGGCCACGCCCGTCCCCGGCAACGAGCGCGCCGTCAACGAGACGATCGACCGCCTCTACCACATCGGCTGTGACGTGGTGACGCCCAGCGACGCGCCCGTGCACGCCTCCGGGCACGGCTACGCCGAGGAGGTCAAGCTGATGCTGAACCTCGTCAAGCCGCGCTACGTGATGCCCTTCCACGGCGACTTCAAGCGCCTGCGCCTGCACGCCCAGCTGGCCGAGGCCGTGGGCATCGCGCCGCAGGACATCTTCGAAGGCGACAACGGCCTGCCGCTGGAGATCGACGAGCGCGGCGCGCGCTTCGGCGCGCGCGAGCAGGCGGGGATGATCTTCGTCGACGGCGTCGAGATCGGCGAGCTCGCCGACGCCGCGCTGCGCGACCGGCGCATGCTCTCCGCCGACGGGATCTTCATCGTCGTCGTCACCATCGCCGAGCAGGACGGCAGCTCGGTCGCCGACCCCGAGGTGATCTTCCGCGGCGTGCCCTTCCTCGACGAGGCCGACGAGCTCGTGGAGGAGATCCGCCTGACCGTCGAGCAGTCGCTGAGGCGCGCCGCCGGCGAGGAAATCCGCGAGGTGGACCTGATCCAGCAGGCGCTGCACGACGACCTCGCGCAGCTAGTCTACGACCGCCTCAAGCGACGGCCGATGGTCCTGCCGGTGGTCGTGGAGGTCTGAGCGGGCCGGCATGCGCACCACGAAGCGCGCGCCGTGGCCGCCGGCGGGTGTCTCCAGCGTGACGCCGCCGCCGTGCGAGCTCGCAACCGCCTGCACGATCGCCAGGCCGAGCCCGAACGACCCGCCGCGGTCGCCGGCGCCGCGCACGAAGCGCTCGAACAGCGTGGGCGCGAGCTCCGCCGGCACGCCCGGGCCGTCGTCCTCGACGATCAGCTGCGCCTTGCCATCAGGCGTGGTGAGCGTGGAGACGCGAATGGCGGTCCCGGGCGGGGTGTGCCGTAGCGCGTTCTCCATCAGGTTGAGCGTCATCCGGTGCAGCTCGTCGCGCGCGCCGGTCACGCGCGCGGGATGGATGTCCAGGGAGATGTCGTGCGCGCCGCTCACGGGCCCCAGCTCGGCCGCCGCCTCGACGACGATCTGAGCGAGGTCGCACGGCTGGTGGGCGACCACCCCCGCGGCGTCTGAGCGCGCCAGCAGCAGCAGGTCCGCGACGAGCCGGCGCATGCGCTGGGAGGAGCGCAGGGCCGAGCGCGCCGCGTCGGCCTCGTCGCCGTGCAGCGCTTCCGCCAGCAGCTCGAGGTTGGCGAGCACGCTGGTCAGCGGCGTGCGCAGCTCGTGTGAGGCGTCGGCCACGAACTGGCGCTGGCGCGCGAGCGCGGCCTCGGTCTCGGCGCGCGCGGCGTCGAGCTCGCGCAACATCCCCTCGAGCGTGCGCGCCAGCTCGGAGACCTCGTCCTCGGCCTTCTGCTGGGGGATGCCGCGGGAGGGATCGCGGGTGCGGGCGATCTCCGCGGCCGTCGAGGTGAGCGCGGCGATCGGGGTCATCGCCCGCCGCGCGATCGCCATGCCGGCAGCCAGCGCCAGCAGGCTGCCGGCGAGCACCCCCAACACGAGGAACAGCTCCACGCGGTGGACGGTCGCCTCGGTCGGCGCCATCTTGCGCGCGTACTGGAAGTACAGGCGGCCGATCGTCCCGAGCGGGCTGCGGACCGGGACGATGCTCGTGACCACGCGGTAGCCGTGGATCGCGGTCACCTGCGTGCTCACCCCCAGCGGCGGCGTCGGAAACGACGGGGCCTTCGCCGGATACTGTTCGAGCGGCTGGCCCGATTCGTAGAGGATCCTGATGACGCTGCCGGGCGTGGCGATGTCGTGGAGCGGCGGCGTGATCCGCAACGAATCGCGGAGCGGGTCGGCCGTCACGTTGAGCTCGGTCGGCAGGAACCGCGCCGTTTCGCTGACGTCGTGGTTGAAGTCCGTGCGGATGCGGTGGACGGTCAGCGAGCCGATCGCGAGCGCGAACGCGCACAGGATCACGAATGTCAACAGCGCGGAGACGCCGGCGAGACGCACGCGGATCGGGAGCCGGTCGAAGGCGCTCGACAGCTTGGCCGGCGCCCTCACCGTGAACGGCAACGCCCTGGTAGCGCGAACAGGTGGGTGTCCGCCGTCCCCGCCCGGCGATGAGGAGGGCTCAGGCGCGAAGGACGTAGCCGGCTCCCCTGATCGTGTGCAGCAGGCGCGGCTCGCCCTCGGCCTCGAGCTTGCGGCGCAGGTTGGACACGAACACCTCGATCGTGTTCGTCGTCGAGAACGGGTCGTAGCCCCACACCTCGTCGAGCAGGCGCTGGCGTGAGATCACGATGCGCTCGTTGCGCATCAGGTATTCGAGCAGCTCGAACTCCCTCTGGGTGAGCTCGATCGCGCGCTCGCCGCGATGCACTTCATGCGTGTCGGCGTTCAGCGACAGGTCGCCCACGCGCAGCGGCGCCGAGCCGCGCGGCGGGCGCCGGCGCAGCAGCGCGCGCATGCGCGCCAAGCAGCTCCTGACGCTCGAACGGCTTCACCAGGTAGTCGTCCGCGCCCGCGTCCAGCCCCTCCACACGCGACTCGACCGCGTCGCGCGCCGTCAGGATCAGGATCGGCACGTCGTCGCCCGCGCGCAGTTCGCGCGCCACGTCGACGCCGTCGATCTCGGGCAGCCCGAGGTCGAGGATCACCAGGTCGGGCGCGAACGCGTGGCCCTGCTCGAGCGCCGCGCGGCCGTCCGCGGCGGTCCTGACCTCGTAGCCCTCCATCCGCAGCGAGCGCTGCAGCGCCTGGGCGATGTCGTCGTCGTCCTCCACCACGAGGACACGGGGGGTGCGCGAGAAGTCGTTCATGCTCTTTATGTATAGAAGGTGCCGTAAAGCGATGCTAAGGAGACCCTCAGGGAGGGTCTGGAGCGCACGCGTCGAAGGACCGCCAGATGCCCAGCACGCGCACACGCCGGCGCTCGCCCGCACGCAAGCCCAGCCAGGCACGCGGGGGCGCTCGCACCCGGCGCCGGGGCCGACGAGCGAGCCTCGCCGCCCTGCTCCCCCTTCGGGGACGACGCGGCGGCGGCGCGCTGGGGGTGCCCCGCCTCGACCAGCGCCAGCGTGACGTGCTCGGCCTGGCGCTGGTGGCGTTGGGCGTGTTCATGGGCTTCGTCCTCTACGGCGCCGACGGCTCGGCGACGCTCGGCGGCGGGCTCGGCCACGGCCTGGCGGTGGCGCTCGGCTGGACGCTCGGGCGCGCCCGCGTGCTGGCGCCGGTCGCCCTCGTCCTCGGCGGCGGCACGCTGCTGGCGCGCGCGGTGCTGCCCGCCCTGCGCCCGCTGCGCACGGGAGCGCTGTGTGTGTTCGCGTCCGTCACGCTCGCCCTCGCCGCCGGCATGTTCGGGCTCGGCTCCGCACACGGCAGGGTCGTGGCCACGGGGCCGCGGGCATGGAGCAGCAGGTACCTGCAGGAGCACGGCGGCATCACCGGGCAGGCCCTCTACGCGCTGGCGCACGGCCTCGTCCAGCAGCTCGGCGTGGACATCCTCGTCGTGTTCCTCGCGCTCGCCGGGGCGATCCTGCTGACCGGCGCCTCGATCGCGAGCGTCATTCGCGCGACCGGCGCCGGCGTGGTCGACTCGACGCGGATGGTGCGCAGGCTCCCGCTCCGGGGAGGACGCCGCACACGCGAGCGCGCGGCAGCCTCGCTCCCACGTGGGCGCGGCGCGGGCGAAGCGCGCGTGCCCGACGACCTCGAGCCCTCGCCGCTCGTCCCGCCGGAGCCCCAGGCCCGGGAGCTGATCGTCCGCGCCACGCACGTCGAGGCGCCGTCTCGCGACTGGGAGCAGGAGGACGAGCCGTTCGACCACGAGGCCGGCGCGTCGGGGGAGCCGGCGGACGAGCGCGAGCCGGCGCCGCCGCGGGCGGGGAGCGCGGAGCTCGGCGAGCACGAGGACGACGACCCCGACGAACCGTCCGGCGTGGCCCACCTCGAGGGGGTGGGCGCGGATCAGCTCACCCCGCAAGGTCGTCTGCGCGGCTCGGTCACGACCGGGCCGGCGCCGCCCGACGATCCGGACTTCGTCTGGCGGCTGCCCGACGCCGGCAGGCTGTTGACGCGCTCGGGCAGCGAGCAGACACGGGTGGGCGGGGCCGAGTCGGCCGGGCAGGAGCGAACCGCCACGAGCCTCGTCGAGGCGCTCGGGCACTTCGGCGTGCAGGCGAAGGTCATCGGCACGATGGCCGGCCCGCACATCACCCGCTACGAGCTGCGCCTCGCGCCCGGCACGAAGGTCGCGAAGGTGGCGCAGCTGAAGGACGACCTCGCCTACGCCCTCGCCGCCACCGACATCCGCATCCTCGCGCCGATCCCCGGCAAGCAGGCGGTGGGGGTGGAGGTGCCCAACGCCCACCGGCGCATCGTCCGCCTCGGCGACGTCTTCCAGCAGCCGCCGAAGGACTGGTCGCCGCTGACCGTCTGGCTGGGCAAGGACATCGCCGGCAAGGCGATCGGCGCGGACCTCGCAAAGATGCCCCACCTGCTCGTCGCCGGCACCACCGGCGCCGGCAAGTCCGGCGCCATCAACGCGATGCTCTCCAGCGTCCTCCTGCGCGCCACCCCGCACGAGGTGAGGCTCGTGCTGGTCGACCCCAAGCAGGTCGAGCTCAACCACTACGAGTCGATCCCGCACCTGCTCACGCCTGTCATAACGAGCCCGCGCATGGCCGCCAACGCCCTGCAGAACCTCGTCAAGGAGATGGAGTCGCGCTACGGGATCATGTCGCTGGCGCGCACGCGCGGCCTGGTCGAGCTCAACGCCGCCCGCTCCAAGCGGGGCGAAGCCCCGCTCCCCTATATCCTGTGCGTGATCGACGAGCTCGCCGACCTGATGATGGTGGCGCCCGCCGACGTCGAGGACTCGATCATCCGCCTCGCGCAGAAGGCCCGGGCCGTGGGCATCCACCTGGTGCTCGCCACGCAGAGCCCGCGCGTTGACGTGATCACGGGGATGATCAAGGCGAACGTCCCCTCGCGGATCGCCTTCGCCGTCTCCTCGCAGACCGACTCGCGGGTGATCCTCGACCAGAACGGCGCCGAGTCGCTGCTGGGCCAGGGCGACATGCTGTTCAGCCCCGTCGGCACATCGCGCCTGCAGCGCATCCAGGGCGCCTACATCGACGAGGCGCAGATCGCCAAGCTGACCGACGGCTGGCGCCGCCAGGGCGAGCCGGAGCTGCGCGAGGAGCTGCTCGAGGAGGTCGAGCGCGAGGACTCCAATCCGGCTCCCGACGAGTTCGACCCCGACGAGGACCCCCTGCTGAGGGACGCGATCACGCTCGTCGCCGAAATGCAGACCGCCTCCACCTCGATGCTCCAGCGCCGCCTGCGCCTCGGCTACACGCGCGCCGGGCGGATGATCGACATGCTCGAGCGCCGGGGCGTCATCTCCGGCTACGAGGGCTCCAAGCCGCGGCAGGTGCTGATCGCCGAGGCCGACCTGCCGCGCGTCCTCGCCTCGTTGGAGTCGCAGGGCAGCGAGTCCGCCGCCGCGCCTGTAAGCGACTAGCCTTCGCGCGATGCCCGAGATCGGAGCAACGCTGCGCGAGGCGCGTATGCGCGAGCGCATCGACGTGTCCGAGATCGAGGCCAAGACCAAGATCCGGGCGAAGTACCTGCGCGCACTGGAGAATGAAGAGTGGGGCCTGCTGCCCGGTCCGACGTTCGTCAAGAGCTTCCTGCGCACCTACGCGCAGGCGCTCGGCCTCGACGGCAAGGCGCTGGTGGAGGAGTACCGCCTGCACCACGAGCGCCCCAGCGAGATGCCGCTGGAGCCGATCGTCTCGACCCCACAGCGGGGGCGCCGATCGCACGGCGGCCAGCGCAGCCGTTCGGGCACGGGGGGCAGGGGGGAGGCGACGGGGGGCCCTCGCGCGGCTACGCGATCGCCGTCGGCGCCATCGGGCTGGTGATCGTCGTGCTGGTGGTGCTGCTGATCGTCGGTGGCGGCGGCTCCTCGCCGAGCGCCACCACCACCTCCAAGACGAGCGCCACGCACTCGCACGGCGCCGCCGCCACGCACCACCGGCCGGGCACCGGCGCGCACCCCGCGAGCCCGACCTCGCAGCTGGTCGCGCTGTCGCTGAGGCCGACCGGCGTCGTGTACGTGTGCCTGATCGGCGACGACGGGCGCCGGCTGATACCCGGGACCGAGCTGCAGCCCGGCGCAACCACGCCCACCTACCACGCCAGGCGCTTCGAGATCACGCTCGGCAACAGCTCCGTCACGATGATCGTCGACGGCATCCCCCGCACGGTGGCGCCCTCCAGCGAAGCGATCGGCTACTCGCTCACCAAGGCCAACGGACGCCAGCCGCTGGCGCCCGGCCAGCTTCCCACCTGCACGTGAGCGGGCCGCCGCCGCATCGTCCCCGCATCGTCCCCGGAGGGGGAAGGGGGAGCAGCGGCACGCAGGCGCCCGCGGCGGGCGCGGGGCGCGTGCGCGCGGGGATCGTCGTGACCGGCACCGAGGTGCTCACCGGCAGGGTCTCCGACCGCAACGGGCCGTGGCTGGCCGAGCGCCTGCGCGAGCTCGGGCGTGGAGCTCGCGCACACGACCATCGTCGGCGACCGCCCGCAGGACATGCGCGCGGCGCTCGCCTTCATGGCCGCGCAGGGAATGGACATCGTGGTCACCAGCGGCGGGCTGGGACCGACCGCCGACGACCTCACGGCAGCGGTCGTCGGCGAGTTTCAGGGGCGCGAGCTCGTGCTCGACGAGGCCCTCGAGGGCCGCATCGCGGAGATCCTGCGCGGCCTGGCCGCCCGCTTCCCGCACCTCGACATGGACGCCGTGCGGGCTGGCAACCGCAAACAGGCGACGATCCCGCGCGGGGCGAGCGTGCTCGAGCCGGTCGGCACGGCGCCGGGCCTGGTCGTCCCGCCCGCGCCGGGCGGCGCGCCCGGCTCCGGGCCGACGATCGTCGTGCTTCCCGGTCCGCCGCGCGAGCTGCAGCCGATGTGGGCGCAGGCCGTGCGCAGCGAGGCGCTGCAGGCGGCGCTCGCGGGCGCGCGCGTGGACCGCATCGGCACCCTGCGGCTGTTCGGGATGCCCGAGTCGGAGATCGCGCAGACGCTGCGGGTGGCCGAGGACGAGGGCGTCGAGCTGTCGCGGATGGAGATCACCACCTGCCTGAAACGGGGCGAGGTGGAGGTCGTCACGCGCTACGACCCCGACGCCCAGGAGACCTACGACGCGTTCGTGGCGGTCGTGCGCCGCCGTCACGAAGACACGCTGTTCTCCACCGACGGCGCCACCGTCGATCAGCAGGTGGCCGCGCTGCTGCGCGGGGACGGCGACGGGAAGGGGGACGGCTCGCGGCGAGCGCCGCGCACGCTCGCGGCGGCGGAGTCGTGCACCGGCGGGCTGCTGGCCGCCCGCGTGACCGAGCTGGCCGGCTCCTCCGAGTACTTCCGGGGGGCGATCGTCGCGTACTCCAACGCGGCCAAGGTCGCGCTCGCGGGGGTACCCGAGGACTTGATCGACACGTACGGGGCGGTGTCCGCGGAGGTCGCCCGCGCCCTCGCCGACGGTGCGCGCTCGGCGTTCGGCGCCGACGTCGGCGTCGGCATCACCGGCGTCGCCGGCCCCGGCGGCGGCAGCCCGGAGAAGCCGGTCGGCCTGGTGTGGCTGAGCGTCACGCTCGACGGCGCCGACCGATCGGAGATCGGCCAGCTCACCCGCTCGGTCCAGCTGCCCGGGAGCAGGGCCGACGTGCGCGACCGCGCCACCACGGTCGCCATGCACCTGATTCGCCGCGCGCTCGTCGCGTCCTGAGATGACCCGCGGCGCCACCGCGAGGCTGTTCGTGGCCGTCGATCCGCCGCCCGACGCCGGCGAGCAGCTCGCCGAGTGGGCCCGCCGCGTCGCCTCCGCGGCGCGCGCCGGCGGCGGCTCGCGCGCTGGGCTGCGGCTGCTCGACGCGCCCTCGCTGCACCTGACCCTGTGCTTCCTGGGCGGCCGTCCGGTGGGGGAGATCGAGGTCCTCTCCGATGCACTGAGCGCATGCCCCGAGCGAGCCTTCGAGCTGTCGGTCGGCGCCCCGCTGTGGCTGCCGCCGCGCCGCCCGCGGGCGCTGGCGGTGGAGATCCACGATCACAGCGGCGAGCTGGCCCGCCTGCAGGAGCGAGTGACCGCGGCGCTCAGCGCCGTCAGCGCCTGGCGGCCCGAGCGACGTCGCTTCAGGCCCCACGTCACGCTCGCGCGCGTACGCCAGGGTGGCCTCGGCGCGCGCACTCGCCTCGGCGGCGAGCGCGAATGGGCGACGCCGGCGACGCCGGCGCTCTCCTTCACGCCCGCGGCGATCGTCCTCTATCGCTCGTGGCTGGCTCCGGAGGGCGCCAGCTACGAGGCGCTCGTCAGCTGCGCGTTGGCGGCG
The DNA here is from genome assembly GCA_963782325.1 of uncultured Solirubrobacteraceae bacterium. Taxonomy (GTDB): domain Bacteria; phylum Actinomycetota; class Thermoleophilia; order Solirubrobacterales; family Solirubrobacteraceae; genus Palsa-744. Next base: position 280,409 of record CAWAJG010000008.1, read on the forward strand.
AGCTGATCGATTGGCATGCCCGCCCGCGCCCTCAGCCTTGTGCTTCGCAGGATGTACTCGCGGCTTGGCACGAGCTCGCTTCCTGGCAGGCGAGTTCTTCTTCGACTTCCTGTACTTCGCATTCGGCTTCTTCGCCCGCGATCGCTTCGCTTTCGCCGGAGAGCTGGCAGACGAGGCTCTTGCCGTTGCTCGAGGGCATCGGCGTGGCGCCGTTTTCGCATTCCGGCGTAGAGCCGTCTTCGCATTCGAAGCCTTCTTCGCCGAGCACCGGCACGCTCCTGTCCGCGCAACGGGCCGCGACCAGGACGCGCGAGCCGCGCGATCTCTTCTTCGTCCTGGCCTTGGCGCGCGCGTGCTTGCGGCGACGCTCGGCCAGGCGCTGCGCCTTGCCCCCGTGTGCCGTGCACGCCTTCGAGCGGTGCTTGGCCTGGGCCGAGGAGCACTCCTGCTTGCGCGTCTGCGCGAACGTCTGGGAGGCGCCGGCGAACGCCGCCGCGAGCGCGCTCAGCGCCAGGACCAGCGCGAGGGTGCGGGCGAGACGTCGAAAGGGGAGGTTCGCGATCAAGAGAAGGCCGTGGAGGATGCGAAGGGGGAGAGGTATTTGATGCCGATGGGATGGGATATCGGCGGCGCGCAGCCGCGACACGAGCCGGTCGGGAGAGGCTGGACGAAGGGCCAGAGCGCCCCCGCACGGGCACAAGCACGCACGCACGATCCGTGCTCCGTGCGGTGTCCCATCCGCCGCCGCGACCCGAACAACTGTTCCGTCCGCGGCGGGGTCTAGCTTTTGCGATCCATCTCGAACCGGAGGAGTTAGACCATGCCCGTGACCGATCAGGAGAAGGCTGCCAAGGCGCGCGACGCCGCCCTTCACAGCGCGCTCACGCAGATCGAGCGCGAGTTCGGCAAGGGATCGGTCATGCGCATGGGCGACGAGGGCGCCCAGGTGCGCTGCGAGGCGATCCCCACGGGCGCGCTCTCGCTCGACCTCGCGCTCGGGATCGGCGGCGTGCCGCGGGGGCGCATCGTGGAGATCTTCGGCCCGGAGTCCTCGGGCAAGACGACGCTGATCTACCACGTGCTGGCGGAGGCGCAGAAGCTCGGCGGCGTGTGCGCGTTCATCGACGCCGAGCACGCGATGGACCCCCTGTACGCGAAGGAGATAGGCGTCGACATCGACGAGCTGCTCGTCTCCCAGCCCGACTACGGCGAGCAGGCGCTGGAGATCGCCGACATGCTCGTGCGCTCGGGGGCCGTGGACGTGGTGGCGATCGACTCGGTCGCGGCGCTCACGCCGAAGGTCGAGCTCGAAGGGCAGATGGGCGACCAGACGGTGGGCTCTCAGGCGCGGATGATGTCCCAGGCGATGCGCAAGCTCGCGGGCAACCTGAACCGCACGCAGACGCTGTGCGTGCTGACCAACCAAATCCGCGAAAAGGTCGGCGTGATGTTCGGCTCACCCGAGACCCAGCCGGGCGGCCGCGCGCTGAAGTTCTACGCCTCGCAGCGCCTCGACATCCGGCGCATCGAGACGCTGAAGGACGGCACCGAGGCGGTCGGCAACCGCGTGCGGGTGAAGGTCGTCAAGAACAAGGTGGCCGCCCCCTTCCGCCAGGCGGAGTTCGACATCGAGTTCGGCAAGGGCATCTCCACGTCGGGCTGCCTGATCGACCTCGGCCTCGAGCACAACATCGTCTCCAAGTCGGGCTCGTTCTTCTCCTACGGCAACGACCGCCTCGGCCAGGGGCGCAACAACGCCAAGGCCTACCTGGATGAAAACCCCGCGCTGGCGAAGGAGATCGAAGAGAAGATCTACGCGGCGCTGGACCTGGGCACGACCGGGTCGGCGCCGCGGGACCTGGTGACGCCGATTGACCGTGACAAGGACGGATCGCCGGCGCCGATCGTCAGCGAACCGGCGGTGGCGGCCGCGTAGAGGCTACGGGGCGCTCGGGTGGGTTTGCTCGTCTCTGCGCCGTAGACGTGGCTCCTGGGGTGCTTCCTGGGCGGCTTGCGTAACTCGCAACGTCCTTGGGGACGCTTATGCTGACGGGTCGAATCCGGCGTAAGTTACAGTCGGCACAATCCGAAGAGGAAGCCTCATGAACAGCATCGCGTTTTTCAACCACAAGGGAGGCGTCGGGAAGACCACGATGCTCTTCAACATTGCCATCGAGCTGGGGCGGCTCGGCAAGCGAGTGCTGCTCGTCGATTTCGATGCGCAGGCGAACCTCACAGCGATTGCTCTCAAGGATAAGAAGCTTGAAGAACTGTACGCGCCTGGCGCGGAAGGAATGACGGTGGCTCATGCGTTTGCCCCTCTGGTAAGCGGTGCTGGCGACATCTCGATCCCGGACACAATCGAGGTCAGGAAGGATCGGGTTTGGATTCTCCCTGGCGACATCACACTGTCGGCGTTTGAGGAGATCCTGCCATCGTCTTGGACCGAGGCTCTTGCTGGTAACGAGCGAGGATTTCGCGTCACTAGCGCGCCCTACAGGCTTTGGTCTGAGATTGCGGATTCCCTCGATATTGACTTCGTATTCCTCGACCTCGGTCCCAACGTCGGCCCAATGAACCGAGCTGTTCTGATCGGAGCCGATTCCCTCATTGTCCCGATGGCGTCCGACCTATTCTCTCTCCGGGCGCTCCCGAGCGTTGGGCAAAGCCTCACGACATGGGTCGATCAATGGCACACCGCAAACGCCCATCCAATCGCTAAGAACCTTCCGTTCGCTACGCAGCCTGGACACCCCAAGCTTCTTGGATACGTGTCGCAGCAATTCAACATCTACAGAGGCGACCCCACACAGGCGTTCCAGAACTGGATCAAGAAAACTCCCGCTCTCGTTGAGAAGGGTCTGTTGTCGAAGCTGCGCGAACATACAGATGGTAAAGGCGGCACACTTGCCGATCCGGCAGACAAAACCACCGTCGAGATTGGAACGCTCAAGAACTATCACAGTCTGGTACCACACGCTCAGAAACTGCGGCAGGCGATCTTCGAGATGGAACAGGACGAGATTATTCTTGGCAACCAGCTCAAACGGGCACGCGACAGTGAGGCCGAATTCAAACGCTCGCGGAGCAGATCATCGAACGGACGGAATAGCGGCGTGCTGCCGCCGCCTGGGTTCGCACCACGTGCTTTGCTACACGGGGAATCAACGAAAGAGCCAGGAGGTGCACGTGCCAGGATTCCTTGACGACGAGACTGTCGGAATTCCTTGTCCAGAGTGTGAGCGCGAGATATCGCTCAAGGTGGCCGAGATCCGCAAGTCGCCGACGGTTACCTGCACATGCGGGCAGAAGATCGCCATCGAAGGGACCCAGTTCGACCGCGAGGCGGCCAAGGTGGACGCGGCTGCGAGGAAGCTAGACGACACGATCAAGCGGATTAACCGGAAACATCGATAGGCCTGCGGCAGCCGCGTCGGCTACCCGCCCACGTTGACGGGGGTAGCCGTTGGATGTCGGTACGGCAAAAACCCCTTGCTCAAGGGCGCAAGTTGGCGGTATCCGCCTTTGCGGAGCGGAATGCCCCGAGGCTTACGACGTATCTTCCGCCTGCAAGGTGTCGCTGAGTGCCGCGGAGCCTTCACCTCCACCTTCGCACTGTCGTCCAGTGCGCTGCTGCCTCCACAAGCTCCGCACCCCCTCTCGCCGGTGCGTTCCATCCCAAGCGCTGCTTAGCGTGCGCGGCATGGCCCAGTTTCCATCCATGAAGGCGAGCCGACTCTTGCGCATCCTGACGTCCGACCCGTTGAACTACAGGGTCACGCGCCAGTCCGGCTCGCACCGCCGCCTCCAGGCTGACGGACGCCCGGCCCTGACCTGGGCGTTCCATGACGGACGGACGCTGGCGCCTGGCGAGGTACGGCGTGTCCTCGTCCATCACGTGGGCCTTGCGGAAGACGAGGCGCTGCGTCTACTCTGAGCGAGGAGCAACCATGGACACGATCCGCATCCTGCACCACCACGCGCCCGGCTATGGCTGGAGCTTCGATTCCCCGGACATCCCAGGACTGACCGGGGGCGCCGAGACCTACGACCCCGCCCACGCCGAGGATGCGGCCAGGTTCGCCCTGACCTGTGCCGCCGAGGAGCAGGGTCTCCCCGCGCCCACAGATACGAGCTTCGAGCACTACGTCCCGGCGGGCGTCGCCGTCGCGGTGTGACGGCGGTCGAGCGCCCGGCCCGCCGGCGGGCCGCTGGATCGCAACGTGACGCTCTACAGGCGGGCCGCGTGAGCCGCCGGGAGCATGTTCGTTCGCTGGAGCGAGGTACCCGCGCCGGATACCCTGTCCCGATGAAGCGCTACCACCTCACGACGTTCGGCTGTCAGATGAACGAGCACGACTCCGAGCGGATGAAGGGGATGCTCGAGTCGCTCGGCTACGTCGAGGCGGGCGAGCGCGGGGAAGCCGACGTGATCCTCTTCAACACGTGCTCGATCCGCGAGTCCGCGGACTCTCGCTTCCTCGCCCACCTGGGGGAGGCGAAGCGCCTGAAGCGCGAGCTGCCCGAGCGTGTGGTCGGCGTGGGCGGCTGCTGGGCGCAGTCGCTCAAGGAGGAGGTCTTCGAGCGCTTCCCGTTCGTGGACGTCGCATACGGCCCCGGCCAGGTGCACAAGCTCGCGGAGTTCCTGACGAGCGACTCGCTGAGCGCGCAGGGCTACTTCGAGTTCGAGGGCTTCACCGGCCATCTGCCCGCGCGCCGCGAGCGCCCCTTCCAGGGCTGGGTGCAGATCAGCGTCGGCTGCAACTGCGCGTGCTCCTACTGCATCGTGCCCTCCACGCGCGGGCGCGAGGTCAGCCGCCCGCCGCGGGAGCTCGGGGACGAGGTCCGGGCGATGGCCGCCGACGGCGTGAAGGAGGTGACGCTGCTCGGACAGAACGTCAACTCCTATGGCCGCGACCTGCGCGGCGCCGAGCGCACCAGCTTCGCCGAGCTGCTCGGGGCGCTGGACGCGGTGGAGGGGATCGAGCGCATCCGCTACACGAGCCCCCACCCGAAGGACATGCGTGAGGACGTGATCCGCGCGCACGCGGAGCTCGCGAGCGTGTGCGAGCACATCCACCTGCCGCTGCAGTCGGGCTCCAGCCGCGTGCTGAAGGCGATGCGCCGCACCTACGACCGGGCTCGCTACCTCGATCGCGTGGCGATGATCCGCGAGCTCGTGCCCGACGCGGCGCTGACGACGGACATCATCGTGGGCTTCCCGGGGGAGAGCGACGGGGACTTCCGCGAAACCCTGGAGGTGGTCGAGGAGGTCGGCTACGACGGCGCGTTCACGTTCATCTTCTCGCCGCGCCGCGGCACAGAGGCGGCCACGATCACCGAGGGGGTGGTCGCGCATCCGCTGAAGGTGGAGCGCATGCAGGAGCTCGTGGAGCTCGTGCAGCGGCGGGCGCGCGAGCGCGCGCAGCGCTTCCTGGGGCGCACGCTGGAGGTGCTGGTGGAAGGCTCCTCGCGCACCGACGGCGAGCGCCTGCGGGGACGCACGCGCCACAACAAGGTCGTCAACTTCACCGGACTCGCCTCGCCCGGCGAGCTGACCGACGTGGAGATCGTCGCGGCCACCAGCCAGACGCTCTCCGGCGAGGAGAACCTCTTGGCTCGCGTGTCATGAAGATCCGCGCGGCGGTGCTCGAGGAGTTCGGCAAGCCGCTGGTCGTGCAGGAGGTCGAGCTGGCCGAGCCGGGGCCGGGCGAGGTGCTCGTGCGGCTGCATGCCTGCGGCGTGTGCCACACCGACATGTACACGGCCTCGGGCGTCGATCCCTCGGGCTATGCGCCGACGGTGCTCGGCCACGAGGGCGCGGGCGTCGTCGAGCGCTGCGGGGCGGACGTCACACTGGTGGGCGAGGGCGACCACGTGGTGACGCTGTTCTCGCCGCAGTGCGGCGAGTGCGTGCACTGCGCCAGCCCGCTCACGAACCTGTGCCTGGCGATCCGCGAGCAGCAGAACCGCGGCTACCTGCCCGATGGCACCACGCGCCTGTCCCGCGGTGGCGAGCCGCTGCGTCACTTCATGGGCACCTCCACGTTCGCCGAGTACACGGTGATGCCGGAGATCGCGCTCGCGCGTATCGACACGCAGGCGCCGCTCGACCGCGCGTGCCTGTTCGCGTGCGGCCTCTCCACCGGGCTGGGCGCTGCGATGAAGACGGCCGCCGTCAGCGAGGGCTCGACGTGCGTGGTGTTCGGGGCCGGGATGGTCGGCCTCGGCGCCGTCGCGGGCTGCCGCCTGCAGGGCGCCGAGCGGATCGTGTGCGTCGAGAACGCGCCCGAGCGCCTGGAGCTCGCGCGCGGGCAGGGCGCGACCGACCTGCTGGCCGGCGGAGAGGACGCGGTGGCGCAGGTTCTCGAGATGACCGACGGCTTCGGCGCGGACTTCACCTTCGAGGCGACCGGCAGCGTCGCGGTGATGCGCCAGGCGCTGGAGGCGGCGCGCATGGGCTGGGGCCTGTGCACCGTGTGCGGCGTGGCCGGCCGCGGCGAGACGCTCGACGTGGTGCCACGGCTCCTGATCACCGGGAGGCGGGTGTGCGGCTCCTCGTTCGGCGGCCTGAAGGGACGCGAGGACGTGCCGGCGCTGATCGAGCGCTATCTCGCCGGCGAGATCGACGTCGATCCCTTCATCTCCCACCGCCTGCGCCTGGACGAGGTCAACCGCGGCTTCGATCTGATGCACGCGCAGGACGGCATCCGCAGCGTGCTCGAGCTGTGAGCGGCTCCCGCCCGACGCTCACGCCAGCGCGGGCGTGCCCTCCGCGTCGTGCAGAGCTCCCGCCGCGTCGCTGGGCGCCTGCGCCGTGTGCTGGAGGTGCTCGGCCACGCACACGCGGTTGCGCCCACCCCGCTTGGCTTTGTAGAGGGCCGCGTCGGCCTCGGCGAACACGCTGACGTAGTCGAAGCTCTCGTTGCGCGCCGACGCTCCCACGCCGAAGCTCATCGTGACCGCGAGGTTGTCGGCGACGAGGCTGGTGGCGACTCCCGCACGCAGGCGCGCTGCGAGCTCGACCGTGTGCTCGAGGTCGGAGCCGGGCACGAGGATCAGGAACTCCTCGCCGCCGAGGCGATAGGCGAGGTCAAACGCGCGCAGCTGCTTGCGCAGCAGGTAGGCGACGTCCTTGAGCACCGCGTCGCCGACCGCGTGCCCGCGCGTGTCGTTGATGCGCTTGAAGTGGTCGAGGTCGGCGACGATCACGCCGACGGGCTCGCCCGTGATCTGCGACTGCTGGGCGAGCTCGTGCGTGCGTGCGCCGAGCGCCTTGCGGTTGAGCATGCCGGTGAGCTGGTCGATGACCGCGTCGGTGCGGTGCTGGATGTCGGAGCGCATCAACGGCGTGGAGAGGATCGCGACGCACACCAGCAGCGCGAGCGGCGCGAGCAGCAGCTCGGGCGAGCGCAGCACCGCGTGGGGGTCGACGCCGAATGCGACCGCGATCACCATCACGCCCGCGATCACCACGCCGGCGACGACGCCGCGCATGGAGAAGCGCGCGCTCAGCGTGATCACGGGGATCGCCAGCCACGAAAGCGCCGGGATGCCCTCGTGGCCGGCGAGCGAGATCGCGCCCGCGATCGTCACCTCGGCGCCGATCCACGCGGCGAACATGACCAGCTCGGGGCGGTTCACGCGCGGGAGCACGCGGTCGGCGCCGGCGAAGAACGCGGCGCCGGGGACGATGAACAGCAGCGGCCACCACCCCGTCCACCAGGCCGACGAGAGGATCGCCAGGCCGAGGATCGCGAACGTCCGCTGCCGGTAGGGGCGCACGCGAGCGTCCATGTCGAGCATCCGCTCGCGCGCGGCGTCGTCGGGGCACAGCCACGACGAGCGGTTTACGCCGGGCTCGCCATACGCTGAATTCTTAGAATCCACAGGTACTCGCTCGGCTGCCGCAGGGGCGACGATAATCGCCCTCTCGCGGGATGGACGCACGTTGCTACCGAGTAGAAACCAGCAGTTCTCTGTGTTCAAGTACTGAGCCTGCAAGAAGCGCTGCAAAGCGGCCTGCTGGGTGGATGATGGCGGCTCAGGGGCTTGTCAGAAGGCGCCGGATGGGGCCGCGCGCGGCCCCATCCGGTGAGGTGATTCGGCAGGCCGAAACGGGTGAGGTGATTCGGCAGGCCGAAACGGGCGCCGAGCGACCGGCTGGGCGGGTCTCTAGCTAGCTACCCCGCCGATGGGGGTGCGGGCGGGTCACCGTGACCCGAGCCCGAGTCGGAGCTTCCGCTCGAGCCCGAGCCCATGTTCGGGCACGGATGCCCGCTCGCGGATCCCGACGGCTGGCCTGTCGCACCCTGGGGCGGCGCTTTCTGGCCCGGCGTCGGCGTGCGCGTGGATGACGAGCTTGTCGATGTGGACGTGGGCGCGCTTACCGCCTTGGCGGTGCTCGTCGTGCTCGCGTCCGACGTGCTCGCCGGCGACGCGGCCGCGCCGGCGATACCCGCGGCCGCGCCGCCGGTGGCGAGCGCGCCCGCGACCATGGTCGCGCCGAGCATTCTGGAAATGGTCATGTGGATCGAACCTCCTGGGGTCGGTTGGGGGATGTGCCGACCATGTTGGAAGCGCTCGCTAAGCGCCGATCTCGGCGCTGCGTAGGGGTTTTGTAAGGCGCACGGAGCGCTCCGTCCGGGCCTCATGCGAACATATGTTCGTGCGCTGGAGCAACCTCACGCTCGACGGCGAGGAGCAGCGGCAGCTGCCCGGCTACCGCGACCCCGCCGCTGTGCGCCGATTCGAGGCGCCCGAGGCCCTCGACATGCGTTTTTACGAGGTGCACGCCAAGTCCGTGCTCAACCGCGTGCCCGAGCAATCGCGGATGCCGTTCCGCTGGACGATCAATCCGTACCGCGGATGCTCACATGCATGTAATTTCTGTTTTGCAAGGCCAACACACACGTTTCTAGGGTTCAACCCCGGCCGCGACTTCGAGCGCGAGATCGTGGTGAAGGTGAACGCGCCCGAGGTGCTGCGCGTCGAGCTGGCGCGACCATCGTGGAAACGCGAGCACGTGGCGTTGGGGACGAACACGGACCCCTACCAGTGGGTGGAGGGCCGCTACCGCCTGATGGAGGGCATCTGGGAGGCGCTGCGCGACGCCGCCAATCCGTGCTCGGTGTTGACCAAGTCACCCCTGCTGCTACGCGACCTGGCGCTGATGCTGGAAATCGCGCAGCGGACGAGCTTCAGCGCGTGCCTGTCGATCCCGACACTCGACGAGAAGGCGTGGCGTGCGACCGAGCCGCACACGCCGAGCCCCCGCGCGCGCCTGGAGGCCGTGGCGGAGCTCAACCGAGCGGGCATCCCCACGGGCGTGCTGATCGCCCCGCTGATGCCGGGGATCAACGACTCGCCCCAGCAGATCGAGCCGCTGCTGGAGCTGGCGGCGCAGGCCGGCGCGACTAGCATCGCCGGCGCGGCGCTGCATCTGCGCGGCGAGGTGCGTTCGGTGTTCATGGACTGGCTGAAGGCGCAACGCCCCGAGCTCGTGCCTCGCTATCAGGAGCTCTACCGCCGTCGCGCGTACGCGCCACGCGAGGAACGCGAGCGCCTCGCGCGTCTGGTGCGCCGCGGAGGTGCTGCTTCGGGCGCGTTCTGGCGACGCAGCTCTCGCCAGGCCGACGAGGCGGCAGATCACGAGGCAAGCGATGGCTCCCTCGCATCGCCGACCGCCTCGCTCCAGGAGAGCCTGTTCTGAGACGCATGCGAAAGACATGCTGAGAGCATGCTATTCTCATGCCATGAGCGCGATCCAGATCAAGAACGTCCCGGCTGACCTGCACGAGCGCCTGCGCGAGCGCGCCCGACGCGAGGGCAGAAGCCTGGGCGAGTACGCGTTGGCCGTGCTCGAACGGGACCTCTCGACGCCGACGACACGCGAATGGCTCGAGCGCTTGAGGCAGGACGAGCCGGTGGAGGGCATCGGCTCGGATGAGATCGCGGACCTGATCCAGAGAGGACGCGCCGAACGCGATGAGCAGATTCTCCACGCCCTCTCCGATCGTGATTGACGCCTCGGCGCTCGTCGAGCTGCTGCTGCGCAGCGACAGGGGCCGAAGGGTGGAGCACACCGTGGAGAACGCCGACCTGCTGGCCCCGGACGTGGTCAACCCGGAGGTCGTGCAGAGCCTGCGCGGACTCGAGCGCGCCGGCAAGCTGGCGAGCGAACGCGCCTCGACGGCGATCGCGAGGCTTGCCGAAAGCGACATCGCGCGCGTCCCCACGAGGATGCTCCTGCGGGAGATGTGGTCGCTGCGCGAGAACCTGTCGGCATACGACGCGTGCTACGTGGCGCTCGCGCGGGCCCTGAGCTGCCCTCTGCTGACAGCCGACCGACCGCTGACGCGAGCGCCGAATCTCGGCGTGACGCTGATCTGCGTGTAGGGCTCGCCCCGCAGCTCTCGCGCAGCAGCGATCGCGGCCCGGCGCCCCTCAGCGCTTCTCGCGCTGGGCGGCGGTGGCGACGCGGGCGATCTTCTGCGAGCCCATGCGACGCTGGACGCTGTCGGCGATGTCGGGGGCGAGGCCGGCGATGATCGCGCCGGCGCGCAGCGGCAGCGGCGCGACGTCGACCTCGCCGCGGTTTCGCTCGACGGCGGTGACGAGCGCGCGCGCGACGTCCTCGGGCGAGCGCGTGCCGACGCCCGGCGGCAGCGAGGCGCCGGTGTCGGCGAACATGCCGGCGTCGCGGATGAAGCCGGGGAAGATGCTGGAGACGCCGACGCCGGTGCCGCGCAGGTCGCCGCGCAGCGCGGAGGCGAAGCCGCGCAGACCGAACTTGCTGGCGTTGTACATAGCGGCCCCCGGCGTGGGGGCCTTGCTCTGGAGCGAGCCCATGAACACGAGGTGCCCGCGGCCGCGCTCGACCATCGCGGGGGCGAGGCCGTGGGCGAGGACGATCGGCGCGCGCAGGTTGACGTCGAGGGCACGGTCGATCTGCTCGACGGTGTAGCTGTCGAGCGGCCCGGACCCGGGCAGCGCGGCGTTGGCGACGAGGATGTCGACGTCTCCGGCCTCGTCGATCAGGCGCTCGACCTCGGCGGCGTCGGTGAGGTCGACGGCGATCGCCCGCGCGTGAAGCTGGGCGGCGAGCGAGTCGAGCACGTCCGCGCGCCGGCCGCTGAGGACGAGCGTGGCACCGCGCGCGTGCAGCGCCCTCGCGATCGCCTGCCCGATGCCCCCGCTGGCGCCGGTGAGGAGCACCGTGGACCCGGAGATCTGCATTTGCTGTGAGCCTATCCCCATGCGGATCATCGCGCTGTTCGGACCGACGGGAGTGGGCAAGACCGCCGTCGCCCTCGCGCTGGGGCGCCGGCTGCGTGAGCGCGGCGAGGACCCGGTGGCGGTGTCCGCGGACGCGCTGCAGGTGTACGCGGGGCTGGAGACGCTCACCGGCGTGGCCACGGCGACAGAGCGGGCGAGCCTGGAGCACCGCCTGATCTCGTTCCTGGCGCTCGACGCGACGTTCAGCGCCGGCCGCTACGCGCGGCTCGCCCACGCGGAGATCGACGAGCTGCTGGCGGCGGGCCGGCGCCCGATCGTGGTCGGCGGGACCGGCCTCTACCTGCGCGCGGCGCTGACCGATCTCGACCTGCGCCCGCCGCCGACGGACGGCATGCGCGAGCGCTGGATGGCGGAGCTCGAGCGCGCCGGCGCGCCGGCGCTCCACGCGCGGCTGAGCGAGCGCGCGCCGTGGGTCGCGCGGGGGATCGACCCCAACGACCGCCAGCGGGTGGTGCGCGCGCTGGAGCTGGCCGACCTCGGCGCGCTGCGCGACCCGAGCCCGGCCAGCGACGACTCCCCGGAGCGCCCCTCGCAGCTGTGGAGCGATGAGCTGCGCCACCCGACGCTGCTGGCGGGGCTGACGATGGAGCGCACGGCGCTGTACGCGGCGACGGATGCGCGCGTGGAGGCGATGCTGGCGGCGGGCGTGCGCGAGGAGGTGCTCCGCGCTCACGCGGCCGGCGCCTCGCTGACGGCGCGCAAGGCGCTCGGCTTCGAGGAGCTTCTGGCGGGCGACGTCGAGGCGATGAAGCGTCGCACCCGCAACTACGCGAAGCGCCAGCTGACGTGGATGCGCAAGCTGGCGGGGGTGCGCGTGATCGACGTGACCGGACGCGACGCGGACGCGGTGGCGCTGGAGATCCTGGATGGTTGACCATCTAGACTGCGCCGCCGGATGACCGGCATGCGATTCGAGAAGTGGCAGGCGCTGGGCAACGACTACGTGATCGTCGAGCGCGAGAGGCTGCCGTTCGAGCTGACGCCGGCGCGCGTGCGCAAGCTGTGCGCCGGGCACTTCGGCGTGTTCGCCGACGGCGTGCTGCTGCTCTCGCGCCCGGACGATCCGGCGGCGCACGTGGCCGACCTGCGGATCTTCAACCCCGACGGCTCGGAGGCGGAGCTGTCGGGCAACGGCGCGCGCGAGGCGATCATGTACCTGCGCCGGCGCGGCTGGACCGAGCAGGATACCTTTGTCATACGGACCCCGGCGGGTGAGATGCGCCCGACGATCACCGGCCCCGATACGTGCACGGTGGACATGGGCAGGGCGAGCCTGACGTCGAAGGACTTCCCCGGCGGGCCGCCGGACGGCCAGGGCACGGTCGCGTCGGCCGGGCGCGCGTGGGCGTTCAGGCACGTGTCGATCGGCAACCCCCAGTGCGCGATCCACGTGGAGTCGATGGAGGAGCTCGCGTCGCTGGACCTCGCGTCGATCGGCCCGGGGATAGAAGGCGCCGAGCAGTTCCCGAACCGCACGAACGTGTCGTTCTACACGGAGACTCGACCGGCCGATGAAGGCCCATCCACCCGGATCCGCGCGCGCATCTTCGAGCGCGGCGTGGGGGAGACGCTCGCGTCGGGCACCGGCGCGACGGGCGCGGCGGTGGCGCACGTCGAGCGATCCCGCGCCGATCGCACGAATCGTGCGGACGCGCGCGTGACGGTGATCCTCGACGGCGGCGAGCTGGAGGTCGAGGTGGGGGAGAATCTGCACATCAATCTGGCGGGGCCCGCCCGGCCCGTGTTCGCGGGCGAGCTGAGCGACGACTTCGAGAGGGAGCTGGATGAGACCGAGTAAGCGCCTGGAGCGGATCCCGCCGTACGTGTTCGCCCAGCTCGAGCGCAAGATCGCGCAGAAGCGCGCTGCGGGGGTGGACGTGATCAGCCTGGGCATCGGCGACCCCGACCGCCCGACGCCGGCGCTGATCGTGGAGGCGATGCAGGAGGCGGTGAGCGAGCCGGAGACCCACAGATACCCGACGAACCGCGGGCGCGAGGACTTCCGGGCGGCGGTGCGCGACTTCTACGCCCGCCGCTTCGACGTGAACGCTCGACCCGGAGAGGGAGATCATCCCGGCGCTGGGCGCGAAGGAGGCGATCTTCAACCTGAACCTGGCGTTCCTGGATCCCGGCGACTGCGCGCTGGCGGCGGACCCGGGCTATCCGGTGTACACGGCGGGCCCGTGGCTGGCGGGGGCGGAGCCGGTGCTGATGGCGCTGGAGCCCGAGCGGGGCTTCACCCCGGACCTGGATGCGATCGACGGGGAGGTGGCGAGCAGGGCGAAGCTGATGTACCTGAACTACCCGAACAACCCGACGGGCGCGGTGGCGCCGGAAGGGTTCTTCGAGCGGGTGGTGGAGTTCGCGCGCGAGCACGAGATCCTGGTGGTGCACGACAACGCGTACTCGGAGACGACCTTCGACGGCTACCGGGCGCCGTCGTTCATGGCGACGGCGGGCGCGAGGGACGTGGGCATCGAGGTGTTCTCGCTGTCGAAGGGCTACAACATGACCGGCTGGCGCTGCGCGGTGGTGGTCGGAAACGCGCAGGCGCTGGAGACCTACTGGCAGTTGAAGACGAACATCGACTCGGGGCCGTTCGAGGCGGTGCAGCTGGCGGGCGTGGCGGCGCTGTCGCCGGACGCGGACGCGGAGGTGGCGTCGATGAGCGAGCTGTACCGGCGCCGGCGCGACCTGGTGTGCGAGGCGCTGGCGAAGATCGGCGTGCGGGTGAGCCCGCCGCGCGCGACGATCTACGTGTGGGCGCCGATACCGGAGGGCTTCGAGAGCTCGGCGGCGTACTGCGAGCACGTGCTCGAGCAGACCGGCGTGGTGCTGACGCCGGGCGCCGCCTACGGCCCGGCGGGGGAGGGCTGGTTTCGGATCTCGCTGACGACGCCCGACGAGCGCCTGCTGGAGGCGGTCGAGCGCCTGGGTGCGCTGGGGGCTTGACGTTTAGGAGGAGGGGTCGCGTGGTGCGGGCCCGCGCGCGGCGTGTCGGTGCCGGTCGCAGGGCGTTCACACGGCGCGCGTGCGCGCTCCTACACTGAGGGTGGATGCAGAGAGGCGATCGAAGCTCGGACCACAACGGTGACGGCGACGGCGCGGTCACGGAGGGCCCGGCCGAGCGGCACGGTCAGACGGTCAACGGCAGCCAGCGCGCGCGCCAGCGCGCGCTGTGCGTCGCGGCGCTGGCTGACGGCGAGGACCTGTCAGAGCTGGGCGAGCTGCTGCGGACGGCCGGCGTGGGCGTGGTCGGTGAGCTGGTCCAGCACCGCGAGCACCCGCACCCGAACACGTATCTGGGGCCCGGGCAAGGTGGCGGAGGCGAAGGCGCAGGCGAGGGCGTGCGACGCGAACCTGATCGCGTGCGACGACGAGCTGAGCGCCCGCCAGGAGCGCAACCTCGAGCAGGAGCTGGGCCTGCCGGTGGTGGACCGCACGACGGTGATCCTCGACATCTTCGCCTCGCACGCCGGCAGCGCCGAGGGCAAGCTGCAGGTGGAGCTGGCGCAGCTGGAGTACAACCTGGCGCGGATGCGCGGCCTGTGGAGCCACCTGGAGCGCCTGGGCGGCGGGATCGGCACGAGGGGCCCGGGGGAGACCCAGATCGAGACCGACCGAAGGCTGGCGCGCAACCGCATCGCGACGCTGCGCAGGCGCCTGGAGCACGTGAAGGGCACGCGCGCGGTGCAGCGCGCCGAGCGCGAGCGCGCGGCGCTGCCGACGATCGCGCTGGTGGGCTACACGAACGCCGGCAAGTCGACGCTCCTGAACGCGCTGACCGCACGCTTCGCGAGCGGCGCGCCGAGCGAGGTGAGCGTGCGCGACCGCCTGTTCAACACGCTCGACCCGACCACGCGCACGCTGCGCCTGGGCGGGCGCGCGCACCTGCTGACGGACACGGTCGGCTTCATCAGCAAGCTGCCCCACCAGCTGGTGGACGCGTTCACGGCGACGCTCGAGGAGACCCGCCGGGCGGAGCTGCTGGCGCACGTGCTCGACGCCTCCGCGCCGCCGGCG
This sequence comes from uncultured Solirubrobacteraceae bacterium, assembly GCA_963782325.1. Classification (GTDB taxonomy): domain Bacteria; phylum Actinomycetota; class Thermoleophilia; order Solirubrobacterales; family Solirubrobacteraceae; genus Palsa-744. The sequence goes on from CAWAJG010000008.1 coordinate 295,730, forward strand.
CGCCAGGAGGCGATGATGCGCGCGGTCGAGCAGACGCTCGAGGAGATCGGCGCGGGCGAGCACCCGCGGGTGCTGGTGCGCGAACAAGGTCGGACCTGCTCGACGACGACGCGCGCGACGAGCTGCGCTTCCGCCACCCCGACGCGGTGCTGGTGAGCGGAGTCACCGGCGAGGGCCTCGACGAGCTGGCGGAGCGCCTGGAGCACGAGCTCGCGTACACGCTGCGCCCGCTCGACCTGCTCGTCCCCTACGCCGACGGCGGCAGCCTCGCCGAGCTGCACGAGCTGGCCGGGGAGGTCACCCGCGAGGACACCGCCGAGGGCGTGCGCGTGCACGCGCTCGTCCCGGCGCGCCTGGCCGACCGCTTCGCCCGATTCGCCGTCGCCTCCTAGCGCTCGTCGCCGCTGCCCGACAGCACCCCGCGGCGCTGGCGCGAGAGCAGCTTGTCGAGGTTGCCCTGGGCGATCTCTTCGAGGTCGAGCCCGAGCTCGCTGGCGAGCTGGGCCACGTACCAAAGCACGTCGCCGAGCTCCTTCGCCATCGCCGCCCGGCGGCGATCGTCGACCTCGCCGCCATCGTCGCGGATCGCCTTCTTCGCGTGCTCGGCCACCTCGCCCGCCTCCCCGGCGAGACCGAGCGCGGGGTAGGCCAGCCACGCCTCGCGGGGGTACTCCGCCGTCCGGCGTGACAGCCGCTGGTACTCGTTGAACTCCACCGCGCGATGGTATGCACGCGAGCCGGCCCGCTGCCGGCCGCGATCGCCGAGTTTGCGAACGGTCCATGGCCGCGGGCGCCATCCACAGTCCACTGCTCGGGCGAGCGGGTGCTCGGCGAGCCGGCGGCTAACGCTCCGGCCGCGAGGCGGGCGCCCGGCAAAAGCGCTGCTCACACCCCGGCGGCGTGGCGGGCGCTCTGGTGGGTCTGCCGCTCGATCGCGTCGTCGAGCGCCGGCAGCTCGCCGGGGTCGACGCGCAGCGCAGCCGCGATCAGCCAGTCGGCGAACCACGCGTTCTTGGGCAGCAGCGGGCCGTGCAGGTAGGTGCCGATCGTGTTCGCGCTGCGCGCGCCCTCCATGCCGCTGCGCCCGTCGTTGCCGTGACCCTTCAGCACCCGTCCCAGCGGCTGCTGCCCGGCGCCCAAGTAGGTGCGCCCGCCGTGGTTCTCGAACCCCGCCAGCACGCGAGCGCCGCCCTCCAAGGCGGCGCCCCTAAAAGATGTCCTGTCCCCGTCGGGGCCAAAATGCGCACGGTCGTGCTCGCGGCCGTCGTCGCATCGTCCCCGCAGGGGGAGCGTCACCTCGATCGCCACGTTGCCGATCAGCCGCGGGCCCTCCTCGCGGACCGTGCGCACGTCCAGCAGGCCCACGCCCGCGATCTCCTGCCCGCCCAGCGCGTAGGAGTGCCCCAGCAGCTGGTAGCCGCCGCACACGCCCAGCATCACCGCGTCGCGCGCCGCCGCCGCGCGCAGCGCCTCGCCCTTCGTCTCGAGCAGGTCCTGCGCGCACAGGAGCTGGTCGCGGTCCTGGCCGCCGCCGATGTAGAAGAGGTCGTGCGCGTCGCCGTCGAGCTGCTCGCCCAGGCCGCAGGAGGACAGCTGAAAGCCGATCCCCCGCCATGCGCAGCGGCGCTCCAGCACGATCAGGTTGCCGCGGTCGGCGTAGATGTTCATCAGCTGGGGGTACAGCGCGCACACGCGCAGCGGGCCCGCGGGCGAGGACCGTGGAGGGGTAGAAGGAGGGGGGGACGCGGGCATCCGTTCGCCCGCCGGCTCACGCACGGAAGATCACCGCCACGCTCGCGGTGTGCTCGGCCGTCTCCGCGATCGCCCGCGTGCCGAGCACCGCAAGCCCCGCCTCGCGACCCTCGCCCTCCAGTTGCGCCACCGACAAGCGATCCAGGTCCACCACGTCACGCTCGAGCTCCGCGCCGATCCGGCGCTCACGCTCGATCCGCACCGCCCGGATGCCCACGTGCACGCGGGTGGCGCGGCTGACGTAGCTGGCGCCGTCCACACGCACGACCTCCGCGGAGGGGCCGACGTCGCCGGCCGCGCAGTCGAACGCGTCCACGTCGGTGACGATCGCACACGCCAGCACACCGCCCGGCCGCAGGTGGGCGCGGGCGCACCGCAGGAACGCCAGCCGGCCGGCGCGCCCGCCGAGCAGCTGGATCGTCTGCATCGGCACCACGCACAGCGCGAAGTCGCGGCGCTCGAGCGCCAGCGCGCGCGCGTCCGCGCGCACGGCCTCGACGCTGCCCGCCATGTCCGTCGCAGCCGCGCGGTCTCGCAGCGCTGACAGCAGCTCCCCGTCGATGTCCACGGCCGTCACCAGCGCTCCGCGGCGCGCGAGATCGAGCGCCACGCGACCGGTGCCGGCGCCGACGTCCAGCACCCTCCCCGAGCCCGCCGCGGCCGCCAGCTCGCGCCACAGCGGCAGGTCGGCCTCGTAGGAGCCGCACTCGAGGTCGTGCCACACGGCGCTCACGACCACGCGCTCGCCGCCTCCCCGCGGGCCACCAGCAGCTCCCGCAGCGCCAGCATCGCCGTGTACGTCGGCAGCGCGAACAGCGGCGCGGCGCCCGCACGGCGGGGGTCGGGGGGGCGGTCGGCCGCCGCGGCGCGCAGCGCCTGCGGCAGCGCCTCGCACACGTGCAGGCGGGCGGGGTCCACGCCTGCGTACTTCAGGCGCGCCGCCATGTCCGCCGCGCGGGTACCGCTGCACGTCGCCACCCTCACGCGACTGGCCAGCAGCTCGAAGTCCGCGTCCCAGATCCACGACACGTCGCGCCCGTCGGCGATGTGGTCGTTGAGCACGCACAGCAGATCGTGCTCGCCCGGCTCGAGCGCCAGCGTGCGCAGCACCTCGTTCGCGCCCGCCGGGTTCTTCACGAGCAGGATGCGCAGCTCGCGCTCAGCCGGAGCGGCGGCTGGCGCGGGACCCGCACCGGCGGCGCTGCCGCGGTCGCCGGCGGCTGGCGCGGGCAGCGCCGGCACCGCCACGCTCACCGTCTCCGCCCGGCCGAAGGCCGCGCGCGTGTCCTCCAGGCCGGCGACGATCGTCCCCGGCTCCACCCCCAGCGCGAACGCCAGCGCGGCGGCGGCGAGCGCGTTGTAGACGTTGTAGAGGCCCGGCAGCGCCAGCGAGACCTCGGCCTCGCCGGCGGGCGTCCCCAGCAGGAAGCGCGCCGAGCGCACCCCTTCCAGGCGCACCTCGCTGGCGGTGAGCGCCGGCGTCGGGCGCGCCCGACCGCAGCTCGGGCAGTGGTAGCGGCCGAGGTGGCCGAGGTAGACGGCGTCGAACACGTACGGCGCACCGCAGCCGCGACAGTGCTTTGCGTCGGCCGCGTGCGCCAGCCCGGCGAGCGCCAGCGAGTCGTCCTCCACGCCGAAGTACAGAACTGGAGCCCGCCCGCTCTCGCGGCCGAGGTCCGCGACGAGCGGGTCGTCGGCGTTCAGCACGAGCGTCGCGGCCGCCCGCCCGTCCGCGCCGGCGACGACGTTCACCGCCTCGCGCCAACGCTCTGCGATCGTGTCCAGCTCGCCGTAGCGATCGAGCTGGTCGCGGAACAGGTTTCCCAGCAGGATGGCGCGCGGTCGCAGCTGGGCGGCCAGCGAGTCCAGCCACAGCTCGTCGACCTCGAATACGCCCAGCTCGCCCGCCATCCCGCCGGCCGGCCGCGCGGCGTCGAGCAGCGTCGTGGCGATCCCCCCGGCCATGTTCGCGCCCTCGCGGTTGTGCACCAGCGGTATCCCGGCTCGCGCGAGGATGCCCGCGGTCATCGCCGCCGTGGTTGTCTTGCCGTTGGTCGCCGAGATCAGCACGCTTCCGCGCGCCAGGCGCGAGCCGAGCTCGCCGATCGCGCCGGGGGCGAGCCGCATCAAGAGCTTTCCCGGCGCGCTCGTGCCGCCGCCGCCACGCAGGCGCGAGACGGTCCCGACGCCGCGGGCCAGCACGAGCTTGACGTCCAGGGTCCCCGCCATCAGCTCTCAGCGGAAAACGCGGATCCCGCGGCGGCGGGCACGAGCATGGTGATCGCACCCGCCAGAGCCCGCACGCGCACCGGCAGCTGCGCGATCGGATCGCCGTCCGCGTACATCGTGAACGGGCGGTCGGCGCTCAGCGTCAGCTCGCCCGCGCGGAGCACGTGCACGCTCGGCTCCTCCACGTGGGTGCCCTTGAACACCTTCGGGAGCACCCGCGTGAGGAAGGCTAGCTTGCTCACGCTCTCGCAGACCACCACGTCCAGCAGGCCGTCGTCGAGCAGCGCCCCCGGGGCCGCCATCATGCCGCCACCGTAGGCCTTCGAGTTGCACGCCCCGACCGAGAAGACCGAGAAGGCGTGGCGCTCGCCGGGCGGGTCGAGCTCGATCTCCATCCGCGCCGGGCGCCACGTCACGAGCGCCCGCAGCGCGCCGTACGCGTACACGAGGCCCCCCAGCCACGACGGGGCCTCGTTGGCGATGCGGTTGGCGTCGCTGTCGAAGCCGGCCGAGGCGATGCCCACGAACGCTCGCCGGTCGTCGACCAGTCCCAGGTCGAGGAGTCGGGTGTGTCCGGCCGCGATCACCGCCGCCGCCGCGCCGGCGTCGTCGGCGATGCCGAGGACGCGCGCGAGGTCATTGCCGCGCCCGCCGGGGACCACGCCGAGGACCGCCCCCGGGGCGTGCCTGAGCGCGTCGGCGATCGCGCCCACCAGGCCGTCGCCGCCGAGCGCGACGATCGTCTCGCCCGCGCTCGCCGCCTCGGTCGCCAGCTCGCGGGCGTGGTCGAGGTCGCGCGTGTCCGCCCGTCGCAGCTCGAGCCCGTGGCCGCGCAGCGCGGCTTCGGCCGCCGGCGCCACCCGCGCCCCTCTGCCGCCCCCGGCGGCGGGGTTCACGATCAGGCAGACGGAGGCCGGCACGAGCGCAAGCCTAGATGGTCGATTGCACGTCCCCCGGGAGTGTCGATCTACCCGGTCAGCCCGCGCGCGCCGCGAGCGCGCGGTTGCGCCGGCGCCGGCCGAGCGCCGCGATGATCGCGACGGCGGCGATCGCCACGAACAGCCCCAGCAGGATCCCCGGCGCCAGGCCGAGCCCGCCGAAAGGCAGCGACACCAGCTCCACGATCCCCAGCCCCAGCCCTATCAGCGCGGCGATCACCAGCACGATCGCCAGCACGCCGCGGATGCGCACGAGGATGCCCGCCGAGCTGGGGGGGACGAGCAGCCCCATCGCCCGCAGGGCGAACAGCTGCCGGGCGCTCGGCGGCTCCTGGCCCATCCGCTCGACCGCCTCCTTGAGGTCTCCCGCCCGGCGTTCGGCGAGCGCCAGCGACGCGTCCGCCATGCGCCGGATCTGCATCCGCTCCTGCGGGCGGGCCGCGGCTATCGAGCGCTGGAAGTAGCCACGCGCCGCCTCGGCGTCGAAGCGCTCGGAGGCGCGCGCGCCGAGGATCGCAAGCGCCGCGGACTTGTATTTGGTCTCCGCCTCGAGCTCCTCGTCCGAGCGCTGCTCGAGCGCCTGGATCGCCTCGATCGAGCCGCGCTGCTCGAGCCTCACCTGCCGTTGTTTGGGGGCCATCCGCTCGCATTCTACGGGGGTGTCGCAGGCGATATCCTCGTCAGATGCCCGCACGTTCCGGTTCGAGCTCGCGGCGCCCCCGCCTGGGGGCGTCGATCGCGCCCCTGATGCTCGCGCTGCTCGCGCTCGTAATCGCGCCGGCGCCCGCGGCGCTGGCCAGCCTGGAAGGAGCGGGCAACTCGTTCCAGCACCTCACCGAAGGCTCCTCCGAAGAATCGAACACCACGAGCACCGCCTCAACCACCTCCTCCACGTCATCCTCGTCGGGCGAAGAAAGCCACGGCACGGGCACGGTGGAGGCGGTGGTGCTTGCCGTCGGCGGGGCGCTGCTGGCGGGCGTCGCGTTCGTGATCATCCGCGACGCCCGCAGATGGGCGCCGGTGGGGGATGCCGAGCTCGTGGAAGGGAGCACGTCGCGACACTCGCGGGCGGCGCTGCAGAGACGCCGCGCGAAAGCGAAGGCCGCGCGGCGCCAGCGCAAGCGAAACCGCTGAGGCTCAGCGGTAGATGCGTATCGGCCGCAGCGGCCGCGTTCGGCGCGCGGTGCGCACGCGCGGGGGAGACGCGGGCGAGCCGTGCGGCCCGCGACGGGGCCGGCGCGGCCGCGGCGCGCGGGGGTGGGGGTCGAGCGGACCGCCGGGAAGCGCCTTCGAGCCGCCGTCCTCTTCAGAGGAGTCGGTCACGTCCGCGGCGTTCATCGCCTCGTCGTTGCGGTAGGGAATCCACAGCATCAGGCCGGCGAGCGGGATCTTCACGATCGCCACGGCAAACAGGACCCACACCCACAGGGGCATCTTGCGATGGTACTACTGCCCGGTGCCATCTAGAAGTCGCCCTCTGGGATCGAGCAGCGGAGCCGTCCGCGGACGCCCGGCCTCGAGTCTCGGCGAGCTCGCCGAGCACGTCAGCCGTTGCCGGCGCTGCCCGCGGCTGGTCGCCTGGCGCGAGCAGGTCGCGCGCGAGCGACGGGCGGCGTTCGCCGCCGAGGAGTACTGGGGGCGACCGCTCCCGGGCTTCGGCGATCCGCGCGCGCGGGTGGCGCTGGTGGGCCTCGCGCCGGCCGCCCACGGCGCCAATCGCACCGGGCGCATGTTCACCGGCGACCGCTCGGGGGACTTCCTGTTCGCAGCCCTGTGGCGCGCCGGCTTCGCCAACCAGCCGCTCTCGCAGAGCCGCGAAGACGGCCTGCGCTTGAGCGACGCGTGGATAACCGCCGCCGTGCGCTGCGCGCCCCCCGCCAACCGTCCCAGCCCGGCCGAGCGCGACTGCTGCCTGCCGTGGAGCGTCACCGAACTGGAGCTGCTGAGCGAGGTGCGGGTGCTGGTGTGCCTGGGCGCGTTCGCGTGGGACGCCGCGCTGGCGCTCACGGCGGCCGCGGCGGCGGCCTCCGACAGCGCGCCGCCCCGCCGGCGACCGCGCTTCGCACACGCCGCCGAGCTCGCCCGCGGGCCGTACACGCTGATCGGCTGCTACCACCCGAGCCAGCAGAACACGTTCACGGGCAGGCTCACCGAGCCGATGATAGACGCCGTGCTCGCGCGTGCGCGGGCGCTGGCCGAGCGTCCCGCCCGAGCCCGAGGCTGAGAGAGCTCTGGCGGGCGCCCGGCAACGCCCGCTCTAACCTTCTGACCGTGCCCTACGCCACCGCGGACGCCCGCCGCCAGCTGCTCGACACGCTCGCCGATGCGGCCGACCAGCTCGGCGTGGCGCTGGCATCGCTGAGCGAGCTGTACGAGCGCCTGGACGAGCGCAACGCGGACGTCGTCGAGGAGCGGCTGTTTCGCCCCGTACAGGCGGCCTACGGGCGCGCGCAGCGCGCCCACGGCGCTTTCGCCGAGCGTCACGGGCTGCCCGGGCATGCGTTCGCCGCGGCCGTCGCCGGGGCTCCCGCGCACGGCGTGAAGGGCTTCCTCGACAGCGCGGTGGAAGCGATCGCCGGCGCCGATCGCTCGCTGGCGGCCCTCCAGGACTCGATGCTGCCGGTCGAGGTGGGAGACATCGAGCTGCGCGCAGACCTCGAGCAGGTCCGCGCGCAGCTCGGCGGCCTCGGCGCGCGCGCCCGCGAGCTCGAGCGCACGCTCGGTCGCTAGCGCTGCGTCCTCGCCAGCGCTGCTCTACGCTCCGAGACATCCCCGAGCCCATGCACGCCGCCGTCGTCCGGTCCTTCGCTGAGCCTCCCCGCTACGAAGCCTTTCCCACGCCGGAGCCGAGCGGCGAGCACCAGCTCGCCGTCGACGTCCTCGCCGCCGGCCTTCACCCGCGGGTGCGCTTCGTCGCCTTCGACGGCGCTTGCGGCACGATGGCCGAGCGGACGGTGATCGACAGGCGTCGCGCCGCCGTGCTGCGCGAGGACGCGAACGTGACGGCGATCGCCGCCGCCTGCAACTGCTCGGCAGCGGTCAGGGCTCGCTGACGACCGCAGCGATCGTCGCGGAGCTAGGAGAGCTCGCCGATCGGATCACCGCGGGCGCCTTCGCCGTCGATCCCGCTCCCACGCCTCTCAGCGACGTCGAGTCCGCCTGGAGCGCCCCCACCGCGCCCGGCCAGCGCATCGTCTTCATCCCTCGAGGCGACTGATCCTCCTCACGCCGTCGATCCCTCGGCGCCGGCACCCTTGGAAGGCGCGGCTCGGCCGGCTACTCGACGGGCGCGCCGTTGGCCGTGAGCGTCACCTCGATGTTGCCGTGCGTGGCGTTCGAGTAGGGGCACACCTCGTGGGCGGCGCGCACGAGCTCGACCGCCTGGGCGGCGTCGGCGATCGACGGCAGCGTCACATCGAGACTGGCCGAGATCTCGAAGCCGCCCTTGCCGTTCGGCGCGAGCGACACCGCGGACTCGATCGCCACGTCCCCCGTCTGCACCTTCGCGCGGCGCGCGACCACTCCGAGGGCTCCCTCGAAGCACGCCGCGTAGCCGACGGCGAACAGCTCCTCGGGGTTCGTGCCGCCACCCGGGCCGCCCATCTCGGAGGGCACCCGCAGCTGGACGTCGAGCTCGCCGTCGCCGGTGCGACCGTGTCCCTCCGCGCGACCGCCGGTGACGTGCGCGTGGGCCGTGTACAGCTTGTCTGCCATCGCCTGCCTCTCTTCGTGGGGGTGTGTGAGCCGCTCAGATGCTAGACGCCGACGGAAGGCCATCGGCTGATCGCGGCGGCGAGCGCTGTTATGTTCACGACGATGCGGTGCCCGCCAGGCAGGCTGACGACGCTCGCAAGCGTGCTCGCGCTCGGACTGTCCCTCGGCGGCGCCGCCGGTGCGCTCGCGGCGACGGGCGGCGCCCACTCCGACAGACACCCAGCCCGGCCTCGCCCGCCGCAGGTCACCCTCACGGAGGGCGCGAGCGCACCCGGCGTCCAGATGACGATGCCGGCGGTCGGGCTGTCGGTCGAGTACCCGGTGATGGCGCTCGACCTCGGCGCGGGCGCCTGCCCGCCGCCGGCGCTCGTCGCAGCGCTCCAGGCGCTCGGCTCGCCACCGCTGGCGCTAGCCGGCGACAGCCAGGACATGACCGTCCCCGGCGAAGCGCTCGGCGGCCCGCCCGGCTCCTGGGAAGCGGCCACCCTGTACACCCTGCCCGCGAGCTTCTGGACGCAGCTGCACTGCCTGCTGAGCAGCACGCGAGACCAGCTTACGGTCGGGCTGAACCTGAAGACCGGCCAGCCGTCGTGGGCCGCGCAGATGGCCGCCGGCGCGCAGAGCGCCGCCACCAACGGACTGGACTTCTCGCTCGGCAACGAGCCGGACCTGTACGGCCTGCCCAACTATGCCTCGCTGGACAGGCCACTGCCGAACGAAGAAGCGCTGGAGGTGGGGCTGTACCTGCAGCTGGCGGGCGCGATGCAGCAGGTGCTCGGCGGCGCCCCCGTGATCGGCCCGGAACTCGCCGGCCCGACGCACTGGCAGCGCGGACTGCCGCGCGTGATCGCCCAGCTGCATCTCGGGACCGTGGGGGTGCACGCGTATCCCCTCACCGCATGCGCCACTCCGCGCGCGGTAACGGTCCAGGGGCTGCTCACGCAGTACGCCGCCGACGAGCCGCGACGGCTCGCGTCGGTCGTCGCCGACGCACAGTCGGCGCAGGTTCCGGCGATCATCTCCGAGGCCAACTCCGCCTCCTGCGGGGGGGTGGCGGGAGTGTCCAACAGCCCCGCGTCGGCGGTGTGGGGAGTCCGCTTCGTCCTCAGCGCCCTGAAGACCGGGTTCGAGGAGGTCCGCTTTCACTTCAGCGGCAACTCCTACGACCCCTTCGTCGTCCGCGGCGAAGAAGTGATCGCGCGCCCCCTCGACAGCGCCCTCGTCGAGCTCAACCAGTGGCTGCCGGTGGGCTCCTCGCTGCGCACCGTGAACGGCGTGCGCGGGTTCGTCGCCACGAGCGTCACCGGCCCCACTGGCCAGACGCTGCTGATCCTCGACAACGAGCACGGGCACGCCCAGAAGGTGGTGCTGCGCGGGGAACAGGCCGTGCGCGTCGAAGCGCTCACCGCTGCGCGGGCGGGCTTGCAGACGAGCGAAAGGAGTCCCGCGCACGGGCGCATCGAGCTGCTCGTCGCCGCCAACAGCGTGGCGGCCCTGTCAGCGGTGGGGTGACTACGGCACGAGGCCGTAGGGGAAGGACCCGGTCAGCGCCTCGCTGCCGTCGTCGGTCACGAGCAGCGTGTCCTCGACGCGGGCCCCGCCGACGCCGGCGATGACCGTTCCCGGCTCGACCGCGATCACGTCGCCTGCTATCAGCTCGTCGTAGTCGCCGCGGCCGAGGAGGGGAGCCTCGTGAACCTCGAGGCCGACACCGTGCCCGAGGCTGAAGTAGAAGCCTTCGCGGAGTGTCTCGCCGGGCTTCTTCGAGCGCTGCGTGGGATGGCCGGCCGCCTCGAACACCTCGCACGCGAGGCCATAGAGCTCCTGGGTGCCCACGCCGGGGCGAATCCCCGCGCGCGCCCGCTCGAAGGACTCTACGGCGAGCGCGTGGAACTCGGCGATCGCCGTTGAGATCTCGCCGCGGACGAACGTCCGCGTCATGTCGGCCCAGCAGCCCGAGCGTTCGTCCTGCGGCCATAGGTCGATCTCGATCGGGGTGTGGGCAGGCAGCGGGCCCGACCCCGGCTCGTGTCCGATCGAAGCGCTCGCGCCCATCGCCTTCACCATGATGTCCGCCGGCGCCGGCGCGCCCTCGCGCGCACATACCTCCCGGATGCGCGCCCGTACCGTCTCGGCGCTCAGCGGCTCCCCGTTCACGGTCAGGCTCTCGCCGTCGATCTCGGCTTCGCGAAGGACGCGCGCGGCCTCACCGAGCGCGCGCATGGCGGCGTCGGCGGCGCGCCTGATCCCCGCCATCTCCGCGTCGGTCTTGCGGCGCCTGCGCTCCCTGAAGACCTGCTCGTCAGGGCTCAGCCGCACTCCGGCGGCACGCAACCGGTCCGCGAGGGCGAGCGGGAAGTCCATGGGGACGACAGCCTGCTCGATCCCCAGCGCCTTGCTCGCACGCACGCACACCTCGAGCTCCACCTCCGTCCGCGGATGGCCTTCGGCGAGCAGCTCGTCGCGTCCGAGGGAGTCTTCGAGCAGGCGCTCCACGCCAGGCGCCGCCTGCGCGATCCGCGCCTCCTCGAGCGCGTGCGTCAGCACGGCCCGGCGTCCGTCGGCCTCGAGATACAGGAACGAGTCCCCGATCGCCAGCGGCAGCTCGTGGCGCATAGTGGCCGAGCTCTCGGTGTCGCCGTGGATGAGGATGTTCATGGCCCGGACAGTAGATCGTATTTTCGTGCCGTAGGACGGCACGAGGATGCATACGCCGCCTGCTGTCGTCGATCAGGCGCCGAGCCGAGCGGAGCCGACGCGCCGCAGGCGGCCGATCCGCGGGAGGAAGCGACCGACTCGGGTTGCATAGACGGCGTATTGCTCGCCGTGAACCGCCGAGAGGTAGGGCTCCTCGATGAGCCGCGTTTGCAGCTCGAGGGCCACCGTCAGGAGGATGGCTCCCGCGATCGTCACGGCGTTTGGCGCGAGCAGGGCGATGCCGACGAAGGAGGGGATCATCGCCGCGTAGATCGGGTTGCGCACGACAGAGAAGGGGCCGCGGGTGACGAGCTCGGTGCTCTCGCAAGCATCGACGCCGACCCGCCAGGCGTCGCCCATCGCAAACTGAGCGACTGAGGTCGTCGCGATTCCCAGAGAGGCGAGCACGACTCCGAGAACGTCGGCGCCCTCTCCGTCGAGCGCTTCGACGGAGCTCGATGCGTCTACCAGTCCGAGCAGCAGACCCGCGATGCAGAGCACGACCGCCAGCGCGAACAGCAACCCGGCCATCCGCTCCACGGACCCCGAGGCGCCGCGCAAGCCCTTGAAGCCCGTCGAGCCCGTCCGGCGAACCTGATCAGCGCGATCGAGGGCCTCACGCATCGTCTCGTCCTGCGCCCGCCGCAAGGTGTCACGCCGGAGGAGATCGCCCACGAGATTACCGAGATCGTGCGCGCCTATCTGGAGATCTGACACGCGAGTCGTCTCACACTCGCTGCAAGACGACACCGAGATGACACCGCTTGGCGGCAGGCGACTGAAACCGTCGACGCGACACCTACTTGACAACCGCGAGCGGCACCAAGGTCACGAATCGACACGCTCGAAAGTGATCGAGAGCACGCTCGCGCGTCGCCAGCTTCGGTTTGTGCTTGCTTGGGCTGAGCTGCATCAGAGCGAGTTGCTCGAGAATTGGCGTTTGGCTCGAGTTGGTGAGACACTTCACGAGATAGAGCCCCTCCGATGATCGGTCTGACCCCAGACGTCACTGCAGTGTCCGTCGTGCGCCACGGCGTGCTGCGGCTTGCGTTCGCCGATGGTCTGGCCGGCGAGGTCGATGTGCTTGGGCGGATGCACGGCCCGGTGTTCGACGAAGCACGCACGCCGGCTGGCTTTGCACGGGCTGCAGTCGATACCGAGACCGGCACCGTAGTCTGGCCGGGAGGCGCGGATCTCGCGCCCGACACGCTCTACGAGCGCCTGCGCACAGGCGTCTGGCCGGATCGGCGCATCGCCGCTCGACGCGGAGAGCAAGCACGAGCTCGAGGTCAGAGCAGGCGACCGATACAGCCAGCGCGTCTTGCAGCGAGCGAGACCGCCGACCCGGGCGCGTATTGGTTGACATAACATGCATTATCGGGCATCGCATTTACGGATTACGGCACCGATGGTTGCGGCGTCTCACCCATGTGAGACCGGAATCTCACTCATGTGAGACCGCGCTTCGTCTCTTCCATGTGAGACTGGCCGGCGCCGCGAAAATCTCATCCATGTGAGATTTGCGGGTCCCGACGTTGCAAAGCGGGACAGGAGCCGCGGTCAGCGAACTTGGGATCCGGCTCGTGATCCCGGACCGTCCGGGTTCTCACGGCAGCACGCCGAAACCAGGTCGCACAACCGCCGATTGGCCCGCCGACCATCTCGCCTTGATGGACGCCTTGGGCGTTGACCGCTTCGGGATCATGACGCAATCCGGCGGGACCCCCTACGGGATCGCCGTTGCCGGTGCAGTACCAGAGCGGGGCACCGCCCACTCGCTGCTCGGAGCTATTGCGCCGCTCGCGGAGAAGGCCCAGTGGCGCGCGGCCGGGAAGGACATGAAGATGGCGGCGTTCATGTCCCGACGCCACGGGATCTGGACGACCTCTGCGTCCGGCCCCTTGAACAGTCCCATCGCTGAATTCATCGAGGAGGTCCGGAACCTCTGCAACCCGTGGGGTATCACGCCCGGGGCGGTCCGCGCCTCCCTCTGGACTGGTGAGTTCGACCGGATGCACCCGCCGTCGCACGCCCGTCGCGTCGCCGAACTGCTCGGCGGAGACCCGCCGGTAACGGTGGTACCAGGCGTCGAGCAGATCGGCCTGCTTGTGATCTTCGAGGAAGCGCTGCGTTTCGCAACATTCAGCGGTCCTTGAAACACCCGCTATTCGCGATCTCACTCAGGGAGAGCCATAGAATCGCGGCCGTGCCGTTCACGTTCAGGAACCTCAGGGAGGATCTGGAGGACCTTGGGTCCAACTTCGACGGCGCGCCGGACCTGGAGTTCCGCATGGCGAGCCGGGCTCTCGGTCTCGAGGAGTGCGGCCTCAGCTATCAGCGCATCCCGCCCGACTATCGCTTTCCGTTCGGCCACACGCACAAGCGGCAGGAGGAGGTGTACGTGGTTGCGGGCGGGAGCGGGCGGATGAAGCTCGATGACGAGATCGTCGAGGTCAAGAAGTGGGACGTGGTGCGCGTCCCGCCCGGTACGTGGCGAGGCTACGAGGCGGGGCCGGAGGGTCTCGAGATCCTCGTGTTCGGTGCGCCCAGTCTCGGCGACAATCCGCGAGAAGACGTCGAGGGTCAGCGGGACTGGTGGGCCGACGAATAGCGCTTCGCGTCTCGGGCGGACCGCAGTGATGTCGCTGCACCTCTTTGCGGGTCTGCGCGTGCGGGACTTCCAAGCGTCCCGACCATGGTACGAGCGGTTGCTCGGCGAGCCGACGTTCTTCCCCCACGCCACTGAGGCGGTGTGGACGCTTGCCGAGAACCGGTCGGTCTACGTCGTCGAGCACGCCGATGGCGCGGGCAACTCCGTCGTAACGATGTTCCTCGACGATCTCGATGCTCGCCTGGCCGCGATCGCTGTGCGCGGGCTTGAGCCCGAGGAGATCGAGACGTACTCGGGCGGCGTACGCAAGGCGATCTACCGCGATCCCGATGGCAACGAGGTGGGATTCGGCGGGGCGACACCAGACGCCGGCTCATAGCCTCACGGCGGAAGCCGACGGACGTGCGTCGAGCGCAGTGCCCGCGGGGGCGTACACCGGTTTGCGGTTGAGACGTTTTCGCTGGAAGTCCTCAGACAGGAGCGCGCCCACCTCGCCAAGCAGCGCGCGCCGGTCGCATCCCCGACGCGCCAACAGCCTGGCGGTGGCGCCCAACAGGCGCGGCGGGGTGAAGACTTGCGAGGGCCGCGACCGGTGGCTATAGAAAAGATCCAGGAATGTGCCTATCTTGCCCTGCTCCAGCAGTCGCCTCTCAATCTCGGGTACCACCGCGGGCGTCGACCCAGCCTTCCCCATATCGGTCGCGAGCCAGTAGTGCTCGGCCGCGTCCTTGTCTCGCCAGCTGCCCCAGGCCGCCATCTCACTATCGATGTCTTCTCCGGAGCCATCCAGCGCGGTTGCGATCGCTGGCACGAGCGCGTCGACCTGCCGGAACGCGTCCTGTATGCCCTGGCCCGGTGTTGGGTCCTTGAAGTTGCCGGCGTCGCCGACCAGCACCCAGCCGGGGCCGGAGGCCTCCCGGAAGAACCCCTCCCAGCGCAGCATCCCAAACAACTTCCCGGTCCGCCGCGCGCTCGAGAGCGCCTGCGCCACGGGCCGGCAGCTGCACGCGTACTCCATGAAGCTGCCCTCCAGATCCTCCCGGAAGCGAGGGAGATCGACCAGATCCGGGATCAGGATGACCTGATAGAGGCCGCTGTCGGCGGGCGTCGCGATCACCATCCGGTTGCCCCACCGGTGGAACACAAATGCCGGATCGGAGTCGGGCGCGACTCCCTCGAAGAAGGACCAATAGAGGAATCGCTCGTTCGGCGTGAGGTTGTACCTGCGAGCCCCGACAAGGCTTGCGATCGTCGAGTTGCGACCGTCGGCGCCGACAACCAGCCGTGCCCGGAGCGTCGCCTCCGAGCCGTTCTGTGCGACCCGGACGCCAGCCACTCGACCCCGATCCTCGACCAGGCCTGTCACCTTGCTCGCCATCCGCAGATCGGCGCCCGCCTCCACGGCGGTCTGCGCCAGGATCGGATCGAGCAGCAGCCGACGCACCGATGCTGTACCGCCGACGTCGCCTGAACGCAGCTGAATCGGGGTCACGAACTCGAGGTCCTCCGCGCGCAAGTCGACGCGGTCGACGAATGGCGCGCCGGTCGCGCGTATCTTTTCGATGACCCCGAGGCGGTCCAGAAACGTCAGCGCCTGAGCCTCGAAGATGTGCGTCGAGAGGGTGTCGCTCGGAAAGCTGGCCTGCTCCACGAGCGCGACCTTGACGCCCCGGCGTGCGAGCAGCGCCGCCAGCGGCGAGCCCGAGCAGCGCGCACCCACGACGATCACATCGAATTCTTTGCTCATGCTTCCTCCGATCTCCCTGTTCGCTGAGAGGCGTGGCCTCGTTGCTAGCGAGATTGACCGGCAGAGGCTCGTGGTACATCGGCCAGATGGCGTATTCGAGCCGGCAGCGATGGCGTATTCGGCGCCCGTGCAGCCGGCTCGGTGGCGCTAGAGCTCTCTTCGCGCCGCTTGCGCTGCGAGCTCGGCGCGCGATGAGACGGCGAGCTTGGCGAACACATGGGACAGGTGAGCCTGGACGGTACGGGGCGAGATGAACAGGCGCTCGCCGATCTGAGGGTTGGTCAGGCCCTCGGCGACGAGCTCCACGACTCGCAGCTCGGCCGGGCTCAGGCTCTCCCAACCGCGCAGCGGCCGCTTGCGTACTCCGCGGCCGCGCTCGGCGTAAGCGACCGCATCGTCGAGCGAGGCCGAGGCGCCGGCGGACCACGCCGCTGCGAAGG
Source organism: uncultured Solirubrobacteraceae bacterium (assembly GCA_963782325.1). Classification (GTDB taxonomy): domain Bacteria; phylum Actinomycetota; class Thermoleophilia; order Solirubrobacterales; family Solirubrobacteraceae; genus Palsa-744. The sequence continues at coordinate 311,858 of CAWAJG010000008.1, forward strand.
CCTCCTGGCCGAGTGCCTCGCGCAGCGCGCTGAGCTCCACGTCGTAGAGCGGCTGGCGCACCGGGAAGCGCACGCAGCCCACAGCGGCGCGAATGCCATCTGCCGCAGCGAGCAACCGAACCGCCTGCTCCGCGCTCTGCAGCTCTGAGACGAGCGCCGCGAGCGACTCCAGCACGTCCGCGACGCCACCCGGGTCGCCGGCCTCATAGAACGCGCGCAGAGCCTCGTGGAGCAGCTGCTCAGCTCCGGAGACCTCGCCGGCCTCGCGTGCGAGCTGCGCTTGCGCCTCGAGCGCGGCCCCGATCGCCAGCGGGTTCTTGCTCTCGCGCGCGACGAGCACCGCTTCTTCGATCGCGGCGACGGCCGTTACCGTCTCTCCGCGCGCCAGCTGGGCGGCCGCCGTGATGAGCAGCGCGGGGACGGTGAAAGAGGCGTAATTGCTCGCCCGCGCCGTCGGCAACGCCTCACTCATCATCGTCTCCGCACGATCGAGCTCGCCGGTGGCGTACTCCAGCAGTCCCAGCTGCCACTGCATCAATGGCGTGCCGTTGTGGGCCATACGCACGCCCAGCGCGATCGACTCCTCGATGTGCGCTCGCGCGGCCGCCCACTCCCCGGTGCGGGTCTTGACGAAACCGAGGGCCCCGAGATCGACCATCGCGAACAGCGGGTCGCCGAGCGAACGCGATTGCGCGAGAGCCTCCCCCAGCATCGCCTCCGCCTCCGCGAATCGACACTGCACCGCCGCGTTGAAGCCGAGCCAGCTGAGCGACTCACGGATACCGAGCAGGTTGCCCGCCGCACGCGATACCGCCAGGGCGTCTTCGAGCAGCGGCGGCGCAGCCTTCAGCCGCCCACCAACATTTGCAAGAAAGCCGGCTCCGTAGAGCCCATCGGCGAGAAACCAGTCGTCCCCGAGCGAGCGGGTGATGGCGATGCTCTCATCGAGCACGGGCATGGCAGCCTTCGGCTCGAGCGAGATCAGCGCCCATCCCATCAGATCGAGCGCTCGACCCACCGTGAGCTCGTCACCCACCTCTCGGCCGATCGCGAGTGCCTCCTCGGCGAAGCGCCGCGTCGCTACCCAGTCGGTTGCGATCGTCCCGATGTGGCCCACGGCAATCAGCGCCTTTGCCCGAGGGAGCCCCCGCGCACCCTCCGCTGCGAGCGCCGACTCGAGGTGGCTCCGGCCCTCGCGCCAATGGCCACGCGCCTCGAAGAACAACCACAGCGCAGCGGCGAGGCGCAGAGCCTCATCGATGCGCCCCGCATCGACCGCCCACCCGAGTGCGCCGCGGAAGTTGTCCAGCTCTGTCGTCAGCGGCTGCAGCCACTGCTCCAGGCGCGCCCCGAACAGGTCCGGCTCAGCGGTCTCGGCAAGCCGCAGGTGGTAGTCGAGGTGCTGGTTGCGCACGAGCGCCGCCTCGGCGGCATCGCTGAGCTTCTGCCGCGCGTACGCACGGACCGTCTCCAGCAGCGCGTAGCGAGTCCTGACGCCCTGCTCCTGCACCTGCACCAGCGACTTGTCAACGAGGCTCCCGAGCAGGTCGAGGATCTCAGCGACCTCCAGGCCAGCGCCGGCGCAAACCGCCTCGACCCCATCGAGCGTCCAGCCGCCGGCGAACACGGAAATGCGCCGGAACAGTGTTTGCTCCGCCGCGCTGAGCAGGTCGTGGCTCCAATCGACCGAGGCCTCGAGGGTGCGCTGCCGCGGCATCGCTGTGCGTGAACCCCCCGTCAGCAGCACGAACCGCTCGCGCATCGCATCGGCGATCTCCTGCGGCGTCAGCAGCCGTACACGTGCCGCCGCCAGCTCGATCGCCAGGGGAATTCCGTCCAGGCGCCGACAGATCGTCGCCACCGCCTGCGCGTTCGCGTCGACCAAACGGAAATTCGGTCGCACGTGTCGCGCCCGATCGCAGAACAGCTGGATCGCTTCGACATCCTCGAGCGCGGCTCGTGCCAGCTCGGCCTCCGGAACCTGCAGCGAGGGAACCCGCCAGCTCTGCTCTCCCTCGACCCCCAGCGACTCGCGGCTCGTCGCCAGGATCACAACACCGGGACACGCCTCGAGCAGCCTGGCCGCCAACTCGGCGCACGCGCCCAGCAGGTGCTCGCAGTTGTCGAGCGCGATCAACAACCGGCGCTCGACGAGCTGCGCCGTCAGCGTGTCGATCACCGGCTGCGACGGGAACTCGCGAATCGAGAGCGCGCTCGCGACCTCGCTGGCCACCAGCGCCGAATCGCCGATCGGCGCCAGATCCACCCACCACACACCATCAGGGTGATCGTCAAGCGTCTCGGCGGCCACCTGCAACGCCAGCCGTGTCTTCCCGCTCCCACCCGCTCCGGTCAGAGTGAGCAGGCGCGATCGGCCGAGCAGCTCACGAACCTCTGCGATCTCGGCCTCGCGGCCAACGAAGCTGGTGAGCTGGACGGGCAGGTTGTTCGGGAGGGCTGACAGCGAGCGCAGCGCCGGGAAGTCGTCGTGTAGATCCGGGTGGCACAGCTGGTAGACCTGCTCCGGCCGCGCCAGGTCGCGCAGCCGATGCGCACCGAGGTCACGCACGCTGACCCCGTCGGGCAGGCCGCCCGCGACCAGCTCATATGTCGAGCGCGACAGCAGCGTCTGCCCGCCATGCCCGATCGCCCGCAGCCGAGCACAGCGATGGATCGACGGGCCGGTGTAGTTGCGCGCATCGCGCAGCACGGCCTCACCGGTGTGCAGCGCGACACGCACGCGCAGATCCACGCCCTCAGGCCACGGCTCGCTTCTTAGCGCCCGCTGCAGATCGAGTGCGCACGCAACCGCATCCGACGCTCGCACGAACACGCCGACCGCACTGTCACCCTCGCCCTGCTCCTCCGGCAGCACCCCGCCACGCGCCTGCATGGTCTCGGCGAGCAAGTCGTGGCAGCGCGCCATCACCCCCGCCATCACCTCGCCCCGCTCCTCCCACAACAAGGTCGAGCGCTCGACATCGGTCAGCACGAACGTCACCGTCCCAGTCGGGACGATCGCCACCGCGTCCTGGTCAGCTCCGCCCACCGGAATCATGATCTCCTCGTGCATCATCCCAAGCCTGCCGTGCCGTACGCTGGACTACATCGGCCAAATGGCCTATTCGCCGTCAGAGCTGGCCGGATCGGCGACGCCCGCTCGCTTCGACCGACCCCTGTCCGTGCCCGCGTCGCGGCCCGAATGGCTTCCCTGTCTCACATGAATGAGACGCCAGCGGTCTCATATGAGTGAGATTGGGCGTCTCAGATCGGTGAGACTCCGCAGCTCCCGCGTCTTCCCTGGTCACCCCGTCCGGCCGTCCCTTCCGTCATCTACCGTGAGGTCATGCCGCGCCAACCCGACGCCCGCAGCTGCGGACGCGTCTTCGATGAGGTCGCCGAGGACTACGACCGTCATCGCCCGAGCTACCCGGACGTACTCGTCGACCGGGCGTGCGAGGGCATCGGCCCCGGCGCCGCGGTGCTCGAGATCGGCTGCGGCACGGGACAGCTCACGCGCAGCCTGCTGGCCCGCGGGCTGCGGGTGACAGCCGTGGAGCCGGGCCAGCAACTGATCGCGCGGGCTCGCGATCAGTGCAACGGCGTCGGCGCTGTGCAGTTCGTCAACGCGCGCCTGGAGGACGCCTCGCTGCCGCGTGCCCGGTACTCGGCTGTGTTCTCGGCGTCGGCGATCCATTGGATCGATCCGGATGTGAGCTGGCGCAAGGCGGCCGACGCGCTGGTGGACGGCGGGAGCCTTGCTCTGGTCTCGTACTTCGGGCTCGACGATCCCCGCAGCGCCGACGATCAGCAGGCGCTGCGTGCCGCCATGACGACGATCGCGCCCGAACTTGCCGCCGATTGGCCTGCCTACCGCGACCTCGCCGGCACCCTCGCCGGCGTTGCGGCCCGGCGCGAGAACATCTCGGAGGTGTGGGCGTGGCTGGGGGGCTATGAGATCGCGCGTGGGTATGCGGCAGACCTGTTTGATGACGCGCAGGTCGTCGCAGTGCCGACGCTGCTGGAGCACACCGCTGACGAGCTCAACGCCCTGCTGGGCACCATGTCGTTCTGGACAGGACTGTCACCCCGACAGCGCGACGCTCTCGCCGCCGAAAACCAAGCCTTCCACCAGCGGCTCGGACGGCCGATCCGCTCCAGCACGGTCGCCTGCCTGGTAGTGGCACGGCGCCGGCCCCGCACCTAACGAGCAGCCGCCCGATTCGTTCCCCGGGACAGTTCGCCGACGGGATGAGTCGCGTGCCTACCATCGAGCACATGACAATCCAGCGGATGGATCACGTGGGCATAGTCGTCGACGACCTCGCGGACGCGCTGGCGTTCTTCGTCGAGCTCGGACTCGAGCTGCAGGGCGAGGCGCCGGTCGAGGGCGATTGGGTGGACCGCGTCGTAGGGCTCGAGGGCGTCCGGGCGCAGATCGCCATGCTGCGGACTCCAGACGGGCACGGACGACTCGAGCTGACGAAGTTTCACACGCCGGCGACCGACGGCGGCGACCGGCGCGCGCCGGCGAACGCTTCGGGCATCCGCCACGTCGCGTTCGTCGTCGAGGACATCGACGCCGTCCTCGCTCGCCTGCGAGCCCGCGGCGCAGAGCTCGTCGGCGAGCTGGGGCGCTACCAGGACAGCTACAGGCTCTGCTGTGTCCGCGGCCCCGAGGGGATCATCGTCGAGCTGGCGCAGCAGATCGGCTGACCGGTCCGCCCGCCGCCAGTCGCCTCGCCAGCGTTCATGTGAGACATAGCAGTGGCCGATGTTCGCGGCTAGCCCGGCCTGTCGTGTGCACGGGCAATCAGCCCAACGCGACGGCGAAGGATCGTGTACGCGATCCCGCCGCCGGTCAGCGGCACGAGCAGCCCGATCGCTTGGTGGAGCAGGACGGCGGCGATCGCGGCGTTGTGGTCGACGCGGTAGAGGATCAGCATCCCTGCCATGCCGCCGATCGTCCCGATGCTGGCCGGCAGGGGAATCGATCCGCCCAGCGCCCCGATGATGTACGCCATCATCACGATGGCGAACCCTGGTACTGGGTGGGCGTGGATGGCGAGGAAGGCGCTCCACAGCACTACTACGTCGAATCCGAGGTAGGCCAGCACCCCGAGCACGCTCGTCCAGCCGCCACGGTGAAACAGAAGCCGCTGCGTGTCGTCCACGGCGTTTGCGAGCGTGGTGATCGCGCTGGCGATCTTGGGGTGCTTGGCCTGCAGCCGTCCGGCATGGCTGCGGGCGCGCCGGGCGATCAGCAGCGCGGCCGCGATCCCGGTGGCTGCGACGGCTGCCGGCAGCACCGTCAGCAGGAGATGACGCTCGCCGGCGAAGATGCCGGTCGCGAGCCCGACACCAAAGACGATCAGCGTCAGTGCGTCGACGGCGGTGTTGAGAAAGCTGAGATTGAACTCGCGCTCGGCGATCAGTTTGGCCGGCATTCCGAACCGGTGCAGGATCAAGGCTCCCACTCCCACGCCTCCCCACGCCCCACCGGGGAGCACGAGCCCGCCTCCGAGCTGTGCCCAGGCGGCACGGTCGTCCATTCGCCGCCCGCGGCCGTCACGATCGAGCACGTTCTGCGGGTCGACGATCGCGCTCCAGGCGACGACGAACCCGAGCTCGGACAGCACCTCGAGCGCGATCGCCCCGAGCACCCACTCCCAGGACACGTGCTCGAGGCTGAGCAACGCCTGCTTCAGAGCCGGAATCAGCTTCAGCACCAGGTAGGCGACCACCAGCAATCCAGCCAGCTTCAGAGCCGATCTGTGCAGATGACGCTTCGCGTCGCTCAGCGCATGCCGCGCGTGGTGCTCCTGCGCGGAGGAGTCCAGCACCGCCGGCACAGAGCCCTCCACGATCACGCCCCGCAGGCTGGCATGCCGGCGCTCGCGTTGCTCGGGTCGAGCAGCTCGAGCGCAAGCGCGGACCAGGCGAAGTCCTCGGCGCCCATGCCGCGCCCGTCGTGCGGGTCGTAGAACTCGCGCAGCCCCTCCCGCCCCACCGTCTCGGTGATCCCTCGCGCGAGCGTGGCCGCCTGCTGCTCGTAGCCGAGACGCACCATGCCCCGCCAGAGGAGCCATGCGCTGTTGACCCATGTCGGCCCGCGCCAGTAGCGTCGCAGGCCCTCGAAGTGCTCGCGCAGCGAGAACGCGGGCTCATCGAGCGAGACCGCGGGCGGGGCGACCGCCGTCCAGAAGCGACGCTCGTCGAGCAGATACTCCACGAGTCGGTGACCGATCTGCTCGGGTAGGTCGGGAAGCGCGAGTGGGGCGAGCGCCGCCCAGGTGAGCGGGATCCGCTCCTCGATCGCCGGCGCCACCGCCGGTAGGAACAGCCCGCTCCGCTCGTCATAGCAGCCGGGCGATCAGCGCCGGCGTGATCGAGGGCAACCCGAGCGCCAGCCGCGAGAGCCCGTGGATCACGTTCGTCAGCACCTCACAGACGACCGGGTCACCGTCGGCGCGCACCGCGTCGATCCGAAACTCGCGCTCGCGATTGCGGCGCACCAACTCGACGAAGCCGGGCAGGCCCTGCGCTCGATGACGCCAGATCGGGTCGAACTGGGGCGATGCATCCAAACCGGACTCATCGGGCTGCAAGATCCACAACAACCCGTCCCCCTCGAGGTCGCGCTCGGCGCTGATCGCGGCGTGGTGGGCGACGATCCGCGGCTCGAGCGCCGGATCACCGACCGCCACCCTCCACGCGAACGCCAGCGCCGGCGGCTCGATCGTCGCGGTCATCACGTCGTCGCGATGGATCACGTTGTAAAACAGCACACGCGGGCCGCTGACCGGGTGCTCCCAGAAGATCGTGTGACCGATGAAACCGTCGGGCCGTGCCGCAGCGAGCAGCGTCTCGAGCTCGGCGCGAGAGCGCGTCGGGTCAAAATGCCGCCACGCGATCGCCGCGAAACATGAGTCCCAATACCACTGCCAGCGATATCGCCCGGGGCTCGGGCGCGTGTACGCAAACGGCACACCATCGCGCTCGCCGACCGTCCAGCTCCCCTCGAGCGTCTCGCGGCAGCGCTGCTCGAGCCCGATCACGCATCGCAGCTTCGCAAACCGAGGGGCACGGGTGGGTCCGCGAGTAGCGACCGCACGCGTGCCGCAAACTGCTCCGGGTCGACGAGGTGAAGCATGTGGCCGGTCCCGTCCCAGATCTCGACGCGCGCGCCGTGCGCGAGGCCTGTAAGCCAGGCCGCGTAGTCCGGTGGTGGCGGCGAGCCGTGCAGCGATAGGAGTGGTGCTGCGATTCGGGGCAGGATCGCCTCGGCGATTGCGGTCAGTTGCTCCGGAGGGGTGCTCAGCAGCTCCTCCCAGATTCCGAGGACGACCTCGCGCGGAAACGCCAGCACCCTGCGCTCGATGTTCTCGATCCCCGTGTAGGGCTCGAGCTTGAGAGCGCGGTCGATCGACAGCACGGCCTCCATCGTGCGCAGGCTGCGCAGGTCCTCGGCATGCATCTGCACGAGCTCGGCGAACTCGCCGAACCGCAGCGACCCCTCGACGCAGACGACGGCACGCGCACCGTGCGCCGCGGCGTATACGGCGGCGATGCTCGCACCCAGGGAGTGACCGACGATCGCGGGCTCCTCGAGCGCCACCTCCTCGACGACCGCCCGCACGTCACCCACCAGCGACACCATCGAGTACTCCGCGGCGCGGGAGGAAGCCCCGTGACCACGCAGATCCAACCGCACGCACGTGAGCTCACCGGCAAGCAGCGTGGTGACCGGGTCCCAGGTCTGCCGGAAGGAAGTGAGGCCATGTACGAACACGACCGGAGGGCCGTGGCCCACGACGTCATAGGCAATCGTGGGCCCGTCGTCGCGCTGCAGGGTCCCAGTGCGCGTCAGCACCGTGCGATCCACGCGACCACTTTGTCTCGCTGGACCGCGATATGTGAGCGAGTCTCGAGCTTCCGGCCGATCAGTGCAGCCGCCTCTGCCAGTCGCCCGGCACCTTGCCTGACGGGCCGGGCGTCGGCTGGTCGAGCGGGTGGCTGTCCGGCGCGAGCAGCGCAGGTCCTTCGAAGAACTCGCCCGTGCGGAAGTCGTAGAACCAGTCCTCCCCCGGCTCGAAGCTCTGCAGCACGGGGTGGCCGGTCTCCCGGTGGTGCGCGGTTGCGTGCTGTGCCGGTGAGCTGTCGCAGCAGCCGACATGGCCGCAAGTGGCGCAGCGACGCAGGTGCAGCCACCAGCCCGGCTCTTCGCCGGCGAGGCACTCGGCGCATCCGCTGCCGGAGGGCGCGACGTCGGGGTTGATCTCCGCCGGGGTGCTCACCGCTCTTGAACGCCGCCTTCCGAGACTGAACTGTTGGTCAAACCGACCGAAAACCTACCAGACCCCTTCCGCGGAAGGCGTTCCTCGCGGCCGTCGGTCGTCTCTCGCGGACTCGCCTCTGGCCTCCCCCGCACGCTAGCATGCAGATGGTGTGAGGGAAGCGGCTTCTCCGCGAGCGACGCCCTCCGCGTGGGCGCATGACCGGCGGCTGTCGGGCGGCGTTGGCGCCGGTCCCTGAGCGCCGTTGACGTTCGCGGCACAGCGGTAGGAGGCAGCGGCGGCGGCAATCACGACCGAAGACCGGAGGGAGTTGGCAGTGCGGGACCTCAAGCTGCTGTTCAGCGAACTGATTCGCTACGAGACGGAGCTGTGGAACGCGATCGACGCTCGCTTGCGGGCCCAGCACGATCTGCCGCTGAGCCGGTTCGAGCCGATGCAGGTGATCGCCGAACGCGACGACTGTCGCGTCTACGACATCGCCGAAGCGCTGTCGCTCACGACCGGCGGGACGAGCAAGATCGTCGACGCGATCGAGGCGTCCGGCTACTGCCGCAGGCGGCCCAATCCGAGCGACCGCCGCTCCTCGGTGATCGAGCTGACCCCGGCCGGCCGACGGCTGCTGGCAAGCGCGACGAAGACCTTCGAGGTGGAGCTCGAAGCGCGCCTCGGCGCGGCGCTTCCCGAGCGCTCGCTGCAGCAGTTCGGCGTCACGCTCGCGAAGCTGCGGGCGGCCGCTCGAGACAAAGCCCGCGGGGCAGCCGCGTAGCAGCCGGCCCTCGCCCGCTCCCCTCGCTTCGCCCTCAGATGAACGAGATCAGTCGGAGGCGAGATGGCGCTCGGCCTTCGCCAGGTTTGCCCGCAGCTCGTCGGCGTTCATCCGCACGACGAACGTAGGCTGGTCGACGTCGAGCCGCCAGGCCTCGTCGAGGCCGCCGGCGTCGACCGGGTCGAAGCCGAATTGGTCGTACATCTCGGCGGTGAGCGCTTTGGCCTGCTCGTCGTCGCCCGCATAGGCGAGTCCGCGGCGGTTCGCTGTGCCGGGCGGCGTCCCGTCGCTCTGGATCTGCGCGGCATCGATGTGGTTGAAGGCGCGCACGACGAGGCTCGTGGGCAGGCGCGACTGGATGTAGCCGGGGACCGTGAGGCGGCCCGTGTCGATGTCCGCGAAGGAGCCGTCGCGCTTGCGGAAGTAGTTGCACGTCGTAAGCACGATCTTGCCGGCGAGCTCCTCGGCAGGCAGCTGCGCGGCTCCGGGCAGCGGAATCGCGACGAGCGCCCAGTCGCCCGCTCGCGCTGCCTGCGCGGCTGTGGCCGCGCGTGCGCTGGGACCGAGCTCCTCGACGAGCCCTGCGATCGTCTCGGGGCCCTTCGCGTTGGCGATCACGATCTCGTGGCCGTGGGAGATCGCGGTGAGCGAGAAGTACCGGCCGATGTGCCCGGCTCCGAGCACGCCGATGGTCGCCATGGTGGCCTACCTCCTTGGTCGTGGGTTTCCGTCGGACCTCAAGCGAGCTCCGTGACGAGCGCGAGCTTCCCGAACGGGTGCTCGCCTTGCAGCGATTGCACCGCCCGTCTGGCCTCGGCGAATGGGAAGGTCTGGCCGATTGGCACGACGAGCTTCCCCTGCGCCGCCAGCTCGAGGATCCGCGGCCGCGCGGCAGCGCGGAACGGGCCGCTGTGGGGGTTTGCCGCGCCGATGAACCGGAAGCCGTCTTGCTTGGCGCGGGCGAACGCCGCGGTCGTCACGAAACGCTCGCGGTCGGCGAGCAGCGCGAGCGAGACGTCGACGGCTTCGTCGACGCCGATCGTGTCGATGACCGCGTCGATGGCGCCCGGGGCCACTTCACGGACGCGCTGCTCGAGGCCGGGGCCGTATGCGACCGCTGTGGCGCCGAAGCCGCTGACGGCGTCGAAGTCGCGCTCCGCCGCGGTGCCGATCACCGTGGCGCCGAGCAGCCGGGCCTGTTGCACGACGCTCGTGCCGACCGCGCCGGCGCTGGCGTGAACGAGGAGCGTGTCGCCCGCTCCGACGCCGGACACCTCCAGCGCCTCGGCGGCGGTCGTGCCGACGAGCAGCAGGTTCGCCGCCTGCGGGAAGTCGAGGTTCGCGGGCTTGGCGAAGACATCCGCCGCGGGCGCGTTCAGGGCGGTGGAGTAGCCGTCCGAGACCCGAAAGACGACGACCTCGTCGCCGACCGCGCCACCCCCGCTCGCCAGCTCGGTGTCCGCCCCGATCGCGAGGATCGCGCCTGCGACCTCGAAGCCCGTTGAGAGCGGCAGCAGCTTCGGGTCCTGCCCGGGCCCGAAGTGCTTGTAGTCTGCCGGGTTCATGCCCGCCGCTCGCATCGCGACGGTGACCTCCCCCGGCTTCGGATCGGCGAGCGTGACCGTGATCTGCTCGAGCACCTCCGGTCCCCCGAAGCCAGTCGCGACCCACTTTCGGGCGTCCGCCATTCGCACGTCCTTTACTGTTGGGATCAACCCGCGGCCCGGTGCTGAGGCCGAGCCGCGGCCCGGCTGCGAACCCTATCATGTGCATGTCGTAGAAGCTACTTGCTTGGAAGCGGCACCTGGTGACCTGAAATGGACACGGAGCTCCTGACATGACCGACCTCGTACGGCCACCCGTTGCGGGTGCGCCCGTAGGTGTCCGGTGACGGCGGCGAGGATGCGAGCCGTCGTGCTCGACGGGCCCGGCCCGCCGGAGGCGCTCCTGATCCGCGAGCTGCCGGTGCCGCAGCCTGCCCGCGGGTGGGTGCTGATCGAAGTGAAGGCGTTCGGACTCAACCGCTCGGAGCTGCACACCCGCCTCGGGCTGGCCGAGGGCGTCACGTTTCCGCGCGTGCTCGGCATCGAGGCGACCGGCGTGGTCGCCGAATGCCCCGGCGGCGAGTTCGAAGCGGGCGCGCAGGTCGTGACGATGATGGGCGGCATGGGCCGCACCTTCGACGGCGGCTACGCCGAATACGTGTGCGTCCCGGCGGCGCAGGTCATCGCCTTCGAGAGCGATCTGCCGTGGTCGACGCTCGGCGCGGTTCCCGAGATGCTCCAGACCTCCTACGGCTCGCTGAGCGTCGGGCTCGACGGCGAGCCGGGCCAGAGCCTGCTCATCCGCGGCGGCACCTCCTCGATCGGGATGACCACCGCCGTCCTCGCCAAGCGACGCGAGATGACCGTGCTCTCGACCACGCGCAACCCGACGAAGGCGCAGGCGCTCGAGCGCCTCGGCGTCGACCACGTCCTCGTCGACGACGGCAGCATCGCCGAGCACGTGCGTGAGCTGAGCGGCGGCGGCGTCGACGCGGCGTTGGAGCTGATCGGAACGCCCACCTTGCCGGACACGCTGCGCGCCACGAAGGTGCACGGCGTCGTCTGCTTCACCGGAATGCTCTCCAACGAGTGGACGGTGCGCGACTTCTACCCGATCGATTACATCCCGACCGGGGTGCGCCTGACCGCGTACGGCGGCGAGGCGAGCGACCTGCCGCCGAACGTGCTGCAGAGCTTCTTGGACGACGTTGCCGGCGGGGCCGCGGTGATTCCGATCGGCCACGTCTACGAGCTCGAGCAGATCGTCGAGGCGCACACCGCGATGGAGGAGGGCAGGGCGAGCGGCAAGCTCGTCGTGGCCTTCTGAGGCGCAGGCGCCGCGAGGTCGAGCGAGCGTCTGGCGCGCTCGTTTGGGCGGGCGGGTTCGGCTCGGTGGGCTCGATCAGGCTGCAGCGACACCCGCCTGCTGGAAATAGTGCCCTTGGTCGAGGTCGGCGATGAGCCCGGGTTGGGTCGGTTGCCACCCCAGCAGCTCGCGGGTCAGCGCGCTGGAAGCCGGACTGTCGACCGCGAGGAAGCCGGCCAGCCAGGCGAAGTGCTCGCCTGCGTCCTCGGGAGAGATGGAGACCACCGGGACGTTCAGATGCCGGCCGATCGCCTCGGCGATGTCGCGGATCGGCACGCCCTCCTCGGCCACCGCGTGCAGCGTCGATCCCGCCGGTGCCCCCTCCAGGGCGAGGCGGAACAGGCGGGCGGAATCGAGGCGGTGAACGGCGGTCCAGCGGTTGGTCCCGTCGCCGATGTAGCCGGATACGCCGTTGTCTCGGGCGATGCCCACGAGCATCGCGACGAAGCCGTTGTCTCCGTCGCCGTGATTGGTCGGCGGCAGCCGCACGACTGACGAGCGGACGTCGCGGGAGCCGAGGGAGAGCACCAGCTCGGCGGTCGCCCACCGAGCTTGCGGACCGGGACCGAAAGCGGCCATCGCCGAGGCGGGACCGTGTCCGTCCTGCTCGGTCGCCACGCGCCCCGGTGCGAGCCCGAGCGTTCCGGAGGCGATCACGAACGGTCGATCAGAGCCCGCCAGCGTCTCGCCGATCGTCTCGACGGCGCGGCGATCCGCGTCGGCGGCGCCCTGGAAGTCTCCGGAGAAGGCGAGGTCGTGCTTGAACGCGAGGTGGATCACGCCATCTGAGGCGCCGGCCGCATCTCGCAGGCCGTCGAGATCATCGAGATCGCCGCGATGCACCTCCGCTCCGGAGGCAGTGAGGGCAGCGGCCGAGGCATCCGAGCGAGCGAGCCCGATGACCTGATGGCCCGCGCCGAGGAGCTCGGGAACGACGGCGGAGCCGATCCAGCCGGACGCGCCGGTGACGAATACGCGCATGAGAAACCTCCAGGTAGACGATCCATGACAGTGACTGCCATCAGCGTAGCACGCGATGTCAGTCGCTGTCGTCGCTAGAATCGGAGCATGGGTCGATGGCAGCCAGACGCGCGCGGCCGGCTGGTGCAGGCGGCCTTCGAGCTCTATGGCGAGCGCGGGTTCGAGCAGACCACGGTGGCCGAGATCGCCGAGCGAGCGGGACTGACGGAGCGAACGTTCTTCCGGCATTTCGCCGACAAGCGCGAGGTTCTGTTCGCGGGCGCTGACGCGCTGCGGGAGCTGCTGGTCAGCACCGTCGCCAAAGCGCCCGCGTCGCTCGCGCCGATCGACGCAGCAGCCGCCGGTCTCGAGGCCGCCGGCGCTCTCATCCAAGACGGAGGGGAACGCGCGCAGCAGCGCCAGGCCATCATCGCCGCGAGCGCGGAGCTTCAGGAGCGCGAGCTGATCAAGCTCGCATCGCTCGCTGCGGCGCTCGCCGAGGCGCTGCGCCGGCGCGGCGTCGAGGACCCAGCCGCGAGTCTGACCGCCGAGGCAGGGATCGCTGTCTTCAAGGTCGCGTTCGAACGCTACGTCGACGAGACCAACCAGCGAGAGCTGCCGCAACTCATCCGAGAGTCGCTCGACGAGCTGAGAGCCGTTGCCGCGGGCCGGTAGTCGCCGGAATCGCCTGCCTCACATCAGTGCAACGCCGCGCCCGGCATGCTCGCCGCACTCGGCGTCAACCGGCGCCGGGCGTGATCACCACGCCCCGGTCTCCATACGGGATCCGTTTGCCGCGCAGCGTGCCGACGATCGTGCCGAGCGCCTTGGTGATCTTCGTCTGGAATCCGTACTTGGCGACGACCCGTTCTCGGATCGCATCGAACTCGCTCCCAGTGACCAGGCGCGCCGTCGCGTCGACCGCCGTCGTGCCGTCCTTCACCCGGCCGCGCGCGTCGCACGGCTGAACCGTCACGCGCGCCGTGTGCGCGAGCCGCTTGGCCTTTCCCGAGCCGGAGCTCGTCCAGAAGCCGATCGCGCCGCCGTCCAGCTTCACCGCCCAGACCGGCGTCGCCACCGGTGTTCCGTCGCGCTTGAACGTCGTCAGCAGAAGGTACTTCTCATCGGCCAGCGCCACGTGAGCAGACTACCGGCGAACGTCTCCCGTGCCGTTCCATCGGCGCCCAGCAGAGCTGGGCCGCGCCACTGGAGTAGGCTCCAGAGCAGACATCGACGCTCGGCCGTCGCCGACGGCCAAGTCGCTCGCGGTCAGCGAAAGGAGTCGGCCATGCTCGCGAGCGAGCGCCGGCCGAAGTACGCGGGGCAGCCAGAGTCGGGAGCGCCCAACGGTGACGCTCTGAGGCCGACGGCATCGGATCCTGCGGACTTGACACCGACGGCGGCGTGGTCGAGGCGCGTGCGCTGGATCGGCGGGCTGATCCAGGCGGCCTTCGCCGCCTTTTGGCTCGTGCGCGGGAGCCGGGCGATCGGCGGCGGCACCGGAGACGGGCTGATCGCGGTGTCGGGTGTGGTGGCGGTCGGTGCGTTCGCCTACGCGGTCCGGGCCGCGGCCGGGACCGCACCGCGGCCGGGCGGTCCAGAGAGCCGGCGGATCGAGCGGGCCGTGACGATCGCCACGATCCTCGAGTTCGCGGCGGCGATCGTTCTGCCCGTCATCGTCAGCGCCGCCGGTCATGCCGACTGGGTCCTGCCGTCGATCGCGATCACGATCGGACCGCTGCTGCTGTGGCTGGACCACAGCGTCCATGTCCCCCGCTATCGACCGGTCGGGTGGGCGCTGACGGTCGGGCCGTTGATCCTGGTCGCCGCGCTGTCAGGCACGGCGCTCGTGGCGACCACGGGCCTCGCCGCCGGCGCGCTCCTGCTCGTCACCGCGATCGCCGGGTTTCACGACCTTGCGGAGATTCGCCGCCGCGCCCGCCAGCTCGAGGGCATCAGGGCTGTCGCGCCCGCCGGCGCCGGAGCGCCGCTGTGAGCGAGGATCTGCACGTGGTGTTCGGAGCCGGACAGGTCGGACGCGCTCTCAGCGCCCGCTTGGTCGATCTCGATCTGGAGGTTCGACTGGTGTCGCGCAGCCGCCCGACCGAGCTGATCGACGGCGTCGACTGGTGCGCGGCCGACGCGAGCGACCCTGACGCCGCCACGGCAGCGGCGAAAGGCGCGTCCGTCGTCTATCAGTGCCTGAACGCGCCGTACACCGACTGGCCAAAGAGCTTCCCGCCACTGCAGCGGGGCGTGCTGAGCGCGGCCGAACGCAACGGCGCGCTGCTCGTGTGCCTCGAGAACCTCTACGGCTATGGCCCGACCGCGGGCAGGCCGATGACCGAGGATCTCCCGCTGCTCGCGACGACGGTCAAGGGCCGAACGCGGGCGGCGATGACCGCGGAGCTGCTGGCGGCAGCGCAGGACGGCCGCGTCCAGATCGCGATCGGCCGAGCGTCTGACTTCTTCGGCGCCGGCGTCACCGAATCGACGCTCGGCGAGCGCGTGTTCGCCAACGCCGTCGCCGGCAAGTCGGCTGACTTCATCGGCAACCCCGACCTCCCCCACACCTACAGCTACGTACCCGACGTCGCCACCGGCCTGGCGACACTGGGAACCGAGGCACGCGCCGTGGGCGAGGTGTGGCACCTGCCGGGACCGGAGACCGTCTCGACACGAGAGCTGCTCGAGCTCGTGGCCGGCGAGGTCGGAAACACGGTGGGCATCCGCTCGGTGCCCAAGCTCCTCCTGCGGGCCCTCGGGCTGTTCAACCCACTGTTGCGGGAGCTGCCGGAGATGGCCTACGAGTTCGACGAGCCGTTCGTGCTCGACACCTCCAAGTACCGGTCGACGTTCTCGACCGAGACCACCCCGCTCAGCGCGGCCGTCTCCGCGACCATCGCCTGGTACCAGGACCGCGGCGGCTCCCCCACCCTTCGCTCCCGGACACCGGTCTCGTGAGCGGCGCCTCGGCACGATTTCGGGAGATCGTCAACCCCGCCACGGGTGAGCGGATCGAGTTCACCACGACCGCCCAGGACCGCGGCGAGGATCTGGTTCGCTTCAACTGGCGCAGCATGCCTGGCGGTGCGATCACCGAGCACGTTCACCCCGGCCAGGAGGAGCGCTTCTCGATCGTCTCCGGAGAAGCGCATTTCACCGTCGACGGCGAGGACCGTGTGGTTGGTCCCGGGGAGACGATCGTCGTGCCGGTGGGCGTCCGTCACTCCGAGTCGAACCCCGGATCGGTCGAGATCGAAGGAGTCGTGGAGCTTCGCCCGGCGCTCCAGAGCAGGCAGATGCACGAGGCGTTCGCCGGTCTGGCGGCAGAAGGCGCGACCAACGATCGCGGCGCGCCGACGAACCCACTCCAGCTCGGCGCGACGCTCTGGCATTTCCGCCACGAGAACCGCGTCACCTCACCCCCCACCTGGGTTCAGAACCTCGTGCTTCCGCCGCTGTGGGCGCTTGCGAGGGTGTTCGGCGTGCGCCCCTACCGCGACCGCTGGGACAGTCGCATCTCCTAGCCTCAGCCCGAGGAGCCGCCATCGGCGAGCTCTCAGGTTCGGCTGCCGTAGACTCGTCCGATGGCGCTTCCGCCCGGCCCTCGCGCACCGGCGGCTGTCAATTCGTTGCGCTTTGCCCGCCGACCGCTCGATATGCTGCGCAGCTGGCATGCGCGCTACGGCGACGTGTTCACGGTGCGCCTGCTCGGCTTCGGCACCGGCGTGTACGTCGTCGATCCAGGCGCGATCCGCGAGCTGTTCACCGGCGATCAGTCCGACCTTCGCGCCGGCGAGGCCAACTCGATCCTGGAGCCCGTGCTCGGGCACCATTCCGTGCTGGTCCTCGACGGCCCCGAGCACCTCAGGCAGCGAAAGCTCTTGCTGGGGCCCTTCCAGGGAGCGCGCGTGGGGGCGTTTCGCGAGGTCATCCGTGATCTGGCCGAACGAGAGATCGCGAGCTGGCGCCCGGGCATGCGGCTCGTGCTGCGCGAGCGCATGCGCTCGTTGACGTTCGAGGTGATCTGCCGGGTGGTGTTCGGCGTGACACAGCCAGAGCGGGTCGAGCGCCTGCGAGAGCGGTTGATCGCAGTCATCGACAGCAGCCCGATCTTCATTCTCGCGCCCGCGCGCGCCGATCTGGGGCCGCTGAGCCCGGGTAGGCGGTTCGCGCAGCGTCTGCGCGCAGCGGACGCGGTTCTGTACGAGGAAATCGAGCGGCGCCGGCGTGAGCCCGACCTCGACGGGCGCTCCGACGTGCTCTCGCTGCTGCTGCGCGCACGCGACGAGCAGGGCCAGGCGATGACGGACGCCGAGCTGCGCGACGAGCTGTTCACGATGCTCGGCGCCGGGCACGAGACGACCGCGACCGCTCTCGCCTTCGCATTCGAGCTGCTGCTGCGCAACCCGCACGTGCTCGCCCGCCTGCGCGAGGAGCTCGACGACGGGCACGACGACTCCTACCTCGACGCGGTCGTCAAGGAGACCCTGCGGCTGCGGCCGGTGATCGACGCCGCCGAGCGCACGCTCACGGCGCCGCGCACAGTCGCCGGCTGGGAACTGCCCGCCGGCGTGAGGGTCTATCCGGGGCTCGC
Organism: uncultured Solirubrobacteraceae bacterium; assembly: GCA_963782325.1. Taxonomy (GTDB): domain Bacteria; phylum Actinomycetota; class Thermoleophilia; order Solirubrobacterales; family Solirubrobacteraceae; genus Palsa-744. The sequence goes on from CAWAJG010000008.1 coordinate 329,391, forward strand.
GCTCGTGCACCTGCGCGAGGATCTCTACGAGCACCCGCACGAGTTCCGCCCGGAGCGTTTCCTCGGGGACGGCGCCGAGTCCTACTCGTGGCTGCCCTTCGGCGGCGGCATCCGCCGCTGCATCGGCGCCGGGCTCGCACACGCCGAGATGGCGGAGGTGCTGCGCGTCGCCGTCCAGCGGGTCGGGCTCACGCCGCTGCGCGACCGACCCGACCCCGTGGTCCTACGCGGGATCACCCTGGCGCCGAAGCACGGCGTGCAGGTGACGGTAGGGCCGCGGACGCTAGCGACGCGCCAGCTCGTCGGCGCCGCAGCCGGAGGGGCTCCCCCACCCCCCTCGGCGTCTACCAGGGCACGGGGCCCTCGCGATTGACGAAGGTGCCGGTCGGGCCGTCCGGGCCGATCGTCGCCATCCGCACGATCGCGTCGGTGCCCTCGGTCAGAGTCTGGGTTCCCCGATGGGCGTTGAGGTCAGTGGCGGTGTAGCCGGGATCGACCGAGTTGATGCGCATCGCCGGCAACGCCCTCGCGTACTGGGTGGTGAGCATGTTCAGCGCCGCCTTCGACGAGAAGTAGGCCGGGACGATCAGGTTCGAGAACGCGAAGTCCGGGTCGGCGCTGTACGTCAACGAGCCAAGGCCGCTCGACACGTTGACGACGACCGGCGAGGTGGATCGCTCGAGCAACGGTAGGAACGCGTGCAGCATGCGCACGGGCCCGAGGACGTTGACGTCGTAGACCGCCTGCACGTGCGCGGCGGTCAGCTCACGAATCGGTACCGCCCCACCCGAGATGCCGGCGTTGTTGATCAGCACGTCCAGCACTCCGCCCGTGGCCGCAGCGACGGTCTCTGCGGCGGCGTGCACCGATGCATCGTCGGTGACGTCGAGGACCAGGGACCGCGCCCCGATCTCCTGGGCAGCCGCGGCTCCGCGCTGTGGATCGCGTGCGCCGGCCCACACGTCGTGGCCGTCATCGAGCAGGCGTCGCGCGGCCTCTCGACCCAAGCCCTTGTTCGCGCCGGTTATGAGGATCGTTGACATGCGAGCAATCATGCTCTTCTCGGCGATCCCCGGACCTCACCCCACTCTCATGCGAATCCTCGCCCTCAGCCGACGGTGATCGCGCCGGCCAGGCGTGCGGCGGACTCGGGATCGTGCGAGGGTAGGTAGACGGTCGGATGCTCGGCGCAGTGAGCCAGGATCGTCTCGAGTGTCGCGACGTGCACCTTCGGGTCAGGTCCGATCGCGTCGGCGCGCCGCGCCTTCAGCTGCTCGAGCGTGTCGCTGACGTCGCCGGCGAGCATCACATGGCGCCCTGAGTCATCGACGCAGATCACCGACACGTGCCCCGGCGTGTGCCCAGGCGTCTCGACCGCCACGATGCGCCCGTCGTCGCTCAGCGCGCGGCTGCGGGCGAACGCGCCGAACGGCCCGCCGTCCAGCGCGAACGGCTCGGGCGCGAACCCGCCCGGCAAGGGCTGGCGCAGCACGCGCCGCATCACCCGGGGGAAGGCGCCCGCGAGGAACTGCAGCTCGGCGTCGTTGATGCGCACGGGCGCACGGACGTTGACGAGCCCGTCGACGTGGTCGCCGTGGTGATGGGTGAGAACGACCTCCGAGACGTCGTCCATCGACAGCCCGGCCGCCGCCATCGCGCCGGGAAGCTCCTGCTCGCGCGTCAGCTCGAAGCGCGCAAAGGGGATGTTCCGCGCCGCTGCCACCTCGCCGCTGTCGATCAGCATCAGGCGCCCTGCGTGCTCGATCGCCCAGCAGTGGATCGGCAGCGGCTCCGACCATGGGCCGGGCAGGAACAGGTCGAGCTGGCGTCGCGCGCCGCGGCTGGGAAACAGGAACGCGTGCTTGACGCGCACGGCTCCGGTCGAGAGGGCGTGGATCTTCATGGGTCGGGCTCCGATCTTCGAGGAGGTTCACGCCCGCGCGGGTCGGTCCCTTCGAGCGCCCAGTGGCGGACGACTCCGGGGCGCCATTGACCGTCGTCCTCGCGGGTGAGGATGAAGCGGCTGATCGTCAGCTGACCTCCCTCGTGGTCGCCGTAGAGCAGGTCAACCGTCAGGATCGCGCCGACGAGGAACGCCTCGTCGAGGCCATCGCGGAAAGGGTCGTCGGGCTCGCGTATCGCTCCCTGCCAGAAACCGGTGTCGCCCGCGGGCACGTACAGGTCGCGCGTCTGCGCGCGGTGCTCGGCCGGCTCGGCGTGCGCGGTGTCGATCGTCGGCTGGCGCGTGGAGAAGCGCCACGCTTGAAGGACCGCGAGGCCGTTGCCGACGTTGCGCAGCGGCACCACGAAGTAGTAGCGCTCGTCGTCGCGCTCGACCGCCGCCATGCCGCCCTCGACGCTCACCATCCGCCCGTCGCCGAAGCGCACCGTCTCCGGCGGGTCGGTCGCGCGCGCGGGAGCGAGCACGGGTCGCAGGCCGAGCAGCAGCGCTCGCTCGGCGAGCTCGGTAGAGCGCTCCGCGAGCCGCGTCGAGCGCTGCCCGAAGCGCACCGAGGAGAACGTCGCCACCGCCAGCACGAGCGTGCCGCCGGCGGTCGCCAGCGAGGCGATCGTCGACCATTCGGCCATCAGCTGAGCGGCACGGGCGGCATCCGTTGATCGCGCTCACCGTAGACCATCACCGCCCGCACAGGACCCCGGGTCGGCAGGCCCGCGGCACAGGAGATGTGGATCTTCAGGCCTGCGCGCCGAGCGCCGGCTCGGGGACGCCGGCCTCGACGAGTCCGGCGGGCAGAGGCTGAGCGGGCAGCAGCGCGGCGGCCGCGACCGCGCCGGCGACCGCGACGCCACCGGCGACCAGACAGCCGATGCTGAGCCCCTGGATGAAAGCGTGGGAGCTCGCGTGCCGGACGGCGCCCGCGAGCAGCGGCTGGCCGGCCGCTCCCAGCCGACCCGCGACGGTCAGCGCCGCGCCGACCGACTGGTGGGCAGCGTGCGCGAGCGCCACCGGCAGGCGCGCGGGCAGGCCGGCGGCCAGCCGGCTGTCGTAGATCGACGCGTACACGCTGCCGATGATCGCCACCCCGAGCGTCCCGCCGAGCAGGCGCGTGGCGTCGTTGACCGCGGAGCCCACGCCGGCCTTCGCCGTCGGCACGACCCCCATGATCGCCTCCGTCGCGGGCGCGCTCGTCAGCCCCATGCCCACGCCGTAGAGCACCATCTGGGTGGCGATGATCGCGTAGCTGGTGTTGCTCGCGATGACCGCCGCGACCCACCCGTAGAAGCACGCGACGAACAGCAGGCCCAGCGCGACGATCAGCTTCGTGCCGAAGCGCACGGCCAGGCGGGTGCCCAGCACCGATGCGACGCCGACCGACGTGGCGACCGGCAGCAGGTGCACGCCCGTCGACAGCGGGCTGTAGCCCTTGATGAACTGGAAGTACTGCGTCATCAGGAAGATGAAGCCGAACAGCGAGAAGAACGCCACCGTCACCGAGCCGCTCGCCGCCGTGAAGCGGGGGTTGCGAAACAGCTTGAGGTCGAGCATCGGCTCGAGCGATCGCAGCTCCCAGGCGACGAACACGCCGAACAGCGCCAGCGCGATCGCGAAGCCGCCGAGCGTACGCGCCGCGCTCCACCCGTATTCGGGCGCCTCGATGATCGTGAAGATCAAGAGCGCCATCGCGGCCGTCGACAGCACGACTCCCACGCGGTCGGCCCGCGGAGCGTGAGGATCGCGCGAGGTCGGCACGCTCCACGCCACCAGCGCCGCCGCCACGGCCGCGACGGGCGTCATCGCGAAGAAGATGCTGCTCCACGAGAACTGCTCCAGCAGCCAGCCGCCGACGATCGGCCCGAGCGCGATCGCAACCCCGGCGGTGGCGCCCCACAGGCCGATCGCCCGTGCGCGGGCGACGCGCTCGGTGAAGATGTTCGAGATCAGCGACAGCGTCGCCGGGAAGATCATCGTCGCGCCGAGGCCCATGAAGCAGCGCGCCACGATCAGCTGTCCCGGGGTCGTGGTCAGGCCGCCGATCGCACTCGCCAGGCCGAACACGCCGAGCCCGGCGAGCAGCATCCCCTTGCGCCCGACGCGGTCGCTGAGGCTGCCTGACGCGAGCAGCAGCGCCGCGAACACGAGGTTGTACGCGTCGACGACCCACTGCAGCTGCGTGTTGCTGGCGTGCAGCTCGCGCACGAGCGTCGGCAGCGCCACGTTCACGATCGTCGTGTCCAGGTTGATCGCGAAGGCGGCCAGCAGGAGCGAGACCAGGATCAGCGCGCGGTTCTGCATGGGCGCAGTCATAACACGCACGCTTGAGAAAATCAAGTGCCTAGTTGAAGTTCTCAACCAATTTGTTACGATCAGCTCATGCGCTCCTACGGCCAATACTGCTCGCTGGCGAAGGCGCTCGACGTGGTCGGCGACCGCTGGACGATGCTCATCGTGCGCGAGCTCCTGCTGCGTGGGGCGTGCCGCTACACGGACCTGCTCGGCGGCCTGCCGGGGATCGCCACGAACATGCTCGCCGATCGCCTGCGCGAGCTCGAGCAGGCCGGGATCGTCGTGCGCGAGGACGCCCCGCCGCCGATAGCCACGACGCTGTTCCGCCTCACCCCGCGGGGCGAGCAGCTCCGGTCCGCGCTCGTCGAGCTCGCCCGCTGGGGGGCGCCGCTGATGGTCGAGCCCGCCGACGGCGACGCATTTCGCGGCCGCTGGCTGGAGATGCCCGTCAGCCTCTTCCTGCGCGACCACGCGCCCGAGCGCCCGCCGGTGGCGATCGAGCTGCGCGCCGGCGATGAGCCGATGACCGTGGAGGCGAACGCCGGCGAGGTGCGCCTGCGCCCGGGCTCGACCGAGGATCCCGACCTGGTGCTGAGCGGCGCGCCGCAGCTGATCGTCGGCGTCCTCGCCGGCGCTCTGAAGCTGACGGAGGCGCGCGCGCGCGGGCTCCGATGCGACGGCGACCCCGCCGCGCTCGCGCGCGTCCAGGGCCAGGCGTGAGCGGGCTTCCCCGACGAGCCGCCGGCGCGGCCCCCCGCCCAGCTCCCGCGGCGCCCGCCGCGATCGAGGGCCTGCCACGATTTGCTGTCCCCTCGCGCCGTCCCCGTTCGTCGTAGGGGCAACAGGTACAACCCACAGCCAGGAGGACGACATGAAGTACGCACTGCTGATCAACAGCGAGCCCAGCGCCTACGAGACCCTGGGCGAGGACGAGCGCAAGGCGATCACCGCCGAGTACATGGCCATCGGCGAAGAGCCCGGCTGCGTCGGCGGGGCCCAGCTCCAGCCGGCGCACACCGCCACCACCGTCCGCGTCCACGACGGCCAGACGCTCACCACCGACGGGCCCTTCGCGGACACCAAGGAGGTGTTCGGCGGCTACTTCCTGTTCGACGTCGACGACCTCGACAAGGCGATCGAGGTGGCCGCACGGATCCCCGCCGCGCGCATGCGCGGCTCGGTGGAGGTCCGCCCGGTGATGGAGCGCTAGCCCTGCTCGAGGATGTCTTCCGCGACGAGTGGGGTCGTGTGCTCGCCTGCCTGGTCGGCTTCCTCGGCGACTTCGACCTCGCCGAGGAGGCGGCCCAGGAGGCCTTCGCCGTCGCCGCCGAGCGCTGGTCGCGCGACGGCGTGCCCGACAATCCGGGCGCCTGGCTGACGAGCACCGCGCGCAACCGGGCGATCGACCGCCTGCGCCGCGCGCGGGTGCTCGCCGAGAAGACCACCCTGCTGGAGATCCCCGAGCCGGTCGCGGAGCCAGACGTGGACGAGACGCCGATCCCCGACGAACGGCTCGAGCTGCTGTTCACCTGCTGCCATCCCGCGCTCTCCACCGAGGCGCAGGTGGCGCTCACGCTGTACGCGCTCGGCGGCCTACGCACCGAGGAGATAGCGCGCGCGTTCCTCGTCTCGCCGGAGACGATGAAGCGCCGGCTGACCCGCGCGAAGTCGAAGGTCAAGACGGCCGGCATCCCCTTCCGCGTACCCGCCGAGCATCTCCTGCCAGACCGGCTCGCGGCGGTGCTCGCGGTCGTCTACCTGATCTTCAACCAGGGGTACTCCGACCCGTCCACACGAGGGCAGCTGGCGGCCGACGCGATCCGGCTCGGGCGTGTGCTCGCGGCGCTGATGCCCGACGAGTCCGAGGCGCTGGGGCTGCTCGCGCTGATGCTCCTGCACGACGCCCGCCGCGAGGCGCGCGTCGACGGAGCGGAGCTCGTTCTGCTCGCCGACCAGGATCGCTCGCTGTGGGACTCCGCCCAGATCGCCCGGGCGCGCGGCCTGCTCGACCGAGCGCTCGCGCTCCGCGGGGGCGGCTCCGGCGGCGTGTACGTCCTGCAGGCGGCGATCGCCTCGCTGCAAGCCGAGGACCCCCCGGACTGGGTGCAGATCGAGGCGCTCTACCGCGAGCTCGCCGCCGTCACCGGCTCGGCCGTCGTGGAGCTCAACCGCGCGGTCGCCGTCGCCGAGTCGCAGGGGCCCGACGCCGCGCTGGCGATCGTCGACGCGCTGGAGCTCGAGGACTACCAGTACTTCCACTCCACCCGCGCCGAGCTGCTGCGACGGCTCGCTCGCGGCAAAGAGGCCCGCACCGCCTACCTGCGCGCGCTGGAACTCGCGAGCGCGGACGGCGAGCGGCGCTTTCTGCGCCGGCGTCTCGCCGAGCTGTGAGCCGCCGCTCGCGCGCGCTCGCTCACTGGAGCATCGTTGTAGCATCATACAACAGACGTGTAGCAACGCTCGCCCGAGACGCCCACCACGACGGCAACGTCGTCACCCCTCTCCCCTACGCCGACGCTTCCCCGGCGCTCGCGAGCAGGCCGCGGTAGAGCAGCACGATCGTGCGGCCCAGCAGCTCGTCGGGGACGGCGCCGGCGTCGATCAGCCGCTCCCGTGTGAGGCCGGCCGAGAGGGCCATCACGATCGTCGCCATCAGCTCGGGAGCGATCGTCGTCGCGGGCACGCCGAGATGCGCCAGGCGCACTTCCAGAGCCCTGCCCAGATCCACGCGGAGCTCCGCGCGGTGGGCGGCGTAGCGCTCGCGCAGCTGCGGGTCGCGCACCGCCTGCGCCCAGTACTCGTGGTCGAGCAGCAGCAGCTCGCGCTGGGCGCCGATCAGCTCGACGAACCGCCGGCTCGCCTCCGGCGCCATGTCCTGCTCGGGTGGCGCCGAGCGCAGCAGCTCGATCATCTCGCGCGCCGGCGCGTCCACGAACGCGTCCATCAGCGCGAAGAACAGCTCGTGCTTGCTCGCGAAGTGCCAGTAGAGAGCTCCCTTCGAGTAGCCCGCCCGCTGGGCTATCTCGTCCACCGAGGTGCCCTCGAAGCCCCGCTGCGCGAACAGCTCCCCGGCCGCTCGCAGCAGCGCCGCGCGGGCGTCGGTGCCCTTCGCGCGTGCCGCGCGGGTGCGCTTGTCGCGGCGACGCACCCCCGGCGCGCGAGCTGTTGCCACCCTCTCCGACATCCGTGCTAGTATACCGACCGACCAGTCAGTATGCGCAATGGCGAACGTCCCACCCTCTGGCACATCGTCGTCTCGCACTTCAGCGAGAAGGCGCGCTGGGCGCTCGACTACAAGTCGGTGGAGCACGAACGTCGCGCTCCTCCACCCGGCATGCACATGCCGATCGTCTACGTCCTCAGCCGCGGACGCGCGATCACGCTGCCGATGCTCGAGCTGGACGGCGAGCGCATCGTCGACTCGACCGCCATCATCGCCGCGCTCGAGCGCCGCTTCCCCGAGCCGGCGCTCTACCCGCAGGACCCCGACGAGCGCCGCCGGGCACTCGAGCTCGAGGACCACTTCGACGAGCAGCTGGGGCCCTACGTGCGGCGGCTGGCCTTCTACGAACTGCGCCGCGAGCCCGCGCTGCTGGCGGAGATGGGACCCCGCGTCGCGCCCGAGCTGGCGGCGAGATTCGGCCGCGCGCTCGTCCCCTACACGCGCCTGTTCACCGGGCTGCGCTACCGCGCCAGCGACGACTCAGGTGCCGAGCAGGCCCGCACGAAGATCCTCGCGGGGCTCGACCGCTTGGAGGCCGAGCTGGATGGAGGCGAGTACCTGGCCGGTGATGGCTTCACGGTCGCCGACCTCACGGCCGCCTCGCTTCTGTATCCACTCGTGCTGCCAGCCGAGGGCCCGCAGTACATACAGCGGATGCCGGAGCCCTACGAAAGCTTCCGCGCCGAGCTGAACGAGCGCCCCGCCTTCGCCTGGGTGCGGGAGATGTTCGCCCGCCACCGGGGCGCATCGGACAAGGATCCGAACCCCGTGGCCGGGGCTCGAGGGCGCTATGCCTCGAGCTCCACCACCAGCGGGATGCCCGTGTCGAACCAGTAGCCGTGTAGCTTTTCGATCTTCGCGCGCGTGGGCAGCCCGCGCAGATGCATGTCGCACTCACCGTAGTCGAACAGGCTCACCGTCTCGCACAGCGCCGCCCGCGCCCGCGCCAGCTCGGCCGGGTCGGTCAGCTCCCGCGCGAGGCCCGCGACCGCACCGCCCCGCATGCGCAGCGCCACGCGCGGGTTCGCGCGGAGGTTCCACACCCACGCAGATACCGATGCCGGCTTGCTCATCGCCACGGCGGGCGGGCGCAGCATCACCAGGTACGCGCGGTCTCCCCTGCGGATCACGCGCACGCATTTGCGTCGCCGCTTGCCCGTCCTGCGCCCGGTCGTCGTCAGCACTCCATACCCCTTCGGGGGCCTCACCATGAAGAACGGCAGCATCGTCGCGCTGAGAATCCGCCCGTCCCGCGCCGAGCGGATCAGGCGCGCGTGTTTGGACGCCTCGCGCGTGGCCGCCTCGCGCACGGACGTCTCGCCGCTCGTCGCATCCGCCGGCCCGGCGCCCACAGCCGCCCCGCCGGCGATGGAATCCGCCGCCCCGGCGCCGGCAGCCGCGCCGTCCGTCGCCTGCGGTTTCGTTGTCCGCGTGTCGGTGCTCGTGGCGTTCGTCATCGCAAATGCCCTCCTCGGGGCCCGTCGTGGGCGTCGCGCTCGATTTGACCCGCGGCGCGCGGCTCCTGCGACTTGCTGTTGCACGTCTTATTTATAAAATGTATTATACGATGTATAAATGAGTATGTCAAGCTCCCATCGCGACACGCACAGGACAAAGCTGCTGGAGGCCGCCGGCAGGCTGCTGCGCGAGGGCGAGTACGGCAACATCACCGCCCGCGACCTCGTCGCCGCGTCCGGCACCAACCTCGGCTCGATCGGCTACCACTTCGGCTCCAAGGAAGCCCTGCTGAACGAGGCCATCGGGCTCGCCCTGGAGGAATGGGCCGACACCATCGGCCGCGCTCTCCCCGCCGACGCCGGCGGCGGGCTGCTGGCGTGGATGACCGGCTCGCTCGGCGTGGTGCTCGACGAGTACGACTCCATCCGCCCCTACTACAACGCGTTCATCGAGGCGCTCGCCCGCAGCGCGCGCTCGCCGGAGCTCCGCCGGCAGCTGGCCGCGCACTACAGCCGCCAGCGCGAGCGCATCGCCGGCTGGATCGTCGACGCGCTCGGCGGCGCGCTGGAGGCGCCGGAAGCCCGCCGCATCGCCTCGCTGATGCTCGCCACCGCCGACGGCATGCTCATCCAGGCGTTCATCGACGCCGGCGAGCTGCCCAGCAGCCGCGAGCTCACGGCCGCGATGGCCAAGGGCCTCAAAGCCCCAACCGTCCGGGAAGCTCTGCCAGCGAGCGGATGATCTCAGCGCCCGCGAGCTCGAGCGCGTGCTCGTCGCCGTCCGCCGCGTAGCCGATTGCGCGCATGGCCGCCGCCACCGCCGCGGCGACCCCGGACGGAGTGTCCTCCACCACCACGCACCGGTCGCGACCGACGCCCATCGCCGCGGCCGCGTGCACGAACAGGTCGGGGTCGGGCTTGCCGCGGCGGACGGACTCCGCCGAGAACAGCGCACCCTCGGCGAACAGCTCGCGCAGGCCCGTCAGCTCGAGCGACAGCCGCGTCTTCGACAGCTTGCCCTGCGAGGCCACGCACACCGCCACCCCGGCGTCGCTCACGCGCCCGACCGCCTCCGCGGCGCCGTCCACCGCGCGAAGCTCGCGGCGGAAGGCCGCCGCACGCTCGTCCTCGTACTCGGCGAGCCAGCCCTCGGGGAGCTGCCGTCCGAGCCGCTCCTGCGCGCGCTCGAGCACGTCGGCGAGCAGCAGGCCCTGGTAGTCGCGGCGAGCCTCCGCCATCGTCGTCGGCAGGCCCTCCGCGCTCAGCATCTGCGCGAGCACCCCATTCGAGATCCGCTCGCTGTCCACCAGCACGCCGTCGCAGTCGAAGATCACGAGCTGCCATCGCGGCATCCTGACCAACGCTACATGCCAAGCCGAACAGGCACGGCGCACGCCGAGCCGAGAGGTCGAACAGCACCGACATCCAGGAACGGGGTACGGTTAGCGAATGCGAACGACCATCGCGGGTTGCCTCGCGGCCGCCGCGCTCCTCGTGGCGGGGTGCGGGGGCGGCTCGGGCAGCTCAACCGCTACCACCGGCACCACCGCCACCACGACCGCGGACACCACCGGCACAGCCTCCACAGGCGCGGCAAGAAGCCCCACCGCGCCCCCGAGCGGCGCCCAGGTGATCCACGCAAAGAGCGGAGGGTTCCTGACGATCCTCCCCAGCGGCTTCACGACGGGCAGCGGCGGCGAAGCCGCCATCGACTACTCGGCGACGCGGCATTACGCCAGCGGCCGTGGCACCAACCTGACGGTCTTCCGCGCCACCGAGATCGAAGGCGGCCTGCAGGCGATCGTCGCCCGCGCGGTGCGAAACCTCGCCAGCCTTCCGGCATTCGTGCCGAAAGCCCACGACGTCTCACAACCGCAGCGGCTGAACGTGGACGCACAGCCGGCGCTCTACATCGACTACCGGGTGGCGGGCCACAAACCGAGCGAGCGCCGCCAGGTGTTCACCGTGGACGGCGGCTTCACCTACGAGATCAGCGTCTCGGCCGCTCCCGCTCGCTTCCCCGCGGCGCTGAAGGCGCTCGAAGAAGTGATCGAAAGCTGGCGCTGGCAGTAGACGGCTGCGCGCGCGGCCGGCGGCCACCGCCGCCGCGCGCCCGGGGCGGGGCGGCGATTCAGTCGACCAGCAGGCGCACGATCGCGAACACCCCCACAACCACGATCACCGCCCGCAGCGCGCCCGGGGACAGCCGCCGGCCGTAGCGTGCGCCCACCTGCGCGCCGACGATCGAGGCGCCCGCGATGATCGCGGCCGGCCCCCAGTCGACGTGCGCGGCGAACGCGAAGTAGACGCCTGCGACGCCGTTGACGAGACCGGCGAGGACGTTCTTGAGCGCGTTCGTGCGCTGCAGGTCCTGGGCCAGCGCCAGGCCCAGGATCCCGAGCAGCAGGATCCCCTGCGCGGCGCCGAAGTAGCCCCCGTAGACGCCCGACAGGTACACCGACGCCAGCACCGGCGGGCCGAGCCTGTGCTCGCGCTCGCCGTCGCGCTCGCGTTTGGCCAACCGCCGCGCCAGGCGCGGCTGCAACACCACCATCGCGAGCGCCGCCGCGATGAACACGGGGACGATCGCCTCGAACGCCGACGCAGGCAGCACCAGCAGCAGCACCGCGCCGGTGATGCCGCCGGCGACGGACGCCGCGCCGAGCCGCATCGCGCGGGAGCGCTGGCCGGCGAGCTCGCGGCGATAGCCGATCGCGCCGGAGGCCGAGCCCGGCACCAACCCGATCGTGTTCGACACGTTCGCCCTCACCGGCGCATAGCCGAACGCCAGCAGCACCGGGAAGGTGATCAGCGTGCCGCTGCCGACCACCGTGTTGATCGTGCCCGCCGCCAGGCCGGCGAGCGCGATCGCGACGATTTCGCCTGCGCTCATGCCGGATCGAGCCGCAGCACTGCCCTGCGCTCGTGCGCGCTCGCCTTGGCGTTCACGTGGGCGGACCGTTCATGGCTCTACCGTTCCGGTCATGGACGTCGAGAAGGCTATCCGCACGCGTCGCACGCACAAGGCGTTCGCCGCCCAGCCCGTCGAGGCGAGCGTGCTCGACGAGCTGTTCGAGCTGGCGAGCTGGGCGCCGAACCACCACCTCACCAGCCCGTGGCGCTTTCGCGTCCTCGGCCGGCGCGCCCGCGAGCGCCTGATGGAGCTCGCCGAGTCGGTCAAGCCGGGCTCGGCGGTCAAGCTCGCCCGCGCCCCCACGCTCGTCGCCGTCAGCGCCAGCCAGAGCGGCGAGGCCGCGCAGGACCGCGAGGACCTGCTCGCGACCGCCGTCGCCGCCTACCTGGTGCTGCTCGGCGCCCACGCCAGGGGTCTCGCCGGCTACTGGCGGACGGTCGCGCTGCTCGACGACCTCCGCGGGCGTGAGATCCTCGGGCTGGGCGCGGACGAGACGCCGGTCGGCTTGCTGTACCTCGGCTTCCCCGTGCAGGAGCAGCGCGCCCTCGAGCGAGCGCCGCTCAGCGACGTCGTCAGCTACCTCGACTGACGCCACGCGGCCGTCCAGCCGATCCCGTCGCCCGCGCTTGAGAAGCTGCCTTGCGTGGCCGACGGGAAAGCATCTGGGCCGGCGGGCGATCTGCCCGGAGCGCGCGCCGAGGAGGATGCGCGCCGCCGTGCGCAGGCCGCACAGAGCCTTCGGCATCCGCTCGCACGCACTCTGCTGGTGCTGACGTTCTCGACCGGGCTCGTCGACGCCGTGTGTTACCTCGGGCTGGGACGGGTGTTCGCGGCGAACATGACCGGCAACATCGTGCTGCTGGGCTTCGGCGTCGCCGGCAGCGGCGGCCTGCCCGTGGTCGCTCCGCTGGTGTCGCTGGGAGCGTTCCTGCTCGGCGCCGGCGTCGGCGGCGCCGTCGCGCGCAGGTTCTCCGAGCACCACACCGGACACGTGGCGGGAGCGTTGGCGCTGGAGGCGTCGCTGATCGCGGCCGCCACCGTCCTCGCGATCGTCGTCAGCGTGCGAGCCGACGCGGCCTCCGGCGACGCGGTGATCGCGCTGCTCGCCCTCGCCATGGGCGTCCGCAACGCGACCGTGCGTCGTCTCGCCGTGCCCGATCTCACGACGACGGTGGTCACGCTGACGCTGACCGGCCTGGCCGCGGACTCGCGCCTCCTCGGAGGCACCGGGAAGGGCACGGCTCGCCGCGCGGCGGCGGTCGTGGCGATGCTGACGGGAGCCATCGCCGGCGCGCTGCTGCTGAAATCCGGTCGCGCGTTGCCGCTGGCGGCAGCCGCCGCGGCCGCGCTCCTCACGTGGCTGGCGTACGTGCCGAGCGCACGCCGGGAAGGAGCGTGAACCGCGCAGGGAGAGGGCGTGAACGTGCGTGGGGAAGGCGTGAAACGGGATAGCCTCTCTGCTGGTGAAGCGCGCATTCGTGACATCGGCGCTCGTGGTCCTCGCGCTGCTCGCGGGCGCGGGCGCTTCCCCCGCGTCCCCCCTGCCGGCCACCCGCCTGACGGCGCTGCCCGACGCCGCGATCGCCGACGGCGCCGCAGCGCTGACGGTGACGCTGTCCGCGCCCGTCTCCCCCACCTCGCCGCCGCCGACGCTCGTGCCCGCGGTGGCGGGCACGTGGAGCGTCGTCGGCGACTCGGAGGTCTTCACCCCCGCCTCCACGCTGCAGCCGTGCTCGAGCTACGCGCTGATCGCGTGGGCGCGGACCGACTCCAGCGAACACGCGCCGCTCGGGCGCCGGCGCACGATCCACCTGCAGGTCGCCTGCCCGCCGCTCGCCGGGCTGCAGCAGGCGCTCGCCCGCCTGGGCTACCTCGGCGCGAGGTTGCGCACCCTCTACAGGGACCACATCAAGCCCGGCCGCGAGACCCGCCGCGAAGCCGCCGTCAACGCCTTCCACCCGCCGCGCGGCCGGCTCGCGCCCGAACCCTCAGGCGCTCCGCCCGTGCAGATGGGCCGGCTCGACGCGAGCACCCGCGGCGCGCTCGAGGTCTTCCAGGCCGACAACGGCCTGGAGGCGACCGGCGAACCCAGCCGCGCCACGTGGCTGAAGCTGCTGTTCGACGTGACGGTCGGCAAGCGCGACCCGCAGCCCTTCACCTGGGCGACCGTCACCGAGACGCTCCCGGAGACGCTGTTCCTGCACCGCGGCCACCACCTGGCTTTCACGACGCCCGTCAACACCGGCGTCGCAGGCGCGGAAACCCAGCAGGGGATCTTCCCCGTCTACGCACGCTACGTGTCCACGACGATGGCGGGAGAAGATCCCGACGGCACCAAATACGACGTCCCCGACGTGCCCTGGGTGAACTACTTCAACGGCGGCGACGCCGTCCACGGCTACCCCCGCGAAGCCTACGGATTCCCCCAGTCCAACGGCTGCGTCGAGCTGCCGATCGAAGCCGCCCACACCGTCTTCGGGATGCTCCGGATCGGCGACATCGTGTGGGTGCGGTGAGGTAAAGAGCGGTGCGGCACCTTTTTCAGGTGCTACACTTTCAGGTCGATGCCGACAACTCGATCTCGCCATACGATCACCGAGACGGACGAGGTCGCACGTGCATTGACGGATGCCGCGCGGCACTGGCCCCACGACCGCGAACGCCCCGCGAAGCTCCTGCTCGAGCTTGTTCGGGAGGGGCACCGCTCGATCACCGCGGACGCTGAGCATGCGGCCACCGAGCGGCGAGCGGCGATCGAACGTACCAGCGGTGCGCTCACCGGGATCTACCCGGCCGGCTACCTCGAGCAACTGCGCGACGACTGGCCCGCGTGATCATCCTCGACGCGAGCGTCCTGATCGCCCACCTCGATCAGGACGACGCCCACCACACGCTGGCCACCGAGCACCTTCTCGACGCCGCCGATGAGCCGTTCGGAGCGAGCTGCATCACGCTCGCCGAGGTTCTGGTCGCGCCGACACGCGAGGGTCGCCTGGCAGCCACGCGAGCTGCCCTACGAGCCCTTGGCGTTCACGAGTTCTCACTTCCGCCAGACGCCTCCGAGCGGCTCGCGGCGCTGCGCGCCGAGACGGCGCTGAAGCTGCCGGACTGTTGCGTGCTGCTCACCGCCAAAGCCACAGGCGCAAGGGTTCTGACGCTCGACGAGCGACTCGCGGACGAGGCAAGGCACCACGGGCTCGACCGCTAGCGCCACTCCTCGCTGCTTGCAGCGAAATGCCCAGGCACTGCCGCGCTTGGGCTTCGCCCGCGCCTACTTGACCGTCAGCGTCCCTTCCATCCCCGCCTGGCGATGGCCGGGGACGGAGCAGAAGAACTTGTAGACGCCCGGTTTGAGGTTCACCGTCACGCTCTTCGAGCCGCCCTGGAACGTCGGCGTGGCGCCGAGGATGGCGTGCGAGGAGGATTCGATCGTGACGTTGTGCCCCAGCGGGGACATGTTCGTCATGTCGATCGTGACCTTGCCGGCGTTGGCGGTCAGCGAGCTCTTGTTGTATTTGAGCTGACCTTCGCGGTTGGCTTCCAGGCTCAGGGACTGGCTCGCCCCGGTGCTGGTCGACGTTGACGTCGTGGTGCTCGCCGGCGTGCTCGGCGTCGTCGTCGCGGTGGTAGCCGTGGTCGTGGGCGTGGTGGTGCTCGTGGGGGTGCTGCTGCCGGACGAGCTTCCGCACCCCGCCAGCGCGAGCACGGCGGCGGCGAGGGCCAGCGATGAGAGCCTGCGCATGGTCGCCGAACTGTAGCTGCTCTAGCTGCTCTGCAGCTCCTGCTCGCCCTCGGGGGACGGTGCGACCGCCCCGTTCGCCTCCGCGGCCGGCGCCGGCGGCTCCGGTGCGGCGCCGCGCGTGGCGCGGGCGCCGAGCCAGCCGAGGGCGCCGCTGGCGAGCGCCGCGAGCATCCAGCCTGTGCCGGAGCGCTCGCGGCCGAGCGCGTGGTCCAGCGACAGGTCGCCCGGGCCCACCTCCGCGAGCGCGAGGGCGGCGGCGATCAGCACGGCGTTGTACTCGTAGCCGCCCTTGCTCGCCCACGGCCCGTTCTTGGCGTGCACGGTCTCGATCGCCGTCATCATCGTCGCGGTCAGCACCGAGGCGGCCAGCGGCGTCGCCAGGCCCGCTACGAGCAGCGCGCCGCCGCCGGCCTCGGCGGCTCCGGCCGCGATCGCGTTGGCCTTGCCGGGCCGCAGCCCCATCTGCTCGAAGCCCGCGGCCGTCGCCTCCAGGCCGTGGCCGTCGAACCAGCCGAACAGCTTCTGCGTCCCATGCCCCACGAAGAACCCGCCCACGACCACTCTCAGCAGCAAACGCCCGATCTTCATCACGGCACCTCCGGTAGGACGATTACAGGATCATCATGCGAGGGTAGCTCGCCCGTGTCGAACGCGGCGTCCGGCAGGCGCTCGACGCGCTCGAAGCGAGCGAGGAAGTCCTCGGCCGTATCGAGGAAGCCGATGCGCGGCGTGCGGTAGTGCATCGGCACGACCCACCTGGGGGCCAGGCGCGCGACGATCGACTCGGCCTGCTCGGGGCCGATCGTCGGGCCGGCGCCGACCGGCAGGAACAGCAGCTCCACCTCGCCGATCGCCGCCGCCTGCTCGTCGCGCAGCACGCTCTGGCCGAAGTCGCCGAAGTGGCACACGCGGGTGCCGTCGAGCTCGAACACGAAGATCGTGTTCGGCCCGCGTTCGGTGCCGGCGCTCTCGTCGTGCTCGGAGGCGATCGCCACCACCTCGCCGACCGGCGAGGAGAGCCTGCCGGCGGTCGAGCGCAGGATCGCCGGATCGCCGCCGATCGCCTCCACGCAGTTGTGGTCGATGTGCTCGTGGGTGACGAGCAGCAGCTCGGCCTGCACGCCGGCGATCGGCGGGTAGTCGAACTGCATCCCGCGGGCGGCCGCGAGCGCGGACATGTCGCCGAACGGGTCGATCATCACCGACGCCCGCTCGCCCTTCAGGTGAAACGCGGACTGCCCGTACCACTCAACGCGCATGCTGCTCCTCTCTGCCGGTGACTAGCGCGAGATCCCCCGCGCCTTGCTCGACTTCCTGCAGGTCCTCGACCGCCCGCCGGCCCTCCCGCGCGGCGCTGGCGTTCTCCCGCGGGGTTCGCGTTCCGGGGCTCTGCGGCGCGGCCTCCTCCACGTACTCGTAGCGCCCGCCGCGCAGCAGCGAGGCGCCGGCGGCGATGAGGCAGGAGACGATCGCGAACAGGAACGCCTCGTGCAGCCCCGTGCGAAACGGCGCTGAGATCAGCTGCGGGAAGAACGAGCGGCCCACGAGCGTCGCGTGGTTGGCGGCCGAAAGCGACGCGAGCGCGTGCGTGCCCACCAGGTGTTCGATCGGGTTGTAGCCGAGGAAGGCCGAGAACAGCACCGACACCGGCGGAGTGTGTGAGGCGCTGCTCGCAACGCTGGCCGACACGCCGTGCGCCTGCAGCCCTGCCGCCAGCGTGGGCGGCAGGTTCGACGCCAGCCCGAGGATCATCAACGTGAAGAACACGCCGATCGAGAGCACCTGTGCGGAGTTCTGGAAGGTCTGGTTCATGCCGCCGCCCGCCCCGCGGTGCTGCGGCGGCAGGCTGTTCATCACCGCCGCGCGATTCGGCGAGGCGAACATGCCCATCGAGATGCCGATCATCGCCAGCACGAGCGCGAACAGCCAGAAGGAGAAGTCGACCGGCAGCAGCGTGAGCAGGAAGAAGCTCAGCGCCGAGCCGAGCATCCCCCCCGTCGCGAACCAGCGCGCCCCGAAGCGGTCCGACAGATACCCGGAGGTCGGGCCGGCGGCGAGCATCCCCAGCGTCAACGGCAGCATGTAGATCCCCGCTTTCAGCGGCGTGTCGGTGAAGTTGACGCCGTGCAGCGGCAGCCAGATTCCCTGCAGCCAGATGATCAGCATGAACATCAGCCCGCCGCGCGCCACCGCCGAGAGGAACGTCGACAGCGTCCCGAACGTGAACGCGCGGATGCGAAACAGCGGCAGGCGGAACATCGGCTCCTGCACGTGCAGCTCGATTGCCGCGAACGCCACCAGCGACAGCGCGCCCGCGCCCAGCAGCGCCAGCACCCGCGGGCTGCCCCAGCCCGTCGCGGCGCCGCCATACGGCCGGATTCCATACGTGACCGAGACCATGATCAAGACCAGCCCCAGCGCGAACGTGACGTTGCCCCACCAGTCCACCCGTGCGCGTTTGGGCGTGCTGCGCTCCTCGAGCTTCAGATACGCCCACACCGTGCCGAACAGCCCCACGGGCACCGAGATCAGGAACACCAGCCGCCAGTCGATCGGCGCGAGCAGCCCGCCCAGCACCAGCCCGACGAACATCCCGCTGACACCGACGATGTTGTTGATGCCAAGCGCCATCCCCCGCTGGTTGGCGGGGAACGCGTCGGTGATGATCGCCGCCGCGTTGGCCAGCAGGAAGGCCGCGCCGATGCCCTGCACGATGCGGAACGCGATCAGATACGTGGCTCCCGCGCGCCCGTCCAGCCAGTCCACCGTCAGCACGAGCGAGGCGAGCGTGTAGATGACGAAGCCGAGGTTGTACATCTTCACCCGGCCATACATGTCCCCCAGCCGCCCGAGGCTGACGATCAGCACGCTCGTCACGACGAGGAAGCCGAGGATCATCCACAGCAGGTAGAAGCTGTTGGCCGGCACGAGCGGGTCGAGGTGGATGCCCCGGAAGATGTCGGGCATGGCGATCAGCGTGATCGAGCCGTCCAGCGTGGCCAGCAGCACCCCCAGCGTGACGTTCGACAGCGCGATCCACTTGTAGCGGTCGGGACCGACGGCGGCCGCGTCGACCGGGTCGCCCGGGCCAGCCGCGCCGGCCGCGCCGACCGGGTCGACCGGGTCGCGCCCGCTCCCGTCGCTGTGCGCCTCGCTCGCCATCCATTCATTAATACAGGAAAACTGCACAGTTTCCCTGCCGTTCGCTTTATAGTTTTAGATTGAGGTGGCGATCGCGGTGGACTCCACGAGGCTCGCGAGCGAGCTGCGCATGGTGCTCGGGCAGCTCATGCGGCGCCTGCGCGCCGAGCATCGCTTCCCGTTCTCCCAGGGCGCCGTGCTGGGACGCCTGGACCGCGAAGGCACGCGCTCGATCGGCGACCTGGCGGTGGCCGAGCGCGTGCGCCCGCAGTCGATGGCGCAGACGGTCAGCGACCTGGAGGCCGACGGCCTGATCGTCCGCCGCGCCGATCCGGCGGACGGGCGCAGGACGCTCGTGGAGCTGACCGACGAGGGCCGTCAGGCGCTGGCCGCCGACCGCCGCCAGCGCGAGGGCTGGCTGGCGCAGGCGATCGCCGGGGACCTCTCCCCCGCCGAGCAGCGGCTGCTCGCGCGCGCGATCGACCTGCTCCAGCGCCTGTCCGAGAACTGATCGCTCCCGGTCTCAGCCTCAGTAGCTCCAGCCGCCCGAGCCTTCGGAGCCGCTCGATGAGGGCGCGCTCGACCCGGCCGGCGCGCTCGACCCGGTCGACCCGGTCGGCGCGGCCGGCGCGGCCGCCGCCGGCGCGTTCGTCTTCCCGGCCGCCTTCGAGCTCGGCGAGCCCGAGCCGGTGAGAACGTGCCAGGTGCCGCCGAAGCTCTGGAGGTTCTGGCCGTTGGCTTCGCCGCGGCCTTTGTCCTCGGAGAAGAAGTACAGCGGGTGCCCGTTGAGCGTCACCTGCGAGGTCCCGCCCGAGCGGTGCAGGATCCCGACCTTGCCGTGGACGCCGGAGCCGAGCTTGACGTCCTTGGCCGAGCTCGCCGTCAGCGGCGGCCAGAACTTCAGGCATTCGCTGCTCTTGCACAGCAGGTGGGAGGTGGTCTCGGGGGAGAGCTCGTACAGCGTGCGCCCCGAGGAGTTGACGAGGATGTGCTCGCCGAGCGAGGAGTTGGAGGCGGAGTCGATGCTCGTGGAGCTCGACGCCAGCGCCATCGCGGCGAACGTCGCGGCGATCGCGAGCGCCGCCGCGGCCGCGCCGATCTTCACGCTCGTGGCACGCCGGCGCGGGCGGGCCGTGTGGTGGTCGGTTGAGTCGATCATTGGAGTGTTCCTTTCGCTTGAGCTGGCTTCTCCGATAGACGCCTGCCGCGGCGCAACCTTCCGGGCCGTGGCATCGCGGGCGCGTCGCGCTCGCCGCCCTCAGTGCAGGAGCTTCAGCGTGTTTTCGCCGTCGTCGACGTAGTAGATGCCGTTGCCGGAGGGGTTGACCGCCAGGCCGAACAGCGCGCCCGCGCCGGTCTTCGCGTCGGCCGTCTGCACCGCCAGCTGCTTGCCGCCGGGGGTCGTCTCGACGATGTTGCCGTCACCGCCGTTGCTCGTGATGATGTTGCCGTTGGGCGCGAGCACCATGCCGAGCGGTTCCTTCAGGTGACCGCCTTCGGTGAGCACGGTGCCCCCTTTCGCGGCGGGCGTAGTGCGCGTCGTCGCTTCGGAGATCGCGAGGATCTTGTCGTCCTCGGTCGAGGCCACGTACAGCGTGCCGTCGGAGGCGAGCGCGAGCCCGGTCGGGCCGAGCACGAGCGCTTCGGCCGAGTCGACCCAGGGTATGCCCTTGGCGATCACCGTTTCGTCCAGCACCGTCGGCGTCTGGTGTTCGCCGGATTCGAGCTCGATCCGCAGCACGGTCGAGTTGTCGATCGTCTTCTTGCCGACCACCGGCCCGCCGTTGAGCGCGTTGCTGATGAACAGCGTCGTCTTGGAGCCTTCGCTCTCGGCGGTCGAGTCCCAGGGACCCTGGATGTTCTTGCTGGCGATCGTCTCGACCGCCTTGCCTTCGCTGTCGAGCACGATCAGGCAGCCGTAGGAGGCGGTCGCCGACATGCCGTCGGTGGTCGGCAGGCTGCCGACGACGACGTAGCCGCCCGGCAGGACGTTCAGCGCCGTCGTCAGCCCGACGCCGCCCGGGCATGGGCCGGGGAGCGTCTTGGCGTCGATCCTCGCAAACGGCGAGACCTTGCCGGCGGTTGAGACCTGGACGATCGTCGTGCCGGTGCCCTGACCGGTTGCCTTGGCGCTTTCCTTGGCGTTGAAGTTGCTGATCAGCATCTCGCCGGCCTGCAGCTTGCCCACGCTGGTGGGAACGAACACGATGCCGTAGGGGTTCACGTCGCCGTTCGCGGGAACCGTCGAGGCGATCGTCGTGGCGGTCGTGAGCGGTGCGATGAACGCATTCGCCGTCGTGGGCGCCGTGGGCGTCGTGGCCGTGGTGGTGGCGGCCGTCGTGGCCGGTGAACTGGTTGAGGTTGAGCTGCTCGAGCTGCCGCAGCCCGCAACGGCGATGGCCGCAATGGCGAGGACGGCATAAAGCGATCTGGGCACTGTCGGCTCTCCTTCGGTGGATGGCATCGCCAGCTATGGACTCCGGCGCCGGGCGATTAGTTCCCACGAGGGCTACGGCTCGGTGTGCACGACCACGTCGGCGATCCCGGCGATCTGCTGGCGCAGGTCGTCCTCGAGCTCTCCCGCCAGGCGATGGGCGTCGGTGAGCGACTCGGCCGGATCGACCGCGAGCGTCAGGAACAGGACATCGCCGGCGTCGGTGCGCAGCAGCCGCACGCTGCGCGGGTCGCTGCCGGTGCGCTCGCGCACGAGGCGCTCGACCGCCTCGGTCGTTCGCGCGTCGCTGCCGGCCGTCTCGGCTCGCGCCGCGAGCGGACGCTCGAGCGGCTCGAGATGGGTCTGGACGTCGCTCACACCCGGGCGCGCGGCGATCGCCCGCTCGACGCGCTCGGCGACCTCGTGCGCCGAGCTGACGTCGAGCTCGGCGGGGAACTTGAGGTGCAGCGAGACGCTGTAGAGGCCCTGGTGCTCGAAGATGGTGATGTCGTGGGCCTCCTTCACGAGTGGCTCCGACAGCGCGGTCGCGAGCACCCGGTCGCGCAGGTCGAGGCCCTGGCGGCGCGGCTCGACGTGCACGACGACGTCGCTGCCCGGCAGCGCCCGCTCCAGCGCGCTCTCCACCATGTCGGCCGCGCGATGGCCCTCGACGACCGCCTGGCCCGGCGGCACGCTGACGACCACGTCGGCGAAGTAGCGCCCGGCCGACTCGCGCACGCGCAGCCGGTCGAGCTGCAGCTCGGGGCCGAGCGCCTCGATCGCGCGCTCGGCGGCACGTTGGGCCTGCGCCGGCGAGCGGTCCATGAGCACGTTCGCGTTCTCGCCGATCAGGCGGCCGGCGGTGAGGAAGACGATCGCGGCGACCACCAGCGCCGCCACCGAGTCGCCCTCGCGGAAGCCCGCCTGCGCGGTCAGGAGGCCGGCGAGCACGACCAGCGAGCCGGCGACGTCGGCGGCGAAGTGGGCGGCGTTCGCGCGCAGCGCCGCGCTGCGGAAGCGCCGGGCGGCCACGAGCGAGACGCCGGTGCGGCTGGCTTCCAGCGCCAGCGCCACGGCGATCACCGCCAGCTCGTACCAGTGGACGGCGGACGCCGGCGTCGAGGAGGCCAGGCGCGAGATCGCGGCGACGCTCACGAGCACGCCTCCGCCCACGAGGATCCCGGCCTCGCCCAGCGCCCCCAGGTTCTCGGCGCGGCGGTGGCCGTAGGGATGGTCGGCGTCCGCCGGCCTCGCGCCCAGCCGCACGGCGAAGAACGTCAGCGCCGCGGCGATCACGTCGCCGCTGGACTCGATCCCGCTGGAGATGAGCCCGAGGCTGCCGCTGGCGATGCCCACGCCGAGCTTGACGATCACCAGCACGCCGGCGAGCACTAGCATGACCAGCGTGGTGGCCCGTCGCGTGAGCGCGCGCTGGCCGATCTGCGATCGGTCGCCCGGATGCGACATGGTTTAGAGACTATGGGTGCGTGCCACCATCACGCAGGAGCCTCCCACGGGGCGAGCACCGGAGCCGACGGGGACCGGCGCCGGCTGACCGCCGCGCTGGCGTTGATCGTGGCGTTCACGGCGGTGGAGATCGCCGCGGGCGTGGTCGCCCACTCGCTGGCGCTGCTGTCCGACGCCGGGCACATGCTCACCGACGCCGCCGCGATCGGCTTCTCGCTGGCGGCGATGACGCTGGCCGTGCGCCCCCCAGCGGCGCGCTGACTTTCGGGCTGCGGCGGGTGGAGATCCTCTCGGCGCTGGCCAACGGCGTGACGCTGTTGATCCTCGCCGCGTTCATCACCTACGAGGCCATCCGCCGGCTGTTCTCGCCGCCGCAGGTGCACGGCTCGCTGATGCTCGCGGTCGCGCTCGCCGGAATCCTCGTGAATCTCGCGGGCGTGTGGCTCTTGTCCTCCGCCGACCGTCGCAGCCTGAACGTGGAGGGCAGCTTCCAGCACATCCTCACCGACCTCTACGGGTTCCTCGGCACGGCGATCGCCGCGGGCGTGATCCTGATCGCCGGCTTCCAGCGCGCGGACCCGATCGCCTCGCTGGCGATCGCCGCGTTGATGACGCGCTCGGGCCTGGCGCTGGCGAGGGACTCAGGCCGGGTGTTCCTGGAGGCCGCCCCCAGGGGCCTCGACCCGCAGGAGATCGGCCGCGCGCTGGTGGCCGAGGAGAGCGTGGTCGAGGTTCACGACCTGCACGTGTGGGAGGTCACGAGCGGCTTCCCGGCGCTGTCCGCCCATGTGCTGGTGGGCGCCGACAGCGACTGCCACGCCGCGCGCCGGCGGATCGAGGCGATGCTGCGCGAGCGCTTCGGGCTCGACCACACGACGCTCCAGGTGGACCACGCGCGCGGCGAGGGCTCGGAGATCGTCCAGCTGGAGATCGCCCCCGGCGCGAGCCCCCGGCCGGCTCGCTGATGCGCGTCCTCGTCGGGATTCTGGGGGGCGCGCTGGTCGTGCTGATGCTGGCGGAGATCTTCCTCACGTTCCTGCTGCCCAGGCGGGTCAAGCGCGACCCGAGACTCGTGCGCACGGTGTTCGCGTACGGGTGGCGGCCGTGGCGGCGATTCGCGCGGCGGCTGTCCGCGCAGGCGGCCGACACGATGCTCGGCATCTACGGGCCGCTGGGCGTGATCGTCAACCTCGTGCTGTGGGTGGCGGGGATGATGCTCGGCTACGCCTGCCTGCAGTGGGCGGCCGGCTCGCACCTGGGGGCCGGGCACAGAGCGGTCGGCTTCGGCGACGACCTGTACTTCAGCGCCGCCACGATGACCACCGACGGCCCCGCCAGCCTGGGCGCGCATTCGGCGTTCGCCCGCGCCGTGCAGGTGATCGACGCCGGCAGCGGGCTGGCGGTGCTGGCGATCGTGATCGGCTACCTGCCCGCCCTGTACCAGGCGTTCTCGCGCCGCGAGGCGACGGTGTCTCAGCTCGACGCCCGCGCCGGCTCGCCGCCGAGCCCCGGGCGGCTGGTGCTGCGCACGACCCAGCGCGGCGGCTGGGACGCGCTGTGCGCCTACCTAGCCGGCTGGGAGCAGTGGGTGGCCGAGCTGATGGAGACCCACCTCGCCTACCCGGTGCTCGGCTACTTCCGCTCGCAGCACGTCAACCAGAACTGGCTGGCGGCGATGTGCACGGTGCTCGACGCGTGCGCGTTCATGATTGCGGCGGCGCCCCGCGAGAGCGTCGACTCGGCGCGCTTCACGTTCGCGATCGCCCGCCACGCGGTGGTGGACCTCAGCTACAGCTTCCACGCCGGACCGACGCCGCCGGCGCACGACCGGCTTCCCCCCGAGGATCTCGGCGAGCTCCTGCGCCAGCTGAGCGCGGCAGGCGTGGAGCCGGCCGTCGATGCGGCCACCGTGGCCGAGCGCCTGACACACACGCGCGCCCTCTACGAGCCGTACGTGTGCGCGCTCTCCTCGCACCTGGAGCTGGCGCTGCCGGCGTGGCTCGCGCCAGACTCACCCAACGACAACTGGCGCAACACCGACTGGCACTAGCGCTCCGGTCGTCTCGCAGGCGACGCGACGCTTCGCGTGGGCGTCGCCTGCGAGACGACCTCCGCTTTGCTGGGGGCGCTCGGTGTGCCACGGCAGGCGCTGTGGGGGCTAGCGAACCTGCTTGCTGGGGCGGACGAGGATCTCGTTGATGGCCACGTTCTCGGGCTGGGCGATGGCGTAGAGGATGGCGGTTGCGATGTCCTCGGAGGCGAGGGGGGTGACTCCGGCGAAGTTCTTGGCCATCGCTTCGAGGACCTCGGGGCGGTTGTGGCCGGGGAGCTCGGTGGCCACGGCGCCGGGCTCGATCAGGGTGACGCGGACGTTCAGCTCGACGCACTCCTGGCGCAGGGACTCGGAGAAGGCTCCGACGCCGAACTTGGTGAGGTTGTAGACGCCGGAGCCCTGGCGGGCGACGCGCCCGGCGACGGAGCTGACGTTGACGATGTGCCCGGCGCCCTGGGCGCGCATGAGCGGCAGGGCGGCGTGGGTGCAGTAGAGGACGCCGAAGACGTTCGCGTGGATCATCCGCCGCCACTCCTCGGTGGGGGCGTTCTCGATCGGCCCGAGCAGCATCACGCCGGCGTTGTTGACGAGCACGTCGAGGCGACCGAGCTCGGCGTGGGCGCGCTGCACGAAAGCTTGCGCCTGGGGCTCCTCGCCGACGTCTGTCTGCACGGCGATCGCGCGTCCGCCGTCGCCGACGATCCGCTGGGCGAGCGCCTCGATGCGCTCGGAGCGGCGGGCGGCCAGCGCGACGGCCGCCCCGGCGCGCGAGCAGGCCAGTGCGGTGGCCTCGCCGATGCCCGAGGAGGCGCCCGTGACGGCGATGACCCGCCCGCTGAGATCGACGTCCATGCGCCGAGCTTATCCTGCAGCGCTCAGAGTTCGCCCGTAGCGGCCGATATCAGGCTCACGGCGGCCCTCATCGCTCCTTTTCGCTCGCGCGCGGGTTATAGGCGGCGCGGACGGGAAAGCGGTTGTGGCGACGTCGGGAAGGTAACAGCGCACAGGACGTCGAACGAGCTATGGACAGCACGCCGAAGCAGATCAGTATACGACGACTTTCATCGAGAATGGTTGACAACACAACTACTTGGGCGTATAATTCCGACTCCAAGCATCGGATTAGAAGGACTCGCATGACTGACTCACCCACAGACACCACAATCACCCTCGAGCCGGACACCGAGGCGATCCTCGACGTGGAGGATGCCGAGACCGCCGAGACCGACGAGCTGCTCGCGGACGCCGCATCCTCCCCGGAGGGGGAGGCGGACGCCCCTGCCGCGGAGCGCCTGGACAGCCCGATCGAGCACGTAGACGTCGGCTCCTCCGACTCGTTCATCCCCGAGTCCGTCGACCAGCTACTCGCGCACTCGCGCCGCTACCCCCTGCTGACGCCCGCCCAGGAGATCGACCTGGCGAAGCGGATCGAGCGCGGCGACCTGCACGCGAAGGAACTGCTCGTGAACTCGAACCTGCGCCTGGTGGCCTCCAACGCGCGGCGCTACCAGAACCAGGGCCTGCCGCTGGGCGACCTCGTCCAGGAGGGCATGCTCGGGCTTATCCGCGCGAGCGAGAAGTTCGACTGGCGCAAGGGCTTCCGCTTCTCCACATACGCAACGCTGTGGATCCGCCAGGCGATCCAGCGCGGCCTCGAGAACTCGGGACGGACGATCCGCCTGCCCGTGCACGTCGCCCAGCGCTCCCGCAAGGTCGGGCGCGTCGAGCGCGAGCTGTCGGTGCGGCTCGGGCGCGAGCCCACGCTCGAGGAGCTCGCCGAGGAGACCGGGCTGCCGATCGACCAGGTCGAAGAGGTTCGCCACCAGCGGGCGGCGCTCGTCAGCCTCGACCAGCAGATCGGCGAGGACGGCGACACCGCTCTCGGCGACCTGCTCCCCTCCGACGCGGAGGTGCCGGAGGAGACGGCGTGGGAGAACGAGCGCGAGCGGATCGTCCACCGGGCGATCTCGCAGCTGCCGGAAACCGAGCGCAAGGTTCTGACGCTGCGCTTCGGCACCGGTCGCGAGGAACCGCAGACGCTCACCGCCATCGGCAAGCGCCTCGGCTTCTCCGCCGAGCGGGCCTCCCAGCTGGAGCAGCGCGCGCTGAAGAAGCTCGCCGAGTCGCCTGAGCTGGCGGCCCTGCGCGAGGCCGCGTAAGAAGCAAGCTACTACCCCACCCCTCATCGCACGGCCCCCGGCTGGGAAGCTCCCGCCGGGGGCCGTCGCATTTTCTGTCCCGCCTGCAAGCTGTGGTCGGATGGGGCGGTGATGGCCAGCTACTTCACATCCTCCTTGGTCAACCTTGACCAAGGTTGGTACGGTGAGGGCCATGAGGGTCAACGTGGGCCAGGCCAAGACAGACCTCTCGCGCCTGCTCGCGCGCGTGGAGGCCGGTGAAGACGTGGAAATCGCTCGCAACGGCGTGCCGGTGGCGCGGCTGGTGAAGATCGAGCAGGAGATGAAACCCGGCGAGAAGTTCCTCGCCAGCGCCGGCGCGATGGCGGGACAAATCTGGATCTCCGACGACTTCGAGTTCAGTGAGGAGGAACTGGACGATATGTATGCCGAATGGGACGAGGAGGACGAGCTCCTGTGAGGCTCCTACTCGACACCCACGTCGTTCTCTGGCACCAGCAGGGACGCCTCGACCGCCTCGGGAACACCGCCGAGGCGGTCCGAACGGCCGAGGAGCTGTTGGTGAGCGTGATCTCGTTCGTGGAGGTCGGCGTCAAGACGGCCACCGGCAAGCTGCGGATGCCGAGCGGACTGCGCGAGCACGTCCTCGAGAGCGGCGCCCGGATTCTCGGCCTCACGCCCGAGCACGGCCTCGGGATCGCCGAGCTGCCGCTCCACCACCGTGACCCCTTCGACCGGCTGCTGATCTCACAGGCGCGCAGCGAGGGCCTGACGATCGTCACCGCCGACGCGTACTTCGCGCGCTACGACGTGCCCGTGCTCATTGCAGCCGCCTGAGCGACGGGAGCAGGGATACTCGGCAGCGTTCTGCTGATCGTTGGACAGCCCTTGCGGTACCGGCCTCGCAGTAATCGGCGGCCTCGGGGTCGTCCTCAGCGGTCTCGGGGCGGCCCGGCGCCAGCGCCATCCAAACTGAGACACTCCCGGGCGACGACCAGGCGTTCACTCGCGATAAGGTGGCGCCGGTGACGGTGGGTGGGTCACAGACGTCCGTGTGGGAGAGGATCGTCGCGCTGACGGTCGTGCTCGGCGAACGGATCCTCGCCCCGATCGAGCGCTTCATCGGCAAACGCTCGCTGGTGGGCGACGCGACGTTCTTCCCGCTCGAGCGCTTCCCGTGGGTGGCTGAGATCGAGGAGAGCTGGCAGGTCATCCGCGAGGAGGTCGAGCAGCTGCTCGAGCACCAGGCGGCGCTCCCGAACTTCCAGGACATCTCCAAGGATCAGGTCGAGATCACCGACGACGACCGCTGGAAGACGTTCTTCCTGTACGGGTACGGCTTCGAGGCGAAGCTCGGCGTGGAGATGTGCCCGCGGACGGCCGCGCTGATGCGACGGATACCGGGGATGAGCACGGCGATGATCTCGATCCTCTCTCCCCGCAAGCACATCCTCGATCACCGCGGCCCCTACAAGGGCGTCCTGCGCTACCACCTCGGGCTGGTCGTCCCCGAGGACGCCGAGTCCTGCCGCATCCGCGTCGGGGATGACGTCCGCCACTGGCAGGAGGGCCGCTCGATGATCTTCGACGACACCTTCAACCACGAGGTCTGGAACGACACCGACGAGACCCGCGTGGTGCTGTTCGTGGACGTCCTGCGTCCCCTCCCCGAGCCCGAGTCGACGATCAACAGGCTGATCGTCAAGGCGATCGGCTACTCGCCGTTCGTGCTCGACGCCAAGCGCAACCAGGAAGCGTGGGAACGGCGGTTCCTGGAGCGCGGTCACGCGGCCGAGGCGTCGCAGACGGCCGCGAGCGCTAGCTGAGGCCGGCCGGCACGGGAGCAGCATTTGGTAGGTCCCGCGGCGCCCCGCCCGAGAGATCGGCCTACGATCGGCGCGGGACGCCAGTAGGCTGCGGACATGCCAGCGTCGCGTTCGCTGCCGATGGCCTTCGCTTTCTGCTGCGCGCTGGCCTTGGCCGCCAGCCTCGCGGCCGCCCCGGCGAGCTCGGCGGCGACGAGTCCCGAATGTACCGCTCCGACCCAGGACCCGGTCTGCGAATACCTCGCCGATGAGAAAGAGGCCGAACCGACGTCAACGGCATCGTCGTTGCAGCCCGGCGCGTATGAACCGCCACCGCCCGACCTGCCAGCCGAGGAAGCGGTCGCAGCGGATGTCAACGAATGGAGGGAACGGGGCACTCTCGCCGTCAGCCCCCAGGAATGGGAAGTCCGGCTCGCCCCTGGTCTCGAGGGCGGCTGGGTCGGGTGGTGCATGAGCGTTCGCGTGGGCGCTTATCACGCTACGCGCTGCCCCGTGGCTCCGAAGCGGGAAGCGATTGGCTATGAAAGCTGGGAAGCGGGCGGGATCGGCACGCGCGGGATGGCGCTCGTGAGCACCTCCATCGAAGCGGTCGCCGTCGACAGGGTGAGCGAGGTGCAGGACACCGTGCCCCTGGAAGGCCTCCCAGGCGTGTCCGCTGCGCTCGTCGAAATCCCAGCGCCCTTTCCGGCTAAATCGCATTGGTTCGATGAATTCGAGTCGGTCTCCGAGAACGGCTTGACGAGCAGTGGCAGCCGGGGCCTCAGCGCACCCGAGCTCGACTATTCGGCGAGCCTCCCCGCCAGCTCCTGGCAGGCGCCCGAAACGCCGCCCGCCGGCGTGTGCTCGCTCACCGCGGTACACCTGCGCGGTCTGACGCCGCGCTTCGGCCACGTCGTCACGAGCCTCGCGCCCACGCGGGACCTCGCCGGCGGCGGCTTCGCGTCGTGTATCGACACCGAGTACTCGTTCGCGCACTCCTCGCTCGATGCGGGGGTGCTGCTCGACGCCGCCCAGCCGGGCTCTGCGACGCCTCTGCCGCTGCCGAACTCCGCCCCCGTACGCCACGACCCTGGACTAATCAGCGCCCCCGGTTGGAACGGGCAGATCCTCGCGCGCCGCGTCGGCGACGCGTGGCTTGCCGTCGAAGGGGGCGCCAGCCTGCGCCAGCGCATACGGGTCCTCGCGCACCTGCGGGCGAGCGTGCGGCTCTAGCACAAGGCCGTGCGTGGGGCCGCACAAACAGCCCCACGCACACTTTCGCTACCCGCTCAGGTAGTGACGCCTAGAGGGCGAAAACGCCTACAGCGGTCTTGCTCTTAACTTCCAGGTTCGCGTTCTCGCCCGACGGGAGCGTGACTCCCGGCGGAGTGATGGTGCTGAGCAGGAACGCCTGGTACGGACCCACTTCTTCGCCTTCGAAGAAGACGTCTTCCTGCGCGCCGGTTTTCGGGTTCACATTGAACACGATGTGCGCCTTCTTGGTCGCGGCTTCGATGGCGCCTTCAAGCGTGCCGAGCACGTCATTGGTCGTGACGACTTCGAGCCCTTCGCAGTTGAACGCGGCAATCGGAGTTGTCTCTGCTCTTTCGAGTGTTTCTTTTTCGGTTGCACCTTTGGCGGCCGCTGCGTAGGTCAGCATTAACACTCTGCCTACCCATAACACCGGTGAGATGCTTAGCAAGAACGTCGTGATGTTGCCGCGTGTTTTGTCTGCGACGCCGGTGCACACTTTGCCTTCCGAGGTGCAGGACTTGAACGTGATCGTCAGCGTGGCTAACATCGCGTTCACGGTCTGGCCAAGGCCCTTGCTTGACTTGCACACCACCGTGCCGACGACCGCGCCACCCGCTAACGGTTCTGCTTCTTTGGCGGGGATGTAGCTGTAGAGTGTAGCCGTCTTGCCAAGGGTCATGAAGGTGGCTTCACTGTTAGGTAACAGTTTTTCTTTGCTGACTTCCTGGAGTTCGTACTTCCCGGTCCCCCCCACTTTGCTACCCGGCGTACATTCCTTGCTTGCGTAGTTCCCACCTTTCTTCTTGATACATTCCATAAATAAATGTAATAACACGGCGGCCGATGCCGAGGACACAGTCATCGCGCTGAACGCGAAGACGGCGGCTATGCACAGCCCGACGACGCTGATGCGTTTCATCTTGTCCACTGCTCCTTCTCCCCTAAGGGTTAGGTGAGCGGCGTCCGTTCCCCCACTGCCCAGAGCCGAGCGAACTCCGAGCTGTCCTTGAAAGTGCGCCGCGATGTTCCCCCATTGCGACGCCCTGACAAGCGTTGCACACGTAAGGTCCAGTTGTCAAGTGCTCTGCAGAATGTTTCTGACTATTTGGTTGGCCGTCCAGCAAGAGTGCGCGCTGATGCGCGTCCAACGATCGGACGTAGGACGACGGCGCGAACGCTCAGACGTTCGACACGCTGAGCCCGGTGCCCTGTAGCAGCGCGTTGGCCTTGGCATTCAGCAAGGTGAACTCCCCAGTGAGGATGAGCACCCCGAGCGCGATCATGACGACGCCTCCGACGGCGACGATCACGGGGAAGTGGCGCTTGACGATCGCCAGCGCGCCCATCATCCGCTCGAACGCCAGCGCGATCGCGAGGAACGGGATGGCGAGGCCGGCGGAGTAGAACGCCAGCAAGAGCGCCCCGTGCGCGGCCGAGCTGGAGATCGCCGC
Organism: uncultured Solirubrobacteraceae bacterium; assembly: GCA_963782325.1. Classification (GTDB taxonomy): domain Bacteria; phylum Actinomycetota; class Thermoleophilia; order Solirubrobacterales; family Solirubrobacteraceae; genus Palsa-744. The sequence continues at coordinate 360,716 of CAWAJG010000008.1, forward strand.
CTGCGTGAGAATGGCGCCGAGCGTGATGCTCGTGCAGGGCGTCCAGGCGATCGCGAAGGCGGCGCCGGCGAGCAGCGGGCCGCCGCGCCCCGCCAGGCGCAGCAGCGTCTCGGGATGCCACTCGCGGTTCAGCAGGCGTACGAACGGGGTGGCCAGGAAGGCGACGCCCATGAGCACGATCAGCACGCCGCCGACGCGCTCGAGCGTGAGTTTGTGGGTGGCGAGCGTCGAGCCGATCGCGGTGGCGCTGAGCCCGAGGAGGATGAAGATGGCGGAGAAGCTCGCGATGAACAGGAGGCTCGGCACGAGCACGCGGCGCACGCCGACGCCCTCGCGCAGGTCGGCGGGGGTGACGCCGATGACGGTCGAGAGGTAGCCGGGGACGAGCGGCAGCACGCACGGCGAGAGGAACGACACCAGGCCGGCGGCCAGCGCGATCGGAATTCCGACGCCGGTGGCGGTGTCGGAGGAGGTGGCGAGCAGCGGCTGCAGGTGACTCATGGCTGGGCGCTGCCCACAGGATTGCGCATCGCCGCCCGCAGCTCGGCGACCTCCCGCTCCAGTCGCTCGACGCGCCCGCGCAGCTCCGCCAACGCGGCGCCCTCGCCTGCCCTTGCAGCCGACTCGGTCGAGTCGGTCAGGTCGGCCGACTCGGAGGGCGCCTGCCCGTTCGCCGTCACACCCGTTGCGACATCGAGACCCCGGCCCGCCGTCTGCGCCGGCGGCGAGGTCTGTGCCTGCGCGGGCTCGCCTGACCCCCGCTCGCGGCTCTGCAAGAGCTGCGCGTAGCGCTCCTCCTTGTGCCCGGGCCGGCGCTCCAGTCGCTCGACGAGCCCGCGGTCGATGAGGCGAGCGAGGGTGTCGTGGACGGCGGCGAGGTCCACGAACGGATGCATGCGATCGCTGCGCTGCTTGAGCTCGCCCGGCGTCTGGGGACCGCGGAGCATGAGCACGCAGATGACCGCCTGCTCGTCGGCGCTCATGGGGAGCGCTTCGGCGAGCAGGTGGCGGTACTTCGCGGCGCGGCTGCCGGCGCCGCTTGCCAGGCGCGTGTAGCCGCGGCGCTCGAGACGGTGCAGCGCGTCGCGGATGACCGCGTCGTCGTAGTCGACCACCGGGTCGCGGTTGGTGGACTGGTTGCACGCCAGCCGCAGCGCGTTCAGCGACAGCGGGTAGGCGTCGGGGGTGGTGCGCTGCTTCTCGAGCAGGCAGCCGAGCACCCGTGTCTCTGCGGGGGAGAGCTCCATCGCCCTTAACCCTACGGGCCGGCGGAGCTTGTTTCAAAGCGGGCGCGTTCAAAGGCGGGCGCGCGCCGGCGCGGGCACGGGCGGGCGTCCGCCGGGCCGATCCTGCAGAATGGACGACCGGCGGACAGCGATGGCAGAAGACGAGGATCCCACCGGAGTCGCGGAGCTGGCGACGGAAGCGGTCGCCCCGATCGAGGGGGAGCTGCGCGAGCGCCTGCTGGTGGATGTCGGCGAACAGGACTCGGTGGCGATCGAAGCGGCCCTGCTGAAGGCGTTCATCAACGGCATGCAGACCGGCGCGTCGAGGGCCGCCGCGTCGGTGATCGAGCAGAGCAGCGCGGTGGCCACCCTCGGCGGCACGCAGGTGCAGGCCGCGGAACTCGATCCGCCGCTGCCGCGGCTGGATCCGTGGGCCGAGAGGTACGGAGGCGGCGAGGGCTGAGCGCGCAGCCTCGCCGGTGGCGGAGCCGTCCGCCGATAAAGTCAACTTAGTGAGCAGCCAGCCGTTCGCCCAGGGACACGGCGGGATGGACGCCCGCCCGCCCCGCCGGCGCCAGCGACAGCAGCGTCCCGAGGACCTCCCCGGCGCCGCGGGCGCGTATCCCGTCTCGCTGCGGCGGATCGGCCGCCTGTTCATCCCCTACCGCCTGCGCCTGAGCGCACTGCTGGCGCTGATCGTGCTGGGCTCGATCCTGAGCGTGGCCTCGCCGTTCCTGCTGCGCGAAGCGATCAACAAGGGCATCCTCCGCCACGAGCTGAGGCTGCTGACGTGGCTGGTGGCGGGGATGATCGCGCTGGCGGTGATCAACGGCGTGATCGGCGTGGCGCAGACGTGGATCTCCAACGAGGTGGGCCAGCGGGTGATGCACGACCTGCGCGCGGCGGTGTTCGCGCACCTGCAGCGGATGTCGCTGGCGTTCTTCACGCGCACCCGCTCGGGCGAGGTGCAGGCGCGGATCGCCTACGACATCGGCGGCATCGACAGCGTGGTGACGAGCACCGCGACCTCGACGGTCTCGACGGTGGCGACGGTGGCGGCGACGATCGTGGCGATGGTCGCGCTGAGCTGGCAGCTGACGGTGTTCTCGCTGATACTGCTGCCGCTGTTCGTGTGGCTGACGCGTCGCGTTGGCAACGAGCGCCGGCGCATCCAGTCGGTCACGCAGAGCCGCCTGGCGGACATGTCGACGCTGGTGGAGGAGTCGCTGTCTGTGTCGGGGATCCTGCTGGGCAAGACGATGGGCCGCTCGCAGGAGCTGGTCGATCGCTTCAGCTCGGAGTCGAGCGAGCTGGCCGACCTGGAGGTGCGCTCGAGGATGGCGGGGCGCTGGCGGATGTCCTCGGTGCAGATGTCCTTCGCGATCATGCCCGCCGCGGTGTACTGGTTCGCGGGTTACACGATCGCCCACGGCCACGACCTGCTGTCGATCGGGACGGTGGTGGCGTTCACGACGCTGCAGACGCGGCTGCTGTTCCCGATGCAGCAGCTCTTGGGCGTGGGCCTGGAAGTGCAGACCTCGCTGGCGCTGTTCGGGCGGATCTTCGAGTACCTGGACTTCCCGATCGACATCGTCGAGCGCCCGGGCGCGAGGCCGCTGGCGAGCGTGCGCGGCGACGTGAGCATCGAGGACGTGTGGTTTCGCTACGCGCCGGAGTCGCCGTGGACGCTCGAGGAGATCGGCGCGGAGGTTCCCGCGGGGACGCGGACGGCGCTCGTCGGCGAGACCGGCTCGGGCAAGACGACGCTCGCGTACCTGGTGGCGCGGCTGTACGAGCCACAGCGCGGGGCGGTGCGGATCGACGGCGTGGACATCCGCGACGTGACGCTGCAGTCGCTGGCGGCGACCGTGGGGCTGGTCTCGCAGGAGACCTACCTGTTTCACGCCTCGATTCGCGAGAACCTGCGCTTCGCATGCCCGCAGGCAAGTGACGAGGAGATAGAGGAGGCGGCGAGCGCAGCGCAGATCCACGCGCTGATCTCGTCCCTGCCGGAGGGCTACGACACGCCGGTCGGCGAGCGTGGCTATCGCTTCTCGGGCGGCGAGAAGCAGCGGATCGCGATCGCGCGGACGATCCTGCGCAACCCACCGGTGCTGATCCTCGACGAGGCGACCTCCTCGCTGGACAACGAAACCGAGCGTGCGGTCCAGCAGGCGCTCGACGAGCTCGCGCGCGGGCGCACGACGATCGCGATCGCCCACCGCCTGTCGACGATCCGCGACGCCGACCAGATCCTGGTGCTCGACGGCGGGCGGATCGTAGAGCGCGGCACCCACGAGGAGCTGGTGGCGCTGGGCGGGCGCTACGCCGCACTCACCACCGTCTCCGACGGCGGTGCCGGCGGGGCGAACCTCGGCGACGAGCTGCCGTCGGTGAGCTCGGTGTAGCCATCGCCGCCGCCGGCGCGCGCGGAGTTGGCCCGCGTGTGCGTATGTAATGTCCGAGGCGTTGGCGGCCAATCACGTTTGTGGTGAGTGAATCACGGCTTGATTTCGAGGAGCTGTTCGACGACTGCTACGAGCCGGTCTACCGCTATGCGGCCAGACGCGTGGCCCCGGAGGCCGTGCAGGACGTCGTCTCGGAGACGTTCCTGGTGGCCTGGCGCCGCCATCGGGAGCTCCGCGGCGAGCCCCTGCCGTGGCTGCTGGGCATCGCTCGTCGCGTGGCGTCGACTCAGCGTCGCGGCAGCGCGCGCCGCGACGCCCTGCGTGAGCGCCTGTACTCCGAGCCGGCATCCCTCTCCGTCGACGGCCTGGCGGGCGTCCCCGATTCGCAGCTGGCGCTCGCGCTGGCGAGCCTCAGCGAGCGCGATCGCGAAGCGCTGACGTTGGTCGCGTGGGACGGGCTGGACCACCGCACGGCGTCGAGCGCGTGGGTCGGGACGGGCGGGCGCCTGGGTGGCTGCGTGCCCGCGAGCGCGGGGCCCTACGAAAAGGGCCCTCCACATATCCGCCCGGGAACGGAAGATGGGCCTGAAGCCCCCACCGATCTGCCCGCAGGCGGACCTGCGCAACATCTACTACGGCCTGCTGGGCCCGCAGGCGCAGAGCATCACCTACGTGCTCGACGGCCAGCGCCACACGCTGGACACGGTCGGAGCCGACGGGGCCTACCTGTTCGTGACCCGTGCCTCGCCCCACCAGCTGCTGAACTTCGCGAACGCGGGCACCGCCGACGTCGTGCCCGTGGACGGGCCGATCAAGGAAATCCACTACCGCGACGGCGACACCTGCCACCTGACCGCCAAGAGCTGGATCGGCGGCGCAGACGCGTGCACGCCGTCGCTGTCTGAGCCGGTCGGATACGTGTCGGTCGGCAGGGTGCCGACGCACGCCGAACTCGCCACGCCGATCCACCTGCACTTCGGCTACCAGCGCCTGGGACCCCGACGCCAGCAGGTGGTCGTGCTCAGCTTCGAGGCCCGAGTGGCGGTGACCGACGCGCGCAGCGCCTACAGCGTGATCTGGCGAGAAGCGGGCCTGCCGCCGAAGGCCTACAGCGGCACGGGCACCAACGCCGACGTGGCGGCCGGCCAGACGCTGAGCTTCCCGCTGAGCGGCTACGTCGGGCAGCACCTGCACCCGGGCCTCTTGCACGGCACCGTCAGCCTGCTCGTGCAGACGGGCGCCGGCGGCCTGGAAGGCCCGGGCAGCGCGAGGGTGCCGGTCGGGAGCTTCGCCATCCGCGTGCCGTGAGTCGCAGAACGTTCGCGGCGCAGAGCCTTCGGCGCTCGAAGCTGGCCGGCGCTCAGGCGAGCGCGTCGATGTTCAGGCGCACGTAGTCGACGGTCACCGGCTCCCCCGATGCCCCGAGCGCGGCGAGAACCTCGTCCATGTAGGGCTCGCGCAGCTCCTCGGGCAGTTGCTGGACGTGGGGCCCGAGGACGATCGTCGAGAGGAACTCGCGCGGCTGCTCGGGCTGGCGCGGCGCGGGCGTGAGCCAGCACTCGGCCTCGGAGAAGCCCGCGGCGAGCAGGCGCTCGCGCGTGGGCTCAGCCGCGGCGTAGTTCCAGGGCGGCTGCCAGTCGCGGAAGTGCTTGGCGTAGGGTTCGCGGGCGAGCACCTCGCTGGCCTTGCCGCGGAGGATGTCGATGTTGCCCTCTCCCCCACACTGCGCTACCAGCCGCCCGCCGGGGCGAAGGACGGAACGCAGGCTGGCGAACAGCCTGTCGTGATCGCCGATCCAGTGGAAGGTGGCGGTCGAGAGGATCGCGTCGACGGGCTCTCCGAGATCGAGCTCGAGCAGGTCGGCGACGCGTAGGTCGACCCCGGGCCCGAGCCGCCGCCGTGCCGCGTCGATCATCGAGGCGGACTCGTCGACGCCGATCACGCGGCCCCGCGGCAGGCGCTCGATCAGCGCCTGTGTGACGCGCCCTGACCCGCAGCCCGCGTCGAGCACGGTCTCCTCGCCGTGCAGCTCCAGCCGGTCGAGAACCTCGAGCCCGAGCGCCTCCATGGTCGCGGAGATGCGGTCGTAGCTCGTGCCGTCCCAATCGCGTACTGGCATACGCGTGTACGTTATCACGTATACTCGCTGGCCCCGTACGAGCTCGATCTACGCGGATGAGGTGCGTTCGAGACCATCCAGCACGCTCAGCAAGCGTTCGGGCAATGCGGAGCGCTCGAGTCGATACCCGCTCCACTGGTCGTTTGAGGCGGGCGAGGCGGAAGCGCTGAAGCGCAGGGTCGGACCCTTCTTGGCGTCGAGGATCTCCGCGAAATCGACGCTGGGCACCAGCCACACGGGACCGTAGTCGGCGAACTGCGCATCGACGGCGACGAAGAGCAGGAACAGGTCGTCCCGCTCGTGGAAGGTGGAGCGTCGCACATCCGTGATGAAGCGCTCGCGGTTACGCATGGTGGCAGCCGACCACGACCGGCTCTTGATCTGAACGGCGAGGGTCGCGGAGCCGTCTCGCCGATGGAAGACCAGATCGACTCCCTCATCGTCGACGAGATTCGTGGACACGTTCAGTTGGAAGCCGCTGGCGAGCATGCAACTCGCTGCGATCAGGTACTCAACCGCGGCTCCCTTGCGAGCAGCATCCGCGTGTTTGGTCTCGTCTTCCTCCTCGGTTCTGAGGGGCTTGCGAAGCAATCGCAGGTAGCGCTCCACCGGCGCGCCCGGGTCGATCTCGCGGGCCCTCTCGATTGCCCATTCTGCGACCTCTGGCTCACCCGCTCGCAGCGCGATGTCGGCGCAGGCCAGGTGTGCCCCGGCACCCGCCCATTCTCGATCTCCGACCTCCTGCGCCACGCGGATCGCGCGCCTTACATAGACGAGCGCAAGATCCGGAAGCCGGAGACGATCAAGTGAGGAGGCAAGGTTCCATGGGTGGGCAGGCTCGTCGGGATCGTCCTCCATCGCCCTCGTGTAGAGGGTCAAGACCGTCTGCAGATCATCGCTCTCGCGGAATTTTCGCGCGACTGTCGCGCTTGGCCACCGGCCTGTGGCCAGATGGCGACCGACTATCGTCTCCGCCTCATCGACGAGTTGTGAGGCACGCTCGACCGCTGTGACGTTATTGACGCTTGCCCGGGTGACGGCCACGCGCTTGTGTGTACTGGCTACGTTGTTTGTCATCGAGTCGTTTCCACAGCTCTTGCCAGGCGATCGCCCGCGTTCCACGATGCGATCGCCCGAGCGTTGCCTCTAGTTGACAACCATGTCGCATACGCGCCAGGGCTCGCCTGTGTCGGGGTCCAGGCCAGCGGGATCGCGCCAGTTGGCGGCATGTGAGTTGCCCATGTCGCGCTCGAGCTACACCGGGACTGGGACACCCCAGCCCCGCTGAGACATCTTCAGTCCGCGCGCGCGGCCAGCTCGGCGATGATCTTCGAGACCTGTCCCCCCTGCCACGCGAGGGGTGATTTGCCCTCATCCTCGACGCGCAGCTCGGCGCCGGGGATCGTCCGTGCGTAGCGTTCGCCGACGGCGAGCGGATGGCGGGGGTCGGCCTCGTCGCGGCTGGCGACGACGACGGTGGGGACGGCGATGGCGGCGAGCTCGTCGAGCTGGCGGAACGGCCGCGAGCGGGGGACGGCTTCGAGCGCGTCGGCGACCGCCTCGAGATGCTCGTGCGCGACCATGCGCTGGCGGATGACGGTGGTGACGGTCGCGCGCATCGGCTCGGGCAGTCGCTCGAGGTCGTACGCGCGCAGGAAGCCCTCGACGCCGCCCTCCCGCAGCCCCCGCGCGAGCGCATCCCAGCCGGCGAGAAGCGCCTCGGGACGCTCGACGGCCGGGTAGAACGCCGGCGTGATGATCGCGAGCGCGGCCACCCGCTCGGGGTGGTCGAGGGCAAAGCGGATGATCGTGTGCGCGCCCATCGACACCCCGGCGAGGACGGCACGCTCCCCCTCCGGGGACGATGCGATGCCGGTCGCGTCCATCACGGCGCCGAGGTCGCTGGCCAGGCGCGCATAGCCATAGGGCGGAGGCTCCTCCGCCGCCGCGGGGACGGGCGGCGTGGAGCGACCGTGCCCGCGGGCGTCGTAGGCGATCACACGGTGGCCGGAGCGCTCGAGCGCGCGTGAGCCGTGGACGACGTAGCGGCGGGTGGCGGTGAGCCCGTGGAGCAGGACGATCGGTTGACCGGAGCCGGACTCTTCGCCGGACAGGGTGACGCCGTCTGGCGTGAGGACGCTCAGCTCAGGCATGGGCGCCGGCGTGCGCCAGCATCAACTCGGCCGAGCGCTGGGGTCGCTCCCAGAAGAAGAGGTGCCCCACGCCGTCGAAGATCTCGAGCTGCGCGCCCGGTATCAGGCGGGCGATCATGCGGCCGTTCTCCACGGGAAGCAACTGGTCGGCGGTGCCGTGGACGACGAGCGTGGGCAGCGCGATCTCGCCGAGGCGCGCGGAGGTGTCGTGCGCGAAGATCGCCTGCGCCTGCCTGAGGATGACCTCGACGGCGACGCTGCGGCGCATGGCGTTGGCGACATACCGTTTGTATGCGTCGTCGTCGTCGGCGAACGTGGAGGAGACGTTGATCTCCCAGCTCGTCCGCAGCGCCAGTTGGAGGTCGCCCGACGCGCGCGCCTCGCTGATGCGCGCCCACACCTCGTCGCCGATGCGCACGCTGTCGGGTCCGCCGCAGTAGGTGCAGCCGAGCGTGAGCGTTCGGATCCGCTCGGGCGTCGCCAGCGCGAGCTCCTGCGCGATCATGCCTCCCATGGAGATGCCGAGGACGTGGGCGCTGTCGATCTCCAGCGCATCGAGCAGTCCTGCCGCGTCGTCGGCCATTTCGCGGATCGTGATCGGGCCTTCCAGCCGGGTGCTGGCGCCGACGCCGCGGTGGTCGTAGACGATCACCTCGAAGTCGCGTCGCAGCTCCTGCAGGAACGGCTCCCCCCAGCTGAGGGCGGTGCCGCTCATGCCCATGATCATCAGCAGCGGCGGGCCGGACCCGGTGCGTTCGTAGTCGAGCTCGATGTCGCCGACGGGGATGACGGTCACACGGCGATCGTATACGCCGGCGGAGCTAGAGCGGCAGCGCGAGCTGGTCGGCGCGGCTGTCCACCAGGTCGTCCCCCACCTCTACGGCGTCGGCTTCCTCGTGGCGGCGGCGCGCACTGCTGTCGTGGGTCGATCCCTGCAGCCCGGCGACGCGCACGCCCAAAAGCCGTACCGGCCGTGCGGGCGCGTACTCACGCAGCAGCCTGAGCGCGTGCGCGCGCACTAGCTCGACCTCGCAGGTTGGCTCGGCGACGGTGTGCGCGCGGGTGACGGTGGTCCAGTCGTCGAGACGCACCTTGATGGCGATCGTGCGCCCCCTGCGCCCGCGGGAGGCGAGACTGTTGCAGAGCTCCTCGGCCATGCGCGCGAGCGCGGCCTCCATGTTGGCCGGATCGCGGATGTCGGTGTCGAAGGTGCGCTCGCGCGACTCGGAGACGACCTTGTGCGCCGCCCCGATCTCCCCGTCGTGCTGAAAGCGCGCGCGCCGGCGCAGCTCGCGCCCGAGGTTCGGGCCGAAGCGCTCGACTAGCGCCTGCTCGGGGGCGCGCGCGAGCGCGCCGAGCGTGGTGAGGCCGAGCTCGGCCAGGCGCGCGGCGGTCTTCGGGCCGATGCCGGGGACGAGCCCCGGCGGCGAGGAGGCAAAGCGCGCGCACGCCTGCCGGCGGTCGAGCACGACGAAGCCGGCGGGCTTCTCGGCGTCGGAGGCGACCTTGGCGACGAGCTTGTTCGGTCCGATCCCCACCGAGCAGGTGAGCTGGGTGACGCTCTTGATCTCGGCTACCAGGCGGCGCATGGCGGCACGCGGCGAGAACAGCCCGTCGAGGTCGAGGTAGGCCTCGTCGAGCCCGACGACCTCCACGCGGTCGATGTGCTCGCGGACGATGCCCATCAGCTGCTTGGAGGCCTCGCGGTAGGTGGCGAAGTCGGGCGCCAGCACGACCGCCTGCGGGCAGAGGCGCCGCGCGCGCGAGGCGGGCATCGCGGAGCCGACGCCGAAGCGCCGCGCCTCGTAGCTGGCGGTGGTGACGACCGCGCGCGGGCCGCTGCCGGCGACGATCACCGGCTGCCCGCGCAGCTCGGGATGGCGGCGCAGCTCGATCGAGACGTAGAAGGCGTCGGCGTCTAGGTGCGCGACGCGCAGCGCTTCCTCTGTGGTGGACACGGTTCGCCGAATCTAGCGCCCGCAGCGGCGCCGCAGGATCGCGCGAGCCGGCCGGCGGAGATCGTCTGGAGCAGCCCCACGGTCCAGCAGGTGGGGCAACCGCGCAGCGCCACCCCACCGGGCAGGAGCAGCAGTAGCGCGGCGGGGCTGACGCTGGCGGCCAGCGCGAAGGCGGCGCCGATCAGCGTGAAGCCGATGGCTCCGCGTGCGAGGTGCCGGGGAACGGTGGCGCTGGCGAAGGGACTTCGGTCGTCGTGTTCAGGCATCGTGTGATCCTCCGTCGCTGGTGGCATCGGGTTGCCTCCTGAGCTGTATACGCAGCGCCTCGCGTCCGCGATGCAAACGCGACTTCATGGCGGCGCGGCTGAGGCCAAGCGCCTGCGCGGTGGCTGCGCCCGAGAGACCCTGGATGTCACGCAGGACAAGCACTGCGCGCTGCTCGGCGGGCAGCTCGACGATCGAGGCGACGATCCGCTCCATCTCCAGGCGCGCGAGAGCGGCGTCTTCGGCGGAGAGCTCGAGGCTCGCGTCGGAGACCGGCCTGCGCAAGGCGAGTCTCGCCCTACGGATGCACTCGTTGCGCACGATCTGGAACATCCACGACGCGAGCGCAGCGGCAGCACGCAGTGTCCCGATCTTGCGGTACAGCACGATCAGAGCCTCCTGCGCCGCGTCTTCCGCATCCTCGGGCGTTGAGCAGAGCGCATGGGCAAAGCGCTGGACGTGCACGTGCGAGCCGGCGATGAGCGTGGCGATGGCGCGCTGATCGCCCTGCTGTGCGGCGATCACTACCTGCTCGCCTGGCCACTGCGAGTTGGTGGTGGATGTCATGGCGCTGCGCTCGCCGTCATGTGTGTGCTCGCGCGAGTCACGAGGATCCCTTGCCGTTCGGACACGGGACATGGTTGATCACGTCCACCGGCTCCGGCTTGGACAGTTCTCCGTTTTCGGCGAAGATCATTTCGGTCTTCACCGGCCAGCCGCCCTTCGGGCACGTATCGGGAAGGCGACCGGCATAGATCGTACGCCCGTGCGAGCGATACGCAGCGCCGACGCTGGCGCTGATCGAGCGCGCCGACGCATACGGGGCGCCGGGCACGGACGCGACCAGCGGGACTTCGACCATCAACTCTGGGCCAACGCCACCGCGACCATCGGGGTTGACGATCTGCGCGGGAGACAGGATTTCCATCACGGTGGGAGTGTGGCCGTCGATGAAGAAGGTGACACCGCCGCCCGGCCTGAAGAAAGAGAACAGTTCGGCTTCCTCTTCGACGCGTTCGCCGCCGAAGGTGACGAAGCCTACGACCGTCCCGACCGGCCCAAGCATTGAGGAGCTCTTCGGACATGCGATCGGCCCAAGCGTTTCGAGCGTCTCTACGGCACACGTGGGGAAGCCGTTGGTCTGCGCCCTTGCGCCACTGGGCAGATACGTATTGACGCCGATGACGGGGGGCGGCGAGCCGAAGTATTCGGCGCCCGCGATCGTGTATTCGACATGTGCGCCAGCGCCCGCTCCGAGCATGTCGCCGGTATGGGGAAAACCTGGAATCGACTCTATGTTGATCTTCACCGCGACCGATGGCGCCGCGCTGGCCGCGCTCGGCAGCGCGATCGCAGCCAGCAGGAGGAGAACAGGGACAGGGAGACTGGTGAGGGCTTTGCGCATCGGGTTCCTCCTCGCTCGGGCCCGCCCAGCCGCTTGGTGCCTCACAAGCTGGGCGGATGTATAGACGCGCTCATAAGAGGAGGGGAACCGCCAAAAGGATTCACCGAAGCACGGGAGCGCACATCCGAAGTGCTGCAATGCGCGACGCATTGGTAGCATGCTTGGTGTATGGGTATCCTCCTGCAAGTACGCGACGTGCCAGACGACGTGCACCGGAAGCTGAAGGCACGGGCTGCCCTGGAGGGCGTTTCCCTCTCGGAGTACGTTCGCGCTGTGCTGGCACGGACGTCCTCGAGGCCGTCCCCGGCTGAGCTTGCGGCCCGCATCGAGGCGCGCGGCTCCGTGGAGCTGGGCGAACCGACTGAGGCAATCGTCCGCTCGCTTCGCGAGCGCGGCGAGTGACCGTCATCGACACCTCTGGAGTCGTCGACTTCCTACTCGGCGTGGGGGTCTCGAATCAGGTCGAAGCGCTGATGGCGTCCGAGGGCGAGCTCGCGGCGGTCGACCTGCTGACGTTCGAGGTGCTAGCCGTCCTGCGGCGGGAGACGCTGCGAGGGACGATCTCCGAGGATCGCGCGGCGGGCGCCGTCGAGGATCTCGGCGATCTGCCGGTGGAGCTGTTCGCAAGCATGCCCCTGCGCCGACGAGCGTGGGCGCTGAAGGACAACCTCACGACAGCCGATGCGCTGTTCACGGCTCTCGCCGAGCAGCTGGGAGAGCCCCTGGCGACGAAGGACGGCGCGCTTGCGGCCAAGATCGGCAAGCACGCGAACGTGGTCGTGCACGAGCTGGCCTCGTCGTGAGCACGGCGAAGTAGCATCGCTACCCAACCCACCCCGAGAAGGAGGAACGCATTGGCCGCGACCGCGCAGCTCATCAGAGACGTTGACTTCATCGGCATACCGACGCGCGACCTGGAGGCGGCGGCGGCGTTCTACGGCGAGGCGTTGGGCCTGCGCCGGTCGGTGTACAAACCGGAGCGCAACTACGCGGAGTTCGAGACGGACAACGTGACGGTGAGCGTGTACAACCCGACGGCGATGGGGATGGAGCACCACGTGAGCCCCAACCCGATCGCGCTGCACGTGGATGACATGGAGCGGGCGCGCGCGACGCTGGAGGAGCGCGGCGTGGAGTTCAACGGCGAGACCCTGGACACGGGCGTGTGCCACATGGCCTTCTTCGCCGACCCGGACGGCAACGCGCTGATGCTCCACTGCCGCTACGCCCCGCGCGAGACCGAAGGGTAGGCCGTGGGTGGCCGAGGACCGAGGTGAGACCCGCACGCGGGCGCCGTCCTTGGCGAGCGCGCCGCACCCACCGGCCTGGCTCCACTTGTCAACCCATCTTGCAGTAGGCTGCTGGGCGGAGAGAGCATGGATCTGACGTTCAACGAGCAGGAGACGGCCTTCCGCGACGAGCTGCGGGCGTGGCTGTCGGACAACCAGCCGGCGGCGAAACCGGCGGCGGACGCGGGCGACGACGCGCAGTACGCGTGGCGCCGGGACTGGCAGCGGCGCCTGTACGAGGCGGGCTGGGCGGCGCCGGCGTGGCCGACGGAGTACGGCGGGCGCGGCGCGACGCAGACGGAGTCGGCGATCTACTTCGAGGAGATGGGCCGCGCGCGGGTGCCGTTCGCGGCGAACACGCTGGGTCTTCTGCTGGGCGGCCCGACGCTGATGGTGTGGGGCACGGACGAGCAGAAGGAGCGCTACCTGCCCCCGATCCTGTCTGCCGAGGAGATCTGGTGTCAGGGCTTCTCCGAGCCTGAGGCGGGCTCGGACCTCGCCTCGCTGAAAACGCGGGCGATCAAAGACGGCGACGAGTGGGTGGTGACCGGCCAGAAGGTGTGGACGAGCGGCGCCCAGTACTCGAAGTGGTGCATGCTCGTGGCGCGCACGGACGGCGACGTGCCGAAGCACAAGGGGCTGACGTACTTCCTGATGGACATGGACCAGGAGCAGGTGCAGATCCGCCCGCTGCGCCAGATCACGGGCGAGGCGGAGTTCAACGAGCTGTTCATCGAGGAGGCGCGGATCCCGGACGCGAACGTGGTGGGCGGCGTGGGCAACGGCTGGAAGGTGGCGCTGACGACGCTGATGAACGAGCGCGCCGGCCTGGGCTTCGCGCTGCAGGTGCGTCTGCGCCAGCTGCTGGACGACGTGATCGCGGCGGCGGGCGAGAAGGGCCTGCTCGAGAACCCCCTGTATGCGGACAAGATCGCGGAGCTGCACATCCGCTGCGAGACGATCCGCCTGCTGGCGTGGAAGGGCCTGACGGACGCCGAACGCTACGGCCAGCCGGGCCCGGAGGGCTCGCTGGTGAAGTGGCTGTGGTCGGACACAAACCAGCGTGCGACGCAGCTGGCGGCGGACGTGATCGGCCCGGAGGCCCTGACGAGCGGCACGCTGTGGAGCTATGAGCTGATGCGCGCGCGCGGGAACACGATCGAGGGCGGCACGACCGAGGTGCTGAAGAACATCGTGGCCGAGCGCGTGCTGGGCCTGCCCAGGTTGAAGGTGGCCGCGTGATGATTTCGATTGAGGAGCTCCGCCCTTCGGGCTCCGCCGGCGGGGTCGCGTAGCTGATGGACTTCGGCCTGACGGACGACCAGCGCGACATCCAGCGCACCGCACGGGACCTGCTGGCGGAGCGCTCGACATTCGCGCGCGTACGCGAAATGATCGAATCCCACCCGCCCGCGTGCACGACGGACAAGACGCTCTGGAAGGAGCTGTGCGAGCTGGGCTGGCCGGGGATCGCGATCTCCGAGGAGCACGGCGGGCAGGGCCTGGGCGTGATCGAGCTGTCGATCCTGTGCGAGGAGCTGGGTCGCTCGATGGCGCCGGTGCCGTTCCTGGCGAGCGCGATGGCGGCGTGCGTGATCGAGCAGGCGGGCAGCGCCGAGCAGCGCGAGCGCTGGCTGCCGGGCCTCGCCTCGGGCGAGACGATCGGCGCGCTGGCGGGCGCGAGCGACGGCACGGCGGAGCTGGTGGTGAGCGGCGCGGAGGCGGGCGTGATCGTGCTGATCGAAGACGACGGCTCGGGGCGCATCGTGACGCCGGGCGAAGCGGAGGTGAGCCCGATCGACGCGATCGACCCCACCCGCTCAGCCGCCCGCGTTGAATCGAATCCCACCCACCCAGACGCGGGCGAGCCGCTCGAGCATGGCTGCCCCGGCCTGGGGCGAGCGCTGGTGGCGGTGAGCGCGGAGCTGGTGGGCGTGTCCGAGCGTGCGCTGGAGATGACGGTGGAGTACGTGAAGGACCGCAAGCAGTTCGGCGTGCCGGTGGGCGCGTACGAGGCGGTCTCCCACCGCTGCGCGCAGATGCTGCTGGACACGGAGAAGGCGCGCGCGGCGACGGCGCAGGCGGCGTGGAGCGCGGACGCGAACCCCGAGGGCCTGGCGGAAGCGGCGGCGATGGCCAAGGCGGCCGCCTCGGACGCGGGCCGCGAGGTGACGCAGGGCGCGATCCAGATGCACGGCGGCATCGGCTTCACGTGGGAGGCGGACGTCCACTGGCTGTACAAGCGCGCGCAGATCGACTCTGTGCTGCTGGGCGGCGCGAGCCGCCACCGCGCGCGCTTGGCGGAGATCCTGGCCGAGGGTGTCGCCGCCTCGGCCGCCGCCTGACGCGCGCGGAGGTGATGCCGGTGCCGCTGTCTACGAGGACCCCGTCCTACGCCAGCGACGCGAGCAGCTTCTGTCCGTCTGGCACCCCCCAACCACTGACGGCGTCGAAGCCGAGACTGGCTTTGTAGCCGAAGCCCGGGTGCGGGTGGGAGGAGTTTTCTCCCTCGGTGATGTCGGCGCAGGCTTCTTTGCCTCGTGGTTCGCCTTTCGGCCCGTTCTGGTAGAGCAGCGGCGTCAGGAACGTCGGCCCCCCTGCGGGCCTGCCCGCCGCATGGATGCGGGTGAGCAGCGCTGCCCATAGCGGCGTTGCCGCGCTGGTGCCGCCGTTGGGTGCGACTTTCCCCATGAACACCAGCTCGTAGAGCGGCGGTCCCGCGAGCGCGGCTATGTCGGGGATCACGCGACCGTCGATGCCGGGTTCCACGTGACCGTCCTTGGTGGGGCGCTTGACCTGCACGGTCTGCCAGGCCGGCCGCGGGAAGACCGCGCTGATACCGCCGCCGGTGGCACCGCCTCCGCTCGGTTCTCCTCGGCCTCCCGGCAGGAACCGCTGTCCGGGCTTCTCCCACCACACTTTCTCTTTCTGGGCCTCGATCATCGTCCCGCCGACGCTCAGCACGTAAGGGCTCGACGCGGGGAAGTTGACGTGGCAGCCGTCGTCTTCGCCCATGTCGCCCGACCCGTCGTCTCCGGCGGCGGCACAGATCGTGACGCCCAGTCGCGCCGCCGCCTGCAGACGCAGGTTGATCTCCTTGAGCGCGGATTTCGACCAGCCCGTGCTGTCCTCGGCGAGCCCCCAGCTGACCGACAGCAGGTCGACGGAGGCCGGGTCGCCCTGAATCAGCTTGTTGATGACGTCGATCCAGCCCTTCTGGGTGAACTTCCCAAAGTAGACGTAGATCTTCGCGGCCGGGCACAGTCCCGCGGCGATCTGGATGTCCATCATCACCTCGGCGGAGTCGCCGACGATTTCTTCCTGCTCTTCCTGCGAGAGCTGCTCCAGCTGTTCGGGCGTAGGCGGTTTCCAACCCGCGTCGACGACCACCACCTGCGGCTCCGCGAGCCCGTACTTCTCACAGAACAACTTGAGATCATTCGGGAAGTAGGTGCCGCCAAGCTCGGCGATCCCGATCAGCCGTCCTTGACCGTCGCCGGGGGGAAAGTTGTAGTGCTGCGCCAGTGCCGTCGGGCTGAGCGGATTGCCGGCAAGCGCGGCAGCCGGGTCGCTCGCTTGGACGCCGCTCGCCCTGCGAGCCATCCGGCGCTCGTCGAAGCCGAAGACGCCGGTCACCAGCCCGTCGAGCTCGGCTGGGATCTGCAGATCCCCCTCGCGTCCGCGGAACTCGCGCTGACCGGGGCTGCGGTAGATGCCCAGGCCGGGGTGGAAGGCGTCTTCCATGTTGGCGGCCGTGCCGATCACGCGCATGCTGCGCGTCCTTCGGGACACTTCCTCGACCACCAGTCCGAACTGCTCGAGCGTCGCTTTGACCTGCTCGATGTCATCGGAGCTGGCGCCGTAGCGCTCTTCCAAGTCGTCTCTCGAGATCGGCGGCTTCGTCATATCCAACTCTGGCAGCTCGGGGCCTCGCAGCGTCAGCGTGACCTCTACCAGTGCGTCGGGATCGACGCCTTCGACCCGTTCGGCCCCGTGCTCGATCGGCCTGCGGTTGTCCTGAAGAACGACATGTCCCTCGCTCATCACTGCGCTCCTTTCTCGTGGGGGTCACTGGCGCTGCAGAAACGACGGCTGTCCACCGTCACAGGTGATCGGACATCTCCAGCTCGCCATGCGCACCCCGTCGCCCAAATCCGCATCGTGTCCAGTCCAAGCCGCTGAACTATCGAGCCCAGAGAACTCATCGCCTTTGCCTGGCCCTATCAGTCGTGTATCTGCCATGCATCGAGTTACGAAAGACTGGAATAATCTTACTCGCGTGAGTCGCGAAGAGGTCGCGAAATTCGCGGCCTCGTGCGAGCGCCACAATCAAAAGGTTGCAAATAGCGGCAAAAACAGCTCGTCGGAGGGCGGGCCCTCTGCACCGCTTTGAAAGCGGATACGGACTGCTTCACCAGTGTTGCGTAATCGGAGGCGGATCACGGCGACGCACTTGTAGCGTGAGCTTACCTATGCGGCATCAGCCCGCCTCGGCGGCGACGGCGGCGGGCGCGGTGGACTTGGCCCAGTCGACGATGTTGGAGCCGCCGTTGACGGTGGAGCCGTCGGGGAGCGCGAGCACGGGCAGCATCTCCTGCCCGCTCATCTCCTTGAGGTCGGGTCGCTTGCCTTTGGTGAACAGCCCGAACGGATGTCCCTTGCCGTAGACGATCTTCTCGAAGTCGTGGCCGGCGTCGCGGAGCGCCCGCTGGGCGCGCCGGCAGGCGTGTGGCCCCGGGCCGCCGTCGTCGACGTGGCAGACGTAGAGCGTGGGCTTGTCAGGCATGTGCAGCCTCCCTCGGGTTCGCGCGACGATCGCCACCCAGCCTAACCGTTCTACGACTCTGGCGAAGCCGCGCGCGATCGACGCGCACACACGCGGCGCAGCCCGCGCGAACGGCGGGGCGTCGCGACGGTCCTCAGCGGACGCGCAGGCCGTCGAGGAGCTTTGCCATCGCCTGCCCCGCGCGCTGACGCTCGGCGGCCCGGTCGGCGGCGCCGAGGATCAGCGCGGTGGCCTCGTGCAACGCGGCGAGGATCAGGTGGGCGAGGGTGTCGGGGTCGACCTGCTGCATCTTGCCTTCGTCGATGGCCGCGGCGAGCGCGGCGGAGAGCATGCTGAGGCCGTGCGGCGCGACCACCTCGCGCCAGGCCTCCCAGCCGAGGGCCTTGCGACCCTCGACCAGGCCGACGCGCTGGAGCTCGGTGGAGCGCAGGCACTCGTCGAGGTACCACTGGATGCCCGTTTCCAGCGCGGCGAACTGGTCCGGCGCGCCGGCGACGACGACGGCGAGCTGCTCGACGACGTCGAGCTCGAGCGCCTCCAGGACGGCGGCCAGCAGCTCGGCCTTGCCGGCGAAGTGGTGGTAGAGGCCGCCGCGGCTGACGCCCGCGCGGCGCATGACCTCGGTGGTGCTGAGGCGCGCGTAGCCCTGTTCGGCGACGAGCTCTCGCGCCACCTGGACGATCCGCCTGCGCGTGGCCGCGGAGCGCTCCTGCCCTTTGCGGATGTCGGGTTGCGTGCTCACAGACCGCCTGATAGCTTACCGACAGACAGCCTGTCGGTTTGTGAAGGCTTCATCCTCAAATCGAACCTGGAAGGGGAAATCATGGACACGTACGTGATCTTGCGTAGGGGCGCGTGGAGCTCGGCCGCGGAGCTGGGCGAGGCCGCGGAGCGCTCGAAAGCCGTGGGCGAGGAGCAGATGTCGGATGACATCCGCTGGATTCGCAGCTACGTGCTGGACGAGCAGGACGGGCGCGTGGGCACCGTCTGCATCTATCAGGCGAGCAGCCCAGAGGCGATCCGCGAGCACGCCTCGCGCGCCGATCTGGCGGTCGACGAGATCATTCCCGTCGCGGACACCGTCGTGGTGCGGCCCGATCCGGCGCCCGCGCCGACGAGCTGACGCGCACCGCCTGCGCCTTGGCCGCGCCGGCGCCTTGATGGACCCCTCCGCGCCCTTCGCGGCACCGTTTGCTTTGGCGGCACACGCCGCCCCTGGTTGCACGTGCGCGGGATAGGGTGTGGCGGTGTCTCGGTACGTGGCCTTCCTGCGCGGCATGAACGTAGGAGGTCACCGGCTGAGCAATGACGAGCTTCGTGGCCACTTCCTCGCGTTGGGCTTCGCGGAGGTGGCCACGTTCCGGGCGAGCGGCAACGTCGTGTTCGCCGGCGAGACTCGCTCGCCGGATGTGGTCAGGGGGCACATCGAGGAGGGCCTCGAGTCGCTGCTCGGCTACGCGGTCCCGACGTTCATCCGCGCCGACACGGAGGTGCACGCGATCGCCGAGCTGCAGCCGTTCGCCGCGGAGCGGGTGCGCGGCTCGGCGGGCAAACTCCAGGTGTCGCTGCTGGGGAGCTCGCCCGCGCCGGAGGTCCGCGAGCAGGTGCTGTCGCTCGCGAGCGACGAGGACGGGCTGGTGTTCGGGGAGCGCGAGCTCTACTGGCTGCCGAGTGGCGGGCTGCTCGAGTCCGAGCTCGACCTGGACGCCATCGACCGGCTGCTCGGCCCGTGCACGAGGCGCACGAAGAACACGATCGAGCTGATCGCCCGCAAGCATTGCGGGTAGGCTCCCCGGGACTGCAAGCGAGGGGAAGGCTTTCGATGGTTCAACCGTTGCCCCGGGGGCGCAATCCGTTCGATGAGACGGGGGTCGAGCGCGGCGCGGACGGCGTCGCGCGCTACCGCGACCGGCCGCGGTCGCTGGTGGAGATGCTGCGCGCGAGCGTCGAGCGCGACGCGGGCGCCACCGCGCTGGTGGAGGTGGGCGGTCCGTCGATCGCCTACGGCGAGCTGTGGCAGCGGGCGGCTCGCGTCGCCGGCGGCCTGCGCGGCGCGGGCGTGGGGCGCGGCGACCGCGTGGCGATCCGCCTGGGCAACGGCATCGACTGGGCGCTGGCGTTCTTCGGGGCGCAGCTGCTGGGCGCGGTGGTGGTGCCGGTGAACACCCGCTTCACCGAGGAGGAGGTCGCCTACGTGCTGGGCGACTCGGGCGCGGTGTTCACGTTCGCGCCCGGCGCGCCGCTGCCGGATGGCGGGGCGGTGGACGGCGAGGACCTGGACTCGGAGGATCTGGCGGCGATCTTCTACACGAGCGGCACGACCGGCTTTCCGAAGGGCGCGATGACCTCGCACGGCAACTTCCTGACGAACAGCGAGAACGCCTTTCGCTGCCTGAAAGTCGACCGCGCGGAGGGGCCGTCGATCTCGAGCCTGGTATCGGTGCCGATGTTCCACGTGACCGGCTGCAACAGCCAGCTGATCCCGATCCTTGAGCTGGGCGGGCGCCTGGAGATCATCTCCGGCCCGCTGGACTTCGACGGGATCTTCGCGGCGGTGGGAGAGCACGGCGTCAACCAGATCGTGTCGGTGCCTGCGATCTTCCATGCGCTCGTGCACCATCCAAGGTTCGCCCGGCTGGACGTCAGCCGGGTGAACTGGATCTCCTACGGCGGCGCTCCGATCGCCGAGAGCCTCGTCCACCGCCTCAAGGAGGCATTCCCGAACGCACGGGTGGGCAACGGCTTCGGCCTCACGGAGACCTCCTCGCTGACGTCCTTCCTCCCCCACGAGGAGGCTGAGGAGCACGCCGACTCGGTGGGATTCGCGATGCCGGTGGTGGACCTGGCGCTCGACGGCGTCGACTCCCAGACGAGCGCCGGCGAGCTGCTGGTGCGCGGCCCGAACGTGGTGCAGGGATATTGGAACAAGCCGCAGGCGACCGCCGAGACGTTCGTGGACGGCTGGCTGCACACGGGCGACATCGCCCGCGTGGACGACGACGGCCTCGTGTACATCGTCGACCGCAGCAAGGACATGATCAACCGCGGCGGCGAGAACGTGTACTCGATCGAGGTAGAGAACGCGCTGGCGGGCGCGCCGGGCGTGGGCGAGGCGGCGGTGGTGGCGGTGCCGGACGAGATGATGGGCGAGAAGGTCGGCGCGGTGATCGTGCCGCTGGCCGGCGGCGAGGCGGACGTGGAGGCGATCCTCGCGCACTGCCGCGCGCATCTCGCGGACTTCAAGGTGCCCCAGTACATCTCCGTGCGCGAGGAGCCGCTGCCGCGCAACCCCGGCGGCAAGGTGCTGAAGGGTCAGCTGCGCGAGCAGACGAGCTGGGGCAAGGCGCTTCGCTGATCGACAGACAGGAGGGAAGATGGCGACCGTAGAGACCGTCCAGGGACCGGTGGACGCGCAGGAGCTGGGGCTGACGCTGGTGCACGAGCACGTGCGCTTCCGCGACGAGGCGGTGGCGGCGCAGTGGCCCGGGCGCTACGACGAGCAGCTCGAGCTCGACGCGGCGCTCGTGGCGGTGAGGGCGGCCAAGGACCGGGGCGTGCAGACGATCGTCGACCCCACCGCGATGTTCGGTGGGCGCGACGTGCGCTTCATGCAGAACGTGGCCGAGCAGACCGGGGTGCGCATCGTGGCGTGCACGGGGATCTACTCCTACGACTACCTCCCCCACTACTTCGCCAACCGCGACGTGGACGTGATGGCCGACCACTTCGTCGAGGACATCGAGCTGGGGATCCAGGGAACGGACATCAAGGCGGCGTTCCTGAAGTGCGCCGCGGACGCGGCGGGCGTGACCGAGAACGTCGAGAAGATCCACCGGGCGGTCGCCCGGGCGAGCGTGCAGACGGGCGCGTCCATCATGGCCCACTCGATGCCGGCCGTGGCCACCGGTCCCCGCCAGGTGGAGATCTTCCGCGAGGAGGGGGTGGACATGGCCCGCGTGCAGATCGCCCACTGCGGGGACACCGACGACGTGGGCTACATCGAGGGGTTGATCGACGCGGGCGTGTACGTGGGCCTGGACCGCTACGGCCTGGAGATGTACCAGTCGATCGACAAGCGCAACGCCACCGCGGCCGAGCTGCTGCGTCGCGGGCACGCCGAGCGGCTGATGATCTCCCAGGACTTCTGCGCGAGCATCGACTGGTTCCCCCTGGAGGCCGCCCCGGTGTTCGAAGCGAGCGGCGCGATCCGCAACTGGTCGATGACGCTGGTCTTCGACGAGGTCGCGCCGGCCCTGCGCGAGCTCGGCGTGATGGACGACGAGGTGTTTCAGACGATCTTCGTCGAGAACCCGTGGCGCTGGCTGACGGCGTAGGGCCTCAGAGATCGCGAGACGGCACGTCCGCGGGACAGCCGCTCGGCGGGGTGTCGCAGTCCCTGGCCAGAGCGTGCGCGCGAATCGGTGGCTGGAAGGGCAGGCGCGTCGGCAGCTCGCAGCTCTGAAAGCCCATCGCGCCGAAGGGGCACAGCCAGCCGGCGTAGGTGGAGTAGGAGCTCGCTTCGCTGGTGCCCTGATGCTGTTTGCCGTGCAGGTGCATTACCGCGTCCAGCACTTTCACGGCCGTCGAGCAGGAGGTCGCGCCCTTCACGTACACGCGCCACCTGTCCGCCTGCCCGTGGGTCGAGTAGGGCACGCTGGCGTGTATGTACCCGCAGGTCCTGGCGTCGGAAGCGTCGGCGCCGGCGACGAGCGCCAATGACGCGCTCACCACCAAGAGGGCCACCAGCTGTCGCATCTGCAGCCATCCTAGCCTGGTCGCGGCGCTCGGCTTCAGGACGGCGCGACCAGCAGCTCGGGCCCCTCGGCGTCGAGGTCGCCGGCCTTGTTGACCTTCCGGTTGGCGGGCCGCGCGCTCAGGCGTGAGGCGGGCAGCGCCTTGCACAGCGCGAGCACGTCCTCGGCGCCGAGGGCGGGGTCGAGCCAGGCCTGCTGGGCGTCGCGGTCGGCGAGGATCACGGGCATGCGCGCGTGGATCGCGGCTGCGACCCGGTTGGGGGCGGCGTCGCAGGTGAGCAGGGAGACACTGGCGATCCACTCGTCGTCGATCCGCGCCGGCGTCCAGATGGAGGCGAACGCGAACGGGACGCCGCCGTCGACCTGGAAGAAGAACGGCTGTCGGGGCTCGCTGCGCTTCTCCGCTTTCAGCCACTCGAAGTAGCCGTCGGCGATCTGCAGGGCGCGGCGGGAGGCCTTCGGTATCAGGCCGCGGTAGGCGGGCGTCGTGGCGACCGTCTCGACGCGGGCGTTGATCATCTTCGCGGCGCCCTTCAGGTCGTGCGCCCATGGCGGGACGAGCCCCCAGCGCAGCATCCGCGCCTGGGGCTCGCCCTTGGGCGAGACGATCGCGAGCACCTCTTCGGTGGGCGCGATGTTGAAGCGCCGCGTGCCCGCGTCGCTCGTGATCGGGACGCGGAAGCGGTCGTTCAGTTCTTCGGGTCCGGCGGTGTTGGTGTAGCGCCCGCACATGCTCCGAGCATAGGCGCGGCGGGCGCGGCTGGGCTCGCCTCCAGCCTGTAGAGCACGTGCGGCGCGAGCGGGGAGTCCTCCGGGAGACCCGGGTGGCGGAAGTCCTCGGCTGGGTCACGGGTCATGCCGAGGCGCTCCATCAGCCGGCGCGAGCGCGTGTTGATGACGGCGGTGTAGGCGACGAGCTCGCTCAGCCCGAGCTGCTCGAAGGCGAAGGCGACGGCGGCGTTCGCCGCCTCGCTGGCGATGCCCCTCCCCCAGAACGCCCGCCCCAACCGCCAGCCGAGCTCCACGGCGGGGGTGAACGCGACGTCGATCTCCACCGGATTGATGCCCACGTAGCCAGCGAGCGGCTCCTCACCGGGGATCTCGACGGCCCACAGGCCGTAGCCGTGATCCTCGAAGAAACGCTCGAAGCGCTCGATCAGCGCGGCGCTGCGCTCGCGGGTGAGCGTCGCCGGGAAGTACTCCATGACCAGCGGGTCGGCGTTGATGGCCGCGAACGGCTCGAGGTCGTCGGCCTGCCAGCGGCGCAGCAGCAGCCGGTCGGTCCTCAGCTGTGGCTGGGAGCCCATTCGTGGATCGTAGGCTTGGGCGCGCTGCGATGGGGTGGCTCAGCGGCGCCCGGGTGGCGGGCGCCGCTGAGCTTTTGGGGGGAGGGACGTCCGGCTCGCGGCCGGTTAGGCCGCGAGCCGGACGGGGAGCAGCTTGAGCTGGTTGACGAAGGGGGATTCCACGTATTGAGGCCCACCCGCGAGCTGCATGGACGGATAGCGCGCGAGCGTCTCCTCGAGCATCACCCGCAGCTCCAGGCGCGCGAGCGCGGTGCCCAGGCAGAAGTGCCGCCCGCCCGCACCGAACGCCTGGTGCTCGGACCGAGCCCGGGGGACGCTCGCCTCCGGCGAGCATCCCCGGTTCGACCAACGCAGCACGTCGAAGCGGTCCGGGTCCTCGAAGAGGGTCTCGTCGCGGTTGGACGAGACGTACCACATGACCACCTTCTCGCCCTCGCGGATCTGCTGGCCGTGCAGCTCGGTGTCGCGCGTGGCGGTGCGGCGGAAGTGCGCGAACGCGGGGAACATCCGCAGCGCCTCCTCGACCGCGTCGGGGACGAGCGCGGGGTCGTCGAGCAGCAGCTGGCGCTGGTCGGGGTTTTCGATCAGCGCGCGCATGCACGAGCTGTAGGTCGCCTTCGTGCTGTCGTTGCCGGCGGCGACGAGCAGGAAGAAGCCCATCACGATCTCCTCTTCCTGGAGTTTCTCACCGTCGACCTCGGCGTGGACGAGGACGCTCAGCAGGTCGTCGGTGGGGTGCTCGCGCCGCAGGGCGATGAGACGGCCACAGCGCTCGAAGATCTCGGGGATCTCTTTCTCGCGCACGCCGTCCACCCCGTCGGGGTTCACATCGGCGTCGCCGGAGGCGAGCGTGGAGTTCATCAGCCTCGCCCACGCGGCGTCGTCCTCCTCGGGGATGCCCATGAAGCTGCCGATCACGCGCGAGACGATCGGCTGGGCGACCTCGCCGACGAGCTCGCACTGCTCGCGGCCGTCGAGGCGGTCGAGCACGCGTGTGACGATCGCGCGGATGGCGTCCTCGTGGGCGGCGATCCGCCGCGGCGTGAAGCCGGCCTGGAAGAGCGCCTTCAGGCGGTCGTGCTTGGGCGGGTCCATGCCGATGAACATCGACTGGGTGAGCTCGAGCGGGAACACCGTGGAGACGGCGGTGATGCCGGCGAGTTCGGAGGAGTAGGTCTGCCAGTCGCGGCTGACGGCGTGGATGTCCTCGGCGGTCGTCACCGACCAGTAGCCCGGCTCGTCGGGGAACTCGGTGATCCGCTCGGTCCAGTGGACCGGGCAGCCGCCGCGCAGCGCTTTGAACAGCTCGTGCGGCGGACCCTCCTGCCAGAGCTCGCGCTCGCCGAGGAGGACCTCACGTAGATCGCTGCCAACTGCCGCCATCGGGACTCCGTGGATTGTCGCCGCAGTACGCGCCCAGCATCATACTGGCTGGTCGGCCAGTTTGGTCTCACGTCTGCTGCGGCGTTTGCCGCATTTTGCGCGACGGGGCGAGCGGGCTATGCGCCGGCGAGCGCGTGGCCCGCGTAGGTGAGCATGCTCGCGAGGTGCGCTTCGACGGTCGCGAGGTTGTGTTCGCCGGGGTAGACCGCGCCGTGCGCCTCGGCGCCGGCGGCGCGCAGCGCGGCGGCGAACGGCATGTCCTCGGCGGGGTTGGCGATGTGGTCCTGTTCGCCGCCGTACACGAACGCGTGCAGCCCCAGGCGCGCGAAGATCGGCGCGTCGGCGTGCAGCTGGCCTTCGAGCCCGTTGAAGAAGCCGATCCAGCTCTCGACGACGCCGAAGCGGTAGGGGTTGGACAGCGCGGCGTTCATCGCTCCGTAGCCGCCCATCGAGTCGCCGACGATCGCGCGCGAGTCGCGCGCGGGCACAGTGGGCAGCATCTGGTCGATCAGTTCCTGCACTTCGAGGATGTAGCTTTCGTAGCGTCCGGCGCCGTCGTTGCGCCACAGGTTGGCGCCGGGGCCGCCCTGGATCATGACGGCGATCAGCGGCGGGATCGCGTGACGAGGCGATCAGCCTGTCGAGCTGGCCCTGCAGCCCGATCTGCAGGAAGGCGCTGTCGGACTGGTCCTCGCCGGGGAGCATGTACAGGACGGGGTAGTGCGCGGTGGTGCTGTCGTAGTCGGAGGGCAGGTAGACGAGGAACGAGCCTTCTGTGTGCAGCGCCGCGGATTGGTAGTCGGCGCGGTCGATCCAGCTGCCGGCGGCGTCCTGGCTGACGAGGTCGAGCGTCGGCAGCGACGGCGCGGCGGGCGCGTCGCTGATCGCCGGCGCTTCCTGTTCGACGACGGCGGCGCGCGTGCCGGTGAGACCGGCGAGGGTGAGCTGGCCGTCGTGGGCGAGCGCGATGCACACGCCGCCGAGCATCCCCAGCAGCGTGCCGGTGATCAGCCGGCGGACCCTGGCGCTCGGGACACGCGAGCGTGCCCGCGCGCCAGCGCCCGTCCGCCCAGGCGTAGCCGGCGCCGGCTCGCGATGCGGGAAGCTGGGCACCCACGGCGGCGGCAGAAACTCGGCGGTGGCTGCGCCAACGTGCCCCGGCCAGCTCCAGTCGCCGAGGCTATCCAGCCACAGGTAGGAGCGCGGCGCCTTCAGTGCGACGGACATCGAGGAGATTCAATGAAGCGTCGCGGTGAAATCCAACCTCTGCAGGGCCGCGCCCATTCTGCATGGCGGCGTGCAGGGCTCAGCTGGTGCTCCACACCTCCCCCACCCCGGCGAACCCGAGCGCCTGCTTGGTAGCTTCGGTGAGGTCGAATTCGCGCCCTTCCACGTACGGCCCGCGGTCGACGACGGGCACGCGGATGGTGCGCCCGTCGTAGCGGAGCGTGACGAGCGTGCCGCAGGGGAGCGTGCGGTTGGCGACGCCGATCGTCGAGCTGGTCAGCCAGCCGCCGCAGGCGAGGCTGCCGCCGCCGCCATACCAGGACGCCTCGACCTGGCGGTAGACGTTCAGCCGGCCGAGCCGGCGTGTCGAGGCGAGCTCGCCGGCGTCACCGGCGAAGCGCAGCCGCACCGACCGGCTGCCGATCAGGCGCGGCAGGTAGCGCAGCCGGAACCGCCCACCCGCGCCGGTGTGAGCGCCGGCGATCGTCCGCCACCCCCTCCTCCCGAGCGCCTGCAGCGCGACCAGCTCACCGGCGGGCGCCGGCCGGCGACCAGCGAGCATCGCGCCGGCGATGCTCACGCGATCGTCCGCGAGGACGTTCAGCCGGTGGCCGTGGACATGCAGCTCCGTGTGGACCGGCGTGGCTATGGGGGGAGCGCTCGCAGCGTTGGCGCCGGCGGGCGCAGCGATCCCGACCGGGGCCAGTGGCGCCGCGGACAGCGGCGTCGCAGGGACGTACATAGGAACAAACCTCCTTGTCTGCGCCTACGGGGTTAGCTGTCGGGCTCACGGCCGACCGTCACGCGCATGGGCACGTGTCGGCCGGGCGTTACGGTCACATCAGCGACCGATTCGCCCCATCCGGTCGCCCCTCAGCGACCAGCGGTGGATCCCCCGCTCGCCCCCACCCACGGAGACGACTCGGCGTGTCGAACAATTGTTCGCATGATAGCCGTGTCGCGGTGCCCCTGTGTGACATCCATCACATATGGGCATCTCTGCAGAAGTGCTGATCTCAGCAAGCCCATCTTGGATTAGCCTGTAGTGCCGTGCCGCCGCAGAACCCAATCACGCGCATCGAGCAGGTAGCCCGCGACCTCGGGCAACTTGCAAACGAGATCGAGGACTACGCCGGTCCGGATGCGAAGGGAGCGCTGCTGCACTGGCAAAGCGAGCTTCACGCCGCACTCGACGAGATTCAACGCCTCGCGACGGCGGATGCAAAACCGTGAGCCGTAGAAGTGCAGTGGACATCGGTCACACATGATCACCTACTGCAGAAGTGCTGATCATCACGAAACCGTCCTCCGCGCTAGCGTTTCTAACGCGATGAGCGCTTGGCGCATGATCCGCCCCGTGTTCCGCCTCACCCACGCTGTGCTGCTGGTCGGCTTGCTCGCTGCGTGTGTGTCAAAGGATCATCCTGAGCCCGGTCTGATTGGACTGGCCTGCGTGTACATAGCTGTCGCCCTGCTGGCCGGACCCGTCGGTCGCGCTATGGGCCTACCGGCGTACCGGCCAGATGAGGCCTACGGTGACACTCTCCGTCGCCTTCGTCATGATCGTTGCGCGGCCCGCTCCGGCTTGCCGCCACAGAGGGGATGAGCGGCGGCCCAGGGCGGAGACCCTGGGCCGCTTTTCACGCCACTCTCCGCATTCGTAGCACCAAGCGTGTGAGCCAGAGCAGAACGGCCGCGATCAGGACGCCTCCGCCGGCAAGGACGACAGCGCCGAGTAGGAGCTCCGAACGGTTGGCGCCCCCGCTCGGGTGGCCGTTCAGGCCGATAAAGGCTTGGAGCCCACCGAGGAGCACAAGAAGCACCGCGAACGGAACAAACGAGAGGTCAGCGAGGATGAGCGCCACCAACGTCACGGTCATGAGGGCGCGCCGCATACTAGAACCCTACTGGGAACACCATTGGCGAAAATTGCGCTTACACAGTTACGCAGCGATGTCGAAATGTGAACATCGATCGCATACGGTGGGTTCTCCGCAAGTGTCGTTAGGCACATACGTCCCGCCCGGCTGGGCGCCGCTGACAACGAGTCCCCGTCCAACGAACTGCGCGGCGGTTCACAGTGAACGCGCAAAGCGACTCGCAGTCAACGCCAGGCCGAGAGCAGTCAGCTACGCTCCCGCACGCCGGTTGCAAATTGTCCACTGCTCCCGGCCTCTAGGAATCGTCCCGCCCGGCTCCCAAGGCCGGGCGGGACGCCTATGCGACACGTCTCAGCAAGTGTCAGGTGACGGCCTTCGTAGTCGTGACCGTTCACGCGAGTCCGGGCTCCTGGGTCAGCCGGACGCCGGCTCGTCGTTGCCGAGCGTCCTCGCGAGGCGGCATGGATAGCGGCGATAAGCCCAAGCTGACGATGCCCTCCCAACTGGACGCAGCGGTCGCACGCGCGAGCGCGCCCCTCGCTGACGCCGGGCTGACGGTCGTCGGCGAGGACCTCACGCGCCCTTGGGGCGGGTTCCTGCTGATCGACCCGACCGAGATCCAGGGGTTCATACGGGCCTACTTCCCGCTTGCGAGGGTGGAGAGCAGCGGTGCGCCGGCGGCGCTCAGCCCGAAGATTCTGCTCGTCGCTCCCGGTCGGCGTCTGTCCTGGCAGTACCACCTCAGGCGCTCCGAGATATGGCGGATCGTCGAAGGACCGGTCGGCATCAGCCGCAGCCTCGACGATGAGGAGACGCCGCTGCGCAGCTACGGCGCAGGCGAGATCCTGCGCCGGGCCCGGCGAGCGCCACCGCTCATCGGACTCGAGACCTGGGGGGTCGTCGCCGAGATCTGGCAGCACACCGACGCGAGCTCGCCATCAGACGAGCACGACATCGGCGCGTCGCCGACGACTACGAGCGAACCTGACCTCCTCGGCGCTCTCCACCCTGGAGGAGCCCGTCGGTGGCATGATCATCCTCTTTGGGCTTCGAGGACAGGAAGGGTGTGATGGCAAGCGCAGAGGACGAGGACGCCGGCAGGCTCGGCGATGAGCCCGATCCGAGGGCAAAGCTCATGCAGGAAGTCGCCGCCCAGATGGACGCCATCGAAACGGACCACGGCGACAACTACAAAATCGGGCGGGTGATCACGATCGTCGAGGTCACAGAACCCAGCGGCGACGTAGGGCTGCGCGTGCGGGCCAACATGTACCCCTGGGTTGCGCTCGGGATGCTCCGGGCCGCGGAGAATATCGTGCAGGGCGGCGCCGGCTGATCGTCGCCGCTCCCGCGCGAAGCCCCGCCCAGTCGTCGCAGGCCGAGGGGGCCTCACGCGTCCCAGGGGCCGGGAGCAGTGGACAGCTACGGGCGGCTCGCGCAGGGGGCGTTGACGTGCGCGCCCACAACCGCGACAATCGCACGATGGCCAACCCCGACCGCCTGACAGCACTGGACTCGACGTTCCTACATCTCGAGGATCACTCCAGCGCGCACATGCACGTCGCCTCGGTGATGGTGTTCGACGGAGCCGCCCCGACGCATCGGGAGCTCGTCGAGCACATCCTCAGCCGCCTGCACCTGGTGCCGCGCTACCGCCAGCGCCTGGCCTTCGTCCCGTTCGGGCAGGGCCGGCCGCTGTGGGTGGACGACCCCCACTTCAACCCCTACTACCACATCCGCCACACCGCCCTGCCCAAGCCCGCGGACGACGCCGCGCTCAAGCGCCTCGCCGGGCGCCTGTTCTCCCAGCGGCTCGACCGCTCCAAGCCGCTGTGGGAGATCTGGCTCGTGCAGAGCATGTCCGGCGGGCGCTTCGCGCTGATCGCCAAGACCCACCACGCGCTCGTCGACGGCATCTCCGGCGTGGACATCACCACCGTGCTGTTCGACACCGCGCCCGAACCCGCGCCCACCGGGGGGGCGCGACCGGCAGCCGTGGAGCGCCAAGCCGCTGCCGGGGCAGGCGAAGCTGCTCGGCGAGTCGCTGATCGAGCGCACGACCGTCCCCGCCGAGATCGCCCGCGGCGCCCGCGCGCTGCTGCGCGCGCCCCGGCGCGCCGCCGGCCAGCTCAAGGACGGCCTCGCCAGCATCGGCGCGACCACGCTCGCCGGCATCAACGCGCCCGCGCCGCCGAGCCCGTTCAACGTCGACATCGGGCCGCACCGGCGCTACACGTTCGTCGACGCCGACCTCGCCCGCTTCAAGGCCATCAAGGACTCGCTCGGGGGCACGCTCAACGACGTCGTGCTCGCGTCCGTCGCCTCGCGCTCGGCCGCTACCTGCGCGGCACGGGCCACGACACCGACGGGCTCGTGCTGAAGGCGATGGTGCCCGTGTCCGTGCGCACCAAGGAGCAGCGCGGCGCGCTCGGCAACCAGGTCGCCGCGATGTGGGCGCCGCTGCCGGTCGGCGTCGAGAACGCCGCCGAGTGCCTGCGCGAGATCGCCGCCGCGATGGACGACCTCAAGAAGGGCGGGCAGGCGGTCGGCGCGCAGGTGCTCACCAACCTCGCCGGCTTCGCCCCGCCCACGATCCTCAGCCAGGCCGCCCGCCTGCAGGCGCGCCAGCCGTTCTTCAACCTCGTCGTCACCAACGTCCCCGGCCCGCAGTTCCCGCTGTACCTGCTCGGCCGGCGCCTGCAGGTGCTCTACCCGGTCGTGCCGCTCGCCCAGCGCCAGGCGCTGGGGATCGCGGTGATGAGCTACGACGGGCACCTCGGCTTCGGCCTGCTCGGCGACTACGACGCGCTGCCCGAGCTCGAGAAGATCGCGCTCGACCTGCAGTGGGCGATCGCCTCGCTCGCCCGCGCCGCCGGCGTGCGCCCGCGGCCCAGCCGGTCGGCCAACGGTCGCGCTCCCCGCAAGCCGCCAAAGCCGCGCGGCGCGGCCGCGGGCGCGGCCGCCAAGCAGCCCTGACGGGTTAGCGCACGATGCCCAGCGCGCGGCGCACCGGCTCGCGCACCAGCAGCCTGTAGGCAAGATCGGTCGCCGCCAGCAGCGTCAGCGCGATCGTCAGCGCGCCGGGATGGCGCAGGGTCGAACGTGGAAGTTGCACGTACATCGCATCGGATGGCCGCGCTCTCTCCTTGAGAAAGTGCCGACCGCGATAGCGCGTGGCGCGAAAGGCGCCGCGTGGGCACGGATACGATCCCGGCGGCATGCGTCTCGCCCTCTGCCAGATCAACGCCACCGTCGGCGACATCGCCGGCAACGCCGAGCGCATCCGCGCGGGCATGCGCGCGGCCGCCGAGGCCGGCGCCGAGCTGGTGCTGTTCCCCGAGCTCGCGCTCACCGGCTACCCGCCCGAGGACCTGCTGCTCAAGGAGCACTTCCTCGCCGACGCCGCCGCCGCGCTCGACGAGCTCGCCGCCGACGGCGCGCGGGCTCGTCGCCGATCGTCGGCTTCCCCGAGCGCGCCGAGGACGTCTACAACGCCGCCGCCGTGCTCGCCGACGGGGCGGTCCACGCGATCTACCGCAAGGTCTACCTGCCCAACTACGGCGTCTTCGACGAGCAGCGCTACTTCCAGGCCGGCGCCGGCGGCGCGGTCGATCGACGCTCGGCGCAGAGCGCGTCGGCGCTGACCGTCTGCGAGGACATCTGGGAGCCCGGGCCGCCCGCCAGCGACGAGGCGCTCGCCGGCGCCACGCTGATCGTCAACATCTCCGCCTCCCCCTACCACGCCGGCAAGGGCTCCGAGCGCGAGCGGATGTTCGCCCAGCGCGCCCGCGACAACGTCGCCTGCGTCGCCTTCTGCGCGCTCGTCGGCGGCCAGGACGAGCTCGTCTTCGACGGGCACTCCTGCGTCCTCGACCACACCGGCGCGACGATCGCCCGCGCCGCCCAGTTCCGCGAGGAGCTGCTCGTCTGCGACGTCGACCTCCAGGCCGCCGCCGCCGCGCGCCTGCGCGACCCCAGCCACGGCCCGCCGCCCGTCGCAGCGAGCGCCGCGCGCAGGTGCTCGGGCGACTGCCCGCGCCGCCGACGCCCGCGCCGGCGGACGCGGCCCGCAGCGAGGTGGACACGGCGCCCACCGCCGCACCCGGGCGAGGCGGCCCTCTCGCGCCAGCCGCTCGCCCCGGTGGAGGCCGAGGTCTACGCAGCGCTCGCGCTCGGCCTGCGCGACTACGTCGAGAAGAACGGCTTCCGCGCACGTCGTGCTCGGCCTCTCCGGCGGGATCGACTCGGCGCTCGTCGCCTGCCTCGCCGCCGACGCGCTCGGCCCCGAGCGCGTCAGCGCCGTCGATCATGCCCTCGCCCTACTCCTCCGCCGCCACCCAGGACGACGCCCGCGCGCTCGCCGCCGCGCTCGGACTGCGCACGCCACGAGCTCGCGATCGAGCCCGTCATGGCGCGCCTACGAGGACGCCCTGCGCGCCGACTTCGCAGGGCGCGAGCCCGACCTCACCGAGGAGAACCTCCAGGCGCGCATCCGCGGCAACCTGCTGATGGCGCTCTCCAACAAGTTCGGCTGGCTCGTGCTCGCGACCGGCAACAAGTCCGAGATGTCCGTCGGCTACACGACCCTCTACGGCGACCTCGCCGGCGGCTTCGCCGTGATCAAGGACGTCCCCAAGACGCTCGTCTACCGCCTGTGCACGTGGCGCAACTCCGACGACGGCGCCATCGCGGCGGACGCGATCGCCCCACCGGCCGGCGGCTCTCCGCCTGCGGCGCGCGAGGCCGCCGCCGCGGCCGCCCGCGAACCGATCCCCCTCTCGATCATCGAGCGCGCGCCCTCGGCCGAGCTGCGCGCCGACCAGCGCGACGAGGACTCGCTGCCGCCCTACCCCGTGCTCGACCGCATCCTCGAGGGCTACGTCGAGCTCGACCTCAGCCGCGAGCAGCTGATCGCCCAGGGCCTGCCCGCACAGGACGTCGACCGCACGCATCCGCCTCGTCGACCTCGCCGAGTACAAGCGCCGCCAGGCGCCCCCCGGCATCAAGATCACCCCGCGGGCGTTCGGGCGCGACCGGCGCATGCCGATCACCAACCGCTACCGTGGCTAGGCGACCCGGGCGCTCGCTGACCGCGCTCTGCGCGGGGGCCCTCTCCGTCTGCGCGCTCTGCTCCTGCGCGAGCACCCTCCAGGAGCACCCGATCCCCCACAACGAGCTCGAGTACATGATCGAGGCGCCGTTCCCCGTCTACTGGCTCGGCGCCAGCTTCCAGGGCATGGAAGTCGGCGAAGTCGCCCACGACCCCAGCGGCGCCTGGAGCCTCGACTACGGCGACTGCCTGGAAGGGGGCGAGGGCACGTGCGTTCCGCGGCTGCGGATCGTCACCTCGCCCGACAACAGCTTCCTGCCCGGCGGCGCCGCGTCCACCCGCGCCGGGCGCATCAGGGGCGTCCACGCCGAGCTCGCCCAGGGAGGCGACACGCTCGTCATCGCCACCGCCGGCGTCGTCGTCGACGTCTACGCCACCAGCCCCGCAATCGCCGCCGCAGCGGCCCGCACGGCCGTCCCCATCAACGAAGCCGCCTCCCCGGACGCGCCGCTGCCGCCGGCGCTGCCCAACAGCGGCTTCGGGGAAACGCCGCTCGCCGACCAGGTGCCCTCGCCTTTGCGCAAGCTGCCGTGACGCTCAGGGCGCCGAGCGGGCGGAGCCGTCGGTGTTCGCATGCGTGCCCGCGCCCGCCATCGCTCGCACGGCGATCGTCATCCGGGTGAGCGCGCACACGCGCCCGTCGTCGTCGGTGAAGGTCACGTCCCACACCCACGTCGTGCGCCCGCGGTGCATGCGCTCGGCGCGCGCGTGCACGCTGCCGGCGGTGATCGGGCGCAGGAAGCTCGTGCTGTTCGACAGGCCCAACGCCATCTCGCCCCGCTCGCCCACCGCGAGCGCGGTGGCGACCGACGTGATCGACTCGGCGATCGACGCGTACACGCCCCCGTGGACGAGGCCCATCGGCTGGCGGATCTCGTCGCGGACCGTCACCCGCGCCCTCGCCTCGGCCTCCGAGCACGACTCCCACTCCAGGCCGTAGTGGCGGTCGTAGCCGCGCACGCCGCCGTTCAGGTGCTCGACCACCGTAGCCATCCCGGCGCCACGATAGCCTACGCTCCGCCGTCGCCAGCCCCGCGCGGGCGATCGCCGGGGCGGTGGAGCACAACAGACGATGAGCCGACTCGACGAGCTCCCACCCGACCAGAGCGCAGCGCTGTCGCTGTTGCTGCGCCAGCGCAAGAGCTACGCCGAAGTCGCGGCGCTGCTGGGAATCGCCGAGCGCGCCGTCCACGATCGCGCGCAAGCGGCGCTCGTCATGCTCGCCCCGCGGCGGGCGCGCGAGCTGACGCCCGAGCGCCGGCTGGAGATCGGCGACTACCTGCTCGACCAGCAGCCCGGCGTCGCCGAGCGCCTGCGCACGCGCACCTACCTCGCGGGCTCCGAGCCCGCGCGCGCGTGGGCCGCCGAGGCCGCCGCCCAGCTCGCGCCGCTCGCCGGCGCCTCGCTGCCCGAGCTCCCCCCGCCGGCACCGTCAGCGCCCGGCGCGGGAGCCACCGCGCAGCAGCCCCAGCGCGTCGCCGACCTCTCCCCCGCCGCCTCCGCGTCCTCGCCGGCATCGGGGACCGGCGCTCCCGCCACGAGCCCCGGCGGGGCAGGCTCCGGGTTGGGCGCCGGCGCGATGCGCGGCTCGCGCGCGGGCGGCGCCGTGCTGCTCGCGGTGCTCGCCGCGGCCGTCATCGTGGCGGTCGTCCTCATCACGGGCGGCGGCGGCTCCCACGCCAAGAAGAGCCCCTCCACCACCAGCACCGCCGCCAAGGCCAAGAGCGGTCCCAAGGTCGAAGCCCAGATCCGCCTCAAACCGAGCCACCCCGGCAACAGGATCGTCGCCGTCGTCTACGTGCTCTCCGAAGGGACCAAACGCGCGTTCTTCATCGCCGCCCAGAACCTCCCGGAAACGAAGGGCTTCTACTACGCGATCTGGCTGTACAACTCGCCCACCAGCTTCCTCGCGCTCAGCCGCAGCCCCCCCGTCGGCAAGAGCCACAGCCTCGCCGGCGGCTCCGCACTGCCGGCCGCCGCCCGCAAATACCACGAAGTCCTGCTCACCGAGGAGACCACCGCGAAGCCCAGCCACCCCGGCCACGTGGTCCTGCACGCGCCGTTCAAGCTGGGCTGAGGCGGGCGCTCAGCCCGCGCCGAGCAGCTTCCCCGGGTTCATGATCCCCGCCGGGTCCAGCTCGGCCTTCAGCGCCCGCAGCACAGCCACGCCCTGCGCCCCCACCTCCGCGGGCATCCACTGGGCGTGGTCGCGCCCGACGCCGTGGTGGTGGGTGATCGTGCCGCCGCCCGCCACGATCGCCTCGCTCGCCGCCCGCTTGACCGCGAGCCACTGCCCGAGCTCGTCGCCCTCGCGCTGGCGGGCTATCAGCGTGAAGTACAGCGACGCGCCCGTCTCGTACACGTGCGAGACGTGGCACATCACCAGGCCGGGCGTGCCGCACTCCTCGAGCGCCCCTGAGATCGCCTGCGCGACCGTCCGGTGCAGCCGCGCCAGCTTCGACCACTGCGCGGCGGTCTCCAGCGTCTCCACCATCACCCCGTGGGTCAGCAGCTCGTCGCGCATGTACGGCGCCTGGAAGCGCCCCCGCAGCCACGCCTCGCCCGGCGAGCGTCCGACGGGCAGGCCGCCGCAGCGCCGCACCAGCGCGAGCGCCCGCGCTCGCCGGGAGGAGAGCTCCTCGGCGGCGCCCTCGAAGCCGAGGATCGCCAGGCAGCCGCCGCCGTACCCTCGCAGCTTCAGGTACGCCCGCCCGGCGCGCCCCTTCACCCCGCCGGGCGACGCCAGCGCGAGCGACATCCGCGTCTCCGGCTCGTCGGACACGCGCGCGACGTCCGGCAGCGCGTGCTCGCGCGCGAGCGTCCGCAGCGTCTGCCAGCCGGCTTCGAAGCCCTCGAAGAAGAAGCCCTCGTACACTCGCTCGCTTGGCGCCGGGCGCACGCGCAGGGCGAGCTCGCTGATCACCCCCAGCGTCCCCTCCGAGCCCACCACCAGCCCGCGCACGCTCGGCCCGGCGGCGCTCGCCGGCAGCGCCGGCAGCTCGACGTCCCCGGCCGGCGTCGCCAGGCGCAGGCCCACCACCATCTTCTCGATCGCCCCGTACCCGGTCGACGCCTGCCCCGCCGAGCGCGTCGCCGCGCAGCCCCCCAGCGACACGTACTCGTAGGACTGCGGGAAGTGCCCGAGCGTCAGCCCACGCTGGGACAGGTAGCGCTCGAGCGCGGGCGCGCGCATACCGGACTGCACAGACACCGTCGCCGACTGGCCGTCGAGCTCGAGCACCCGCCCCATGCGCGTCAAGTCGAGCGCCAGCACCCCCGCGTGATCGCCGCGCAGCGGCGCCACGCCGCCGACCACGCTCGTGCCGCCGCCGAACGGCACCACCGCCAGCGAGCTCCCGGCGCAGTAGTCGAGCAGCGCGCGCACCTGCTCGTGGCTCGCCGGGTAGAGGACCGCGTCGGGGGCCCCATCCGGCTCGCCCGCCCGCAGGCGCACGAGATCCGGGTATCCCTTGCCCGCCGCGTGCCACACGCGCTCGGCGTGCCCGTCGTGGACGTGCTCGGCGCCGACGATCGCCCGCAGCTCCTCGAGCGTCGCCGCCGTCAACGCCGACGGTGTCAACCGTACGTTCGCGAGCGCCACCGGCGGGCGCGGTCGCGCGGCGAGCCCGACCGCCTCGCGCAGGAACCCCAGCTCGCGCGCTCCCAGCATGGGCCGGTGCGCCTCATCGCCCCACCCCCACCAGCGCATCGCCGGCGCCGGCGAGGAGCCGAGGGCGGGCTCGCGGCCCGCCGCCGACGAGCCCTGCCGAGCGCGCTCAGCCACTGATCCGCTCGAGCCCGTCGAGCGCCTGCTCGAGCGTCGCGGCGGCGGCGCGGCGCACCAGCGGAGCGCCCAACCGCGGCACGGCCCGCATGTACATGCTGCCCGCATACACACGGTCGGCCGTGCGGTGGCGACCCATCTCCTGGCGCAGCTCGATCGTCACCTCCGTTTTCCCGCCGGCGGCGGACGTCGCCGGCAGATCCTCCCCGTATCGTCCCGGCACGGGGAAGGCGTCGGCCGCCTGCGCGGACGCGGGCGCACCGGTAGGTGCGAGCCGCAGCTCCGTCTCGGCGGATCTCAGCACGCTCGCGAACGGCGTGCCGGGGATGCGCTGCACCCAGGTGACCGTCCGCGCCGTGTCGTCGCGGCGCACGTCGAAGTCCGCGCGCACGACTTTCCCCTTTTTCGTCTTCATCACCTGCGTGAAGGCGCCCTCCGCGACGCCCTCCACACGTGTCACGCGCGGCCACCAGCGCGGTAGGTGGTGTGGGTCGCACACGAGCTCCCACAGATCCTCGACGGGCGCGGATATGGTGCGGCTGGCACGCGTGGTGGGCACGACAGCCAGCTTAGTTGCGCCCGCCCCGGGCCAGCTTCGGGATTGGGGCGAGTTCGCCTTGCGGTTCGTCGAGCAACGAGTCATCTCGCACCGCAGTTTCATGCCCCGACAACCAATCGCGGTGCGGATCGTCTCTCTCAGGTGGTTCCTGTCGTCCCGCTGGTGGCGGTAGCTCCGGATCCTGCTGTGCTCCCTGACGTGCTTGTCGAGGACGTCGCTCCCGACGCGGACGAGGGAGCGGGCGGCCACCAGGGTTCTGCGGACGCGGCGAGCTGCCTGGTCTGCGTGACACCGGCGATGCTGGTGGTGAGCGTGGCCGTTGGCGGCGCGACGCCCGTCGCGATTCCGTCGTTGACGCGGACCGGCGCCGTCGTGCCGTCATCGGTGACCTCGACAGTTGCGCCGGTGGGTATGAGCGCGACGAACACGTTGCCGTCGGTTTGGTATGGAGCTGCGCCGCCGACCGCCACTAGGCCGGACTGCTCGGCATCGGCTGTCGAACTGCAGACCACGGGGCCGAAGGCGGAGTGAACGAGGCTGCCGGGCTGGCCAGCGGCACCGAGCTCCCTCAGGACGAGACACAGCGAGCTGCCATCCGGGCTTGCAAGCAGATAGCCGACGCCCGTGTCGCCGGACCCGGCCGGGATCGGAAACGAATGGGCACTCTGCAGCGCCCCGAACAGAGCAGTTGCGGATGGCAGCCAGCCGGCGAGTGCGTGGCGAACGCTCGCGTTGCTGCTGATGTCGATTCCGCGCTTCTTCAGGATCGGGAATGCTTGAGCAGGCGTGGGTGCCGTTCCGGCTGACAGCACGAGCGCCGCGACGACAGCTGCACCAGTTCCAGTGGTGCTGGCGAGTGCGATCCAGCCACGCCTCGTCGTCAACGCGGTCCGAACGAAGCGCACTCGCGGACCCCGGCGTGGAGTGAGCGATGCTCGCTCTGCCGCCAGCCATACCACGTCGAACGACGGGAGATCGTCCTCGGTGAGATCGTTCACGCCCATCGGGTTGACGGCTCTGATCTGTGCCTCGAGATCAGTCATTGCATGCCTCCATCTTCAGCGGTGTTGGTGGTGAATCCACGACGAGGAGAGCGTCAGCCAGGCGCTTGCGGGCACGATGAGCCCGCACCTTGAAGGCCTGCGGCGAGCAGCCGAGCACACGAGCGGCCTGCCTCGTCGTGAGCCCCTCCCACGCGGTCAGCAACAGGACCTCTCGGTCGCGTTCCTTCAGCCGCGCGAGGGCCTGAACGAGCCTGTGCTCGTGGGCCTCCAGCGCGAACGGTGTGATCGGCGCGTTGGCCGTCAGACGCGCGGCGAGCCTGGAGCGACGGCGGTCCGCCCGCTGGTGGTTCAGGAGCGCGTGGCGAGCGCACCCCAACAGCCACGGCAGCGCGTCCTTTGGAACCTCGCCCAGACGCTGCCAAGCAACCACAAACACGTCGCTCAGCACATCCGCGGCAGTCGCATGATCGGTCCGCCGCCGCGCATACACCAGAACCTCGGGCGCGTGCGCGGCATACAGCGCCTCCAGACGCGCCCGACGCTCGTCGTCCTCATCCATACGACACCATGTCCAACAGGCGCCCAGAGGTTACAGCCGCGCCTGCATATCTCTCGATCGGGCTCTATACCGGCGCTCTCGCGCTCCCTCCCGCAGCAAGTTCTTGCTGCTCTACCAGCCCACCGGGGACTCCCAATACGCGTCTGCCGATCGGTTCATGTCGTGTTCTGGCGCTACTCTTGAAGTCGTGAGGCGTTCTGTTTTGAGCACAACCCCGACGGCTGAGAAGCCCGCGCTGAGCGACGAGGAGCGCGCCGAGCGGCGGCGGCGGCTCCGAGCGCGTGTTTAGCCCGGGCGGGCTTGATCGGGATACGCTCGAGCACATCGAGCAGCTGACCGACAATGAGTCGTAGCGACCTGCGGTGGATGCCGTCGAGCTGCTGGAAGGCGATGCGCCGTTCATCGCCGACACATCGGCATGGTGGCGGTTCTCCTCCTCCCCGCTGTGCTTGCCGGGCTCGTCAAGCAAGCGATGGACGATGACCGGCTGTGGATTACGCCGATCGTGCGGATGGAGATCCTCTACTCCACTCGCAGCACCTCCGAGTACACCGCAGTCGAGACAGAGCTCGACGGGTTCCGAATCCTGCGCAACGATCGAGCCGTCGCTGACACGGCGATGAGTGCGGTCGGTGAGCTGGCCGAGCGCAGTGACGGGTACCACCGCGTGCCGCTGACCGACGCGCTGATCGCCGCAGCCGCCGCCGAGCACGGCGCCATCGCGCTGCTTCACCGCGACACCCACTTCGACAAGCTCGCCGAAGTCCTCACATTCGAGAACGTCGAGCTTCCAGGATCCTGAGCCCTCACGCGTACACGGCCGCGGGCCGACGCGCTTGATAATCAGAGGCAGCGATGGGAGCGGATTCTTTGACCCAGCGGCTCACAAGCGCAGCGCGGCCGCTGGCAGGGCTGGTCGGCTGGCTGCGTGTCCACGACCCCGGCTACGGTGCGCTGCGCCGCGCTGCGCGCGCCGCGCTGCTGATGCCCGCGATGTTCGCGCTCGGCGACAAGGTGATCGGGGAGCCGCTGCTCGCCACGTTCGCCGCCTTCGGCTCGTTCGCGATGTTGCTGCTGGTCGACTTCTCGGGCTCGCTCAAAGACCGCCTGCTAGACCAGACCGCGCTCGGGCTCGCCTGCGCAGCTCTGATCTGCCTCGCCACGCTCGTCTCGCGCACGACTTGGCTGGCGACCGTCAGCATGGCCGTCCTCGCCTTCGGCGTGTTGTTCGCCGGCGTGCTGAGCTCGGTCCTCGCCGGCGCCACCACCTCTCTGCTGCTCGCCTTCATCCTGCCCGTCACCCTGCAGGGTCCCCCATCGTCGATCCCCGAACGGGTTGCGGGCTGGGGCCTCGCCGCCGGTGTGTCGCTGCTGGCGATCTCGCTGCTGTGGCCCGCACCGACACGCAACCCGGTGCGCACGGCGGCAATCGAGACCGCGCGTGCGTTGGCGGCGCGGCTGCGCAGCGACGTCGCCTACATGATGGGCGATCCCGCCGACGACGAGCAGGAGCGGACGCATCACGCTGCGATCGCCGCCGCGCAGCAGGCCGTCCAGAGGATGCAAGACCTGTTCTTCGCCACCCCGTACCGGCCGACGGCGCTGTCCGCCGGCGCGCGCGCGGTCGTGCAGGTGATCGACGAGCTGCGCTGGCTGAACACGATCGTGCTGCGCTCCGCCCCGAAGCGGCACTCGCCACGCGCGAGTCGCCGCGCCGGTGCCGTCAAGAGCGCTGCCGCCGAAGTGCTGGCCGACGCGGCCGACCTGCTGGAGGACCCTCGGCGCACGCGCACGGCGCTGC
Source organism: uncultured Solirubrobacteraceae bacterium (assembly GCA_963782325.1). GTDB lineage: Bacteria > Actinomycetota > Thermoleophilia > Solirubrobacterales > Solirubrobacteraceae > Palsa-744. The sequence goes on from CAWAJG010000008.1 coordinate 401,692, forward strand.
GCCGGTCGGTCGAGCGCATGCGCGCCGCGCTTGCGGAGCTCGAAGAGGCGACCACCGCGCTGCCGCTGGGCGAGCCGCCCGGCGGCGATCACGACGACGCGCGCGCCGAGAGGGTCGTCTCCTCGCTCGACCCGAGCTTCCGCGCGCAGCAGCTGAGCTTCATCGTCGGCCAGATCGCGAGCAGCGCCGAGCTCGCGGCCGCCGCCGCACGGCGCTCGTGGATGTACCAGCTGCTAGGCCGCCAGCCCGAGGGCATACAGGGGCCGCTGGCCGAGGCGCACGAGCAGGCCGGTGCCTACATCGAGCGACACTCGCTGACGTTGCAGAACAGCGTGCGCGGCGCCGTCGCGCTCGCCCTCGCCGTGCTGGTCGCCGACCTCACCACGGTGCAGCACGGCTTCTGGGTCGTGTTCGGGACACTCGCGGTGCTGCGCTCGAATGCGCTCGGCACCGGGCAGAACATCCTGCGCGCGCTGGCGGGGACGACGGTCGGGTTTGCCGTCGGGGGCGCGCTCGTGTACCTGATCGGGACGGACACCACGCTGCTGTGGGCACTGCTGCCGATCGTGATCCTGTTCGCCGGCCTCGCCCCCGCCGCAATCTCCTTCGCAGGGGGTCAGGCGGCGTTCACGCTGACCCTGTTGATCCTCTTCAACCTCATCGCACCGGCCGGATGGAAAATCGGGCTCGTGCGCATCGAGGACGTCGCGCTCGGCAGCGCCGTCAGCCTGCTCGTCGGCTTGCTGTTCTGGCCGCGCGGCGCCGGCGCTGCGCTGCACAGCGCGCTCGCGCGCGCATATCGCGACAGCGTGAGCTATCTCGCCGACGCGGTCGCCTACGGTGTCGGCTGCTGCGATTCCTCCGGCCCGCAGTTCCCGCCGCCGCAGCGCAAGGCACTCGACGCAGCCGCCGCCTCGCACCGGCTGGATGAGACATTCCGCGGCTACCTGATCGAGCGCGGGTCAAAGCGCGCGCCGCTCGCCGATGTGGCAGGGCTCGTCACGGGCGTGACCGGCGTGCGCCTGGCGGGCGACGCCGTGCTCGACCTCTGGCACGGGGGCCAAGCCGGCGCGGGTGAGCGCTCCGCCGCCCGCCGCGAGCTGATCCTCGCCGCCGAGCATGTCGCGAGCTGGTACGAGCACTTCGCCGCCAGCCTCACCGGCGCCGAGCAGGTGCCCGATCCGCTGGCGCGCGACGAGGTCGCCGACGGGCGCCTGATCGAGGCGGTCGAGCGCGACCTCAGCGGCTCCGACGGTCGCGCCACGGCGACCGGCGTGCGCCTGATCTGGACAGGCGACCACCTCGACGGCGTGCGCCGCCTGCAGGAGCCGCTCGCCGAGCAGGCGCGCGCCGCACTGCGGTGACGTCTGGGGTGAGACCGATCATTGGGGGGCCCTATCTCGTGAAGCGTCTTGACCAACTCGAGCCAAACGCCAGTTCTCGAGCAGCCCTGACGAGCAAGCGCATCCTGCACACAGGCGCGAACTTGCGCGACCGAGACCCCTCAGGAGTCATACGTGAGCAGCGCGTGCACGTCGCGCCCGGCCAGCCGCTGGCGCCCGCCGAGGAACGCCAGCTCGATCAGAAAGCCGCAGCCGACGACCTCGCCGCCGAGCTGCTCGACGAGCTCGCAGAGGGTGGCGGCGGTGCCGCCGGTGGCGAGCAGGTCGTCGTGCACGAGCACCCGCCGGCCGGCGGCGACGGCGTCGGTGTGCAGCTCCAGCGCGTCGGAGCCGTACTCGAGCAGGTATTCGGCGCTGACAGTCTCGTAGGGGAGCTTGCCGGGCTTGCGCGCGAGCGCGAAGCCCGCGCCGAGCTCCAGCGCGAGCGCGGGGCCGAGCAGGAAGCCGCGCGCCTCGGCCGCCACCACGCACTCGACCTCCAGCGGCCGGGCGTAGTCGGCAAGCCCGTGGATCGCCCGCTCGAGCGCGCCCGCGTCGGCCATCAGCGGCGTGATGTCCTTGAAGCCGATCCCGGGCCTGGGGAAGTCGGGTATCTCGCGGATCAGCGAGCGCAGCCGTGCGTCGCTCATCGGGCGTCAGCGGACGATCTTGCGCAGGTCGCGGATCAGCAGCAGGTGCTTGAGGTGGGTGGCGACCGCGGCGAGGTTCTCGAGCGCTTCGACGGCCTCCTTGCGCCGCTCGGGGTTGCGCGAGCGCAGCGCGGGGGCGAGGATCTGCTGCAGCAGGTTCGCCTCGCGGTCGGCGGAGGAGCGAAAGACCCTGAGATTGCGACCGCCGACGCCGTAGCGCGCGAGCTCGGCGACGGCGGCGATGATCTCGCGCTCGGTCTCGTCGAAGTAGCGCACGCCGCCGCGCATCTCGCCTTTGACGACGCCGTACTCTTCGAGCTCGCGCACGAGCTTCGCCTCGGCCTTCGTCTCCTCGAGGACGTCGTCGATCGAGTACAGCGCGCCGGTCGCCTGGCGGACGCTGACGCTGGGGCGCCACACGCGTGTGCCCTCGCGCCCGCCGCGGCCGGGCATCGGCGGGGTATCGAGTCCCACCCGCTCCGCCCCCCCACGCCCGGCGGCGAGCTCCTGGCGGATCACCCGCAGCGGCAGGAACTCGTCGCGCTGCATCCGCAGGATCGTGCGCAGGCGGGCGACGTCGCCCTGCGTGTACAGCCGGTATCCCCCCGGCGTGCGCCGCGGCGTGAGCAGCTTCTGGTCCTCGAGGTAGCGGATCTTGGAGATGGAGATGTCGGGGAACTCCTGCGCGAGCGCCTTGCAGACGGCGCCGATCGTCAGCGACTTCTGACGCTTGGCCAGCTCCCCGTCCCCCTCCGGGGACGATGCCGGCGAGGATGCGGCGTGCTCGCCTCCCTCCTGGGCGCCCAGCTCGAGCTCCGCCTCGCCGGCTGTGGGCTCGTGGGCTCCCGGGGCCCCGTCTTTCGTGTTGACGGCCATCAGCGCGCGAGGAAGGTGAGCTTGTACTTGCCGATCTGCACCTCGTCGCCCTCCTCCAGGCGGTGGGACTCGATGCGCGAGCGGTTGACGTAGGTGCCGTTCAGCGAGCCGCAGTCGTCGAGGTACCAGTTTTCGGCGCGGCGGATCAGCAGCGCGTGGTCGCGCGAGACGGTGATGTCGTCGAGGAACACCTCGCTGTCGGGGCGGCGTCCGATGCTCATCCGCTCGCCGTCGAGCGGGAAGCTCTCGCCAACGCGCCCACCGCCCGCGCGGATGATCAGCGCGGGCCCGTTCGCGGTGACCTCGCCGATCTCCACGGGGACGAGCTCGCCGCTCTCGTCGATGCGGTAGGTGGCGGTCACCGACTCTCCGCCGGAGGAGGAGGCTGCGCCCTCGCCGGCTGGAGCCGGCGCGTCCCGTCCGTGCGCGAGCAGCGCGCCGCAGCGCTGACAGTAGTTGGCGCCCTCGTCGTTGACGAAACCGCACTCGGTGCAGTGCTGCGCCATCGCCCCTACTGCTCGGGGCCGGCTTCGGAGCGGCCGGCGAGGATGTCGGTGAGCCGCTGCACGTCCTCGCCGGTGATGGCGATGTCGCCGTCCTCGTGCTTGTGGCGCAGGCGGTTGACCAGCTCGGCACGGAGGATGTCGATCTTGCCGTGCAGGATCCGCCGCTTGTAGGAGATCTCGGTCTCCTCCTCGGTGAGCTGGCGGATGACGTCTTTCAGTTCCACATCCGTCAACGAGCCAAGGTCGGGGAACGTCTCGTCCATCGGGCCTCTCTCCTCTGTAGAGATCACGCCGGCGTTCGGCCGGTTGCGGACGCCGGCTGGGGGCCGGCACGCGCGCCAGTATAGACCAAAAGGTCAGGCTGAGCTTTAGAGTCTGGACAGTTGCCGGCGGCCGCTGCGCACGTACAGGGCGCTGGCGAGCAGCGCGAGCGCGAGGCCGACGTAGAGCATCCACTCGCCGAGGCCGCGCAGGCCGGTCATGGCGAAGAACAGCGACCCCATCAGCGGCGCGACGGCCAGGCGTCCGGGCCAGTTGATCCGCAGCTCGACGCCGCGCGCGAGCCCGTAGCGCCCGATCGCGAGCATCGCCAGCTCGCGGACGACGAGCACCGCGAGCGCCCACCGCGGCAGCAGCGAGAAGCGCCACACGACGAGGACCCCGGAGATCACGAGCAGGCGGTCGATCACCGGGTCCAGGAGCGCGCCCAGGCGGCTGTACTGACCGCTCACGCGGGCGGCGATGCCGTCTGCGTAGTCGCCCCAGCCGATGACCGCGAACAGGATCGCCTGCGGCGCGCCGACGCCGTCGCCGCTGGAGAGCGCGACGGCGAGGAACGCCGGGATCAGCGCGAGGCGTGCGAAGCCGATCGCGTTGGGGATCGTCCACGGCCGCAGCGGCTGGCCGGCCTGCGTCTGGACCGGAGGTGGGCCGGAGCGGTCGAGCCCGAGCAGACGGAGCGGTCGCATCGGCCTGCGGCCGGCTAGGCGGGATCGACCATCTACGGCAGGGTGTCCGACAGCTCGGCGAGCGCCCGCAAGAGCTCCTGAGGCTCCGCCCCCAGCGCCAGCGGCGGCCCGTCCTTGCGCCCGCGGCGGATCTGCACCTCGATCTCCCCGGACTCCAGCGAGCGGCGCCCGACGGTCAGGCGCAGCGGGCAGCCGAGCAGCTCGGCGTCCGCGAACTTCTCGCCGGGGCCGGCGTCGCGGTCGTCGTAGAGGACATCCACCCCGCCCCGCTCCAGCGTCTCGTACAGCGCGTCGGAGGCGTCGCGCTCGGGCGTGCCGGGGCGGCCGAGCGTGACTAGGTGCACGGCGAACGGCGCGAGCGCCCGCGGCCAGGAGATGCCGTGCTCGTCGGCGAACTGCTCGACGGCGGCGGCGACGATGCGCGCCGGGCCGATCCCGTAGGAGGCCATCCAGATCGGGTGCTCGGCGCCGCTCTCGTCGAGGTAGCGCGCGCCGAGCGGCTCGGAGTAGCGGGTGCCGAGCTTGAAGATGTTGCCGATCTCGATCGCGGTCTCGATGCGGATCGGCTCGCCGCCTACGAGCTCGCCCTCGTGCAGATCGTCCTTGCCGAGCTGCGCGCGCACGACCTCCGCGTTGGCGGCGTAGCCGGAGTCGGTGAGCACGACCTCGTCCTCGCCGGCGGCGCACGGCGCCATGTACTCGTGGGCGCCGGTGCCGCCCATCATGCCGACGTCCCCCTCGACGCGGTAGAAGCGCAGGCCCGTGCGGGCCATCATGCGGTCGTAGGCGCCGACGTGCAGCGCGTAGCTGTCCTCCAGGCTCGCGGGGTCGCGGTCGAAGCTGTAGGAGTCCTTCATGATGAACTCGCGCGTGCGCAGCACGCCCGCGCGCGGTCGCGCCTCGTCGCGCTCCTTGACCTGGAAGTGGTAGACGATCAGCGGCAGGTCGCGGTAGGAGCGCACGATCTGGGCGATGTGGAAGGTGACCGCCTCCTCGTGGGTCATCGCCAGCACCAGCTCCGAGCCCTTGCGGTCGGTGAGCTTGAACAGCGCGTCGATGTCCAGGCGCCCGGTCTTGCGCCACACCTCCGCCGGCTGCAGCACCGGCATCAGCATCTCCTGCGCGCCGATCGCGTCCATCTCCTCGCGGATGATCGCGACGACGCGCTGGTGCACGCGCCAGCCGGCGGGCAGCCACGTCCACATGCCGGCGCCCATCTGGCGGACGAGCCCCGCGCGGACCATCAGCTTGTGCGAGAGCGCCTCCGCGTCGGCGGGCGGCTGCTTCTCGGTGGGCAGGAGGTATCGGGAGAGGCGGGCCACGGGGATGGCAGAGCCTAATCCATGCCGCCGCCGCGCCGGCGCGGCCCCCCCGCCCCGGAGTGTGGTCGGAGCGGGGGGACGGCCGGTGCCTCACAGCGCTCGCTCACTTGGAGCGCGCGCTGATGAGCACTACTGTTCGAACTGGTAGGTGGCCGACTGGATCGCGACCGTCTTCACCAGGTTGCCGAGCGCGATGTTGATGTCGTAGAGGTGCAGGCCCCAATCGGGTCCGAGATCTTCGGCGACGTATTCGGTCGGGTCGTACGCGGTGCCCACCGGGTTGATCTGCAGCCAGCTGGCGCCGTTTTCTTTGTGGCACTGCGCGGTGTACTCGCCGAGCGAGGCCACCCACGGAGTGATCCCCGTCGGCGACTGCTGGACGAACCCGAGCTGGCCCGGGAACGGCGTGGTGGAGGCGTACGGGACCAGCGCGCCGGCTGCGCCGTTCTGGCTCAGCAGCGCCGGGTTCACGCACACGACTTCTTTGCCGGTGACCGGTTCCCCACCCAGCAGCGGGCTGTTCTCGCGCCCGAAGAACGCGCCTTCCGGCGGTTCTTTGAGGAACGAGGAGTACGCGATCACGCAGCCGGTCTCGTCGGCCGACGTGCACGCGGGGACGGTTTTGAACGTCCCGCCGACGAGTTCGCCTTCGGGCACGAGCACGTTGCCGCCCATCAGAACCGCCGAGACGAGCTGTTTGTGCAGCGTCGGGTTGGTGTCGATCTGTTCTTTGATCAGCTGCTCGAGCAGCAGCGAGCCCTGCGAGTGCCCGATCAGCACGAAGCCGCGGCCCTTGTTGTACTTGCTGATGTATTCCGCGAACGCGGAGGCCATGCTGGTGTAGGCGATGAGCGACGCCCCCTCGCTGACCGGCGGGTTGTTGAGCGCATGGAGCGTGATCTGCTTGTACATCGGCGCGTACACCTTGCAATCCTGCGAGAAGCGCGAGGCCTGGTCGACCGCCACCGCGGTCTCCTGCGGTTCGATTTCGAGGTTGGCGTTTTCGGTTCCCTGTTCGCTGACGGTCGGGTACACGTAGAAGCAGTCGATCGGCGCTTTCTTATTGACCTTCGCGTTTTCGACCGTTTCTTCGCCTTTCGGCCCGATGACCGTGGCGGTCAGCGATTGGGTGCACGGGTCGTTCGTGAGCCCCGGCTTGCACAGCCAGGTGGTCTTCGGCGGTTTCGGTTTCATCGCCAGAGCCGAGCCTGCGGTGAGTCCCATCACTATGAGCGCCGCCAAGCCGACGCTCGCCAGCAGACGCATGCGCGGTGCGCGCACGCGGACCGCGGCCCCTCTCCATCCTTGTCGCATCCCCTCATCTCCTGTGCTCGTGCGGCCCCCGCCCCGTGCGGTCTCGCCGCGGTTGGCCTAGATTCTAGACATACCACGTGGTAAGGCGCAAATGGGAGCCGTCAGACGATGGGCACGCCGAACAGCGCGGCCTCGACCTGGCGCAGGCGCTCGGTGTCGCCGCGTACCCCGGTGAGGGCGTCGTTGTAGATGAACGCCTCGCCGAGCCGCACGGTGGTGTAGGCGAGCACCCTCGGCAGCACCGGCGGGACGAAGGCGCCGGCCTGGACCTCCGCTTCGATCAGGCTCTCCATGCTCGCGACCACCCGCGGCTGCACGATCCCGCCGGCGGAGGTCAGGATCCGCAGGGCCCGCTCAGGCTCCTGGCCGAGCAGAGCGCGCATGCCGCGGCTCTCGGCGATCTCGCGGTTGAAGCGGTCGAGCGTCTCGAGCAGGGCGGTCGGGCCGCTGCCGCCGACGTCGAGGCGGATCGCCGCCATGCGCCTCTCGGCGAGCGCGGCGAGCAGCTCGCCGAGCAGCAGCTCGCGTGTCTGGAACCAGCGGTGCATGGTCGCGCGCGCGAGGCCGAGCTCGCGGGCGATCGCCTGCACGTCGACGCGCTCTCCGGCGAGGAAGCGTCTGGTCGCGAGCGCGAGCGCCGCCTCACGCGTGGATGCCGCTGGGCGCCCGGGACGACCGGTGACGAGCGAAGTCATGGACAAAGCCTAAACGCTGGCGCCCTCTGATAGAACAGCGCTGACCGACAGAACCCCGACGCGACAACCCCGAAGGAGCTCGACATGGCCTATTCCGTTCCACCGCTGCCTTACGCCTACGACGCGCTGGAGCCCCACATCGACAAGGCGACGATGGAATTCCACCACGACAAGCACCACCAGGCGTACGTCGACAAAGTCAACGCCGCGCTGGAGGGCACCGAGTGGGCCGAGGAGCCGATCGAGGAGGTCCTGCAGAACCTCGACAGCCTCGGCGAGAAGAAGGGGCCGGTCAAAAACAACGGCGGCGGGCACTACAACCACACGATGTTCTGGGAGAACATGGCCCCGGATGGCGGCGGCCAGCCGGGCGGCGAGCTGGCGAGCGCGATCGACGCGGCCTTTGGCTCGTTCTCGGACTTCCAGGCGAAGCTCAAGGAAACGGGCGTCAACCAGTTCGGCTCGGGCTGGTCGTGGCTCGTGAAAGACGGCTCGGGGCTGGCGGTCGTCGGCAGCGCCAACCAGGACTGCCCGATCTCGGGCGGCCAGGCGCCGCTTTTGGGCGTGGACGTGTGGGAGCACTCCTACTACCTCAAGTACCAGAACCGCCGCCCGGACTACATCGACGCCTGGTGGAACGTCGTCAACTGGCCGAAGGTCGCCGAGCGCTTCGCGGCGGCCGGTTAGAGATTTTTAGAGGGCTCCGCGCTGGCGCGCTCCGCCGCGCGGGGTCGCGTGGTGCGGAGCCGACGGTCAGCTTCGGGAGAAACGCCGACCGGCGACTGGCGACTCCGCCTCGTCGAGCGCGACCCCAGCCGGCTCGAGCATCGACCCGAGGAGGGCGTCCGCGTTGGCGTCCTCCTGGTCGGCGGCTGCTTCCAGGGCGGCGATCCGCTCGGGGGTCATGGCGGTCGAGTCCTCGTTCTCGGCCAGCCACTCGCGCGCCTCGGCGGCGGCGGACTCGTCGCGCTCGACCTTCTTGCCGGCCGCGTAGTAGCGGTCGATCTCCTTGAACAGCTCGTCGACGAGCTGCTCGGTGGGGACCTTCTTCAGCGGCTCGCCCTTGGAGTAGATCATGCCCATGTCTTTCGCGCCGGTGATCCCGAAGTCGGCGTGGCGGGCCTCGCCGATGCCGTTGACAGCACATCCGAGCACCGAGACCTCGATCGGGTCCTCGTAGGCTTCCAGGCGCCGCTCGACCTCGGCGACGACGGTGTCCATGTCGAACTGCAGGCGCCCGCAGGTCGGGCAGGCGATCAGGTCGGGGCCGCGCTCGCGCAGCTTCAGCGCCTTGAGGATCTCCCAGGCGACCTTCACCTCCTCCTCGGCGTGGAAGGTGGACAGCGAGATGCGGATCGTGTCGCCGATGCCGTCGGCGAGCAGCGTTCCGAGGCCGACGGCGGACTTCAGCGAGCCCGACCACTTGGTGCCCGCCTCGGTGACGCCGAGGTGCAGCGGGTAGGGGATGCGCTCGGAGAGCATGCGGTTGGAGGCGATCGTGTTGGGCACGGAGGTGGACTTCATCGAGACCTTGAAGTTCTCGAAGTCCAGGCGCTCCATCAGCTCGACCGTCTCGATCGCGGCGGTGACGAGCGCCTCGACGGGGTTGTCGTACTCGAGCTGGCGCAGGTGCTTGGGCAGCGAGCCCGAGTTCACGCCGACGCGCAGCGGCGTGCCGTGCCGCCTGGCCAGCGCGATCACCTCGGCGACCTTCTCCGGGCCGCCGATGTTGCCGGGGTTCAGCCGCACGCACTGGGCGCCCGCCTCGATCGCCTTCAGCGCGAGCGTGTGGTTGAAGTGGATGTCCGCGATCACCGGGATCGGCGAGTCGGCGACGATCGTCTTCAGCGCCTCCGCGTCCTGCTCGCGGGGGACCGCCACGCGCACGATGTCCGCGCCGGCGTCCGCCACCGTGCGGATCTGCGCCATCGTCGCCGCCAGGTTGGCGGTCTCGGTCTTCGTCATCGTCTGCACCGCAACCGGTGCGCCGCCGCCCACGGGGACCGAGCCGACGTGGATCTGGCGCTTGGAGGCCATAGGCTGATTCTACGATGCGCCACGCCCCGAACGAGGACGGAGCGAGCCGGCCCGCGCGTGCAACCGCGGGCGGCGGTGTTTACGCGAGCGCCCGCGGGCCGCTCGCGCGCCTGGCCTCCCCGATCGCCTCCCGTGCGCGCGAGCGCCGCCACCGGCGCTTCTTCGCGATCGCGGGGCTTCACGCCGGCGCGCGCGTGCTCGACGTCGGCTGCGGGGCGCTCGGCCTGCGCGCGCTCGCATCGTCCCCGGAGGGGGAGGGGGAGGGGGAGGGGGAGCCCGACCTGGACATCACCGGCGTGGACCTGCACGAGCGCCCCGACTACCCCGGTCCGTTCGTCCACGCCGACGCAGCCGACGGACTGCCGTTCGCCGACGACGAGTTCGAGCTCGTCTACTGCTCGAGCGTCATCGAGCACGTCCCTCCCGCGCGACGAGCGGCGTTCGCGGCGGAGGTCCGCCGCGTGGGGCGCGGCTGGTTCGTGCAGACGCCCGCCCGCTCGTTCCCGATCGAGCCCCACTCCCTGCTGCCCGCCGCCCACTGGATGCCGATGCGCGTGCGACGGCGCTACTGGCGCCTCGGCGCCAGCGGCGATGCAGCCGATCAGGTGTGGCTGCTCAGCCGCGCGGAATTGGAGTCCCTGTTCGGCCCAGCCCGCGCGGAGCGGCTGGGAGGCCTCGTAAAGAGCTGGGTGTCCGTCCGCCGCCCCCAGGGGCCGTAGGCCCCTCTCTCTAAAAGATGAGGCTCAGTGCGCGATCCGGCTGAGGTCGTTGCCGAAGCCGTTGATCACCAGGAACAGCATCAGCACGATCCCGACCGTGCTATAGCGGTACATCGCCGCCAGCGAGATGCGCCTGCCGCGGAGCTTCTCGGCGAGCGACCACACGATGTGACCGCCGTCGAGCGGCAGGAACGGGAACAGATTGACGACGGCGAGGATCAAGGAGATGAAGCCGAGGAACACCAGCGCGTAGCCGGCGCCCGCCTCCACCGATTCGTGGGCGATTTCGGTGATGCCGACGATGCTGTGCAGCTGACTGCGGACCTTCTGGCTGGTGAACGCGCGCCCGAGGTTCGACACCATGCTCGTGGTCGCCTTCCACATCTCGTGCAGCGCCGTCCCCGCGGCGCCCAGCACGGTGAAGTGCTTCGCCGCTTCGCCGAAGTCGAAGCCCACGAGCATCCGTCCCACGGCCTTGTCGTAGCGGGGGTACACCGACACGCTCAGCGTGCGGCCCGCCCGCTCGATCTTCAGCGACACCGGGGTGGCGGCGCGGCAGCCGTTGCTCAGCGCGCCCGCCTGCCTGCGCCCTTCAGGGTGTGCCCCCGGAGGGGGTGCGCAGCGGTGCGCGTCGATCGCCCGCTCGGCGGAGAGGATCGTGACGGGGCGCCCATCGACCGCCAGCAGGCGATCGCCGCGGCGCAGCACCCCATCGGCGGGCGCGTGCGGGATGACGCCGCCGACCGTCGTCGTCGCTTCGCGCGTCTGGATCGACGGGTTCAGCGCTTCCAGCGTCCCCACGCCGTTGAGGTTGCCCGCGGCGAGCATCGCCCAGAACAGGCCGAACGCGATCAGTATGTTCACCGCCGGGCCCGCGAGGATCACCACCACCCGCTTCCACGGCGCCTGGTTGTAGTAGGCGCGTCTCGCCACCTCCGGCTCGAGCCCGCCGACCTCTTCGGGGCTCATCCCGGTGATCTTCACGTAGCCGCCCGCCGGGATCGCGCCGATCGCATACTCGGTCTCGCCCCAGCGCACCCGCACGAGCGTCGGCGGGAAGAACAGCGAGAAGCGCTCCACGCGCATGCCCACCGCCTTCGCCACCGTGAAGTGCCCGAGCTCGTGCAGCACGATCAGCGCCACGATCCCGAGGATTGTGAGGACCCACGCCACGGCCCTCAGTGTGGCAGGGTCACCTTCGCGTCCGCTAAGCGAAACGCTCCCTGCAAGCTCACAGCAGCTCGGCGACCGCCTGCCCGGCGAGCGCCCGCGCCTGGCGGTCGGCCTCGTACAGCGACTCGAACGAGCTCACCGGCTCGCTGCCCAGCTCCGAGAGCGTGCTCTCGATCACCTCGGCGATCTCCAGGAAGCGCAGGCGCTCCTCCAGGAAGGCGTGCACGGCGATCTCGTTGGCGGCGTTCAGGATGCACGGCGCCGTCCCGCCCTCGCGCGCCGCCTCGCCGGCGAGGCGCAGGCAGGGGAACGCCTCCAGGTCGACCTCCTCGAAGGACAGCTCGCCGACCGCCGCGAGGTCCAGCGGCGCGATCGCCAGCGGCGCGCTTTCGCCGCCGTGCAGGGCGTAGGAGATAGCGATGCGCATGTCCGGCGGGCCCAGGTGCGCGAGCATCGCCCCGTCGGCCAGCCCCACCAGCCCGTGCACGAGCGACTGCGGATGCACGACCACCTCGATCCGCTCGTAGGGGATCGAGAAGAGGTGGTGGGCCTCCATCAGCTCGAGGCCCTTGTTCATCAGCGTCGCCGAGTCGATCGTGATCTTCCCCCCCATCGCCCACGTCGGGTGGGCGAGCGCCTGCGTGACCGTCACCTCCTCGAGCTGCGCCCGCGAGCAGCCGCGGAACGGCCCGCCGCTCGCGGTGATCGTCAGGCGCTGCACCGCGCCCGGCGGCTGGCCGGCGATCAGCTGGTGCAGCGCCGTGTGCTCGGAGTCCACCGGCACGATCCGCGCGCCCGTCGCCTCGGCGAGCGCCATCACGAGCTCGCCGCCGACGACCAGTGACTCCTTGTTCGCGAGCGCCAGGTCGATGCCCTCGCCGAGCGCCGCAACCGTCGGGCCGAGGCCGGCCGAGCCGACGAGCGCGTTCAGCACGAGATCCGCGCCGGACTCGACCACCAGCTTCACGAGCCCTTCGGTGCCGGCCAGCACCTCACCGTCGGTCCACGCCTCGGCGGCCCGCGCCGCCGCGTGCTCGTCGCCGAGCGCGATCCTCGTTACACCGTGTAACCGTGCCTGCTCCAGCAGCGTCTCCCACGAGCCTCGCGCGGACAGGCCGACGAGCTCGAGCTCCTCGCTGCCCGCGCACACCTCGAGCGCCTGCGTGCCGATCGAGCCGGTCGAGCCGAGGATCAGCAGGCGCTTGCGGGTCGGCATGGGAGCCGCAATGTACAGGCGCGCGAGCCGGACAGACGCCGGAGCCGGCCCCGGGGGGACCCGGCAGCGGGGACCGAGTGGCTTACGGCGCCGATCGCGGGTGCATGGCGTTCATGCCGGCGACCAGCGCCGAGAGGCTCAGCTTCCCGGGCAGGATCGGCACCGCCCTGTATGTGAAGACGGACTTGAGACGAAACACGATCGTCCCGCTGGAGGTGAGCTCGTCCACGTAAGGTGTCGCCCCCCAGGCGACCACCCAGTCGCCGCCGGGCAGCAGCCGCGCGCTTCCGCAGCAGGGGGAGAAGCTCACTTCCGGGACGGTCAGGGACTGGATCAGCGTCGCGGTGCCGGCGGCGGCATCGACGCGGAAGCGCATCACACGCGGTTGCTGGTCTTCGCGGGTGCCGTTGTCGAAGAACGAGATCGTGCCGTCGGGCCAGGCACGCACGTCGTGCTGAGAGCTGAAGGCGGTCGACACTCCCGGTTCGCCGAGGATCTTCAGGCTCTGCGGCGTGGGCGTGCCGCCGAGCTTCCACACGACGTCGCCGGTGCTCGTGCGGATGTAGTAGATCGCATCGTTGTTGCGCAGTGAGACGAGGTAGCCCCCCTTGTAGGGCATCACGGCGTTGATGTGCTGGTAGTCCCAGACTTCGCCTTCGATCCCCGGGTATGGGCTGTCGAAGCCCCAGTAGTGGATGCCCGCCGCGGGGCTGATGTGGCCGGCCGAGTTCCACGAGTAGGCGACTTTGCCATCCGGCTGCACTTCCTGGAAGGACGCGTTGAGCAGGTTCACGGTGAACGGGTTGGCGAACAGTTCCACGGGAACTTCGGTTTCGGGGACGTAGCTGTCGATCAGGAAGTTCCCATCGGCCAGCGGCCATGCCTCGTGGAAGTCGGTCGGCGTGCCCGAGGTGTTGAGCGTGTTCAGCAGTTCGCCGTCCAGGTTGCGGACGTCCACATGAACGTCTCCGGGGAGTCCGAAGCCATGCACGCCACCTTCCTCGACGGCCCAGGACAACTCGCCGTCGGGGTCCAGATCGGCGTCGATGGCGATGCCGTCGCTCATGTGATACCACCACACGGGGACGCCGTTGCTGTCGAACAGCGCCACGTAGGTCGTCGTCAGGGGTTCGATCGCGGAGTCCGGCGTCATCAGGTAGTAGGCCGCCTGGGTGGGCCCCAGGACCTGTGCGGTGTATTCGGGGAAGTCCTGCGGCAGGCAGCGCACGTTGTAGGTCGCCGCGCCGGCTTCGCCGTCAACCTGGATCGTGAAGGCCTGGCCTTCCGCGAGGGTGACCGACGTCTTGAACGTGCCCAGCCTCGCCGGGCCTTCGTCGACCGAGACCGGATGCCCCCTCGCGTCGACCGTGACGGTCACGCTCCCGCCGGGTTCGCAGCGGGTCACATAGTTCGGAACGGTGGAGCTGAACGACGGCTGCAGCGCGGGCTGGGTGATGATCGAAGGTTCGTCGGCGAGGGCGCACGCCGCGTTCGCGCCGAGCACCGCCAGCACGACGAGCAGCGCCGCGGGGACACCACCTCTACACACGCTCGCATCCAGCCGGGCTCGCCAGGCTGTCATCGCGCCACCTTACCGGACACCGCAGCGAGGAATCAGTGCACGTACGCCGCCCAGATGTAATAGCTGACGACCGCCGTGAACAGGATCGCGTCGAGCCGGTCGAGCACGCCGCCGTGCGCGCCGAACAGCCGACCCGAGTCCTTGGCGCCGGCCTCGCGCTTGATGAACGACTCGAACAGGTCCCCGACGGGCGCCGCCAGCGCGACGCCGAGGCCGATGACGAGCGCGTGGGTTCCCGGCAACCATTCCTGGTAGCGCCCGGCGATCCACACGCCGAGGACCGCGAACAGCATGCCGCCGATCAGCCCCTCGACGGTCTTGTTCGGGGAGATGCTGGGCGCGAGCGGACGGCGGCCGAACATGTGCCCGCCGAGGTAGGCGCCGGTGTCGCCCAGGAACGTGCCGACGGCGATGTCGATGACGATGCCCAGCCCGTGGGGCAGGCCGCGCAGCAGCACCGCGTGGGCGAGCGCGAAGCCGATCCAGTAGATGCCGAGCAGCGTCAGCGCCAACCCCCCCACCGACGGGCGCGGCGAGACGAGCGTGAGCGCGAACACCAGCGGCAGCGCAGCCACCGCCGCGAGCAGCACCTGGAACTGGTCGCCGTAGAGCGCCGCCGCGAGCAGCCCGGCGAGCGCGATGAAGCCGGCCAGGCGCGCGGGATGGGCGCGCTCGTACATCGCGTAGAGCTCGTGCAGGCAGATGGCGCCGAGCACGAACATCCCGGCGGCGAACACGATGCCGCCTTCGATCACCAGGAACAGCGCGAGCGCGATCAGCGGGGATCGCCGCCAGCACCCGCGCGCCGAAGTCCGAGCCGGCCTGCTCGCCGCCGCGGCTGCGCCGGCGCCGCCGTTTCCGGCGAGCTCCGGCGCGAGACGTCGCGGGCCTCGGCCGCGCGGCGCGCCGAGGCCCGCTCGCGCGCCGGCGCGCTCGCTCCGCCCGGCGTGTGCGGCCCGCTGGCCATCAACCCACTCAGCGCCCGCCGAACCGCCGCCGGCGCTCGGCGTACTCGGCCAGCGACTGCTCGAGCGCCTCGCGCGTGAAGTCGGGCCACAGCTCGTCGCGGAACACCAGCTCGGAGTACGCGGACTGCCACAGCAGGTAGTTGGACAGGCGGCGCTCGCCGCTCGTGCGGATGATCAGGTCGGGGTCGTGCATCTCCGGCGCGTACAGGCACGCCCGGAACTCCTCTTCGCCGCCGCCCGTGAAGCGACTCGCGGCGTCGAGGATCTCCGCGCGTCCGCCGTAGTTGAAGGCCACGAACAGGGTGATCCGGGCGTTCGAGCCGGTGAGCCCTTCCGCCCAGCTCATCTGCTCTATCAGGCGCTCGCCGATGCCCTCGCGACGGCCGACGAAGCGCATCCGCACCCCTTCCTGGTGCAGCTCGGGCGTTTCCGTGGCGATGCGCGCCGAGAACATGTCCATCAGGCCCCGCACCTCCTCTGCCGGGCGCGACCAGTTCTCGGTGGAGAACGAGTACACCGTCAGCTCCTCGATGCCCAGCTCGGCGGCGTCGCGCAGGCGCGCCTTCACGGTGTCCGCGCCGGCGCTGTGGCCGTCGTTGACCGGCAGGCCCCGCGCGCGCGCCCAGCGACCGTTGCCGTCGGTGATGATCGCCACGTAGCGGGCCCCCCCTCCCGCCGCCACGGGCGGGTCGGTGGGCGCGTTTCCGGCGGCGGAGGCCATCAAACCGCGAGGATCTCCTCTTCCTTGGCCTTCAGCACGCCGTCCAGCTCGGCGATGCGACCGTCGGTCAGCTTCTGCAGCTCCACCTCCGCGCGGTGCTCGTCGTCGGAGGAAGCCTCCCCCTCGGCCTTCAGCTCGCGCAGGTGCTGCATCGTGTCGCGGCGGACGTTGCGCACCGCCACGCGCCCCTCCTCGGCGAGGTTGCGCACGACCTTCACCAGCTCGCGGCGGCGCTCTTCGGTCAGTTCCGGGACCACCAGGCGCACGACGTTGCCGTCGTTGGACGGCGTCAGCCCGATGTCGGACTCGTTGATCGCTTTCTCGATCGCCTTGATCGAGGACTTGTCGTACGGCTGGACCGTCAACAGGCGGGCTTCCGGCGCGGAGATCGTCGAGAGCTGGTTCAGCGGCGTCTGCGCGCCGTAGTAGTCGACCACCACCCGGTCCAGCAGCGACGGGCTCGCACGTCCCGTGCGCACGGTGGAGAACTCGTGGGTGGCCGACTCCACCGACTTGCCCATCCGCTCGCCGGCGTCCTCCAGCAGTTCGTCGATCAGGTTCTCAGCGGCCATCTTGGTCTCCCGCGGCCGTCGACACGAGCGTGCCCACGCGCACGCCTGAGATTATCTTCGCGAGGGAGGACTCGTCGTCCATGTTGAACACGTTCAGGGGCATCCCGTTCTCCATGCACAGCGCGAGCGCCGTCGAGTCCATCACCCGCAGCCGGCGCTCGAGCGCCTCCATGTGCGTGATCTCGGGGATGAACTGCGCGTTCGGGTCGAGCGCCGGATCGGCGCTGTAGACGCCCTCGACCCCGTTCTTGGCCATCAGGATGATCTCCGCGTGGATCTCCGCCGCGCGCAGCGCCGCCGCGGTGTCGGTCGTGAAGAACGGGTTGCCGGTGCCCGCCGCGAAGATCACCACGCGGCCCTTCTCCAGGTGGCGCATCGCGCGCCGGCGGATGTACGGCTCGGCCACCTCGGAGATGCTCAGCGCCGACTGAACCCTGGTGTTCGTGCCGCTCTTCTCCAGCGCGTCCTGCAGGGGCAGGGCGTTCAGCACCGTCGCCAGCATCCCCATGTAGTCGGCCGTCGAGCGGTCCATGCCTTCGGCGGCGCCCTTCATGCCGCGGTAGATGTTCCCCGCGCCCACCACGATCGCCACCTCCACCCCCTGGTCGCGCACGGCGGTCACCTGCCGCGCGACCGCCGCCACCCGCTCGGGGTCGGTCCCGTAGTCGAGCGAGCCCATCAGCGCCTCGCCCGACAGCTTCAGCAGGATGCGTTTGAAGGCGGGGGCCATCGGCCGGAGAGCCTACTTGCTCACCACGCCTACCAGGAGGCCGTGGACCAAGCGGGACGCGGACGCAGGGAGCGTGGCGTGCTACGCACGCGAGCGACCGAGGACAAAGTCCCGCGCAGCGTCCAAGGCCTACTGGCCTATGGCGAAGCGGGCGAAGCGGCGTATGACGACGTTCTCGCCGGTGGTGGCGGTGAGCTCGTCGCGCAGCTGCTGGACGGTCTTGCCCTCGAACTTCGGGTTGTGCATCTCCTGCTCGACGAGCACGATCGTCGCCAGCCACGAGTCGAGCTTGCCGGCGACGATTTTCTCGCGCACGTTCTCCGGCTTGTCGGCCGCCTCCTGCTCGTAGATCCGCGCCTCCGCCTCGCGGACGTCCTCGGGCACTTCGTCCCTGGTGACGTACCTGACGGTGGGCGTGGCCGCGATCTGCATCGCCACCTCGCGGGCGAACGACACGAAGTCGTCGTTCTTGGCGACGAAGTCGGTGTTGCAGTCCACCTCGATCAGCACCCCCACCTTCGAGCCCGCGTGCACGTACGCCTGCACCGTGCCCTCGGTGGCCGCGCGCTCGCCCAGGTCCTGGATCTTCTTGCCCTGGCGCACCCGCAGGATCTCGATCGCCTTCTCGACGTCTCCCTCCGCCTCGGTGAGCGCCTTCTTGCAGTCCATCATCCCCGCGCCCGTCCGGTCGCGCAGGGCCTTCACGTCTTTGGCCGCGATCTCGACCGTGCTCATGATGCGCTGGCCTCCGCGGTCGTCTCCTCGCTGTCCTCGACGGCCGGCGCGTCACCGTCGTCAGCGGCCGGCTCCTGCTGCGCGGCGGCCTCGGCCTGCTCCTCCTGCGCGTCCCCCTCCGGGGACGATGCGGCCTGCGCCTGCGCGCTGGCCTCGACCTCAGCATGCACCTCGTCCTCCCCCTGCGCGGCGCCGTCGGGAGCCGGGTCGGGGTCCGGGGGGCGCGCCTCGGCGTCGGCCTGGGCCTCCGCCTCGGCGTGGACGGCGTCCTCACCCTGGGTCGGCGTGGAGGCTGGCGCCTCGGCAGCGGGCGGCTCTGGCTCCGCGGCCGCGGCGGGCGCCGGCTCGGCCGCGGGCGGCGCGGGCTGCTCGGGGGCGGCGGCGGGCGCCTCGGCCTGCTGGGCGGCGTGGGCCGCCTGCGCGGCGGCCTCGCGTTCGGCGGCCTCGCGCTTGGCCTGTTCCTCGGCCTCGCGCTTGGCCTGTTCCTCGGCCTCGCGCTTGGCGCGGGCTTCCGCCTCGAGCCTCGCCCGTTCCTCGGCTTCCTGGCGGGCGCGTTCCTCCTGGGCGCGGAACACGGAGTGCCCCTCGGAGACGACCTGGCCGATCGCCTGGGTGATGAGCGCGCACGAGCGGATGGCGTCGTCGTTGCCGGGGATGACGAAGTCGATGCCGTCGGGGTCGCAGTTGGTGTCGACGAGGCCCATGATGGGGATGCGCAGGCGCTGGGCCTCTTTGACGGCGATGGCCTCCGTTTTGAGGTCGATGACGAACATTGCGTCGGGCACGCGCTGCATGTTCTTGACGCCGCCGAGGTTCGCCCGAAGCTTCACGAGGTCCGCCTGGGCGGACATGCGCTCGCGGGTGGGCAGCAGCGCCAGCTGGCCCTCCGCCTCATAGCGTTCGAGATCGTGCAGGCGGCGGATGCGCTGGTTGATGGTCTGGAAGTTCGTCAGCAGGCCGCCCAGCCAGCGGTGGTTGACGTACGGCATCCCCGCCGACTCGGCGACGTCCTTGATGGTGTCGCGGGCCTGCTTCTTGGTGCCTACGAACAGCACCGTGCCGCCGCGGTGTGCGAGCGTGCCGGCGAACTCCTGCGCCTGGGCGAGCAGCGCCTGCGTCTTGAGCAGGTCGATGATGTAGATGCCGCCGCGCTCGCCGAATATGAAGCGGCGCATCTTGGGGTTCCAGCGGCGCGTCTGATGGCCGAAGTGGACGCCGGCCTCCAGCAGCTCCGCGATTCCTACGTCAGCCACGGGCTACTCCCTTGTTGTTGGTGCAGTGATGCCGCGTGCAGAGGGGCGGACCCAGAGCGTTGGAGCGCTCCGGGCAGGGCCGCATCCCGGCCACGCGGGTGGAAGGTCTGATTTGCGACTCAGGATACCCGTTCGGCGCGCTCCAGCGCGGCCCGCAGGTCTGCGGGCAGGCGACGAAGTCACGTCGACGGGGGCGCCGGTCAGCGGATGCTCGAAGGCCAGGCGCGTGGCGTGCAGGAACTGGCGCTCCAGGCCGAGCAGGCCCGGCGTGCCGTATTCGGGGTCGCCGCACACGGGGTGGCCGATCGCTCGAAGGTGCACGCGGATCTGGTGCGTGCGGCCTGTCTCCAGCCGCAGCCTCAGCAGCGAGTGCTCGGCGAGCGAGCGCTCGAGCGTGAAGTGCGTGCGTGCCTCGCGCGCGGAGGCGCCGCCGACGGCCATGCGCGTGCGCACGCGCGGATCGCGCCCGATCGGCGCCTCGATCGTGCCCGAGCGCGCCGGCGGACGGCCCTCGACGAGCGCGATGTATTCGCGCTGGATGCGCCGGTCGGCGAGCGCCGCCTGCAGCAGCCGGTGGGCCTCGTCGGTGCGGGCGAGCACGAGCAGCCCGGAGGTGTCGCGGTCGAGGCGGTGGACGACGCCTTTGCGCTGTTCGCCCGCCCCCTGCTCGCCACCGAGCAGCGGCGCGAGCAGCTGCGCGAGCGTGTCCTCGCGGTGGGCGCGGGCGGGGTGCACGACCACGCCGGGGCCCTTGTCGACGACGATCAGGTGCTCGTCCTGGAGGACGACGGCGAAGGGCGCCGGCTGGGCGGGGGCCTCGGTCACGGGGAATCGGTCACCGGCCCTCAGGCGCGGGCTGGGGCCCGGGCTCGGGGTGGCGGGCGCGGTCGATGAGGACGAAGAGGACGACGATGCCGAGCGTGATCGACGCGTCGGCGAGGTTGAACGGCGGCCAGCCGAGCGGCAGCTTGACGAAGTCGGTGACCGACCCGTGGCGCAGGCGGTCGAGCGACGTTGCCGATGGCCCCGCCGGCGATCATGCCGGTGGGCAGCCACATCAGCGCCCGCCCGGCGTGGAGGGCGAAGTACGCGAGCAGCACGACGAGGGCGAGCGACACGAGGATCGTGACGGCGAGGTGGTTGCCGGGGAAGAAGCCGAAGGCGACGCCCCGGTTGTGCGTGTCGACGAGCTGGATGCCGGGCAGGAACCCGTGTTCTTCGCCGGGGACGATCGAGCGTTCGACCGCGTGCTTGGTGAGCTGGTCGATGGCGACCACGCAGACGAGCACCGCCGCCGCCCGCAGCCACGCGTTAGCCGTGGATGATGCCCTGGACGACAACGATGTTGATGATGTACAGGCTGATGATCGCCAGCACCGGGCTGAAGTCGAGGCCGCCGAAGCTCGGGGCCAGCCGCCGGAAGATGCGCAGGAACGGCTCGCAGACGTCGCGCAGGAAGCCCAGCAGGCGGTCGCTCGTCCGCGAGTACGGCGGGCGGATGCCGGCCGCGAACAGCAGGTTGACGACGATGTAGACGATGATACGAGCGTGTACACGTAGATCACCGTCGACAGGTAGTCGGCGATTTCCGTGCGTGCGCTGGCGAGGATCATCTTTTCTATCTATTTAGATGGAGGGTTGGCGGGTTGCAGGACGGCGTCGAGCGCGTCGGAGAAGGCGCGGCGCAGCCCGGCGCGCTCGAGCGCGTCGACGCCGCGGGCGGTGAGGCCCCCGGGCGAGGAGACCTCGCGGCGGACCGCCAGCGTGTCGTAGCCGCGGCGGCGCAGCAGCTCCGCGGTGCCGGCGAGCGTCTGCACGACCATCTCCGCCCCCTGCGCGGCGGGAATGCCGCGGCGCACGCCCGCGTCGATCTGCGCCTCCGCCACCAGCGCGACGTACGCGGGCGCGCACGACATCAGCCCCATCGCGACGTCCACCAGCGAGTCGTCGAGCACCACCAGCGTGCCCAGCTCGGCGAACAGCTCCGCCACCGCCGCGTCCGTGTCAGCGCTCTCGCCACCACCGCCGCCGCCGTCGCCCCCCGCCGGCGCGTCGCCCCCCGCGGGCACGCCCGGCCCGGCAGCCTGCACGACGGCGCCCTGGCGAACCTCGACGGGCAGCGAGGGGATGAAGCGGTAGACCGGCCGGCCGGGGTATGCCTCGCGCAGCGCCGCCAGCGGCGTGACCGCGAGGATCGACGCGACGGGCGTCGGCGTGCGGCCCGATTTCCTCGGCCACCGACGCGAGCTGGGCGGGCTTGTGGCAGAGCACCAGCAGCTCGGCGCGCTCGGCGACCTCGGCGTTCGTCGCCAGCGCCTCCCCCCCGACCTCCGCGGCCAGGCTTTCGGCGCGCTCGGCGATCGGGTCCGCGCACAGCACGGGCCTGCCCCAACCGCGCGCGAGCGCGCGGGCCATGTTCCCGCAACCGATCAGGCCTATCTGCATTGGACGCTCAGGCTAGCGGGCGTCAGCTTTGGTTGAAGAAGCCCTTCTCGATCAGCCTCGCCCGCTCCTCGGCGGAGATCTCGACGTTGCGGGGGGTGAGCATGAACACCTTGTCGGCGATCCGCTGCATGCCGCCGTCGAGCGCGTAGGTGAGGCCGGAGGCGAAGTCGATCAGGCGCTTGGACAGGTCGGTGTCCGAGCCCTGCAGGTTGAGGATCACGGGGATCGAGTCCTTGAACTTGTCCGCTATCTGCTGCGCGTCGTTGAACGACTTCGGCACCACCAGGTGCACGCGAACGTCGCCGTTGCCGCGTGAGCCGACCGGTTTGAGCACGGTCGTCGCGCGCTGGCGACCGGCGCGCCCGCCGCCCCCGTGGACATCGGGATCGTCGTCGGAGAAGATCTCGTCGAACTCGTCGCGGCGGCGGCGCAGGCGGCGGACGTTCGGGCGCTCGCGGTAGCGATCCTCGATCTCGGCCTCGGGACGTCCCGACCCGCCGGCCTCGTCGTCGTCGTAGTCGTCCGGATACTCCTCGGCTAGGCCGAAGTACACGAGCGCGCTGTGCCAGGAATCGCGGAAAGCCATCGGTATACGTCCGTGTTCGCGCGGAGGGCCGGTTTCCCTCCTGATGCTAATGGTTCGGGGCATCCGCCCGCAAACCTCCCCGATGCCGTACGCGCAGGTCGGTGCCGGCGTCGATCCCCTTAAATATACATCTTCGTGCCGATCCGCACGATCGTGGCGCCCTCCTCGACGGCGACGTGGTAATCCTGGGAGGTTCCCATCGACAGGTGCTCCAGGCCGCGCTCGTCGGCCAGCTCGCGCAGCGCCGCGAACCACCCGCGGCTGTCCTCCGGCTCGTGCGACAGCGGCGGCATCGTCATCAGGCCGGCCACCGGGAACGGGCTGCCGCGCGATGAACGCGTCGAGCTGGTCGGGCGCGACCCCCGCCTTTCCCGCCTCGCCGGCGAGGTTCACCTCGACGAGCACACGCAGCCCCGGGCGCGCGAGCTGGCGATGGCGCTCGAGCTCCCGCAGCGCGGACTCGGATGCGAGCGAGTGGATCAGGCGCACGTGCGGGACGATCGCCCGCACACGCCGGCTCTGGAGCTGGCCGATGAAGTCCCACTCGAACAGCTCCCCGTACGCGGCCACCTTCTCCTGGAGGTCCTGCGCGCGGTTCTCGCCCACCAGCTTCACCCCCGCCTGCGCCAGCGCCGGCAGCTCGCCCGCCGGGACGTACTTCGTCGCCGCCAGGATCTCCACCGCGCCCGACCGGCCGTCCGCCGCCCGTCGTGAGCGTCCGCGCGCGGCGGCCGCGTCCACCTCCGCCCGTATCCGCTCCAGGTTCCCCCGCACGACCTCCGCACGCAGGCCGGTGATCAGCTCAGCCATGCCGCCCCCGCCTGGCGCCCCGCGCGGGCGCCTTCGCGCCTGTAGGAGAAGAAGCGCCCGTCGCAGATCGTGCACGCGTCCACGTCGCGCACGTCGCGCACGCCCGCAGCGCGCAGCCGCTGGTGCGCGATCGCCCGCAGGTCGCATCGTCCCCGGAGGGGGATCCGCCGGCCGGGGCCGGAGGCGCCGGCGAACGCCGCGTGTACCTCCGGACCCACCTCGTAGCAGCACGCCCCCGCGCCGGGGCCGACGATCGCGGCGATCGCGCCGCCGCGGCCGAGCTCCCGCAGCACCCTTACGCCTTCCTCGAGCACGCCCCCCGCCAGGCCGCGCCAGCCGGCGTGGAGCATCGCCACGGCGCCCTCACAGCCGACGGCGACCGGCAGGCAGTCGGCGGAGAGGATCATCGCGCCGACGCCGTGCAGCGTCGTGGCGTGGCCGTCGGCGTCGATCGGCACGGGCACTCCCCCCGTCCCGGCGAGGCGCTCGATCACGTGTACCGCCGTCCCGTGCACCTGCTCGGATCGAGCACACCCAGCTCAGGCCGTGCCGCTCGCACAGCTCGCCGCGCAGGCGCAGGCCGTGCTCGTGCCCGTCGCCGCTGCCGGTCGACAGGTTGCCGGCCGCGCGGGTGGTGAACAGCGCGCGCCCCTCGCCGGGCAGCTCGAAGGGCAGCTCGTGCGCGGAGCGCTCGAACGCGACACCCTCGGCGGCGCTCACCGCGGCGCCTCCAGGGCCGCGCTCAGCTCGGCCTCGCGCCCAGCCCCGTTCAGCTCGCCGTCGAGCTTGCGCAGCAGCGCCGCCCGCAGGCGCCGGCGGATCTCCGGACCCTCGGGGATGCCCGCGGCGAGGAGGTCGTGGCCGGTGATCGACAGCGTCACCCCGTGGAGCTTCGCCAGCCACGCGCGCGCCGCCGCCCCCGCGTCGCCGGGGAGCGCGTGTACGTCCGCCCACGCGCCGGCCAGGGCGACGCCCTCGAGTGACATGTGCGAGACGGCCTCGTAGATCTGCGACGGCGTGCCCGCGCCGGCGAGGCGCTCGGCCGCCGCCCGGACGGACATCGCCTCGTGGATCGCCAGGTCGCGGTCGGCGGCCGGGAACTCGAGATCGTTCAGCAGCACGTACATCTCGGCCTCGCCGTCCGCGTCCGCGTCGGCGGCCCAGGGCGCGAGCAGCGTGGCCAGCATCAGCAGGTCCGCGCGGGGCGGGCGGCTGCCGCCGGCGTCGGACGCCCGCAGCACCTCCAGCGCGGCGGCCGCGAGCGCGGCGTCGAAGCGCAGGCGCGGGTGCAGCGCGGCGAGCAGGCCGAGCTCGTCGATCGCGTGGAGCGTTGCCGGCGCGTCCGCTTCCGCCTCCGGGGACGATGCGGCGAGCGCCAGCCGCAGCTCGGCGCCGACGCGCGCGGGCGAGACCGTCGCCGGCGCCCCCGCGGCGACCGCGCCGGCGGCCAGCTCGGCGGTGCGCGCCTCCGGCTGAAAGCCCAGGCGTGCGCGGTAGCGCGCGAGCCGCAGCAGGCGAGTGGGGTCGTCGAGGAAGCTGCGCTCGTGGAGCACGCGCAGGCGGCCCGCCGCGAGATCCTCGCTCGCGTGCGCGACGGCGTGCACCTCGCCGGGATGGGCGCCCGCGAGCGCGACGGCGATGGCGTTGACGGTGAAGTCCCTGCGCGCGAGGTCCTGCTCGAGCGTCCCCGCGCGCACGTCCGGGAGCGCGCCCGGTGCGGGGTAGGACTCGGCGCGGCGGCGGGCGATGTCGATGCGCCCGGCCTCCCACTCGACGAGCGCCGTCCCGAAGCGCTCGTGCACGGTCACCCGCGCGCCGAGGGAGTCGGCGAGCTCGTGCGCCAGCGCCTCCGCGTCGCCGGCGACGACCAGGTCGAGCTCGCGGGGTGCCAGGCCGAGGAGAGGTCGCGCACCGCGCCCCCCACCAGCGCGACGTCGTCGCGCCGGGCGCACAGCGCGAGCAGCTGGCGCCCTCCGGGCCGGGCGGCGAGGGCGTCGAGAACGTCCTGGCCACTCGTCGTCACGACACGCGCACGGGGATCCCGGCCCCGGCGAGGTGGGCCTTGGCCTCGGCGACGGTGTGACGGCCGTAGTGGAAGATCGACGCGCACAGCACCGCGTCCGCGCCGGCGTGGAGCGCGTGGACGAGATCGTCGAGCTCGCCGGCGCCGCCGGAGGCGATCACGGGAACGCTGACCGCCTGGCTGACGGCCCGCGTGAGCGGCAGGTCGTAGCCGTCGCTGGTGCCGTCGCGGTCCATGCTCGTCAGCAGGATCTCCCCCGCGCCGCGCTCCACCGCCTCCCGCGCCCACTCGACGACGTCGCGCCCGGTGGGCGTGCGCCCGCCGGCCAGGTACGCCTCCCACGATCGTTGTGCCGGGCTCGTGTCCTCTGACGACGAGAATGTGCCCTCTGGTGCCGAGGATGTGTCCTGCGCTCCTGGCGTGCTGCCTCTTGCGGAGGCCGTATAACCATCGTTATACGCACTCGGCGACGCGACACACTTGGCGTCGATCGCCAGCACGACGCACTGCGCCCCGAAGACCTCCGCGAGCTCGTCGATCAGCTGGGGGCGTTCGAGCGCGGCGGAGTTCACCGAGACCTTGTCCGCGCCGGCGTCGAGCACCGCCTGGGCGTCGGCCACGGAGCGGATGCCGCCGCCGATCGTGAACGGCACGAACACCTCGTTGGCTGTCGCGCGGGCGAGCCGGGCGATCGTGTCGCGCTTCTCGTGGGTGGCTGTGATGTCGAGGAACACGACCTCGTCGGCGCCCTCGCGGTCGTAGTGGGCGGCCAGCTCGACCGGGTCGCCGGCGTCGCGGATGTCCACGAATTCGACGCCCTTGACGACGCGCCCCGCGTCGACGTCCAGGCACGGGATGACGCGCTTGAAGTGCACGCGTTCACCGTAGCGTGAGGGCCAGCCTCGGCGACCCTCGCGCCCGGGCCGGTTGCAGGTCACGGCGGCGTGAGGGCCTCCTTGGCTTCGGCGACGGTGAAGCGCCGCTCGTAGAGGGCGGTACCGACGATGACGCCCTCCAGCGCGTTCAGGTTGAGCTCCGACCGCAACGCTGCCAGCGCCTGCAGATCCTCGCGCCTGCCGATCCCACCGGAGAAGATTACGCTTCCCTCTTCGGACGCGCCCGCCTCCCGAGCCACCCAGCTGACCTCCTCGCGGTTGGCCCCGTCGAGCATGCCGTCGTGGTCGATATTGGTGAACACGAAGTTGCGTACGCCACGCTCGCGCAGCTCGGCGAACGCGTCACGGGCGCGCATGCTGGTGCTCTGCACCCACCCGTGGGTGGCCACGTAGCCGCTGCGCACGTCCACGGCCACCAGTATCCGCTCCGGCCCGTGCACGTCGAGCGCCTGGGACAGCACGGCCGGGTCGGTGAACGCGACGGTCCCCAGGATCACCCGCGCTGCGCCGGCCGCGAGCGCCTCCCCCACGGCCCGGGTGGTGCGCAGCCCACCGCCGTACTGCACGGGCACGCCCGCCTCGCCCGCGATCAGCCGGAGCTCCTCGAGGTTGACGGGCGCGCCCTGCTTTGCGCCGTCGAGGTCGACGACGTGCAGGTGCTCGGCGCCGGCATCCACCCAGCCGCGGGCGGCTGACAGCGGATCCTCGTCGTAGACCTTCTTGGCGTCGAAGTCACCCCTGACCAGCCGTACGGCGTTGCCGGCGAGGATGTCGATCGCCGCATAGAGCCGCATCGCCGCGGCGCCGCGGTCGGAGGCGAGCGTCACGTGGCGGCCGGGGCGTGGGCGCCGGCGGCGACGCAGATGCGTGCGAAGTTGGCGAGCAGGCGCAGGCCAGCGGCGGAGGACTTCTCGGGGTGGAACTGGACGCCGTAGAAGGAGCCGCGCTGGACGGCGGTGACGAACGGGGCGCCGTAGTCGGCCGTGCCGAGCACGTCGCCCTCGTCGGCGGGGACAGGCGCGAAGGAGTGCACGTGGTAGAAGGCGCAGGAGAGCGGCAGCTCGGCGATGAGCGGCGAGCGGGGTTCCCCCTCCGGGGACGATGCGCTGAACGTGACCTCGTTCCAGCCGATGTGGGGCAGCTTCAGCGTGCCGGCGCCCCCTTCCCCCTCCGGGGACGATGCCAGCGCGCGAACCTCTCCATGGACGATCCCCAGCCCGGCCGCGCCGCCGAGCTCGGTGGAGGAGTCGAACGCGAGCTGCATCCCCAGGCAGATGCCGAGCACGGGCGTGCCCGCGGCGATGCGCTCGCGCAGCAGCTCGTCGAGCCCGAGCTCGCGCAGGCGGCGCATCGCGCGGGGGAACGCCCCGACGCCGGGGACGACCAGCCCCGCGGCGGCGCGCAGGGTCTCGTGCTCGCTGGTGACGGGCGCGCGGACGCCGACGTGCTCGAGCGCCTTCTCGACCGAGCGGCGGTTGCCCATGCCGTAGTCGACCACGGCGATTTCAACGGGCTGATCCCCCTCCGGGGACGATGCGATGAGGGGGCTCATGAGGTGAGCGTCCCCTTGGTGGATGGCACGCCGGTCTCGGTGGGGTCGATGGCGACGGCCTGGCGCAGCGCGCGGGCGAACGCCTTGAAGGCTGCCTCGATCATGTGGTGGGCGTTGGCGCCGGCTTCGACGCGCAGGTGGAGGGTGAGCTTGGCGGCGTTGGCGAGCGCGCGGAAGAACTCCTCGGTGAGCTCGTGCTCGAAGCCGCCGGTGGCGCCGGGCGGGAGCTCGGCCTGGAAGAGCGTGAACGGCCGCCCTGACAGATCGATCTCGCAGCTGGCGCGGGCCTCGTCCATGGGGACGGTGGCGGAGCCGTAGCGGCCGACGCCCGCGCGGTCGCCGAGTGCGGCGTCGAGCGCCTGGCCGAGGACGATGGCGGTGTCCTCGGCGGTGTGGTGCGCGCCGGTCTGCAGGTCGCCGCTGACGGTGACGTCGAGGTCGAGGCGCCCGTGGCGGGCGAGCAGGTCGAGCATGTGGTCGAGGAAGCCGACGCCGGTGGCGCGGGTGCCGGCGCCGGTGCCGTCGAGCGTGAGCGTGAGGCGGACGTCGGTCTCGGCGGTGGCGCGCTCGATGGTGGCGGTGCGGCTCATTGCCCTGGATTCTCGCGCACGCGGGCGAGCATCGACTCGGCGTGGACGTCGAAGCCCTCCGCGCGGGCGATCGGCGCGGCGGCGGCGGCGAGCTTGGCGGCGCCGGCGCCGATGCGCACTTCGGACATCGTGCGCCGGAAGTGGCGGGGCGAGAGCGTTGAGGCGAAGCGCGCGGCGCCGCCGGTGGGGAGCACGTGGTTGGAGCCGGCGACGTAGTCGCCGAAGGCGGTGGCGGAGTCGAGCCCGACGAACAGGCAGCCGGCGGAGCGGACCTGCGGCGCGAGCGCCTCGACGTCGGCGCCGATCAGCTGGAGGTGCTCGGGGGCGAAGGCGTTGGCGAGCGCGAGGGCGTCGCCGCCGCCGGCGACCTCGACGATCGCGAACGCGGCGTCGCCGACGGTGGGGCGTTCGAGGACGAGCTGCTGGAGGGTGGCGGCGAGCGCGTCGCAGACGGCGGGCGAGGGCGAGACGGCGACGACGAGGCTGCCCTGTCCGTGCTCGCCCTGGGCGAGCATGTCGAGCGCGGCGAGGCGCAGCTCGTGCTCGCGGCAGGCGCCGGAGAGCACGACGAGCAGGTCGCTGGGGCCGGCGAAGCCGTCGATGCCGACGGTGGCGGAGAGCTGGTGCTTGGCCTCCTGTACGTAGAGGTTGCCGGGGCCGACGATGACGTCGACGGGGGCGACGGTGTGGGTGCCGTAGGCGAGCGCGGCGATCGCCTGGGCGCCGCCCATGCGGTAGACGCGCTCGACGCCGCACAGCCGGCAGGTGCCGAGGATGACCGGGTCGAGCTGCCCGTCGGCGCCGGGCGGGGCGCAGACGGCGACGTCTATGACGCCGGCGGAGCGGGCGGTGACGACGCCCATGACGACGGTGCTCGGGTAGGGGGCGCGCCCGCCGGGGACGTAGACGGCCGCGGAGCGGACGGGGACCTCGCGCAGGACGACGCGCTGGCCCTGCGGGAGCTCGACGGGCGCGTCGCGACCGACGGCGGCGTCGGCGACGAGGGCGACGTTGACGATCCCCACCTGCAGGCCGGCGATGAGCTCGAGCGGCATCCGCTTGATGGCCTCGTCGAGCTCCTCGGCGGTTACGAGCAGCGGCCGGGGGTCTTCGCCGGCGGTGTCGAAGCGGCGCGTGTAGTCGAGGACGGCGGCGTCGCCTTGAGCGCGGACGGCGGCGAGGATCTCTTGGACCTGCGCGGCGACCGAGCGACCGTCGGGCACGAGCGAGCGCAGCCGCGCGGCGGCGGGGGCGGCCCCGCCGAGCTGGCGGACGTCCTCTGCGCTCAGGCGTTCGAGGCGCATTCAGCCGCCGGCCGGGCGTCGATCGGACATCGGTCAGGCGCTCGCCAGGGACTCGCCCGCCTCGGGGGCGCCGCGTCCGCGCTCGGCGGCGGGGATCTGGCGGAGACGATCGAGCAGGTCGTCGATGGCGGCGGCCTTGAGCTTGTGGGCGACGGGGTTGGCGATCAGGCGTGCGGTGCAGACGACGATCTCCTCGCGGACGACGAGGTTGTTCTCGCGCAGCGTGTTGCCGGTGGCGGTGAGGTCGACGATCGCCTCGACCATGCGGGTGAGCGGGGCGAGCTCGACGGAGCCTTTGACCTCGACGATCTCCGCCTGCCTGCCGCTTTCCTCGAGGTAGCGGGCGGCGATCCGCGGGTACTTGGTGGCGACGCGCATGACGCCGAGGCGCCGCAGCGCGGCGAGCGCGGGGTCGGGGCCGGCCTTGGAGGCGAGGACCATCGTGCAGCGCCCGTAGCCGAGGTCGAGCAGCTCGTAGACCTCGCGCCCGCCTTTGCCGCGGTCGCTCGCCAGCCCGCCCTGCTCGAGCAGGACGTCCTTGCCGGTGACGCCGAGGTCGGCGGCGCCGGCCTCGACGTAGGTGGGGACGTCGGAGGGGCGCATGGTGATGACGCCGATGTCCTCGAAGAGGAGCTTGCGGTCGTTGGAGCGCAGCTCGGCGGTGTCGAGCCCGAGGGCGGTGAGCAGGTCGACGGTGCTGTCGAAGAGAGCCCCGCGGGGGACGGCGATGGTGAGGCCGTTGATGGGGCTCACGAGGCCCCCGCGATCCGGGGGGAGGCGGTCACCTCGGAGGCGGCCTGCGCCAGCAGCGCTCCGGTTCCCCGCTCCTCGCCTGCGAGGGCGATGTGCAGGCGGTCGACGCCGAGGGCGAAGCCGACGGCGGGGAGGCTGCGGCCGAAGCGGCCGAGCAGGTCGTCGTAGCGCCCGCCGCCGCCGATGGGGGCGCCGAGCGCGGGGTCGTAGACGTCGAAGACGGCGCCGGTGTAGTAGCCGATGTTGCGCACGAGGCCGAGGTCGAAGATGACGCGCTCGGCGACGGTGGGCTCGAGCAGCTCGTGGACGCGGCGCAGGCCGGTGACGGCCTGGTCGGCCTGCGCCGGCATGTCGGCGAGCACCTCGGGACCGCCGCGGCGCTGGGGGACGTCGAGCAGCATCTGCGCCGCCTCGCGCGAGAGCCCGATGTCGGAGAGCCCGCGCTGAAGCCCGACGAAGTCGTGGAGGGCGAGCGCGTCGAGCAGCCCCGCCCTGGCGCCCTCGGGGACGTCGAGGCTGGCCATGAGCATGGGGAACAGCGAGGCGTCGCCGAGGCCGACGCGGTAGTCGTTGAGGCCGGTGGCGTCGAGCGAGTGGCAGAGGACGGTGAGCGCCTCGGCGGTGCCGTGCGGGGCGGGCGCGCCGATCAGCTCGATGCCCGCCTGCAGCAGCTCGCGCGGCTGCCCGCGCTGGGGGCGGACGCCGCGGTAGCAGTGGGCGAAGTAGCAGAAGCGCAGGGGCGGCTGGGAGTGGGCGTAGCGGGTGGCGACGACGCGGGCGATGGGGACGGTCATGTCGGAGCGCAGGACGAGCACGGCGCCGGTCTCGTCGAACACGCGGTAGGCGGGGCTGGCGTCGGCGGAGGCGGCGCCCTGGACGATGTGGCCGGCGCGGGCGAGCACCGACTCGTACTCGAGCGCGGGGGTGTAGAGCTCGCCGTAGCCGTGGCGCTCGAAGACGCCGCGCAGCGTGTCGGTGATGGCGCGAACCTCTCGGGTCTCTTCGGGGAGGACGTCGCGGGTGCCGCTGGGAATTGGGTGGATCATCGATACCCGAGCTTACGCGGGCGCGGGGAAATTACGCGTGGACGGGCTCGGTGGCGACGCGCTCGATGCGGGCGCCGAGGTCGCGCAGGCGCTCGTCGATGCGCTCGTAGCCGCGGTCGATCTGGCGGATGTTGCCGATCTCCGAGCGTCCGTCGGCGCAGAGGGCGGCGAGCAGCATGGCCATGCCGGCGCGGATGTCGGGCGACTCGAGGCGCTCGCCGCGCAGCCGCCGCGGCCCGGTGATGATCGCGCGGTGGGGGTCGCACATGACGATGTCGGCGCCCATGAGGATGAGCTTGTCGGCGAAGATGAGCCGGTTCTCGAACATCCACTCGTGGACGAGGATGGAGCCCTCGGCCTGGGTGGCGAGGGCGACGGCGATGCTTGTCAAGTCGGCGGGGAAGGCCGGCCAGGGGCCGTCCTGGATCTTCGACTTGTACTCGCCGACGTCGGCCTGGACGACGAGCTTCTGGTCGCCGGGGACGAGGATGTCGTTGTCGTGGACCTCGGAGCGCAGCCCGACGCGCTCGAAGACGAGGCGGATCATGCGCAGGTCGGAGGGGACGGTGTCCTTGATGAGCAGCTCGCCGCCGGTGACGCCGGCGAGGGCCATGAAGGAGCCGATCTCGATGTGGTCGGGGGCGACGGTGTGCTGACAGCCGCGGAGACGGTCGGTGCCGTTGACGGTGATGAGGTTGGAGCCGATGCCGTGGATGTCGGCGCCCATCTTGACGAGCATGCGAGCGAGGTCCTGCACGTGGGGCTCGCAGGCGGCGTTGCCGATGACGGTGGTGCCGGGGATGAGCGCGGCGGCCATGAGGGCGTTCTCGGTGGCCATGACCGAGGGCTCGTCCATGAAGACGTCGGAGGCGCGCAGCCCGCGGGGAGCATCGAGGATGATCTCGCGTGCGCAGTCGGTGACGGCGCCGAGCGCGCGGAATGCGTCGAGGTGCGGGTCGAGGCGGCGTCTGCCGATGACATCGCCTCCGGGGGGAGGCATGACGGCGTGTCCGAAGCGCGCGAGCAGCGGGCCGGCGAGCAGGAAGGAGGCCCTGATGGACTCGGCGAGCTCTGGCTCGATGGCCACCTGGTTGACGTCGTTGGCGCGCAGCGCGAGCTCGTTGGGTCCGCGCCAGTCGACGCTGACGCCGATGGCGAGCAGGATCTCGATCATCGCCTGGACGTCGCGGATGCGGGGTACGTTGCGGACGAGGACCTCCTCGTCGGTGAGGACGGCGGCGGCGAGGATCGGCAGCGCGCCGTTCTTGTTGCCGGCGGGGACGAGGGTTCCCGACAGGGGGACGCCGCCTTCGATGACGAACTTCTCCATGAGCTTTCGGCGCCGTCCGCCGGTCAACGAGGACCCGCCCGACCCGTCGTTCGTACGCGTGGCAAGCGTAACAGCCATGTGTGTAGTCCAGTTCGAGGCGCCGCGCCCGGCCCCTGCCGGGGACGCGGATGGGCGCCGAAGGCGGCCGACGGACGCGCGGCGGTGCAACTGGCGTTGCACCGCACTGGCCGGCGATTCGGCTCTAGAAAGCCGTTTTCATGCCGAGGACACAATGCGTACACACGTTCGCAGTGGGTCCGTCCGAGACCGGACGTATGTTGCGAACACATGTTCCCCAGGACGAGAACATCGAAGCTTGCGCAGCACGCGCTCGGCGCCCTGCGCGCGGCCAGCTCGTTCCTCCTGCTCGAGGACGACCGGGAGGTCGATTGGGAGGTCGACGAGGACGAGCTCAGACCGCCGCCGCACGAGCATCGAGGCCCGCTGCGCAGGCGGCGCATGGAGCGCCGCCCCGGCACACCGGCGCCGACCTACCACGTCTGTCTGTCCCCGGTGGAGCGCGGAGGGACGCTCCACGCCCGCGTCCACGCGGCGCGGGCACAGGCGAGTGGTGGGTCGGCCCGAACCCGGGGCGCCGGAACATGCGCGCCGGCCGCCGGCAGAGCCCCGTAGCCGACATCGCCCACGGCCCACCGCCGAATGCCGAACGGGGCGCGGCGACGTTCGGCCTCCGCGGCCGTGGTTGCGGCGCCGCTCAGCGCCCCATCACGTGGGCGACGTCAGGCTGAATGCGGAGGATGACGCGCTGTTCTCCGGGCTGGCGGAAGGGATACTGGTCCTGGCCGAGGTACTTCTTGGCCATGGCGTCGATGTGCTCGTCGGCCCCGTCGTGGGTGCGCTCGGTTACGCGCCCGCGGACTTCGAGGTACTCGTAGGGGTTCTCCATGTTGGGGACGGTGAGCGTGATGCGGGGATCGCGCTCGAGGTTCCGTGGCCAGGCCCGCCCCTCGGCGGTGTTGAGGACCGGCTGACCGTCCTGGACGTCGACCCACACGGGGGCGCCCTGGACGGAGCCGTCGGCGCGCAGGGTGGACACGAGGCAGAAGTTCTTCGCCTTCAACAGCTCCTCGGCCCTGCCTTCGATCTTGACGCTCATCGCGAAACCCTTTCGTCGTGGTCGTGGTGTGCAGCTCAGAATACGAAGCTTCCGGCTCCCCCTCCGGCCGACAGGCGAGGCGGCGTGCTCGGCGCGGCGCCCAGCCGGCGCGGGGTGTAGCGCCGAACCGGGAGATCGCGTGGGAACGCAGTGGGGCCTACCGGCGTCACGGGAGCGACCGGCGCCACTGGTCCAGCCGGCCCGCAGGGCAACGCCGGACCGGCGGGCGCACGTGACCGCCGTTGGATCCCTCGGCTATGAGCGACGACGAGCCGCCCCGAGGGGCGGCTCGTCTGCTTGAAAGAACCGGCGGCGTCCTACTCTCCCAGGCCCTTGCGAGCCAAGTACCATCGGCGCTGAGGGGCTTAACTGCTCTGTTCGGAATGGGAAGAGGTGTTTCCCCCTCGCCAAAGCCACCGGAAAACGGCGAAAGACCGCGCCCCCACGGTCCCTCAAAACTGCACAGCCGCCACAGCGGGTATCGATGCCCTGCTTCCGCATGCCCTACGGGGCACGCGTGAAAATCATCCGTCAAGCCCTCGACC
The DNA here is from genome assembly GCA_963782325.1 of uncultured Solirubrobacteraceae bacterium. Lineage (GTDB taxonomy): Bacteria > Actinomycetota > Thermoleophilia > Solirubrobacterales > Solirubrobacteraceae > Palsa-744. Next base: position 436,108 of record CAWAJG010000008.1, read on the forward strand.
CATTAGTACCGGTCTCCTTCGCGCGTTGCCGCACTTCCAGATCCGGCCTATCAACCTGGTGGTCTACCAGGGGTCTTACTCCCTCTAGGGGATGGGAGAGCTCATCTTGAGGCCGGCTTCCCGCTTAGATGCTTTCAGCGGTTATCCGATCCACACGTAGCTAGCCTGCAATGCCCTTGGCAGGACAACAGATACACCAGAGGTGCGTTCATCCCGGTCCTCTCGTACTAGGGACAAATCCTCTCAACTCTCCAACGCCCACGGCAGATAGGGACCGAACTGTCTCACGACGTTCTGAACCCAGCTCGCGTACCGCTTTAATGGGCGAACAGCCCAACCCTTGGGAGCTACTCCACCCCCAGGATGCGACGAGCCGACATCGAGGTGCCAAACCGGGCCGTCGATGTGGACTCTTGGGCCCGATAAGCCTGTTATCCCCGGAGTACCTTTTATCCGTTGAGCGACGGCACTTCCACTTGCTACCGCCGGATCACTAAGACCTGCTTTCGCACCTGCTCGACTTGTCAGTCTCGCAGTCAAGCTCCCTTGCTACCTTTACGCTCTACACACGATTTCCAACCGTGATGAGGGAACCTTTGTGCGCCTCCGTTACATTTTGGGAGGCGACCGCCCCAGTCAAACTACCCGCCTGGAACTGTCCAGCACCCGGATTCACGGAATGCTGTTAGAACTCCAATACACCAAGGGTGGTATCTCAAGGTTGGCTCCACGCCAGCCGCAACCGGCGCTTCAAAGCCTCCCACCTATCCTGAGCGAAATGCACCGAAATCCAATACCAGGTTGTAGTAAAGGTTCACGGGGTCTTTCCGTCTTGCCGCGGGTACTCGGCATCTTCACCGAGACTGCAATTTCACCGAGCTCCTCGTTGAGACAGCGCTGAAGTCGTTACGCCATTCGTGCAGGTCGGAACTTACCCGACAAGGAATTTCGCTCTTAACTGTTACTTTCCAGGCTCCTTTGATGCACACCTGGGATTGACTGAGACCGTGAAGTCCCAGCGGGTCGCTCATCTCTGGCGACCTCTGCATGTCGCCATGCAGGCCGGACCATATCTTGCCCACCAAACTGGGCCCTGGCGTGTGGTCTCTGAGGGGTCAACCCACGAACACGACATGGGCGACTTCCCTGCTGATTGTCCGCACCGGTCGCATTGTCACGCTCAAGCAGACGCGTAGCGCCGGATCCTCGGATATTCCAGCATACAGCCAGGTTTTACTAAGGCAGCGTAAGTCACCTTAGGACCGTTCCTCATGTTACTACTCGGGAATATGGCTTATATCCCCAAGCGGTCCGCTCATTTCTGACGGACTCTCATGGTCGCCCATGAGAGCGGACTATCTCATCCCACGACCACTCTAGATCGATGGGCTCGGCGTATAGTCTCTGAGGATTCCGTCCATTCGATGGCGTCTCTTTCCGCCGCGGTTCATCCGTTCTCGGAGAGCAAGAACCTGACGGTAGTCCTGGTCGCTGAGACGACCGACTGTGAGAAGGAGCACTGCGCTCCTCCAAAGCCGATAGTCCTCCGCCTTTACGCCTACGATCGGAAACCGATCGAAGAACGGCACGATCCGGCCGCTGAGATCAGAAAGTCGATTGACCTCCCAATACCAACCGCCGTTTCCTGCCCGCCTCAGAGTCCCGCACCCAAGAACCTCCCGGAAGAGATCCAGCGGCGCGCGATCCTGCTGCGATACGTTGAAGGCGGCTGAGATCCTGAAGCACCGTGCGTGCGCGTCGCGTCTGCGACACACGAGCATGAAGCTCCCCTCACCCAGCGCAAAACCGGACAAGAAGCTACCGAGCGAGGCCGGTATGGCCTCTATGCACGGCCTTTCCTGCTGATTGTCCGCACCCGACACATTGTCACGATACCGACCACTGCGGACGGTATTCGTAGCGCGGGATACTCGGATGTTCCAGCATATAGCCGAGTTTTACAACTACCTCGGTCAACTGATAGTTACGGCCGCCGTTTACCGGGGCTTAGCTTCGCTGCTTCGGGTCAAGCCCTAACAACTCCACGTAACCTTCCGGCACCGGGCAGGCGTCAGCCCCTATACGTCGTCTTTCGACTTAGCAGAGACCTGTGTTTTTGGTAAACAGTCGCTTCAGCCAATTCACTGCGGCCCTCTCGGGCTCCACTCGCGAAGAGCTTCACCCTACTAGGGCGCCCCTTATCCCGAAGTTACGGGGCGATTTTGCCGAGTTCCTTAACGAGGGTTATCTCGATCACCTTAGTATTCTCTACTTGCCCACCTGTGTCGGTTTTGGTACGGGCACGCGCTTCCTCCCTAGAGGATTTTCTTGGAGGTATGGCGTTGGGGAGTCGCCGGCTTGACGCCAGCTCACATCGCACCTCAGGTTATGCGGCCCCGCATTTGACAAGGGCCACCCCTACATGCTTGTCCCAGGTCAACCATCGCCTGGGTTCCCTTAGCCTCCCTCGTCCCCCCATCGGTCAAACGGAAGCGACGTGGTACAGGAATATCAACCTGTTGGCCATCGACTACGCCTTTCGGCCTCGCCTTAGGTCCCGACTAACCCTGAGCAGACGAACTTGACTCAGGAATCCTTGGGCAATCGGCGGAGGGGATTCTCACCCCTCTTTCGTTACTTATGCCGGCATTCTCACTTCCCAAGCCTCCACGGCTGGCTTACGCCGCCGCTTTACTGGCATGGGAACGCTCTCCTACCGCGCGATCGACCCGAAGGTCTCACGCACCCGCAGCTTCGGTGACTAGCTTGAGCCCCGTTACATTGTCCGCGCTCGAACACTTGACCAGTGAGCTGTTACGCACTCTTTCAAGGATGGCTGCCTCTAAGCCAACCTCCTGGTTGTCTATGCACTCGAACATCGTTTACCACTTAGCTAGCACTTAGGGACCTTAGCTGGCGGTCTGGGCTGTTTCCCTTTTGACGCTGAAGTTTATCCCCCAGCAACTGACTCCCGGAGTACACGTGATTGGTCTTCGGAGTTTGCCTGAAGTCGGTAACCTGGTAGGGCCCCTAATCCAAACAGTGCTCTACGGCCAACACGCAATTTATCCGAGGCTATACCTAAATATATTTCGGAGAGAACCAGATATCACTGAGCTTGATTAGCCTTTCACTCCGACCCACAGGTCATCCGCCCAGTTTTCAACCTAGGTCGGTTCGGCCCTCCACGAGGTCTTACCCCCGCTTCAGCCTGCCCATGGGTAGCTCGCTCAGTTTCGGGTCTACCGCCTACGACTATGTCGCCCTGTTAGGACTCGCTTTCGCTACGGCTCCGCTCATCGCTTAACCTTGCCGCAGACGAGTAACTCGCCGGCTCGTTATGCAAAAAGCACGCGGTCACAGGACAAGCCTGCTCCCACCGCTTGTAGGCACGCGGTTTCAGGTACTATTTCACTCCCCTTCCGGGGTACTTTTCACCTTTCCCTCACGGTACTTGTCCGCTATCGGTCACCAAGGAGTACTTAGCCTTGGAGGGTGGTCCCCCCAGGTTCAGTCCGCGTTTCACGGGAGCGGACTTACTCAGGAACGCCTGACAGGAGATCGTGCAGTTTCGTCTACGGGACGGTTGCCCTCTATGGTGCGCGGTTCCACGCGCTTCGACTACCACACGATTTTGTAACTCCTGCCGGGTCGGACACGACCCGGAACAGGCGCCCTACAACCCCCGACAGACAACGCGTGTCCGCTTGCATCTGCCGGGTTTGGGCTGATCCCCTTTCGCTCGCCACTACTCAGGGAGTCTCTGTTGATTTACTTTCCTCGGGGTACTGAGATGTTTCACTTCCCCCGCTTGTCCTCCACCGGTCTATGTGTTCAACCGGGGATAACGCCGCATTACCAGCGCTGGGTTTCCCCATTCGGGAATCCACGGG
>CAWAJG010000008.1:442500-931745 GCA_963782325.1 uncultured Solirubrobacteraceae bacterium
GCGCTTCTGCTCCTGCAATGAGCCTACTCGGCGCGCAGGCGGCGAAAGCGGCGCCTGCCGACCTTCAGGACCTGGCCGTCGGCCTGCGCGCACGGCACGTCGTGCTGGCCGGCCGCCAGCGGCGCCTCGCCCAGCGTCACGCCCCCCTGGTCGATCACCCTCCGGGCCTCCGAGCGCGAGATGCCGAACTCGTCCGCGATCAGCGCCGGCAGGTGGACGGCGCCGCCGTCGCAGCGAAAGCGCGCCTCCTCGATCTCCTCGGGAAGCCCGCGCTCGACGAACACGCGGTCGAAGTGCCGCTCGGCCGCCTGCGCGTCCTGCGGCGAGTGCAGCCACGCGACCAGCCCGCGCGCCAGCGCCCGCTTGGCATCGCGCGGCGAGAGCTCGCCCGGGCCGGCGCCGATCGCCGGCACGTGCCCACGCAGCAGCCGGTAGTACTGCTCGAGCGCCTCGTCGGGGATGGCCATCGTCTTGCCGTACATCTCCTGCGGCGGGTCGGTCACGCCGATCTGGTTGCCGAGCGACTTCGACATCTTCATCTGCCCGTCCACGCCCACGAGGATCGGCATCGTCATGATCGCCTGCTCGTCCTGCCCGTACGCGCGCTGGATGTCTCGCCCCAGCAGCAGGTTGAACTTCTGGTCGGTCCCCCCCAGCTCCAGATCGGCTTCGATCGCCACCGAGTCGTAGCCCTGCAGCAGCGGGTACAGCAGCTCGAGCATCGAGATCGGCTCGCCGCCCGCCCAGCGCCTGGCGAAGTCGTCGCGCTCGAGCAGCTGCGCGACGGTCGTCGTGCGCAACAGCCGCAGCAGCTCCACCGTCGCCATCTCGAGCCACTCGCCGTTGCGCCTGACCTCCAGGCGAGCGGGATCGGGGTCGAGGATCTTCAGCGCCTGCTCCTGGAAGGTCTCCGCGTTCGCCTCGATCTCCTCGGCCGACAGCATCGGACGCAAGGTCGAGCGCCCCGACGGGTCGCCCACGCGGGCGGTGTAGTCGCCGACGATCAGCACCACGCGGTGTCCCGCGTCCTGGAACTCGGCGCAGCTTCGCCAGCACGACCGCGTGCCCGAGGTGGATGTCCGGCGCCGTCGGGTCGATGCCCAGCTTCACCCGCAGCGCCCTGCCCTCCGCGCGCGCCGCCCTCAGCTTCGCCGCGAGCGCGCCCTCCGGCAGGCTGTCCACCGCGCCCGCCGCCAGCTCATCGGCGAGCCGCGCGTCCCCGTCCGCTGCGCCCGCGTGGCTGGCCTTCGGCATTGGGGCCAATGCTAGACTCTCGCCCCCTGGAGGGTTCCACAGCACGCGACATAGCGCCCGCCCGCCTGCCCCCGGCGCCCTCTCATTCGGCCCCCGCGCCTGCCGGGCCGGGACCGGGCGATCCAGGGGCCGCGCGGCGGACCCGGCTGAAGCGACTGCGCTTCGTGGCGATCCTGCTCGCGGTGCTCGTGCTCGGCGCGATCTCGTTCGTGTTCGGCATGTTCGTCGCCGTCGCCTCGGACCTGCCGTCGCTGACCCGCTTCTCGCTGTACAAGGACGAGAAGAGCTCGATCCTCTACGACGACCTCGGCCATCCGATCGGCGTGCTCAGCCAGCAGAACCGCGTGATCGTCACCCCCGGGCAGATCCCTCAGATCGTCAACGACGCCGTCATCTCGATCGAGGACAAGCGCTTCTGGAGCAACAGCGGCATCGATCTGCGCGGCATCGGGCGGGCGTTCCTCGACGACGTCGAGCACAAGGGCGCCGTCCAGGGCGCGTCCACGATCGAGGAGCAGTTCATCAAGAACGCGCTCGTCGCCCAGTCGCACCGCACGATCTTCGAGAAGCTCCGCGAGGCGGCGCTCGCCTACCAGCTCTCCCACAAGTGGTCCAAGCGGAAGATCATCACCGCCTACCTCAACACGATCTACTTCGGCAACGGCGCCTACGGCATCGAGGCCGCCGCCCAGACGTACTTCGGCCACGAAGTCAACCACCTCGGCTGCGGCACGCCCGGGCAGACGCTGTGCGTCGAACAGCTGCAGCCGTGGGAGGCGGCGCTGCTCGCCGGCATCATCCAGTCCCCCACCGAATACAACCCCATCACGCATCCCGCCGCCGCCAAGGCTCGCCGCGACGTCGTCCTCTACCAGATGCTCCAGCAGGGCTACGTAGACCGGCCGATGTACGAGGAAAGCGTCAAGCAGGCGCTGCCCTCCCCCGCCGAGATCCAGGCCCCCGAGGAGCCGACCGTCGACGGCGCCGACACCGGCTACTTCACGAGCTGGGTGCAGCAGCAGGTGATCGAACGCTACGGCCAGCGCGCCTTCTACGGCGGGCTGAAGATCACCACCACGCTCAACCTCGAACTCCAGCGCGCGGCCGAACAGGCAGTCGAGAGCAACGTCGACTACCCCGAAGGGCCGACAGCGGCGCTCGTGGCCATCGAAAACTCCACCGGCGAGGTGCGGGCGATGGTCGGCGGGCGCAACTACGACGAAAGCCCCTTCAACCTCGCCACCGAGGGCGAGCGCCAGCCGGGCTCCTCGTTCAAGGCGTTCGACCTCGCCGCGGCGCTCGAGAAGGGGATCTCCCCGTACTCGGAGTGGACCTCCAAGGAAAAGGAATTCATCGTCCCGCACAGCGGCGGCAAGGAAAAGTTCGTCGTCCACAACGACGAAGGCAACTACACGGGCGAGAACACCCTGATCGGCGCCACCGCCTACTCCGACAACTCCATCTACGCCGAAGTCGGCCTCCAGGTCGGCACCGCCAGGATCGCCGATCTCGCCCACCGCATGGGCATCACCACGCCGATCTCCACCAACCCGTCGATGACCATCGGCGGGCTCACCATCGGCGTGACCCCGCTCGACATGGCCCACGCCTACGAGACCATCGCCCACGGCGGCCAGCGGGTCACCGGCACGCTCGCCGCATCGTCCCCGGGGGAAGCCGGGGCGCCCGTCGGCATCCAGGAAGTCGTCGCCGGCAGCCAGCCGCTGCCCAGCGGTGCCCACAACGAACGCAACCGCGTGACCCTCACGCGCGTGCTCCCTCCCGAAGTCGCCTCCACCGAGACCTCCATGCTCGAGACCGTCCTCCAGTACGGGACGGGCAGGGCGGCCGCCATCGGCCAGTTCGCCGCCGGCAAGACCGGCACCACCTCCAACTACGTGGACGCGTGGTTCGTCGGCTGGGACTCCAAGTTCACGGTCGCCGTGTGGGTGGGCTACCCGAACAAGTTCGTGGCCATGACCAACGACTTCGACGACGGGCCCGTGCTCGGCGGCACCTTCCCCGCGCTGATCTGGCACGACTTCCAGATGTCGGCGCTCCAGATCGAACAGGAACGAGCCGAACGCGCCAGCGCCGGCCACACCGCCGGTACGGGCAAAACCAGCTCACTCGCCGGCGCCGGCGGCTCCGAAGCCGGCACGTCCGCCACCCTCGGCGCAGGCTCGCGTTCCGGCGCCGCACCCAACACCGGCAACGCCACCGCCAAGCCCGCCCCCGGCACGGGCACGAACGAAGCCACCGCCACCAAGCCGGGCTCTGCCACACCGCAACACACCGGCGCGCCGGGCACGTCCACGCCCGCCGGGGCATCGTCCCCGGAAGGGGAAGCTCCCGCAGCGTCCGGGCAGACGCCGGCGCCGAGCACCTCCGCGCCGGCCACCGCTCCCAGCAGCTCAGCGACCGGCGGCGTCGCCCCCGGCGGCTGACCCCACCGGCGCTCGCATCGTCCGCGGCATCGTCCCCGGAGGGGGATCGGGAGGATCCGACTGCGGTGGGCGCGGACGCGACACGTACACGCAGCCGGCCACGCAGAAGCGCCAGCGCAGCTCAACCGCCCGGCTGATGCCGATGCGCGCGCCATCCAGCACCGGCGGATCGCGCCAGTCCGCCGGCCGTGGCCCGATCCGCACGGCGCCGCTCGACAGGCAGGCGCCGTTCTCCGCCAGCGAGACGCCGAGCGCCTGCGTCAGCTTGCCCGGCCCCGAGCACAGCTCGTGGTCCGCCGGCACGCCGCGATCGCCAGCGCCCGGGTTGCGGTCACCCGCGCGCGCGCCCCGCGCCGGATGCGAGGCGCCGCGACGCGCGCGCATCCGCTCCAGGCCGGCGATCGGTTGCAGTGCGCGGATCAGCACCCCCGCGCCCACGCCCTCGGGCTCGCACACGGCGTTCAGCAGCGCGTGGATGCCGTACGAGCGGTATACGTACGCGCGGCCGGGCGCTCCGAACAAGGTGCGCGTGCGCGGCGTCAGCCCGACGAACGCGTGGCAGGCCGGCTCGCTCTCGTGGTAGGCCTCGGTCTCGACGATCACCCCGGCCGCGCCGTCGTGCTCGACCGTGCAGCCGATCAGCGCGCGGGCCACCTCCAGCACCGGACGCTCGTAGAAGTCACTCGTCAGTGGGCGCATCCCCCTCCCCCTGCCCCTCCGGGGACGATGAGAGCGCCTTCCGTGCCAGCGCCAGCTGCTCGCGCACGCGCGCCAGCGCGGTGCCGCCTTCGGAGATCTTCGACTCCAGCCACGAGTCCCGCGATAGCACGCGCCGGTACTCCTCGTCGTTCGCCGCCAGCAGGTCGCTGTGCGCCGCGAGCTCCTCCACGCCGAGGGCCGACAGCGGCTGGCCGGCGTCGACCGCCGTGCGCACGAGCCCGGCGAGCACGCCGTGCGCCTCGCGGAACGGCGTCCCCAGGCGCACCAGCAGATCGGCGAGGTCGGTCGCCGCGATCAGCTCGTCGGCGGCCGCGTCGCGCATGCGCTCGCGGTCGAAGCGCACGCCGGCGAGCATCCCCGTCGCCGCCGCCAGCGTCAGCCCGAGCGTGTCGACTGTGTCGAACAGGTGCTCCTTGTCCTCCTGCATGTCCTTGTTGTAGGTCAGCGCCAGCCCGTGCATCACGCCGTGGAAGGCCGCCAGGTGGCCGACCACGCGGGGCGCCTTCGCGCGCAGCAGCTCGGCCGCGTCGGGGTTCTTCTTCTGGGGCATGATCGACGAGCCCGAGCTCCACGCGTCGGGCAGCTCGCAGAAGCCGAACTCCGAGCTCGACCACAGCACCAGCTCGGCGCCCAGCCGCGAGAGGTGTGTCGCGCAGGTGGCTGCCGCGGCGAGGAAGTCGAGCACGAAATCGCGCCCGCTGACGGCGTCGATCGAGTTGGGAGCGACCTCCGGGAAGCCGAGCTCGCGCGCCACCAGCCGGCGGTCGGTGTCGAAGCTCACGCCAGCCAGGGCGCCCGCGCCGAGCGGCAGACGCCCGGCCTGGCGCCGCGCGAACGCGAAGCGCTGGCGGTCGCGCTCGAACATCCAGAAGTACGCCAGCAGGTGGTGGCCGAGGTACACCGGCTGGGCGCGCTGCAGGTGCGTGTACCCGGGCATCGCCCAGTCGAGGTGCTCCTCCGCGCGCGCCAGCAGCACCGCCATCAGCTCGTCCAGCGCCTCCTGCGCGTCGGCGCTGCGCTCGCGCGTGTACATCGCCATGTCGGTCGCCACCTGGTCGTTGCGCGAGCGCGCCGTGTGCAGCCGACCGGCGACCGGCCCCACGAGCTCCGTCAGGCGCCGCTCGATCGCCATGTGGATGTCCTCGTCGCCGGCGTGGAACGGGAAGCGATCCTCGTGCAGCTCCTTCTCCAGCGCATCCAGGCCGGCCAGCAGCCGGTCGCGATCCTCCTCGGAGACGATCTCACGCGCGGCGAGCATCTTCGCGTGCGCGCGCGACTGCGCGACGTCCTGCGGCCACAGCCGCCGGTCGAACGCGATCGAGGAGTTCAGGCGCTGGAAGTCGGGGTGCTGGGGCTCGCTGAAGCGCGACACGCGCCGCAGTCTATGAAGCCAGAGACGCGAGGGCCGGACGAGCACGCGCTCCTCCGGCCCTCCGCGCATCGCGCCTCAGCCCGCTGCCGCGGCCGAAGCTAGGACTGTCATGTCACTTCAACTGCTTTTTCGAACGTGATCGACTCTGTCGTTTCCTCGCTCACTTCGAAGAAGCCGAACGCCTTCAGCGTGTCGGTTTCTTCGCCTTTGAACTTCTGGATCTCCTGTTTCGTCGTACCTCCCGCTTCGTAGATCAGTTTGCCTGCCGTGCTCGCGGGACCACCAACCGGGCTCACCTCGCCGATGACGCTGCCGGTCACTTCCGATTTGCCTCCCAGCAGGCAGCTCCCTTCGGTGGTGACGAAGCTGCTGCCCGACGCCGGTTTGAGATCCATGCCGACTTTGGTCGCGGCTTCTTTTTCGGCCACAGCGCCGAGCGCCCCATCGAGTTCGACCGTGGCGACTTCGCCTTCTTTGGCTCCCGGACTCTTGACCGAGCATTCGCTCGACACTTTCGCTTTGCATCCGGTGAACACGACGAACACGCTGCCGACGGCTTTCGCGCCGGTGATTTTGCCTTTGCTCGTGCTCGCGCTACACGTGATCGTGGTTCCGGGCGCCCTTAGCGTGGCGGTCGTGCCAGACGACGTGAACCCCTGTTCGGTGCTCGGTTTGAATTCCGGCGCCGCGAGTGCCGACGCGGCCACTACCGCGCTCAGCGAAAGCACGGCCACGAGTGCCGTGCACACCGTCATGATGCGTCTCATCTGCCATCTGCTCCTTTTTGAGGGTTGGTCTCCACCGACCCCGCAGGTGCTCGTCTTTCAGGTCGGAGTCCCCGGGATCGGCGCATCCCGAGCCGGCTTTCCGACTATCGGGATGTCTATTTCGTACAGCGGAGCTAACGTAATCTCAGATGAAGACACGCGCAAGTTGTGTTTCTAACTCTCGACTATCATCGCCCTTGCCCTGCCGAAACGAGTCGGCGAGGGTTGGTCACGGCGCCGGGGCGCTCGTCATTTCAGGTCGGAGTGTCCTGGCGCCGACCTTCTCCACGAGCGGGCGTGCGGGCGCTGCGCTGCAACCCTTTCAGGCGCGAGCGAGTGTCACCTGCATCTGGTCGCAGACACGCGCCACCTGTCCCTCGCTCATCTGCGGGAAGAACGGCAGCGCGAGCGAGCGCGCGGCGACGTCCTCGCACACCGGAAACTCTCCGTCGCGGTGACCGAAGCGCTCGCGGTAGAAGCTCATTAGGTGGATCGCCGGCAGATATGGCTTGCTCTGAATGCCAAAGCCGGCTAGCGCACGCACGGTCCCATCACGGTCGACCCCGTGCGGCAGCTGCACGACGAACACGAACCAGCCGCGCCGATTGCCGTCGCCGTCGGGGCACGGCAGCGTCAGGCCCTCGCCAGCCAGCGGGGCGAGCGCCTCGCGGTACAGGGCCGCCACGCGCGCGCGCTCGGCGAGCATCCGATCGAGGCGCGCCAGCTGCGCGATCCCCAGCGCGCAGGCGATGTCCGACAGGCGGTAGTTGAAGCCCAGGCGGTCGTGGTCGAGCCAGCCCATGTCCGGCGCGCGGCCCTGGTTTCGCTCGGAGTCGATGCGCTCCTTCACGGCGGGGTCGGCCACCGTCACCATCCCCCCCTCGCCGGTCGTCAGCTGCTTGTTGGCGTAGAAGCCGAACACCGCCGGGTGCCCGCGGCCGCCCACGGCCACGCCATCCGCGTGCAGCGCTCCGAGCGCCTCGCACGCGTCCTCGACGATCGCCAGCCCGCGCGCTCGTGCGATCTCCTCGAACGCCGGCATGTCCGCGGGGTAGCCGAAGATGTGCACCGGCAGCAGCGCTGTCGTCCGCGCGCTCACCGCCGCCGCGGCGGCCTGCGGGTCGAGGTTCAGCGTCACCGGGTCGATGTCCGCGAACACCGGCCGTGCGCGCTCGTACAGCACCGCGTTCGCCGAGGCGACGAACGAGAACGGGCTCGTCACCACCTCCTCGCCCTCCCCCACGCCGACCGCCCGCAGCGCCAGGTGAAGGCCCGCCGTGCCGCTGCTCACAGCGCACGCCAGCGGCGCGCCCACGCGCGCGGCGAAGCGCCGCTCGAACTCCGCCAGGCGCGGCCCAAGCGAGAGCTGGCCGGAGCGCAGCACCTCCAGCACCGCCCGCTCCTCCTCCGCGCCGAGCACCGGGCGGGCCAGCGGGATCGGCTCCCGCGTCTGCACACCCACCGGGGGGCTTGGTTCCGCCGACTGGGCGCCGGCCGCGGGGACTGGGGCGGACGCGACGACCGGCGCCGCGGGCTCAACGGGGGCGCTCTGGCGAGCGTCGGGCTGCGCCACTAAGCCCTGCCGCCCGTCGTGCCGAGCGCCGCCTCGGCCGCGAGGCGCCGCTGACCCTGCATGCCGTACTCGAGCGAGTCCACGAGCGCGTCCCAGGAGGCCGCGATCAGGTTCTCGGCGACGCCGATCGAGCCCCACACCTCGTGGCCGTCGGAGGCGTCGATCAGCACCCGCGTGACGGCGCCCGTGCCCTTCGTCTCGTCGAGGATCCGCACCTTGAAGTTCACCAGCTCGATGTCCTTCAGGTGCGGGTGGATCTCGCCGATGGCGTCGCGCAGCGCGCGGTCGAGCGCGTTCACCGGGCCGTTGCCCTCGGCGGTGCGGATGTAGTGCTCGCGGCCCTCCTCGGTGTGGATCCACACCTTCACGGTCGCCTCCGTGGTGGCGCGCCCGTCGGCGTGCTTCTCGACGATCACCCGCCAGGACTCCAGCTCGAACAGCGGCTCGTACTCCCCCGCCTCGCGGCGCATCAGCAGCTCCAGCGAGCCGTCCGCCGCCTCGAACTGGAACCCCCGGTGCTCGAGCTCCTTCACGCGCTCGACCACCCGCCGGGCGAACGCCTCGTCGCCCGCGATCCCCGCCTCGCGCGCCTTCTCGACGATCGTCCCCCTGCCCGACAGCTCTGAGACGAGCACGTCGCGGCCGTTGCCGACGACCGCCGGGGCGACGTGCTCGAACGCCTGCGGGTCGGCCTGCACCCCCGCGGCGTGCATGCCCGCCTTGTGGGCGAACGCGTGCTTGCCGACGTACGGCTGCGCCGGGTCGGGCGTGCGGTTGAGCAGCTCGTCCACGAAGTGCGCGGTCTCGGTCAACCGCGCCAGGCGCTCCGCCGGCAACAGCTCGACACCCATCTTCAGCTGCAGGTCGGCGATGATCGTGATCAGGTTCGCGTTGCCCGTGCGCTCGCCGATGCCGTTGACCGTCCCCTGCACGTGCGTCGCGCCCGCTTCGACCGCCGCCAACGTGTTCGCCACCGCGCACCCCGAGTCGTCGTGGGTGTGAATGCCCAACTGGACATGCGGCAACGCTTCCCTGACCACTGCGAACGCCGCTCTAATGTTTGGCGGTAGGGAGCCGCCGTTGGTGTCGCACAGCACCAACCGCTCCGCGCCCGCCGCGCTGGCCACCCGCAGGCACTCCAGCGCGTAGCCGGCGTCCAGGGCGAAGCCGTCGAAGAAGTGCTCCGCGTCGAGCAGCGTGCGCTTGCCCGCGCGCACGAGGAACGCGATCGAGTCGGCGATCATCGCCAGGTTCTCCTCGCGCGTCACCCGCACGACCTTCTCCACGTGCAGCACCGAGGTCTTGCCCACGAGCGTGCACACCGGCGCGAAGGACTCCGCGAGCACGCGCAGGCCCTCGTCCTCCTCCGCCGAGCTCTCGCGCCGGCGGGTCATGCCGAAGGCGACGATCTCCGCCACCTCCAGGCGCTCCTCGGCGAGCAGCTCGAACAGCTCGCGCTCCTTCGGGTTCGAGGCCGGGAAGCCCGCCTCGATCATCTCCACGCCGAGGGCGTCCAGCGCGCGCACCACGCGCAGCTTCTCGCCCGCCGTCAGCGTCAGGCCGCCGCCGCCCATGCCGTCGCGCAGGGTGGCGTCGTATAGCTCGATGCGATTGGAGGTGCTGCTCATCTTCGGGATGTCCTTTCGGCTGGGAGGTGTGCGGAGCGGCTCGCTCGAGCGACCGGCCGCGGCCACCACGCGGCCCCTAGCCGGTCGCCCCGGTAATTCGCTCCGCCGTCGCCGTCGCCGACGCGTCGCCCGTCGGCGTCTCCAGGTCGCTCGCCCGCACCACGTCCAGCCACTCGCGGTAGCGCTCCGTCCGTCCGTGGATCGCGTCGTCGAACTCCTTCTGCAGCACCCGCGTGATTTCGCCGGGTTCGCCCGCGCCGAGCTTGTGGCCGTCGATCTCGCGCACCGGCACGATCTCCGCGGCGGTGCCCGACAGGAACATCTCCTCCGCCAGGTACATCTCCGCGCGGGCGACGTTCCGCTCCACCACCTCGTAGCCGAGGTCCTGGCAGATCTGCACGATCGAGCGGCGCGTGATGCCGTCGAGGATCGAGTCGTGCTGCGCGGGCGTCACGATCTTGCCGTCGCGCACGATGTACACGTTCTCGCCCGTTCCCTCCGACACGTGGCCGTGGTCGTCGAGCAGGATCGCCTCGTCGAAGCCCGCCTTCACCGACTCCACCTTCGCGAGCACGTTGTTCAGGTACTGCCCGCCCGCCTTCGCGTGCGGTATCAGCGAGTCGGGGCTGATCCGCCGCCACGAGGAGGTCATCGCCCGCACGCCATGCCGCTCGCCGGCGTCCCCGTGGTATTTGCCCCACTCCCAGCACGCGATGATCACGTCGATCGGTTCGTGCCCGGACTCGTCCAGCGGGTTCAGGCCCATCGTCCCGTAGCCGCGCGTCACCAGCGGGCGGATGTAGCACTCGCGCAACCCGTTGCGCGCCACCAGCTCGAGCGTCGCCGCCCGCAGCTGCTCCACCGAGTACGGCACCTCCATGTAGTACAGCTCCGCCGATTTGCGCAGGCGGTCGAGGTGGTCGACGTTGCGGAACACCGCCGGAGGGTGGCTGGGGTTCAAGTCGGTCTCGTAGCAGCGCATGCTGTCGAACACCGACGTCCCGTAGTGCAGGCCGTGCGTCAGGACGTGGACCTTCGCGTCCTCCCAGGCGAGGAATTCTCCGTTCATCCATATGAGGTCGGTCTGCTCCACTTGCACTACAGCTCCTGTTCGATGGCTTCGAGCACTGCCCTGGTCGCCTGCGCCGTGCCCGCCGTGCCACCCAGGTCGGGCGTGCGCAGGCCCCCAGCGAGCGCACCTTCAACCGCCGATTCTACCGCCGTCGCCTGCGCTGCCAAGCCCAGCCCGTGGCGCAGCATCATCGCCGCCGACAGGAACATCGCCAGCGGGTTCGCGATGCCCTTTCCGGCGATGTCCGGGGCGGAGCCATGCACCGGCTCGAACAGGCCGGGATCGTCCGCGCCGAGCGACGCGCTGGGAAGCATCCCGATCGAGCCGGTCAGCATGGCGGCCTCGTCGGAGAGGATGTCGCCGAACATGTTCTCGGTGAGGATCACGTCGAAGTCGCTCGGCGCGGACACGAGCTGCATCGCGGCGTTGTCCACGAGCACGTGCTCGAGCTGGATGTGGGGGAACTCGCGCGAGTGCAGCTCGCTGACCACCTCGCGCCACAGCCTGGAGGTCTCGAGCACGTTCGCCTTGTCCACGCTCGACACCTTCGCCCGGCCCCGGCCGGCCCCGCCCGGCGGCGAGCGCCGCGCGGCGGCATCGAACGCGGTGCGCGCGATGCGCTCGATCTCCGCGCGCGTGTACACGCAGGCGTCGGACGCGGAGTCCTGCGTGCGCGTCTTCTCGCCGAAGTAGATGCCGCCGGTGAGCTCGCGCACGACCAGCAGGTCGGTGCCCTCGATCCGCTCGCGGCGCAGCGGCGAGGCGCCATAGAGCGCCGGCAGCGGCTTCACCGGGCGCAGGTTCGCGTACAGGCCGAGCCCCTTGCGCAGGCCCAGCAGGCCCTGCTCGGGTCGCGGCGCGCCGGCGTCGGTGCTGTCCCACTTCGGGCCGCCGACCGCCGCCAGCAGCACCGCGTCAGCGGCCCTGCACGCGTCGAGCACCTCGTCGGTCAGCGCCACGCCGTGCGCGTCGATCGAGGCGCCGCCGAACAGGTGCTCCTCGAACTCGAAGTCGCCGAGCGTGCCCAGCAGCTCGAGCGCCGGCGCCATGATCTCCGGGCCGATCCCGTCGCCGGGGAGGGTGACGATGCGGTGGGCCATCGGCGCGCGACGCTAGCAGGCGCGCTCACGACGGAGCGTGCCTGAGCCTGCAGCGGACGGCGGCGGCACAAGCCGGGCAACCGTCACAGGGACGTGGTCACCGGCACCCCCGGCGCCCGCTGCTCGCGCGTGAGCTCGTAAGCGTCGATCGCGTCGCCCTGCTGGAGCGTGAGCGCGATGTCGTCGAGCCCGCCGAGCAGGCGGTGGCGGATCTCGTGGTCGATCTCGAACGCCACCTGGCGCCCGGCGAAGCGGACCTCCTGCTCGCGCAGGTCGACCTGTCCGTGGCCGGCGCGCGCGAGCGCTTTGCAGTCCTCGTCACAGAGCACGATCGGCAGCAGCCCGATCTTGGTGCAGTTGGAGTAGAAGATGTCCGCGAACGACGGCGCGACGATCGCCTGGAAGCCGTAGTCCTGCAGCCCCCAGGGGGCGTGCTCGCGCGATGAGCCGCAGCCGAAGTTCTCGCCGGCGACGAGGATCGGGTTGGGCGGCAGGTCCCAGTCGGGCTCCTTGGCCCAGTCGTAGAACAGGAACTGGCCGAAGCCTGTGCGCTCGACCCGCTTGAGGAACTGCTTGGGCATGATCTGGTCGGTGTCGACGTCGGCGCGGTCGAGGTAGCTGACCGGCCCGCTGATCGTCTCGATCGGTTCCATCTAGATCGTCTCCTGTATTGCGTTTGTTATACGGCGTTTCGAAGGGGACATTCCCTCCCCGGCCGCGCACATCCGGGGCACATCTGTCACACCGGCGCCACATCTGGCGACACGCGCGTCCACGTACACACCGCCTCAGCCAGGCCAGACGCCGCCGAAGACGGCGGCCTCGGCCCACTTGAAGTGCACTTCGACGTCGGCGAAGCCGGCGTCGCGCAGCCAGGCGAGCTGGTCCTCGACGGTGTCGGGACGGTCGTCGTCATCGCCGAGGTCGAGCTCGGCTTCGGTGCGGGTGCCACCGGACTGGTGCTCGGCGTGGACGGCGCCGGCGAGCATCTCCTCGTCGAACAGGCCCTCGAGCGGACCGCGGACGGTGACGTAGTCCATGTTGATGAACATGCCTCCGGGTTCGAGCAGCTCGAGGACCTCGGCGAACAGCGTGCGCTTGCGCTCGGCGGGCAGGTGGTGAATGGCGAGGCCGGAGACCGCCGCGTCGTAGCGCCCGGCGGGTAGCGACTGACGCCAGCGCGGGTCGTTGAGATCGGCGTGGACTGCGTGCCAGCGGCCGGGGTAGGCGTCGAGCGTGACGCCGACGCGTGCGAGCATCGGCTGTGAGAAGTCCACGAGCACACCCTTTGATCGAGAGCCCGCCCCCCCGCTCGCGAGGACGAGCTCGCTCATGGCGCCGGTGCCGCAGCCGAGGTCGAGAAAGCGGTCGACGGGACGGCCGTGACGGGCGAGGAGCTGGCGGATCACGTCCTCCTGGAGATCGAGCAGCGGGATCATCGCGCGGCGGCGTTCGGCGAAGCTGGCGACGAGCTCCGCCTGCTGCCAGGCGGCGCCGGGCGCGGGGGCGCTCACGACCACGCCCGGATGTCGACGAAGCGCCCCTCGATGGCGGCGGCGGCGGCCATCTGCGGCGAGACGAGATGCGTCCTGCCGCCGCGCCCCTGGCGGCCCTCGAAGTTGCGGTTGGAGGTCGAGGCGCAGCGCTCGCCGGGCTGGAGGATGTCGGGGTTCATCCCGAGGCACATCGAGCAGCCGGCGACGCGCCAGTCGAAGCCGGCCTCGCGGAAGACCTTGTCGAGGCCCTCGGCCTCAGCCTGCGCCTTGACCTGCTGGGAGCCGGGGACGACCATCGCGCTGACGGTGGGCGCGACCTTCCTGCCAGCGACGACCTCGGCGGCGGCGCGCAGGTCGCCGATGCGCGAGTTGGTGCACGAGCCGATGAACACGCGGTCGATCGCTATCTCCTCGATCGGAGTTCCAGGCTCGAGGGCCATGTAGTGCAGGGCGCGTTCGGTGGCCTCGCGGTCGGCGGGGCTGTCGAACTCCTCGGGCGCGGGCACCTGGCCGGTGACCGGGCGGACCATGCCGGGGTTGGTGCCCCAGGTGACCTGCGGGGAGATGGCGGCGGCGACGATCTCGACCTCGCTGTCGAACTGGGCGCCCTCGTCGGTGGGCAGCTCGCTCCACTTGCCGGCGGCGTCGTCCAGATCCCCGCCGGAGGGCGCTCCGGGGCGCCCCTGTGGCCAGCCGTGGCGCTCGGGGTGCGCGAACCACTCGAAGGTGGTCTCGTCGGGCGCGATCATGCCGGCGCGCCCGCCGCCCTCGATGGTCATGTTGCAGATGGTCATGCGCCCTTCCATCGAGAGGGCCTCGATGGCGGGGCCGGCGTACTCGACGGCGTGGCCGGTCATGCCGCCGACGCCGAGCTGCCCGAGCGTGGCGAGGATGAGGTCCTTGGCGGTGACGCCGAAGCCGAGCTGGCCGTCGTAGAGGATGCGCATCGAGCGGGGCCTCTGCTGGACCATGCACTGCGTGGCGAGCACGTGCTCGACCTCGGAGGTGCCGATGCCGAAGGCGAGCGCGCCGAATGCCCCGTGGGTGGAGGTGTGGGAGTCGCCGCAGACGATCGTCATGCCCGGCTGGGTGACGCCGAGCTCGGGGCCGATCACGTGGACGATCCCCTGACGGTCGGACCCGAGCGAGTAGACGGGCACGCCGAACTCGGCACAGTTGCGCTCGAGCGTTTCCACCTGCACGCGCGATAGCTCGTCCCTGATGCGCGCGGCGACGGGCGTGCCGTCGGTGGGCGTGTTGTGGTCGGCGGTGGCGAGCGTGCGGTCGGGCCGGCGGACGGTGCGCCCGGCCAGGCGCAGCCCGTCGAAGGCCTGCGGGCTGGTGACCTCGTGGACGAGATGCAGGTCGATGTAGATGAGACCGTCGGCGACCTCGTGGGCCTCCCAGATCTTCTCGAACAGCGTCTTGGGCATCCTCTATCGGTCCTCGTGCTCGGTGGTTGTGGATCTTGTTTTTATGGGGACGTTTATGACGTCCCCACCCGCCCGGGGCGGCGTTCGTGTGGTGCTCATCTAGCTGCGCCTCAGTCCCGCGGCGACGACCGCCAAGAACGCGGCATCGTCACTGGTGGGATTCTCGAAGTGGTGTGGCAGGTCGGAGTCGAAGGTCACGCAGTCGCCCTCGCGGAGCTCATAGCGCTGCCCGTCGCAGACGAGCACGACGGATCCGCGCTCGACGAGCGCGGACTCGCGGCTGCCGGGCTCGTGCATCGGCGGATCGTCCGCCGCGCCGGTGGCGCCGCCTGGGGCGAGCGTGTGCCTGGAGATCTCGGCGCGCTGCCCGGGCTGGGAGGAGGTGAGCACCTCGAAGCTGTGCCCGCGGCGCTTGTTGCCCCCGCGCGTGCGCCGGGCGGCGCGGACGACCGTGACGGCGCCGTCCTCGTCGAGGCGCAACAGCTGGGAGAGGCGCAGATCGAGGCCGGCGGCGATGCGCGCGGCGACGGTGAGCGTGGGGCTGGTCTCCCCCCGCTCGACCTGCGAGAGCATGGGCGCGCTGACGGTGCTGCGCTCGGCGAGATCGCGCAGCGACAGCCCGGCGACCTCGCGCAGCGCCTTCACACGCGCGCCGACGACGCCCGGCGCGACCGCGTCCGCTGCAGGAGCGGCCAGCTCGTCGCGCCGCGACCCCGACTCCTGCTCGGCATCGGCGATCTTCGCGCGCCGGCGTGGCGTGACCGCCCGCGGGCGCTGCTTGGACTTCGATCGCTCATCAACAGATGCCATACGCACGTACGCTATCACAGACATCGCCGGTCGAGCGTTCCATCCCATGCAGACGTCACGCTGATGGTGTGACCTCAACCGACACCGCAACCGAGCTGACGTGTTTCCCCACCGGCGAGCGCGCGCTAGCCTTCTCAGCATGAGCACACATGCTGTCGTCACGACCGCAGAGGAGCTGCTCAGACTGCCCACGGGCGAGGGCAAGCGCTACGAGCTCATCGAAGGGAAGCTGCGCGTGATGTGCGCGGCGGGCTTCGAGCACGGTCGCGTGGCGATGACGGCCGGCCGCCTGCTCGGCAACCACGTGAGCGCCACGAACGCGGGCGTGGTGGTGGGCGCGGAGACTGGCTTCATCCTCGGACGCGATCCAGACACGGTGCGTGCCCCGGATGCGGCGTTCGTGTCGAGCGCGCGAGCGGACGCGGTCGGCACGACGTTCGGCTTCTGGCCGGACGGCGCGCCGGACCTGCCGATCGAGATCGTCTCCCCTGACAACAGCCGCAGGTACCTGGGTGAAAAGGCGGAGAGCTGGCTGGAGGCGGGCGCGATCGCCGTGCTGGTGCTGGACCCACGCTCGCGCTCGGCGACCGTCTATCGCGCGGGCGGCGAGGCCCGCACGCACACGGCATCGTCCCCGGAGGGGGACGGCACGCTCGATTTGAGCGACGCCGTGCCCGGCTGGCGGGTGGCGCTCGCCGACTTCTTCGACTGACGCCGGCGTACGCCACCCGCAAACCCCCCGGACCCCATAGGGGTCCTCATAAAACGATCTCAGCCCCCGGCGGTCGCCGGCGGCCGGTGGTCGCACCCTCAGCCTGCGGTCGCCTCCGGCAGCCCGATCGCCTGATCGGCCTGCGAGCGCGCCACCGCGACCGACAGCGCCCGCACGTACGCGCGCGCGGCCGCGTCGATGATGTCCGTGGATACGCCCTGGCCGGCGCCGGTGAAGCCGCCGACCTCGAGCACCACGGACACCTCTCCCAGCGCGTCCTGGCCCTCGGTGACCGCGCCGATGGTGAAGTCGCTGAGGACCGGGGCGACGCCGGTGGCGACGTTGATCGCCTGGAACACGGCGTCGATGGGGCCGTCGCCGGTGAACGAGCCGCTCGCCGAGCTGCCGTCGGGGAGCGTCACGCTGACACGCGCGTGCGGCGGGCGCTGCGAGGAGGCCTCGACCTCGAAGGACTCGAGCGCGTACCCCGGCACCTCCTCGCGCAGCTCGTCGGTGACGAGCGCCTCGAGATCCATCGCGGTCACCTGCTTCTTGCGGTCGGCTATCTCCTTGAAGCGCTTGAAGGCGGTGTTCAGCGCCTGGCCGTCCAGCTCGAAGCCCATCTCCTGCAGCGCTTTGCTGAGGGCGTGGCGGCCGGAGTGCTTGCCCAGCACGATCGCGTTGCTGCGCAGGCCGACGGTGGTCGCGTCCATGATCTCGTAGGTGGTGCGCTCCTTCAGCACGCCGTCCTGGTGGATGCCGGCCTCGTGCGCGAACGCGTTGCGCCCGACGATCGCCTTGTTCGGCTGCACCTGGTATCCGGTCAGACGCGACACCAGGCGGCTCGTGCGCGCGATCTCGGTGGTCTCCACGCCCGTCCACAGCCCCAGGCTCGGCTCGCGCGTGTGCAAGAGCATCACGATCTCCTCCAGCGAGGCGTTGCCGGCGCGCTCGCCGATCCCGTTGATCGCGCACTCGACCTGGCGGCAGCCAGCTTCGACGCCCGCCAGCGAGTTGGCGACCGCCAGCCCGAGGTCGTCGTGGCAGTGCACCGACACGACCACGTCGCGCAGCGCGGGCACCAGCCGGTAGAGCTCCTCGAACATCGCCCGGTACTCGCCGGGCATCGTGTAGCCGACGGTGTCGGGGACGTTGATCGTGCTCGCGCCCTCCTCCAGCGCGATCGCGATCACCTCGGCCATGTACTGGACGTCCGAGCGCGAGCCGTCCTCGGGGGAGAACTCGACGTCGTCGGTGTACTCGCGCGCCTGCGCCACCGCCGCGCGCACCTGGCCCTTGACGTCCTCGCGCGTGGTCTGCAGCTTGCGCTCGATGTGGATGTCGCTGGTGGCGATGAACGTGTGGATGCGCGGCCGCCCGGAGTCCTTCACCGCCTGCCACGCCGCCTCGATGTCCTGCGCGCTCGTGCGCGCCAGACCGCAGATGATCGGGCCTTCCACCTCGCGGGCGATCGCCTGCACGGACTCGAAGTCGCCGGGCGAGGTGATCGGGAAGCCGGCCTCGATGATGTCCACGCCCAGCCGCGCCAGCTGGTGGGCGATCTCCAGCTTTTCCTGCCTGTTCAGGGAGATCCCCGGCGACTGCTCGCCGTCGCGCAGCGTCGTGTCGAAGATCAGGACGCGGTCGGCCTCGTCGCGGCTCTCGCCGGGGCCGACGCCGGCGTTCGCGCTGTCACTGTGTCCTTCCTGGGGGCTCATGTCGTTCGTGCTCCTTCTCTATCTCGCTTGCTGTTCCTCTCTGCTGGGTATGCGGCTACGCGGCCGCCACGCGCTATTCCCCCCGAGGGGGGAGCACAGGCAGGAGGAGGAGCGTGAGAAGCGAGATCCGAGACGACATCCGCAGGCCAAGCCTAGCACCCGACGGGCAGCCGCTCACCTCGCCAGGACGGGAATCCCGCGCCGCTGCTGCTTGGAGCGGTACATCGCGGCGTCGGCGCGTTCGACGAGCTCCTCGGCGGTGATCGACGGATCGTCCACGCACGCCACGCCGACGCTCGCGCACAGCCCGACGCTCCCGCCGGCGACTTCGCAGATTCCCCGCAGCGACTCGCTGATCCGCTGGGCGGCGTTCATCGCGACCCCCAGGCCCGACACCCCGCGCAGCAGGACCAGGAACTCGTCCCCGCCGAGGCGCCCGAGCTCGTCGCTGGAGCGCTTCGCCGCCTGCAGACGCTCGGCCACGTCCACGAGCACCTCGTCGCCGGCGGCGTGGCCAAGGGTGTCGTTGACCGACTTGAAGCGATCGAGATCCACGTAGACGACGCCCGTGTCGCTCGACATCTCCAGCTCGGCCTTCAGCGCCTCCATGATCGAGGCGCGGTTGTAGGCGCCGGTGAGCACGTCGAGGCTCGCGCGGCGCTCGAGCTCGCGGCGGGCGCGCGCGCTGTCGGTGATGTCGAGCGCCGAGGCGATCACGCCGGTCACCTCCCCGCTCTCCCTCTGCAGGGGACGTACTTTCAGGAGGATGTGCCGCTGCTGAGAGAAGCCGACCGAGGCTTCCAGCTCGACCTCCTCGCGCACGCCGTGCTCGAGCGCACGGCCGATCACGGCATCGAAGCTGCGCCGCGCGTCCTCGCTCAGCGCCGAGAGCAGCGCGTCGAGATCGACGGTCCCCTCCTCGGGCCCGCTCGCGGGATGCATCGCCGCGCCGGCGTCCCCGCCCGACTCGGCGATCGGCGCGCAGCACAGCACCTCCGCCAGCGGCGCGTTGTGGTAGACGACGTTGCGCTCGCGGTCGAGCTGGAGGAGCCCGTCGGGCATCTCCTCGAGCAGGTTGCGCAGCAGCTCCTCGCGGTCCTGCAGCGCCTCCTGGGCGCTCATCTCGGCGGACACGTCGATGCACTCCGCCAGCATGTAACCGTGCTCGGGGTCGCGCAGGAAGTTGTGCAGCGACGTGTCCACCCACAGCCAGCTGCCGTCCTTGCGCCCCATGCGGATGCGGAACATCTGCATCCTGCCGGTGGCCACAGCCGCCACCCAACCCTCGATCACCCGTGCCTGGTCCTCGGGATGGACGCGCTCGAACGTCGGCTTGCCGATCACCTCCTCGGCAGTCAGGCCGAACATCTGCTCGTACGCCTCGTCGCAGTCGATCACGTTGCCCTCTTCGTCCTGCTTGCGGGAGCAGAACCGCGGCGTGGTGGTCGCGGCGGCCGCGATCATCCGCGCGTTCGCGTCCTCGGGCGCCTCGTCGGTGGGCCACGCGACGTTGAGGATGACGCCGTGGGTCTTGCGCATGTCGAGCAGCTGCACGAGCATCCACTGCTCGGGGTTCGTGCACATGCGCGCCCGCACCTCGACGACGGTCTGCGTGCGCACGCGGATCCACGCGTTGACCACCGCCATCCGATCCTCGCCGACGCAGAAGTCCATGCCGGTGCGCCCCTCCGTGGCGTGCACCGGTACGCCCTCCAGTCCCAGCGACGCCGGAGGCGGAACCACCTGAGCGTCGGGGGCCTGCGCGTAGATGACCGCGTCGGGATGCTCGCGCAGCAGCGCCTGCACCGCGCGGCGACCTGTCGCTGCGCGTGCGGCGAGCTCAGCTGGGGTGGGCTCTCCCTCGGGGGTTTCCTCGCGCTCGGGGATCGGCTCGTCGTGCGGCACAAGCTCGACGGAGGCCGCGGTGGGGGTGCTCGCAGATGACGTTGCGCGCATATCCCGGGATCGGCCGCGTCGGGGGCGCGTGTGAGCGGCGAGCGCCGCGTTCGACGGATTACTACGGCCTGCGAGGCCGTCTACACCGGTTCGATTCCGGTCGTCGCCTCGAGGAGAGCGATCGCTTGAGCTCTCAACTTGCGGGCGCGTACGGCTCACACCGTGCCCCGACGCGCAAGACTACGGAAGCGGCTTGGAGAGCGCTTTCGCGGCGTCCACGACTGCCGCATGGTGTAGATCGAGCCGTTCGACCCGCACGCAGCTCGGGCTCACGTCCCACAGACCGAGAATTCGCCATTGCGGCCGGTGAAAGGACCACCAGCGTAGGCCAACCCACTTGCGTTCGGAGCTCGAACCGCGCTCTTCGAACACGCGCAGTGCCCACGCCTGCGTCGCCGCACGGTTGCGCTCGATGACCTGCGTCGGGCGCAGGTTGCGTTCCAGGAGGTTCCTCGCATCGTCCAGATCCAGGATGGACGCATCGTCGGGGATTTCGTATGTGCCGAGGGCACGACGGGAGCCAGGGAGCGCCGGAAACGAAAACATCAGCTCGCGCCAATGGAGCAGGTCGGCGAACACCTCGACAACCGCACCACTTGCCTCCACGGCCAGGTACCAGCACAGGTAGTGGCTCGGATTGTCCAGTCGGCCCTGTCCCTGCTGCGGGTGGAGATACTCCGGGTGCCCGGGTTCGCCGGCCCGGGCCGAGGCGAGAGCCGGAAAGACCCGATAGGCCAGCACCGACGTCAGGCAAATGCGCCGCTCTGAGCGGCGTCGAGGGCGTCAATCACCGCGCTCGCCCCGCGGGCGCCGAGGACGTCAATGGGTCGGGCTCCGTCCAGATAGCCGTTCGGTGATTCGAGCCAGTCGAGAGCGATTGGCTCCTCCCACAGCAGCAACGCTCGAGAGAAGACGTGATCCAGATCCAGAAGCCGGCGCGACGCGGCCGGTCCGGGACGCTCCTCACCGCTCCGCCACCGCGACGGCTGGCTGGCTGAGACGCACAGGATCTTCGCGAGACGACGAACCCCGCCGACCGAGTCGATGAGGTAACCCGTCCGCTGCGCCGGGAGCCAGACGGGCTGGGCGGCTGCCTTTCGTTTGGGGAGGGGTCGCGTGGTCGTTGCCATACCAGGATGATACCCTACAAATCTGTTGGGCGCAGGGTCCTGGAGCCCGGGAAGCGCCGCTCAGCCGAGGTCCACCGACCACCCCTGCTCAAACCCGTCAGACGCGACGATCTCCTCGATCACGCCGTCCGGCACGGGGGCGTCGGTGGTGACGACCATCGCCGCCAGCCTCCTCGCGCCGGCGGCGGTCGTGGCCGCGTCGGCGAGTCCCGGCGTGCCCCCCGCGCTCGCGGCTTCGGGGCTGTGGCCGACGGCGGCCGAGGAGATGTTGACGCCGTGGGCGCCGAAGATCGTGCCCACGCGGCCGATCATCCCCGGCAGGTCCTGGTAGCGGAAGACGGTGACGAAGCGCTCGAGCTCGATCGTCAGGCGACGCCCCTGGACCTCGACGAGATGGGGTATGCGGCTGGGACCGATGCCGGTGCCGGCGACGGCCACGCGCTCGGAGCCGGCGACGACGGTCACGCGGATGAGCTCGTTGAAGTCCTGCGCCTCGGAGACGCTCCTCTCCTCGAAGACGATGCCCCGCTGCTGGGCCATCGAGGGGGCGTTCACGAGGTTCACCTGCTCCTCGGTGCGGCCCTGGAGCGCTCCGACGATCACCGCCAGGCCGAGCAGGCGCGTGTCGAAGTCGGCGATGCGCCCGAGGAACGCCGCCTCGATGCGCTCCACCGAGCTGCCCTCCGCGAGCTGCATCGCCAGGCGCCCGAGCTTGGTGGCGAGCGGCAGGAACGGCCCCAGCGTCTCCATGTCCTCGGCGCCGATCGCGGGGATGTTGACGGCCGTGGAGACGACCCCGCCGGTCAGCGCCGCGACGACCTGCTCGGCGCTCTGGTAGCCGGCGCGGTCGGTCGCCTCCGCCGTCGAGGCGCCCAGGTGCGGCGTGACGACGACGTTGGGATAGCCGAACAGCGGGTGCTCGGTCATCGGCTCGCTCATGAACACGTCGAGGGCGGCGCCGGCGACCTTGCCGGAGTCGAGCGCGTCCTTCAGGGCGTCCTCGTCGATCAGCCCGCCGCGGGCGACGTTCAGCACCCGCACCCCGTCGCGCATCTTCGCGAACGCGTCCGCGTCGACGAACCCTTCGGTCTCGGGCGTCTTCGGCAGGTGCACGGTGATGAAGTCGGCGTGCGCGTACACGTCCTCGGCGCCGTCCGCCTTCTCGACCGCCAACTCGCGGTAGCGCTCGGCGCTGACGAACGGGTCGAAGGCCAGCACGCGCATGCCGAAGCCGCGCGCGCGCTGCGCCACGAGCTGGCCGATGCGCCCGAAGCCGACGATGCCGAGCGTCTTCTCGTAGAGCTCCACGCCCGAGAACTTCGAGCGGTCCCATTTGCCGGCGATCAGCGACGCGTACGCCTGCGGCAGGTTTCGCGCGAGCGCGAGCAGCAGCGCCATCGTGTGCTCGGCCGCCGTCACGACGTTCGACTCGGGCGCGTTGGCGACGACGATCCCCCGTTTGGTGGCGGCCGCCACGTCGACGTTGTCGACGCCCACGCCCGCGCGGCCGATCACCTGCAGGCGTCCGGCGTGCTCGATCAGCTCGGCGGTCATCTTCGTCGCCGAGCGGATCACCACGCCCTCGTACTCCCCGATCCGCTCGGCGAGCTGCTGCTCGTCCCAGTCGACGCCGAGATCGACGTCGAAGTGCTCGCGCAGCAGCGCCACCCCCGAGTCGCCGATCTTCTCCTTCACGAGCACCCGCGCCCGCGCGCCGTCCGCGCGCGCCTCGCCAGCGGCGCTGGCGTCACCGATGGCCGGCGTGACCGCGCTCATCGCGCGAGCCTCTCGACCACCCAGTCGATGCAGGCCGTCAGCGCTTGCACGTCGGAGGTGTCGATCGCCGGGAACATGCCGATGCGCAGCTGGTTGCGCCCGAGCTTGCGGTAGGGCTCGACGTCGACGATGCCGTTCGCGCGCAGCGTGGCGGCCACCGCCGCCGCGTCGAGCTCGTCGTCGAAGTCGATCGTGCCCACCACCAGCGAGCGCTTCGCGGGGTCGGCGACGAACGGCGTCGCGTAGGCGCTGCGCTCGGCCCAGCCGTAGAGATGCTCGGAGGAGGCGCGCGTGCGCGCCACGCACCACTCCAGCCCGCCGCCGTCGAGCATCCAGCGCACCTGGTCGGCGAGCAGGAACAGCGTGGCCACCGCGGGCGTGTTGTAGGTCTGGTCTTTGCGCGAGTTCTCTAGCGCCGTGTGCAGCGACAGGAACTCGGGGATCCAGCGCTCGGAGGCGTGAAGCTCGGCGATCCGCTCCTGGGCCGCCGGGCTGAGCAGCGCCAGCCACAACCCGCCGTCGGCGGCGAAGCCCTTCTGCGGGGCGAAGTAGTAGGCGTCGGCCTGGGTGACGTCGACGGGCAGCCCGCCGGCGGCGGAGGTGGCGTCGATCGCCACCAGCGCCCCGTCCCCCGATGCCGTCCCGGCGGAGCGCTCGACCGTCGTCATCACCCCGGTGGAGGTCTCGTTGTGCGCCCACGCGAGCACGTCCGCGGGTGGGTGGGACTCCGTGACACTCGCCAGCTCCGCCAGCGCCGCCGGGTCGGGGGCATCGCCCGGGTCGGCGCGCACGATCAGCGACTCCGCGAGGAACGGCGCGCCGGCGGTGACGGCCGCGAACTTCTGGGAGAACTCTCCGAAGCTGAGGTGCGCGGCGCGCTCGCGCACGAGCCCGCAGGCGGCGGCGTCCCAGAAGGCGGTCGAGCCGCCGTTGCCGAGCGCCAGCTCGTAGCCGTCGGGGGCCGCGAACAGCTCGCGCAGGCCCGCGCGGATTTCGCCGACGAGCGCCTTCACGGGCTTCTGCCGGTGCGAGGTCCCCATCACCGCCCCACCCTCGGCGGCGAGGCGCGCGAGCGCCTGCGGGCGCACCTTCGAGGGTCCGCAGCCGAAGCGCCCGTCGGCCGGCTTCAGCTCGTCGGGGATGACCAGCGCCGCTTGCTCTGTCAGGGGACTCGTCGTCATGTTGGGCTCCTCGCTGTCTGCGACCCCTAGGGATTGGTCTCTGCGGTGAGGGTGCCCAGGCGCGCGGCGGCGATTCCATCGCCGCTTCCCGGTGGTGAGCTCCACCCGAGCGCCAGTCGCGACGACGACCGCGAGTGTAGCGGACGGGAGCGGGCCGCGGTCGATCAGCGACTCAGCCGTGCCACAGCGCCTGCCTGGCGGTGACGGTGGCGCTCCAGCCGTCGGGCAGGCGCGTACGCGCGACGCCGGCGGGCTCGTCGAAGACGGAGCCCTCATTGACGAGCAGGCAGAACTCCGGCGCCGGGCCGAGCACCAGCTGGCGGCGCCAGAGGCTCGCGTGGCGCGGGTCCATGCCGTCGCCGAGCAGCTCGCCGAGCGCGCGCCTGTGGGAGCCCATCGGGCGGGCGACCCAGATCGCGACGTTCGCCTCGCCGAGCGCCCCGACGGGCTCGCCGGCGTCCGAGCGGCCGCCCTCGACGAGCGCGTAGAGGCCCCCCGCGCCGGCGCCGAAGCGCCGCGCCGCCTCGTCGTGGGCCGTGCGGTGGCCGTGCCCGACGGCCGCCTCGTTGAGGACGCCGAGCGCGGTGAAGTCGTCGAGCAGGTACCAGTCCTCGTAGCCGGCGCCCGTCTCGGCGCCGGGGGCGTCCTGCGCGTGCAGCGCCCAGGGGATCTCGTCGATCTTGAAGAGAGCCGAGCAGCGCATCCCCGACGGACGCGAGTGGGCGAGCGAGCGGTGGAAGGAGAGCTGCGCTTGCTCGTAGGCGTCCGTCGCGACACCATCGCGGGGACGGTGCCAGAAGACGTAGGCGAGCACGGTCGGAGCGGGTGGCTGGCGCCCTAGAAGGCGGGCTTGATCCAGTCCATGTGCGAGCGCAGCTCGGCGCCGACGTGCTCGACCTGCGTGTCAGCCTGCTCGGCGCGCATGCGCTTGAAGCTCTCCTGCCCGGCGCGGTTCTCGGCGATCCACTCGCGGGCGAAGTCGCCCGACTGGATCTCCTCGAGGATCTTGCGCATGCTCGCGCGCGTCTCCTGCGTGATGACGCGCTTGCCGCGCGTGTAGTCGCCGTACTCGGCGGTGTTGGAGATCGAGTAGCGCATTCCGGCGAGGCCCTTCTCGTACATCAGGTCGGCGATCAGCTTGAGCTCGTGCAGGCACTCGAAGTAGGCCATCTCGGGGTCGTAGCCGGCGTCGACGAGCGTCTCGAAGCCGGCCTGCACGAGCTCGGAGGCGCCCCCGCAGAGGACCGCCTGCTCGCCGAACAGGTCGGTCTCGGTCTCGTCCTTGAAGCTCGTCTCGATCACGCCGCCGCGCGTGCAGCCGATGCCCTTGGCGTAGGCGAGCGCGAGCGCGCGCGCATTGCCGGTGGCGTCCTGCTCGACGGCCACGAGCCCCGGAACGCCGCTGCCTTCGGTGAACTGCCGGCGCACGAGGTGACCGGGCCCCTTCGGGGCGACCATCGCCACGTCCACCCCCGCGGGCGGCTCGATCTCCTTGTAGTGGATCGAGAAGCCGTGTCCGAAGAGGATCATGTTGCCCTCGGCGACGCCGTCGCGGATCTCGGCCTCCCACACCTGCCGGTGAAGCTCGTCCGGCAGCAGGATCATGACCAGCTCGCCGCGGCTCGCGGCCTCGACGACCGGCAGCACCTCGAGGCCCTGCTCGCGCGCCTTCACGACCGACGCGGAGTCCGCGCGCAGCCCCACCACGACGTCCACGCCCGAGTCCTTGAGGTTGAGCGCGTGCGCGTGTCCCTGCGAGCCGTAGCCGATGATGGCGACGGTCTTGCCGTCGAGCAGCCCGAGGTCGGCTTCGTCGTCGTAGATCATGACGTGGCAGGCTATCCAACTTCCGCGCGAGGGCCGGGGGCGATCCCGTGGGCGCCCGCCGTCCCTGGCGGACGCCGGACGCGCTCAGGCGCTCGCGAGCGCGACGAGCGTTCGTGCGGGTATCGCGAGCGTCCCGTCGGCGGCGGTGTATGGGTCGAAGCGGGCGGCGAGCGACGCTTCGATCTCGCCGATCTGCGATGGAGGCCCGCCCATGACGGCGTCGTGGAAGCTGCGCGAGAGGTCGAGCGTGCTCTCCCACAGCTCGGCGAAGCGCGGATGGCGGCGGACGAGCTCGAGCGCCTGCACGCGCACGTCGACGAACCCGGCCTGCTCCAGCAGCTCGCTCACCCGCGCGGCGCTGCCCAGCGCGAACGGTCCCGGCTGCGGCTCGCCCGCGCCGGACCCCGGCGCGAGGCCACGTTCGCGCAGCTCCTGCGCTGGCAGCAGCGCCCACGGATTCTCGGCGATCGCGTCCCAGACGGCCAGCGCGAGCCGACCGCCGGGGCGCAGCACGCGTCGCGTCTCGGTCAGGGCGGCGCCGGGGTCGGCCATCAGCATGAAGCCCCAGCGGCAGAGGACGGCGTCGACGCTCGCGAGCGGGAGGTCGATCCATTCGGCGTTCAGCACCTGGAACTCGACGTTGCTGAGGCCGAGCTCGAGCGCCCGCTCGCGCGCTCCGGCGAGCATCGCCTCGGCCTGGTCGGAGATGACGACGCCGCCCAGCGGCGCGACGAGCTCGGCGGCGAGCATCCCCGTCTCGCCGAGCCCGGCGGCGAGCTCCAGCACGCGCTGGCCGGGCTGGGGGGAGATCGCGTCGATCATCCACTGCGACACCGGGGCGGCGAACTCGCGCATGAACGGCTCGCGCCGGCGCCAGCCGGCGGCGGCCTCTTCCCAGCCCTGGAGGCTCGCCTGGCGGTGCTCGTTGGCGTCGAAGCTCACGCGGTCCTGCCTCGCAGCTCCCTGCGCAGCAGCTTGCCCGAGCGCGTGCGCGGCAGCGGCCGGTCGCTGAGTAGGTAGTCCTTGGGCACCTTGAAGGGGGCGAGCTCTCGCGAGCAGTGGGCTAGCACGTCCGCGAGGTCGATCTCCGTCCCGGGGCGGGCGACGATCCAGGCGGTGAGCGCCTCGCCCCACTGCTCGCTGGGCCGGCCGACGACGCCCGCTTCGAGCACCTGCGGGTGCGTCTCGAGCACGGCCTCCACCTCGGCAGGGGCGACGTTCTCGCCGCCGCTGACGATCGTGTCGGCCTTGCGGGCGCTGACGAGCAGGCCGCCGTGCTCGTCGAGCCCCCCGAGGTCGCCGGTGTGCAGCCAGCCGTCCTCGGCGGGCGCCGCGGGCGCGACGGTGGGCCCGCGCACGAGGATCTCCCCGTCGGGCGCGATCCGCACGCGCGTGCAGAACAGCGGCGGCCCGGCGGTGATCGGCGCTCGCTCGCCGAGCTCGGCGGTCGCGGAGGCGGCCCCGTTCCCCGCGCTGGGGATGGCGGCGACCGGGGTGGTGGTGACCTGCGAGGCGGCCTCGGTCAGCCCGTAGGTGAGGCTGACGGGCACGCCCGCGTCGCGGGCGCGCTCGAGCAACGCTGCGGGGACGGGGCCGCCGCCGGTGAGCGCGCAGCGCAGCGCCGGCGGGCGGGCGAGGCCGGCGTCGAGGAGCCGCGCGAGCGTGGTGGCGACGAGGCTGACGAGCGTCGCCTCGCCGGCCTGCAGCGCGCCGAGCACGCGCTCGGCGTCGAAGCGCTCGTGGACGACGGCGGTGGTGGCGTAGATCGACGAGCGCAGCAGGATCGAGAGGCCGCCGACGTGGGAGAGGGGCAGGGTGCAAAGCCAGCGCTCCTGTGGCTCGGACCCGAGCGCGACGGCGGAACCGAGGGCGCTCCAGAGGATGTTCCCGTAGGTCAGCTCGATCGCCCGTGGCGAGCTGGTGGTGCCGGAGGTGTGGATGACGAGCGCGGTCGCGTCAAGCTCGTGTGTCTGCCGGAGGCGCGCGGCCGGGGGGACGCCTGTCGGCGGGTCCTCCCGCGCGAGCGGCTCGCCGACGCGCACGGCGGCGCCGGCGGCGATGTGCTCGCGTTCGCCCGCGGACAGGCGCAGGTCGACGGGGACGGCGACCGCGCCGAGCAGCAGGCAGGCGTGGAGCGCCTGGGCGAAGTCGAGCCCTGCTGGGAGCTCGATCGAGACGCGCGTCCCGGGGGCCGCCCCCGCGCGGCGAGCTCGCCGGCGGCGGAGCGCGAGGCGGCGAGCAGACGGGCGTAGGACCACTCCCCCGCGGGCGTCCATACGGCAGTGTGCTGGGGCCGCGCCGCGGCGGCGCGCGCCAGCCATGCCTCGACCTCCATCGCCCACAGGCTAGCCTTCGCGCGATGAGCACGACCTGGACGACAGCCGCCCTGGCCGCCGACGGCGGCTTCACCGACATCCGCTACGAGAAGTCGGCGGGGGCGGGCGGGTCCTCATCCGGCATCGCAAAGATCACGATCGCCCGACCGGAGGTGCGCAACGCGTTTCGCCCGCGGACGATCATCGAGATCTCGCGGGCGCTGGAGGACGCGCGCGAGGACACGCAGGTGGGCGCGATCATCCTGACCGGCGAGGGCCCGGACGCGTTCTGCTCCGGAGGCGACCAGCGCGTGCGCGGCGACTCGGGCTACCTTGACGACGAGCAGCTGCAGGCCGGCGCCCGGCTCGGCGTGGGGCGCTTCCACGTGACCGACCTGCACGTGCAGATCCGCCGCCTGCCGAAGCCGGTGGTGGCGATGGTGGCCGGCTACGCGATCGGCGGCGGGCATGTGCTGCACCTGGTGTGCGACCTGACGATCGCCGCCGATAACGCCCGCTTCGGGCAGGTGGGGCCCCGGGTGGGCTCCTTCGACGGCGGCTTCGGCGCGGGCCTCTTGGCGAACCTGGTGGGGCCGAAGAAGGCGAAGGAGATCTGGTTCCTTTGCCGCCAGTACTCGGCGCAGGAGGCGCTGGAGATGGGGCTCGTCAACACCGTCGTTCCCCTCGATCGTCTGGAAGAGGAGACGGTGGCGTGGTGCGAGGAGATGCTCGCGCTCTCACCGTTCGCGCTGCGGCTGTTGAAGGCGAGCTTCAACGCGGCGGAAGACGGCCTGGCGGGGATCCAGCAGCTGGCGCACGACGCGAACCTGCTGTTCTACGGCAGCGAGGAGGCACAGGAGGGCCGCGACGCCTATCGCGAGAAGCGCAAGCCCGACTTCTCGCGCTTCCCCAGGCGGGCGTGAGCGTGCGCCGCCCGGCTGGCCCGCGTGAGTGAGCGCGGCTCGATGAGCGCGGTGCGCCCCGTGAGCGCGGTGCACATCTGGGTGATGGCGGCGCGCGTGCGGACGCTGCCTGCGGCGGTGGCGCCGGTGCTGGTGGGCACCTCGCTGGCGCTGGGCGCCGACCACTTCCACCCGCTGGCGTTCGTGGCGGCGCTGCTGGGCGCGGTGTTCATCCAGGTGGGCACGAACCTGTCGAACGACTACTCGGACGCCCGCCGCGGCGCCGACGCCGAGGACCGCCTCGGCCCGGTGCGGGTGACCGCCGGCGGGCTGGTGCCGCCGAGCCGGGTGCTGCTGGCGACGTACGTGACGTTCGGCCTGGCGTGCGCGTGCGGCGCCTACCTGGTGGCGGTGGCGGGGCCGGAGCTGCTGGCGGTGGGCGCGGCGTCGATCCTGGCGGGCGTGCTCTACACGGGCGGGCCGCGGCCCTACGGATATGAGGGCTTGGGAGAGGTGTTCGTGTTTCTGTTCTTCGGCGTGGTGGCGGTGGCCGGTTCGTACTTCGTGCAGGTGCAGCGTCTGCCGTGGCAGCCGTTCGTGTGCGCGGTGCCGGTCGGGCTGCTGGCGAGCGCGATCCTGGTGGTGAACAACGTGCGCGACCTCGACACCGATCGCCGCGCGGGCAAGCGCACGCTGGCGGTGCGCCTCGGGCGCGCGCGCACGCGAACGCTGTACTCGGCGATGCTGGTGGTGGCCTTCGCGACGGCGCCGCTGCCGTGGGCGCTGGGCTCGATGAGCGCGTGGCTGCTGTTGCCGTGGGCGTCGATTCCGCTGGCGGTGCGGGTGGCGAGCGTGGTGCGCACGCGCACCGACGGCCCGGCGCTGAACGGCGCGCTCGCACGAACCGGCGCCCTGCAGCTGGTGTTCTGCCTGCTGTTCGCCGCCGGCATCCTCGCGAGCGGCGGCATCGGCTGATGAAGCTGGAGGTCGAGCGGCGCACGCTGCGGCTGGCGGCGGCGCTCGAGTCCTCCTACGGCGCGGTGAGCGAGCGCGAGCTGTTGATCGTGACGTTGACCGACGGCGACGGCCTGCGCGGCTACGGGGAGGCGGCGCCGCTGGAGCCCTACGACGGCGTGAGCATCGAGCGGGTGGAGCGCGCGCTGGAGCGCTACGCGCCGGTGCTGGCCGGCGCGGACGGCTCGAACGGCGCGCAGATCGTCGACGCGTGCCGGCAGCTGGAGGACCTCCCGCAGGCGTTCGCGGCGATCGACCTCGCGCTGTGGGACCGCGCCGGCCGGCGCTCGGGACGGCCGGTCGCCGCCCTGATCAGCGACGCGCCCGCCGCACAGGTGCCGGTCAACGCGACGCTGTCGGCGCTCGACCGGCGCGGCGTGGCCGAACAGGTGGCGGCGGCGGTGCAGGCCGGCTACACGTGCGTGAAGCTGAAGGTCGGCGTGGGCGACGACGCGGGCCGCGTGGCGGCCGCGCGCGCCGCGGCCGGCCCGCGCGCGGCGCTGCGCCTGGACGCGAACGGCGCCTGGGACGTAGAGGAAGCGGTCGCGGCGATCGAGGCTCTGTCCCCGGCGGGGCTGGAGCTCGTGGAGGAGCCCACGCACGGGCTGGCGGCGATGCGACAGGTGCGCGAGCGGGTGGCGGTGCGCGTGGCGATCGACGAGACGGCGGCCGAGCACGGCGCGCTGAGCGCGAGCGTGGCGGACGCGGTGTGCCTGAAGATCTCTCGCTGCGGGGGCATCTCCGGACTGCTGGCCGCGGCCGCCCTCGTGCGGGCGACCGGCGCGGAGGCGTACGTCGCCTCGACGCTGGACGGGCCGCTTGGGGTGGCGGCGGGAGTGCACGCCGCCGCGGCCCTCGCCTCTCGCGGTGGCGCCGGCGCTGCGATGCCTCACTGCGGGCTGGCGACGCTGGAGATGTTCGCCGAGTTGGAGAACCCGCTCCCGGCGCGCGCGGGGGCGATCGCGCTGCCGCTCGCGCCCGGGCTCGGCGTGGAGCCGCTCTAACGCTGCCGCCCGCCCCTGGGTTCGTAGGCAGCCCAGATTTCCGGATTCATCTGTTACGTGGTTGTTCTTTCTATTGCGATCAAACCGCTGAGCAGTTAGTATCCACCGCGTTTATCCCGGTCGTCGGCGAGACACCGGTCCTGGCGAGACAACGAAATAAGGGGGAGCATGGCTGAAATACGCCTGCCCATCAGCAACCTGCCGGCCGGTGGCGACTACACGGCCGCTTTCAAGCTCGGCTCCACGGGAGCCGGTGTCCAGCTGCTGCTGGACACCGGCAGCAGCAGTCTCGGCGTCGTGCCGGGACACTACTCCCCGGACGCCGACACGGACCTCACCGGCACCGAGTTCGCCCAGGACGTCATCTATGGGACTGGGGGTTGGGCAGGTCCGGTGATAGAGACAAAGGTGCAGATGGGCGAGGTCGTCCTGCCCAAAGCCTACGTGGCGTTGATCGACGCGCAATACGAAGGCTTTGGGACCGCCGACGGCATCATCGGCCTCGCGTACAACCCCCTCAACCCTGCGTTCAACATCGGCAGCTATCTGCGCGCCCACGGCAAACAGGCCAGCTACCCGTGGCCATTCAAGGTGAGAAACTCGCGCCTCGGGATTCGCTGGCTCTTGCGCCTGCTCGCACGGATGCCGGTCGAAGAACTGCCCGCGTACTTCACCGCTCTCGAGGCGACCGGCGAGGTGGCGAACGTGTTCGCCTTCTACACGCTGCGCTCCTCCCCGAGCCTCGCGAACGAGAACCCCGTCAGCGACCCTCTCAACAGAGGCTGGTTCGTGCTCGGCGGGGGACCCGGACAGAAAGATCTCTACGAAGGAAGCTTTGAGAAGGTGGCGGTGGTGGACGACGTCTACTACAACGTCGAATTGCTCGCAGTGCAGATCGGCAGCGGCGAGGAAACGCGGGTGCCGCCGCTGGAGGGAGAAGACGCGCCGTCCAACGCGATCGTCGACAGCGGCACAAATCTGCTCCCGCTGAACAGCGAGGTCTACGAAGCGCTGGTCAAGGGCCTGATCGAGTTCAAATCGAGCTTCCGCGAGGCGATTGAAGCAGGCTCAACCCGGCAAGGCTTCGATCAGAGTCGGTTGAATCTCGATGACTGGCCGCCCATCTCGTTCGTCCTGCGGGGCTCAGAGGCAGACAACGTGAAGCTGGAGTGCGCTCCCTCCACCTACTGGCAGCTCGACGCCGCGCAGGCTGGACGGGCTGCGTTCAAGCTCGCCGACGGCGGCGCGTCCATGTCAATCCTGGGTCTGCCCCTCTTCAACAACTACTACACGGTGTTCGAACGCTCGCAGGACCACACCGGCGTGGTCAGCTTCGCCAAGCTCAAGGCAGGGCAGTCATGACGCCCCTACGTCCCGCTCGACTTGCCACCGATTCCCGCGAGTTCTCGTTCGATCCGCACGTCGAGGACCTTCCTCCCCTCCCGCCGATCGACTGGGGGGCAGCGGGCTTCACCTCACCGGAGGTGCTCGAGACGCCGGCGGGGTTGCCGCAGGCGGACGTCGTGGTGATCGCGTGGGCCGACGCCGAGTGGGCTGCGCTACAGCACGTCTTCTGCGCGAGCTCGAAGCCGATGCCATACAGCGAGAGGGATGCCTCGGGCTTCCCAGGGTGGCAGAAGGACGCGGCCGACCTCATCGACGGAACCGACAAGTGGACCTACTGGGGCTACTTCCGCCTGGTGCAGGTGGGCGACAAGCGCGTGCTCCTGTACAAGTCGAACACCCATCTCGAC
The DNA here is from genome assembly GCA_963782325.1 of uncultured Solirubrobacteraceae bacterium. Taxonomy (GTDB): domain Bacteria; phylum Actinomycetota; class Thermoleophilia; order Solirubrobacterales; family Solirubrobacteraceae; genus Palsa-744. The sequence goes on from CAWAJG010000008.1 coordinate 475,462, forward strand.
TTCCCCGGGGCGAATGCGCTGAGCGCGCTCACGCGGCGACTGGCGACGGTGGTGCAACCGGGCCTGATCATCTCCACCGGCACCGCCGGGGGAGCCAACGACACGGATCACGTCGGCACGGTGCCGATCGTCAAAGCGGCGACGCTCTACGAGAAGGGTAAGGAGCCAAGCGCTTGGCCCACAAGCGAGAGCTCGTGGACGGCGCCGACGGCGACTCTCAACCAGCCGGGTTTCACGAAGCTGCTGATGGCGATCCCGATCGCCGAGACGGCGCTGGAAGAGCTCACCGAACAGTTCAACAAAGCCAAGGGCACCAGCTACACGCTCGATGAACTCGATCCGCTGCACCTGAACCGGCCCGACCAGACACCGGCGATCCGTAACCTCAGCGGCGGCGACAAATCGCTGTTGACGGCGTCGAGCTTCCTCGTGGGGACACTCGACAACGCGTACTCCGCGTACGCGTGCATCGAGATGGACGACGCGATCGTCGCGGCGGAGTGCGAAAAGGAGGGCGTGCGCTACGGCTCGGTGCGCAACCTGTCCGATCCGGCGCAGAATCCGAAACTGCCCTCCAAGAAGGCGGGCGACTGGGGCAGCACGATCTACCGAGCGTACGGCCTGTACACGAGCTTCAACGGCGCGTTGGCGGCCTGGGCGACGATCGCCTGATCGCCCGACGCAACGCCTCGGGCGCCCCCTGAGCGACAGCACCGCCGCGTCGCGATCGAGCGCGTGGACGCCTACCGCTCGGCGAGCGCGCGGGCGAGGCCCCGCGGGTCCTCCAGCGGCAGCCCGTGGCCGCCCGGCAGGGTGACGAGCGCGCCGGTGGCAAGCAGCGCAACCATGCGCCGGGCGATCGCCCGGTACTTCTCGTCGCGCTCGCCGACGAGCACGTTGACGGGCATCCGTAGCTCCCCCAGGCGGCTCCACAGCGGCTGCATCTCGCCGGCGCCGATCCCGCGCAGGACGGCGGCGAGCGCGTCGGGGCGGTTGCGCCGCTGGTCGGCGCGCGCCAGCTCACCCACCTCCGGCGACTCGCCGGCGAACAGCGGCTGCGCGCGCCAGCGCTCGATGAACTGCTCGAACGGCGCCCCTTCGAGATCGTGCGCGAGCCGGTGGTCGGCCTCGCGGCGGGCGGCGCGCTCGGCGGGGTCCTCGATGCCGGGGCTGCACGACACGAGCACCAGCCGGCTGACGCGCTCGGGGGCGGCGAGCGCCACGTGGAGGGCGACGCGGGCGCCCAGCGAATAGCCGCACAACGTGAACCGCTCGGGTGCGCGGGCGAGCACGTGTGCAACGCATCCAGGGAACGTGATCGGGCGTTCGGCGTCCGCGGCGTCGCCGTGGCCGGGCAGGTCGAGAGCGAGCAGGGGGCTGTAGCGTTCGCGATCGAGCGCGCCGATCACGCCGTCCCAGGCGCGGTGGGTGCCGCTGAACCCGTGCAGCAGGACGACGCTCTCCGGCATCCCACGATCGTATGACCCCCACTACCGACATGTACGTGCTGCTGCGGGCGTTCGTCGACGAGCTGGCGCGCTGCGGGATGAGCGCGGCGTGCACCTCGCCCGGCTCGCGCAGCGCGCCGCTCGTGCTGAGCCTCGCGCGCGAGCCGCGCGTGCGCTGCTACTCGCACGTGGACGAGCGCTGCGCCGGCTTCTTCGCGCTCGGTCTGGCGAAGGCGTCGGGGCTGCCGGTGGCGGTGGCGTGCACCTCGGGAACCGCCGCCGCGGAGCTGATGCCGGCGGCGATCGAGGCGCACGAGGCGCGGGTGCCGCTGCTGCTGCTGACGGCCGACCGCCCGGCGGAGCTGCGCGAGAACGGCGCCGGGCAGGCGATCGACCAGCTGAAGCTGTTCGGCGGCGCCGCCAAGTGGTTCTTCGAGGTCTCCCTCCACGAGGCGAGCGACGAGCGACTGCGCTGGATGCGGACGCTCGCCTGCCGCGCGTACTGGACGGCGCTGGAGGGCCGGCCGGGGGCGGTGCACCTGAACTTCCCGCTGCGCGAGCCGCTCGTCGGCGAGCAGGAGCTCCCCACGGAGAGCAGCGGGCGAGCCGACGGCGCACCGTACGTGCGACGCTCGCCCCCCGCTCGCGCGAGCCTGCTCGATCCCCGCGTCCACGAGCTGGTCGCGGGCGCGCGGCGCGGCGTGCTGGTGGCCGGGCGCGAGGAGCGCCGGCGAGGGCTCGGCGAGGCGGCCGCGGCGTTCGCCCTCGCCGCCGGCTGGCCGCTGCTCGCGGACCCGCTGTCGGGCGCGCGTCGCGGCGAGGCGGCGATCGCCCACTACGACGCGCTGCTGCGCGACGCGCCGTTCGCCGCCGCGATGAGGCCCGACGTGGTGCTGCGGGTGGGCGATCTGCCGGTTTCCAAGCCGCTGCGCAGCTGGCTCGCGGAGGCCGAGGACGCCCGCCAGCTCGCGCTCGACCCCGAGCGGGCGTGGCAGGACCCGGCCTCAGTGCTGTCGGACTCGCTCGCGGTCGATCCGGTGGAAGCGCTCGCCGAGCTGGCGGCGGCGCTGCGCGGGCCGGCGGGCGCCGGCGCAAGTGCACGAGCGCCCGGCGAGGGCGGTGGACGGGAGTGGCTTTCGCGGTGGCGAAGCGCGGACGCGAGCGCGGCCGAGGCGATCGCGCAGACGCTCACCGGCGAGGCGCTCACCGAGCCATCGGCCGCCCGGATGCTCGGCGAGCTGTTGCCCGCGGACGCGACGCTGTTCGTCGCCTCCTCGATGCCCGTCCGCGACATCGAGACGTTCTGGCCTGTGCGCGCGCAGCCCCCGCGGGTGCTCTGCAACCGGGGGGCGAACGGGATCGACGGCACCGTCTCCTCGGCGTTCGGCGCCGCCGCCCACGGCGAGGGACCGGTCGTGTTGTTGATCGGCGACGTGGCCCTCGCGCACGACATCGGCGGCCTGCTGGCAGCCAGCCGGCTGTCGCTGAAGCTGACGATCGTGCTGCTCGACAACGCCGGCGGCGGCATCTTCGACTTCCTCGCGGTGTCGGCCGCCGGCATGGCCCGTGCCGCGGAAGCGCCCCAGCGGCCCGACGTCGGCGGCCCCGCCGGCCAGGCGCCCGACATCTACACCCACCACATCGCAACCCCCACGGGCCTGGACTTCGCGCGGGCGGGCGCCCTGTACGGGCTCGCGCACGAGCCGGTGGCGACGCCCGCGCAGCTGCGCCAGGCGCTGGAGCGCGCGCTTGCGACCGACGGCGGCTCGACGATCGTGCACGTGCGCGGCGAGCGCACGGACAACGTGAGCGTGCACCGCGAGGTGTGGGATGCCGTCTCGCGTTCGGCGAACGCCGCCGCAGCAGGGTGAGCCTGAGGCGGGGCGCAGGTGCACGCGCAGCTCGCTGCCTGCAGCAGCGCGATCGCGGCCAGCCACTTCAGGGCCGGCGGGCCTCCTGCACCTCATACCCCGCCGCGCGCAGCGCCGCCAGCAGCTCCTGCGCGTGCTCGAGGCCGCGCGTCTCGAGCGTGAGCTCGACGCCGGTCTCGCGCACGTGCAGGGGCACCGCCTCGCGCAGGTGCTCGATCGCGATCAGGTTCCCGCGGCCGTGCGCCACGACCGCAAGCAGCTCCGCCAGGCCGCCGGGACGATCCGGTAGGCGTGTGAACACGCGCATGCGCCGGCCCGCCTCGGTTTCGTGGCGACGCAGCAGCGCCGCCAGCAGCCCGCTGTCGATGTTGCCGCCGGAGAGGACCGCCACGGTGGTGCCCTCCACCGGCTCCAGCTGCCCCCTGAGCAGCGCCGCGACCGCCACCGCGCCGGCGCCCTCGACCACCAGGCGCGCGTGCTCGGCCATGAACACGATCGCGTCGGCGATCTCGTCCTCGCTGACGGTGAGCGCCCGCTGCATGCACGCGCGCAGCAGCGTGCTCGTCAGCGCTCCCGGATGCTTTACGGCGATCCCGTCGGCGATCGTCGCCCCCGGGGAGAGCGCTGCCTCGCGAGCGTCGCCGCTGAGCTCGTGTGCGAGCGGCGCGCACGCCTCCGCCTGCACGCCCACCAGCTCGGCCTGCGCGCCCGCGCGGCGCAGGGCGACGGCGATCCCGCTCGCGAGCCCGCCGCCGCCGACCGGCACGATCACGCGCGCCAGGTCTTGCACGTCCTCGAGCAGCTCCAGGGCGAGCGTGCCTTGACCGGCGATCACGTCGAGATCGTCGAACGGGTGCACGAACGCCGCGCCCGTCTCCCCCGCGCGTGCCAGCGCGAGCTCCACCGCGTCGTCGACCGCGTCGCCCTCCAGGTGCACCGCCGCACCCAGGTCGGCGGCGGCGACGACCTTCGAGACGGCGGCGTCGCGCGGCATGAAGACCTCGCACTGCAGACCCCTCGCGCGCGCGGCGAACGCCAGTGCGCGGGCGTGGTTGCCGGCGCTCGCGCCGATCACCGCACCGGCGCCGGCGTCCCATCGTCCCCGGAGGGAGAGCGTGGCGATCTTCGCGAGCGCGCCGCGCAGCTTGAACGAGCCCGAGCGCTGCAGGCACTCCGCCTTCAGCAACACCTGGCAGCCGGCCCGCTCGGAGAGCTCGTCGCAGGGGATCATCGGCGTGCGGATCGCGACGCCGGTGAGCGCCGTGCGCGCGGCCTGCGGGTCGACACGCGCGATCAGCTCCGCGGCGGAGGGCACGACGCGCTCCCTCAAAGGGGTGCGGACGCGCCGCTCACCACGCACACACGTCCCTGCAGCCTGCCGGCCATCATCCCTCCGTCGCGTAGAAGATCGTCTTCATCTCTGTAGTTTGAAAGATCTCGAGCTCGCGCGGGGTCAGGGCCGCCGATATGCCAGGGAGACTGAGGTCGAGGAGCACGACGTCGAGACGCAGCGTATCGACGATCTTGACCGCGGCCTCGCCGCTGTCGGCCTCCCCCACAACCTCACCGTGAGCTCGCCGCGCGTGTCGCCACCAGGCAGGCGAGCGGGTCAGGCAGGCAGGCGAGGCCGCGTTGAGAGAAGTGCTGGTCGAAGGTGAACGCCTCAGCGGTTCCTTCGCGCTCCATCAGCGCGAACGAGGTCGCATCGACGTAGCTCCAGTGCTTGTCCGAGTGCGACTCGAGGATCGACCACGCCGCGTCCTCGATCGCTTCGTCGACGCGCACCAACTCGATCGCCTCCCCCGCCCGAAAACGTCTCCCCCATTCGATCGCCTCATCCCGACCGGCTCTGACCAACAGCGCAGTGTAGGTCTCGGCAAATATGTAGTTCGAGGTGAACAGCGGGACGCGTCCGGACACCAGCGAGGCGAGAGCCTGGCGGGCAGCCTCGTGCTCCTGCTCGGAGCGGTTGCGCAGGGCAACGAACGCGCCGGTGTCGACGAAGACCCGTCTCAACCGTAGAGGTCCTGGTCGAGCGTCGTGACCGTCGACTCACCCGAGTCGGCAACGGCCGGCGGCTCCTCCATCAGGTAGCGAATCAGCGAGTCACGCGAGTGACTCGGCCTGCGCGACCGCGCGGCGTCGATCAGATCGCGCACGACGCCCGCGATGCTGCCGCCCCTGCCGGCCTGCTGCTTGAGCCATTGATACTGCCCGTCATCGAGGTAGAGCTGCGTTCGATGCTGCATGACGCATTACAGTATACAGCACCAGACTAGCCCGTCAGCAGCGGCAGCAGCGCCTGCAGCTTGACCTCCGTCTCGGCCAGCTCGGCGGCGGGGTCGGAGTGGCGCACGATGCCGTTGCCGGCGTAGCAGCGAGCGACGTTCTCGCGCAGCAGCGCGCACCGCAGGGCAACACAGAACTCCCCGTCGCCGGTCGCGTCGGTCCAGCCCACGGGACCGGTGTACCAGCCGCGGTCGAGGCCCTCCAGCGCGGGGATCAGGGGCGCGGCGCGCGCGAGCGGCTCACCGCCGACGGCCGGCGTGGGGTGCATCAGCTCGGCCAGCTCGAGCGCGTCCATCGGCGCGGCCAGCTGGGCGCGGATGGGCGTGGCGAGGTGCTGGATGTTGGCGATCCGCGCCAGCCTCGGCTCGGGCGCGGCTGTCACCCAGATGGCGTGCGGGCGCAGAGTCCGCTCGATCCGCCGCGCGACGATCGCGTGCTCCTCGCGGTAGCTCTCGTCGCGCAGCAGCTGCTCGCCGAGGTGGGCGTCGACGGCGGGGTCGGCGCTGCGGCGGCTGGAGCCGGCGAGCGCGAGCGTGCTCACGCGGTGGCCCTCGCGGCGGACGAGCAGCTCGGGGCTGGCCGCGATCAGGGTGGCCTCGCCGCGTCCCACGCAGAAGACGAAGCACGACGGGAACTCCTCGCGCAGCACCCCGAAGACGGCCGCCGGGTCGTACGCGCGCGGCGCGTGCACCTGCACCTCGCGTGCGAGCACGATCTTCTGCAGATCGCTCGCGGCGATCAGCTCGGTGGCGCGCGCGACGGCCTGCTCGTAGTGCTCCGGGGGCATCGCGCTGGCAACCTGGAAGCGCCCCGTGGGCGCGGGGTCGAGCAGCGGCAGCGGCGCCGCGCGCAGCTCGCCGAGACGGCCCTCCAGCCGCGCGAGCAGCTGCTCGGGGACGTCGTCGGCAGACGCGAGCGCGACGAGGGTCATGCGCGCTACGGTCGCACCGCCGCGCTGGCTGCGCGTGAGCGTGACCTCGGGCACCGTCAGCGAGGCGGGCGCGAAGCCGCGCCAGTGCGGCGCGCGCCCGCCGTCGGGCGCGAACGCGAAGCCACCCACCGCGACGGCGCCGCTGGCGGCGGGCTCATCGGCGGGATCCCCCTGCGGGGACGATGCGGCGACCGCGGCGGCCGCGAGCGCGCGCCAGCGGTCGGCGACCTCGGCGAAGCGCTCGCAACCGGACGCCTCGAGGCTCGTCGCCTCGCCGAGCGCGGCCAGCGCGACGCGCTCGCGGTCCGGCTGCTCGAACACGAACCACGGCTCCCCGGGGCGGCGCGAGGCGCAGACCACCGCCGAGGGGTCCACGTCGTCCTCGAGCGTGAGCGAGATGGTTGCGAGCACCTGGCCGCCCGTGCGCCGCGCGCGCCTGACCGCCAGCGACAGGCACGCGGCGAGGCGCTCGCGGTCCTGGGTGCTCAGCGCGAAGCGCTGGCGGCCGGCGGCGATGGGGCGGTTGGAGGGTGGTGCGGGCCTGGCGCTGACCCGCACGATCACGTCTCGCCGCGCCCGCGAGAGATCGCGATCTCCCCCGTGCGCATCATCTCGATCAGGCCGAACGGGCGCACCATCGTCTCGAACGCCTCGATCTTCTCGGTCGTGCCCGTCACCTCGATGATGACCGCGCGCTTGGTCACGTCGACGACCTTGCCGCGGAAGATCTCCGCGATCTGCATCAGCTCGCCGCGCTGGACGCCGTCGGCCGTCACCTTGAACAGCGCGAGCTCGCGCGCGACCGTGTCGCCGGGCTCGAGGTCGCGGATCTTCAGCACGTTGACGAGCTTGTGCAGCTGCTTGGTGACCTGGTCGATCGGGTGCAGCGCGCCGTCGACCGTGAGCGTCACGCGCGAGACCTGGAGGTCCTCGGTCGGCCCGACGGTGAGCGTCGAGATGTTGAAGCCGCGCCTGGCGAACAGGCCGGCGATGCGCGTGAGCACCCCCGACTTGTTTTCGACGAGGATCGACAGCACGTGCTTGCGGCCAGTGCGCAGGTTGGATGCCGCCTCCAGCTCCTCGAGGCTGAGCGGCGCCTTGGTCCCGGGTTCTCCCATCGTCGTGGTCACCTTCCTCATCCGACCATCTCGCGGGCAGCAGAGCCGGCGGGGATCATCGGGTAGGTGTTCTCCTCGCGGGTGACGCGCACGTCCACCAGCACGGGGCCGTCGGTGGCGATCGCCCGCTTCATGTCGTCGACCAGCGTGTGCTTGTCGGTGAAGCGCATGCCGGTCACGCCGTAGGCCTCGGCGAGCTTCACGAAGTCGGGGAACTGCCCCATGTCGACGTGGCTGTATTTGCCGTCCCAGAACAGCTCCTGCCACTGGCGCACCATGCCGAGGTAGCCGTTGTTCATGATGAACAGCTTCACGGGTATCCAGTTCTCCGCGCACGTCGCCAGCTCCTGCGCGTTCATCTGCACCGAGCCGTCGCCGAGCAGGCCGCAGACGAGGCGCTCGGGGCAGCCGACGGCCGCGCCCATCGCGGCAGGCAGGCCGAAGCCCATCGTGCCGAGCCCGCCGGAGTTGATCCACCTGCGCGGCGCCGGGAAGTCGTAGTACTGCGCCGCCCACATCTGGTGCTGGCCGACGTCGCTGACGACGATCGCCTCGCCGCCGGTGGCCTCGTAGAGCGCCTTGACCATGTACTGCGGCTTGATCTCGGCGTCCGCGCTGTCCTCGTAGCCGAGCGGGTACTTCGCTTTCCAGCCGTCGATCCTGCTCCACCAGGCATCCAGGCGCGCGGGATCGGCGCCGATGGCGCGGTACTCGATGAGGAGCTTCGCGAGCACGTTCTTCGCGTCGCCCACGATCGGGATGTGCGCGGGCACGTTCTTGGAGATCTCCGCGGGGTCTACGTCGATGTGGATGAACTTCGCTCGGGGCGCGAACTCCGAGAGCTTGCCGGTGATGCGATCGTCGAAGCGCGCGCCGATCGCGCAGATGAGGTCGGCCTCGTCCATCGCGTAGTTGGCCGCGCGCGTGCCGTGCATGCCGAGCATGCCGAGCCACTGGGGATTGGGTTCCCGCCCGCCCTCCCGCCCACCCGCGCCCTCCACCGTGGCCGGGAACGCGCCGAGCCCCATCAGCGTGCAGGTGACCGGGAAGCGGTCGGAGGTCGCGAACTCGATCAGCTCCGCGGCCGCGTTCGCGTTGACGACGCCACCGCCCGCGTAGATCACCGGGCGCTGCGCGGAGGCGAGCGCCTTGGCGGCCTGGCGGATCTGCTTCTGGTTGCCGTCGATCTTCGGCTGGTAGCCGGGCAGGCGCACGTCGGTGACCGGCTCGTAGTCGATCTCGGCCCGCGAGAGGTCCATGGGGATGTCGACGAGCACGGGGCCAGGACGGCCGGTGCGGGCGATGTGGAAGGCCTCGTGGATCGCCCGCGGGATCTCCGTGGGGTGCTGGATCATGAACGAGTGCTTGACGACCGGCATGGTGATGCCGATCGTGTCGGCCTCCTGGAAGCCGTCGGTGCCGAGCAGCTCGGTGCGCACCTGGCCGGTGATGAACACCGTGGGCGTGGAGTCCATCATCGCGTCGCAGATCGGCGTCACGAGGTTGGTCGCGCCCGGTCCGCTGGTCGCGAACATCACGCCGACTTTCCCGCTCGCGCGCGCGTAGCCCTCGGCGGCGTGCCCGCCGCCGGCCTCCTGGCGGACGAGGATGTGGCGGATGTCGCTGCTCACGAACGCGTCGTAGGTGGGGAGGTTGGCGCCGCCGGGCAGGCCGAAGACGACGTCCACGCCCTCCGCCTTGAGACATTCCATCAACGCATCCACAGCACGCATCTTCGACCTCCTTTCGTCTATTTAATTGAGGAAGAGGGGGCCGGCTGGTCGGCCTGCGGCCGACTGCGCCACCCTCTCAGGTGGAAAAAGGCAGTGTACCAGTGGGTTTGTGGCCGGCCGGCGACCGCTAGGACGAGCCGATGCCGATGCCGATCGCAAGGACTATGACGCCGCCGACGGTGACGACGAGCAGCGAGGAGCGCAGCGATACCTCGAGGAAGCGTTTTCTGACCCACGCGATCGCGAACAGCTCGAACGCGACCACGCAGCCCGCCACGAGCAGCGCTTTGTGGACGTTGGAGATGAGGAACGGGAGCGTGTGGAAGATGCCGCCGAGGGTGGTCATGCCGCCGGTGATCGCGCCCCGCACGACCGCCGAGCCGCGGCCGGTCTCCTCGCCGGTGTCCGACAGCGCCTCCGACCAGCCCATGCTGACCCCCGCCCCGAGGGCGACGGAGAAGCCGACGAGCAGCGCGGTGTGGGAGCTGGAGGCGATGGCGGCGGCGAAGATCGGCGCGAGCGAGGAGACGGTGCCGTCGATCATCCCGACGAGCGCCGGCTGGACGACCCGCAGCACGAAGTCGCGCTCGTCGGCGAAGCCCGCGCGGTGGATCCAGCGTGCCAGCGGCGAGACCTTGGGCGGCTCGGCGGTCTTTGCCTGTGCGCTCATCGCCGGTCCAGCCTAGGCGACCGACCTGCTTAGGCCGGCCGAACACCGCTTAGGGCAGCCGAATGCGGCTCAGCGCGGCGGCCCGGCGGGGACGCGCTCCCAGGACTCCGGCGCGATGGCGACGTCGGGGAAGTCGAGCTCGCTGCCGCAGCGGGTGCAGAGCGCGTCGTAGAGCTTGGTGACCTTCCCGCACTCCGGGCACTGGCGGCGCAGCTCGTCTCTCTCGAAGCGGTAGGCGATGGCGGCGAACAGGCCGAGGAAGGGGACGGCCCCGGAGATGAGGAACCACAGCCAGAACGAGCTGCCCTTGTACTTGCCGACGAGCCCGCCGGAGATGCCGAAGCAGACAGCGATGATGACGTAGGCCATCGCCGGTCAGCGCCCCCGCGCCCCGGTCACATCAGGACGCGGGCGGCCCACACGATCGCGACGATCGCGACGATCGCGACGATCGGGAAGAACAGCGCGGCGACGATGCCGATGACGATCTTCACCAGGATGAGAGCCGCGATCAGCAGTACGAGACCTGCCAACACGTGCCTGCCGAAATGCTCGAAGCGAGACTGACTCATGGAACTCAACAACGATGGTAGCGCGGCTGGACAGGAAGTACTACCCCTGCCCAGCCGCGCCGCCACGGCGCCGGCCGAGGGAAGCCGACGCTGGTCGCTGCGGAGGGATCACTACATGCGACCCAACCGACCGAGCTCGCGAGCCATCCGTGCCGTCGCGATATCGACGTTGCTGACACCCGCTCGCCGGCGTCCCGCACCCTGCCCCAAACTCGTGAGCTGGTAGCGGCGGATACGCGGTCCATGGTGCGAACCATCCACCGGCTCCTCGGGCAACAGAATGAACCGCCGAGGCGATGAAACGCTTGGGTTTGTTGCTGAACGGTTCACGCCCAGCATATTGCCGCGCGGCGCCCGTGTTGCCTTTGGCCGCTAGTCCAAAATCTGGAGCGCGACGGTGCCTCAGACGCAAAGCCGGCTCAGGCGCCGAGCCGGCTTCAGGCGCCGAGCTGCTCGTGCACGAGCCGCGCGACCTCGGTGCCGTCGGCGCGGCCGCGGGTCTCGCGCATGACGTGACCGACGATCGGGCCGATCGCCTTGGCGTTGCCTTCGCGGACGCGCTGGGCGGCGTCGGCGTTGGCGTCGAGGGCGGCGGAGACGATCGCGGCGAGCTCGTCGCCGCCGCCGATGCTCGCGAGATCCTCTCCCTCTACGATCGCCCGCGGGTCGCCGCCCTCGGCGACGAGCGTGTCGAGCACCTGGCGCGCGGCGCCCACGCTGATGCTCTTGTCCGCCACCAGGGCAACCAGCGCGGCCAGCGCACGTGGCTCCACGCGCGAGGCTGCAGGGTCCTGGCCGTCCTCGATGCGCGAGACCAGCTCGCCGGTGACCCAGTTGGCCAGCATCTGCGGCGCGGGCGGCGGCTCGAACCGGGCGGCCGCGAGCGCCGCCTCGAAGAAATCCCCGAGCTCACCGCGAAAGGCGAGCAGCTGGGCGCTGTCGGCGGTGAGGGCGAGCTCGCGCTCGAAGCGGGCTGCGCGGTCGGCGGGCAGCTCGGGGATGGCGGCCCTGGCGGCGGCGAGCATCTGCTCGTCGATTGCGACGGGGAGGAGGTCGGGCTCGGGGAAGTAGCGGTAGTCGTGCGCCTCCTCCTTGGAGCGCAGCGAGGTGATGCGATCGGAGGCGGGGTCGTAGTGGAGCGTCTCCTGGACGACGTGCCCACCGCCCGCGAGGATCTCCTGCTGGCGGACGATCTCGGCGCGGATGCCGCGTTCGATGAAGCGGAAGGAGTTCATGTTCTTGAGCTCGGTCTTGGTGCCGAGCTCGTCGCCGCCGGCCGGGCGCAGGGAGATGTTGGCGTCGCAGCGCAGCGAGCCCTCCTCCATGTTGACGTCCGAGACGGCGAGCCGGCGCAGGGTGGTGCGCAGCAGCTTGAGCCACTCGCCGGCCTGCTCGGGCGTGCGCAGGTCGGGCTCGGTGACGATCTCCGCGAGGGGGGTGCCGCCGCGGTTGAAGTCGACGATGGACGCGTCCGAGCCGTGAATGCGCCCGGAGGCGCCGACGTGGATGAGCTTGGCGGCGTCCTCCTCGAGGTGCACGCGGTGGATGCGCACGTCGCCGAGCCGCCCGCCGCGGCACAGCGGCTCGTCGTACTGGGAGATCTGGTAGCCCTTGGGCAGGTCGGGATAGAAGTAGTTCTTGCGGTGGAAGATCGAGCGCGGCGCGAGCTCGCAGCCGAGCGCGAGGCCGATGACGAGCCCGAGGTGGACGGCCCGCGCGTTGGCCACCGGCAGGCTCCCCGGCAGGCCGAGGCAGACGGCGCAGGTGCGCGTGTTGGGGGGCTCCCCGAAGGACAGCTCGCAGCCGCAGAACATCTTCGTGACGGTCGCGAGCTGCACGTGGATCTCCAGCCCGATGACCGCCTCGTGTGAGCCGCTTTTAGAGGGGCCGCCTGGCGGCGGCCGGGCGGGCGTTCGCAGTTGCTCAGACATGGCCGGCGGTGGCGTCGAAGGCGAGCGCCCGCTCGAGCGCGTAGGCCGCGTCGAGCAGCCGGTTCTCGCTGAATGCGGGACCGGCGAGCTGGAGGCCGACGGGCAGGGCGACCTTGCCCACGCCGTCGCTCTCCCCCTGCGGGGACGATGCGGCGCTGAGCCCGCAGGGGATGGAGATGGCGGGGATGCCGGCGAGCGACATGGGGACGGTGAAGTAGTCGCTGAGGTACATCGCCCACGGGTCGGCGGTCTTCTCCCCCAGCTCGAAGGCGACGCCGGGCGCGGTGGGCGTGGCGATGAGATCGACCGTGTCGAAGGCCGCGGCGAAGTCCTGTGCGACCTTCGTGCGCACGCGCTGGGCGCGGCCGTAGTAGGCCTCGTAGTAGCCGGAGGAGAGCGCGTAGGTGCCGAGCATGATCCGCCGCTTGACCTCCGCCCCGAAGCCGTCGTGACGGGTGCGCGTGTACATGTCGAGCAGGTCGCTCGCGTTCTCCGCGCGCAGCCCGTAGCGCACGCCGTCGAAGCGCGCGAGGTTGGAGCTGGCCTCGGAGGGGGCGAGCACGTAGTAGGCGGACAGCGCGTGCGGCGCGTGCGGCAGCTGGACCTCCTCGACGCTGGCGCCGAGCTCCTCGGCGAGCTCGAGCGTGGCGTCGAAGCGCTCGCGCACGCCCGCCTCGATCGCGGCGTCCCCCGATGCGGAGGCGTCGGGCGATTGCAGCTCGGCGGGGACGCCGATGCGGACCCCGTCGAGGCGCTCGGCGCTCGGCAGCGCGATCTGATCGGGGTGCCCGAGCGAGGTGGCGTCGCAGGGGTCGCGCCCGACCATGTGCCTGAGCAGGAGCGCCGCGTCGGTGACGTCGCGCGTGAGCGGACCGGCCTGGTCGAGCGAGGAGGCGAAGGCGATCATGCCGTAGCGCGAGACGGAGCCGTAGGTGGGTTTGAGCCCGACGATCCCGCAGAGCGCGGCGGGCTGGCGGATGGAGCCGCCGGTGTCGGTGCCGAGCGCCCACGGCGCGAGCCCGGCGGCGACCGCGGCGGCACTGCCCCCGGATGAGCCGCCGGGCACGCGGGCGCGGTCCCAGGGGTTGAGCGTGGGTCCGAACGCGGAGTTCTCGGTGGAGGAGCCCATGGCGAACTCGTCCTGGTTGGTCTTGGCGAGCAGCGGCGCACCCGCGTGGCGCAGTCGCGAGACGACTGTGGCGGTGTACGGAGGCAGGTATCCCTGGAGGATGCGAGAGCCCGACTGGCTGGGCACGCCGTCGGTACAGAACAGGTCCTTGACCGCGAGCGGGACTCCGCCGAGCGGCGTCCCGGCGAAGGACTCGGGCATGGGCACCGGGTCAGGCTGGTGCGGGACCGTCTCGCGGACGCGTCTGCCGACCTTGCTCGGCGCCTCCCGGGCCACCCAGGTGAAGCAGTTCAGGCCGTCCTCCCCCGCCTCCCGGTCGGCCTGCGCGCGCTCGCGGTAGGCGTCGAACAGCTCGCCCGCCGACAGCGACCCGCCTGCGATCGCGTCGGCCGCCTGGGCGGCCGTCAGCTCGAGCACGTCGGAGCTCACGCCTGTGGGCTTGGAACGAGGAAGCCGTCGTCGCTGACGGCCGGCGCCTGTGCGAGCGCGACCTCGCGCGGGAGACACGGGCGCGGCTCGTCGGCGCGCAGCGCGCCGGTGACGTCGATGACGTGCGAGGTCGGGGCGACGCCGTCGAGGTCGAGCTCGCCGATGCGGGCGACGTGGTCGAGCACCGCGGAGAGCTCGCGGGCCATCGGCTCGATCTCGTCCTCGTCGAGCGCCAGCCGCGCCAGCCGGGCGACGTGGAGAACCTCATCGCGTCCGATCACAGTGGCGCATTCTACGGGCCGCCACGCGCGGTCCGCCCTGGGCGCCGCGCGCACGTGTCTCGCGGCGGCGGGTGAGACGGCGGCGTTGCGCCCGCCGCTCAGGCTGGCATCGGGCCCGGCGGCTCCACGGTCGGCGGCTCGGTGGACGCCGGCGGGCTCGGTGGCGCGCTCTCCTGCGCAGCGCCCGCGGCGCCGCCATCGGCGGTCGGGCTCGGGCCGGCCAGCCCACCGATGGCGCCGGCGGCCTGGTCGCGGACGTCCGCGAGCGAGGTGCCTTCGTCCTGCATGCCGAGATAGCCGCCGTAGGTGATGGCCACCGCGGCGACGAGCCCGAGCCAGATGCCGATCTTGATGCCGACCGAGGTGTGCACGCCGGCGAAGCTGGCGCTGAAGGTGGGGTGGTCGAGGATGCGGTAGAGGATCGTGAGCGTCGAGAGCGCCCCCAGGACCGCCGTCGCCACGGCCGGTTGCACCGGCGGCTCGAGCTTCAGCACTCCCGCGCGGATGCCGACCGCGGCGAGCGCGACGACGATCGTGAGCAGCCACAGCCAGCGGTTGACGGAGAAGGTGTGCCAGCCGTTGAAGCTGAACGTGCCGCCGAGGTTCACGCCCCCGATCGACGGAGCGCTGGTGCTGACGCCGTACCACTTGAAGAAGAACAGGAAGACGAAGAAGAGGATCGCGCCGGCGCCGACGATCCGGTCGCTGCGGTGAAGGCGGGTGGCGTCGAAGTTCATGCTGGCTGACCCCCGTGGATGTGGTGAGTGCGACCGTGCTCCCCCGACCAGGGCCGGAGCTTGCATCCGTTATTACAAAGTTCCTCGCGCGGGCCGTGTCTCCTGCACGAATGTGCGACCACGCTCGCGCCGGCTGCCCATCCCGCGCCGACGCGTCGCGGGGCTGCTCGCAGGAGCTAGGGCGCTGGGCGCCGGGGCGGTTCGGCGGGCGTGTAGAGCGACCGGTGTTCGTCGCGCAGCGTCTGCCACGCGCCTGCGAGGATGGCGACGGCGCCGGCCAGCGCGAGCCACGTGCCGAAGCAGCGCTCGGTCGCGTGATCGGGGAGGTCGAGCGCCCTGACGAGGGCGGCGATGACGCCGAGCAGGCCGAGGAAGACGCACCAGACGGCGGTCGAGACCGGCAGCGCGGGGCTGCGCTCGGTGAGCGCGCTGAGCACCATCGCGAGCGCCGCGGCGACGGCCGCCAGCATCAGGACGAGGCCGGCGTCGAAGGTGTTCCACCCGTCGAGGATGCCGGCCGGTCCCTCGTAGGAGCGCACGAACAGCGACACGACCACGCAGGCCGCGCCGGCGAGCGCCAGCAGCTCTCCGAGGCGCAGCCGCCTGAGGCTCACCGGCTCACCGCGCCCGCGCGGGAGGCGAGGCCGGCCGTCGCGAGCGCCGCGCTCACGCCATGCCCTCCTGGACCTCCGCGAGCAGCGTGTCGAGGTCGGCCTGGTAGCGGGCGGCCTGGAGCGTGTTGCGCAGCAGCAGCGCGATCGTCATCGGACCGACGCCGCCGGGCACGGGCGTGATCGCGGAGGCGACCTCGGCGGCGGCGGCGAAGTCGACGTCCCCGACGAGGCCGCTCTTGTTGCCGGCCTCCTCGGGGGCGATGCGGTTCATGCCGACGTCGATGACGACGGCGCCCGGCTTGACGAACTCGCGCGTGACCATGCGTGCGCGGCCGATCGCGACGATGAGGACGTCCGCGCGCGAGCAGACCTGCGCCAGCTCACGCGTGCGCGAGTGGCAGGTGGTGACGGTGGCGTTGCGCGCGAGCAACAGCTGTGCCATCGGCTTGCCGAACAGGTTCGAGCGCCCGACCACGACCGCCTCGGCGCCTTCGAGCTCCACGCCGGTGTCCCCTCCCCCTCCGGGGACGATGCGCCCAGCAGCTCCATGACGCCCAGCGGCGTGCACGGGCGCAGGCCCGGCCGCCCCAGCGCGAGCAGCCCCGCGTTGACCGGCGTCAGCCCGTCGACGTCCTTCTCGGGGCTGATGATCCCGGTGAGCGCCGGTCCGTCGAGATGCCCGGGCACGGGCAGCTGCAGCAGCACGCCGCTGACGGTGCTGTCGGCGTTCAGCCGCTCGAGCTCCTCGGCCACCTCCTCGAACGTGGCGTTCGCGTGCAGCCGGCGGTCGAACGGCACCATCCCCACCTCCGCGCACGCCCGCTGCTTGCCGCCGACGTACACCGCCGAGGCCGGGTCATCGCCGACGAGCACCGTCGCGAGACCGGGGGAGCGACCGACCTCGCGCACGAACGCCTCGACCTCGCGTGCCACATCCGCGCGCACGCGCGCGGCGATGGCCTTGCCGTCGATGATCGTGGCGCTCATTTACAGCCTTAGATGCTATGCGCTCGCAGGGCGGCACTCTTCCGCCGACTCCGCAACCGCCGCGATCGGTCGTGCCCGCGCGCTCGGCGGGTGCTGTCTTCGGTAGGCGCGGCTGTGAGGCTCAGCGACGGCTGACGGGCGCGTACTCGGCCATCAGCTTGCGCTCCGAGCCGTCGCCGGCGAAGCGCACGACGATCACGCCTCCGGGCTCGACTCCCGTGACGACGCCGTCGCCGAACGCCGCGTGGACGACGTCCTCGCCGAGGCGGAAGTGAACGGCGGGCGCCCGCGCGTGCTCGCCGGGCGCAGCCCACGCCCCCGCATCGGCGTGCCGGGCACGCCGCCCCGCGGAGCCGGCACCGATCGCCGTCGGCGCTCCGCCGATCTGAGAGCCGGGCGAGCGTGAGCCCGCCGGCCCGTCGCCGCCGAGCGCGGATGCCCGGACGAACAGCTGCTGGGGCTCGTCGACGAGCTCGCCGGGGATCTCGTCGAGGAAGCGGCTGCGCAGGCCGTAGGTCTGGGCGCCGAACACCGCCCGGCGTCGCGCGTAGGTGAGGTAGAGCTGGCGCATCGCCCTGGTGATGCCCACGTAGAACAGGCGGCGCTCCTCCTCCAGTCCGCCCTCCTCGATCGCCCGCGAGTGCGGGAACACGCCGTCCTCGCAGCCGGTGATGAACACCGTCGGGTACTCGAGGCCCTTGGCGTTGTGCAGCGTCATCAGCGTCACGAGGCCCTCGTCGCTGCGGGTGTCCGCGTCGGCGACGAGCGCGACCTCCTGGAGGAACACGTCGAGCGTGTCTTCCCCGTCCCCCGCCGGGGACGATGCCGGCGTGCGGGCGTCGAACTCGCGGCCGACCTCGACGAGCTGCTCGAGGTTCTCGATGCGCCCCTGCGCCTCGATCGTCCGCTCGGCCTCCAGCGCCTCCACGTAGCCGCTCTGCGACAGCAGCGCCTCCAGCAGGTCGCCGACGGGCACGCCGCCCTGCGCCTTGGCGCGCAGCTCCTCCATCGTGTCCATGAACCGCCCCAGCGCCTTCACCGCCGCGGCGCCGAGCCCGGCGGTCTGCGGCTGCGCGGCGGCCTCCCAGACGGTGATCCCCAGCGAGGAGGCGTGCGCGAGCACCCGCGCCAGCGAGGTCTGGCCGATCCCGCGCCGGGGCGAGTTGACCACGCGCGTGAAGCTGACCGCGTCCGCGGGGTTCGCCAGCAGCGAGAGGTAGGCGATCGCGTCCTTGATCTCCGCCCGTTCGTAGAACTTCGCCCCGCCGATCACCTGATAGGCGATGTCGCTGCGCACGAGCGTGTCCTCGATCACCCGCGACATCGCGTTCGTGCGGTAGAGCACCGCGATCTCCGCGCGCGAGGCGCCCTCGTCGATCAGGCGCTGGATCTCGCCGACGACGAAGCGCGCCTCCGCGTGCTCGTCCTCGAACGCGCGCAGGCGGATCGGATCGCCCTCCCCGAGCTCGCTCCACAGGCGCTTGGGAATGCCACCGCGGTTGCTCGCGATCACCGCGTTCGCCGCCGAGAGGATCGTCTGCGTCGAGCGGTAGTTCTGCTCGAGCTTCACCACCCGCGCGTCGGGGAAGTCGTCCTGAAAGTCCAAGAGGTTCCTAATGTCGGCGCCGCGGAAGGAATAGATCGAGTTATGGGTGATCAGACCAGCCGCAATGAAGTTATGAACGTCGGCAACGTTGAGGTCATAAACCTCATCATCGAGTGCGATCCGTTCCACCGAAATCACCGCGTCGTAACCACCTTGCTCATCGAACATGACCATCCCCGGCCTGATCGACGATGCACGAGTGAACGGAAGCGCGTTCGTCTGCCCCGCGCGCGGAGATCCAAGGCGCGCTACGTAACGTATGGCCACATCGAGAGCTGACGCTATGCGCTCCGCTGCACCGGCCGCGGCGCCGAAGCTCTTGTGGTAGGTCTCGCTGCGCCATCCGCGTGCACGGGCACGTACCTGTGCAACCCTCAAGCCCATGCCTTCAAGTTGAAGGCGTACAACGGGGTCTCTGCCTCCCAAGGAAACAGTGTGAAGAGGTTCCCCGTTCCGATCTGCGCCCGAACGGTCGGCTCCAAGAGTCACGACGACAATCCGTCGGGCCCCATCGAACCCCTGCCACAGGTGGTGTGGGTGTTGAAGCGAGAGCCCCTCATCTCTCAGCAGACGTTCGCCCCCAGGTTGGGTGTCAACGTTGGCAAACACGCGATCTACCAGCACCTGGTCGCCGAGAACACCACGGTGGGCTCGAGCCTTGAACGGCACTGTGGGGAGTCCGTACCGGGCAGCGAGGATTGCCTCTGCGACCCTTGCCTCCTCAACGCTCTCGTGAGTTGACACAACCCATGCGTCATCCGCGCGCTCCGTCATCGCACGTAGCTGTACGCCAGCGGTGGTCTGACCTCGATCGTTGATTGCTGTGCGAGTTGTCCCAACCCTCCAACCAACGTCCTGCTTGCGCATCAGGTACGTGGCATGGAATGACGGGATCATCCCGTTTCTGTAGCCAGCAAAGTGAGTGTGCTCTGGGGTGCTGACAATCTCACGACCGGAGCTGGTACGGATTCTGATGCCGGCCGCGCGATGGGAGCTGAACACGCCGGTCACAGCAGCCGACCTGAAGACACCCGACCCGAACGACGAGAGAACCCTGTCTCCAACGCAGATCTGCTCGATCGGTCGCTGACTGCCATCGCTCATCGTGACCGTGGTTCCCTTCACCAAGCACTGCGCATCGTCGCCCACCACCGCCAGATTGCGGTGGCCGAGCGGGCCTGCGTAGGTGGGTCGATCCCCGGGCTGCGACTCACCGGCCAGCGGCGCGCGGCCGCCGCCGACGAGCAATTGCAAGAGGCGATACTGGGCGTGGTTGGTGTCCTGGTACTCGTCCACGAGCACGTGGCGGAAGGTGTCGCCGTAGCGCTCGCGGACCTCGTCGTAGAGCTCCAGCAGGTTGACGGTCCTGAACAGCAGGTCGTCGAAGTCCATCGCGTTCATGCGGTGCAGGTCGCGCTCGTAGATGTCGTAGACGTCCGCCACCATCTCCTCGAACTGCGAGCCCACCGCCTGGCGGTAGGCGGCGGCGTCGATCAGCCGGTTCTTGGCGGCGGAGATCTGGTTGTGCAGCGCCGCCGGGGTGTAGCGCTTGGGGTCCACCCCGACCGCGTCGGCCGAGCGCTTCGTCAGCCGCCGCGCGTCCGCCTGGTCGTAGATCGTGAACTGGCGGGTGTAGCCGAGGCGCTGTGCCTCCGAACGCAGGATGCGCGCGCACGCCGAGTGGAAGGTCATCACCCACATCCCGCGCGTGCCGGGGGAGGGCGGGCTTCCGATCAATCCCTCGACGCGCTCGCGCATCTCCCCCGCCGCCTTGTTCGTGAACGTGATCGCCAGGATCTCCCCCGCCTGCGCCTGGTCGGTGTAGATCAGGAAGGCGATCCGGTGGGCGAGCACCCGCGTCTTGCCGGAGCCCGCGCCGGCGAGGATCAACAGCGGCCCCTCGCCGTGCGTGACCGCCTCGCGCTGGGGCTCGTTGAGGCTCTCCAGCAGCTCCTGCAGGTGCTCGGCGTGGGGATTCGCGGCCATCTCGTCCAGCATAGATGCGCCCCCGGCCGGGTGAACGGCCGGCGCGCCGACCGTCGCGGCTCGGCTCATCCGCCGGTCCGGCTCCGTCAGCCGCCGGCCCGTTTCGGGCCCGTGGCGCGACGCGACACCGCCGTCCGGCTCCCCTCAGCCGCCGGCCGGGTTCGGACCCGTCGCGCGACGCAGCGGCCTCACCTCGGCGACCGGCTGGGGCTCCTCGTCGGACAGCTCCGCGATCATCCGTTCGAGCGTGGCGATGCGGCTGGAGAGCGCCTGGATCGCCTCGGCGATCGGGTCGGGCAGGTGAATCCAGTCGGCATCCGGGCCCTCGACGCGCTGGCCGTCGACGCGCACCGGGTGGCCGGGGTTTCCAACCACGGTGGAGTTGGCTGGGACGTCGGTGATCACGACGCTGTTCGCGCCGATCTTCGCGCCGTGACCGACCGTGATCGGCCCCAGCAGCTTCGCGCCCGAGCCGATCGTCACGTTGTCCTGCACGGTCGGGTGGCGCTTGCCGGTGGCGAAGCCCGTGCCCCCCAGCGTCACGCCCTGGTACAGGGTGACGTCCTTGCCGATGTCCGCCGTCTCGCCGATCACCACCCCGGCGCCGTGGTCGATGAACAGGCCGCAGCCGATCCGCGCCGCCGGATGGATCTCGATGCCGGTGAGCGCGCGCGTGAACATCGAGATCAGCCGCGGCAGCAGCGGCACGTCCGCAAGGTACAGAGCGTGCGCCACCCGGTAGGCGAGCAGCGCATGGATCCCGGGCCACGTCGCGAGGATCTCCGCCGGGGCCACGCCCCGCGCCGCGGGATCGCGGTCGCGCGCAGCGCGCACGTCACAGCGGACCTCGCTCACCACCCGCGCGACCCTGGCGAAACCGGGCATGGCAACAGCGTAGCGCCCATCGTTGCGTGAGCAACCGATCTCGCCGTTCGGCGCGGAATAGAGCTCAGGCGCCTGTGCTGTCCCGCTGGCCGCTCGTCGCGCCACCTGACACGGCGTCGGCGTCTCCATCTTGGTCGCGCAGCTGCTCGTGGGCGTCGCGCAAGCTCTCCTGGAGGAGCGTGGAGAGAGGGCGTCCCGCGACGGCAACCTCCGAGAGGTCCATGATGCTCGACAGCTTGACCATGCTCAAAGGATATACCGACCCGCGGTCGTCTCAAATGATGAGATCAAGCAGCACCCCCAGCTCTGATGCGAGCAGCGTCATCTGCTCCACCCGGCTCGCCGCGAACCCTCGGTCCTTCTCGGAGGACACGCTCAGGGTGCCGATAGGTCGTTCTCTGGTACCACGTAGGACCACCGCGGCTACAAGCTTCAGCGACCCGTAACGATCAAGCTGTTCCTGCGTGAGGGTTTCGTTTTGCCGCTCGAGATGACGACCCTTGAGAACGAGCACATCGTCAAGGTTGGCGTCGAACGCAGCTCCCACCGCGCCGTACCCAACACGCCAGCGCTGCCATCGCGCCGGTGGGTCGACATCGAGCGGCAGCAGTTCGGACGGCCGTCGTGGATCGTCGCATATGAAGATCCGCGGCTTGAACGCACGCAGAAGAGCGAAGCGGCGGTCCGCCAACAGGAGGGCCACGGCATGCAGCACGGCATCGCGCTGGCGGGTTGGGCCGAGGCGGCGGCGCACCGGCGTCAGAAGGCGTAGAAATTCACTGTCACGCAGCACCGCCAGATAGCCGACGGTGAGCGCGATCAAGAGCCAGAGGCCAAACAGCGGCACCGCCGCATGCCTTGCCTCGTTTGCGCCGGACCCGCTATCGCCAACGGTAAAGAGGGCGTAGTAGCTGGGTAGCCCAGCCAGGTAGACACCACCGAACAGAGCGACCAACCCCGAGAGCACTCGAACGATACGGGCCCTCTCGGTCCTCCAAAGCCGTCTCATGGGCTGCCCTGCCTGAATGCCTGCATCGGAACCCTCGCGCGAGAGCACGAATGGACAGGACGATCTCGATGTGTCGACACCGAAGCAGTACTGCCGCCGGCGGGGACACAACCCACCTGCTACTCAGGGTGCGAAGAACGCCTGCGAGATGTAGCGCTCGCCGGAGTCGGGCATCATCACCACTATCCGCTTGCCCTTGGATTCCGGGCGGGCGGCGACCTGCAGGCCGGCCCACAGCGCGGCGCCGGCGGAGATCCCCGCGAGCAGCCCCGCGCGCCTGGCGCAAGTCCAGGCGGTCTGGATCGCGTCGTCGTCGCTCACCGGGATCACCTCGTCGATCAGCTCGCGGTTGAGCACCTCCGGGACGAAGCCCGCGCCGATGCCCTGTATGCGGTGGGGGCCGGGGCGCCCGCCCGAGAGGACCGCCGAGCCGCGCGGCTCCACCGCAACGAGCTGCAGCTTCGCGTTGCAGTGCTCGCGCAGGTACTCGCCGACGCCCGTGATCGTGCCGCCGGTGCCCACGCCCGCCACGAACACGTCCACGCGGCCGTCCAGCGCCCGCTCGATCTCCGGTCCGGTCGTCCGCCGGTGCGCCGCGGGGTTGGCCGGGTTGGAGAACTGGTCGGGCAGGAACACGTCATCCTCGCGGGCCATCGCCTGGGCGGCCGCCACCGCCTCGGCCATGCCGCCCATCGACTCCGTTATCTGCACGCGCGCTCCGTACAGCCGCAGCAGGCACTCGCGCTCGCGGCTCATCCCCTGCGGCAGCGTCAGCACCAGCTCGTAGCCCTTCGCCGCGCACACGAACGCCAGCGCGATGCCCGTGTTGCCGCTCGTCGCCTCCACGATCGTCGTGCGACCCGGCGCGATCCGGCCTTCCGCCTCGGCCGCCTCGATCATCGCCACGCCGATCCTGTCCTTCACGCTGCCGCCGGGGTTGAACGCCTCCAGCTTCGCGAACAGCTCCACGCCGTTCTCCGCCGCCGGCGTGCCCTCCAGCATCCGCGGCAGTCCGACCATGGGAGTGTCGCCGACCAGCTCGGCAATGTTGATCGGGATTCCCGACATTCAGGCCACGACAATAGAACAGCCGAGCCGAGCGGAACGCGCCGCTCGCACGAGCGGAGTAGCGTCCAGCGGGATCGTTGGCCACATATCGACCACGGGGGGTGACGGGATGACGCGCATCAGGATCATCGGTCTGGCGCTGCTGGCCATGCTGGCTATCGGGGCGGTCTCGGCCGGCGCGGCGTCGGCCAAGAGCAAGGTGTACCTGTATGGGAACGGCGAACTACTGCCGGTGGGCAGTCCCGTGCTGTTGGAATTCGGGATCGAACTCGGCTCGTGTGAAGCCGTCTCTCCCGAATTCGACGAAGGGACGCTTGCGAGCAACGCGGCCACGACCGACAAAATCATCGAAATCGGCGTGCGCGGGCAGTGTGCCGACAGCTACGGCGGGAAAAAAGACAGCATCACCGGCGGCACCATGACCATGAAGCTTTCCGAACCCACCGCGGTCCTGTCCATGTATTTGGAGGTCCACGTGTGGGGCCCGGCAGGCGACTGTATCTACGAATTCACGAAGGCCAAAAGCGGGTTTGGAGCCGAGATAGAAGTCGTGGTGTTCGAGAGCGTCGTCAAGGGCAAGCTGACCGACTCGCCAAGGGGATGTCCGAAATCGGAGACGACGACAATCGGGGCGGGTCTGTTCACGATCGTCCACGGTGAAATCGTTCCCGTCACCTCGCTCTAGCGACCATCCCTGGCGGGCGATGAGCCGTGGAAGACGGTTTCCGGCTGCGGCCACCGGCCGGTTTCTAGATGTGATACATCCGCGCGCCGGCGTCGTGCATCTCGCGCTGGACGACGTCCGCGATCGTCGTCTGCGCCAGCACCCGGCGGGCGGCGTCGGCAGCGTCGTCGAACACGCCCTCAGCGTCACGCCCGAGCGGGCCGTCGAGCAGCTCCACGACCTCCAGCACGGTGACCGTCGAGGGCTCGCGCGCGAAGCGGTAGCCGCCCTTCACGCCGCGCTGTGAGCTGACGATGCCGCCGCGGCGCAGCACCGCGAAGAGCTGCTCGAGGAACTGCACCGGCACGTCGCGCCTGCGCGCCAGCTCGCCGATCGGCACGGGGTCCGGGCCGCCGGCGCGCGCGAGCTCGGCCAGCGCGAGCACCGCGTAGGGGGACTTGCTGGTGATCGAGATCATCGCGCGCTCACAGCGGCGATGCTAGGGATCTACAGCCAGCCGCGCTCCGTGGCGATGAGAACGGCCTGCGCGCGATCGACCGCGCCGAGCTTGCCGTAGATGTTGTGCAGGTGGGTGCGGACGGTGCTCGTCGACAGCGTCAGCTCGTGGGCAATCTGCTTGTAGACCTTGCCCTCCGCCAGGCGCTGCAGGACGCCGAGCTCGCGACCGGAGAGCGGGCACGGGTCGACGTGACGCTGGCGCTGGCTGGTGGCGCTCGGCAGCTCGTAGAGCACCCGCCTGAGCTCGTCCGGGCCGAGGCCCACGCTGCGCGCGGTGTGGAGCATCTCGCTCGGGGACACCCGCCCGCCCTGTTCGTAGTGGGCGAGCATGTCCGCCAGGCGGATGAACGCCGCCTCGCCTTCCACGTCGGGGTTGTGGTGGCGCTCGATCGGCGTCGCCAGCGAGCCGGGCAGTCCCCAGCGGCGGATCAGCACGCCGCCGACCAGCGCGTGGTCGACGCCGAGCTCGCGGCGCTCCTGGTGGATGCGCTCCTCGGGCGTGCGCGCGCCGCGGTGGACCTGGGAGGGGTAGCCGGGGTATGCGTGCAGCAGCACCAGCTTGCCGACGTCGTGGAGCAGGCTCGTCACCGTCAGGCGGTCGCGGTTCTCATAGCCCACCTCGCTGGCGAGGCGGTCGGCGGCGTGCTGGGTGGCCAGCGCGTGCAGCCGGAAGCGCTCGGGCGCCGTGTCCCACACGCTGGCCCGCTCGAAGAAGTCGAAGGTGCGCATGCGGTTGGCGACCGCCTGCACGGTGTGGGCGCTCAGGATCTCCACGGCGGCGACCGCGGTGTCCACGCGCGCACGGCCGTCCTGGGCGCGGTTGGCCATCCGCAGCACCGCGATGATCAGCGCCACGTCGGACTCGACGGCGGCCACCACGTCGGCGGTCGCGACGTGGTCCTTGGAGACGACCGACAGCAGGCGGTCGCGCGACTCGGCGAGAGCGGGGAAGGCCTCGAGCGCTTCGAAGGCCATCGTCAGGCGCCGGCCGTGGCCCTCGTTCTGGTGGCGCTCACCGGAGCCGGCCGCGGGCGCGCCGTGCCGTCGCTGAGGCTGCGACGTCCGGCCGGGAGCCGCCTTCTTCAGCTTCTGCGTCGCCGTCGACGCCTTTGCTGCGCTGGGTTTCTTCGCGGCGGTCAGCTTCTTGACTGTGGCCAGCTTCTTTCCGTGGGCCGGCTTTCTAGCTGCGGCGGTTGCCTGCATGCGATCTTGACCCCTTCCTTGGGTTCGCCGTTTTTTTTCGAGCCGGTGATTCCGACGTCTCAGTCGTATCGGCATTCGCGGCCGAACGATTTAGGTTGCGTCGCGTTTTTGGGTGTTTTGCAGCGGGTTTCAGCGAGTCGCCAGCGCACGGGTGATCCGCCGCAGCGTCTCCTCGCGCCCGAGCAGGGCGACGCTCTCGAAGATCCCCGGCGAGACCGTCGTGCCGGTCAGCGCCACGCGCAGCGGCTGGTAGACCTCGCGCGGCTTGACCCCGCGTTCGGCTATCACCGCCTCCAGCGCCTGCTGCACGGCGCTCTCGTCGAAGCTCCCGGTCGCGGCCAGCGCATCGCCCACCTGCGTGAGCATCGCCCGCCCGCCGTCGTCGAGCCAGCGCTCGCGCGCGGAGGGATCCTCGCCGGGGCCGTCGAGCAGCGAGCCCGTCAGCGGCAGGAAGTCGGCGAGCGTCTGGATCTTCTCCCGGCTGATCCGCGCGGCGTCCTCGAGGCCCTCGCGCCCGGTGAACGCTTCCAGGCGGCGCGCGAGCTCGGCGGGCTCCAGTTTGCGGATGTACAGCCCGTTCAGCCAGCGCAGCTTCGTCTCGTCGAAGCGCGCGGGGTTGCGGCTGACGCGCTCCAGCGTGAAGCGCTCGATCAGCTCCTGCGTCGAGAGCACAGTCGCGTCGTCGCCGGCGCCCCAACCGAGCAGCGCCAGGTAGTTGCGAACCGCCTCCGGCAGGTAGCCGGCGTCGCGCAGCTCCTGCACCGAGGCGGCGCCGTGGCGCTTGGAGAGCTTCTTGCCGTCGGGCCCGTGCAGCAGCGGCAGGTGCGCGTACAACGGCAGCGCGGTGCCCGGGGGGGCCAGCCCGGCCGCTTTCGCGGCCTCCAGCACCAGCAGCTGCTTGGGCGTGTTCGAGAGGTGATCCTCGCCGCGCACCACGTGCGTGATCGCCGCGTCGAGGTCGTCGATCGCGACGGCGAAGTTGTACAGCACCGAATCGTCGGCGCGCGCGATCACCGGGTCGTCGAGGTGGACGTGCTCGAAGCGGGTGTCGCCGCGGATGACGTCGTGCACGACCGTCGCGCCCTCCGCGGGCACGCGCAGGCGCACCGCCCCCTCGCGCTCGTCCTCGCCGCGGAAGCCGCGCTCGGCGCCGTGGCGCTCCTTGTATGCCTTCACGTCCGCGGCGGTCGCGTTCGAGCGGTAGGCGTGGCCGCAGGACAGCAGCGCCTCCAGCGCCTCGCGGTGGCGCTGCGAGCGGTCGGTCTGCAGGATCGGCCCCTCGTCCCAGTCGAGCTCCAGCCACGCGAGCGCGTCGAGGATCTGCTCGATGTTCTCGGGGGTCGAGCGCTCGCGGTCGGTGTCCTCGATGCGCAGCACCAACTCGCCCCCTTCGTGGCGGGCGAGCAGCCAGTTGAACAGCGCCGTCCGCGCGCCGCCGATGTGCAGCGCGCCCGTCGGAGATGGCGCAAAGCGAACCCTCATAGGATGCGCCGCATGCTAGCCGCCGCCGTTCGCGCGAGACCACGCCGGGCGCCGGCGCCGCCGGCGTGCTGATCGGCGCGCACGTCTCCCCCGCCGGCGGCCTGCCGAAGGCGATCGAGCGCGGCGTCGAGCGCGGCTGCCGGGCGATCCAGATCTTCAACCAGTCGCCGCGCATGTGGCGCGCGAGCAGCTACCGCGACGAGGACGTCGCGGCGTTCCGCGCGGCGATGGCCGCGAGCCCCGTGGACGCGGTGCTGATCCACGCCGTCTACCTGCTCAACTGCGCCAGCGAGGACCCCTACATCCGCGCGAAATCGCTGGCGTCGCTGACGCACTCGCTGCGCGCCGGCGCCGCGATCGGCGCCGCCGGCGTGGTGCTGCACCCCGGCTCGGCCAAGCAGGGGGACGCCGCCACGGCGATCGCGCGTGCGGGCGCGGCGATCCGCGAGGCGCTGGCGGAGAGCGAGGGCTGCGAGCTGCACCTGGAGAACACCGCCGGCGCGGGCGGCACGCTCGGGCGCTCCTTCGACGAGCTTGCGCAGCTGTTGGAGCTCGCCGGCGGCGGGGCGCGGCTCGGCGTGTGCCTGGACTCCTGCCACCTGTTCGCCTCCGGCTATGACATCCGCACCCAGGCCGGCGTCTCGGCGGTGCTGCGCGAGGCCACGCGCAAGCTCGGGCGCGGGCGCGTGCGCTCGCTGCACCTGAACGACTCGCAGACGCCGCTCGGCTCAAACCGCGATCGACACGCGAACATCGGGCGCGGCGAGCTCGGCGCGGACGGCTGTGCGGCGTTTCTGTCCGCCCCCGGCCTGCAGCGGCTGGCGTGCGTGCTCGAGACCCCCGGGGAGAAACGGCAGGGGCCCTCGCGCGAGGAAGTCGCCTACGCGATGCGGCTGCGCGAGCGGGGGATCGCGGCCAGGAAACGCGGCTGAGCGGGCAGCCGGATCAGCCGGCCAGCGAGGCGGCCAGCGCCCGGGGAGCCGCCATCGCCTTGGCCTGTGTGAGGGCGTGTTCGAGCTCGGCGCGCAGCGTCGGCGTGTGTTGCACGCGAAAGCCCTCGCCGAGGCGCAAGCGACGCGTGCTGCCGTCGCTGCGGACGATCTCCACGAACACCTCGGCGCTTCCTCGACAGTCTTCGATCAGCTGGCGCAGCTCCTCGATCGTGCCCGCGCACAGGTCGGTCGCGGCGACGCGCAGGTGCAGCGGCTGCGCGAGCGCGCTCTCGGCGCGGTCGCTCGCGCGCGTCTGTGTGCGCGCGCGCTCGATCTCCTCCTGAGAGGGCTCGAAGCGCTCGACCGCCTGCACGACCAGGCACGTCTTGCCCGCTTCCTTGTGGTCCACGCGGCCCTTCACGATCACCACCGCGTCGACGACCAGGGTCGCCTCGTGCTCTGAGAGCGCCTTGCCGAACACGAGCATCTCCACCGACCCGGCGAGATCGTCGAGCGAGGCGAACATCATGTGATCGCCGTTGCGGGTGCGGATGCGCTTGGTCTCGGTGATGATCCCGCCGACCGTCACCCAGTCCTTGTCGCGGCGATCGGCGAGCTCGGAGATCGGGCAGTCCACCCGCGCCCGCAGCGCCTCGCGCAGCGGCTTCAGCGGGTGCGCGGAGACGAACAGCCCGATCGCCTCCTTCTCGGCCGCCAGCAGCTCGCGCTGGTCGAACTCCTCGCTGGGGATCGGCAGGTGCACCGATCCCGCCAGCACCGAGCCGCCCGGCGCACCCGCCGGCGCAGACGAGTCCGCCTGCATCTCTTCGAACAGCGAGCTCTGGCCGCTTTCCTTGTCCTGCTGGATCTGCTGGCCTTTGGCCTGCGCTTTCTCCAGGACCGACAGCATCCCCCTGCGGCTGGCCCCCGTCGAGCCGAGCGCCCCGCACTTGATCAGCGCCTCGATCGCCTTCTTGTTGACCGTGCGACTGTCCACGCGCTCGCAGAAGTCCCACAGCGAGGTGAACTGGCCGCCGGCCTCGCGAGCGCGCTTGATCGCCTCCACGGCCTGGTAGCCGACCCCCTTCACCGCGTCCAGGCCGAAGCGGATGTTGCCGTCGACGACGGTGAACTCGTGGTCTGAGAGGTTCACGTCCGGGGGCAGGATCTCGATGCCCATTTCCTCGCAGCGCGCGACGAAGAACGGGACCTTGTCCTTGGTGGACATCACCGAGGAGATCAGCGCGGCCATGTATTCGGCGGGATGGTTGGCCTTCAGCCAGGCGGTGCGGTAGGCGATCAGCCCGTAGCAGGCGGCGTGGGACTTGTTGAAGGAGTAGTCGGCGGACTTTTCGTTGGTCTGCCACAGGAACTCGATCACCTCGGGCTTCGTGCCCGACGCGCGACAGCCCTCGACGAACTCCGGCTTCAGCGCGGCCATCGCCGCACGGTTCTTCTTGCCGATCGCCTTGCGCAGGTCGTCCGCCTTCGCCCCCGAGAAGCCGGCCAGCTCCTTGGCTATCTGCATCGCCTGCTCCTGGTAGAGGATCACCCCCTTCGAGGACTCGAGGATCGCTCGCAGGCGCTCGTCGGCATAGGAGATCGACTCGGGGTTGTGCTTGCCCTTCGCGTACACGGGGATCTGATCCATCGCGCCGGGGCGATACAGCGCGTTGAGCGCCACGAGGTCGTTGAACTCGTCGGGGCGCACCTTCTTCAGCGCCTCGCGCATGCCCTCGGACTCGAACTGGAACACGCCGGTCGAGTCCCCGCGGGCGAGCATCTCGTACGTGCGCGCGTCGTCCATCGGCACCTGCGTCCAATCGGGGCGGCTGCCGCTGGAGCGCTCGATGATGTCCAACGCGTCCTCGATCACGTCGAGGTTGCGCAGGCCGAGGAAGTCCATCTTCAAGAGGCCGATCTCCTCGATCGGCTTCATCGAGAACTGCGTGACGGTGCGGAAGGAGCGCTCGCCACCGCCGTCCGTGCCCGCGTCGGCGAGCTGCAGCGGCACGATGTCGGTGAGCGGGCGGTCGGCGATCACCACGGCGGCCGCGTGGATCGAGGAGTTGCGCACGATCCCCTCCAACCCCTTCGCCACATCCACGATCCGCCGCGCGTCCGCCTCCTCGTCGTAGGCCTTGCGCAGCGGTTCGCCCTGCTTCAGGCATTCCTCGAAGGACGGCGCGCGGCCCATGATCGGGTCGGGGATCAGCTTCGCCAGGCGATCGCCCGTGGCGTAGTCGAAACCCAGCACCCGCGCCGCGTCGCGGGTGGCCGCCCGCGGGAACATCTTGCCGAAGGTCACGATCTGCGCGACCGACTCGCGCCCGTACTTGTCGCTCACGTAGCGCATCACCTGCTCGCGCCCGCGCACCGAGAAGTCGATGTCGATGTCCGGCATCGACACCCGCTCGGGGTTCAGGAAGCGCTCGAACAGCAGGTCGTAGGCGAGCGGGTCAACGTCGGTGATCGCCAGGCAGTAGGACACGATCGAGCCGGCCGCCGAGCCGCGTCCGGGCCCCACCGCGATGCCGTTCTCCTTCGCGTACTTCACGAAGTCCCAGACGATCAGGAAGTACGCGTTGAAGCCCATGCGGTCGATCACGTCGAGCTCCATCTGCATCCGCGCGAGCGCCTCCGCCGGCGGCGGGTCACCGTAGCGTTGGCGCAGGCCCTCCTCCACGCGCGCGCGCAGGTAGGAGCGCTCATCGCTGGCGTCGGGCGTGGGGAAGCTCGGGATCAGCTGCTTGCCGAGCTCCAGCTCTACCGAGCAGCGCTCGGCGATCTCCAGCGTGCTCGCGATCGCCTGCGGCCACTCGGCGAACGCCGCCGCCATCTCCTCGCTGTCGCGCAGGTAGAACTCGTTGGTGTCGAACGTCAGCTTCGGTTCGCTGACGGTGCTCTTCGTCTGCACGCACAGCAGCGCCGTGTGGTGTTCGTAATCCTCGCGACGCAGGTAGTGCACGTCGCCGGTTCCCACCAGCCGCCCGCCCATCTCGCGGGCGATCCGCACGATCCCCTCGTTGCACTTGTCCTGCTCGGCCAGGCCGTTCTTCTGGACCTCGAAGTACACGTTCTCGGGTCCGAACACCCGCAGCAGGTCGTCCGCGTGCGCGCGCGCCTCCGCGGCGCGGTCCTCGAGCAGGCGCTGGCAGAAGCGCGAGGCCAGGCAGCCGCTCAGCACGATCAGGCCCTCCGCATGGCGCTCGAGCTGGGCGAGGTCCACCGTCGGCTTGCCGCGCTGCAGGCCCTCCAGGAACCCGGCCGAGGACAGCTTCACGAGGTTGCGATAGCCGGCGTCGTCGGCGGCCAGCAGCGTCAGGTGGTTGCGCTCGGTGCGGCCCGTGGCCGTGTGGTCGTCGACGAAGTAGATCTCGCAGCCGACGATCGGCTTCACGCCGTGCTTCCTGCACGCCTTGTAGAGCTCCACCGCCCCGTTCATCACCCCGTGGTCGGTGAGCGCGAGGGCCGGCTGGCCGAACTGCGCCGCGCGCTCGGCCAGCGCCTCGATCTTGCATGCGCCATCCAGCAGCGAGTACTCGGAGTGGACGTGCAGGTGGGCGCAGCAGGCGGTGGTCACTGACGCCTGATGCTATGAGGCTGGGCGGACGCCGACGCCGGCGCGCTCACCGCTCGCGCCGCTGTTTGCGTCTCATTTTCACGCGTCCGAACAGCGACATGCTGTGCTTGTGCGGTTGCAGCGGCGCGCGTGGCGCCGGGGGCTCGACGACGGGCTCGGATGGGGCGGGTGTGGCGCCGGCCGGTCCTCGGCCGGCGGGCGTGGATGGGGCCGGTTCGCCCGGGGCGGGTGCGGATGGGGGGATCTCGGCACGGCCCCGGGGAGGCTCGCCGGCGCCGTGCGGCGGAGGCTCCTCGGCGCCGACGTCCTCGCTCTCGCCGGCGGCCGCGGCGCGCGCGCGCAGGCGCTCGACCGCCGCGGCCAGCGCCTCGGCCATCTCGGCTCCCCGCGCCTCGGGCGGTCCCGTCGGAAGCGCATCCGCGTGCAGCGAGGGGCGGTCGATTGTCGATGGCCCGCCCGTCAGGCGCTCGCCCTGGGGGCCGGCGGGCATCGCCTGGCTGCCCTGGGTGCGCTGCTCCCCCTCCGGGGACGGTGCGACGCTCAGCGCGGCGGTGACGCGGGCGACGATGCCCTTCATGTCGGCGAGCAGCAGCTCCAGGCGACGGTGGCCCTCGCGCATGCTCTCCAGCAGCCGCTCGGAGCGTTCGCGCGCGGCCCGCTCGGCGTCCAGTCCCTGCTGGATCTCCCGCGCGCGGCGCTCGAGCTCGTCCAGGCGGGCCTGCATGCCCTGCTCGGCGCTCGCCAGGGCGCGCTTCGCGGCGGCTTCCTGCTCGGCCTCGGCTAGCTGGCGCTGGACGCCCTCCAGCCGCCGCGCGAGCTCGCGGGCGTCTTTCTCGCTGTCGCTCAGCCGGGCATCCAGCCGCTCGACCTCCACGCGGCTCTCGCGGTCGAGGCTCAGCATCCGATCCTCGGTCTCGATCCGCAGCTGCTGCTCGGCGTACTCCCGCTGCTTGACGCGCCGCAGCTCGTGCTCACGCTCGAGCGCGGCGGCACGCTCCGCCTCGAGCAGCTCGTCGATGCGCTCGCGCTCCCCCTCCATCTCGCGCAGGCGCTGCTGCAGGCTCGCCACGTGGCGTTCGAGCGTGTGAACCGTCGCCTCCGCGGCCTCGGTGCGGCGGAGCAGCGCCGCCTCACCGCTCTCCGCCGCCCGGCGCGCGCGGCGTTCGGCCAGCAGATCGCCCTCGCCGCGGCGCGGACGGCCCTCGGGCCCGAGGCCCTGCTCGCCATTCGGCGTTTCGCTGCCCTCCGCCATCACGCTGACGGCCAACTTAAACCGAGGGGCGGACGGTCCGAAACCGCGCGCACTGGCCCCGTGCGGCCCGAGAGCAACCGCGCTGCCTACAAGACCCGAAGCTCGTGTGCCTTGGCGCGGTCATAGAGCACGCTCAGAAGCCGCTGCTCGACCGCCGCCGGGGGGCGGCCTGCCACTTTGGGCGACCATCCCGACCAGCGTCCGGGTTCAAGGATGACGAGGGTCTGTATGGAACGCGCCAGCGGTGCTGACAGGTTCGCCGCGCCGTGACGCCAGCCGATCACGAGGACAACCAGCCCGTGCCCGAACGATTGGCGCAGCAGCTTGAAGGCAGCAGGCTTGAGTGTACCGAGCTGCCCGTGCGTGATCTGACCCTTATATACAGCGGCGTCTTGCGCTACCTGGAGATCCTGCAGCGGCTCTGTCACTGCTACTTCCCGCGCAACACCGTACCCACACAGCAGTGCTTCATCGAAGCCGCCTGCAGAGACAAACATCGGGGCCGGCTAACCGTTCTGCGAGAAGATTTTCACGCGGGCCACGTGGTTTGCTGGGCTCAATGCCTCGATGGCGAAAAGCAGCACCGGATAACCAGATCGAGTGCGCGGCGTCGAAAAGCCTTGAAAGGCGTGCACCAGGCGGCCTTCTTCTGGGGTGCTGCGGATTCCGAGCCCACCCCTCGATACCACGGCGCCTGTCGAATCGTGGCGGGCTTTTACATCGTCACTAAATCGTCGACGCTGACGTCAACGTGTTAGCCGCGATTGCGCTTGCGATAAGAAGCGCACAGACTACGATGGTGACGAGCATGACAATACGTACCCTCCGCGTGATCGCCGCGGTGAACGCAACCACGGCGCACGGCGCCAGCGTCGACAAGATCCAGGGTTTCGCCGCAATTACCAAGCTACAGTATTTGGCACGCGGCGTGCCAGGATCTGGCAGGCCTACAGGCGGCGGTGGATGAAAACAACCCTGATGAACCCCCAGCGCCGACACCGTGCCCACCACCGCGACAAGCAGAACCGGCTCGGCGGCTATCCACAGCCGCTGAAGCCGCCTGCCAATCACCTCCGCCGCCGGGCACAGGGCAGCACAGCGGCCACCGCCCGCTCGTTCGTCATGACTATCCGACAATGTTTGCCGCCGTGTGGGTCGGTTCCACTATGACGTAAGCCCATTTGACGTTCGCTGGCCTCTTTTCTGGTTCAACATCATGACGAATGACATAGCCGAGCGAGTGGACGTATGCAGGCGAGTGCTGCGCAACAATCACCACCTGCCGCGGCGGTGTGCCTGCCGTTTTGATCACGAGTTGAGCATATTCGATATGACTCGGTTCTTGTGAGCACGGATAAATGATCCAACTCACCTGGCATTGGTGGCGACTAGCGATCTCCCATCGGCTCCACTACGAGGACCCGACAATGGATCGGTTCCACTATACGTATGCCCATTCTTCTCGAAACGACTACGGCCCGACAGCGCCTGCTTCACCTCGGCGCCCTGCTCGATCTCGCGTACCCGACCGAGCACACCGAGCTCTGGTCGCCGGTCGGTCAATAGCGTCTCCATCGGTTCTCCCGTGGCCAAATTGACAATCGCCGTCAGCCACAAACCACGCGGAATACCGATGCCGGGCGGCGGGTTGCCGTTGCGCGCCGTGAAATGTCCGTGCATAGTGATCACTTCCACAGGCACAGCCGCATCTTCTTCGCCTGACTGCCTGCCATGCGAAAGCACACTTATCGCCCGTCCGTAGCTCGACCTCACACTGGCTACACGTGTCGGGTCTGCCCACCCGTCCAAATCACTCGCGATTTTCGCCACACGCCGTATGTGCGCATCCGTGAACGTCCGTGGCGCATGTTTTCCGCCGGCCATCCATCCCTCGCTTGTCGCTAGAGCGATCCCTCCTATAGCCACGAACACCATACCACCAACAAGCCATGGACGCGATCTCCACCACCCGCAAGGTCGACCTACCGACATGAGTTGAACGAAAACTTCGCGTTCGTCGGAAAGCGCGTAAACGCCATCCTACCATCGGGTCCTTTGATAATCACGGGTTCCCGTGCGTTCGGAAAGTCCCAGCCTGGCTGCCATTTCCCGCCCGACGCGGGCAAATGTTCGATGCCCCCGATATAGCCGTGCGTCTCGTTGCCTTCCGCCGCATCCTCGACACCGCCCATCAGCTCTTCGGCGTTCGCACTCTGTACCAGTTCTTCGTACTTGAACTTCTGATGTTCGCCCTTTGTCCAAAACTCCCATTCGTCGGCTGTGCCGTGCACGTGCCACATCTCAATCTGAAAATACGTGTTCATCGGGACCACATGATGCTGTTTCTCTATTTCGACGAATTCAAATTCATGCGTTTTATACGCCACGTACCCTACCGCACCCCAGTACTGTGGCGTCGTCGTTTCGGTATCCCTATAGCCGCGACCTAGATGAACACCCGCCTCCATCCACGCGTAGCCACTGGGGTTGTTCGGCAGGACCGCCCACACCTCGTCGTTTATCAGTCCCTGTTTCGACCACACCATGCAGTTAGGCCCCATCTGCACCGAAACTCCCGCATAGCCTTCCGACGACGGTTCAGCGACATCAGGTGACTGTAGCTCCGCATAGCAGTGCCCAGGCTGCGAGCCTGCCGCCGCTGTTTCAAATTCTTCGTTCGTCTCTCTGCAGTTACCTCGCGAACCGCTGGCTTGGGTCGCACCGCCTTGTTCCCCTGTATCGGCTTGTATTTCTCCTTCTTGCCTTTCCAGTTCAAGCAGTTCCTGTTCTTCCATTTCGAGCGGCGGCGGTTCAGCGGCGAGGTCCCGTCTCATATCGTGAGTGCCGCATTCAGCGAGTTCGCTGCATCCGCATTCGCTATCAGAATCACGCACGTGATAATTGTCCACACCACGAGGACGCGCTGCGTCCGCGCCACAAGACCTACGAGCACGACAAACACACACGGGACCAAGACCATCACGATCCACGGTTTCGCGGGGATGACCGCGCTACAGTATGTAGCACGCGCTGTGCCCGGGTCGGGCACACTCACGGGAGGTGGCGGGTTAAAGCAGCCGTGGTGCACAGCAATGGCACAAAGCCCTCCCGTTGCTGCCACCGCTAGCAGCGCGACGCCCAACCTCCATCGTTGTACGTCCCGGTCGGCCCCTACGTAGCGTCGTGTCATGTGGCCAGTCTACTAGCCAACTATATTCGCCGCCGTGTGAATTGGTTCAACGATTACGTAGCTCCAGTCCTTATTCACAGGACCAGCTTCCTGTTCGTGCCGATGTATCACAAACCCAAGCGGTAGAATATAGGACGGTGAATGCTGCGCCACATACGTCGCGGTCGAGGTTACTTTTAACGACCATCTGCACGTGATCAAAGTTTTCCGCGGCTAGTGACGGATTATAGAGGTCGTAGAACACGATATCGCCCGGCCGGGCAACTTCGTGTGATCCGACGATCCTCGCTAGACCGTATTCAAGCACGTGTTTGTAAAGATCGTGTGCCCTCACCCAAGCCGGCGTAAATTCGTAGGAAGGCCCCAAAGATTCCGACGCTTCCAACGGGACGATCTCATAGTAGGACCACCAGGCTCCTCGACCCTGTAGGAACGTTTCTTCATCCATTTCCTCCTGGCCTAGCCCGCCTCCGTTAGGGCCGTTGCGTCCGTGGGCCCGCATGAACCGTAGGCCGCCGGCATGCAGCGCTTGACTTACAAAATTAGTACAGTCGCCGCCATTCCCTCCGAAGTAGTCATATTCGCGATTCGCATCTTCATCTATCTCTTCTTCTGACAAGCCGGCGAGAGCCCAGCGTTCAGCGTATTGGGCAGCTACGGTGCCTTTATACTTTCCGCACGGGCCCCCTTTCGTACAAAGGGTTTCACTGTAGGTGGTGCTATCGAAGGGGAGGTTAAACCGCTGTATGAGCGCGTTCGATTCTCCTTCTTCGGGCCCTTCCGGTTCTGGGTACATAGTCGCTTCGCCTTCTTCGCCAGGCACCGATTCTTCTTCGCCTGGGCACACTAGCTCCCCGGGGCCGCCACAGGCTTCCCCGTCTTCCGTGACTACCGCGGTAGAAGCCGAGAGGGCCGATAGCGAGCGGGATTTCGTTGATACGGTCGCTTCCACGCGGATCGTCCCGCCCACATCTTCCCAGTTTACTTCCAGGCTCGGCGATGTCGCGTGTTCGATATCTTCGCATTCTCCGCCTAGCACTTCTCCTTCTCCTTCTCCGCCACAGACCTGCCACTGATAGCTAGTAGAGCGTGGTGGAGTGCACTTCTTCTTCCCCTTCGCCGCCGCAGACCTGCCATTGGTAGCTGACGGAGCGTGGCGGCGTCGTGGCCCAGAGGTTGATGTGGGCGGTGAGTGTCTGTCCTTCTTCTGGCTCCCCTTCGATCGTGGGTACTGGTACAATGACGGCGGTCGCCGGCGAGGTCACGGTTTCGCTGTTCAGATGATTCGTTCCGGTCACGACTACCCGCAGAGTGTACCCGACATCGCCTGCGGTCGGCGTATATGACCGGCTCGTGGCGCCTTCGATGGGCACGCAGCCGCCGCCGAGGACTTCGCCTGGTTCTTCGCCTCCGCAGCGCTCCCACTGGTAGCTGAAGGAGGCGCCGGGTTTCGCCTTCCAGCGGCCAACTTCGGTGCGCAGCGGGCGACCTTCTTCCGGGGTGCCGGGGATTTCGAGCCCACCTCGATACCACGGCGCCTGTTCGATCGTGGCGCCTTCTTCGAGCATGACGCCCGGGAAGTCGTCGATTGCTTCGAGGCATCTTTCGCGCGTTTCTTCGGGTTCTGTGTAGCAGTTGGGCTCTTCCTCGTAGTTCGGTTCGAAGTGCCCGGTCAGTCCGTAGTCGATGATGCTCGCGCGCCACTGGATTTTCGGAAAGGCTTCGGGGTGGGTGGTGCCGTAGTTGACGAACGTCGCGCAGCCGTCGTCTGTGCAGGCGTAGACGACGGGGCTACTGCCATCCTGCTCGATGTTGAAGGTACCGTAGTTTTCGAAGAAGTCGCCAGGTACCCGACTCCCGCCGCTGCTCGCGGCGAAGATGCCGCCCGACTCCCAGGTAGCCGTTCCCCGGTTGACGAAGTCGCCGCCGGGCAGGTGGATCTCGGCTGATGCATTGAAGGCGGTAGTCGATTCATCGCCGGCGACGATCGCCCCCGGACCTAGAAGTTCCGCGGAATTGCTGGCCCAGAGCAGCGAGCTGTCTACGTCGAGTTCGGTCTCGACCGACAGCTTCTGTTCGGTGTCGCCGCGCAATTCGGGATTAGCGACGGTCAAGGACCCGAACGTGGTCGGGGTGATGCCTGTCAACGTGAGGTTGCCGATTTCCCACGTGACGTCGGCGTTCGTGCCTTCGATCGTGCCGGCAGTAACATCGCTTTCCAGCACCGTGTGCCCTTCTAGCGTGGAGCTGGCGCCAAGTGAATAGGTGGCGGTTGGGAAATTGCCAAGCACAATCGTGGCTCCGTTCGCGGCGGACCACGTCTCGGGGGTGATCTGACCCGAGTTCCCGCCGCCTTCGAACACGAGATGTCCGCTGCCAGCGCGAACCAGTCCCTCGTTATCGATCGCAAAGCCCACGAAGGCGCTACCGCCGCCTTCTCCCTTTTCCAGCGTTCCCGTGTTGGTCAAGCTCGGTCGCGGCCCCGCGGTTGCAAGCAGTCCTTCGTTGGGCCCGACCGCATCGACGTTCAGCCGCCCGGTATTGACGATCCGGCCACCTTCCTCGCCGAGGAGCGTGGTTTCCTTCGGTATCGTCAGCGAGCCGCCATTGACCAGGGTGGCGTCACGGAGCACGAGCTGCTGGTCGGAGATCGTTCCAGTCGCGCCTTCCTCCAGCACGAGCGTCGACTGACCGGACACCGAGCCGAACCGCCCGCCCGAGAATGCGCCCGACACATCGACTTCGCCGGGACCCGTCAGGGAGCCGGCCGTGACCGAGGTTCCTTCAGCGCCAGATATCGTGAGGTTTCCCAGAGTCGAGACGCCCGGCCCCACGATTTCGAGGCGTCCGCCCGGAGAGCTGTAACCGTTCCCCGTGACGGTCACGCTCGCGTTCGCTCCCTGCACTTGGCCCGCTTCGACGCTGGCGCTGCCCGTGACCGTCACCGCGCCCGACATCGTGGTCGTTGACCCGAGGCTGAAGGTTCCTCCAGCGAAGACGACGTCTGCGCCGGACCCGCTGGACGACCAAGACCCTGGCGCTTTGCCTCCCCACGCGCCGCCGCCGGTGAATTCAAGCTGTCCGGCAGTCGCGCTCACCTCGCCTTCGTTGTCGATCGCGAACCCTATCGACGCCGATTCGCTACCTTCGGTCTTTTGTAGGGTGCCCGTGTTGGTCAAGCTCGCTTCGCCAGAGTTCGCCACCAGGCCGTTGCCAGATCCTTGAGCGTTGACCGTCAGCGTGCCTTTGTTGATGAGCTTCCCGCTTTCCCCACCGCGTATCCCGGTGCTGCTGGGAACGCTCAAAGACCCGCTATTGATGACGGTCGCGCCAAGGAGCTGCAGCCGTTCGGGTCCGATCGTTCCCGCTGCACCTGCTTCCAGATCGAGGGTCACTTTCCCCGACAGTGTTCCGTAGCGCGAGCCGGAGAAGGCGCTCGTCACGTCAATCGTTCCCGTCCCAGTCAGTAGGCCGCCTTCGACCGAGATGCCGGCCAGCGTGGAGGAAGCAAAGGCGTTCGTGACTTCGAGGGTCCCGTGAGCCCTGATCGCGATGTTTGAGGTGCTGCCTTCGATCTCGCCCGCCGTAACGGTGCCGTCGATAACTTCCATCGAACCCGACATCGGCACTGTCGCGCCGAGCGCGAAGGGTTTCCGCGCGCCTGTGTCGAACATGATGGCGGCTCCCGCTCCCGAGGCATTCCATGAGCCGATTGCGCTCGCGCCCGAGGTGCCTGGGCTGGTGAATTCGAGATCGCCCGCCGTGTCGGTCACGCTACCTTCGTTATCGATCGCGAACCGAATCGGCGAGGTTCCCGTACCTTCGGTCTTGGTCAACGTTCCAGTATTCGTCAGCGACGCTTCTCCTTCTGGGCCCACCAAGCCACGACCGCCGCCTTCGCCGTTGACGACCAGCGTTCCGCTGTTGAGCAGCCGCGCAGAGTCAAGCCCCTCGACCCCGCTTTCGGCCCCGACGGTGAGCGTGCCGGCGTTGCTCAGGGTTCGTTCCTCCAGGTAGAGACCGGCGCCCGACGTCGGTGTGACCGTCCCTGTTGCCCCTGGCTCGATCACCAGCGAGCCCGAGCCGCTCAACGTCCCATAGCCGCCGCCGCTGAACGAGCCGGTCACATCGACGGTGCCGGCGCCGGTCAACGTCGCACCCGTAACCGTCAGGCCCCGCAGGGTCGAGGTCGACGGGCCGTTGATCGACAGCGACCCGGACGTGACTTCGAGAGTGCCTTCATCGGTGAGCCACCCCACCTGGTCCGCGTGACCGCTAACGGCGACGGTGGTGTTGTTCGAGAGGATGCAGGCGTGGTCGTCGGCTCCAGGGATGCTGCCGGTCGCCCAGTTGCCGGCGGTGTCCCAGCTATCGTTGCCGGCGCCTCCGGTCCAGGTGTCGGTGCACGCGCTGCCTTCGGCGAAGCCCTCCACTACGGCAGTCTTGGCCGAGGTGGCTTCGACCGATCCGGAGGCATTCGAGGCCACGACGAGAACCTCGATCGTATGACCAACATCCGCAGCCCTGGGACTGTAGGTCGACCCCGTGGCACCTTCGATCGCGTTGCACTGTCCAGAGAGGCTGCAGGTCTGCCAGTGGTAGGAATAGCTGATCGTCGGCGTGCCCGCCCAACTGCCGACCGAAGCCGTGAGCGTGCTGCCCTCGACCACTTCCCCACTGATCGACGGCGCGACAGTGTTCTGCGGAGCCGCCGCAGCGACTACCGACGTGGCATTCGACGTGCTCGAGGCACTCCCGGCCGCATTGGTCGCCGTCACCTTCACCCTGATCGTATGGCCGACCTGTTCGTGCGCGATCGTGTAGCTTGAGCTCGTGGCGCCCGAGATGTTGCTGCAGGCTTCGCCGGAGGTGTTGCAACTCTGCCACTGGTAGCTGTAGGTGATCGTCGGCGTACCAGTCCACGTACCCGTCGAGGAGCTCAGCGTCTTTTCGTCCTTCGCTTCCCCCGAAATCACCGGCAACACCGTGTTCGCGGGCGCCGATGCTGCGACCGTCGCCGTAGCCGCCGACGTCGCCGAGGCTTCACCCGCGACGTTCGTCGCCGTCACCTTCACCTTGATCGTGTGGCCGACCTGTTCGTGTGCGATCGTGTAGGTCGAGCTCGTGGCGCCGGTGATGCTCGTGCAGCTTTCGCCAGAGGCGTTGCAGCTCTCCCACTGGTAGGTGTACGTGATCGTCGGCGTACCAGTCCACGTGCCGGTCGAAGCCATCAGCGTCTTTTCGTCCTTCGCTTCACCGGAGATCGTCGGCAGCACCGTGTTCGCGGGCGGCGATGCCGCGACCGTCGCCGTCTGGGCCGAAGTCGCCGAGGCTTCACCAGCGCTGTTCTTCGCTGTCACCTTGACCCTGATCGTGTGACCGACCTGTTCGTGGGCGATCGTATAGCTCGACGCGGTGGCGCCGGTGATGCTCGTACAGCTTTCGCCCGAGGTGTTGCAGTTCTCCCACTGGTAGGTGTAGGTGATCGTCGGCGTGCCGGTCCACGTGCCCGTCGAGGCCGTCAGCGGCTTTTCGTCCTTCGCTTCACCAGAGATCGTCGGCAGCACTGTGTTCGCGGGCGGCGATGCCGCGACCGTCGCCGTCTGGGCCGAGGTTGCCGAGGCTTCGCCCACGCTGTTCTTCGCGGTCACCTTCACCCTGATCGTGTGGCCGACCTGTTCGTGCGCGACCGCGTAGGTCGAACTCGTGGCGCCCGAGACGTTGCTGCAGGCTTCGCCAGAGGTGTTGCAGCTCTCCCACTGGTAGGTGTAGGTGATCGTCGGTGTGCCGGTCCACGTGCCCGTCGAGGCCGTCAGCGTCTTTTCGTCCTTCGCTTCACCGGAGATCACGGGCAGTTCCGTGTTCGCCGGTTTCGTCGCGTAGGAGGCGAGGCTGAAGTTCGCACCAGCTGAGATACCCCCCACGACCCCGCTCAGAGCTTTGACTTCCACGGGTTCTTTCTCGGTCGTGGTCGTGCCGTTGCCGAGCTGCCCATCGACGTTGTCGCCCCAAGCCATGACTTTCCCGGTTTTCAGCAGCGCCAGGCTGTGGAATTCGCCGCCCGCGACCGCCGTGGCTTCCGCGATCCCTTTGACTTCGACCGGTTCTTTCTCGGTCGTTGTCGTGCCGTTGCCGAGCTGCCCATCGTTGTTATCGCCCCAGGCCATGACCTTGCCGCTTTTCAGGACGGCGAGGCTGTGGCTGTGCCCGGCGGCGACCGCCGTGGCTTCGGTGATCCCTTTGACTTCCACCGGTTCTTTCTCGGTCGTCGTCGTGCCGTTGCCGAGCTGCCCATCGGCGTCGTCGCCCCAAGCCATGACTTTCCCGGTTTTCAGCAGCGCCAGGCTGTGGAATTCGCCGCCCGCGACCGCGGCGGCTTCGGTGATCCCTTTGACTTCCACCGGTTCTTTCTCGGTCGTCGTCGTGCCGTTGCCGAGCTGCCCATCGTTGTTATCGCCCCACGCCACAACCTTGCCGCTTTTCAGAACCGCGAGGCTGTGATCAGAGCCGGCCGCGATCGCCACCGCTTCGGTGATCCCTTTGACTTCCACCGGTTCTTTCTCGGTCGTGGTCGTGCCGTTGCCGAGCTGCCCGTCGGTGTTCAGGCCCCACGCCTTCACTTTGCCGCTTTTCAGCAGCGCAAGGCTGTGATCCGCGCCTGCCGCGATCGCCACGACTTCGGTCAGACCTTTGACTTCGACCGGTTCTTTCTCGGTCGTAGTCGTGCCGTTGCCGAGCTGCCCATCCGCGTTATCGCCCCACGCCATGACTTTCCCGCTTTTCAGAAGCGCCAAGCTGTGAAGTTCGCCCCCCGCCACCGCGGTCGCTTCGGTCAGCACCTTCACCGCCACCGCTTCCTTCTCCGTCGTGGTGGTGCCGTTGCCGAGCTGGCCGTCGTTGTTCAAGCCCCAGGCAGCAGCACCGGAGGATTCCGACGCCGACGCGGGCAACACCGTCGCCAGGAGGAAGGTGGCGAGAACGACGGCCCAAAGAGCTCTCTTCGGTCGAAAAAAGCGATAGCGGACCACCAAGGCGTCACGATAGCCCGGCTTGTAGACAAAGGTCAACTATCAGAACCAGCGAAATAACCCGGAATTTGCGGGGAGACCGCGCCCGCGCTACTCGTTGCGCAGCCGCCAGGCCATCCGCGACTGCAGCGAGAACAGCTCGATGAAGCCCGGGGAGGCGCTCTGCGCGAACAGGCCGCCTGACTGCGCGAACGACGCCAGGCTCGCGTCGTACACGGCGTTCGGCGACGAGCGGGTGACCACGCGCGCGTGGCCCTTGTACAGCTTCACCCCGATCGTCCCCGTCACCCGCTCGTTCACGCGATCCATGTACGCGTCGAGGTCGTCGCGCAGCGGCTCCCACCACAGCCCCGCGTACACCAGATAGGCCCACTGGCGGTCGAGCTCGGGCTTGAACTGGTTCTGGTGGATCGTGCCCACCAGGCGCTCGAGCTCGTGGTGGGCGGGCAGCACGATCGCCGCCGCCGGCACCTCGTAGATGTCGCGCACCTTCAGCCCCACGATCCGATCCTCGATGTGGTCGACGATCCCCACCCCGTGGCGCGCGCCGATCTCCGCGCAGCGTTCGATCAGCTCGACCGGGGACATGCGCTCGCCGTCCAGCGC
Organism: uncultured Solirubrobacteraceae bacterium; assembly: GCA_963782325.1. Classification (GTDB taxonomy): domain Bacteria; phylum Actinomycetota; class Thermoleophilia; order Solirubrobacterales; family Solirubrobacteraceae; genus Palsa-744. Next base: position 519,215 of record CAWAJG010000008.1, read on the forward strand.
AACCGGAACTCCTCTCTCGAACTCCAGACTCACGGTCTGCGGCTCCTCAGGCGCGCGCTCGGGCGTCGTCACCAGCTGGAAGACGTCGTCGTCGGGCGCGTGCTCGAGGTCCTCGATCCAGCGGCCCTCCGAGGAGCGCCCCCACAGGTTGTCGTCGATCGAGTACGGCGCGCCGCTCTCGGTGGGTGGGTGGGTCTTGGACACCTTGATCGGGATGTCGTGCTCGCGCGCGTAGGCGATCTCCTCCTCGCGGCCCATCCGCCACGAGCGCACCGGCGCGATCACCTTCAGCTCGGGGGCCAGCGTCGCGATCGTCGCCTCGATGCGCACCTGGTCGTTGCCCTTCCCGGTGCAGCCGTGGGCGATCGTGTCGCAGCCGGACCCGCGCGCGTGCTCGACGGCGAGCTTCGCGATCAGCGGGCGCCCGAGCGCGGTGAACAGCGGGTAGCCGCCGCCGTAGATCGCGTTCGCCTTGATCGCCGGCAGCACGTACTCGCGCACGAACTCCTCGCGCGCGTCCACCACGTGGCACTCCAGCGCGCCCAGGCGCATCGCCTTCTCGCGGATCACCTCGTAGTCCTCTCCCGGCTGTCCGAGGTTCACGGTCAGGCACACCACCTCCGCCTCATAGGCGTCCTGGATCCACTTCAGCATCACGCTCGTGTCGAGGCCGCCGGAGTACAGCAGCAGCACCCGGTGGACGTCCTCGGGGTCGGCCTCGTAGGAGGCGGTTCGCGATCTCGGCACCTGCTCGGGGCTGCTCACGGGCGGCAATCGTAGTCGCGGGGGCGTTCCATCGGCGCGTACGTCGGCCGCTCCTCGCTGAAGCCGAGCTTCGCGTACAGGGCCTGCGCGTCGGCGGTGTGAAGCATCCAGCGCACGCCCGCCACCAGCGGGTCCTGCCCGCCGTCGACGATCTCGCGGACGAGCTCCAGCCCGAGCCCGCGGCCGCGGTGCTCGCGCAGCACGTACACGTCGGCGAGGTACGCGAAGATCACCCCGTCGGAGACCGCCCGCGCGAAGCCCACCTGGCGGCCGGCGCGGTAGAGCCCGACGACCCTCCACGAGCCGGCGATCGCGCGCTCTGTCACCTCGCGGCGGCGTCCCCGGCCCCAGTAGGACTCGCCCGCGATGTACGCGTGCACCGCGTCCACGTCGATCCGCGCGGGGTCGTCGTCGAGCTCGAAGCCGCCCTCCAGCTCCCGTCGCACGCCGCTATCCCGCGAGCGCGGCGCCCAGTCGCCCGAGCCCCTCGTCGATGTCGTCGTCGCTCGAGATCAGCGCCGGCAGCAGGCGCACAGTGCTCGGCCCGGTCGCGTTCACCACCAGCCGCTGCTCGAGCAGCGCCCGGCGCACGAGCGCGGGCGCGTCCACGTCGAGCTCGCACGCCAGCATCAGCCCGCGCCCGCGCACCGCGCGCACGTGCTGCAGCTGCTCCAGGCCGGCCGCCAGCCGGCGGCCGAGCTCGCCCACCCGCTCGAGCAGCTGCGGGTCTTCGCTCACCTCCAGCGCCGCCAGCGCGCCGGCCGCGATCACCGGGCCGCCGGCGAACGTCGAGGCGTGGTCTCCCGGCTCCAGCACGTCGGCGAGCCGCTCGCCGGTGACCAGCGCGCCGATCGGAAGGCCGCCGCCGAGCGCCTTCGCGGTCGTGAACGCGTCGGGGCGCACGCCCGTCTGCTCGTACGCCCACAGCGTGCCCGTCCGGCCCATCCCGCACTGCACTTCGTCGAAGATCAGCGCCGCGCCGTGCTCGTCGCACGCCTCGCGGGCGGCGCCCAGCAGCTCGGCCGACAGCACGTGCACGCCGCCCTCCCCCTGGATCGGCTCCACCAGCACCGCCGCCGTGCGCTCGTCGACCGCCTCGCGCAGAGCGCCCGCCTCCGCGGCCACCGCGCGAAAGCCCGGCACCAGCGGCGCGAACGGCGCCTGCTTGGCCTCCTGCGGCGTCGCCGACAGCGCTCCGTACGTGCGCCCGTGGAAGGCCCCGTGCACGACCACCACATCGCCCGCCGCCCGCGCCTTGCGCGCGAGCTTGATCGCCGCCTCGCTCGCCTCCGCGCCGGAGTTGCAGAAGAACACCTTGCCGCCGAGGCTCGACTGCGACAGGCGCGCGGCGAGGCGCATCGCGGGCTCGGTGTAGAACAGGTTGCTCGTGTGCATCAGCCGCCCCACCTGCTCGCGCACGGCCTGCACGACGCGCGGGTGGCAATGCCCCAGGCTGGTCACGCCGATGCCGCACAGGAAGTCCAGGTACTCGTTGCCCTCGTCGTCCCACAGCCGCGTGCCCTCGCCGCGCACGAACTCCACCGGCATCCGCGCGTAGCTGTGGATCACGCTCGTGCGCTCCAGCTCCTGGAGCTCAGCGAGGCTCATGCGCAGGTCCCCCGCCGAGAGCCGGGCGCGCTCACGGCGCTGCCTCGATCTTCGTTCCGATTCCCTCATCGGTGAACAGCTCGAGCAGCAGCGAGTGGGCGAGGCGCCCGTCGAGGATGTGCGCGGCGCTCACGCCGTCGCCGATCGCCTGCAGGCACGCCTCGAGCTTCGGGCGCATGCCGCCGTCGAGGCTCGCCAGCGCCGCCTGCACCCGATCGGCGCTCGCCTGGCCGATCAGGCTCGCGGGGTCGGCGGGATCGGCCAGCCAGCCGGGGACGTCGGTGAGGAAGATCAGCTTGTAGGCGCCGAGCGCGCCCGCCACCGCGCCGGCGGCCTCGTCGGCGTTGACGTTGTAGGAGTTTCCGTCGCGATCGGCCCCCACCGAGGCGATCACCGGGATGTAGTCGCTCGCGACGTGCTCGATCACGCCCACGTTCACCCGCTCGATGCGCCCGACGAAGCCGATGTCCTCGCCCCCCGGCGCCGTGCGGCGGGCGACCCGGAACAGCGAGCCGTCGTCCCCGCACAGCCCCACCGCCGGCTGGCCGTGGCGGCTCAGGCGCAGGACTATCTCCTTGTTCACCTTTCCCACGAGCACCATCTTCGCCACCTCCACGGTGCTCTCGTCGGACACGCGCAGGCCGCCGACGAACTCCACCGGCAGGTTCAGCCGCTGCATGTACGCGGTGATCTCCGGGCCGCCGCCGTGCACCACGATCGGGTTCAGCCCCACGTACTTCAGCAGCACCACGTCGCGCGCGAACTCCTCGCGCAGGCTCGCCTCCTCCATCGCCGCGCCGCCGTACTTGATCACCACCGTGCGGCCGTGGAACTCGCGGATGTAGGGCAGCGCCTCCAGCAGCGTCGAGACGGAGCTGCCCCGCTCCGCCGGCGTCGCGTCGATCGGTCGCGCGTCGCTCATGTCGTGTAGTCCGCGTTGGCGGTCACGTACTCGTGCGAGAGGTCGGAGAAGAACACCTCGGTCTCAGCGCCCACGCCGGGCAGGGCGATCTCGTACTCGACCTCCTCGCGCTGCACGGCCTGGGCGAGCGCCGGCTCGTCGTAGGCGACGGCTGCGCCGCCCGCGCACACGTGAATGCCCTCGATCGTCAGGCCCATCGCCAGCGGCGCGGGGTTCGCTCCCTGCCCGCGGATGACCCCGCCGACGGCCTGCGCGATGCGCCCCCAGTTGGGATCGGCGCCGTGCAGCGCCGCCTTCACCAGAGGAGAGTTGGCGACGGCGCGCGCGGCCAGCTCGCAGCTGTCGAGCTCGCCGCCGCGGACGAGCACCCGGGCGATCCTCCCGGCGCCCTCCCCGTCGGCGACCATCATGATCGCCAGCGCCCGCAGCAGCGCGTCGAGCGCCTCGCCGAAGCGCAGCTCGTCCTCGCTCTCGGGGGACACGCTCACACCGCTCGCCCCGGAGCACATCAGGATGGCGGTGTCGTTGGTGGACAGCTGTCCGTCCACGGACACGCGGTCGAACGAGCGCTTCACGCACACGCCGAGCAGCAGGTCGGCCGTCTCCGGCGCGAGCGCGGCGTCGGTCTCGACGAAGCACAGCATCGTCGCGAAGTTCGGCGAGATCATCCCCGCGCCCTTGCACTGCGCGCTCAAGCGCAAGCTCCCCGACGGCAGCTCCACCTCGAGGCTCGCCCGCTTCTCGAACGCATCGGTGGTTTCGATCGCCCGCTGGAAGTCGCCGTCGCCGTCGCCGCGCAGCCGCTCGCGCGCCTTCAGGATGCCCTTGAGGACGGCGTCGACGGGCAGGTGGTGGCTGATGGCGCCGGTGGAGGCGAGCGCCACCTCGCTGGGCTGCACGCCGGCGGCGATCGCCGCCGCGCCCTGGGTCTTCGCGGCGTCGTCGAGCCCGCGCCTGCCGGTGGCGGCGTTCGCGCAGCCGGAGTTGGCGAGCACCGCGCGCAGGGCTCCGAGCCGGCAGCGCTCGCGGCTGACCAGCACCGGCGCAGCCGGCACCCCGGTGGCGGTGAAGCGCGCCGCGCTCACGGGCGTCTGCGCGTCGCACACCAGCAGCCCCACGTCCGGCCGGCCGCTCGGCTTGATGCCGGCGGCGACGCCCGCCGCGCGAAAGCCGCCCGGCAGGCCCGCGTCAAGCTCCAGCTCGCGCACGTGCGCCGGCCGCTGCGTCCAGCGCGAGCGGAAGAAGGGACGCGTGCCCGCGGCCTGCTCGCCGGTGGCGCTCACAGCAGTCCCCTCGTCTCGGGCATGCCGAACATCAGGTTGAGGTTCTGGATCGCCTGCGAGGAGGTGCCCTTCCACAGGTTGTCGATCGCGCCGAACGCGATCACCTTGCCGGTGTGCTCGTCGGCGGCGGCGAACACCCGGCAGTAGTTGGTCTCGCGCACCTCCAGCACGCCCGGTGGGCCGTCGAGCAGCTCCACGAACGGCTCCTCGGCGTACGCGCGCTCGTACAGCCCGCGCAGCTCCTCGGCCGCGACGGCGCGGGTGGTGGTGACGTAGCAGCTCACCATCTCCCCCTCGTCGAGGGGCACCAGGTGCGCCTGGAACTGGACGCGCAGCTCGCCGGCGGGGCCGGGGCCGGGGTGGTCAGCGCCAGGGCGGGCTGCCTGCGCGTGGGCGGCGTCGGAACGGGCGGGGCCCAGCAGCGCCAGCTGCTCCTCGATCTCCGGGGTGTGTCGGTGGGCGGCGACCTTGTAGGGGACGATGTTCTCGCCGGCCATCGACAGGTGGGTGCTCTCGTCGAACACGCGCCCCGCCCCGGAGATGCCCTGCTTGGCGTCGATCACGAGGTCGGCGATCAGCCCCGCGCGGGCGAGCGGGGCGAGCGCGAGCAGCGAGGCGGTCGGGTAGCAGCCGGGGTTGGCGACGATCGCGGCGCCGGCGATCCGCTCGCGGTGCAGCTCGCTCAGCCCGTAGACGGCCTCGCCGAGCAGCTCGGGGCGCGGGTGCTCGCCGTACCAGCGCTCGTATGTGGGCAGCGAGCGCAGACGGAAGTCCGCGCTGAGGTCCACCACGCGGATCGCACGCTCGTGGAGCGCCGCGACGGTGGGCGCCGCCGCGGCGTGGGGGTAGGCGACGACCGCCGCGTCGATGCCCTCCAGCGCATCCGGCGCGAGCTGCTCGATCGCGAGCGGCACGCGGTAGCGCGGATAGAGGGCGGACAGCGGCGTGCCGAGCTCGGAGCGCCCGGTGACGGCCACGAGCTCGAAGTCCGGGTGGCGCCAGAGCAGGTGCGCGGCGAGCGCCCCGGCGAACCCCGTGGCCCCCGCGACGATCACCCGCGGCCCGTCCGGCGCATGCTGCTGTGCGGCCGCGCTAGCCACGCAGCTCACCGCCGATCGGCGCCAGCGCCGCGCGCACCCGCTCGCGCACGGGCGCGACATCCTCGTCGGTGAGCGTGCGCTCGAGGGACCTGAACACCAGCGCGAGCGCCAGCGAGCGCCTGCCCTCCCCCACCTGCTCGCCGCTGTACACGTCGAACACCTGCACGTCGTCGAGCAGCTCGCCGCTGGCCTCGCGCACGAGCCCGACGAGATCCTCCGCGGGCACGCCCACCGGCAGCGTCACCGCGAGGTCCTGGCGCAGCACGGGGAAAGCACCGAATGCGCTGAACGAGCGCACCTCGGGCGCGACCGCCGCGAGCTTGCCGAGGTCCACGAGCAGCGTCGCCGTGCCCTCGCCTGTCCCCGAATGGGGGAGCCCCCAGGACTCGGCCACCAGCGGGTGCACCTCGCCGAAGACGCCGAGCGTCACCGCCTCGCCGGCCGCGTCGGGGGTGTCGATATCGAGGACGGCGCCGTCGGGAGCGTGGGCGAGCACCGCGGCGGCGCGCCCGGGGTGCAGGAACGGCCACTCGATCGGCCTCACCGACCAGCGCACGTGGAAGTGGTCGAGCAGCGCCGCGAGCAGCGCCTTCGCCGCGAAGAAGTCCGCCGGCACACGCTCGCCGCGCCACGCGCGCGGCGTGGTGTGGCCGCTGAGCAGCACGCCGAGCCCGTGGTGCTCGCGTGCGCCCGTCGGAGTATCGGCCGGCCGCTCGTCCTGCGCGGCCCGGTAGACGCTGCCGGACTCGAAGATGGCGATGTCGGGGCGGTTGCGCGCGACGTTGTGGCGGGCGATGTCCAGCAGCGAGCCGATCAGCGTGGGACGCATGATCGACTGGGCGTCAGACAGAGGGTTCTCCAGGGTGAGCACCCGGCGCAGCGGGTGCTCTTGCGGGATCAGCAGGCGGTCGAGCAGGCCGGGGTTGGTGAAGCTCCAGCCGACCACCTCTTGCAGGCCGCGCCCGACCATCGCGTCCTCGGCGGCACGGCGCACGCGCTGGGCGTGGGTGAGCCTACCGGCGACGCCGCGGCGGGCGGGGAGCGTGGCGGGCAGGCGCTCGAGTCCGTCGATGCGGGCGACCTCCTCGATCAGGTCCACCTCGCGGGTGACGTCGTCGCGGCGCAACGCCGGCACCGTCACGTCGAGCCCGTCCTCGCGGGCGACGCTCGCGAAGTCGAGCGCGCCGAGGATCTCCGCCTGGCGGGCGCGCTCGACGGGCACTCCGAGGATCGCCTGCACGCGAGCCTCGCGCAGGTGGATGCTCTGCAGCGGCGCGCACGCGGTCTCGCCGCCGGCGTCGATCGTGCCGGGCAAGACGCGCGCGCCGCACAGGTCGATCATCAGCTGGGTGGCGAGCGCCTGCGCGTGTATGCACTGCTCTGGCTGGAGCCCCTTCTCGAAGCGCGACGAGGCCTCGCTGCGCAGGCCGAGCGCCCACGAGCTGTCGTGGATGTTCGGGCCGTCCCAGGTGGCCACCTCGAGCAGCACCCGCGTGGTGTCGTCCTGGACCTCCGAGCGCGCGCCGCCCATCAGACCTGCGATCGACGTCGGTCCGTCGGCGTCCTCGATCACGACCATGTCGTGGTCGAGCGTGCGTGTCTGGCCGTCGAGCGTCTGCACCCGCTCGCCGTCGCCGGCGCGGCGCACGGTCAGGCGCGCACCGGCGACGCGGTCGAGATCGAACGCGTGCAGCGGCTGGCCGGTGAGCAGCATCGCGTAGTTGGTGATGTCCACGACGTTGTTGATCGGGCGCTGGCCGGCGGCGCTCAGGCGCGCCTTCAGCCACGGCGGCGAGGGGGCGATCGTGACGTCCTCGAACACGCGCGCGGTGAAGCGGGGACAGAGATCGGGGCACTCGACGGTCACGGCCGCATCGGCCACCGCGCCGGAGGAGCCCGGGTCATCGCTCCACGGCGCCGGCTCCAGCGGCGCGCCGGTCGCCGCGTGCAGCTCACGCGCGACGCCGTACACGCCGAGGCAGTCGGGCCGGTTGGTCGTGATCTCCAGCTCCAGCACGTCCATCGCGATCGCCAGCACCTCCGCAAGCGGCGTACCGGGCGCAAGCTCTGCATCTAGCATCTGCCCGCCGGCGTCCGCGGACGGGCCATCCCCCTCCGGGGACGATGCGAGCACGAGGATGCCCTTCTCCTGATCCCCACCCACCCCGATCTCGAGCTCGCTCTCGGACAGGATCATCCCTTCGGAGACCACGCCGCGCAGCTTGGCCTTCTTCAGCTTCGTGCCATCGGGCATGACCGCCCCCGGGCGAGCCACGGCCACCGTCTGCCCGGCGGCTACGTTGGGGGCGCCGCACACGATCGTCGCGGGCTGCTCCTCGCCGATGTCGACCGAGCAGACCTTCAGGCGGTCTGCGTCGGGATGGCGCTCGGCGCTCAGCACCCGCCCGACGACGAAGCTCTCTACCGACGGCACCCCGTGATGGTGGATCGCCTCGACCTTCGTCCCGGTCATCGTCAGGCGCTCCTCGATCGCGTGCACGTCGAGCGCGGGGTCGCAGTATTCGCGCAGCCAGGGAAGCGGGACCCTCATCAGAACTGCTCCAGAAAACGCAGATCGTTGTCGAAGTACAGCCGCAGGTCGGGGACGCCGTGCTTGAGCATGGCGATCCTCTCGATGCCCATCCCCCAGGCGTAGCCCTGGACCTTCTCGGGGTCGTAACCGGGAGCGTTGCGCTCGTTGATGGGCACGTTGGCGTAGACGTTGGGGTCGACCTCGCCGGCGCCGAGCACCTCGAGCCAGCCCTCGCCCTTGCACAGGTAGCAGCGCGAGCCGTCTCCGAGGAAGCCCTTGCCGGCGCAGTGAAAGCAGGACACGTCCACCTCGACGCTCGGCTCGGTGAAGGGGAAGAAGTGCGGGCGCAGGCGCACGTCGCGCTGATCCCCGAACATCTCACGGGCGAACACCAGCAGCGTGCCCTTGAGGTCTGCGAGGGTGATGTCCTCGTCCACCGCCAGCCCCTCGATCTGGTGGAACTGGGGCGTGTGCGTGGCGTCGGAGTCGGGGCGGTAGACGCGCCCGGGCACCACCACGTACAGCGGCGGCGGGTGGGCCTCCATCGCGCGGACCTGCATCGGCGAGGTGTGTGTCCGCAGCACCACGTCGTCGGCGACGTAGAACGTGTCGGTGCGCGCCCGCGCCGGATGCGTGGGGCTGTGGTTGAGCGCGTCGAAGTTGTAGTGAACGCTCTCGACCTCGGGGCCTTCCATGACGGTGAAGCCGAGGCCGAGGAAGATGTCTTCGAGCTCGCGGCGGGTGGAGCTGAGCACGTGCAGGCGCCCGAGCGGCTGGGGCGGGGCGCCGGGGAGGGTGACGTCGACGGCGTCGGCCTTCAGGCGCTCGTCGAGCTCGGCCGCGGAGAGCTCGCCGGCGCGGGCGTCGATCAGCGCCTCGAGCGCCTGGCGCGCTTCGTTTGCCGCCTTGCCGACCGCGCCGCGCTGCTCCGCCGGCAGCTCGGCGACGCCGCGCAGCATCTGCGGGAGCTCCGCCTTGCGGCCGAGGTAGCGTATGCGCAGCTCGTCGAGCTCATCGCTGGAGGCGGCCGCCGCGATCGCCCGCTCGGCCTCCGCGCGCAGCTGCTGGATGCGATCGGTCATGACGCCGGGACCGTATCGATGTCCCGCCCGGGCGGGTGGGACCTCATCGTCATCTCGTAGAGCGCCACGGTGGCGGCCATCGCGGCGTTGAGCGACTCGCAGGCGATCGGGATGCTCGCCTGGCGCTCGCAGGCGGCGAGCGCCTCGCTGGGGAGCCCCTCGCGCTCGGCGCCGACGAGCAGCGTGAGCGGCCCCTCGGCGGGCCCGCGCAGGGACTCCGGCGCGCCGGCGACGAGCGCGATCCGTTCCCCGGGCAGCTCGCCGAGGTCGGCTGCGCGCGCGAGCGCGACGTTGAAGATCGCGCCCATGCTCGCCCGCACCGCCTTCGGCGAGTGCGGGTCGGCGCAGCCCGGCCCGAGCACGACGCAGGACGCGCCGAAGGCGTGCGCCGAGCGCAGCACCGTCCCCACGTTGCCGGGGTCGCCGACGCCGTGCAGGTACACGCACAGCGGCGGCGCGGGGTCCGACCAGCGCTGCTCGTAGATGCCGATCACGCGGCTGCCCGAGCCGAGCGCCGAGACGCTCGCGAGCGCGGAGCGCTCGACGTCGTAGAAGTCGTCCCCTCCCAAACCCGAGCCCGCCACGCGGTAGCCCGCGAGCGGCGTGCGCCCTGCCCGCTCGGCGGCCGCGATCAGGTCCTCCCCCTCGGCCAGGAACGTGCCCGTGCGCGCACGCTCGCGCCGCGAGTGCAGGCGACGGACGGCCTTCAGGCGGGGGTTGCTTGTCGAGGCGATGTGGGTCACTGGCTTGGGATGTGGGTCACTGGCTTGGCGTTGGGTTGTTGGGGGGTCGAATCCGTTGGCGGTGGGTGTGCTTGCAACAAAAAGGGCGCCGTCCTTTTCAGGAGCGACGCCCGGGAGGCTTGATGTCGGCGCTTGGGGTTACGCGGCCGACGCCTCGCGGGCGGTCTCGGCAAAACGTCGGAACGTGTCGGCGTCGCGGACGGCGATGTCCGCAAGCACCTTGCGGTCGAGCTCCACACCGGCGAGCGAGAGACCGTGCATGAACTGCGAGTAGCTCATCCCGTTGACGCGCGCCGCGGCGTTGATGCGCGTGATCCACAGCCTGCGGAAGTCGCGCTTGCGGTTGCGCCGGTCACGGTAGGCGTAGGCGTCCGCCTTCAGCAGCGCCTCCTTCGCACGGCGGTAGTTGGAGTGGGCCTCGCCGCGGTAGCCCTTCGTCAGGGCGAGCGTCGCCCGGCGCTTCTTGCGCGCGCTCACCGACCGCTTCACCCTCATTTGATGCCCACCCCCAGCATCCGCTTTACGCGCGGCACGTCATCGGCGGAGATGGCCGCAGGCGTCCCCAGGTGGCGCTTGTGCTTGGGCGACTTCTTCTCGAGGATGTGGCTGGTGAACGCGTGCCTGCCGCGCACCTTGCCGGTGGCGGTGACCTTGAAGCGCTTCTTCGCGCCGGAGTGTGTCTTCATCTTGGGCATATGGGATCGAGGATAGAGGGACCCGGCTGGTCGGCCTACGGCCGACTGCGCCACCCTCGAGCCAATGATTATGGCACGGCCGTGCGCGCAGGCGCGTCTTGCACGTGCGCCTGCGCCAGCTGACCGTCGGGCAAGGGCTCGGCGGCCGACCCCACCGCAGGCTCGACGGCCGGCTCCACAACGGACTCGGCGGCCGGCTCCACGGCAGGCTCCGCGCTCGACTCCACGGCGGCCTCGGCGGCCGACTCCGTAGCCGGCTCCGCGGCCGACCCGTCAGCCGGCTCCGCGACGTGCTCCCCCTCCCCTCCGGGGACGATGCCGTGGGGACACGCCCGGCGAGGACGGCCTTGGATGGCGCCATCATCATGGTCATGTTGCGCCCTTCCTGCATCGGGCGCTGCTCGACGACGCCGAGCTCTTGGAGTTCCTCGGCGAGGCGGTCGAGGATGGCGGTGCCGCGCTCGGGATGGGTGACCTCGCGCCCGCGGAACATGATCGTGACCTTGACCTTGTCCTTGTGGCGCAGGAAGCGCTCGACGTGGTGCTTCTTGGTGTCGTAGTCGTGCTCGGCGATCTTCGGGCGGAACTTGATCTCCCTGACGGTGATCTGCTGCTGGTGCTTGCGCGCCTGCTTGACCTTCTGCGCCTGCTCGTACTTGTACTTGGAGTAGTCGAGCACGCGGCAGACGGGCGGGCGCGCCTCGGGGGCGACCTCCACCAGGTCGAGATCGCGTTCCTGGGCGAAGACGAGCGCGTCGGCGGTCTTGAGCACGCCGATCTGCTGGCCCTGGTCGTCGATCAGGCGCACCTCGGGCACGCGGATGCGCTCGTTGATCCTCGTCGTGTCCCGCTCGGGCGGGCGCCGGTCGAACCTTCGCGGGACCGGCACTAGCTGTGGTGGCCTTGCGTCAAGCGGACGCTACGGGTGGCTGTGTGAGGATCTCGTCGGCTGCAATGCGGGTAACTATAGCTCTCCTGAGAGCCGATCTCGTGAACTGCTGCGACACTGCATCGCGCCGAGGTCGCCGCCGCGGTGCGCGCGCACGGACACGCTGTGATCGCCCTGCTCGCGCTCGCCGACGACCAGCATGTACGGGACCTTGCGCAGCTCCGCCTCGCGGATCTTGCGCGCGATCGACTCGCTGCGCTCGTCCAGCTCGACGCGCAGCTCCCCCTGCGGACGACGCGCTGGCGGCGAGAGTGTCTCTGACGCCGCGCGCGTAGTCGTTGAAGCGGTCGGACACCGCCAGCACGATCGCCTGCACCGGCGCGAGCCACAGCGGCAGCTCGCCGGCGTAGTGCTCGAGCATGATGCCGATGAAGCGCTCGTATGAGCCGAACAGCGCGCGGTGGATCATCACCGGCTGGTGCTCGGCGTTGTCGGCGCCGGTGTAGGTGACGCCGAAGCGCTCGGGCATCGAGTAGTCGATCTGCACGGTGCCGAGCTGCCAGGAGCGCCCGAGCGAGTCGGTGATGTGGATGTCGATCTTCGGTCCGTAGAAGGCGCCGTCGCCGGGGTTCAGCTCGTAGCGCAGGCCGCGCGCGTCGAGCGCTTCGGCGAGATGGTCCTCGGCGCGGTCCCACGTCTCCTCGCTGCCGCTGCGCTGCTCGGGGCGCGTGGAGAGCTCCAGGCGCACCTCGAAGTCGAACATCGCGTAGGTGTCGAAGAGCATGTCCAGGCAGCCGGCGAGCTCCTGCTGGCACCTGCTCCTCGGTGCAGAAGATGTGCGCGTCGTCCTGGGCGAAGTGGCGCACGCGCAAGAGGCCGTGGAGCACGCCGGAGGCCTCGTTGCGGTGCAGGAGGCCCGGCTCGAAGTAGCGCACGGGCAGGTCGCGGTAGGAGTGGCGCTGGCTGGCGAACAGGTGCAGATGGCCGGGGCAGTTCATCGGCTTGACGCCCATCTCGCGCCCCTCGACCTCGAGCGTGAACATGTGCTCGCGGTACTTTTCCCAGTGCCCCGAGGTCTTCCACAGCTGCGGCGTCGAAGATCTGCGGCGTCTTGACCTCGCTGTAGCCGCGCTCGCGCCCCATGCGCCGCGAGAGGGCGACGAGCCCGTTGAAGACGGTCGTGCCCGCCGGCAGCCAGAAGGCGGCGCCGGGCGAGACCTCCGAGAAGGTGAACAGGCCGAGCTCGCGCCCGAGCTTGCGGTGGTCGCGCGCCTTGGCCTGCTCGATCCGCTCGAGGTGCTCCTCCAGCTCGGCCTTGGTGAAGAAGGCGGTGCCGTAGATGCGGGTGAGCATCGTCCTGGTGGAGTCCCCGCGCCAGTAGGCGCCGGCGACGGAGCTCAGCTTGAAGGCGCCGACGGTCTTGGTGGTCGGCGCGTGCGGGCCGCGGCAGAGGTCGGTGAAGGGGCCGTTGGTGTAGAGCGAGACGCGCTCGACGCGAGCCGCTCCGTCGCCGTCGGCGGCGCCCGCGCCGTAGGTGGTGCCGCGCACGAGGTCGTCGATCAGCTCGACCTTGTAGTCCTGGCGCTCGGCGAGGAAGCGCTCGCGCGCCTGCTCGACGGGGACGTCCTCGCGCGTCGAAAGCCTCCGCGGCCTTGATGTGCGCGCGCATGCGCTCTTCGATCTTCGGGAAGTCCGCCTCGGAGACGCTGACGCCGGCGGGGAACTCGAAGTCGTAGTAGAAGCCGTCCTCGATCGCCGGCCCGATCGAGATCTTGACGCCCTCGTACAGCTCGATGACCGCCGCCGCGAGCACGTGCGCGGCGTCGTGGCGGATCAGCTGCAGGGCCTTCGGCCCGTCATTTTTAGTGAGGATGGCGATGTGCGCCCCGTCGGGAAGTGGGCGCGCGAGATCGCGCAGCTGAGGGTCATCGCCGTTGTCGGCGTGCCGGACCTCGACGGCGAGCGCGGCCCGCGCGAGGCCGGGGCCGATCGCGGCTGCGGCGTCGGCGCCGCTGGCGCCGTCGGGCAGCTCGAGCGCGTTGCCGTCGGGGAGTGTGACGTTGACGGACATCTCAGCCGCTGGAGGCTACCCGCCCGCGGCGAGACTTTCCTCGGGCGCTCTCACCCGTGTGCGGCGACTGCCTCGCGTCGGGTATCGGGCGCGTCCGCCGGGAGCGCGGCGAGCGACCACAGCGCGTCGTCGCCGAGCGCCTCGCGCCGGATGGCGCCTGCGCCGAGCAGCTCGATCAGGGCGCGCTCGGCGGCGTCGACGGTCGGGGAGCTGGTTGTTGTGCGCCATGATCGCCGCCACCTCCTGGGTGACGAGGCCGGCGGGGAAGCGCCGCGAGCGCATCGAGCGCGTTCTCGGCGGGCTCCTGGCGTTCGAGCGTCGTGTCGAGGTTGGCGATCAGCACGTCGTAGGCCTCGATCGACTGAAAGCCGCCCGCCTCCAGGCGCTCGCCGGCTGACGATGCGCTCTCGAAGATCAGCGACGGCGCCGAGTAGCGCACGGGCCCGTCGGTCTGGCGGGCCTTGCCCTGGAAGTCGGTGGGGCCGCCCTGCGCCTGGCGCGTCTCGAGCTTGTCCTGCTCGTAGGCGGCGACGGTGGCCTCGTGCGTCGATCGCGGCGACGATCGCCTCGACGTCGAGGTCCTCGACGCGGGCGAGCGCCTCGGCGATCTCGGCGTCCTCGTCGAGCAGCAGCGTGGTCGTGAACCAGGCGAGCTGCAGCGCGCGCAGCGCGTCTTCCTCGCGCCCGGGTGCGATCAGCCGCGTGGCGACGATCGCGCGGCAGGCGCGCGAGGTCGCGAGCACGCGTGCGCGCGGCGCGAGCAGCAGCGGCATGCCGAAGCGCTTGAAGTAGCCGTGCTGGCCGAGCGTCGAGCGGGTGGGCGTGTAGCCGGCGTCGACGTAGCGCTGCGGGTCCTCGGCCAGCCCGATCGTCACCAGCCGCCAGCGCAGCTGCTCGCCGTAGCGCCAGCGCAGCACCGCGAGCGCGGGGCTTGCCGCGTAGGCGAACGGGCAGCCGGGGTCGGTGAAGTGGGTGACCGCGATGCTGCTCACTGAGGACAATGATTGCACGTACAAGCAACATTGCCGGGGGGGCCGGCACGGGCGCACCGGGCGCGCCGTGCCGGCCGTGGCCAACGCCGTCTGTGGGGATGGCGTGACGGCAGCAAGATACCAGCAGCCTGCTATCTGGATCTTGCTACTGGCGAAATGCGAATGTTTCTATTGTGTCGGCCCCCACACCGGTGGATCCAGCGCTCGCGACGACCGTCCGGCGCATGCGTATCGAGCGCGGCGACACGCAGGAGGACCTCGCGCACCGTGCGGGCCTGACGGTGGCGGCGTTCGCGCGTATCGAGCGCGGCCACGCGAACCCCACGTGGACGACCGTCCGGCGCATCGCGGTCGCGCTGGAGGTCAGCCTGGCGGCGCTGGCGGAGGCCGTCGAACGCCAGCGGCCCCGGCCCTGAGCGGCGCCGCTCAGGGCGCGGGTACGTCGATCGTCGGGACGTTCCAGCCGGAGACGCTGACGACCGGCCGCTGGCCTGCGAGGGCAGACGCGCCGTAGGCCGCCGTGAGCGTCTCCGATTCGCCCGGCCAGAGGGTCGTGTCGTTGTCGCTCCAGAAGCTCGGCAGCACCTCGTCATCGCCCCCGGCGGGCGTCCCTTCGGCGTCGCCCCTGCGCACGTCCGCGCGCAGGAAGAAGGCGACGGTCGGCGAGGACGAGGTGTTCGTGATCGTCACCGAGGTGAGCGTGTCCGAGCCGTCCGGTCCGGGCTGCGGTTCGGTGTGCGCGCTCACCGACAGCGTGGCGTCGGGCAGTTCGTGCAGTTCTCGCAGGTCTGCGTACTGGGACATGGTCGCGTGCGGTTCGGGTTCTCCTTCCGCCACCATCGCGCGCCAGTCGACGACGTCGCGCTGCGTCGAGAGCCAGTAGACGTTGCGGTCGACCGGCACGCCTCCCCGATCGAGCAGGAGCTCGACGAAGTAGGTGTGCGCCGGCGCCGGCGGGGTCGTTTCCGGTGGGAGCTTGGGCGCGATCGCCGCGTCGTCCACCGCCTGCGCGCCGAGCGTGATGGGACCGGCGCTCTGCTCGTCGAGCAGCTGCCCGTCGAGGGCGTAGACCTTCGCCTGCACCGACAGCCCCGACTGGGTGGCGTTCGTGAGGTTGTCGAGCGTGACGGTGTCGTCGTCGTAGGCGAACAGCGCGTGCACGGGCTCGTTGGCCTTCTTCGCGCCGAAGTAGCTGCCCGCCTGGTCGAGTTCCTGGTTGTAGAGGTCCCACAGCAGCGTCGGTGAGCCCTTGTTCAGCTGCCAGTAGACGATGCCCGTGGAGGGTGTCGGCGTCGCGTCGGCGTGGTCGATGTAGGCCTCGAACTCGGCGCGCTGGGTTTCGTAGTTCTGCACCTGCGCATCCTCGACGTATTCGCCGAGGCTCGACCAGGCGCCGTAGCGGGCGGCGATCGCCTTGTCGAGCTCGTAGAGCGTGCCGAACGCGTAGCCTTCGTTGCGCGGCCCCGGCAGTTCGGGCTCGTAGTTGGTGTGGTACTGGTTGTACTTCGGTTCGCGCCACAGCTGTTCCTGTTCGAAGGGCGACATGAAGCGCTCGATCGAGTCGAGCGTCGGCACGGTGTCGCCCGCGCTGGCCTCGCTGTCGAAGCCCCACGCCCCGCCGACGTTGGTGCGGGTCGGGTCGTGCTTGTCGTAGTGCGTGTTGTCGTACCAATAACTCGGCGGAACCCAGTCGTAGGGCCCCTCCTTCTCGCCGGACGGGCCGAGCTTGCGCGCGCTCTTGTACTCGGCCGAGGCGATCAGCGGATCTTCGAAGTCCGCTTGCGCGAAGCCCTTCAGCGAGACCTTGTCCTGCTTGGAGGTCGGAGCGTCGTCGCTCCAGCTGAAGTCGATCACGCTCGGGTGGTTGCGCAGCTGCCGGCCGATCGCGAGCGCCGAGGATTCGAGGACCCTGTAGTCCTGCTTGGTGAGCTTGCGATGTTCGGGCTGCCAGGCGTCGCAGCACTGGAAGCCGGCATCGATCAGGATGCCGGCGCGGTCCATCTGCTCGTAGAAGTCTTCGGGCATCTCCTTGCCCTCGGTGCGGATCGCGTTCAGGCCGAGGTTCTCGATCAGCGCGATCTGCGCGGCGGTGTTCGCGGAGGAGTAGCGCAGGAACAGATCCTCGGCCCAGCCTCCGGCGCGGATGACGAGCGGTTGCCCGTTGACGGCGAACTGGCGCACGCCGTGGGGCGCGATCGGGGACTTGCCCACGAGGTAGGTGCTGACGGTGCGGATCCCGAAGTCCTCCGACTGCGAGTCGGTCGGTGCGCCCGGCTGGGAGACCTGCATCGAGAGCCGGTAGAGCGGCTGCGCGCCCATCTGGTAGGGCCACCAGAGGAGCGGGTGCTCGATCAGCAACTGCGGGTCTTCGGCGGCGGTGAAGGAGACGACGGCGGTCGAGCCCGCCGCCACCGTCACCGCCTTTGACAGCCTGATCGGTTCGCCGCCGCCGGTGGGCGCCGTGAGGGTGGCCGACACCGTGGCGGTCTGGCTGGAGGCGGTGTTGTTGCTGACTTCGCCCTCGAGCGTGAGCTGCGAGCTGGACAGGTCGGCGGCGTTGTCCTCGAGCACGTGCGCGCCCGCGATCGACAGCGCGCCGGAGGTGTGCAGCTGGATCGGGAACTGGATGCCGGTGTTGTTGTCCGGCGGGATCTGGTTCCAGTCGACGTCGTCGAGCGTGAACATGCGCTGGGGGTCGTTCGGGTAGACCTCGAGCGCGAGCGCGTTGGGCCCCGGATGAATCAGGCTCGTGACGTCGAAGGCGTAGCGAGCGTAGTCGCCCTGCAGCGTCGCCTGACCCGCGAGCTCCTGGCCGTTCACCCACAGGTCGGCCTGGCCGACGACGCCGTTGACGATCAGCTGCGCATGTTCACCGGCGCCCAGGTCCTCGTCGAATCCGGTCCTGAACCACCACGGCACCGCGAACTGCGCGACGGTCACCGGCCCGATCGCATTCACATATCCAAAGCAGTTGCGCATTTCTTCCCCGACGAACACGTTCGGGCAGGCGCCGTTCTGCAGCAGCGCGTTCATCTCGGTGCCGACCGCGCCCGCGTCGTCGGGCTCGACCGCGAGCCACGTGCCAGTCGGGAAGCCGGGTGCGGAGATTGCCTGTCCGGATGCGGGCACGAGGGCGCTGCTCTGCACCTGCCAGCCGGCGAGACCGAGCGTGACGGTCTGCGCGCCCGCCGCGGGAGCGCCCGCGCCGGCGAAGGCGCACAGCGCCGCGGCCAACGACAGCAGGCGAGCGCCGACGCGCACGCGCCGCGCGGCCATCCCCACGCGAGCCCGCGCCGCGTCGGTCCTCCCCCGGGCGTGCCGCACGGCGTCGATGCTATAGGGGAGGCGCCGGCGCCGGCGCCGCTTCAGAGGGCGCGGCGGGCGGCGGCTCCCCCTCCCCCTCCCCCTCCGAGGACGATGCGGGCGTGCTGAGCGAGTCCCCGACGCGGGTGGGCGCCTCGAGCGCGATCAGGTGCTCGTCGAAGCGTCGGACCCAGGCCTCTGAGACCTCGTCGGCCTGTACCGACAGGCGTGGCGGCTCGACGACGCTGCCCCGCGGCGCGGGAATCCCGAGGTGCTCGAGCACGCGGGCGACGACGGCCTCGGTGCTCTGCGCGAGCTCCTCGTAGGTGAGCTTCAGCGGCTCGTGGCCGAGACCGAGGAAGTAGGCGTCCCAGGAGGCGTCGTGCGCGGTGAGCTGACGCACGAGGTAGTTGATCGCGCGGAAGGAGAACAGCGGCTCGACGGAGCGGCGCATCTCCTCGCCGGGCTCGCGCTTCCAGGTCTGCGTCTGCACCGCCTTCCACAGCGACACCGCCTGGCGGACCTTGTTCTCGCGCGTGATCTGGATGTAGCGCAGGCCGGGGAACGCGCGAGCGAGCAGCTCCGGCAGCGGTCGGCCGGCCATGCCTTCGATCCCGCGCAGGAGCTGTGCGAAGTCACCGAGATAGCCCCACATGAGCTTCGCGGCGAAGACGCCGTTGGGCGTCGTGCCCTCGCGCAGCGCCCATGCGAGGTACTGGTCGTAGGTGTCGGGATGCCACAGCGGGCTCGGTTCGGCGACGCCGTCGGGCATCTCTCGGAAGGCCAGGCGCTCGACGATGTTGGCGTGGCGGGCGGGGTCGAAGTACTCGTGGGGGCGCCGCGGGCGCCCCGAGCGACGCAGCGCCTCGAAGTACTCCTGCGGGTGCCCGGCCACTCCCGTCTGGTCGAGCGCGCGGCACAGTAGAGTGCTGCCGCTTCGCGGCGTCGCGCAGACGAGGTAGGAGAGCATCGGCGTCATCGCGAGGACCTTGCGATCATGCACACTGACTTGGTGAACAATACTTGAGCGACCGGCCGAACATCCTCTACATGCACTCCCACGACACCGGCCGCTACACGCAGCCCTACGGCGAGCAGGTGCCGATGCCCAACGTGCAGGCGCTCGCCGACCAGGGCGTGCTGTTCCGCCAGGCGTTCTGCGCCGCCCCCACGTGCTCGGCCAGCCGCGCGTGCCTGCTGACGGGCCAGTACGGACAGAGCAACGGGATGCTCGGGCTCGCCCACCGCGGCTTCTCGCTGCGCGACTACCGCCATCACATCGTCAACGTGCTGCGCGGCGCCGGCTACACCTCGACGCTGATCGGCGAGCAGCACATCTCCAAGGAGCCGGAGGTGATCGGCTACGACGAGGTGATGAAGGTCCCGACCACGCACGTGAACACGGTGGCTCCGCTGGCGATGGAGGTGCTCAGCCGCCCGCGCGATCGTCCGCTGTTCGTGTCGGTGGGGTTCTTCGAGACCCATCGCGAATTCCTCGGCCCGGGCTCGCTGCGCGACGTCCACTACTCCAAGCCGCCGAACAACCTGCCGGACACGCCGGAGGTGCGCGCGGACATGGCGGCGTTCAAGGCCAGCGCGCGCTCGCTCGACCACGGCGTCGGCATGGTGCTCAACCAGCTCGACGCGGGCGGGCTCGACAGGAACACGCTGATCATCTTCACGACCGACCACGGGATGCCGTTCCCGGGCGCGAAGGCGACGCTGTACGACCGCGGCCTGGGCGTGACCCTGATCCTGCGCGGCCCGGCGCCCTTCGACGGCGGACGCGTGATCGACGGGCTGGTCTCGCACATCGACATCTACCCGACCGTCTGCGAGTACCTGGGGATCGAGCGCCCGGCGTTCCTGCAGGGCGTGTCGCTGCTGGCGCTGCTGCGCGGCGAGGTGGCGGAGGCGCGCGAGGAGATCTTCGCGGGCTCGACCTGGCACGCCGCCTACGAGCCCCAGCGCGCGATCCGGACGGTGCGCCACAAGTACATTCGCCGCTGGGGCGAGCGGCGCACGCCGGTGCTCGCGAACACCGACGACGGCCCCAGCAAGGAGCTGTGGATCGCCGCCGGCTGGGCCGAGCGCGAGATCCCCAAAGAGCAGCTCTACGACCTCCTGTTCGACCCCAACGAGGCGACAACCTGATCGACGACCCTGCTTGCGCCCAGGTGGCCGCGGAACTGCGGGCGCGCCTGGACGAGTGGATGCGCGACACCGAAGACCCGCTGCTGGCAGGCCACGTCGATCCGCCACCGGGCGTGGAAATCAACCTGCCCGACCAGCGCTCGGCCAGCGAACCGACGACGCGGATCGTCTGAGGCCACGCAGAGCGCGGCCGACTCGGCGTCATGCGGCAGACGCCGAGTCGCCACGCCGCCGCCGGTGCCGTCGCTAGACGGCTCCGACGGACACCGCGGCTAGCCCGCCCGACGGGGACGCCGCGGAGCGCTCGAGCCGGCCTGGACCGCGTGACCTACGGACCAGATCGAGGCGAACGTTCTGAGGTTGGGGTTCTTCGGGCGACTGGGAGCCGGCGAGAACGCTGAGGGTCACCCGCATCGCGCCGTGCGCGGCGCGCAGGAGCCTGCGTCCCTTCGCGCTCAGCGCGAGCTTGACCTTCGCGCTGGCGCCCGGCGCGATCGAGTACGCCGCCGCGCCGATCGCCACGGCCGCGCCGTGCACGTCCGCCGCGGCGGCGCTGGCGTGCGCGGCCGGCCCGGCGGCGGTGAGGGCCGCGCCGGCGCTCGTGAGCTCGAGCGTCCCGCTGCAGGCCTGGGTGCCGGCGCACGCGAGCTCGACCGCGGTCGTGGCCGCGGGGACGGGCGCGTGGTAGGTGTAGGTGGGCCCGCCGTTGGAGGCGCCGTTTTCGTCGTTGACGACCACTTCGTCGCTGCCGGCGGAGCGCGACGGCGTCTTGGCGGTGATTTCGCCCGAGGAGAGCACTTTCACCGACAGCGCTCTGCCGCCGATCTTGACGGTGGACCCGGGCAGGAACCCGGAGCCTTTGATCGTCACCACGGTCGCGCCCGTCGTCGAGCCTTCGGAGGGGACGATCGAGCTGACGCTGGGCTTCGGCGGGGCGACGTAGGTGAACTGCGGGCCATCGCTGGAGGCGCCGTCTTCGTCGGTGACCGTCACTTCGTCGCTGCCGGCGGCGTGCGACGGGGTCTTGGCGGTGATTTCGCTGGAGGAGAGCACTTTCACCGAGGTCGCTCTGCCGCCGATCTTGACGGTCGCGCCGGCGAGGAAGCCCGAGCCGTAGATCGTGACTTTGCTCGCGCCCGCGGTCGAGCCTTCGGAGGGCGTGATCGAGGAGACGCTCGGCGGCGGGGGTGCGACGTAGGTGTAGCTCGGGCCTTCGCTGGAGACGCCGTTGGCGTCGGTGACGATGACTTCGTAGCTGCCCGCCGGAGACGAGGGGGTCTTGGCGGTGATTTCGCTCGAGGAGAGCACTTTCACCGAGGTGGCTCTGCCGCCGATCTTGACGGTCGCGCCGGCGAGGAAGCCCGAGCCGTAGATCGTGACGGCCGTGCCCGCGCGGGTGGGGCCTTCCGAGGGGCTGATCGAGCTTGCGAAGGGCTTCGGCGGAGCGACGTAGGTGAACTGCGGGCCGTCGCTGGAGGTGCCGTTCGTGTCGGTGACGATGACTTCGTCGCCTCCCGCCGCCCCGGCCGCGGTCTTGGCGGTGATTTCCGTTTCGGAGTGGACCGTCACCGAGCTCGCCTTCGCGCCGATCTTGACGGTGGCGCCCTTGAGGAAGCCGCTGCCCTTGATCGTCACCTGCGTGGCGCCGGCCGTCGAGCCTTCGCGCGGCGAGACCGAGGAGACCGAGATCGCGGGCGGCGGCGGCGTCGAGGCGGAGATCACTCCATCCGGGGTTCCAACGCCGGTGGGACCGCGGTAGCCGGAGCCCCCGGTGCACAGGTAGGAGCCGTCGCAGCTGCCGTTGGAGCCGCTGGTGACGGCGAAGAACGAGGACGGGTTCTTGTAGAAGGCGGCGGCGCCTTCCGTGCGGGTTTCGCTGCCCGAGAGCGCCTCGTAGGCGGCGATGATCGGGGTCGCGGCGCTGGTGCCGCCGACCGTGTACCACCCCGACAGTTTGCCTTCGTCGGTGGTGCCGGAGGTGTCGTAGATCGAGAGGTCTTCGGCGGCTGCGGCGATGTCGTTGGTGGTGCGCTTCGAGCAGCCCGTGTCTTTCTGGTAGGAGGGCTTGGGCTCGAACACGCTGCAGCCGCTGCCCGAGCGCGACCACACCGTCTCGCTCCAGCCACGGGAGTTGCCCGCTTCGACCAGGTTGGTGCCGCCGACCGCGATCACGTAAGGGGAGGCGGCCGGGTAGCTGGGCACGCCGGCGCTGTACTCGTCGTTGTCATAGCCCCAGTCGCCGCTCGCGAAGGTGATCGGGATGCCCGGGTGGTCGAAGTCTTTGTCCCAGGCGGTCTCGCCTTCGAACTCGAAGCTCGCCCAGCTGTTGCTGATCTCGCCGGCGCCGAGTTTGGCCGCCTCGTTCTCCGCCGTGGAGAGGTCTTCCATGCCGGCGGAGCTGGCCTCGACGAGCATGATGTGGCAGTTGGGGCAGACCGCGGAGACCATGTCCAGGTCGAGCGACTCCTCGACCGGCCAGTCGCCCTGTTCGGAGTCCGGCTGCGGCGGATAGCTCTTGCCGCCGGTCTGGTTGACCTTGTCGAAGCAGCCGCCCGCGGTGGTGCAGGACGGCAGGTCGTAGGCCGAGCGGTAGGCGGCGAGGTCGGATTCGGCGGTTGGGTCGTTGTAGGCGTCGACGACCGCGACCGTCTGTCCGCTGCCGCCGGTGCTCGAGGGCAGCTTGTAGGCGGACTGCAGGTCGGCGGGCGCGAGGCCGCTGCCGTCGACGCCGCCGGTGGCGGGCGAGGCCGCGCCGGCCGACATCGAGTCGAGCTTCGCTCCCGCGGGAACGATCACCGCCTGGCAGGAGGCCACGCCGGCGGGCTTCGGCGCGCACGCGGCGTAGGGCTGGGTGGCTGAGGGCGCAGCCGACAGCGCGAGAACCGGCGCGGGCGAAGCGTGGGCGACGCCGGTCGGCGCCGCGACCCACGGGATCGAGGCGCCGATGAGCGCCACGAGGTACAGATTTCGCCTTCCCTGCCGATTCACGGTGTTGGACACTGCCCGCTTCCCTTTCCTTGGGTGGCGCACGCATCGGCGCGGCGGCTGTGGAGTCTGAGCCGCCGCGGCACCGCGTGGACGACCTGGCGATCACCTTTGGGACGACACGCGAGATCACCTTTGGGACGACGCATCGATCGCCTGCGGACGGGCGGGTGGGCGGGCGCTCGCGGAAAGGGCCTCGGCGTGCGCTAGCGCAGCCGGCGCGCGAGGAACTCGACGAGCGCGCGCGAGCAGCGCCCGGGCTCGTCGTCCCACACGAAGTGCCCGGCGCCCTCGAGCACGAGGAGCTCGGAGCCGGCGAGCTCCTCGTGGAAGCGCTTGGCCATCGCCACGCCCGCGAAGCGGTCCTCCTGCCCCCAGACGATCAGCGCCGGCAGATCCAGCGCGGCCACACGCCCCTCGTAGGGGACGAGCTTCTCGAAGTCCCCGGAGCGGTAGAGCTCGAGGTGCGCATGGCGGCGGCGAGGGCCGGCGAAGCCCTTCCAGTACTCGGCGAGCGCCTCGTCGCTGATCCCGCGCGAGACCGCGCTCAGCGCGGCGTCGAAGCCCTCGCGGGTGTAGGCGTCGATCAGCCGCTCCCCCTCTCCCGGCGTGCGCATGACGTTGGCGAGATCGTGCCAGCGCCGGTCGGAGAAGAAGCCGCCGTCGGATATCACCAGCGCGCTCGCCGCGCCCGGGTGATCGCAGGCCCAGCGCAGCCCGACCATCACGCCCCAGTCGTGGGTGACGAGCGCGACCGGGCCGGGGTCGAGCTCCGCGATGAAGCGCCCGAGCGCCTCCACGTGGCTCTCCCAGGTCCCTGACCCCGGCGCATCGTCGAGCCCGGAGTCCCCGTATCCCGGCAGGTCGGGCGCGAGCGCGCGCCAGCCGGCGTGGGCGAGCGCGTCGAGCGCGTGCTGCCACATGAACGATGACTCGGGATAGCCGTGCACGAGCAGCACAGCGGGTGCATCGGCCGGGCCGGCCTGCCGGTAGGCGAGGCCGCCGGCGCTCGCCGGCGCGCTCATGGCCGAGATCCTATTGGCATGGCGCAGGCGCGGGGCCCTTCGGGGCGGTCGCGCCCGGGAGGGGCGCTCTTCACTGCAGCGGTGGCGTCGCAGGGCGCCACCGCTGAGGAAGATCTGGACGAGCCTGGCTTTATTCGAGGAGCTTCAGCGTCGCGTCAGGCAGCTGGTTGGCCTGCGCGAGAATCGCGACACCGGCCTGCTGGAGAACCTGCTCCTTCGTGAACTGGGTCATTTCCGTGGCCATGTTCACGTCGGTGATCGCGCTCACAGCCGAAGTCAGGTTCTGGCTGTAAACTTCCAGGTTGTCCTGCGTGAACTGGATGCGGTTCTGCACCGAGCCGAATTCACCGGCGAGCTTCGAGACAGTGTTGATAGCTTCGTCGATTTCTTTCAGCGGTTCTTTTTCCGCCGCCAGCACGCCTTTGATGTCTTCGATTTCTTTGTAGAGTTCGATCGTTTTCACGGCGATCGTTTCTTTGTCGTTGGCGCCGACCTGGAAAACGATTTCTTCTTCGCCCTTCAGCAGGTCCACGCCGTTGAACTGCGTCGTTTCACCGACACGCTTGATCTCTTCGACGAGCTGTTCTGCCTCGGCGGAGATCGCTTCCTTGTCTTCTTCGGAAGTCGTGCCGTTCAGGTACTCGACGCCCAGCTGGCGGACGCGCTGGAGCATCGTGTTGATGTCGTTCAGGGCACCCTGAGCCGTCTGCGCGAGCGCGACCGCGTCCTGGATGTTCTGGCCGGCCTGGTCGAGGCCGTTGACCTGAGCCTGGAGGCTCTGGCTGATCGCGTAGCCGGCGACGTCGTCGGCGGCCGTGTTCACGCGCAGACCCGAGGACAGACGCTGCATCGTCTGCGAGAGCATGTCCTCGGTGTTGTTCAGGTTCCGCGAGGCATTCATCGCCTCGAGGTTGGTGTTGATAGTCAGGGACATGCGTTCATCTCCTTGATGACGTTGTTGAGTAGGTCCCGAACCGACTTCGTGTCGGCCAATGGACGTATCGTCAGAAAGCGTGGAACCTTGAGGGGTGCAGCGCCCGCCTGGCCGCCGTTCGCGCCGGCCACGGGATGCGCCGGCGCGTCAGAGGACGCAGGGGCGCGCGCGGCGGTCCACACCGACCTCGGTGATCCCGGCCGAGGTGATCTTGATGCGCACCGGCACGTTGCCGCGTTCGAGCAGCCTCACCAGCACGGACCTGCCCTTGGACTCGATGCTGGAGCGCAGCGGCTCCTCCACCGCCTCCGCCCGCAGGGCATCGGCGATCTGGACGTACACGTGCTTTTCGGCGGTGCCGTGCTGCACCTTCCAGCGGTAGGTGTCGCCGGGACGCAGCGAGGTGATGGGTGTGGGGCCACCGATGATCTCAGGCTCACCGGGCATGGTCTGGATGATGGCGCGCGTGGCGGAAAAGGGCAACGGCCAGATGGCCAGCGTGCGAGCCCTGGGTGTTGGACGTGTGCTCAGACGCCGAAGGCGATCCGCCGGCGGCCGGTGAGCGTGTTGAGCGTGGGCGAGACGGATGTGGCGAGCGCCCACAGGGCTCGCCGGGTACCTCTCGCTCTGGCGATCGTCGCTATTCGGTTTCGCTCGTTCCCAGGCCGTGGGAGGTGGCGATGAGCGCCGCGACGAACAGGGCGCCGACGATCACCGAGATGACGAGAATCCAGACTCCGTGTTTGATCGTGTGGGTCTGCGGGCGCCTGAGCAGGATCACACCGACGACGAGGCCGGCTGGCGGCAGCACGAACGCGAGGATGTAGCCGGCGACGTCGAGCCGCGAGAAGCCGGCGACGGCGCCGTCCTGCGCGCGGAGCGGCGGATGCGCCGCGGAGCGGTCCTCTGGCGTGGGCACGGCGGGCGTGCCTCAGCTACCGCGAGCGCGCTCGGACATCGTCGCCAGACGATACCGCTCGGCGCCTACGCGCCCTCCCAACCGCGATAATGACGCCGTGAAGCTCTGGCACAAGCACAAATGGGGCCAGTGGGAGCGGGCCTGGGGCAAAGGCAGCGCCAAAGGCTACATACTGGAGCGCAAATGTGCGATTTGCGGGAAGACCCAGACGCAGGTCATACGCTGAGCGCGCAGCCGGCAGATGCGCTTTCGCGCCGCAGGCCGATCCCAGACACACGTGACCCACGAGGAGCTCGCCGGATGGGCATCGCGACGACCGCAGATCACCTCGTGAGCTTCGCGCGCTTCCTCTCGCGGCGTGAGCAGCGCGAGCGTGCGGACACCGCGGCGCTCGAGGATCTCGCGAAGACTCCCGTGCCGCTGCCGTCCGGCCTGTGCGTCGAATGGCTGGGAACCGCCGGCTACAGGCTCACGTATGAGGGCCGGACGTTGTTGATCGATCCGTACCTGACGCGGATCCCGCTGGGCGCCACGTTCCGCAGCGCGCCCGCGTTCGCCGACACCGCCTTGCACGAGTCGCTGCTCGCGACGCAGCTCGGCGTGGTGGACGGGATCCTCGTCGGGCACACCCACTTCGACCACGCGATCGACGTTCCCGTCCTCGCGCGGACTCTCGGCACACGCGCCTACGGGTCGGATTCGCTCGCCCGCCTGATGCGCCTGTATGGGCTCGGCGATCGGGCGGTCGAGGTCGTCCCGCACGAGCCCTACGAGCTCGGTCCCTTCACCGTTCGCTTCATCCCGAGCCTGCACTCGAAGCTGCTGCTCGGCTACAGGGTGCCGTTCGACGGCGCGCTGTCCTGCGAGCACCTGGACGCCCTCTCCCCCGCCCAGTACAAGTGCGGCGCCGTCTACGCCATCCAGATCGAGGTGGCCGGCACGAGCCTGTACCACCAGGGCAGCGCGAACCTGATCGACGACCAGGTGCCGGCCAGAGGCGCCGACGTGTTTCTCGCGGGCATCGCAGGCCGCAGCTTCACCGACCGCTACTGGGAGCGGATCCTCGGACGGCTGCAGCCGTCCGTCGTCGTGGCCAACCACTTCGATGACTTCTTTCGGCCGCTGTCGGCGCCGATCGGCTTCTCGACCAACGTCAACCTCGCGGCGCTGCCGGAGGAGATCCACGCCGTCAGCCGCGAGATCGCGGTGGCCGCGCTGGCGCCGCTGACCAGCACCGCGGGAGCTGCGACGGGCGCTGGATGACGTCGGTGCGCCCGGCGCGGCGCGGCTGACAGCTCGCGCGCGCTCGACCGTAGCCTGAGCGTCTGATCAAGGTAAACGGAGCTGCGTCCAGCCGCCGCGAGCGGGCCGGCGCGAGGCTGCGCTACAGCGGCGGAACCTGGTTGTTGACCTGGGTTCCGTGGTAGAGGTGGTCCTGATCCTCGCAGGCAGCCGGGAAGAAGAACTGGACGCTGTCGCTGCGGACGCCGTTGTAGCTCGCGAACAGCGTCGCGTGCCCGACGGTCCCGACTTCGCACCCCGGATCGTCGCTGGCCACCACGCGGACGATGATCTTCATGATGTTGCCGGGGTACCCCCACATCACCGCGTAGTGCGAGTGGTATACGAGGTGGTGCTCGACAGTCATCGTGATCGCCCTGGTGGGCTGGCCGCGGAAGCGCCGTTCCTGGCAGATGATCCCGGAGACGGTGCTCGCTTCCAGATTGATTTCGCCGTGGCCGCGGGCGAAGCTGCCAGTTGCGCCGACCGGAGGGCCGGTGTGGAAGCCCCACGGCGGAATCCCGTAGACGATCGGCACCTGGCCGCAGCCTGGCGTGTACGCCTGGGCCTCGCGCGTCATGGCGCCGAGCGCCAGCATCGTCATCAGCGCCACGAGCACCACGCTGACCCTGGTTTGGCTCCACGTCATCGGGCGGGGACTATAACCGCTCGGTTCGCCATGCGGCGAGGCGTTGGACTTAACGCTGTACGGGGCTTCGACCTCCGTCGTACTCGTCGTGCCGGCGCCACCATATGCCGGTCTCGTTGCGCCCGAGCGGGGCGCGGTCGAGCCACGAGTACATGCCCCAGAGGCCGTCGACGCCTCGTCCGTAGGCCGAGTAGGTGTGGAACACGACGCCATCCTCGAGGGCGAACGCGCTCATGCCCGGCCCCTCTTTTCTGAAGGTCACGGGGTCCGTGCCGGCGCCCGACGCGATCTCGATGAGTCCGGGACTCTGCTCGGACGGCCGGAAGTCATCGGTGCGGAAGTTGTACTCGACGGCGCCCGACTGCCATTCCTGCTCGGTGTGCGTTACGTGGAAGTCGTGATTGAAGTCGCTCTCGAACGAAGACGCCCACGGGAAGCTCCAGCCCATCCGCCGCTTGTAGTCCTGCAGCTTTGCCAGCGGGGCCCGCGACACCGCTGTGAACGCGACGTCGTGATTGGTCAGGTGAACCACCGAGCCGGAGAACCCGTCTGCGATCGCGGAGCAGGACGGACACCCGGCCGTGAACTCGGGCCCGAACATGAAGTGGTAGACGATCAGCTGCGAGCGTCCTTTGAAGAGGTCGGCGAGGGACGCGGTTCCCTCATCCGTCTCGAAGCCGTACTCCTTGTCGATCGGAACCCATGGCAGGTCTCCTCGCATCCGAGCCAGCTCGTCGCCGCGGCGCGTCAGCTCCTTCTCGGCGTCGAGCAGCTCGAGGCGCGCCGATAGCCACTCCTCGCGAGTTCCGGTCCTGTGATCGATCGTTGCGTTCTCGGTCATTGCGTTCTCCTTGTCGGTGTTAGGAATCGAATCCGGCCTCGGCCTGTACGGACTCGGCGAGCCGCTTGATCCGTGCCAGGCGCCTGTCCCACTGCGCGGCCACGCGAGCCATCGCTTCGGCGGCATCGTCCAGCCGCTCGGGCCGGATCGCGTAGCGCACTTCCCGGCCGCGCCGCCGGCCTGCCACCAGGCCGACACGGTCCAGCACGGCCAGGTGCTTGGCGACGGCCTGTCGGGTGACCGGCAGCCCCGCCGCGATCGTCGTGGTGGTCGCCTCGCCCTGCTCGAGCAGCGCGTCGAGCACACGCCGGCGCGTGGGGTCGGCCACCGCCGCCCACAGGGCGTCGTCCTCGACGACAGCGGTGCTCATCAAAGCGTCGCCCCTCGTGCCTTCGAGGCCACGTAATCGAGCATTTCGCCGAGATGCCTCTCCCAGCCCTGTTCGTGGCCTTCGAGGTAGCGGGCCTTGCTCTCCTCGTCATGCGTCACGGCGCCGATGCCGCTCTCGACGACCCGCAACCGTGTCCCGCCGGCCTCCTCGATGAGGATGAACTCGACCAACGCCGAGTTGTTCTCACCGGGTTCCGCGCCCTGCGGATGGCTCCAGCGAAAGGAGAAGCGGCGGAACGGCTCGACCTCCACGACCCGAATCGGCACGATCGCGTCGAACGTCCTGTCTGCGCCGCGGCCCCCGGGCCTCCACGTGAGCGTGCCGTCCGCGCCGGCGCGCCCCTCGAGCTCCGCGTCGTCGCTGAACCAGTGGCTGATCTGCTCGGGCTCGGTTATCACGCCCCAGACGACCTCTGGGCTCGCCTCGATCAGGATCTCTCGTTCGACGCTGTCAGCGGCCACGCTGGCTCCTTCCGTTGATATGCAACCGATGGTTGCGGGACGTGGTCTGCAAAATAGCACACCGATCCGTGCGTTTGCCGGCGCGACGCGTAGGCTGCGTGGAGGCGAGGCGGCGATCACGGCGGTCAACCTCGCCGAGGCGCTCGATGCCCTCCAACGCATCCAAGGGATTTCCCGGGAGCGTCTTCAGGAACTGACAATGCCGCTGGTCGGGGAACGGATGAAGCTTCTACCGATCGACGAGCGGATCGCCAGCGATGCCGCTGACATTCGCGCACGGCGCTACCACCGGACCCGCGCCCCAGTGTCGCTGGCGGACTGCATCCTCCTCGCCGCAACGGGAGAGTCCGACGTACTCGCGACAGCCGACGGGCCTCTGATCCGTGTCGCCAAAGCCGAGAATGTGCAGGTTCGGACGCTACCTCGCTGACTGCTCGTCCTCACCTACATGCGAGCCGGCTGCGTTGAGCCTGCCTCGATGCGTATATCCTTTCCGTCGCCGAAGCCGCCGAGAAGACTGGCAGGGACCCCGAGACCATCCGCTATCGGGACAGAAGACCAGGCGCTGACACGATGACCGAGCCACCGATCAAGGCTGTGCTCGCCGACGTGGATGGCACGCTCGTGACGCAGGAGAAGGTTCTGAGCGAGCGTGCGATCGCGGCCGTCGGTCGTTTGCGCGAGCAGGGCATCGAGTTCGCCCTGACCAGCGGCCGTCCTCCCCGCGGCATGTCGATGCTGATCGAGCCGCTCGCTCTGACCACGCCGGTCTCGGCCTTCAACGGCGGGCTGATCGTGCGCCCGGACATGTCGGTTCTGGAGCAGAAGACGATCCCCCAAGCGGTCGTCGGCCCGGCAATCGAGCTGCTATCCGCCGCCGGGCTCGACGTGTGGCTGTATAGCGGCGCCGACTGGCTCGTTCGCGACCCGAAGGCTCCCCACGTGGACCGGGAGTCGAGCACGGTGAGGTTCGAGCCGACGGTGGTGAAAGACTTCGACGCCGTCAAGGACATCGCCAAGATCGTGGGAGTCTCCGACGACCACGGCTTGGTGGCGACGACCACGGAGCAGGCGCGCGAGAAGTTCGGCGACCACGTGTCCGCTGCGCAATCCCAGCCCTACTACCTGGACATCACCCACCCTCGGGCGAACAAGGGCGAGGTCGTCAGCTACCTCTCTGCCCATCTCGGCATTCCCGCCAACCGGTTCGCGACGATCGGGGACATGCCCAACGACGTCCTCATGTTCGCCCGCTCCGGCCTGAGCATCGCGATGGGCAATGCGAGCCCGGAGGTGCAGCGTGCCGCCCGGCGTGTGACCGCCTCCAACGAGCAGGAGGGGTTCGCGAAGGCGATGGATCGCTTTGTGCTTCGTGCGACGACCGGGAAATAGTCGCCTAGCCAAACCGCAGCCCAGCGATCTGCTCCGGCGAGCGGCGGTGAACCGTGACACCGCGCGGGATGCACCCACCGAGGACGTCAGGGACTTCCGAGCGTTGGACAAGTCACCGCCGCTCACGCACATGGCCACTCGTCGAGCCGCCTGCAGACAGAGGCGGACAATAGCCCGGCCGCCACCCGGATGCACCATCCCTCCCATGCGTCAGGGGCAGTGACCTACTCCCAGCGTCGTTGAGCAGGATTCCAGCGTGAGATGTTCTCGGTCTGCAGGCCGTCGATGAACTCCACGACTGCGTCGACGACATCGGAGAAGCGCTCTGGTAGTCCGGTCAGTCCGGCGCGTGCGCGGAACGCCTCCCACGGCTGCTGCCGGGTCTCGCGCAAAGTCTCGAGCAGTGGCCCGAGCGGACGCACCTCGTGGTGGCGATGCTCGGCTACCGTGTGCAGCGCTTCGCGCAGCGGCTCGGCCTCGACAGGGTGGATCTCGGAGAGCAGGTAGACGTCGCCGTAGTCGCGGTCGCGTGTGTTCGCGTCGCCCAAGAACATCATCGTGTCGGCCTTCTCGGCGATGACGCTCTCAAGCGGATAGCTCAACAGCCGGAAGTCCGGATCGTCCAGGAGCGTGGGGTAGTCGATGCGCTGCGGCTTGACCGGGTCACCGAAGGACAGGTCGAGGCGGAGCTTGAGCACTGCACCAGCCAGGCTTGTCGGCAAGGCCAAGCGTACGCCCTCATAGCCGGCGTCTTCGCGTATCGAGGTGATCGAGATCTCAGTGGCGTCGAAGCTCACGCCGTCCGCATCGAGATCGCGGCGATCTCGCCGACCACTGCACGCAGGTTCTGCTCATCATTGGCCAGTCCTCGTGCGAGCAAGTCCGCGTCGCGCGTGGGGCGTCGAACGTCCAGCACGGCGAGCAGCATCCCACCCTTGAGCACGAGCATCTCGCTGAACCGCGACTCGGCCAAACGCGCCAGAAAGCGCTCGTGGATGTAGAGCTCAAACAGCTGCTGGGTGGTGCGACCCTGGGCTCGCGCGAGATTCTGCAGATCCAAGTGGGCCTGCTGTGGCGTGCGCGCACTCATGCCAACATGGGCTCCATCACCTCGGCCATCACCGTGCCAACTCGCAGCTGACGCGCCAGCGCCAGCAGCTCGCCCGGCTTGGCATCACGGCCTTGCAGATATCTCCGAAGCGCCGACAGCGCCAGATCCCGCCCCACACGCGAGCGAAGTCGCAAGAGGTCAACGACCGTCCGCTCCTGGGAGCTGATGGCGATCGTCTCGGCCGATTCGACCGTCTGGTGGGCGCGCCCGAGCGCGAACGTGTTCGCCGCGAAGACGTGCACGCGCGTCGGGGGATAGACGATGCTAGGACGGTGCCTGCCGCGCGCGACCGCGACATGGACCGAATCGGGCATCTCGTCGGTCAGATCCCAAAAGCTGGCCGCCGAGTTCAGGCAGATCATGCCCTCAGGCGCCCTTCGACACACCGCCACGAGATCCAGGTGGGCAGTCGCCGGAGCGTCAGCGACTCGGTAGATCCCGCGGGAGAGCTCGATCAGAGCCCCCTCGTCGCGCAGCCGATACAGATCCTCCCAACGAGCACCGCCCTTGATGAGCTCAGATGCCGAGGCAACGCCTCCCACACGGCGTGCGATGTCGAGTACCTCATCAGACAGCATGTATGAAACTCTACACACTTAGCTGCTAGGTGTAAAGGCTTTCATCCACCACCCGCTCCCGGCGTGCCAGCGCCTACGGCTGCATCCGCGGGGCGGGTGAGGTTATGTGGGAAGAATGTGGGACAAGGGCTTCTTCGACGGATTCTGGAGCGAGTCCGCTACCGCGAAAACCCAAGTAAGCGTTCAGTCCCTGGCTTTCAGGCGAGGGATGGGAGTGGGTCGCCGCGGGCGTGGGCGGTGAGCAGCTCGGTCATGTAGGCGAACAGGGAGTGGTGTTGTAGCCGGCAGGTGATCGAGGCTGAGAGCAGCCGCTCGATGCGTCGCTCGCCGGTCTCGGATTGGCTGCCGAGGGAGAGCTTGCGGTAGATGACGGCGCCGCGGAGGGAGCGCTCGGCGTGGTTGTTGGTCGGCTGCACGCCGTCGTGCGTAGCGAAGGTCCATAGCGCGGGCCAGGCCTTCAGGAGGTTGCGTGCCATGCCGCGGCAGTGCCGGTTGCGCGCTCGTTTTGTCGCGTAGCCGCGGATGATCGGCTTGTATTGGCGTTGCAGCTCGCGGATCGTGCGCTTCAGCTCGGGCCGGTCATGGGTGTGCTGGTAGACCTCCCACGCCCAGAACACGCGCTCGCACAGCTCAAGGCCGGTCTCGCCGAACTCCTTCTCCGCGGCCAGGCCTTCGGCGTGCGCGGTGAAGTCGCGCCGCAGGTGTGACCAGCAGAGCTGGCGGCGTGAGAGCGGCAGGTGCGCATAGGCCCACCAGCGGTCGGAGGTCACGATCCCCACGTGGCCGTGCGAGCAGCCGCTTGGCGTGATCCTCGTGTCGGTCCGGGGCGAGGTGAAAGAAGGCGTGGCGGCCGGTGAACATGCCCCACAGCGCGCGGCGCTCGCCCGGCGGTGCGCCAGCCGGTCTCGTCCATGTTCAAGCTCTCGCTGGCGCGCACGCGCTCTCCGAGCTGCTGGTAGGGCTCCGCCAGCGCCTCGGCCGGCACGCTGGAGGATCGCCTCGACGGTGCCGGCGCACAGGCGCACACCGAAGAGCTCTTCGCCGAGCTCCACCACATCACGGCGGGAGACGCGGTTGCGCACCGACAGCACCGCCACGGCCGCCTGGAAACGCGGGCCGAAACGCGCTGCTGGCGACATCCGCGGGCAGCAGCGCCCGCGTCCGCTGACCGCAGCCCGGGCAGCGCACACGCGGGCAGCGATGCTCGATCACCCGCGCAGAGATGACCGGCAGCTCTTCGACCTGATGGCGCACCGGCTCACCCACGCCGAGCAGCTCAGCGGCAGCGAAAACGTGGCCACACTCGCAGCGCTCAGGCCAGTGCTCGAGAACCTCATCCACCGCGCGATACCGGCAGCAGCTCGCGGCCGTGGCCCTCATGCCCCGGCTGGGCACCCCGCGAACGCCCCGAGCGATCCTTTCCCCGCACGGCCCGCCGCTTCCCCGGCGGATCCGAGCTCGGCGGCAGCGAGGAGTTACGCGAGCTCCTGGCGAGCTCGCGCTCCAGCTTCTCCACCCGCGCCTCGAGCTGCTGGATACGGCGATCCATCGCCAGCAGCACCTCGACTACAGCCTCACGCCCCGCGTCATAGATCGCCTCCGCCTCCGCGCGCTCCACACCCCCAGATTCGACGAAGCAGAGTTATGTCCCCCTACCAACTGAACGCTTACAAAACCCAGCAATTTTGCAGGGTATTCAGGTGATGGGCGATACTGGGCTCGAAAACGAGCTTGGGGGTCGTTTTGGGTGCCGTAGCACGTGTTTGCTGGGCTGAGATGCGCTCAGATACCTGAGATTCGCTCAATTCGGAACCACGTACGGAACCACGGGAGACGGTCCATACAAACCGTCCTTCGCGGTTTCCGGCTTGATAGCGATACTGACCCCGGACCTCCCGCCGAGCCCGAACCTGCCGGTCACGCGCGCGGCGCGCGAACTTGCTGCGTCACGGCTGTGCAGGTGCGACGGCGTGTCGGACGATCGTCGTCCGCTCGTCGCGTCCCGTCAGCGCCCCTCGTGGGGTTACCTTGCCGTCGGCGTCGATGTCCCATGCGTACAGCTCTCGGTCGACGACCACTCGGCCAGACTCGGTCTCGCCCCGCCCGTCAAGTTGCTCGAGAATGAGCACAGGCTCGCCCTGCGCTTCGCTAGTGGTCGTATGCGGGCTCTTGTGGAGTGTCTCGGTCCACGACAACCCGGCAACGGGGAGCGGATCGGCACCTTCGATTGGTATCAGGCGTCCGTCCTTGAATGAGACCTTGCGCTCGTAGGACCCTGCCTCATCGTCGATCTTCGCCCCGTGTTCGGCGAACAGATCCTTGAGCGTCTCCGCCGGAGAGCCATTGAGGTGTTGAAGGTGATCGCCGGTCCAAGCACGCTGCTGCAAGCTCATGCCTGCAGGCAAGCTATGGCCAGGCACAAGCTGCACCTGTACGTCGCTATGAGCGCTACCCACCGCCACGATAGTCAGGGTGATCGTCTTCACATACGGCACGGGGTTATCCGGATCAAACGGCCGGAGACGCACCAAGGCTATGTCCTCATCCGCGGCAACCGCGACGGCGCCCGCGGTGAACCCCTCCGTGGTGATCACCATCCCCGCGTCAGCACCCATCTGGGAGCGCACCCCCACCAGCTCGTTTAGCGTCCCCTCGCCGACGGTCCTGTTCCAATCCTTGCACTCCACGATCAGCCGCTCCACCTCACCCGATGGATGGCGACACGTCACGTCGAGTTGATGTTGAGCGAGCTTTCCCAGGGGGGTCTCCGTCACGTCGTGGGTTACGTCTTGCCAGCCTCTGGTGGCAAGCACCACGGCACTGAGACGCTCATACGCGGTGCCGGCCTTCGCGGGCCGGTAGCCGAAGAGTGCGTCGTGGAGATCCTCAACCTCAGTAGACACCTGCCCAGGATGGCATGCCCGCCCACGAGATTCGCTGGCGCTAGACAGGCTCCAGGCTCTTGAGCACGAGCAGAGCCCAATTCCGACGCCACGGCCAGCCGAATTGGAAGTCAACGCGGGATTTGGGAACGGCGGTCTGATCTGGCCCCACTGCGGCGGTTTGAACTGGCCCCACCTCCGTCCGACTGGCGGCCGACTGTTCGGTGCTCATGGAGCTCGAGCGGGAGGCGGCGGAAGGAATGGGATCACGAGTGGAGACGTTCGAGCAGATCAGGAGGGACCGGGATCGGGAAGGCACTTCGACCAGGGCGTTGGCGGCGAGGTATGGGGTTCATCGGCGTGCGGTGCGTCAGGCGTTGGCCTCGCCGTTGCCGCCCGTCAAGCGCAAGCCGGTGAGTCGGCCTGCGCCGAAGCTGGGGGCGTATCGGGAGCTGATCGACTCGTGGCTTGACGCGGACCGGGACGCGCCGCGCAAGCAGCGCCACACCGCGAAGCGGATCTGGGAGCGGCTGCGTGATGAGCACGCGGCTGATGTGGCTGAGCGCACGGTCCGGGAATACGTTCATGGTCGCCGGCGGGAGCGTGGCGAAGGTGTGCGAGGCGTTCGTGTCGCAGGTGCACGCGGCGGGCGTGGAGGCCGAGGTCGACTGGGGCGAGGCGCAGGTCGCGATGGCCGGCGTCTGCGACGCAGGGTCTACCTGTTTCACATGCGCGCGTGTCACTCCGGCGCGGCGTTCGCGATGGCGTTCCCGCACTGCTCTCAGCAGGCGTTCTTGGAGGCTCATGTCGCAGGCGTTCGACTGGTTCGGCGGGGTGTTCGGCCTGTTGCGCTACGACAATCTGGCGCTCGCGGTCAAGCAGGTGCTGCGCGGCCGTCGGAGGGTGCGAGTCAGACCGGTTCATCGCGTTGCGCTCGCACTATCTCTATGAGTCGCAGTTCACGATCCCGGGGGTCGAGGGCGCCCACGAAAAGGGTGGCGTGGAGGGCGAGGTCGGGCGTTTCCGCCGCCGTCATCTGGTGCCCGGTCCCGGACGTCGCGACGCTCGGCGAGCTGAACGTGCGGATGCTCGCCGGCTGCGAGTCCGACCTGCAGCGGCGGATCACCGGGCGCCAGGAGACCGTTGGTGAGGCGTTCGCGAGGGAGCGCCCGCTGCTGCGCGGGCTGCCGGCCGAGCGGGCGTCCACGGCCGAGGAGGCCACACCAAGGGTGGACTCGAAGTCACTGGTCACGATCAAGCAGAACCGCTACTCGGTGCCCGTTCGCCTGGCCGGGCTGCGTGTCCACGCGCGCGTGGGTGCACGCGAGATCGAGCTGCCACCACGGCGGGGAGCTGGTCGCGCGTCACGAGCGCCAGCAGGGCCGCTTCGGCGTGTCGGCCTCACTGGATCACTACCTCGAGCTGCTCGCCCGCAAGCCGGGAGCGCTGGCCGGCTCGCTCGCTCTCTCCCAGGAACGCGAGCGAGGCGCCTGGCCATCGGTCTTCGACGAGCTCTGGGCGAAGATCGCCGAGCGCTACGGCGCCTCAGAGGCCGCCCGGCAGATGGTCGACGTGCTGCTGCTCGCCCGCGAGCACGGTGGGAGCGAGGTCGAGCTGGCCGTTCGTGGCGCGCTGGCCGCCGGCGCCTATGACGGACGGGCAGTCGCGGTCCTGATCGGCTGCGGCACTCGCACGAAGCCGGCGACGCTCGATGATCTCCCCCCGCGCCTGCAAGGGCTCGGGGCGCCACCGCCGACACTCAGCCACTATGACGAGCTGCTCGGCAGCGGGGGCAGCAGGATGAGCGCCCCAGCGAAGGTCCAAGCGATGGAAGCACTGATCGACGCGCACGCCCGCGAGCTTCACTTGCCGAGCATCCGGGATCGCTTCCGCCCGCTCGCCGAGGAGGCGATGCGCGACCAGCAGACCCCGCTCGCCTACCTCGCCGCGCTGTTGGAGGCCGAGGTCACAGAGCGCGCTGAACGCCGCGAACGCCGAAGACTCATCGACGCCAGGTTCCCGCTCACCAAGCGCCTGGAGGACTTCCGCTTCGAGGAGAACCCGAAGATCCCCCAGGCCACGGTCGCCGCCTTGGCGCAGGGCACCTGGATCGATGACCGCGAGTCAGTCATCCTCCTCGGCGACAGCGGGACCGGAAAGACACATTTGGCGATCGCCCTCGGGGTGCTCGCCTGCCAGCAAGGACGCCGTGTTCGCTTCACTACCCTCGCCGCCCTCGCGAACGAGCTGCAAGCAGCCGAGTCCCGACGCGAGCTCGGCCGCGTCATCGCCCGCTACGCCCGCACCGAGCTCGTCGTCCTTGACGAGCTCGGGTATCTCGCGCTGCCCGAGGGCGCCGCCGAGCTCGTCTTCCAAGTCATCTCCGAGCGCAACGAGCGCGCCAGTCGCTGATCGTCACGACCAACCTCCCGTTCGGGGAGTGGACCAAGGTATTCCCCGACGCCCGCCTCGCGAAGGCCGTCGTCGACCGCATCACCCACCGAGCGCACATCATCGACACCGGCGCAGAGTCCTGGCGCTTCCGCCACGGACTCGCCCGCACCCAGAAAGGAGCCGCCTGACCCCCCACCGCGAGCCGCGCCGGCGGCATCTCGTTCCGCTACGCCCTACGGGCTCCGCTCCACGAGACGCCACCGCAACCACCAATCAGAGAAGATCAACCACACACAACAACCGACGCGAAGTGGGGCCACTTCAAGCCGCCGCGCCGGGGCCACTGCAAGCCGCCGCTCCCAGGATTGGATGCTCACGATCTCATGCTGTGTGTAGGGCTCAAGCGTGTCTTGAATCTTGCGCGCGAGGGTATCCTTCGTCCACGCCTTCAGGAGGACCACGCGATATTGAGGTTTGTCCATCAGACTGAACTTCGCGCGCGATGCGGGGAGTCCTTCCACAAGCGGCCCTCGCCGAGTCCAAATCTTGAGACTCGGGCTGAGGGCCGCATTCCCGCCGCATCGCGCGCAATGATCGATCCGTGAACCGCCTTCGCGTACTGCCGGTCGAAGTCGTGCGAGGGGGCCACCATGCGCTCCCAGTGGAAGTGCTCGGCACCCACCACGACTGGCTTGACTACGTTGCCGTTCTGGGCGGATTCGCTGGCGCGCTTGCCGGTATCACCGCGCTCGTTTTCGCTGCACGGAGCGCGAGAGACGCATCTCGCAGCGCGGAAGCCACCGAGGAGAGCTTGACGATCATGCGCGACGAGGCGGAGGCCGCGCAGCAGCAACGCGAGCGGCGAGCCGACCCGACTGTCGAGTTGCATGCTGGCGGCACGCGTGAAAACCTTATCTTGGGGTTGTTCTGCGAAACGCAGGCAGCCGCCCTGCCGAGCGGCTGCTGCTTAATTTCTTTCTACCTGACAATCTGTCGTTCTAACCGTGCGATGCCCACGGCAATCGCATCGCGGAGGGCAGCACCGGGGTTGGCCCTGACATTCTCGGAGGCCACACGGGTGTCCGCATCTGGAGCCACGAAGTCGGCCCTCTCGATCTCAACGTCAAAGAACTGCACTTCCTCCGCATCCACGCCCCCGCCGGCATGCATGTGCTGAAGACACTGCTCATCCACGAAGACCTTCCCGGCAGTGCACGCGCCCAGTTTTGGGTTCTGCAGGTGCCGGACAGCGGAAATGACATCAAGCTGGCGGTCGCCGAGGACGCACTGGGGACCGTCAGCGAGCCCAGCAATACCGAGCCCTAGCCAACGATCGAACCCGACGCGCGGTGCATCAACTGCGCACTCCCCCGTCACCTTAGTCGCGTTGCCCGATCCCGAGACTTAGGCGTGAGCCAGCTCGCGCATCTCACGCACCGGATGGCGCCCCAGCGTGCTGGATGTCGCATACGCAGCGATGTGCCCGTGTGGCCTGTGCGTGACGCGCACACGAACGCACCCACGCAACCTATCTACGATGCTGCGCGGAAACGGGATCAACATCAGCTCGGTCTCATCGTCCACGACGACGGTGGCGCGGCACTCATCGGCCAGGTTGCGCCACACGACCTCATCAGCCCAGTCTTGGTCGCCAGGAACGAACGCGACATCGTCCGGGTAGCCGAGACTGTCGTCGCTCAGCGTGGCGACCATGAACAGCTCGTCTGTCTTCTTGTCGATAGCGCTCATCGTGTTGATTCCCAACTACGAACGATATCGCTCCAGCTGGTCAATAGCTTGATCTCTGCTGAGTTCATCGCGTCATTCGGCGGCCCTTGCGAGACGATTGGGGGTTGCTTGTCCGATCCCACGTATCGGTGCTCATGGTGCTCATCGGGCGCGTGTGCGTTGTCGAAGGTGCGCACCGTGTGCCACACGCCGTGGCGCTCGACCAACAGCACAATTGCATATTCCACCGGATGAGTGCTTGAGCGCTCAACGAAGGGCCGCGCGAGCACTCGGCTTCGCGACGGTCTCCTCGCTCAAACCTTCCGCGCGCTTCTGGCCGAGCAGCGGGCGTCTTGCTCCTTGCCGAGGATTCAGACAGCGCCGCATGATAGGACTTCGACAGGGATGCCGACTCCACGCCTCGATGGCTCGCTGGCAAGCTGGCCTGACCTTGCACCGAGCTATTCAGAAGCCGTCCTTCTGTGTGGCAACGGCTTGAGCGTCAACGTCTGGCCAGCGTTTGCATACACGTCCTTGTTCGACTACGCGCGCGAAGGCGGTTTGACGGAACGGGATCTCGCGCTGTTTGGCGACACCGAGAACTTCGAGCGCGTACTGAGCGATCTCAACACGGCGATTCGGGTCAACGAGACGCTCGGCCAGCCGGCCGACGCGATCTACGAGCGCTACCGAAGCATTCAACGGGCCCTCGGCCACGCGGTCCGCGCCGTCCATTTGATCCGCAGCCAAGTGCCCGACACGACCCTCAAAGCCATCAGGAACGAGCTGCTCCGCTATGAGTGGATATTCAGCACCTCCTACGACCTGCTGCTCTACTGGGCGATGGGGTGCGGCGGCAGCTTCGCCCCTTTCATCGATCACTTCCGCGGCCCACGGCTGCAGTTCGATCCCCTTCGCGCCGACGTCTTCGTCGATCAGCTTCCGGTCTACTTCCTACACGGCGCGCTCCACCTCGTCGTCGGCGGCTCCGGCGTCACATGGAAGCTGCGCCGCAGCGCCATGCAAACCGTCCTCGATCAATTCGGCGAGCCAATCGACGGCGATCCCCAAGCGCGTCCGCTGTTGGTCACCGAGGGAACCGCGCGCGACAAGCTGCGCGCGATCGAGGCGAACACGTACCTCGCGCATTCGCTGCAAACGCTGCGCTCCGTCGAGCTTCCGCTCGTCGTGTTCGGGAGCAGCCTTGGCGCGCAGGACGACCATCTGCTCGACGCAATCAACGAGCACTCCCGACGACGCATCGCTGTGTCTCTGCTGCCCGACAGACAGCGCAACCTGGCGGCCCGTCAGGCGGACATCTATGCCCGCCTGGAGACAGACGAGCTGGAGTTCTTCGCCGCAACGACGCACCCGCTCGGCGATCCAGCCCTGCGAGTGCCATGACCCCGAGGCAAACGCGAGCGTCACGCCCGCGTGCGGCCTACAATGGCTGTTGCCGTCGGGTGCCGTCTCTATAATGGGATCGAAGTCAACAACGAGAGAAGATGTTCCGATGGCAAGCAAGCGAGATGTCAAGAGAAACGCGTCGGGAGGATGGGACGTTCTGCGAGAGGGTGATCGACGCGGTGCCGTGTGCGCCGAGACCGAGGAGCGGGCACTCGCACGGGCCCGCGACGTAGTGCGCCGCGAAGGCGGCGGAGAGGTGCGCGTCGTCAACGACGCGGGCAAGATCGTGCGCTCGAGCAGGGTCGGCGGACAGGCCGGCGGTCGTGCGCAGCACCGGCGCGCTGCCTGAGTCAGCCGAGTCCCAAGGCCGAAGAGCCAGACGCCCTGCGGCAGCTCCTTGGCTCCCGCGCACCGGAGTGCTGCCCTGCGCCGTGTCTCCGCGCGCGGCGCCGACCGCGCCGAGGACCGTCGTATGGAGGCAGCCCGCCGGGCAGCAGCTGATCTTGCGCGAGCAGTAGATCAGGCTGCTGCGACGGGCGAGTTCCATGCGACTTGCCAATGCCCCGACCGTCATGTGGACGGATGTGGGAAGAGCACACTCGAGCCGCGGTCCAGCTTGCCCTCCTCAACGAGAAACCCGCACATATACAGGCGTTTCGCGATGGGCGATACTGGTTGGAAGGGTGCGAAACTTGGCTTGCTAGAGCCGGATTGCGGGATCGCCTGCGAACGCTCGCGCACGTATGCAGCTCGCCGCCGGCGAACAAGAGCGCCCGGCTGCAGTCGGGCAGGCATGACGCATCGCGCGCTTGGAGGGGTCCGCATCCACGCCTACAATCCTCCAGATG
The DNA here is from genome assembly GCA_963782325.1 of uncultured Solirubrobacteraceae bacterium. Lineage (GTDB taxonomy): Bacteria > Actinomycetota > Thermoleophilia > Solirubrobacterales > Solirubrobacteraceae > Palsa-744. The sequence goes on from CAWAJG010000008.1 coordinate 561,181, forward strand.
CTGTCCGTCGCCGAAGCCGCCGAGAAGATCGGGAGGAACCCCGAGACGGTCCGCCGCTGGATCAGGTCCGGGCGTTTGCCGGCGCGCCGTGTCGGAAGGCATCACGAGATCGAGGCGGGCGACCTTCGACAAATCGAAGACGAGCTATTCCCGATGGCAGAGCTGCCCGACGAGTGGAAGCTCGGCGATGACGGCTCGCAGGCACCGAACTGGGTAGCCGCGCTGCATCGTTCTCGCAGCGGCCACTGACCCCAGATGCTCGTAGTCGATGCGTCGGTGGCCGTGGCAGCCTGCCATACGCCCGTGGGCTTCGCGCGACTGCGCGGGCAGGCACTGGTCGCACCTCATCTCATGCTCATCGAGGCAAGCTCGGTACTGCACGATATGGCCTGGCGCAAAGAGATCTCTTGCGCAGCGCGCCAAGATGATGCTCGGCCGCCTACTCGAAGCGCCCGTTCAGATCCAAACGCCCAACGGTTTGATCGAGGCCGCGTGGTGCGTCGCGGATGAACTCGGCTGGGCCAAGACCTACGACGCGCAATATGTGGCGCTCGCGCAAATGCTCGCATGCAAGCTCGTGAGCGTTGACGAGCGCCTACTCCGCCGAGTCTCCCTGCTCAACATCGCTGTGCGCCCACGCGACCTGCAACAGCTTCCCTCTGGTTTAGATGATGTATCCGTGATCTCCTTCGACGCAGACGGGAACGGGACAGCCGGCTGTAATGTGGCCTGAAGAGCTGGGTAGTCACGTCAGCTTGCGAACGCGTCGACAGCCCGGTGTCGTGCTAGCTTTTGCGCGGCGAATAGTTAGAATGCGGGGAGGGACTAGTCGGAGGTGCCTCACCTGCCAAGAGCACGAACCGGAGGCAGCCATGAACGACGCAACGCCCGACCCAGCCATGGAGACGGCTGTCAAATGGGCGCAGCTCTACTCAGCAGCCTGTCGGGAGGTCTCCAGCGCCGCCAACGCATGTCTCGAGGTCGCCAATCGGGCAGTCGGAGCCAGACGCAAGATTGCTGAGCATCAGAATGATGGGCTGCCTGGCACCCCAATCGCAATCCGGAACTTCACGAAGTACGCTGAAGATGCGGAGCAAGAGTTCGCTCCGCTGCACCGCGCCTTCGCGGAGGCGTGCGCTAACGCACGCGATACAGCCGCCAGCTTCCTGTCTGCTCAAACGATCCACGATGCAGAGACCATTCTCTTTCTCAACGTCCCCGAAGATGCGGCCGACAACGTGGCGGTCGTGAAGGAGATCCTGCGCGCCAACTATGGGCACACTCCTGAAGGCTTCATCCAGGGCGTCCAAGAGACTAACGAACGCCTGGAAAGCCCGCCCGAAAGCGGAAACATCTACACACCCCCGCCTCCAGCCCAGTCAGACGAGCGCACCTGCCCTTGGTGTGCGGAGACCATCAAGGCGGCAGCGGTCATATGCCGGTTCTGCAACCGCGACGTTCAAGTCCAGCCCAACGCTCTTCCGTCGAATTGACGAGCAGTTGCGAGTCGCCTCTCATATATGCTCTCGGAGCCTGACCTGACCGGCACGGATCGGTGGGCTGGTAACGGACGACGCGAGGAGGAATAATGCCTGGGTACGACCCGAGCTGTCCCAACTGCCACCGTTGCTACAAATGCAACGGAAACGGGACAATCGAGGAAACGCGAAGAGACGGAACAAAGAGCTGGCGGGAACGAGTCACCTGTCCAAGCTGCGGTGGAAAAGGCGGTAACCCCGGGGCAGGCGAGCATCGACACGGATAACTCGTGCATGGACTACCCAAACGACCTACGAGTACGTCTCGCGACAGCCGTTGACGAACTCGGCCCAGTGATCAGCTAGATACTTGTCGATGACCTGATCGACCGGTCGGGCGCTGCCGACCTTCGCAACGACGTGTCCGTAGAGCTCATCGAAGGTCTCTATCGGTGTCCCATCTGGCATGTCGCCAGCAGGGTAGAACTTGTTCAGGCTGTCTATCCCGAACGGAGCACCGAGAGGTAGGAACTCGTAGAGTCGCATCGTTGCCGCGACCATGTTTGCGTGCTCCTCAACCCGCTCATTGGTGATCTCAACACCAGAAGCCTTTACAACATCGGCTGCCCAGTCCATGAGCGCGCCCGCCTTTGAGGACGCGGAGGAAACCGAGGGACGGGCGGGAGCATCGGAAACTTTGTCCATGGCTTCACCGATCACTTCGAACAGATGGTCGCTCTGTCGTTCCACCATCGGTAGGACCCCATCGGGTCCGCCGAGACCCCAATTGATCTTCCATAGCTCCTCGCCGCTGCTGTCGTAGCCGATGATGCTGAGTCCTCCTCGCCCCTTGAATCCCTCTATTTCTTTCCGCAGCCTCGCGACCGATGCGATGCTAGCGACGCGCCGCACCTCAAGCCGCTTGTTGAACATTCCTTTCTCAGAAACCAGCGTGATCGCCTGACGGTAAACGACGCAGAGATCGTCGTCCTTTTCGCCGATCCCGACGATGTCGTCGACTCCGATTCCTTCCTGTGCGAGAACCGCATCGAGGCAACGGCCGTACTTCTCCTGGTCACCGGAGATCCCTGCGTCCAAGTAGAGGTTGAGGTAGGTGTTCGGTGACACGGTTTCCTTTCTGCCGGTCATCCCAGGCTTTTCGGGCGGCTGTCCCACACCGAGTTGTAGCTCGGCTTTCTTGATGAGTTGCTTGGTTCTGTGTCCCGTGAAAACGACGCCACGGACGCTCCCGGCGCCTGCCACCTCTCGTGCGTCGTCCACCAGGTGCCGCGCATCCCACAGGGCCTGGATGGCAGCGCACTTGGTGAGCTTGTCCGGGATGTGTTCGGCCGCGCCGCCGTGGATGCGTCCTGCGATGATCGAGGCGAGGGATTGTGTGCCGGCGCCCGTCATGACAGCCTCCGCCTCATCGACGCCATCCAAGATCCCCCACAGCACCAGCATGTGAGCCGCGATGTCGTGTTCGGTCAGCGCGATCGAGTGCAGGTCAGCCAGATCACATACCGTGGCCGTTTCGCAGTAGAGGTCGACGATGTGGGTCGCTACCCCCACCAGAGGGCCCGCACCGAATGACAGGAGCCCCAGACGTCGCCGTCGACTGCGTGCGGCCTTGAACAGGTCGCGAGCCGACCGGTCCTCCTCGTGCTCGTCCGCCCGCACGGCAGCGACGAGGGCCGCCAGGACGTTCTCTATCGTAACGGGTCGTTCCTCGTCCTTGAACACGGCTCGTAGGCCCTGATATCTCGCGCCTGCGTGTTGCGCGTGGACGAGAGCCGCCTCGGTCGCGGCACCCCCCAACTCAGTCGCACCCGCCGCGATCCGCCTCCGAATTCCCATGAGCGGAAACGTTATAGGATCGACGACCGGGGTGTCCGCTGGATTTCTGGGCTCAGCTGCGCAGGTGGTCGAGCCATCGGACTCTTTCGCCAACGATCGGAGGTATTTGATGCCGCATTATCAAGCTGATCCCGACATTGGAACGCTTCTCAAAAGCCATTTCGAGATTCCCGATGATCTTGAGCCTGACGAGGTGGAGCGCCTTCAGCGGTTCCTGCGCTGTGATCAAGCTTTGGAGGCCGTTCACAGGCGCAGTGAGCCCGAACAGCGACCGCCGGAGGCCGATGTATCAACGGCTATTGCCGCCTATGACCAGAGATCACAGCGCCTGCCCGTTGGCTGGCAGAAGTTCTTGGGTACTCCAAGCCGGTATCGCTGGTAACAAGTGGAATCTCGACTCGGGCGAGATTCAGGAGTGGGCCTACACCCGTGTCACAGAGGAAAATCCCGGCTGGCTAGGGGGGTTCGACGGTGACATTGATCGCGACATGCCGCTGCGGTGGCTGACGCAAGTCGTCGGCACCGATGTCCTCATGGCCGGGCGCCCATCGCGGCCGTGACCCCGTGTCGGCAGCGGCCAACGGGACCACTCCGAACCCGTCACGCAAGAACGCCTCCGCGTGTCGCCTGCGCTCGTCGGTGTCTGGAGCTGTTTTCTCGCCGAAGCGCCTCACCGCCGCCATCTGTTCGTCGGTCAGGAGTTCCCACGTCCGGCGCTCGACGTCGGATACGTCGTCGGCGTCGAGGTCGAACTGGATCGCATACAACCGCTCGAAACTCAGGCCGACCGCGGCCTCGCCGCGTCGGTAGGCGTCGTGCATGTCGATCGTCGGGACCATGAACCGCCATCGTATCCCGTCATCCGCGATCCTTCCTAACCGCCAGGGCAACCGCACCCTTGGCTGCGTCCACCGCTATGCCGGCGCAAGGTCAACGTAGTTTGCGATCTCCGTCTCGTGGTCGTGAGTAAACAGCACCAGCCGTGTGTGCCCCTCCTCGGGTGGCCGTTCACCAACCTGGCGCGCGAGGTCACGTCGCGCCGCAGCGATGCCCTCTGTGAAGGCCGCGTCAAGCGGCTGGTGCCTCACGTTTATCAGGAGTTGCCCGGCCGTGGCCAGTTTCCAGTTCTCGATCAGGTCTCCAAATGGTGCACCGTTCAGGGTTGCGCGGCCGGTGCCCCGAATCTCATCCCCACCGGGAGGGAGCTGGAACAGGGACACCACAGTCTCGGCGCTCGCAGGCGCCGGCTCGATGAACCGGAACTTGCACTTCGCTTCCGGGCTGGGCTCGTGCTCTGGCACCGTCAACTCGTTGGTAGGTATCCTGATCTCCAGGGGCAGCCTCAGATAACCTGGCTCGAGAGCCGGTCGCGACCACTTCATAAATGCACGGTCGCCGCTGCCCACCCACTTCGGTGCCTCCTGCTCCGTGAACGCATGGCGGAATAACCCAGATTTGTGGAGGCTCGTCTTCAGCTTGCCACCCGCATAGAGCGACTGAACATAGATGTCGTCGCCGAGCGCGAAGATGTGCCACTCCGACGAGCGCGCCCCGGAATCGGTTTGGATGACGAAGCGAAGGTCGTGTCTCGGCGCGGGCACTGTGCTGATCGTCGCACTGCGACACGACGGGATCACCCCGCGCCGCGTCTACGGACGTCGTTTGGTACCCACGCGTGGTACCCACGGGGCCGACCACCTTCATAGCGACAACGCCAGACCACGAAAAAACCCCGCCGTAACGGGGCTTTTGTACGATGGGCGATACTGGGCTCGAACCAGTGACCTCCGCCTTGTCGATTCGACCTTGGGCGTGAACTAGGTCGAGCTACGTGGCCGAAACCTAGTGTTTATGCGGGTTTCCGGCCTGCTGGCGGACCTTGCTCATGCGTAGTTCATCGTCGTTTGCGCGAAGTTTGTGGGCAGGATGTGGGAAGCGACAAGAGTCCGCGTTCGGCCCGACGACGAGGCGACACATCGCCGAGCTGGCGGTCGAATGCGAGGCCAGCAACTGCGTGATCCGGCCAGCAGCTCTTGTCGCGCATGTTCTTCGACGCTGCTGTAGGTTCGGAGGCCGATGGCCAGCCTAACCGGACCCTACCTCTACGGCATCTACGAGCTTCCGGCATCGATTGGAGTCAGTAAGGGTTGTCTCGGCAAATCATTCCCCATCACGATCGCCTCGCGCCACGGCAAAGCGACGTTGCCGATCGTTGACTGGAACAGCGGGCGCTGGGGCAAGGGAAATCCCGTGCTCGCCGCTCCCGCTACCGGCCTAGGTGCGACCCCCGATAAGCAGCTTCTCCGTTTTGCCTCGAACCGAGAAAAGGGAGAGCCTGGCCGCGGCGACTTCTGGGGCCAGGTGAGCGCTTGGCGCGCCGAGCCGCAGACGGTCTCGACCGCGTTCGTCCGCGCCGTCTGGCTCCAGTTCCGGGTACGCGCCACTGATCCGCTTCGTCGCCCACAATCGAACGACGCCACCTCTCCACGGGAGTCGGCCTACGCGGAAGTCTACGGTGATATGGACCGCTGGTTTGAGGCGTTGCGAACCTGGCTCGAACTCATCAGCGACCAAGACCTCGATCCTCAACACCCGTTGCCCACGGGGCACTCACCGGGAAGCGGCCTGAGCCTATTCTCATTCGACCAGGCGAAGCTCGACTACTTCCTCGGCGTTCGCACGATCTCATCGATCGCGCGTATGGTCACACCACTGACTGTCGGCCGCCTGCGCTTGGGCCTCAGACAAGCCAACATGAACGTCGCTCCCAGCGACGCCCGTTTGCTGTTGCGTGATGCATATGCAGAGGCCCGTCGCGGTCGAACGCGCCGCGCAGTCATCGACGCCGGAAGCGCTGTCGAGTTGACACTTGCCGACTTCGCCGCACGGGGGGGCGTCACGATGCCTCGAAAACCCACACTGGGCGTGTACGTCAAAGAACTACAGGCGCGAGCGTCGCTTCCGGCAAACACACAAGTCGCTTTGGTGGACGTGCGAAACGCAGCAATCCATGAAAATCACACGCCGACCAACGCCGATTCGCACGCCGCCCTCGAGGTCGCTTCGGTGGTGTTGAACAAACTCGATCCGCTGCCCGCCTGATAAACGCCGCTGGTCGTGCTGCACCGGCCTTTGGTGGCCGGCGCAGAAACGATCGGGTCGTGACCGCCTGGGACGTTCTACGTCGGGGCGCCTCCACCGACTCGGATTCCGCCTCGGCTGGGACGAGGCGCTTAGCAGCCTTCTTTCGCTTTTAGCGCGAGACGTTCCAAGATTTCCTTCCCGTCAACGACGCTACCGGCTTCTAGCTCCTCAAGCTGTTCTTCGGACTCCACCGCTTCCACATTGTCGGTGACGCATTCGCAGGTCTCCCGATTCTTTTCACCTTCTGCGGCGGCCGCTTCGCATGAACTCACGAAGTTGTGTCGGACCTCTTCAGACCAGCGACGATGATCGTTTAGTTCGCCCTTGTGTTCAGCCTCGTATTTAGCTTTTTCTTCCTGCTGCTTTTGGCGTTCTTCGCGGGCGTGAGCTTCGGCGCCTTCTCGACGCTTTCTTGCTTCTTCGGCTCTACGTTCTGCGGCTTCCCTCTTTTCTCTCAGCTTCTGTTCCGCCGCTTCCTTCTTTTCTTTCGCCTTGCGTTCGACGGCTTCGCGTCTTTCGGCGCGTTCGCGTTCTGCCTTTTCTTTGCGTTCCCGTTCCTCGCAGGCAGCGGTGTATGTACTGTTGCTCGGAACGAGTTTGGATGCAACGCACACCTGCCCTTGCTTGAAGCTCGCCTGCGCCGTCTTGGCGGCTTCTTCGGCCTTCGACGTGCCACAAGCGCTTACCCCTATAGCCACCACGACCAGTGCCAATCCCCGTCCCTTCACCCGCATTGCCTCCTCCCCCGCGAACAATGCGGATCGACATTCGCCTGGCTCGACTCGATCATATCTGTCGGCTCATGGTCTCTGCTTGCGGCCGTACTGCTTTCGCACCGACGGGTCTCGCTCCGACGACGGAGCCGCCCAACGCCGCCGAGCGACGGTTTTCTTCTTCGGTAGCGTGCTGTTCGGCGGCACGTTCCGAGGCTTCCTTCTGGCGTTCGCGGGCTTCTGTCGCCTCGCGTTCCGATTCTTCGTGCTTGAGCTTTTCCTGTTCGTGCTGCTGTTCTGCTTCCTCGTGAGCTGCTTCGGCCTTGTGTTCGGCTTCTTCGTGCGCCTGCTGGCCTTTCTGCTGCGCTTCTTCCTGCGCCTGTTGGGCCTTCTGCTGCGCTTCTTCCTTCTTCTCTTTGGCGGCTTCTGCTGCGCGTTCGTGCGCTTCTGCCCCTTCGCGCTTTTTCTGTTCGCGTGCTTCTTCATGGTCGCGCGTCACTTCTTCTTCGTGCGCTTTCGCCGCTGCCGCCGCCTTCGCTTCCGATTCGCGCTGAGCCGTTTCGCGTTCAACCCGGCTACCTGGGCCTTCCTGTTCGGTCCAGCCCTTGCCCGTAAGAGCCGCGCAGAATCGGTTGCCGTAGTAGTGACCACCCGTATCGCGCACTTCGACAAGTTCGTGGTTCTTCGCTAGCGAGCAGACCAGTTCGCCTTCAAGCTCGGCCCCCGCCGGTTGAACTCGCCAATAAGACCCCGACCGGCCAAACACGCGATCTATGCCTTCGCAGGCAGCACGACCCGCGCCGCTATACACCGTGAGACGCACACTTGCTTCTACATCTGCGGACGTGCAGCTTTCCTCCGACGAGAACGCCGCCTTCTGCGCCTGCGGGCTAGAGCCTGAACCAACGATGGCAAACAGCCCGCCGGCCACCGCGACGATCGCAATGGCCGCCACGATCCGCCGAGTCCTGGTCCCGAAGATCAGCCGCCAAAGCCGCCCCATGCTCACGAGAGAATGCCAGCTAGGCAAATTGCGCGACCCAATGCGCCACTCGGGACAAGATGCCTCGCGGCCACCGAGCGGCGCCGTTCGTTCTCTCGGATTTCGGTACGTCGCGGGAGCCCGCGCACGCGGATGACCCAGCGATCTTGTTTGCCCCCGCAGCTCATGGCGTCCGCTTGCAGACCAAACGCTACAGGACGCCCCCGGCTTCCGCCGTCACGGCAAGGCGGGAGCTGGCACCGCCCGACGTGACAGCTCCGCCAACTCCCGCGTCTCAGGCGGCAACGCGATCCGCGCTGACGGGTAGGTCGTCCTCGCTTACGAGGTTCGATACCGAGCGCATTCGGCGTGCCGCCTCATGCGCCCGCTGTGGCAGCAGGTGGCTATACACATCCACGGTGGTCGAGGTTTTCGCGTGGCCCGCGAACGCCGCCACGAGCAGAATGTCCTCGCCTTGTCCGATCGCGTTCGTGATGGCCGTGTGCCGGAGGTCGTGCAGGCGCACGGTCGGCGGCAGCTTCGCGCGATCGGCGTAGCGACGGAATACGCGCGTGACCATGCGCGGGCTCAAGGCTCGCCCGACCGGGCGCACTACGCCATCCCGGCCGCGCTTCCGCTCGACCGTCACGAACACGGGCGCGTCCTCGCTCGTGTTGGCCGCCGTGGCGTAGAGCTTTTCAAGCGCTGCCTGGGCGCCGTCGAGGATCGGGACAAGCCTCTCCCCCGCTTCGGTCTTGGTCGTCAGGTCGTCGTCCTCCGCGTCGGTGGCTTCCGGGTCGTCGTAGTTGCCGATGCTTCGGCGCACATAGAGGATGCGATCCAAGAGATTCACGTCCCCCCACCGCAGACCGACCATCTCGCCGCGCCGCAAGCCTGTGTCGAGGGCGACCGTGAAGAACAGCAGCCATCGGGCATCCTCCTTTAGCTTGCCGCTAGGGCCGCGCGAGCACTCGGCAAGAAAGCGCCCGACCTGGGCGGGAGTTAGCGCAATCCCACGCGCTCGACGGCGTTGCTTCTGTCCACGCTTGCGCGGCGCGCTCGCGGGATTGACCGCCACGAGTCCCGCGTCTTGTCCGAACGCGAACATCGCGTGCATGTGACGGCGTATCTTCGCCACTGTCTCCTCGCTCAAGCCGTCCGCGCGCTTCTGACCGAGCAACGCCTTGACCATCTGGGGCTTGCAATCATCGACTCGTGTTGCGCCGAGCGTTGGGGCTACGTGCTTGTAGAACGTGCCCTTGTAGTTTGCTGCGGCGCCCGGCTTGAGATTTGGCTGCACATGCTCGCGGAGCCACTTTCGTCCCAGCTCTAGGACCGTCATGGCGGTTGGCACGTATCGGCCGTCGTCTACATCGCCCTGCAAGGTCCGCAGGAGCTTTTGTGCCTCGCGTTTGCTACTTCCGGCAACCTTTTCGACTTGCTTCCAGCGGACGGCGCCGGTCTGCGGGTTGATTATCCGAACCCGCGTCCGAACGTAATAGTTGTCGCCTCGCTTACGAATGGTTCCGGCGGCCATCACGCATCACCCCCGAACAGCGCCTCGACCGTCTCGCCTAGCGCTCCCGCGATGGCGAGCGCCAGTTCAACGCTCGGGGTCTGCGCCCCTCTCTCGATGCGGCTGATCGTCACGCGCCCGACGCCCGCCTTCTCGGCAAGCTCGCGCTGTATGAGCCCGGCGCGACGGCGGGCCTTCTCGACCCTGATTCCGGCGGCAAGCGCCGCGTGAGGTCTACCCTCTTGTACTGGCATGGGAGTCTCTACCTCCTGTGTCCAAGCCCCCGGGGCGCCTGCAAGCGTCGCCGGGGGCATCTGTTATTACAGACAACTGTATCACATCCGATACTCGCCACCGTGCCGCTTCTCAGCCGAGCGCCCACTCGTCATCGTCCCGCCACTGACCAGCGCCGACCTTGGCGGGCGGCCTCAAGCGGCGCGTGGCGAGGAACCGTTCGACCTCGGACGCACGGAACCGGATCGGGTTGCGCCCGCCGCCGTCCGAAAGCCGGAACGCGCCTAGCTCGGCTTGGTGGCGACGCACCCATTCGGGTGTCGTGGCGAGCGTGTCCGCAAGCTGCGCAACGGTCAGCAGCCGCTCCGGTGGCCGGCTCCGTTCGGCCACGAGCTGCGTCGCGCGCTCGACAACCCGCTCGATCAACTCCGCTGAAACATCGAGCGTGACGGGCGCCGTCGCCAAGCTAGGCCGCCCTGCGCTTCGGATACGCCCTGACCTCCCTCGCCAGCGCGGCCGGCTTGCGAAACACAAGCACGTCCTCGTGGGCCACGACCAGCGTGCGGTCGCCCTGCGCTCGACGGCGGCGTGCGTGAAGCGTCTGCCAGAACGAGGGCCGCATGACAAGCTCGCTGTCGCGGATGGTCGCTAGCAGGCCGATTACACGCTGCCAGTACAGTAGGCCGACGCCTTCGCAGAGTGCGACGGTTTCGCCTGAGAGGTTCCGCAGCGCGCCCCTGCCACCGGAGCGCATGTCCTTGGTGACGCACACGAGGAACCCGCCGGGCTTGAGCACGGTCGCACACGCTTGGTAAATGTCAGCCATCGCAGTCCGATACGCGCTCCCCCGTGCGTGTCCGAGATTCCGGCGGTCACGACTGTAGTTCGTCGTGTCGGCCCGTCGCAGCGGCTCGGGTCCGTTTACCAGGTTGAGGTCGGCGACCTCGCACGCATACGGTGGCGAGGTAAGGATCAGGTCGGCCGCGCCAAGAGCCACACGGCGAACGCTGCTCCCGTGCTCCGCGGTCAGCAAGCGGGGGGTGCGTAGACTGAGCACGCGCGCCAGTTCTCGCGCGTCGCCTTCGGCTACTTGCGCCAGCGAGCGGATGCGGCGATCCTCGTGGGCGTGCTCGATGTTCGCAGCGGCGAGCTTCGCCCAGCGAGGCTCAAGCTCGACGCCGATCGCGCGTCGGCCGAGGTCGATCGCCTCCACTAGCGTCGTGCCGATGCCGCACATCGGATCGACCACGAGCGCCCCCGGCTCGCTGTATGTCTCGATGGCCCGCCGCGCGAGCGCCGGAAGCATCTTGCCCGGATGCCTATTAGAGTCGGGAAGGTAGCGCCCGTGGCGCTGCCACTGGCTCGTGCGCTGGGCGCACGCCCAAATGGCTAGAGGGAGGTCGGCAGTCTTTCGTTCAGTTTTCGTCAATTGGGTAGGTGCCCGGTCGAGCGACCCTGTGCAATAGACGAAGGCCGTTAAAGGCGTCTCCGTGTTACACGCGATGACTCGGCCGCCTTTAGGCTCAGCGCGCAGGCTGACGCCGGCACCGCCGGCCGCTGCTCCTAGTCGTCGTGTGGGCGGCGGCCTTCCCGCGCCAGCCAGGCCAGCACGTCGGCGCGGTCCCATATCCGGGTGCCTTGCAGCACGCGCACGGGCGGCGGAAAGCCGGATTTGTTTTCTGCGTCTTTGATGCTCTTGTGCGTATTCCAGCCGACGAGAGCGAGCACTTCGGCGGGTCCGAGTAGGTCGTCAGGGTGGACGGGCGGATGACTCACTCGCCGGATAATAGTCGGGCGTTCTGTGTGCGCTCATCGGCTCGCCTTCGCGGTGCGCGGGCGGTTCCAGGCGAGGCGGTGGAGCAAGTCCATACCCCAAGTTGTGCCGTGGCGATCGACGCAAAGCTCGGCCGGGCTGTCGTAGTGGTCGCCAAGTGCGGCGGCGTGGTACGCCTTGTTAGGGTCGTATGACTCGCCAGTGAACTCGGCAATCTCGCGTTCAAGTTCCGCGCGGAACTCGTCGGAAAGCCTCCGCTGGCAGGAAATCAAATCGGCACCAAAGCGGACGACTTCCGCTCCGTCCTCGGTGCTCAACAGCGTGGCGTGGTAGGACTTCATATCGGTCATGCCGTCGAACGTCGCACCCGCGTAGCGCTTCGCTGTCGCTTCGACGTGAGCGGTGGTCGGGCCGTCCGTCCAGTTCACATGCACGCTCGCGCCGCCCGCGTATGTCTGCGTTCGCACGCTGAACTTGACGCCAGGACGCGCGTCCCTGAGCGCCTTGCGCACGAGCTTGGCGGTTTCAGCCGGGGATAGGCTGCGCTCTGTGTGTGTTGGCTGTGTCATGGCTTTGTCTCCTTAGATCGCGCTTGCCATCTCGTGCGCGTGGCTCGACGCGATTTGGACTGCGCTCGCGCGGTCGTCCCACTCGTCGTAATCGCAGTCATCCAGGTCAGTGTCGGGGCTCGGGTTGTAGCGGCATGTGTGCCACTTGTGCCTAAAGCGAGTCACTTCCGCGAGGGGCGTTTTTAGTTCCGTGTGTTCGTAGACGATCGTGTGGCCGGTGCGGCGTACCGTTACGGCGTGGTCGCGTTCCTCAGCCATATCGACTAGCGCCCATCGCAAAGCCTCGTCTGCCTGCCACGACCAACGCCCATCGGCATGTGCCCATCGCCCGCGTGCGTCCCTCGTGAACCCGGCGCGGGTGAGCAGCGCGTATGCGACGGATGGCGTTACATCGACTGAAATGGTGTCCATGTCGTCATTGTGTCCTTTCATGCAATCGCTTACCACTAACCAGCACGATAACAAATCTATTATCGGTTCTCAAGGGTTAAAGCTCTAAGATCCACTAAAGATTTGGCCGGTTGGCGCCGTTGACTTCGGCGGCGGCCGTGGTGACAGTTGCTAGTACGGAGCGGGTCGCGGCGGCGTTCCATACGGCGACAGCGATCGGCGCTGATATGTGACTGATGGCGGCGGTGGCGGTTTGTGCGCGCCGGTCGCTCGGCACGGCGAGGATCACAACGGGCTTGTGCTCGCGTAGGCTGCTGTGCGGTAGTGCGTCGCTGTAGCGTTTCGCCTTGGCGCGCAGCACGTCGGGGGCCTCGGTGGTCCGGTCAAGCTCAAGGAGAACGTGGAGCGGCGGCCGGTTCGGCAGCGCGAGGACGCCCCAGCCATCGGGGATGACTTGCCCCGCGAACAGGCGGGCGAGGGTGCGGACGCCGTACCACTCAGCGAGCGCGCCGCCGGCCTGATTGGCTTCGACGGCCAGGCGGGTGAAGAACTCGTTGGCTTCGACGTGGTGCCTCAGGTTGCGGCTCGTGGCGATGCGGAGCCCTTCGTGGTGCGTGTAGTGCAGCTTGCTACGGTCGATCCCGAGTTGGTCAGCGACGATGACCGCGCCTGCTTCATCGAGTATCCAGTGGTACGGAGTGGAGCCCTCTCCGTGTTCTGCTCTCGGTCGGAAGCGGTCGAGCAATCGCAGGTCGTAGAGCAGTTGGAGTCGGACCGTGGCCGTTCTTAGTCCCTTGAAGTGCAGCCGCTTGATTTGGTCAGTTGTGAGAACGTGGTGGTCGTAACAGTCCTCGGCGATCCTCCTGTCCCGGTCGGTCAGGTGTGCGGCGAGTTTCGCTGCATGGTCCTCCGACAGTCGGCTTGGCCGTGTTCTCTCTTTCTCTTTGTTCTTTTTCACGCTCTTATCGGCCAGCCGTTCTCGGTTCGGTTTCTGGTGATTTGCGGCGGTTTCGCGCCGTGCCGGGGCCTCCATGCTTAATTGGAGGACGGATTGGAGGACGGATTGGAGGACGGATTCGAGGGCGGATCGGCAGGCGGCATTGGAGCGCGCAGCTTCCGCTGCGTCTGTGGCTCTACTGCTGGCGTGCGCTGGCGTTCTGCAAGCAGCGCCTCGACTTGCGCCCGGCTCATGCCGTAGCGCTTCCGTGCCGACACCCTGACGGCTTCCGCCCGCTCCGGCACGCCCGGCGCAAGGGCCTCCGTTCGGAGTGTGAACGCCGGCCCAGGCTGACCATCGTTGCAGAGCCGCACCCCGGCGGTAAAGACCGGGAGATGCGCGAGGTCGTGCGCGGATAGCTCGGGGCGGGTTTCGCGCTCAAGTGTTGTTGCGTCATCGCGGGATAGCTGGAAATAGACCTTGGTGCGGGCGTTGGCGCCGATCGCCTCTCGCAGGTCGCGGTGCAGTTGCCCGAGATGCTGGTGGGCGAGAAGGAGCGAGAGGCGGTAGGACCGAGCCTCCGCGAGCACGTCCTCGAACGGCGTCGGCAGGTTCAGATAGTTGTGAACCTCATCCACGCAGCAGGAGGCGTCGCGGCGCTGCTCAGGGGGAAGTGCCGCGCGTGCGAGCGCTGCCTGCCAGACCCGAGCGAATAGGAACGACCCCAGTAGCCGGCTCGTGTCGTCGCCAAGGGTGCCCTTCGGCAGCTTCGCCAGCAGCAGGCGCCCCTCATTGATCGCACGCGGAACGTCGAGCGTCGTGACGGGCTGCCCTACGATCGCGCGCACCGGACGACGCAGCAGGAAGGCCCGCAGCTTGTTCAGCAGCGGCCCCGCTGCCTGCGCTCGAAGCGCGTCGGACATCTCGCCCCAGCCTTCCCAGAAGGGCGTAAGAACGGGATCGTCAATCTGGGCGGCGAGCGACGCCTGCCACGCACGGTCGGCCAGGAGTCGAGGTACGTCGGCGAGGGTGCTTGTGGGCGAGGCGGTGCTGAGCGTCAGGACGGCCGCGCGGAGAATGTCGTCGCTTCTCGGACCCCAGTAGCGCTCGAACACCCGGCGGAAGATGCCGACGAGTTGATCGACGCCGAGATCAGGGTCCGGGCTATCGAGCACGTTCAGGCCGGGCGGCGCCTCGTCCAGTGGGTCCAAGAGGTCAACTTCGCCCTCCCTGCCTGCCGGGATGCGTGCGAGCAGGTCCTCCACGAGTTCACCCTTTGGGTCGATGACGACGACGCCCCGCCCGGCGTCGAAGTCGGCCAAGACGAGTCTTGCGATCAGCGTGGACTTACCAACCCCCGTCGGTCCCAGAACGTGAATGTGACGGCGCGCGTCCGCCACTGAGAGCTTCACCGTTCCGCCGCTTGAGCTGAGCCCGAGCGGCTTACCCTCGGCGGGCAGCCCCGGCGGAGGCGCGACCTCGCGCGCCCCGGCCATTACCACGCCGGGGATCGCCTCCGCGCCGGGCAGGTGCGCCAGGGCCGCCAGCTCACCCGTGCTCGCAAGGAACGCCCGGCGCCCAAGCCAGCGCTCACGCAGCTTCACCGTGGCGCGGCGCACACCACGCCGACGCAGACCGACCCTGCCCTCATATGGCGCGAAGCCTCCGAGGATGCCGTATATGCGACCCCGCGCCTCGGCGCTCGAGGACGCCGTGACGGCCACACGGACAAGGCAGCGGTAGAGCGGCTGTGTGCTCTTGCCCATCACGTCGCGCACGTCCGGGCTGATCGTCGGATCGTGCGTCGGCGGGTTCGGCGCGCGGGAGCTTGTGAGGAAGTCCAGTAGCCGCACGAGGCGATGCGGTGAAATGCCGGCACGCAGCCGCCGGGCGGCGGTACGCAGCCGGCGCTGCTCGCGGATCGTTGCCGGCCGTGTCAAGACCTGCACGAGCGCACGCTGCTCTCCGCGCAGGCCGGCTAGCTGGCCGAGGATCAGCGGCAGCGGGTCGGGCTTCATCGCCGCATTGAGTGAAAACCAGTCCGGCCCTGACAGAACAAGCTCGGTCGCGACCTGCACCATGCCGTCGCCCGGCTCATCCTGTCCGGCCGGCTCGGTGGTCGTGCTCGCGCCCGGCCATGCGGAGGAGACGGCGCGCTCGATCAGGCCGGGCGGGATCGTCTCGGGCACCCACAGCCGAAAGGTCGTGCCCGCCTCGCTCGCGGCGACCTCCCACGCTAGATGTGGCTGGCCGGTAAGCAGCCTCGCCAGACGCGGTCGCAGGAGGTCATGCAAAGCCGACCACAACAGCAGCGCGCCGCCGGGGTCAACGTCGGGAGGAACACCGATCGTCACCTGTCGAGCACCCGCGCCCAGACGACGACGACGACGCACGCGGCCGATGGCGAGCACGAGCGCCCCCGCACACGCGAGGAACACGCCGAGGATCGGCGCGACGTGCTCGACCGTCACGAGCGCGTGATGAGCGAGTACCGGGATACCTCGTAGCGGGCTGTCCGGTTCATCGAGCCACGCCTGAAGGTGGCGATTCTCGTGCGCGGGACGGGTCATCTGACACCGCCGCTCGCCGCAGGTCGGGTCGCGCCGAGGTAAACGTCGCCTTCGCCCCACGCCGCGCCGATCGTCGTAGGAAACGGCTCGGTGCGAACGACGGTCCCGGTGTGGGGCGCGTCGACCATCTCACCGGAGCGCACGACCATCCCGACGTGCGTAACGTCGCTCGTGCTCGGCGCCGAAGAAAACGAGGTCGCCCGGTTCGAGCCGTGCGCCGGCCGGCAAATGAGGTCCGGCGTCAAACTGTTCTTGAGTCGTGCGCGGGATGCTCACGCCGGCCGCGCGGTAGGCAGCCTGCACGAGCCCGGAGCAGTCATAGCCGCTCGGGCTCTCCCCACCCCACACGTAGGGCACGCCGATTTGCGCGAGCGCGAACGCGAGCGCCTTTCCTGCGGCTCCGCTCGCTTCCGGCGCGGCGGTGAGCGCGGCGGCTTCGCGTTCGTAGCTCGGCCGCCCATCGCAGGACCGTCTTCGACATAGGCCTGCGAGTGGTTGTAGGCGAAGATCGCGCGCTGTAGTTCCTGCGGCGCGCCGTTCGCCTTGAGGTAGCGCGCGGCCGTGAAAATCGCATCGGCCGCGTTCCAGCGATCGGGAGGCCCTACCGTTGACGCTGACGCCGTACTCAGCCCAGGTGGACGCGAGGAACTGCATCGGGCCGCCAGCACCCGCGTAGTTGACCGCGCCCTCCTGAGTGCAGGCGGGGTCGGGGTCCTGGCCGTCGTCGCACTCCACCTTGCCGATGCCGGCGAGCACCGTCCACGGCACGCCATAGCGTGCGCCGGCCGCCTGGAAAAGCTGGAGGTATTCCGGCGGTATCCCGGCGACCTGTTCGAACGTCGGCGGCCGGCTGGCCGAGGCTGACGGCCGAGCCACCGCCACCCAGCACGCCAACAGCAGCCCCAATGAACAGTACGGGCAACGCCAACAGCAGCCCGCACGAGCTGAGCACCGCGCGCTTCAAGCAGTCTCCGCAAGCTCGGCCGGGTCGCTCGTGACAAGCTCGTGCTCAGCCGCGCTCGCCTTAACGCTGAACGGGATTCGCTGCTCGTCTGTTAGGAGGAGGCCGTGTCCGACCGGGCATCTCAACAGGTAGGAGCGCTCGCCGGCTGTCAGCGCGAAGGCCTGTCCAACCCGGTCGATCGCTTGCGGCGACTGACGCATGAGCAAGTGCTGCGAGGCGTTGTTCACCACTGACTGTCCGAGCGGGGAATCGAGCAAGTCGCCGGGGTCCTGGGTGATCGTCGTTAGGCCGGTCCAGCGCTTGCGTGCCTTCTTTGCCAACCGGAACAGGAACCGTGCGCCGGGCGCCTCGCGCGTCGCGCTTGGCGTCTCGCGCATGAGGTCCCACGCCTCATCGACGATCACTACGCGACGGCGCAGCGGACCCTCAAGCGAGCGCCAGATAGCGTCGAGCGTGAGCATCAGCGCGGGGGCGCGCATCCGCTCTGGAAGCCCGCGCAGGGAGAAGCAGACAAGATGACTGTCGGGCTGCACTGACGTTGGCCGGTCAAACAGCGAGGAGTGCGAGCCCGTCGCGTAGGGAGACAGGCGCTCCGCGACCCGCTTCCCCGTCTCGCTCTCCGATTCAAGCGCCCGCACGAGGTCTGAGAGCAGCGGCGCCGGCCGGCCGATGCGTGGAGGGATCAGACGTGATCCCGGCGGCGTGGTAGGCGGCGCGGGCGCTGCGATCGAGCACCGCAAGCTCGCCACCGTCGAGGCCTCCGGCCAACAGTTCGATGAGGTCGGCGAGGAACAGAATCCGCTCGTCAAGCGCTCGCGGCGCTTCGCCGAGCTGGGAGTTCCAGCGGATTCAGCGCGACGCTGTTCGGGCCGGTGAGCGGCAGGTACGCGCCGCCGACCGCCTCACAGAGCGCGTGGTACTCGTCCTCGGGGTCGAGGATGAAAACCTGCACGCCCCGATAGAGCAGCCGCAACGCTTCGAGCTTCGCCGCGTATGACTTGCCCGCGCCGCTGAATAGGCGAGAAGCACCGAGTTGAAGTTCGTCCGCGCGAAGCGGTCCACCAAGCACGGGGCGCCGCTCTCGGTGAGCCCATAGAGCACGCCATCCTCAAGCGGCGGGTCGGAGGACGCGAAGGGGAAGCCGGCCGCGAGCGCGGGCGTATCGAACGTGCGCAGCAGGCGCAGCCGGTCGGTGCCAAGCGGCAGCGTCGAGAGCCACCCGTCAAACGCGCGGAACGTCGCCGGGACCACATGCAGCAGCATCGAGGCGCACAGCGCCTTGACGCGCTCGGTGCGCTCCTCAAGCTCCTCGCGGCTTCCGCCGGACACGCGGAGGTAGAGCCCCGAGCGAAACAGGCGACTCTCGCCTCTAGCGAGTGCGCTCGCCAGCTCGTCGGCGTCCTCGGCGGCAGCCGCGAGCGTCGGGTCAGTCAGGCGCCCACGGTCATCATCAAGGCGGCGCGACTGGACTCAAGCCGGGCGCGCTGGCGGCGCAGCCGGTCAGCCGCCATCGAAGGCGGGATAGGCCCGATATGCAGCGTCAGGTCAAGCTCGCCAGCGGCCTTGAGCAGCGGCGCGAGCCACCCCTGATTTACCTCGCGCGGGTATCCGACGACGGCGAGGCTGCGATGCCAAACGTTCCCGGTACGCAGCCAGTCGCGCTCGACCTCAACCGCGCTCGGCGCCGGCAGCGAGACGCCTGGCGTCGGAGCGCCCTTCACACGCACACGGGGGAGTGGGATCGTCGGTGCTGGTGGCGAGGCGCCCTTGAGACGCACACGCGGGCGAGGCGTATTCAGCATCGGTGGATCACTCCCTCCAATTCCGAGCCGGCGGGTGGCCCTGGTGGTTCAAGTGCGCTGAGCAACAGCGCGGCGGTCTGCTCTCCATCGAGCGGGTGAACCTCGACCCCGGCGGGGTGCAGGAGGCCGGCCGTCTCGCTGGCGCGTCGTTCGAGGTCAGCCTTGGCCGTCTCGCGCTCGCGGCTTCTGCTGCTCAGTACGAGCACGATTTGACGGCGGCGCAACCCGTCTCCCTGACTCGCAAGATCAGAGAGGAACTGCGCGTAGGTGTGAGCGCAGCGCCGCAGCGCCGGGTGCGGCAGGCCGGGCGCGGCGCGCTCGATCGCGTTCGCGCGCTCGGTGAGGTCCACCGGCTCTGAGCGAATCGTGATCGCGGTGGGCTCGACGAGGCTGTTCAGCCACTTGCCATACGCCTCGGCCAACGCTGCCTGCTCCTCCTCGGAGCGAAGCGCCCAGCTCGTGCCGCTCGCCGCAAGCAGTCGCGCGCTCGTGCCGTCGGCCAGCTCCACCACGCCGCTTGCGAGGATCGCCTTGACCGGCACCCGCAGCAGCGACACGCCCGGCTGAGCCGGCGCGTTCGCCAGCGATGCAGGGAGCCCATCTGGTGCCGCGACGCGGCGGGGAGACTGTGTGAGATGCCGCGCGGCGGCGAGCGCGAGACGATCGCCTGAGAGCCCGTCGCGGCGTCCCAGCGCCAGCGCGACACCGATCAGCGCGAGCGGCGCCGCAAGTGCCGCCGCGACTGGCATCGGCAACGCCGAGCCGGCCGCCGCGAATACGCCGTAGCAGACGAGCGCGGTCACGGCGAGAATCACGAGCTGACGCGCCGTAAGACCCCACGCAAGCCGGTCCTCCATCTCCACGTCTGCGGGCAGCCGGATACGTGACGGATTCACAGCACACCCCCGACCGCGCCCCTGATGACCCGGAAGATCACATAGGTCTTTGCCATCCGGGCCGTATTCGATGAGTAGCGCCGCGAGCCGACCAGCTCCTTCGCCCAGAACGGAATCCGCAGCAGCACCCAGAACAGGCACAGCACGAGCAGCAGGTCGATTAGGCTCCCGCCGGTTCCCAGGCCAAGGACGCTGTGCCCGCCGGAGGCGAAGAAGATGTGGACTGCGGCGGCGAGGGTGATGGCCTGCGCGACTTGCACGCCGAGCAAAGCGAGCATCACGCGCCACCACAACCGCGCCATGCCTTCGGTTTGCGGCAGACCGTGGCCGAGCAGCATTAGCGGCGCCGCGCAGACGAACAGCACGATCAGCGACGCCCGGACCAAGTAGAGAATCAGCAGCGCGACGGCGAGCACCGCGCACGCTAGGCCGAGCAGTACGAGGAAGATTCCGCCGTCGGTGATTGAATGCAGGACTAGCTGCTCAAGTGTGTCCCCGGCTTGTTCGGGATCGACACCGTTGCCGAGCAGCCCCGAGGCGAGGACGTTGGCGACGTTGACCATCTGCCCCGAGATGGCGAGGCTCGCGTTGACCGCGATCGCAGCGACCCCCAACCGGGGGAGCACGTCCTTGATCGCGTAGGACGTTTGCAGCGTCTCGTGGCCCATCACGAGCGCGCCGGCCGCCATCACCACGAGCACCAGCAGCGAATCAGCTACCCCGACCGATAGCTGCCAGTAGTTGCGGACCTGAGCCTCGCCCGCGATTTGCGGCGTAGAGAGCAGCGTGCGGCCGACGAGCACCATCGCCGGATTCAGCGCGTCCTTGACGAGCCCGGCGAACCATTCATTGATCGCCGCCTCGATTTTTCCGCCCACGTCGAAGAAGCCGGGGTGACTGGCTTTGCCGGCTTCGATTTCTGCGCCGCTAGCCGGCGCCGAGGGCGTTGGCAGCGAAGGTCCGACTTCGATGCCGCCGCTGGCCTGCGATGCGCCTTCCAACGAGGTAGACGGCAGCGGGGGCGATGCCGCCGGGGAAGTGCTCGCAGCGGGAGCT
Organism: uncultured Solirubrobacteraceae bacterium; assembly: GCA_963782325.1. GTDB lineage: Bacteria > Actinomycetota > Thermoleophilia > Solirubrobacterales > Solirubrobacteraceae > Palsa-744. The sequence goes on from CAWAJG010000008.1 coordinate 582,063, forward strand.
TGCGCCCGCGTAGCGGGTGCCGCAGCGGCCGGCATCGCGCCGCCCGCCAGCGGCACCGCCAGCGAGAACAAGAGTAGGGCTGTCAGGCGCGCTCTCACCCGACGATGTGCTGCAAGACCGTGACGAGCACTGGCGCAAGCGCGGCAAGCGCATAGCCCGCCAGGGCGGCCTTGATCGTGCCCTTGGCCTTCTCAAGCGCGCCCGGATCACCAGCGGCGAGCAGGTAGCGCACCCCGCCGACCGTCAGCAGCAGCGTGGCGAGCGCCACGAGCAGCCCAATCAGCCAGTTCCGCAGGTTTTCGATTACCTGATTCAGGCTTGTGGCGGCGTCCGCCACCTGCGGAACGAGCAGCGCCGCCACGAGTGCCAGCGCGATTGTGAGCGCGAGCGTGCGTCTCATACGTTTGCTCGGGTCCGGCGCGGGACGGACCCGGGATCACCTCCTTCGTCTAATTCGCTTGGTGTTTCGACCGGACTGGGCCCTGTGGCCCAACGCCGGCGACCCGAGCAAAAGACGAAGGCCGGTTTTGGCGCTCGCGTGTTACACGCCGGTAGCCGAGGAACAGCAGTAGGCGTCTCTCCGCACGGTGGCTGCGCACCCTGATCGCCGAGTAGGAGACTCCCGACGAACGAGCGAGGTCGGCGAGTAGCACGCCGTCAATGCGGTTTGAGAGGATCATCTCGGCCTCCTCCCGCGTGATCGCGCCAGCACGCACAGCACCGTCGAGGAGCCCGTCCACGTCGCCGTTGTCGAGCAGCGTGTCCACGTCCTCAGCGACGAGCGGCGGAATCTCCGCGAAGTCGAGCCAGGCAGCCCGCCACGCGCTCTCGCGCCCCAGCTCGCGCAGCGTGAGCTTCAATGTGTCGAGCAGGAGATTCGCTGCGACGCGGCGCCTTCGGCTCTCCAACGGATAGCGGCGAATCCCCTCCCAGACCGACGCGAAAACCGTGGAGGCCGAGGCCTCAGGGTCTCGCGCGTCGCGGGTAAGCCGAACCGCGAGGTTCAAGAGGCCTGGCCGGATCGCCTCAAGCACGACCCTCGCGCCTACCGGCTCTTGCCTCGCCCACGCCAGGAGCGCGCACAGCACCGCGTCCTTCCGCTCCCGTGGCGCGGGACGCCGCAGGAAGCGGACCACCGCAGCCGCGTCCGCAAAGCCGGCGAGCGCAGGCTCGGCGTCCCGCCACACCCGAAAGCGGGCGCGGAGGAGCGGACTATTTAGCTCCTGGCGCCAATCGCTCAGAAGGTTGTCTACAGGTTGACGACGCATTTCGGGCTCCTTCGATTTCGAGTTGACGCCGAAGGTGCCCGCGAGTCCTGACCCGGAGCTGACAAGCCGCTGACTGCCCGCCAGTTCGCCGATGTTCAGAACGCCGAATCACCGGGTACTCAGAACTGTTAGAGGAATGGAGTCTTATGCGTCGTGCTGCCAAAACGAGATACGGCAGGCACGCCGCCGCAGTAGCGACGGCGCGCCTTGCCGTGCTGCGCCAAACGTCTGACCGCTTCGTGTGCCCAGCGCCTAATCCGAGGTTGCGGCGCCTGGCTGCGGCAAGGAACGAACGCGGCGAGGGTCGCGTCCTCGTCGCATCTCCCTCCTCGAAAAGCCCCGTGAAATGGGCGTGTAAGCGCCGTGTCAGTGGCGTGTCAGCGATGTGTCAGCGCCCCGAGGAAGGAATAGGCCCATGAACCCACCACGAATCTCCCTCCCCCGCCGAGGCCACGAGCAGAGCAACGGCGCAAGCCCGATGCTGCGCCCGCGCGAGCAGCCACGAGCATCCACCACAAGCTCCGAGTCCGCGAGCACGCGACGAAGGCTCCAACCGCTTCCCGTAGCCGGCGTCGTGCTCGTGCTGATTGCGCTGATCGGCTATTGGGGCGTCTACAGCGCCAGCACCAAGCAGACCCCTGTCCTCGTCACCACTCACCCCCTCGCTGCTGGGACGGTGCTTTCCAGCGGTGACCTGCGCACCGTCGAACTATCAGGCGATAGTTCCGTCCTCGCGTCGATGGTGCCTGAGCGGGCCTTGGCGCAGACGATCGGGCGGCGTCTCTCGACCGCCCTGCCGGCCGGGATGCCGCTTCCGTCTGGGGCACTCGCGGTCCAGCAGTCCCAGGCCTCCGCGATGACGCTCTCCGTGCCCGAGTTTGACGTGTCCGGCGCGAGCCTCCAAGCTGGCGATGCCGTCACGGTGCTAGCGACCTACGGTGCTGGCACCGGCCAGGCAACGACGCGCCCAATCGGCCGCGATCTACAAATCCTCTCGATTGGCGAAGCACCATCGAACTCGGACCCGAGCACGACGACGGTCCCCCTCACTCTCTCGGTGACGAACCCGTCGATTGCCTCCTCGCTCGCGCTCGCCAATGAGGACGCCAAGCTCGACATACTGCTCGAAGGCTCTAGCGCGTCCACCGCGCCGATCCCTCAGGCGAGCGCCGGGAGCGCGCCATGACGACCGGACGCCCGAGCGTCATCCTTGCGCTGACCCCGCTCGCGGAGCGCGAGGTTGAGTCCCTTCTGTTCGACACAAGCGACGCGCCCCTGGCGCTCGTGAGCAGCGTTGCCGAGGCCGACGACCTCCAGCGAGCAGTCGAGCAGGAACCATCCGACGCCGTACTGCTATCCCCGGAACTATCCGGGCTCACCGCCGGGCATTGCGTCCGGCTGCGTGCGTCGGGTGCCCGCCTCGTCGGCCTCGCACTAGACGAGCGCGACCGGGAAGCTCTCAAGTCCCTCAGCGTCGATGAGACGATCGACTCGACCGTCTCCCGCGATGCCCTACTCGCGGCAGTTCGAGGAACGGTCAGCGAGGCTCAGCCCGTCATCTCCCCAGCGCCCCCACCAAGCCGGCCGGAGCGGCTAGAGGACGCCGGAAGCGTCCTGGCCGTTGTCGGCTCCAAGGGCGCTCCCGGCGCGAGCGAGTGCGCGGCCTCCCTCGCCGCACTCGCCGCGCGAAAGTGGCCCACGGTGCTAGTCGAGATGGACGCGCTCGGCGGCGGGCTCGACGTGCGTCTCGGTGCCGATGCGACCCAAGGCTCGGTTCTGGGACTCCTCCGGGCGGCCGATGGCGGCGGCGGCGTACAACGCGAGCTCGTGAAGCGCTGGCTGACGGAACCTGCTGACTGGCCGGCGGTGCTGCTTGGCCCGCCCGATCCACAAGCGCTCATCGAGGTTGCCCGTCCCGGCGCACTGACACGCGCCCTGAACGCACTCGCCTCGCTCTATCCGCTCACCGTCTGCGACGTAGGCGCCTTCCTCGCAGACGGCCACGCTGGCGCTCTACACCGTGAAGCCGTGATCGCGGCGGACGCCGTACTGCTCGTGCTCGGCGCTACGGACACCCAGCTGCGCCACGGCCTGCGACAGCTTGACCTACTGCTCGGCCCACTCGCCATCCCCCCGGAGCGATTGCGGATCATCGCCAACGCCATCGGCGCGCCGGGCACCGCGAGCCGAAGCGCCATCACCCAGACGATCACCGCCCACCTTGCCGAGCGCGGCGTGACAGTAGACGCCTGGCTTCCGTGGGACGGACGCGGCCTCGCACGCGCGCAACGGCGCGGAACGCCGCTCGCAATCGCACGCCAGCGCAGCCGCTACAGCCGTGCCATGACTCGTCTGTTGGGAGAGCTGTTCCTGCCCGCGACTCCCACCCCTGCGAGTCGCAAGCGTCGTCTTGTCTCGCCCACCCAACCCGCCAGTAACGAGCAGGTCATATGGCAGCGGTAGCGACTCCGAACGCGGCCACCGTCGAGGCGATCGACGCCGTTCGGCTGAGCGTCGAACGGGCGCTCGCTCGTGAGCAAGTCAACCTCACGAGCGAGGATGGCCGCGAGCGGACCTCCCAAATCATCGAGCAAGAGATAGACGCCTTCCACGCCGAAGCGCTCAACGGAGGACACGACGAGCTTTCACAGCAGGACCTCGCCACGCTCGCGCGCAGCTTGCGAGACGACTTCGTTGGCCTCGGCGCGCTGGCCGAGCGGATGCTGAGCGATCCCGACGCGCAGGAGTGGATGGTGAACGGTCCAAAGCGCGTGTTCCGCGACGACGGACAGCGCATCGAGCGCGTGCCTGATGTGGTCTTTGCCGACGATCGCCAGGTCCGTAGCTTCCTCGACCGACTCCTCGAGCAAGTCGAGGGTAAGCGCCTCGACCGCATCACCCCGCGCGTTGAGGCCCGACTACCAGACGGGTCACGCCTCACAGCAGCGATCCCGCCAATCTCCTCCAACGGCTACACGATTTGCTCGATCCGTCGCTTCCGCCTCCGTGCCGGTAACTTGAGCGAGCTTGTCGAGCTTGAGTTTCTGAGCGAACAGGCCGCCGACTTCCTCGCCGCCTGCGTCAGAGCGGGCAAGAACATCGTCGTCGCCGGTCCCGTATCAGCCGGTAAGACGACGCTGATAAACGCGCTCGGTCGCGCGATTCTCGGCACCGATCGCGTGGTCGTATGCGAGTCCTCCGCCGAGCTGCAACTTCCGAGTGTCTTGCCTAACTGCGTCGGCTATGAGGCCCGGCCCGCGAGCGCCGACGGCCTCAAGGCCGAAACACTGGAGGACCTGGTTGCTGACGCGCTGCGGATGAATCCCCGCCGCATCATCGTTGGGGAGTGTCGCGGGCCTGAGACGATGGCGATGCTGTGGGGCATCGCTACCGGCCACCCCGGCATGACGAGCGTTCACGGCGAGTCAGCCGAGCACGCCTTGTCCAATCTCGCACGCTTCGCGCTGACTTCGGAAGCACGGATAGAGGCAGACCAAGCGCTCGACTGGATACGCGAGGTCGATCTCGTAATCCATTGCGACCGACCCCGTAGCTTCGACAACACAGAGCGCCACTTCCTCCCCCGCCGCATTGACCAGATTGTCGAGGTCGCCGGCATCGAGGGACGCCGTATGACGCTCAACCCCCTATTTACTGGCGCCGGCTCCGACCTGCAATGGGCCGGCGCCAATCCTGCCTTCCTCAACGATCTTGAAGCCGCCGGCTTCACGCCGCCCCAATGAGACTCCCGCGACTCCTCCTGACGACGGCAATCCTCGCCCTGGCGCTCGCAGGCTGCGGCGACGGAAGCAGCCGAACGACCCATAGCCAGCAGCAGACCGCCAGCAGCACAGCGACGCCTCCGACAACGACGCCCGCAGCACTCGAAGATGCCGTGCGGGAAGCGATCACCACGGACCACTCCCTCTCGCGGCAAGTCCTCTGGACTAACCGAGTGCCGGCGAATCCACCAGCAACCGCAGGCCCGGCGCTCGCCGTCTTGCGCAGTTCAGTTCAACAGCGCCGCAGCCAGGGCATTCGTGTCAAGACACTTTCCGAGAGCTTCCGCATCCTGAGTGTCCAGCTAGAACCTTCATACGCGACCGCCACCGCGACCATTGTCGATGACCAGCGGGTCCAGCCCAGCTATCCGAGTGGACGCCCCCGGGGTCGCGCGGTCACGCTCAACGAACGAGTGCGACTCGAACTCCACCGGATCGGCACGTCACAGCGTTTCGTCGTATGGAAGGTCGTGCTGCTCCCATGATCCGGCGCGCACTCGCCACCGCGCTAGCCGCGCTGGCGCTACTGCTCCTGTTGCCCGTCGTGGCCGAGAGCGACGGCCTGAGAATCGGCGCCTACTCGCAACAGGGCAACAGCGAACACGCCTACGCCGGAGGCTCGATCAATGTAAGCCACCGCAGTAGCGGCAACCCGCCAGTCCACGGCGCCCCGGAAAGCACGAGCACGGCGGGGGGAACGGTCAAGGCGTGGGTGGCGGAAACAGCGCCGCCCCCTCGCCCGGCGCCGAAACCGGCTTTCCCACTATCTCTAGCACGTCGCCGCGCCTCCGCAATGCGCACCCCTACGGACCCGGCTCCTTTTGGTACGCGGCCGAAGGAGGCCACCAATGCGCCTACGTGCCAGCCAGCAATGGAGCTTGCTTTACGGTCGTCACCCCCGAAGCCGGCAAACCAGCACAGCCGCCGATAAATCCCGCAGCGATAGCCGCCGAATTGGCAAGTCGGATGAGCTTGCAAGCAGGTACTGTCGCGGTCAGCCCATCAGCTCGCACCGCCGGACTCACTGGCGCCGCGTCGTGGTTCTGGCTCGAACCGACGCCAGCGAGCCAGTCACTATCGCTCTCTACCCGAGGCGAGCACGTTACTGTCACAGCGGCGGTGAGCAACGTTCAGTGGAGCTTTGGTGAAGGCGCCACGCTGACCGGTGGCCCGGGTGTGCCATACAAGCCAGGGACAACGCCTACCGAAGCCGTCCGTCACGTCTACCAAACCCGCTGTCTCCCCGGCGATCGAGGACGCGACCCGAACGTTCTGGCCGGCTGCACTTCGACGGGTTATCAGGTGGGCGCGGCGGTCACTTGGGGGATCACGTATCAGGCGACCGGACCCGTGCCAGCGGGCGGTGCGTTGCCATCCCGTTCCACAGAAACCTCCGTCGCATATCCGGTCAGCGAGGCGCGCGCCTTCCTAACCGAAGCAGGCAGCCGATGACCGGCTTCCTGCTCGGCGTGGTATTCGCCACTGGCATCGCGCTCGTGTTCCTTCATTTCTCTGGCGTCCGCCTACCCGTGCCCGCGAGTGCGTCCCGGCTCGGCGCGATGCTCGCGGACGCGGACTTGCCGTTTTCTCCTGCCGTGGCCGCGACGGCGATCGGGGCGTGTGGGCTCCTGACGGGCGCTCTCGTCTGGTGGATAGTGGACGTTCCCGCCGTCGTGATCGCCGGGGTGCTCGGCGCGCTCGCCGGTCCCTTTGCTTGGCTGCGCGCTCGGCGCGAGAAGCAACGACAGGAGCGCGAGAAGGCGTGGCCGGCGGTACTCGGCCAGCTAGCGGACGCATTGGAGGCCGGGCTGGCGTTCCCGGCGGCGGTGGCGTTGGTCGCTGACTCCGGGCCGATCGCGCTGCGTGGCGACTTCTCGGCGTTTCGAGCGCGCCTGCGCGGCTCCGACTTGGCGAGCGCACTCGACGGCCTACGGCGACCGGGAGAGCGCACGACCGACTCTGTTGCGCTCTTGCTTCGCGCGGCGCTGCTCGATCTGCCGACCGGCGGCCTAGCCCCGGTGTTGCGCGAGCTTGCGGGCGTACTCTCAGAGCGCCTTGAAGCGCGCGAGCGGGCACGTACTCGCACCGCCAGCCTCGGGCTAGAAGCAGCCATCCTCGCTCTCAGCCCGATAGTGATTCTCCTACTGATCGGCGTTTCCTCGCCGGGATTCCTTGCCGCTTATCGAACGACCGCCGGCACGATCATTTCTCTGCTCTGTGGCGGGCTGATCTTCGGCTGTTACCTCCTGATGCGGCGGCTCGGCCGGGTGCCCGAGCCGCGTAGCACCCGACCGGAGGGCAACCAATGAACGCTGCGCTTCTGTTCTGCTCCCTATGCCTCGTTGTCGGTGGCCTGCTGCTTTGCCAGTATCTCCTTTCCCGCCGCCGGCCGGCTTTGTCAACGCGGTTCGCGGCCGCCAAGGGCGCCCGACATCTCGCTTCGGGCGTCGGGCTCGTCGGCGCAAGCCTCCCCGAGCCGCTGCGGGCATGGATCGAGGGCGTCCGCGCTAACTATGAGAGCCGTCTGCGACGAGCGGGCAACGATGACAGCGTTGGATTGTTCTTCGCCAAGAAAGCGCTCCTCGCCTTCGCGGTGCCCTTTATCCCGTTCTTTCCGTATGCGACTCTCGCCGGCCATCTTCCGCCGGGGATCTTCGTCCTGCTCCTCGCTGTCGTCGGCTTTGTGCTCCCGGACCTGTCGCTGCGCACCGAAGCCAAGAAACGGCGCGAGGCTCTATTTCTCGATCTGCCCGAGGCGTTGGCGGTCATGGCTCTGTCCCTGCGGGCCGGTCAGTCACTTAGACAGGCGCTAGAGCTGGCCGCGCGAGACTGCGAGGGCGTCCTCGGAGACGAGTTGACAAGCGCGCTATCGCTCGCGCGGCGCGACCGCACGCTCGGCGAGCGCGAGGCGCTAGTCGCAGTTGCGCGTGAGACCGGCGAGCCAACGTTTCTGCGGTTCGCTGAACTGCTGGCCGCCAAGGAGAGCCCCTACGGGGAGTTTCTGCACAGCCAAGCGCGCGAGATGCGCGCCGAGCAGAACCGCTACCTAGAACGCGCAGCCGATCGCGCTCACCTAGCGATGCACTTGCCGCTGGCGCCACTTATCGCCGTCGTCGTTCTGTGGGTCTCTTATGGCTTTCTCCACCTGCTTGCCCAAACGATCTAAGTCCGAGAAAGGAGCAAAAATGGGCATCCTGACAAGAATCTGGCTCAACCTCTCTAGCACGCGGGCCGCGAGTGACGAGCGCGGCGAAGTCGTCACTTGGGTCGTGCTAGCAATCGGCATCGTCGTCATCACAACCGGCGTTCTGGCAATCGTAGGGCCGGGAGTCCTGAACGCCGGACAGAAGCTCGTCAACGAAATGAAATAAAGGCCAGGCGAGTACGATGCACGAACGTCTCGCCTCAGAGCGCGGTGACACCCTAATCTCAGGGCTTTTGGCGCTAGGCCTGGTGCTACTTACAGTCGGGCTCGGCGCACAAGCTCTGATGTTCGCAAACGCCGGGTCCGTCGCCCACGCCGCCGCGCAGGAAGGCGCCGAGACGGCGAGCACCCGGGGCACGGGCGCGGGCGTCATCCGCGCTAACGCGATTCTCGCTGGCGCCGGAGGCGTCGCGTCACACCTTCACCCGTCCGCCTACAGCAATGCCAACGTCGTGACCGTCGTCGTGCGAGGGTCAGCCCCACACCTTTTCCCCGGCGTGGACCTCGTGCTTCCGACAGTCACCGCTACGGCGAGCGAGCCGTTGGAGCGCTACCCGCGAGACGAAGAATGATGCTCACCCTAATAGGCAAACTTAGAGACGAGCGTGGGGAAGCCGCGATCATCAGCGGTGTGCTACTTCTCGCTGCTGTTCTCATTCCGCTGATCTTTCTCATACCTCTGTACGCCCGAATCGAGCTTGCGCAAGTAGACGGCCAGCAGGCCGCGAGGGATGCGGTGCAGTCTGCCGTCCAAGCGCCCAACGCCTCAGCGGCACACGCCGCCGCGAGTGAAGCGCTTGCGCGCGAACAACCGGCGTCGCCGACGCCTCTGAGTCTCAGCCTTACCGGCACCTACGCACGGGGCGAAGTGATGAGCGCTCAAGTCACCACCAGCGTTCCTATCGGCACCTTGCCTTTCCTCGGGCACTTCGGAACCATTGTCGTGCATACCCGCGCGAGCGCTCCGGTCGGACGCTACCGAAGCATTGAGGAACCATGAGCAGCCTACGGCGCCGGCTACGCAGCGAGCGGGGCTCCGTGCTCATAGGCGGCCTGCTCCTTTCAGTCGCACTCGTCATGGTCATCGGGCTAGGTGTGGACTACGCACACGCCCTGCTTGTGCGTAGGCAACTGACCTCAATTGCCGACGACGCCGCGCTGTCGGGCAGCCAAGCCATAGACATTCCCGAATTGCACGCAGGACACCTTGAGCTTGAACCCGGCCAAGCACGATCCGAAGCTCTACGAACGATCACCGCTAATCCCGCGACGCGAGGCGAAGCGACCGCGACCTCCGGGCAAGTGAGTGTCACCGTCACGCGCACGGTGCCGACCATCCTGCTCGGAATCGTCGGACTTCACTCGCTGACAATCTCCGCTCACGCGACCGCGGCACCACGCCAACCGTGAAACCCGCGTCCGCCCTCTCTGCCCTCGTGGGGGCTGCGACGCTCCTGGCAGCCGGCGCCAAGCTCGGGCTCGATCTGACCGCACTCGCACGTCTCACCATCCTCGGCGCGGCGCTCGGGCTCATCGTCCGCGACGATATGCGGGAGCACCGCATCCCGAACCGCGTCGTACTGCCGGCCGCCCTCGCTTGCGCCGCGCTTTCAGTAATCGAAGGATTGCGGGTGAGCGGCTTTGTCGCTGGCGGCGCCATGCTCTTGATTCTGCTCGGCGCCGCGCTCGCTCGCCCGGCGTGGATCGGAATGGGCGACGTGAAGCTGGGCCTTCTCGTGCTGTGTGGCCTGCACGGCGCGACGCCGAGAGCATTGCTTTTCGCTGTGGAGCTAGCAGCCGTGATCGCCGTGCTTCTCGCATTCCGACACAGACGGCTGGCGTTGCGCGTCGCGCTACCAATGGCGCCGTTCATGGCCGCCGGATGCGTTCTTGCGCTCCTGATATGAGAGGCGAGGCGCAAGCACGACCGATTTTGGCGACCGCACGCGCCGCCCTCGCGCTCGGAGCCACGTTGGCGCTGTGGCTGATTCACCCGACGATTCCGCACCTGTCCGGCTCGCTGCTAAGCCCGGTCAACACAACGGAGCTTGAACAAACCGTGCGCTGCATCGCGTGGCTAGTAGCCGTCTGTCTCACGCTCGCGCTACTCGCAGGAGCGATAAGCACTCTGACGCGCAGCCGCAGCCTACGTCGGCACACAAGCCTGCCTAGCGTCCTGCCGGTCCATGTGTCGGCTCCTGGCAAGCGCCCGCTCGACAAACACGAGCGACCGTCGCCCTACGTCCTGACGATCCCGCCGCCGCCCGACACAGAGCCCTCGCCGCCGTCGCCCCCACACCGTGAGCGGCCCGACTCTGCGCCGAGTCAAAGCGACCCGCGCACCATCTCGATCGCCGTACTCGGGCCGTTTGCAATAGACGGGCTCGCTCACAAAATCAAGCGAGCCGCCACCTACGAGATGTTGGCGTATCTCGCGTTTCACCCCCAAGGCGCCAGCCGGGACGAGCTGACGGAGGCGATCTGGCCGGCGCAAGACCCCAAGCTCACACGACCTCGCCTTTGGCAATCCGTCAGTGAGGCAAAGCGCGCGCTCGGCGAGGCTTGGATTCATCACGGCGAGCGCTACCAGCTCGACCGCTCGAAGGTGCGCGTCGACCTCGACGACCTCGATCGGCTCCTTACGGCCAGCGGCGATGACACGAGCGACCCCGGCGCTCTCGAATCAGCGCTCGCACTCTGGCGAGGAGAACCCCTGGAGGGCAGCGACTATCTCTGGGCCGAAGGCGAGGCGCGCAATCTCCACGCGGCGCTTGTCGATCTGCTTGAGCGCGCGGGACGATCGCGGCTCGGACGCGGTGACGCGCGTGGTGCGCTCCAACTGGCCGAGCAAGCGATCACGCTCGACGGACTACACGAGCCAAGTTGGCGGCTGGCGCTCCTAGCCGAACACTCCCTCGGGCTGCGGGAGTCGATCACCCGCCGTTATGACGAACTGACCCGCTCCCTCGATGAGCAGCTTGGCCTTGAGCCCGCCCGCGAGACACGCCTTGTCTACCGGCAGCTACTCGGGCAGACGTAGGTCAAGCGAGGTCCGCCACTTCCGGCTCATGGCGCCCGTTGTCTGCATCGGCACGCGGTTTGGTAGTCTCGCGCGGCCTCAGCGGAGAGCGGGCAAGCCCCGGGTATTGGAATGACGGACGACACCGACAGCCAAAGCGACCTCAACAAGCTGGCGACAGACAACCTCGCGTCGATCATTGACGAGTACGGCCAGGCGACCACTACGGTCGGCAAGCTCCTCGCGCAGTTCGGTCACGAGGCAGTCACGAGCGAGGCGGTAGACGACGTTTGGGAAGCTCTCCGGGACGCAGGGCTTCGAGAGGAGCCTCTACTGACCAAAGCCGGCCTGACTGCTGAGAGCGGCCTCAAGGTGCGCCGGATCGAGAGCAAGAGCAAGAAGGAGGAGCGCTCGTTCATCACTTGGGGATTCATCACCGCTGTCATCTTCGCTCCGGTCGGCATCTTCTTCGGTATCCGTCTCCTGACCCGAGAACGTGTAGGCCCCGGCTTGGCCGTCATCCTCACGGCCGTAGCTCTGTGGGGCGCTGGGATAGTCCTCGTGCTCGGTCAGAACGGGAGCGGCCCGGCAGCACAGAACTACAACGCTCATAACCCGACGATACAGAGTGAAGTAGCGAGCGCGATCGAAGCAAAAGCGGCCAACGGCGGCGTGACCGTGACAAATGTCAGTTGTGTCGCAGCCTCGAACAGTCAACTGACTTGCCTTGGGCACTTCACGAGCAATCTCGGCCCTGGGCAGTCCACGTACAACGTGACAGTAGACACCAACACCGGCCACTACATCATCAACAGCCCGCAGGTTTCCCTCGATGGCGGTTAACCGAGCGCGCCCCGCATGACAGGAGCTAGCCCTGCGCCGTAGACCAACACCCACGACGATCATCGCTGTCCTAGCGCTTTTTATTGCGCTCGGTGGCACGGCAGTTGCGGCCAGTCGCTATCTCATCACGAGCACCAGCCAGATTAAGCCGAGCGTCCTCAAAGAGTTGCATGGACACGCTGGCGCCACCGGACCAATTGGAGCGACGGGACTGACGGGACCGGCCGGCGCTACAGGCGCCGCCGGCCCAGCGGGAGCCACGGGCGAAACAGGAGCACCGGGCAAAGAAGGGTCGCCGGGCAAAGAAGGGCCGCCCGGAAAGGAAGGCGAACCGGGACCGCCGGGCACTTCCGGCACGAGCGTTGTGGCTCGCGCCCGGAGTGCTGGCGCGGTAAGCAGCGCGACCGAAACGCCGACGGCCGATCCGCTCACGGACGGGACGTGGACTCAGGGTGCCGATGAACTCGATCAGTTGGTCCTCCAGTTGAAGGTTACGGTGCCAGCCGAAGCGGAATGTACCCATAAAGTGGGAGGCGGTTTCGAGGTGCCTCAAGGCCACGCGACCATCCAGGTGAACGGCAAACAGCAGACGGAAATCGACCTTAGCGCCAGCGCGAGCGAACAGACTGAGACGATCGAAGGCTCGTCCTGGCTGTTCGAGCCGGGGACAGCCACGAGTCAGACGCTCACCGCGGAAGTGATTGACCAGTGCGGCGTCGGTGGCGGTAGCAGCGGGGGGCACTTCAAGATCGACTCCCTAAGCATCGACGTATTGGGCGCGCGCTAAGCCCCAGCGAGGACGAGTGACCGAGGCAACAACCGAGCTAGGGCTTCGCATCTACGACCGCGCCCGTCTGACGGGCGAGTTCCTTCTGCGCTCCGGGGCCGTAAGCAGCGAATACTTCGACAAGTACCTGTTCGAGTCCGACCCGCGCCTCCTGCGCGAAATCGCCGAAGCGCTCGCCGGGCTCGTGCCCAACGATGTAGACGCCCTCGCAGGGCTAGAGCTTGGCGGCGTACCGCTAGCGGTCGCCGTCTCGCAGGTAAGCGGATTGCCGACGCTCTTTGTGCGCAAGGCAGCCAAGCAGTACGGCACAGGCCGGCTCGCCGAGGGAGGGAAGGTCGCCGGCCGTCGCGTCGTCGTGGTCGAGGACATAGTGACCTCCGGCGGCCAGGTCATCGAGTCCTGTCGCGCGCTGCGCGAGCGTGGCGCGAACGTTGCGGTCGTGCTCTGCGTCATCGACCGAGAAGCCGGCGGACGCGACAGCCTCGCCGCCGAAGGGCTCGAACTGCGACCTCTGTTCGCTATGAGCCGGCTTCGGGAGGCCGCCGACTCGCGCACTGTGCGGGGCTGACCGCAAATGAGTGAGGGAACCGATCGACGTGTGCTGTTCTTCGGTGGTTCGGGGTGCGCGCTAGAAGGGAGGTCTGGATGGAGCGAGACGCACTGAACTTCTTTGAGCCCTTCGAGCGGCTGCCGCCGAACCATGAGAATCAACTGACGCGTGCCTTGCTGCTCGTTCTGCGCCTCTCGCCGGTGGCGCACGAGTCTTGGCTAGCGCGGGCCGCCCCAGGTCGCCGTCTGCCTGAGCTGCCGGTCGCGGTATTCAACACGCAGCGGCGAGCTGTGCGCGCTGACGGCCAGGCCGAGGATCAGGTTCCGCTCGTGTCGGTGTTCCTGGCTCCCAACAACCCGCTTGGGGAGGATGCGATCGTTATGGAGTCCGACCGCCAACAGGTTCTTGACGCGGTGATCGAGTACGGCGACGCGCTGGTAATGGTTGTCGAGAACAAGGTTGCCGAGGACAGCGACGCGCAGGCCCGCGAGCTGAATGTCGCGGGAGCCGGGGTATTTATTGCGGCAGAGCAGGAGCGGCAAGTCGTGACGTGGCCGGAGGTCATCGGCGATGTCACCGGCATTGTGGAGCGTGGCTTGGCGGGCGGTGCGGAGCGCACGATCCTTGAGGACTTTCTGGCCTATGTCGAGGATCATTTTGCCGAGCTTGGTCCGTATCGGACATTGGGACTTTGTGCCGGTAACGCGTTTCGCACAGGGCGACGACTACGTGCGTTGCTCGGTGAGGCCGTCGGCCTTGAGGCCCGCATCGACAAGTGGGGGCCGACGGTCGAACTTCCCGAGCTTCCGGGCACCGCCTCGCGCGCCTACCTGTTCTCGCCTGACGGCGGTATCGAGCTGTCGGTCTATCCCGCCGACACGCTCTCTCAGGCTCGCGCCTTCTACTCGCGTCCGGCGGCGGTGGCGGCGCTCCAGGCGCTTGCCAAAGATCACGAGTGGGAGGTATCGCCAAACTTCCACTTCGGGCATATGGAGGGCGGCTACGCCTGGACGACTACTAACGCCAACGTCGAGCGCTACATCGCGCTTTGGCAAGAGCGAATTGAGGAGACTAGGACAGTGAAGCGCGAGGAATGGGACGCCTATTGGGCGTGGCTTATTCAAGAACACGTAGCCTCGCCGGATGACCGGGCCGAGTTCGATCGACACTTCACAGCGACCCACCGGCAGACCGCGACGCCGCGACCGGGATTGAGGCTAGTCCGCCGCTGGGAGCTGAATCAAGCCGAGGTTCTAGACGGACAGCACAAGTTTAGTGCTGAAATCGCTACTGCTCTCCAAGTTGCCACGGACGCCCTCGGGGCGTCGTGAGACGATGGCAGACAACAGGGACTCCGCGCGTAAGGGCAAGGCGATCGAGTACCTAGTCGCGGCGACGTGCATCCTCGCAAGCGACCTGAAGCTGAACGTATCGACAAACCTTGTCGATGACGAGGGCGTCGATCTTATCTTTCATCGGCGTGACGAGACGACGACGTTGGCCGTACAAGTCAAGGGCCGACTTCTAACAGCCGCGACGATCGAAAGACGCAATGTCTTTCGCCAGAATGTGAGAGCGGCTACATTTCGTCCCCGAGCGGGACTCGCAATGCTCTTTGTCGCCGTCGATCCAAGCGAAGGTACTTTGCCGTGTGCGTGGCTGGTACCAAGCGAGGAGTTCGAGCGAGCGTTCAGCAAGCCGAACGCTCAAGGCCGCTATGTATTCGCAGCCTCAATGAAGGAGAGGACGCGCGATCGTTGGAGCAAATACCGCTGCGTGCAGTCCGAGCTTCCGGGGGTGATCCTCGCAGCACTGGACGACCTCACCGTGAAGGCCCGCACGGTATGAGCCAACGTCAAGCGCGAGGACGGCAGAATCCGCGCGCCCGTGCAAACTGCGGTAGGCGGTCAGTGGACGGGACACGCCGATCCATCCACGCCCGCGAAGGCTGCGCGACTGGCGTCTGCCCGACGACCCTGCGCCGTCGCCGCTCGCCGGCGAGCCCAACCGATCCGAGGCGCACAAGGCAGACCTGACGGCGGTGGCGCCGAGACATGCGCTAGAGCCTGCCGTGCTTGCGCAAGGCAGAGAGTCCGTGGTCGGTGACGGTCCACGGATCGCCTAGTCGGACGAGTCCACGGCGCACGGCGTCGATCAGGTCAATGGCCGCAGCAATCGAAGCCAGGTCGCCGCGTGCAATACACTCGGCAGCCGCGATCGCTCGCTGTTCGGCTTGCTGCTCAGCGACGGAGCGCTCATAGGATGGTGACGCGATATGCCTCCCAGGGACGCCCATCGTTCAGAGTCCAATCACCGGGACGACGCTACGGCATTTGGGCATGGTTGTCACCACCCGTTCCTGAATACGCCTGTCTGCGGGTAAAAGTGCGCAGACGCCGCAGTTTCCCCCACAGCGCGCGGGCAAGTGCCCGTGTATCTTCTGGCGGATGGACGTAGCACAGAGCCAGCCGCCAACTGCGCACCCAGCCGACCCCGACGGCCGACGCATTGTCATCACTGGGGCCATCTGTGCGCTAGGAGCGATCGTGGTCCCAATTGTCGGGCTTGCCGGGCTGGTTCTCGGCATCATCGCCACTACGAAGCCCGGCAGAGGCGGCCAGGGCGCAGCGATCATTCTCTGTTCCGTCTTGCTCGCCGGCCTCAGCGCGGTCTATTGGTATGACCACGTGTTGTCGTCACAGACCACAAACCAAACCACCCAGCGCGGCGTCCACGAAGAACACGGCCATCTCGTGCAGGAAGTCACGCCGGAACAGCAGCGAGAGGAACGGGGCATCGTGGAAGCTCAGCACCAAGAATGTGCTCCCAACTGCGTTGGCGAAAACGAACCAGCCGGCTAAGCCTGCGGACTACGGATGGTGCTTCACGCCCGCGAATAGCTTGCTCGTCGGTACGCCGAGCCCGTGGGCGATCTTGGCGACGACCCAGAGGCGCCGCAGCATCGGCTCTGGCGAGATAGACGGGCGACTGCCGGCGCGTGCATCGACTCGGTGCGCGACCAGCTAGGAAGCACGCTCGATGAGGCGACCCGCCTATTCGCTGACGGTGGCGGCGACTCGGATGCGTGGTTCGCTCTGGGCGTAAAGATGCGGGGGCACGCGGACCTGTTCGCAGCGGCGACCTACCAGCTCAACGAGTGGCCGGAGCCCGACGACAGGCGCGCTGACCTCGATGAGGATATGCGCGCTGGCGATCCACGGATCGGGCGTCGCAACCCGATCGTCGCCAAGCCCCGAACATGAGTGTGCGACGCGGCCCTCGCGCCTGCTCCACAACGAACTCGACAACGCCCGGCTGGCCTTGGGCGTGTCTGCGCCGCTGGTGCCTTCGACGGCGCCCGGCCTCGGACTGGCAGCACCCCGCCGCGCGTCGCGCCGGCAGGCCTCGATGTCACCGCTAGTCGGCAATCTCCAGTTCTGCCGCGCGGCGCGCGGCGCGGGCCGGGAATACCAACTCGCCCGTGCCATTGACTAGCCCGGCGCTGGTAAGGCGGGCCACGGAGTCCCGCGCGTTCGGGTCTTGAAGCTCGCGGACGATCTCCTCGACGCTCCACGGCACATTCACGTCGAGCAGGAGCCGAAGGACCGTGCTGTCGAAATCTCTCTCGGCTTGGGCCGGGTCGGTCATGGCTCTCCTTTGGTGGGATCGGGGGATGGCAGAAAGCGGGAACGCTCGTAGATCACTCGCTGTTCAAGGCTCAGCCGGCCGCCGAGCATCGTTATGTAGCTGGGTTTGACGCGAAGCGCGTTGGCTAGCCCGGATCTTGCAGGATGCTGTGTGATGTGAGTGTTTGGCGGGATGGTGAGTGGTGGGGCCAGTTGAGGCTGCCGTGGAGGATTGGGTTGCTGGGTGTTGCGGTGCGGGCGGGGTCGCTGGCGGCGGTTTGACGCGGGTGTGTTGGCAGGCTTCGTGGGGCGCGTCGCGCCGGGGGTGAGCCTGGTCGTCGCGGGGGTGGCGGTCAGGGTCAGGCGGGGGGCGACGGGAGCGCTCTGAGGCGCTGGAACGCGATGGTGAGATCGGTGGCCCAGGGCCAGCTGGCTTGTATTCGTAGCGTTGCTGTGCGGGCATGGAACGCGAGGCGGGCGGCGACGTGCAGCAGCCGGTAGCGCAGGCGCTTGGGCTCGCACCGGGCGAGCTCGCCGGTGAGCAGTAGGCGCTGGGTCCACGCGATGAGGTCGTGGGCGATCCGCACGATCTCGAGCCAGACGCGGTTGTGCTCGAAGTCTTTGAATGGCAGGTTGCGCAGCCCGGTGTCCTTGTCGTTGCGGATGTGATCCTCGACCCTTGCGCGAGCGCGGTGCTCGCGCTCGACCGCAGCGATCTCGCCGTGCTGGTCGGTGAGGATCGCCTGGAAGCGATGCCCGTCATGGTCGGTGAAAGAGAGCTGCGCGCCGGGGTGCGCGCGCTCGCGCCTGACGATCACGCGCGACCCGGCCGGCCATTCCGAGAGATCGAGGTGGCCGGTGATCTCGCAGACCTGCCCGTTGGAGCGCGGGCTGCCGTCTTGATCAAGCGCGCAGACCCAGGCGCTGTCTGGGGTTTCGAGGGTCGCGATGCGCACCGTCTCGGTCAGGTCATAGCCCACGGAGAATCCGATCCGGCCTTCGTGGCACCAGTCCAGCAGCTCGTGGCTGGCACCAGCCGAGTCAACGCGCAGCAGCAACTCGATGTCCTCGATGTGCTCGGCGGGAATCTGCTGGATGGCCTGCTCGGCCACCGCGATCTGGTCAGCCGCAGTGTTCGCGCCGGCGTTCCCCGGCCGCAGTTCGCCGGCGAGGGACTCGCCGGTCTCATCCGCGTAGGCGAGCATCGGGTGAAACCCGTAGCCACCCTTGAAATTCCCTGCCGCGCCCTCCTTCTCTGAATGCGAGCCGATGAGCGTGGCATCCAGATCGATCGTCAGACGTCCCGGGGCGCCGGTCAACCTCCACACACGCGCCCGTGCCCGCGCATGAGCGCCGCGCAACCGCTCCAGGCCCGCCGGGTCGCTGGCGATCCGATCGATAAGCCGGAACGCCGTCGAGGCACACGCGACATCGCCGAACAGCGGCTGCTGATCGCCGAGCGCGCCGAGGTCTGACAGGCAGTCGCCGCCATCGCCGAGCATCACCGCGAGATCCCGGATCACACGACCCTGATCGTGCCCGGACTGCCGCTGCTTCAGGCCCGCCAACTCAAGCGACAGCGCTCGCGTCAGCCCCGTCCTATCGGCCACTCCAGCCAGCAGCGCGCTGCCCGCGTGAGACACCAGCCCCTCTCCGTCCGGCACGACATCTACCTTGATCTGACGCCCATCGCGTGTCACCTTCAAGGTGATCCTCCAAAGCTCGATTCCAAGGTCTCGACAACCCCAGAATCCCAGCCCAGGCGGACAGTCAGCGGCCCCGACCACCGGGGCCGCAACTGCTTAATGCAAAGTCCGGGCTAGCTCGTCGGCGCTGATGCCGGGGTGTTTGCGCACGAGGGCGAGCATGAGTCGTGTGCTGCGCTCGCGCAGCGGGACGGGGAGAAGCGACAGCAGCGCGTCGTGCGGCATATCGAGTGCGTGCCCAAGCATCACTAGCTGGACGAAGTTCGGCGGCCGTGTCCCGACCTCAAGCTGGGAGGCGACGGTCGCGCTTGAGAACTCGGCCCGGACAGCGAGGTCGCGCTGAGTGATGCCGGCGCTCAGCCGTGCGCGCCTGAGATTCGCGCCGAACGCCATGAACAGCGCCCGCCGCTCGGCCTTGTCGGCGGGCGTCAAGATGCGGCTATCCGGCAGATAGTCCATGCGCCCAGGCGGTGCCGTGGCCTGATTCGTCTCACGCCGCGTCATACCTTCGCTTTCGAGCACAGCGCGCCGCCTGTCGTGCCGAGGCCGCGAGCGATCTTCACGAGCGTATCGAGCGACACGTTGAACTCGCCACGCTCGATCGCGCCGAAGTAGGAGCGGTCCATCCCGACGTGGCGGGCGAATCCCTCCTGGCTGTAGGCGCGCCGTTCACGGGTAGACCGGATGGCTCTGGCAAGCGCGCGGTTCGCCGGGGACTTCTTAGACGGCATTAGCCGACCTCCTCATAGTTTGGCCTTTATCACAAACTCCCCGCCGCTCAGGTCGAAAGCATTGGCGAGCTTGCACAGCTCCCCGTAATCCACAGTGCGGAGAGTCCCGGCTTCAATCCGAGTGAGGCGCCATCGCGCGATCTTGCAGGCGACGGAAAGCTCCTCCACGCTGAGGCGGCGTGCCTCGCGCAGCTCGCGCACGACTCGTCCGAGTCTCGCCAGCGCCAAGTCAGTCTCACGACGGGACGTATCGGTCACGCCGCGACCGCCCCCAACGCGGCTGCACGAGCGTCCGGCGCGAGTCGATAGCCGACGCCCCAGGTTGAGCAGACCCAGCCGTCGGCGCCGGCACGGGCGAGCTTGCGTCGTAGCCGAGAGGCGTGCGAGTCCACGGTGCGCGTTGAGCCTTCGGCGCGGTAGCCCCAGACCGCGTGCAGAATGTCGGCCTTTTCGTGGACGCGGGTCGGGTCGCGTGCAAGGTGGGCAAGCAGCGCGAACTCCATCCGGCGAAGCTCGACGGGCACTCCCTCGAACGTGGCCGTGCGTGTCGCCACATCGACCTCGAGCGGACCGCACGACAGCACGGCGGGACCGTCGATCAAGCTGTGGCGCCGCAGGAGTGCGCGCACACGGGCGAGTAGCTCGGCGTACCCGTGCGGGGTCCGGGTCACGTCATCGGCGCCAGCCTCGAAGGCGCGCAGGACGCTCATCGCGGCGGGCTCGCGGCTCGCGCTCGTCCACAGGACGCGGACGCCGGATGCGCCGGGCGCAAGCTCGCCAGCACGGAGCGCCCGCAGCACGTCGAAGCCGCGATGCGGCGCCTTGCCGAAGATGACCAAATCGACCTCGCCGGGTGTGCAGCGCTCCCTCAGCGTCGCGGGGTGGCTTGCTCGATGGACCACGTAGCCGTCAAGCTCAAGCTCCCCGGCAAGGCCGGCGTTCGCGCGCTTCTCGCCGTACACGAGCAGCACAGCCGGATGCCGGCTCGAAAGCTGCTTGTGGGCATCGTGGGCC
Organism: uncultured Solirubrobacteraceae bacterium; assembly: GCA_963782325.1. Classification (GTDB taxonomy): domain Bacteria; phylum Actinomycetota; class Thermoleophilia; order Solirubrobacterales; family Solirubrobacteraceae; genus Palsa-744. The sequence continues at coordinate 602,594 of CAWAJG010000008.1, forward strand.
AAACCCTGCTTCCTTCCCGCACCGAGGAAGGGACGTGCCCACGAACACGGCTGAATGACCGTCCGTAGCTGAGCGGGCTACGGTTCTCCGTGGCATCGAAGGCACGTCCCTTCGGTGCTACGGCCGGGCGGGCGTTGGCGCGCTCGTCCGGCCACTCGGTTTCTTGGTTGCCGCCAGAGCAGAGCAGAACTCGCGGACGATCTCAAGGGGTGCGCGCCGGGCCGCGTCGGCCCTCACCCTTTGTCAGCGCCGTCGAATCCTGACGAGCGAAGTCATGTGGGCAAAGTGTGGGCAAAACGGCGAAAATGTGCCCGATCCGACCCCCGATCCGTCACACTGAACCAAAGAAAAACCCCGCAGTTGCGGGGCTTTTGGGCGATGGGCGATATTGGGCTCGAACCAATGACCTCCGCCTTGTCGAGGCGGCGCTCTCCCAGCTGAGCTAATCGCCCTGGGACATTCCAAGCCTATCAGCGGGCAAACGCCCCCGAGCTTCATCGCCGCCAGGCCGCCAGACCGTCCGGTACACGCCGGTCCGTCGCACCCGTGCGACGGAGATGGAGCAGCCGGAGCACTCGCCCGTCGCCCCGGTCTGCGGGTGTTTCAGCGGACGATCACTTCAGGGACTTCGGCTTCGGCCGCTCTCTCGCCACCCAGCCCGCGGCGCGCTTCCTCGCCGGATTCCGCCTCGCCCGTTTCGCCGACCTGCGCTTCTTCGTAGGCCCGGCGAGCGCCGTATGGGAAGTCGCGGGCGCCTTCGGATTCGAGGCGGCTCTTCACCGCGGAGGCGTAGCTCACGCCCGCGCCGGACTCGATCGTCTTGATCGCCCGCGCGACCGTGTTCGAGGAGATCGCGAAGCCTATGCCCGTGTTGCCCGGCTGGGCGCCGTCGGCGGTCGAGGCGTCGCTTGCTATCTGGGAGTTCACGCCGATGACATCGCCTTCTTCGTCCAGGAGCGGCCCACCGGAGTTGCCGGGGTTGAGCGCGGCGTCGGTCTGGATCGCGCCGGTGATCTTCGCGCCGTCCGGTGCCGATATTTCGCGGTTGAGCGCCGACACGATGCCGCGGGTGAAGGTCTCTTCCAGTCCGTAGGGCGTGCCGATCGCGTACACCGCGTCGCCGACCTGCACGGACGAGGATCTCGCGAGCCTCAGCGCTTTCAGCCCGAGTCCCGAGGGATCGACCTTGATGAGCGCCAGATCGAGGTTCGCTTCTTCGCCGACGATCCGCGCGGCTCTCGTGATCTTCGACGATCCGCTCGCATCGACGGTGATGCTGGTCGCACCCTTGATAACGTGGTCGTTGGTGAGGATCAGACCCTTTTCGTTCAGCACGATGCCCGTGCCCTCGTCCTCGCCTTCCCCGGTCACCGCCTTGATCGCCACCACTCCGGTGGAGTCGCGCTGGTAGATCTCCGTCGCGCTCAGCCCGGTCGACGCCGCGTCGCGCCTGGTTCCCATCGAGCTGGATGCGACCGACGTCGTCGCCGCGGTCGTGCTCGCGGCTGGGGTCGAGCGCCGCGTGGGCACTCCGATGAGCAGGATCGCCGCCGTTGTCACGGCAGCTCCGAGGAGCGCCGCCACGAGTATTGGTGCGAGTAGACGTTTCACGGGACACCTCCAGTTGGCTTGGGAGGCTCCATCGTGCGTGCCGCCGCTGCACCGCGGCTAACGATGTCCCCAAGGACCGCTAAGGAGATCGCAAAAGGCCGCTAACGGATCTCGAAGGCCAACATAATCGGGCTGCCCTGCGGGGCCGGGGCGCTGTAGCGGAACCCGCCAGCCGGCTACGAAGCGCTCGTGACGACGCCGCGAGAGGCGGACTCTCGGGAACATCGACGCCTATCCGTCCCCGCGCGAGCGCGCCGTTAGGCCCGCATTGGCCCCAGCGCCTCAGTACGCTGGTTCGGCACAACGGCGACGTGGCGGAGTGGCTACGCAGCGGCCTGCAAAGCCGTCTACACCGGTTCGATTCCGGTCGTCGCCTTCCCGCAGCGAGATCCCTGCTCCGCGTGGGCACAACGCGGACATCGGCACCATGGGGACGGAACTCTTGGCCGGTAGGTCTGGGCAGGCTGACGCCCGGAACCACAGGTACCATTGGGGAATGTCGCCAGAGTCAAAGGTGGATTTGGCTCGCGAGCACTTCACGAGAGCCAGCACAGCGTTTGAGGCCGGGGATCCCGTGGTCGGCGTGACGTTCCGGCACCTCGCTGCTGAGGCAGCGGTCGTCGCTCTTTCCGACCGCAACGGCATCGCGACCGAGCGCCAGCACTGGCGTAAGGCAGAGGCGGCGGCCGAACTGCACAAGCGTGGTGTTCTGTCTACGGATCTGAGTCCGATACTGGAGCTGCTGAACCAGGCGCGCAAGGACGCTGGCTATGAGGGTGCGGATCCGGACTTCGGTGACTGGACCCCAGAGAGTCTCCTGGGCGCCGTCGAGGACGCGGTGCAGACCGCTGAGGAGACAACATCCACTGTTCAGGATGAGGATGAAGAGGGAGCGACGGCGACAGACACCTCAGGGGATTCGACCCCATGACTCCATCAGGTCTAGCGACCCAGGTTTCTGTCGACGTTGGATGGAGTGCACGACTACGAGAGGATCGCCGCCGAGCAACCAAGCTCCAAACACCATCGCAGCGGCAGGCTACCGAGACACTCCTCCAGCGCGCGCTTGCCGTCGGCGCCGAAGCTGTAGCCCTCACTGGCTCGACCGTGCGCGGCCAACGAACGGCGATGAGCGATCTCGATCTCATGATCGTAGGTCAGCGCCCGGACCTCGGCGGTATCCAGGAAGACGTCGACGTATACGCGGCCAGCACAAAAGCGTTCTGGGAGCGACTGCTCGCCGGCGATGACTACATCCAGTGGACGCTGCTCTTCGGCTGCATACTGCACGACGACGGAATCCTGCAGGCCGCGAGCCGCTATATCCAAGAAAACGGCCTCGTGCCGTCCGCTGAGCGCAAGCTCATCCAGGCCCATCGCGGGCTCAGCCTGGCCTGGAGCGTTCTCGAGAGCGGCGATCTCGAGGCAGCCCGCGAGCAGTGTCGGGCGGCACTGACCACGATCGCACGTTGGTTGCTGATCGCAAACGGAGAGTTTCCACTCTCCCGCGGCGAGCTCTCGGACCAGCTGCTCACGCTCGGCTGCTTCGACCTGGCCGCGGCACTGCACCGTCTGATCCACGACGAGCCCTCGAGCGATGAGCTGCGCACCGGCCTTCAGGTCGGCGGGAAGCTCATGAACACGCCACCTAGGCGAGCTGAAACACCATCCCCGACGACTTCGCGGAGGCGACGCCAGCAGAATGCCAGAGCGACGCTCTCCCCAAACTCTCCCCAAGCGAGCGACTTCTGAGGTCACCTGGGAGCGCTTGAGAGCCACGAAGAGCCGCGCAGGTAAGCGCAGAGCACCGTCTTCCGGCGCACTGCGAAGCCGTCTGCACCGGTTCGATTCCGGTCGTCGCCTCTACGATCGTTGGGGATACGATCGTTCCAATGGCCAGACGCAATGTGCCCGTACGCCGCGGCGAGACCCTGCCCGCCGACTACCCGCGGTTCCTCGAGGAGGTCAAGCGCGCCGTCTCGACTGCACGATCACAGGCCGCGCTGGCAGTCAGCGCAGCCGTACTCGCAGCCTACTGGGAGATAGGCACCGGCATCATCGCGCGTGAGGACCGAGAGGGCTGGGGCGCGAAGGTGATCGAGCGGCTGGCCGCGGACCTGCGCCGGGAGTTTCCCGATATGCGAGGGTTGTCAGCTCGTAACCTTCGCTACATGCGCGAGTTCGCGCGAGCATGGCCGGCGCAGAGCGCCAGCGAGATGTTGCAGCAACCTGCTGCCAAATTGCCGTGGGGGCATCACATGGTGCTGCTCGACAAGGTTGCGGACGCCGACGTGCGCGCATGGTACGCGCGTGCGGCCGTCGAGCATGGCTGGTCGCGCAAGGTCCTTGAGGCCCAAATCGCCAGCGATCTTCGCGGCCGGCAGGGCGCAGCCCTGACCAGCTTCGATCACGCCCTACCGGCGCCTGACTCAGAGCTCGTCCGTGACGCGATCAAGGACCCGTACAACTTCGAGTTCCTCAGCCTCTCAGCCGACGCGAAGGAGCGTGACCTGGAGGCCGCGCTCCTGAACGACGTGCAGAGTTTCCTGATGGAGATGGGCCGTGGGTTCGCCCTGGTCGGACGGCAGTTCCCGCTTCGGGTTCCCGACGGAGAGAGCGGCGAGGAGTCCGAGTTCTTCCTCGACCTGCTGTTCTACAACTACAGGCTGCGGCGCTTTGTTGTCATCGACCTGAAGATTGAGGATTTCAAGCCGGAGTTCGCGGGCAAGATGAACTTCTACCTCAACGCCGTCGACGAGCTTGAGCGCCAGGAGGGCGACGCAGCAACAATCGGTCTCGTGCTGTGCCCGGGACGCAACAAGACCGTGACTCACTGGGCTCTGCGCGGCCTTGATACTCCGGTCGCGGTCGCTCGGTACACGACCGGTGACATCACCATGACCGACGAGACCCCCACTGCGCTCAGACCGGCTCTGCCAGAGCTGCCTGAGCTCGCCGCAGAGCTCACCGGGATCACCGAGGCGGCGAATGTGATCTACGACGACGAAAAGCTCGATACGAGCCCATAGCTGATTTGGCAGCAGCTTGCTGCCAAATTCGGCTACAGGCGAACGCCCCACTCCCGCACCGCTTTGAGCAGGTGTCGTCGCCTCTGAGTTGGATCACCGAGCGCTCGCACGCGGCGCCTCGGGCAGGGCGCGTAGGCGAGCGACCCGAAGCTGGACCGCGGCCGTGTTGCCAGCCACACCGACACGCGCGCGGTCTTCGCGTAGCGCCAGGGCGTCGACGGCACCGCTGGCTCCCGTCGCAAGCGAAGAGACGAGGCGGCGGACGTGCAGCGTCGTGCGGGCATGTGCAGGACGGGGGTCGGTTCCCGCGAGCTGCGGCAAGCCGGCGTAGAGCTGCGCGAGCCCGAGGTCGAGCCAGACGGGCTGTGGCTCGGTATCGGGATCGCTAAGTGCGGGCAGGACGGGCTCGCTCGCAGACCCGGCGACCTCCTTCCACCCAAGCTCTGCGAGCTTCTGGCGACGCTGCTCCTCGCCGCCTTCGCGCCACAGCCCGCGGAGGATGACGAAGCCGATGAAGAGTGCTGGCAGTCCGATCAGGACGATCCTGAATTCGCGCAGGCTGAGCAGCGTGAAGACATATCCCACGTCCGGGACGTGGAAGACGACGACGTCCTGCGTGGGCTGGTTGAGTGTGAACTCCCACACGTCGGGGTGCTTGTTCGCGTCTCCCTTCGTCCTGAAGACACGCTGGCCTTCGGCTCCGCGCGTGATCGACCAGATTCGGTGGGTGACCCGCTTCTGGCTGGTGAAGCCTGGAGGGGGCGCATAGGTGATCGGGTCCCCCACCTTCAGGTCGGCAGTTGGGATCGGACGGTCGAACACGATCGAGCCGCGATCGTAGGTGCCCGTCATCGAGCCTGTCAGGATCACGTAGCGTTGAAAGCCGAGCGCGGCGGGGGCCAGCATGATGACCACGCTGGCCATCATCGCCACGAACACGCAGTTGAGCGCGACTCGCCCCGCTTTGCGCACGAGCCTTCGCACAGCAGAGTCCGCTGCTCGCGGCGCGGAAGCGGTGTCCGGCGGGGTGGATGACCATGGCACGCCCGGCAGGCGACCCACTACGATTGCGTAGCCGTCCACACGTATTCCACTCGGGTCGCGGCGCCCTGGTAGGCATTGTCGGCGCCGTTGACGCCTTCGGGGAATGACACCGTGAACGTGTAACGGTGTGTCGCCGCGGCCACGAACGTGCCAAGGGAGATCGTGCCCATCGAGCCGAGCGCGCCGGCGTAGACCGTGACGGGGCCGGGACAGGCGCTCACACATGCTGGATTCCCGAGATCCGTCACTTCGAGTGTGAGCTTGGCCGACAGAGCCGGCGAGGCCGGGGTGTCGGAAAGACCTGCTTTTGCAAGCGTGAATGTGGCGGGGACGTTGCCGGCGTTCTGGATGTTGACCGAGCCGGAGCTCGACCCGCCGGGTTTCATCAGGCTCGCGGTCAGGATCGAGCTGCCGCTCGCGGAGTCAGCGATCGCGATCGTCCCAGCCGTGATCAGGGTGCCCGGGTTGGCGGAGGTCGAGTTGAAGTTCGCGCCGGATCCGATCGCGACCGCGGAGGCGATCGTCAGCGCCCCCAGCGCGAGCAGCAGCCGACGCGGCGTGGCGGTGAGCATCGAGGCAGGGGAGAGCACGGCTCTGGATCATCCGAGCTGGGCGGCCGCCAACTCGGCCACGGACGTACACCCGGCCGCCACGGGAGTCTCGAACCACGCGACCAGCTCGGCCAGTGACAGGGGTGCGCTGAAGTAGTAGCCCTGGGCTTCGTCGCACTCGATCGCGGCCAGGTCGTTGAGCGTGTCGAGGTTCTCCACCCCCTCGGCGATCACTCGGACGTCGAGCTCGTGTGCAAGCCCGATGATCAGCCGAACGATCATCTTGTCCCGGGGCTGCAGGTGGAGTCCCGCGACGAACTTGCGATCCACCTTCAGCTCTGCCACGGGAAGGTCACGCAGGACGGCGAGCGACGAGTAGCCGGTGCCGAAGTTGTTGATGCAGATGCGAACGCCCAGGCGCTCGAGCGACCAGAGCATTGCCGCTGCCTTCACGGGATCGGCGACCAGCGCCGCCTCGGTCACCTCGAGCCCCAGGGCTCCGGGCGGGACACCCGTGCTGGCGAGCATCTTCCCGATCTCTTCGCAGAGCCCGTCGTCGAGGACGTTCGGCACCGACAGGTTGACGTTGACCCCGGCGTCGATGCCGCGTTCGCGCCATGCCTCGCAGTCGCGCAGAGCCATCGCGATGACGTGCACGGCCAGTTCGCCGTTCAGCGCGCTGTCGATGTCGGTCGGGAGGAACTCGCTCGGCGCGAGCAGTCCACGCTTGGGGTGGCGCCAGCGCAGCAGCGCCTCGACGCCCGTCACGCGACCCTCTCGAAGATTGACGGTCGGCTGGTACCGCAGCTGCAGCTCGTCGTGTTCGATGGCGTTCCCGAGCTCGCGCAGCAGGGCCTTCTTGCGGGGGTTCGACTGGCCGCGGGCCGCCCTAGATGCCCGCAGCAGGAAGGGCCACAGGGCGGCGTAGAACAGCAGGGAGGCGCCGAACAGGACGAAATCGATGCGCTGGGTCTGAGTGGAGACCTGCTGTTCCACGTGGGCTTCGGGGATGATCACGTCGGCCGCCGCGATGGGCTTGGCCACGCCGCGTGCATAGATCGGCACCGCCACGTCCGTCTGCTCGCCGACGACGAACCGTGTCGGCCAAGGTGCGCGATCGCGAACCTTCGTCGATGTCGTGCCCGAAAACGCGGCGAGCACCTCCAGGGGTCGAGTCACCGTCGCTCCGATCAGCCGATGGTCGGTCGAATACAGCACCCGCGAGCGAGAATTCCAGATGCCGACTCCGTCGATGCCGACGGTGTCGCGTGCGGCGAGCATCGCCCGATCGAGCCCTCTCAGCTGCGCAGCGCTGAGATGCCCGCTGCCGGCCGGCAGCCGGGAGCCCAAGCTCGAAGCGACGAGCAATTCCGCCGAACGGGTCGCGCTGGTCACCTGGGCGTCGCGGATTTCGGCGCCGAGGATCCGGGAGACGGCGAAAGCCACCAACGCGACGGCCAGCAGGCCGGCGGCGCTGAACGTGAGCAGGAAGCCGGGCCGGACGTAGCGCAGCTCAGGAAGGCCGCCGAGACCGGATCGGTGCCGCTTTTTCATCTACGTTGCCATCGGCATCCGCTCGGCACATGCTGAATCGACGAAGACGCGGTGGATCGCCCGCGAGCCCACAACGCCGCCCAGCCTCGGACTCTCACGCAATCAGCCAGCGCCGGGCCGGGCGATTACTGCTCGGGCGCAACCCTGTCGATGGGAGAGGTACAACCATCCGGTCTGATCGCCTGCGGGCACTCTCCGGCAAAGGAGATGCCATGAACAGGCTCAAGTCCGTCTGGAGGGCCTCGCCCCGCAAGGTGCTCGCCGCCTTCGCGGGCCTGATGGTCGCGGCCGCGTTGGCCGTCGGCTCGGGCGCGAACTTCAACTCCACCAGCGCGAACCCGAGCAACGTGTTCACCGCCGGGACCATCAGCCACTCCAACTCGAAAGCCAACGCTGCGATCCTCACCGCTTCGAACATCGTCCCGGGCGCCACCGCCACGGGCACCGTCGACATCAAGAACACCGGCTCCGCGAGCGGCACGTTCACGTTGGCCCACACGACCGCCGTGGACACGCCCGCCTCGCCCGGGCTCTCCAAAAAGCTGACGATGCTCGTTCAGGACCTCGGCAACCCCGAATGCGTGTCCTCCTGCCCGGCCGTCGTCACCCTCTACACCGGGCTGATGAGCGCGATGCCGACGACCATCGCGCTCGGCGTCTTCGCCGCCGGAGCCACGCATCGCTACCAGTTCACGATGACCTTCCCGGATTCGGGGCTCAACGGCGCCGACAACGCCTACCAGGGCGCCTCGACGAGCGTCGAATACGACTGGTCCTCGACGAACTGATCAGCCAAGCACTCTCGACGAAGCCCGTCATGGACGATCGGACTGTGTCGCAGGGCGATGAGTTCCCGGGCCGCGCACCCGGGGCCTCGTCGGCCAACCGAGCCGGGCGTCCCGGCGACGGCGCCAGCCGGCGCATCTCCAGGATCGCCGTCAAGCTCGCCGCCACCGGCGCCGTCCTTGCCGCCGGCGCGCTCCTCGCGGGGACCGCCACGTGGTCGAACCTCAACGCGACGGCCACCAACCCATCGAACTCGATCAGCGCGGGGACGATCCAGCTCACGTCAGGCTCCTTCGCCGCCCCCGTCGTATCGCTCTCGGGCGCAAAGCCCGGAGCCGTCTCCACCGGCTGCATCCAGATCACCAACAGCGGGACGCTGTCCGCCCAGATGAGGCTCTACGGGACGAGCTCCGGCGGGCTGAACGAATACCTGAAGCTCGTCGTCACCAGGGGCTCCTTCAGCGGCACTCCCGCGGCGGGGTCGTGCACCGGGTTCACCGCGGATGCCACGAACTACATAGCTCAGGGGGCCGGCGTCATATACAGCGGGACCCTGTCCAGCTTCCCCAGCAGCGCGAGCTCGGCCCTGCTCGATCCGACGGCCTCCAGTCCCGCCACCTGGGGTCCGCAGAGCACCCACGGCTACCAGCTCCAGGTCACCGTCCTGAGCAACGCCGGCGCCCAAGGCCTCACCGGCCACGAGACGTTCACCTTCGAAGAGGACAGCATCTGATGAGCACGCTCGCACCGGCCCTGCCCCGCGCCGGCAGGACGGGCGTTCGCCCAGGACGCGCCGTGCGGCTCGCCGAGCTCGCCTCGAGCGCGCTGTGCGCACTCGCGCTCGTCCTGCTCGCGGTGATCCTCCTCGCGCGCCTGGCCGGATATCGCCCGCTGATCGACTACTCGAACAGCATGCGACCGGCGATCAACGCGGGCGACGTACTCATCAGCCACGCCGTCCCGGCGCAGAGCATCCGCACCGGTGACATCGTCAGCTTCAGCGACGCGGCGCTCGCAGGACGCCTCGTGACACACCGCGTGCGCGCCATCCACGCCAGCCACCAGCGGCTCTACTTCCTGACGCGAGGAGACGCCAACGCCGCTCCCGAGCGCTGGTCGGTGCCACGCGCGGGCTCCGTCGCCAAGGTCGATCTGCGGATCCCGGACGTCGGATGGGCAACCGCATGGCTGAACGGCCGCCTTGCGCGCACAGCCACGCTATGCCTGCTCGCGCTCGTCCTCGGCGCCGCGCTTGTGCGGCGGATCTGGAGAGCGTGATGGCCCGTAGCGCAGCGCGCACCGCGCTGTCGCTGCTCGCCCTGTGCGCCGCCTACGCAGCCACGGTCGGCGGGACGCTGTCGGCCTTCAACGCGTCCGCGACGACGGCGTCGGCGTCATTCACCGCCGCGTCGGACTGGACGGCTCCCACCGCGTCCGCCGCGACCATCGGGCGCGCCACTGCCTACGACACCGGCTTCATCAAGCAGGGCGCCAGCTACTACGTCTACGCCAACGTCCTCGACACCGGCAACCCCGCGAGCGGCGTCGCGAGCGTCACCACCAACGTGAGCTCGATCACATCGGCGCACCCCGCCGTTGCGCTGGTGGCCGGCAGCTACAGCGCCGGTGGGGTCGCATACAACTACCGCACCGCCACGCTCACGGCGAGCAGCAGCCTCGCGACCGGCAGCTACGCCTTCACGATCACCTCCACCGATAGCGCCGCCAACGCGGGCACCCAGAGCTACGCCGTGACCGTCGACAACACAGCCCCGGCGGCCTCCGATGTCCAGAGCACCAACGTGAGCGGCGGCACCGTCGGCCATCTCGACCAGGGCGACACGCTGACGCTCACCTACAACGGGGTCATCGACCCGTACTCGGTGCTCGGCGGCTGGACCGGCGCCAGCACCAAGGTGCAGGTCGCCCTCGTCGATGGCGGCAACGGCGCCGACGACTCCATATACGTCTACACGACGGAATCCACGCCCGTTCAGATCCCGGTCGGCATCGTCGATCTCGGCAGCACGAGCTACCTGACCACGGGAACCGGCCAATACATCGTCTACGGGACGACGGGGGCGGCGACACCGTCGACCATGGTCGAGAGCGGCTCCAACATAGTGATAACGCTGGGAACAGCGGGCGGGCCATCCTCGACGAGCACGGCGCACGCGGCGATGACATGGACCCCGTCGACGACACCGACCGACATCGCCGGCAACGCCGTGAGCGCCAGCCCCGTCACCCAGTCCGGCACGACCCACGCCAACTTCTAGGACTCGGCCTGCGGCGCAGCCTCATATATCGATTGCAGCTCGAGATAGGCCGCGAGCCCCTCCGGGCCGAGCTCGCGTCCCAGGCCACTGGCCTTCACTCCGCCGAAGGGAGCGACTGGGTCGAGCATGTAGTGGTTGATGCCGATGCTGCCCGTCTGGACGCGCCTTGCGACGTCCTGGGCGCGCTCGGCGTCGCGGCTCCAGACGCTGCCGCCGAGACCGAATTCGGAGTCGTTGGCGATCGCCACGGCCTCCTCGACGCCGTCGTAGGCGATCACCGAGAGCACCGGCCCGAAGATCTCCTCGCGGGCGATCGTCGAGCTGTTCTCGACGTCGGCGAAGATCGTCGGCTGCACGAACCAGCCGCGCTCCTGCTCGGGCGGGCGGCCACCGCCGGCGACGACCCGGGCGCCCTCGGCGCGGCCCTTCTCGATGTAGCCCTCGACGCGTTCGCGCTGGCGGGCGCTCGCCAGCGGTCCGATCTGCGTGGTCGGGTCCAGGGAGTCGCCGACCACGAGCGCTCCCACGAGGTCGCTGAAGACCTCCACGACCTCGTCGTAGCGCGAGCGCGGGGCGAGCACCCTCGTGCCGATGTTGCACGTCTGGCCGTTGTTGATCAACGTCGCGCCGAACAGCGCCTCGGTGGCCCCGGCGAGGTCGGCGTCGTCGAGCACGATCGCCGCCGACTTGCCGCCGAGCTCGAGCGTCACCGGCCGCAGCAGCTCCCCACAGCGCCGAGCGATCGCGCGGCCCGACGCGCTGGAGCCCGTGAACGCGACCTTGTCGACCCCCGGATGTTCCACCAGGTAGGCGCCGACCTCGCGACCGGCGGGCACGATGTTCACGACGCCGGCCGGCAGCTCGGCCTCGATGATCGCCTCCGCGAGCAGCAGGCTGTCGAGCACGGTCTCCGGGCTCGGCTTGATCACCACGGTGCAGCCCGCCGCCAGCAGCGGCGCGAGCTTGAACATCGCCAGCGTCTGCGGGTAGTTCCACGGCACGATCGCCCCGACGACGCCGACGGGCTTGCGCAGCACGTGGACCGTGCCGCCGAGCAGCCCCTGGCGATCCTCCTGCATGGCGGTCTGGCGTACCAGCCCCGCGTAGTAATACGCGAGCACCGACGGAAACACCGCCTCGATCTGCAGCGCCAGCGAGATCGGCATGCCGTTCTGCAGCGACACTCGCCGCGCGGTCTCCTCGCCGCGGCTCTGCAGCGCCACGGCGAGCCGCTCGAGCGCCTGGGCGCGATCCTCGACCGGCCACGAGGACCATCCGCTGGGGTCGTCGAACGCGGTGCGCGCCGCGTGCACGGCGGCGTCGATGTCGGCGTTCGTCCCCTCCGGCACCGAGCCGACGGGCTCCTCGGTGCTCGCCGCGATCACGGATATGCGGTCCGAGCCCAGCGGCTCGATCCACTCACCCCCGATGAAAAGCTCGTCGCTGGCGATCATCGTCTCTGTGCTCATCGGACTCTCCCCTGTCTTCAGATGTCATGCGCCTCGATCGGACGGTCGCTCCAGCCTACTCCCCCTCGCCGCCGACCACGAGCAGCGGAACGCCGGTGGCGTCCATCAGCTCGTGGGTGACGCCGCGCAGCAGCAGCCTGCCAGCGCGGCGGCTGTGGTGGTGGCCGCAGACGATCAGGTCGAAGCCGTGCTCGTGGGCGTAGCCGGCGAGCACCTCGGTCGGCGAGTCTCCCGCGATGATCTCGTGCCGGACCGACACCCCGGCGCGCTCGGCGCGGTCTGCCACCTCGCGGAAGCTCTCGGCGAGGTAGCGCTGCGCGGCCTGCGCGGACTCCTCGCGGTCGGCGTCGGTCTCGGCGTGCGCGGGCGAGTAGGCGACGGACACCGCCACGAGATCGGCCTCGTAGCGGCGGGCGAGGTCGATGGCGAGGTCGAACGCGCGAAGCGCGACGTCCGAGCCATCCCAGGCAAGCATTATCTGTTGGAACATCAGCTCAATATGGGGACGAGGGACAGGGCCAGTATCAACGCGACGAGCATGTAGAGCAGATAGGCGGACAGGCGCCCGGACTGGAGCGCGCGCACCCGTTCGGCGATCGCCAGCGCGAGGGCGCTCGCCGGCGAGTACAGGTAGCGCTCGACGGCGAGCACCACGCGCGTGTCCAGGCGCAGCGCACCGTCGGCGTCGGCAGCGCCGGTGGCGTTGGCGACGGCGATCAGCCGGCTGCGGTAGCCGAGCGGGCCGCGCAGGATGACGCGCATCGGGTTCGAGTAGGCCGAGGGCCGGTACTGCACCGCGGCGAGCTCCGCGCCGGAGCCCGTGACCCACACAGGCGCGCGCCTGACCCGCCTGCGGCGCCCCGCACCGAACGCGATCAGCACGGCGATCAGCGCGTAGGCGGGCAGCACGATCGACAGCCACGTGGGGTCGAGCACCGAGAATTCCTTGAACACCGGCCCGAGCACCAGCGGGTGGCTGATCGCGGTGCTCGCCGCGTTGAAGCCGAGCAGCGGCTCGAGGCCCGCGCCGAGCGCGTGGATCTCCCACGGCGCGGCCGTCCCCAGGAACAGGATCACCACGCCGAGCGCCAGCGGCGCGAGCGGCCAGCGCGAGGGTTCGCGCACGACGCCGAGGCTCTCCCTCGCGCGCGCGAGGAAGATGAAGCCGTAGTACTTCGCGAAGGCGAGCAGCCCGAGCCCGGCGCTCAGCGCCAGCGCGGCGGCGGCCAGCGCGCAGAGCAGCCGCGAGAGCAGCGTCGGCATGCGAAAGCCCTGCAGCAGCGCCTCGAAGGTGAACCACTCGCTGACGAACCCCCCCAGCGGCGGGATCGCGGCGAGCGTCAGCGAGGAGACTCCGAGCGCGAACGCGCTCAGCGGCAGCGCCCGCGAGAGCCCGCCGAGCGGGTCGATCGTCCGCCGGCCGGTCGCCTGCTCGACGCGGTCGATGCCGATCAGGGCGAGCGTCTTTGAGAGGCCGTGCGCGCACACGTGCAGCGTCGCCGCGAGCAGCCCGGCGGCGGCGAGCGTGGGCATGTGCGCGGCGTGGCCAAGCAGCGCCACCGCGAAGCCGACGAGCGCCACGCCTGTGTGCTCGACGGTGGAGTAGCCGAGGAAGCGTCTGAGGTTGTCCTCGGTCAGCGCGTAGGCGATCCCGCCGAGCGCGCTGAGGGCCCCCAGGACGAGCAGGGCGTCGCCGCACCAGGCGGGCAGCGGCCCGAGCACCGCGAACTCGAAGCGCCACAGCCCGTAGAAGCCGGCGCACAGCGCCACCGACAGCGACGCGGCGCCCAGCCGCGGCGCCGAGCCGTAGCCGGCGGGCAGCCCGCCCTGCAGCGGGATCAGCCCCACCTTCGTGGCGAAGCACGCCAGGAACAGCGCGAAGAGGACGCCGCGGGTCCCCGCCGGCAGCGTCGCGTGGGCCCACACCGCGATCGAGAAGCTGTGGGTGTGGGCGTAGAGCAGCGCGAACGCCGCCAGCAGCGCCGCGCCTCCGATCTTCGCGAGCCCGCCCGTGAGGTAGCCGGCGAGCAGATCCTGCTTGGTCTCGCCCGCGCTCGCGAGCAGGTACACGCAGACGGTGATCGCCTCCCACGCGAGGAAGAACAGGAAGGCGTTCTCCGAGCCGATCGCCACGGCCACGAACAGCAACAGCGTGCAGCCGAGCGCGGTCGGCCAGCGCCCCGGCGGCAGCTCGAAGTAGGCGAGCGACACCGCTGCGCCGGTCATCCCGGTGAGCGCCAGGAAGATCCCCGCCAGGCGATCGGCGTGCAGCGCGCTGTGAGCGAAGCCGAGCCAGTGGCCGAGGTTCAGCACCGGGTCGGCGCCGCCCAGGGCGGCCGCGAGCCCCACGATCACGAGCCCCACGCAGCCGACGGCGGAGCACAGCGCGCCGGCGCGCTCCAGCGGCTGGGAGCGCGCCACGAGCGCGAGCGCCGGCGCGAGCGCGAGCGCGCCGATGGCGAGCGCGAAGACGAGCGTCATGCCGCCACCTCGCCCGCCACGAGCTGGCCGCTGGCGAGCAGCAGCGCGTGCATGATCGCGATCGGCGCCGGCGGCGAGCCCGGGACGTACACGTCGACCGGAAGCACCGCATCGACGCCGCCGGCGACGAGCTCGCGATCGTCCGCGAGCCCGCCCGAGCAGGCGTCGGTGCCGACCGCCACGAGCGCCTTCGGCTCGGGCATCGCCTCCCAGGTCCGTTCGAGCGGGGCGCGCATCGGGGCGGTGACGCCGCCGGTGACGAGCAGGATGTCGGCGTGCCTCGGCGCGGCGGTCAGGAAGAAGCCGAGGCGCTGGATGTCGTAGTAGGGGTTCCACAGCGCCTGGATCTCCCACTCCTCCGAGCCGTCCGAGCCGCAGTCGATGTGGCGGACGTGGATCGAGCGTCGCAGCATCCGCGCCTGCTCCCCAAGCGCCCTGCGCGCCGGCTCGAGCGAGTCCTCCGCGCGATGCGCCACGCCCTCGAAGAGGCCCGCGCGCGAGCCCCGCGCGGTCTCATAGCGCTCCTCGAACGCGAAGCGCTCCGGCGCGCCGCGCACGCACTGCCCGCAGAGGATGCAGCCGCCGCGGTCGACGCTCACGCCGCCGCGCTCATCGCGGGCGATCGCGCCGGTCGGGCACAGCCGCTCGAGACCGGCGGGCGCGTCCTCGGCGTCGAGCACCACCACGGCCCCGTGGTAGCCGGCCGGCGCCGGCTCGGCCCGGCGCGGGTAGCCGGTCGTGATCCGGCCCTGGCTGAGCCCCCGCTGGATCCACTCGAGCATCAGCGATCAGCTCCCGCGGGTGTCAGCCCGAAGCTGTGCTCGATGAACGCGAAGTCCGTGAGCACGTCCTTCGGGAAGGCGTGGTCGAACAGCGCCCAGTTGCGAAGCGAAGGCGAGGCGATGTGCACCCGCTGAATGCATCCGTCGCGCAGCTCGACCCACATCAGGAGCTCCCCCTGCGGCGCCTCCACCCAGCCGCAGGCGCCACCCTCACCGGCCGCCGGCAGCGGGACCTGGAGCTCGCCGTCGCGGCGGCGCAGCTGGTCGATCGTTGCCCGCAGCAGCCGCAGGGACTCCGCGAGCTCGCCGAAGCGCACCTTCACGCGGGCCATCGCGTCACCGTCGCGCTCGCTCACCACGCGCGGTCCGAGCCGCCTGTAGTTGCCGTAGGGGCGCTCGTGGCGAGCGTCGGTTGAGAGGCCCGAGCCGCGCGCGAGCGGGCCGACGGCGCCGTGGTCCTCGACCAGCGCCCGCGGCAGGTGCCCGGCGCCGATCAGACGATCGGTCATCGAGGCCGTGCCGAGGAACATGCGCCGGTCGCGGCGCAGCTGGCGCTCGAAGCCGTCGAGCTCGCCCAGCAGCTCGTCGAGGTCCATCATGCCCTCGCCGCGGACCCCGCCGGGCACGATCGCCCCCCGCCCGAAACGGCTGCCGGTGAGCCTCGCGCGCAGGCGCATCACCTGCTCCTTGAGGATCTGGAAGCGGGCCTGGCCGACATACAGCGCGGTCGTCTCGGCCTCCTTGGCGATCACGTCCAGGTGGCAGGCCATCCGCTCGAGCTCGCAGTGCACCGTCCGCCAGCGCTCCGCCCGGCGCGGCGCCTGCACGCCGAGCACGCGCTCGACGCCTTCGCAGAAGGCTGCCGCGTAGGCGCAGCTCGCGATCCCGGCCACACGCTCGGCGACGTGCACGGCGACGTCGGGGGCGAGGCCGGCGAAGCGGGCCTCCATGCCGCGGCGCTTGAAGAACGGGCGCGTCTCGATGCGCGGGACGTCCTCGCCGCCGGACTCGATCTGGAACTGGATCGCCTCGAAGATCCCCGAGCGCACCGGCCCGAACGGGATCGTGAACACGTCGAGGCCGCTGACGTGCCGGTCGAGCAGGTCCGCGTCGGGGGCCGTCAGACGCCCGCGACGGACCTGCCCGGCGAAGCCGACGCCGTGCAGCTCGGAGAGCTCGCGCTCGGCCCGGCGCGCCGCGGGCCACAACTCGCCGATCGACTCGAACGCTCCGGCGTCCCCGCCGGCTGGCGTGCGCGGCAGGGGCGCGCGCAGCAGGATCAGCTCGCCGCGCAGCGCGAACGCCGCGACCAGCGAGCGCTCGGGCGTGCCGGCGAGGAACATCGTCGCGAAGCGGGCGCCGGCTTCCTGCATCAGCCGGGCGGCCCCGCTGAACGCGGCCGGCCTGAGCGTCAGGCGAACCTCGCCCGCCGGCGCCGGCTCGCGTGTGGCGCCGAGCCGCTCCGGCGGATAGCCGGGAGCCTGCGGTGGCTGTTCGGCGACGCTCACGGTGCCGCCAGCCTGTGCCCGGCGTTGCCGAGCAGCGCGGAGAGGTCCTCCGGCAGGTGCACGCCGAGGGCGACCACCACGAACAGGCAGCCGAGCATCCCCGCGATCATCCACGCGCTGCGCTCGCGCACCGCGACCGCGCCCGTGCCGGTGACCGGCGCGCCGGCCGGCCCCGACTGCTGAGCGCCCGCGCCGAGGACCATCCGCCCGGTGTGCCAGACGATCCCGAAGAACGCGAGGTTCACGAACACCAACAGCAGCGTCACGCCGGTGGAGACGAACCCACGCCCCCGCGCGAAGCCCCCGGCGACGATCTCGAACTCGCTGCGGAACACCCCGGAGAGCGGCAGGCCGGAGAGGGCCAGCGCGGCGGCGAGGAACATCGGTCCCGTCCACGGCATCCGCCTGCCGGCGTCGGCGACGCCCTCCACCTCCTTGGTGCCGTACCCGCGCAGCAGCGACCCGGTGCCGAAGAACGCGAGGCCCTTCGCCGAGGCGTGGGTGATCACGTGCAAGAGCGCCCCGGCGACCGCCAGCGGCGCGCCGAAGCCGATGCCGACGGCGATGATCCCCATGTGCTCGATCGACGAGTAGGCCAGCAGCCGCTTGTAGTTGTCTTGGCGCAGCACGAAGAAGCTCGCGACAACCAGCGAGATCACCCCGAAGACGATCAGCGCGTGCTCGGCGAACTCCAGGTCGCCGTTCGCGACGGCGACCTGGAAGAACCGCAGGATCGCGTAGAAGGCGCCGGCCAGCAGCGACCCCGACAGCAGCGCGGAGACCGGCGCCGGCGCCTCGCTGTGGGCGTCCGGCAGCCACGTGTGCATGGGGACGAACCCGACCTTCGTGCCGAAGCCGACGAGCGAGAGCACGAACGCGAGACGGACGGCGTCAGGCGAGAGGCCGTGGGCGTGGACGAGCAAGCGCGTGAAGCGCGGCACGTAGGCGTCGCCGAGGACGTGCGTGCCGGCGGCATACATCACGACGATCGACAGCAGCGCGATCCCCAGCCCGCTGGAGGCGATCAGCGCGTACTTCCAGGAGGCCTCCAGCGCGGCGTCGGTGCGGTCGATCGCGACCAGCAGCGCCGAGACGATCGTCGTCAGCTCGACCGCCACCCACAGCGCGCCGAAGTCCGCGGCGAGCGGAACCAGCAGCATGCTCCACCCGAACAGGTTCAGCAGCGCGTAGTAGCGCTTGGCGAAGCCCGGGAAGCCCGCGCGGCTCTCGTCGAGGCCGAGGTAGCCGATCGAGAACACCCCGGCCATCGCGTACAGCAGCCCGGTGGCGAGCAGGAAGACCGCGCCGAGCGAGTCCACGCGCAGCCAGCCGTGCGCGGCGTCCAGCACCCGGCCGTGCTCGACGGCGATCGCGATCGCGATCGCCAGCGCGAGCGAGACGAGGCCGGCGACGAGGGTCGCCGCGCGCGCCAGGCGCCACCCGTCCACCAGCGTCAGCGCCACCGCGACCAGGGGAACGGCGAGGGTCGTGTAGAGCGCCCAGCTCATCCGGTCAGCCTGTTCAGGACGTCGGTGCGCACGGCGGTCCGCTCGACGGCGAGGTACTGGACGAGGATCACGAACACGAGCACCCCGATCAGCACGTCGAACAACAGCAGCAGCGCGAGGATGATCGGCAGCCCGGGGGCGATCACGAGGCTGGCGACCGACACCGCGTTCTCGAGCACGAGGAAGCCGAGCAGCTGCGAGGGGGCGTACGGGCGCGCCACCATCAGCAGGAACGCGGTGAGCACCCCGCCGACGGCGACCGGCAGCGCGGACAGCGCCAGCGCGCCCTCGGCCCCGATGTGGATCGGGCGCAGGGCGACGAACGCGAACGAGCACAGCACGATCGCGATCAGGATCGCGCTGGGCGCCCCGATCGCCGACGGCACGCGCGTCTCGGCGTCGAGGCGGCGCAGCACGAAGCCGATGCCGAGCGGGAACAGCAGCGCCTTCAGGGCGATCGTGACCGCGCCGAGCGCGTACAGCGAGCTGCCGCCGTGCCCGCTCGCGGCGGTCGCGATCGCGAGCGCGGCGACGAGCGCCGAGGCGAGCGCGTACAGGCGCAGCTGCTCCCACACGTCCTGGGAGCGCAGCATCCCGAGCTCGAGCAGCAGCACGCCGACGGCGGTGATCGTCGCCGCCGCGCCGAACACGCTGAGGTGCAGGTCGCCGTAGGCGGGCTCGAACAGGAAGATGACGACCGCGAGCACCGCGAACATGAAGCTCGCGACGGTGAACTCCGGGATCTTGTAGAGGCGCAGCTTCGCGAAGCTCGACTCGATGACCACCACCGCCGCACCGACGGCGAGCGCCTTGCAGAACAGCAGGCCGATCGCGATCGCCACGGAGCCGAGATCGCCGCTGCCGGCCATCCCCCAGGGGACGACCAGCACGTTCATGAAGATCGTGAACAGCAAGAGCTGCTTGACGCTCGATCCCCAGCGCAGGAACGCGAGGCCCGGGCCGGAGTGCTCGGCCACGCGGCCCTCCTCGATCTGGCCGAACTCGAGCGTCCCGCCGTGGCTCTCGACCGGGATGCGCCCGGTCTCGTTCAGCACGAGCAGGAAGAAGGCGGCGATCATCAACAGGTGGCTGGGCCTCACCACCTCGACGGTCGCCGAGCGGATCGTCGCCCCGAACGCGTACGGCAGATCGGTGTGGGTCGTGAGCGCGAGCACGAACGTCACGAAGATCACCGTCGGCTCGTTGAAGGCGCCGAAGGAGCGCAGACGACTCGAGCCGAGCTGGGCGTAGGGGCTGGCGCTGTCGACGGCGGCGAGCGACACCGAGAAGCTCGCCAGCGCGAGGATCAGCCCGACGCCGAAGAAGTCCGCCATGTACCCGAGCGGCAGCGGGAAGCTCGTCAGCGCGGGGATCAGCAGCGGCACGGTCGCGTACGCCGCGAAGCTCACATACGGCGCCGCGCGGAACACTGGCCCAGCGGGCGCGGGCAGCACCGTCTCCTTCGCCAGCAGCTTGAAGATGTCGTAGTAGGGCTGCAGGATGCGCGGCCCGGTGCGCTGCTGGATGATCGCCTCGGCGCGGGCGATGATCCCGCTGACGAGCGGCGCGAGCACCAGGATGCTCGCCACCTGCAGGATCTGGATGGCCCAGTGGGGAAGCGTGGGCACTGCGCTCGATACCTCCTCTCGCGTTGGACTAGGTTCGCGAAAGGAGCCATCAGCCCTTGTACCGGCGGTGGCGGTTCGAGGCCCTACTGGCTAGCTGCTGCCCAGCTCAGGCCTCGCCAGGACTCCATCTGGCGCGTACAACATATCGCACGCGCGCCGGCGGTCTCCGGGCCGGCGCTCGCCGGCGCGCTCGGCGTGCAGCCCTCGGAGCTGGTCATCCGTGCCGAACAGCTCGGCGGCGGTAGCCTGAACGACCCGTGAACGCGTTCGTCGCAGCCGGCGCCGGCTTCCTGGTGGCGGTGCTTTGGTTCGACCTGATGTTCGACGTGCAGGTGGCGCCCCACCGCGCCGGCGTCCTCCCCGACGCCGTGCTGGCGTCGATCGCCGGCTACTACGCGCGGGTGACCACCGCCGCCAGACCGATGAACCGGCTGATCGCCGCGGTGATGCTCGCCACGCTCGCCGCGATCGTCGCGGAGATCGCACGCGGTCACCCTGCGCGTTGGATTGGCATTGCCTCGCTGGCGCTGGCCGCGCCCGCGATCGTCCTCGCCGGTGCGCGGATCGTCCCCGAGGCGGTGCAGCTCGGCACGCGCCGGGAGACCCAGGAGCGCCAGAGCGCGCTCGCACGCTCGATCTTCCACGGCCACGTCGCGTGCATCCTCGCGATGGCCGGCGTGCTCGTCGTGCAGCTGGGCTTCGGCTAGGGCTGGGGTGCCGTTCGCATCCGGCATCCGCCGCGCACGCCGAGGGCGGCGTGCGCCTCAGCCGAGCTGGTGCTCGTCGAGGTAGCGCTGCGCGATCGTCTTCGGCGCCCTGCACAGCCACGCCTCGACGACCAGCTCCTCGAGCTCGTCGACGTCGATCCTCTCCAGGCGCACGAGCACCGCGGGGTAGCCGTCGAAGTGGGAGGTCGTGAAGTACACCTGCGGGTCGTCGGCGAGCAGCGCCTCCTTGGCGCCGAGATGCTCCACGCGGGCGCCGAGGATCGGGCCGTCGGGCGCGGCCTCTCCGAGCGCCTTCGCTTCCCCGGCCCGCAGCGGGCGCTCCCACACGAACAGCTTCTCGCTCACCCGCCACTGGGCGAGCCCGCGCGAGGAGCGCTCGCTCGCCTGGGGCAGCGCCAGCGCGATCCGCCGCACGTCCTCCCAGCCGGCCATCGCTAGCTCCGTTCCGCCCGCGCCAGCGCCGCCCGCAGCGAGGCGACGCTCTGCGGGCCCCGCAGCACCTCGCGGATGCGACCGTCGGGGTCGATCACGAACGTGTCCGGCAGGCCGATGCCCAGCCCGTAGTCGTTGCCCACCTTGCCTTCCAGCGTCGCGCAGCACGGGGAAGGTCCAACCGTAGCGACGGACGAACGAGCGCGCATCGGCGCTGAGGGGGTCGCTCCAGTCGACGCCCACCAGCCGGCCGCGCCCGGCGGCGCTGCGGTAGAAGCGCTCGAGCGCGGGGGCCTCTTCGGCGCACGGTCCGCACCAGCTCGCCCAGAACACCACCAGCGCGGGACGCCCGCCGGCGCCGGCGAGCAGGCTCGCGAGCGTCACCGGCGCGCCGCTGAGGCGTTCGCGGGGCAGCCCCGGCGCGAGCCGACCGCCGGCGGGCGACTGGCTGGAGGCCAGTCCGAACACAGCCAGCGCGACCGCCGCCGCGAGCAGCGCGAGCGTCACGCCGAGCACTCGCATCCGCCGGGCGCCCATCGCCTGCGCGTTCAGTCGTCGGCGGCCAGCAGGGGCACGTCGTGCGCGATTTCCGCCGGCTTGAATTCGGGCGAGTACACGCGTCAGGCGCTTGCCCGAGGCGGTGATCCCGTAGACGATGCCCGTGTGGTTGATGAACTGCGGCTGTTCGAGATCCTGACTCGTGCCCACACTCCACGCCTTCCACACCGGCGCCAGTTCCTTCGCGGTGCCCGTCAGGTAGAGCATACGCCCGGTCATCCCGTGGCGGGCCAGAAACGCCGCGACCGACTCGCGCGTGTCCACGCGGGGGTCCACCGACACGGCGATGATCTGCAGCTTCGACCGCGTCGCGGGGCTCATCAGGTTCTGCGCCACGCGCAGGTCGGAGGTGATCAGCGGGCAGATGTCGGGGCAGGTGGTGTACAGGAACGTCACCAGCACCGCCTTGCCCCTGTAGCCGGCGATGTTCACCGGCTGGCCCAGGTAGTTGTGCAGCGAGATCGGCGGCGCGGGCGTCGGCGGTTCGAGCACGGCCGCCGCGTCGAAGTGCTCGGCGAGGGCCTTCGCCCGCTGGGCTTTCGCGCCCGAGGAGTTGCCGATCGTCAGCAGCGCGACCACCCCCGCGACGATCACCAGCGCCAGCAGAGACAGCATCACCCGCAGGTCGAGCCCGTTCTTGCGCATCTGACAGCGAACTTACCAGCGCCGGCGAGCCCGCGCGAGCGCCTACCGCGATCGCCGTCGAGGACCTGCGCCCGCCGCCAGAAGGGCAGGGCGCTCGCCGCCGGCAGGGGCGGGCACGCGTTGCCGTCGAGGGCCCGGCCGTCGGCAACAACGCGTGCACTCCTCCCACTGCGATGCATTTTGCAGCGAGATCTGTTAGTTTGCCCGCCGTTCGTGCCGAGTCCTCGTCCCTCCAGGGGGTCGGGGAGCGGGGGACCCAGTGCAGCCGAGAGGCTGCGGGGGCGAATCGCCACAAAGTGTGGCGTAGCGTAGAAGCTTACGCGAGCCCGTCAGCTAACCCCGTAGGCGCCATGCAAAGGAATCAGAAAGGACGCCTCGGATGTCGGGATCCCCGCGTGATCTTGCCGTTGTCGACCACTGGAGCGCCTCGCTCGAGCGCTCGCTAGCCAGGCGGGCTCGCGCGCAGCGCGGACGACCGCGCCACAGCGTGCACCCGACGCTCCGCCCTGGCGGTGCTGCTGGACGCCGGCGCGAGCGTGCGCCGGCCTCGCGATCTCGCCGAGGAGGAGCCCTGGCAGCTCTCGCTCGGACGCTCGCGCGCCCGCAGGCGCGCCGCGCGAGCTGCGCTTCGTGCCCGCGAGCTCGCGCGCCAAGCGGGTGTCGCTGGGAGCCCTCGCCGCCCTGACCGTGGGTCCGGCCGTGGGTCTCGCGAGCGGCCACTCCGGCCACGCGACCGCGGGCGGCCCCGGCCCCGGCCCCGAACCGGCGACGACGACCGAGCACCTGATCACCCTCAGCTACGGCAGCGAAGGCAGGCAGGTGAAGCTGCTGCAGCAGGCCCTCGGGTCGATCAAGGTGGACGGCATCTTCGGGCCGGAAACCGAAGCGGCCGTACGCAGCTTCCAGGCGAGCAAGGGCCTCACCGTCGACGGGGTCGTCGGGCCGCTGACGACGGCCGCGCTGCGCTCGGCGCTGGCGGGCAAGGCGATGATGAGCGACTTCAAGGCGCCGCTCGCGGGCGAAGGCGAAGGCCGATCGTCCGCCGAAGCGGGCACAGCGCCCACGAGCGAAGGCGCGGCACCCGTCCCGGCCGCCGAACCGGCGACGTACACGGGCGAAGCGGAAAGCGACGGCGGCACCGCCGCCGCGCCGGCCGCCGAAGGCGCCGGCTCGGAAGGCGTCTCCTCGGAAGGCGCTACGAGTGGGCAGGCCGCCGACGCCACCACTGCCGCCACCGCCGCCGGCGGGACCGGCGCGAGCGAAGTGGAAGCCCCCGGCGGCGCCTCCGCGGCAGCAGCGGCGACGGCGAGCGCGGAAAGCGCGGCGGCGAACGCCTCGCTGGCGGCGGTGCAGCGGCTGCAGGCCGCCCTGCATCTACCCGTGGACGGGGACTTCGGCCCCGAAACGGAGGCCGCGGTGCGTCGCCTGCAGGCCCGCCACGGCCTCGCCGTGGACGGGATCGTCGGCCCGCAGACGTGGCGCGCGATCGGCGTGGCGAGCGAGCAGACGCTGACGCCGCCCCCCTCCGCCCTGCCCCAGCCGACGCCCGCCGCGGCCCCGGCCGGCGCCGACGCGAACGCCGGCCTGACCCCCGGCAGCGGCGGGACGGCGAACCCGATCCAGGTGGCGCCGGTGAGCGCGGCGAGCGCGGTGGAGTGGCTGCAGGCCGCGCTGCACGTGCCGGTGGACGGCGAATTCGGCCCGGAGACGGAGGCCGCGGTGCGCCGCCTGCAGGCCCGCCACGGCCTGCCCGTCGACGGTGTCGTCGGCCCGCAGACGTGGGCGCTGATCGGCGTGGAGAACGCCCCGACGCTGACCCCGCCGCCCTCGGCGGTGAGCCAGACGCCCGCGGGGGCGCCCGGCGCGATCAGCACCGCGGGCGGCGGCGAAGCCGAAGGGGTGGTCGCGCGGGTGATCGCGGCGGCCGACGAAATCGCCACCCGCCCGTACGTGTACGGCGGCGGGCACGGCTCGTTCGAGTCGGTCGGCTACGACTGCTCGGGCTCGGTCTCCTACGCGCTGCACGGCGGCGGCCTGCTGGGCTCGCCGGAGGACTCGAGCGAACTGGAGTGCTACGGGGAACCGGGCCCCGGCCGCTACATCACGATCTACGCGAACGCGGAACACGCGTGGATGACGATCGACGGCAGACGCTTCGACACGGTCGCCCTCGCGGAAGACGGCTCGCGCTGGGGCGGGGCGGGCGACGACGGCGGGGGCTTCGTCGTGCGTCACCCCGACGGCCTCTGACCGCACCGCTCGCGCGTCCCGTCCCAGGCGCGACCTAGCCTCCCCTTCACGTCTGTGGCTGTCCCGGCCGGCACACGTGCCGGCCGGCGGGCCGCACATGTGCGGCCCGGGCCATGCCGCATGCGGCATGGCCTTCGATGAGTAGAAGAGGAGGAGGCGCGCGATGCTCGCGCGGGCGCACACGTTCACGATCGAGGGGCTGCACGCTCGGCACGTCACCGTCGAGGTGGACGTGCGCGCGGGCCTGCCCGGCTTCGCGATCGTCGGGCTCGCGGACACCGCCGTGCGCGAGGCGCGCGAGCGCATCGGGGCGGCGATCCGCAACTCCGGCTTCGAGTTCCCCGTCCGGCGGATCGTCGCGAACCTGGCCCCCGGCGACGTGCCGAAGGCGGGGCCGGCGCTCGACCTGGCGATCGCCTGCGCGGTGCTCGCGGCCAGCGGGCAGCTCGCCGGCGAGCGGCTGGACCGGGTGGTGCTGTTCGGCGAGCTGGCGCTCGACGGCGGCGTGCGCGCTTCGCGGGGCGCGCTGAGCGTCGCGCAGGCGACGCGCCGCTCGGGGATGCCGACGCTGGCCCTCGCCGGGGCGTGCGCGCGGGAGGCGAAGCTGATCGACGGCCTCGACGTGGCGGTCGTCGAGCACCTGCGCAGCGCCGTGCGCGTGCTGGACGGCGGCGCCGGCGATCCGCTGCCCGAGCCCGCGCCGGCGAGCCCCGCCGGGCGGGCGGCGCTCGATCCGCGCGAGCCCCCGTTCGGCGGGCTGACGGTCCCCGACCTGTGCGACGTGCGCGGCCAGCACCACGCCGTGCGGACGATCGTGATCGCCGCCGCGGGCGCCCACAACGTGCTGCTGGGCGGGCCGCCGGGGACGGGCAAGACGATGCTCGCCCAGCGGCTGCCGTCGATCCTGCCGGCGCTGAGCAGCGCGGAGGCGATCGAGGTGACGCGCATCCACAGCCTGATCGGCGCGCGCGTGAGCGCGCTGGCGAGCGCCCGGCCGTTCCGCGCGCCGCACCACTCGATCACCGCCGCCGGCCTCGTCGGCGGCTCGAGCGCCGGACGGGTCGGGGAGGTGGTGCTGGCGCACAACGGAGTGCTGTTCCTGGACGAGCTCTCCGAGTTCTCGCGCACGACGCTCGAGGCGTTGCGCCAGCCGCTGGAGGAGGGCCGGGTGGCGATCGTCAGGGCGCGCCACTCGGCGGTGTACCCCGCGCGGTTCATGCTCGTCGCCGCAACCAACCCCTGCCCGTGCGGCTACGCGGGCGATGGCGACCGCTGCGGCTGCGGCGAAGCGGAGATGGCCCGTCACCGCCGGCGGCTGAGCGGGCCGCTGCTCGACCGCATCGACCTGTTCGCGACCCTCCGGCGGGAGACCGAGGAGGGCACGTGCGCGCGGGCGTTCACGAGCTCGGCGCGGGCGCGCGAGCGGGTGGCGGACGCGCGCGAGCGCCAGGCGGCGCGGCTGCGCGAGGAGGGTGTGAGCGTGAACGCGCACATGGACGCCCCCACGCTCGCGCGCCACGTGCGCCTGGACGAGCGCGGGCAGGAGCTGCTGCGGGCGGCCCGCCGGCGAGGGCTGCTGAGCGCCCGCGGCGAGCATCGCGTGCTGCGGGTCGCGCGGACGATCGCCGACCTCGACGCGAGCGCGCGCGTGCGTGCTTGCGACCTCGGCGCGGCGCTCGCGCTGCGCACGGACGCCGCGGTGGCGGGCAACCGCGCGGCATGAGCGCCGGCGGACAGGCGCCGGCGCAGCGCACGTGGGGGGCGTGCGCGGCGTGAGCGCCGGCGGGCAGGCACGGGCGCAGCGGACGTGGGGGGCGTGCGCGGCGTGCGTGCGTCGCAGCTGGCTGCTGTCGGCGCTGGCCGGGCCGCTGGAGTACTGCGCGCGCGACCGCTCGCGCCTGCGCGAGCTGCTGGCGCTCGGCGACGCGGACCTGCTGAAGGCGCTCGGTGGCACGCGCAGGGAGGAGCTGGAGGGCCGCTACGAGCGCTTCGGCCGATGCGCGGCCGATCAGCTCGCGCGGGACCCCCACATGGAGCGGATCTGCCGCCACCGCCGCGGCTACCCGCGGGCGCTCGACGGGCGCTCGGCGCCGCACATGCTCGAGGTGGCGGGCGGGGCGAGGCGATTGCGCGCGCTGACGGCGGCGCCGGCGGTCGCGATCGTGGGCAGCGCCGGGGCGAGCGACTACGGCTTCGAGACCGCGAGGAGCCTCGCCCGGGGGCTGGCGGCGAGCGGGGTGACGGTGCTGGCGAGCCTCGCGGACGGCATCGCGGTGGCCGCGCACGCGGGCGCGCTCGACGCCGGCGGGGCGAGCGTGGCGGTGATGGCGGGCGGGCTGGGAGTGTCCTGCCCTGCCCGCAGGCGCGCGCTGTACGCGCGGGTGCTGGAGCGAGGCTGCGCCGTCTCGGAGCTGCCGCTGAACTGCCGCGGGCGTCGCTTCGGGCAGGTCGCGAGCGAGCGCATCGTCGTGGAGCTGGCGAGGTTGGTGGTGGTCGTGGAGGCCGACCGCACGCCGGGCGATCTCGCGGGAGCCCGCATCGCACAGTCGCTCGGCCGCGGCCTGGCCGCGGTCCCGGGGCGGGTGAGCTCCCCGCTCTCGCGGGGCACCCACGAGCTGCTGATGGAAGGCGCGCAGCTCGTGCGCGGCGCGGGCGACGTGCTCGAGCTCCTCGGCCCGTTCCCCCTTCGGGGACGATGCGGCGCCTCATGCGCGCCGTCGCCTCACTCCGCCGCACGCGCGCCGTCGCCTCCCGCCGCCGCACGCGCGCCGTCGCCTCCCGCCGCCGCACGCGCGCCGTCGCCTGCCGCCGCCTCCTGCACGCGCTCGCCTGCCGACGCGAATGCCGGCGCACCCGCGGGCGTCCCGCGGACGCCGAACGGTCTGCCGCCGTCCCTGAGAGCGACCCTCGAGCGCGTCGGCGCGGGCTGCGACACGCCCGACCGGCTGACCGGCGCCGGCGAGGACCCCCTCGGGGCGCTGCTGGCGCTGAGCGAGCTGGAGGCGATGGGGCTGCTCGTGCGGGGCGACGGCGGGCGCTACCTGCCCCGAGACGGGTGAAAGCCAGTCGTCGAGTAGATGAAGTCATTCTCAAGAAAACGGCTCATACGGCCGACGCGTTGAGGTGAGATGACGGATCAGCTCACAGCCCGGAAGCGATAATGGAACCGGCGGCGG
This sequence comes from uncultured Solirubrobacteraceae bacterium, assembly GCA_963782325.1. Classification (GTDB taxonomy): domain Bacteria; phylum Actinomycetota; class Thermoleophilia; order Solirubrobacterales; family Solirubrobacteraceae; genus Palsa-744. The sequence continues at coordinate 630,613 of CAWAJG010000008.1, forward strand.
AACGGGGATCTTCCGCACCGAGGCAGGAGCAGGAAGTTCGCCGCCTCGGCGAGGCGCTGGGCGCGCGGATCGACGACGTGCTCACCCGGACGACCGCGCGGGGGGCGAAGGCGCGGCGGGGCGCGCCCATGGATCCGAAGGTGCTCGAGAGCTTCGAACGGATCGGCCGCAGCTCGACGGCCGCGGTGGCGAGCTGGATCGCCGGCGGCAACCCCGAGGCGGGGCGCGAGACCGGACGCCAGGCGTGGCACACATACGGCCACCTGGCGGCCCAGAGCGCGGCGCCGCTGAACGAGGTGACCAAGCGCTGCCTGCGCTGGCGCGACGCGGTCGCGGATGTGCTCGGGGAGAGCGCCGCCGAGCTCGGCATCTCACAGGACGCCCTGGCCCAGGCCAACTCGATGCTGCAGGTGACGCTCGACGTGACGCTGGTGCGGATGTGCGAGGCGTTCGAGCAGGAGCGCGCGCGGATCGCCAAGGAGCTCGCGCGCCGCGAGGAGGAGCTGGCGTTCATGGCCACCCACGATCAGCTCACCGGGCTGCCGAACCGCACGCTGATGCTCGACCGCGGCGAGCAGATGCTCGGCCGCGCCCGCCGCCAGCGCACGCCGATCGCGGCGCTGCTGATCGACCTCGACAACTTCACCGCGATCAACGACACGCTCGGACACGCCGCCGGCGACGAACTGCTGAAGGCGATCGCCGCGCGGCTCGACGGCGTCGTGCGCGACATCGACGCGCTCGGGCGGATCGGCGGCGACGAGTTCGTGGTGCTCGCGGAAGAGTTCTGCGATGGCATCGACGCCGAGCTGATCGCCGAGCGCCTGCGCGAAGCGCTGAAGGCCCCGTTCGTGCTCGCCGACGACGCATCGTCCCCGGAGGGGGAGCACACGCAGCTGACGGTCACCGCGAGCATCGGCGTGGCGAGCGGCGAGCGCACCGCCGTCGAGGAGTTCCTCCGCGACGCCGACATCGCGATGCACCGCGCCAAGTGGGACGGGAAGAACCGCCACGTGGTGTTCGAGTCGGGTATGCAGGACGTGGTCCAGAGCCGCATGGAACTGGAGATGGACCTGCGCAGCGCGCTCGCCCACGACGAGTTCTTCCTGCTCTACCAGCCGACGTTCGACCTGCGGGGGATGGTCCCGACGGGGGTCGAGGCGCTGATCCGCTGGAAGAGCCCGACGCGCGGCCTCGTCCAGCCGAACGACTTCATCCCCCTGCTCGAGGAGACCGGCCTGATCGTGGAGGTCGGCCGCTGGGTGCTCGATCACGCCTGCAGCCAGTGCGCGCGCTGGCGCGAGGACGAGCAGCCGGTGGGCATCGCGGTGAACGTCTCCGCCCGCCAGCTCGAGACCGACCAGTTCATCGGCGACGTCCGCGAGGCGATCGCCCGCAGCGGCCTGGAGCCACAGGCGCTGACGCTGGAGATCACCGAGACCACCCTCATGCGCAACCCCGACCAGACCGCCCGGCGCCTGCACGCGATCAAGGAGCTCGGCGTGCGGATCGCGATCGACGACTTCGGCACCGGCTACTCCTCCTTCGCCCACCTCCAGCGCTTCCCCGTCGACTCCCTGAAGATCGACCGCTCGTTCATCTCCCAGCTCAGCGAGAACCCCGAAGGCGAGACGCTCCTGCGGACGCTCGTCCAGCTAGGGAAGGCCCTCTCGATCGAGACCCTCGCCGAGGGCATCGAGCTGCGAAACCAGCTGACCCTCCTCCGAGAGGAGAACTGCGACGCCGGCCAGGGCTTCCTGTTCGCGCGCCCCCTCGACGTGAGCGACACCGAAGCCTTCCTGCGCGACTGGCGCGCGAGCGACCTGGAAGCGGTCCAGGACGAGTGCCTGACCCCTGTCCAGCCCGCCGCGCTCGCGGACGTGTCCGCCGCCAACGGCAGGCGCTGAGCGCCGGCGCCGCCCCCTCGCCCGCCTCGGAAGCGGCTCCTGCATTTTGGCGCCAACTGGATGGCGTGTGCGGCCGGTGTCGAGCCTCGACGGCCTCGGCCCTGCCTCACGCCCACCGGCGTCTCGTGGCCCACCTCGGTGGGCTCTCTCAACTCGATCGCCTCGAGTAGGACTCGATCATCTCGACCACAGTCTCTTCGGCCTGGGGGCGGCTGAGCTGCATGTCGAGTCGCAGGAGCTTCCACACGAGCACGTCCGTGGCGATGACGACGGCCGTGAGCCGGCGCTCTCTGGATGCGCGCGACAGGCCGGCGAGCAGCGGCTGGAAGACCCTGCTCGCCCAATCGCGGTGGTAGTCCCTGCCCCTGTCGGTGAGGTGGCGGACCGCGGGGATTCGGTCCTCCTGGGAGAGCATGCGCAGAATCGCCGTTCCGTGCGCCTCGTAGTGGTCGAACACGTTGGCGACGGCCTCGGGGAAGCGGCCCACGGGAGCCGCGTCGCGGCGTGATTTCTCGCTCATCGCCCACCATCTGTACGCCTCGGTGAGCAACTCGTCCTTGGAGTGAAAGCGTGCGAGGAGCGTCTGTTCGGTGACGAGCGCGTCGGCGGCGATCTCGCGCAGGCGAACCTCCTCATACGGTCGAGTGCCGAAGTGCTTCCACGCCGCGGCGAGCAGCCGCTCGCCGGTCGCGGCGGCCGCATCGGCGCGGGCGGTCATGTGATAGGGGCGTTCCTTGCGCGGGGCGCTTGACTTTTTCATCTTGGTCATACTAAGATGAAGTATATGCGAGTCTTCCAGACGCTCCTCGCGTTCAGCGGCAACGCCCCACCGCAGCTCGCGCTCACACGTGAGCTCGTCGACCGCGGTCACGAGGTGCGGGTCCTCGCCCACCGCGCCGCGCGCGAGCGGATCGAGAGCACTGGGGCGGAGTTCGTCGAGTACCGGCGGGCGATGCCCGACCTCGACCTGACACGCCCGGAGACCGACCCTGTACGTGACTGGGAGGCGCGCACGCAGCTCGGCGCCGCAAAGCGGCTGCGCGACGGCGTGATCGCGCCGATGCCCGACGGGACACGCGATGCGATCGAGATGCTCGAGGGCTGGAGCGCCGACGTGGTCGTGTTCGACTGGCTCATACCGGCTGCCGCGATCGCCGCCGAGCTCGCGGGTGTGCCAGCCGCCGCGCTCGTTCACTGCCCCTATCCACTACCGGCTCGCGGCGCACCCCCGCTGTTCAGTGGCCTGTCGCCGATGGCGGGTCCGTTGGGTGCCGTGCGCGATCGCCTGTTCGATCGCATCACCCGCCGCTTCTGGGCGCCCGGACTGTCCGTGCTGAACGGTGTCCGTGCCGAACACGGGCTCGCGCCGCTGAAGGACTGGGGCGACCAGGTCCTCGGTGCGCGGGCCGTCTACGTGATGACCGCGCCGGAGCTCGACTTCTCGAGCAAAGCCCAGCTCCCCACGAACGTCCACTACGTGGGCCCCGCGTTCGAGCCGTTCGAGAAGGACTGGCAGTCGCCGTGGCCCGAGGAGAACACCGATCCGCTCGTGCTGCTCAGCTTCAGCACCAGCTACATGGATCAGGGCGCGCTCGCCCAGCGAGCGCTTGACGCCGTCGCCGGGCTGCCGGTCCGGGCGCTATTGACAGCGGGCCCCGCGCTCGACGCCAGCCCCCTGCGCATCCCCGCCAACGCGCGCACCGTGGCTTTCGTGCCACATCGAACCGTGCTCCCGCACGCGTCGCTGATGGTCACCCATGCGGGATGGCAGACGGTCAACGCGGCGCTCGCCGATGGTGTTCCGCTCGTCTGCATCCCCGATGCGCGCGACCAGCCCGATAACGCCGCCCGCGTTCTGTTCGTGAACGCCGGCGTGAGGGTCAGCAAGAAGAGCTCCCCCAGCAAGCTGCGCAGCGTGATTGCCAGCGCCCTGGAAGACCGGTCGATCAAACAGGGCGCCCGCGCGATGGCCGACGCCCTCGCCCGCAGCAACGGCACCACCGTCATGGCCGACGCGCTGGAGCGCCTGCCTGTACGCGACGTCGTGAAGGCAGCTACACCTCACGGATCACCCGCGGCAGGCTGAGAATGCCTTCGTCGTTGTCGTCCGGTCAGCCGGGTTTGGTCCTGGGCTGGCGACGGGCTGACTCTTAGTCTGTCTGTCGGCCGCTCGTGGCCTGTCCACGAGAGCACCCAGGCAACCGAAGGAGGACCGTGATGCGGAAGCTGATCTACTCGATGACTGTGTCGCTGGACGGCTACATCGCCGGACCCGACGGCGCGATCGACTGGTCGGTGCCCGACGAGGAGCTCTTTCGGTTCCACACCCAGCGGGTGCAGGAAATCGGTGTGCACCTCTGCGGACGGCGGCTCTATGAAACGATGGTCTACTGGGAGACCGCCGAGGAGAGTCCGCTGGCCGCGGAACACGTCGAGTTCGCCCAGACCTGGAAGGCCCTGCCGAAGGTCGTGTTCTCCACGACGCTGGAGAGCGTCGTGGGCAACACCAGGCTGGCCAGGGACGGTCTCGGCGAGGAGGTCTCAAGGCTCAAGGAACAGCCCGGAAAGGACATCGGCGTGGGCGGCGCTGGCCTCGCCCGTGCGTGTATGAAGCTGGAGCTGATCGACGAGTGGCGGCTGTTCGTCAGCCCGGTCATCCTCGGCGGCGGTACGCCCTACTTCCCGACCCTGGACGAAAGGATCAACCTGGAGTTGGTCGAGACGAAGACGTTTGGCTCTCGCGTCGTTTACCTTCGCTACAGGCGCGTGCCAGAGGTCCTGTAGGTGATCGTCCCCACTGCGGACGCTGCGCGAGGCGGACGGTATCGCTGAGGCCACAGAGGAGAGGAACCTGACCTCGCATCTCATCGACGCCGACACCGTGCGCCAAGACGACTTCGAAGCGTTCTTCGAAGCCCGCCAGCGCGCACTGCTGGAACGCATCGGCCGGGTGATGGGCAAGCAGCTCATCATCGAGGACTACAGCGACAACTCCGCTAACGACCATGTCGAGCCGTTGGCCGCCCCAAGCTCGCTGAGTAGACACCATGACTTGGCCACAGCCGGGGGGCTGTGGCTGTTGACCGACCAGCGAGCGAGGTTGTGCGAGAACAACAAAGCCCCGGCCGCATAACCCACGAAGGGCCCTAGGCGGTACCGGGGCGTCTCATGTAGCTTAGCCGGGCCGTGGACGAAAAGCAAGCAGCCGAGTGGCTTTCCGATCAGAGGTTTCAGCCCTTCCTCGATGTGACCGAAGGCGACCATCGGCGGGCGGTAGCGATCTACGAGTGGCATCTGCGCCTGTCCGCCGCATGCTTCGCGACGATCAACGGCTTTGAGGTTCTGCTTCGTAATGCGGTGGATCGACAGCTTGGGATGGGCCAGCCTCAAACACCAATCCGCAATACGTGGCTCATGGACTTCAACACGCTTCAGCCCGACGGGGTCAAGCAGATGATCGTCGCCGTGGAACGGCTCGAAAAAGGAAAGGAGATCACCCGCAGCCGCATCGTCGCAGGTGTTTCGTTCGGCTTCTGGGCTGGCCTCTTCAGCAAGACCTATGAGGAGCTTTGGCGCCACCAGCTTCGTCTTGCTTTCCCGAAAGGCGCGATCATGCGGAAGGACCTCACTCAGTCGATGCGCTCCCTTCAAGCGTTCCGCAACCGAGTGGCGCATCATGACTGCCTGTTGAACCAGCCGGTTCGCGAACGCTACGACGAGATGATCCGCATCTCGGGATGGATTGACGCTGATGCCGCGACCTGGCTCGAAGGCCAGTCCTCTGTCGTCGCGCTGCTTGCAAGCAAACCCTAAACCGCAAGCGTGGTGATAGCTTCGGCCCATGGCGCGCACCACGAACACGTCACCCGCGACCTCACTCAAGATCGGCGATCACGTCGCCTCAAACATCCCACCCTTCAACTGGAGGGGCATCGTCGTCAGGGACCACGGCCCACTCGGCGTCGGCGGCAGACAAATCGTGACGGTTCGCGTCGAGAACGGGGAAGTGTGCCGGCAGTTCGACGTCAGCGCCGAAAGCGTCGACCGCGTGCCGGCAGAGCGTGAGTTCGACATCGTGATGACGGCCGAGCCTGATGGCGGCTACAGCGTTTTCGTACCGGAGTTGCCGAGTCTTGCCACGCAGGGCGAGACGATCGCGGATGCGCGAGCCAATGCTCAGCAGGCGATCGAGGACTATCTCAGAGTCATGCACGAAGATCGCCTGCCCATCCCCACGATGCACCGCGACAGCGTGACGGTCCGCGTTGAGTGGTGAGCCGCGCGTCGCTACGGCGCAAGTCTGTAGCCGACGCCCCTCGATGCACGCACCCACCCCGTCGCCCCAGCTTGCGCGAGTGCTTGTCGAAGGCGGGATGCGTGACTGTCGAGGGTTCGCGTGGGCGCGAGGCATCGGACTCCCTGATGCGCGGGTAGGCGGCGTGTCCGTGCGAATGGCGCCGGCGGCGCAGGGAGGCGGAGACATGAGCTTCAACATGCCCGAGGTCGACTATGCCGGTCGCATCGCCGACAAGCTCGAAGCCAAGATCGAGCAGACGCGCAAGTCTGGCGCCGATTGGCTTCTGGTCGACCGGATGGATCACCTTTGACACATGACGGCCTGGGGCGCCCGACCAATCGCGCAAAAGGCACACAATCTCGCCCTGCTCGTTCAACGGGTGCTGGCTGCTGAGGAGCACATCCTTGGTGTCGCGATGACCGATGGCGCCGTCCCAATACGTCCCAATGTGCCCGAGGAGACTCGTGAGCTTCCTGGTGGCGCGGTGGCTGTGAGCCGTCAGATCGACAGAAGGCACCCGCGTGAGTCGGTCGTCGTCCCGATTCGCGCGCTGGCGCTTGGCGCTGCCAACTGTGGCGGCGCATCCTCGATGCGGAGCGACGCTGGGCAGAGCGGGAGATGCACTCTATTGGCCTTGCGTTCCCCGCCGAGTTGGACAGCTCGGAGCCAGAAGCAGGTCGGGAGTAACGCACGTGTTTGGTACCCAAGCGTGGTACCCACGACCACACAAGCCCTACCACGCGGCACCCTGATACAACAAAACACCCGGAAATCCGGGGGTTCTGCCTGAAGCGGATGAAGGGATTCGAACCCTCGACCTTCGCCATGGCAAGGCGGACCACGGATCCCGAACCGCGTAGATAAGCGGGATGCGGTCGGCTGAACATGGCTTGAACAAGGCGATTTCTGCTCGCTTGTTACCCAAAGCGTTACCCAAAGCCGGCTGTTACCCATCCGTTACCCAAGCTAGAATGAGGGCCGTAAGCGATGGCGATGAGCAGGAGGTGGGCGGGTTGTCTGCCGCGAGTTCGAGGACCACGTTGGCCGTCAGGGAGTACCGGGGCGCACCGTTTTACGAAGTGCTTTGGAGGGTCGGCGGCAAGCAGGTCAAACGCCGAATCGGTCCGGCATGGCTTGAGCGCGATCCGGAGTCCAAGGAGTGGCGTCGGAGGCGCGGCCGGATGCAGGATGGCTTCCTTGACGAGGCGAGCGCCTACGTGGCCGCCGCCGCGCTGGTGGCTCAACACGCGGCGGACGCGGCGGACCGCGAGCGGGTGGAGCGGGAGCGGCTCACGCGCGGCGTCACGTTCCGCGAGGTCGCACGCTCGTACATGCGGTGGCTGGAGGACGTGGCGGGCGCGAAGCCCTCGACGCTGCGTGACCGTGAGAGCGTGCTCGGCGAGCCGGGGCTGCCGTGCAAGCGTGGCGGGGGAACGACGTGCGGACATGTGATGGCGGCTCTCGGCGATCTGCCTGCCGCGAGGATCAGCACGCGCGAGGTCAACGACGTGCTGGCGAGAGTCAGCGCGACGGGAGCGTCGGCGAGCACCGTGAACAAGTACCGCGCGGTGATCTCATCAGTGTTCAACCACGGCTGCAAGCCCGCGACGTTCGCACTGCCGGGCAACCCGGTTAGCGCTGCTGACAAGCGGCGCGAGCCGAGCCCTGGCGTGCTGGTGTTCTACACGCCCACCGAGATCGAGGCTCTGGCTCGCGCGTTCGCCGAGGGCCGTCACCGTGACCCTGCCCATCCGGCCGTCAACGAGAACGAGCGGGCGGCGCGGCAGGCCGAGGACGAGCAGGGCGCCGAGCTGATCCGGGTCGCGGCGTATGCGGGCCTGCGCCGGGGCGAGCTGCTCGCCTTGCGTTGGCGTGACATCGACTTTGAGGGGTCGGCGTTGACGATCGCTCGCGCGATGAGCGCGGGGGTCGAATCGACAACGAAGTCCGGGCGTGTTCGCCGTGTGCCACTGGCGGATCAGGCTGCCGCCGCGCTCGATCGGGTGAGCCGTCGCGGTCACTACACGACGCCGGGCGATCTTGTGTTCTGCAACGTGTTCGGTCGTCCTCTGGATGGGTCGGCGCTGCGACGCCGCTTTCGTCGCGCACAGGTCGCGGCAGGGGTTAGGCCGCTGCGCTTTCACGACTTGCGCCACACGTTCGGTTCGTTGCTCGCCTCGCGCGGCGTCGATGTGGTGACGATCCAGAAGGCGATGGGGCACAGCGCGCTCTCGACAACGAGTCGCTACCTGCACGCGCGCCCGGCTTCTGAGCAGGCGCAGGTGTTCACGGCGGCGTTCATGTCGGACGGCGCGGGACTCGGTTTGAGCCTGCGTTAGCGTCGCCTGACACCGGCTGAGCTTCCCGCGTCTCACGGAAACATGGGATAGTAGCGTCATGCTGAATCGGGGGTCATGGCGAGGATTGTCGCCCCAGCGCAGCGAGCGTCGCTGGGGTGCTGCTGCGTTTGCGGTGCTCGCTGGTGCGCTGGCGTCGGCTTCGAGTGCGACTGCTTTTCTTCGACCGCTCGAAGCGCCGCAGGAAGTTGCTGTGGTGCGCAGCGGGGTGGTCTGGGTCGATCAGGGGCGCGTGCGCTTTCAGGGCTTCTGGTCGGGGAGCACAATCTTGGGCGGAGCTAGTAGTAGGTCCGCTCCCACGCTGGCGTCCTCCAGTGGGGCGGTCGCCTTGGTCGGAGGAGCAGCGGGAGGTTTCGCGTCCGCCGTTCCGCCCGGTCGCTTTGCGCCGGTCGAACAGGGTGGCGAAGAAGCGCGCGAAGTGCACGGCGGGAAATGCACCAGCTGGGCGCCGGTGATCGGCTCTGGTCTCGCCCCCACCGATTTTGCGGTCGCTGGCGACGACCTCATCGACGCCGGTGAATGCCAAGGTGAAAACGGGGGATTCGGGGAGCAGGAACTAGCGACCAGCCAGCCGCTGTTCATCCGGAGTCTGCGGGGCGGCAACTGGCGCGTGTTGCGCTGGCTGACGGGGCACAACCCGCCGATCCTCGCCACAGAAGGACGCCTCCTCGCCATCGGAGTGCAGCTGTCGCCTGCGAAGATGCGGGTCACGATCCTCGATCTCGGCACAGGGCAGATGGTGGCCCAGTTCGACGCGCCGGACGGATACTTGAGCTTTGCCTCAAGGACCCGCCTGGTGCTTTCGGTGCCGACGACTCTGGCCAGGGAAGCGCAGCTTGCGCCGGCCGCCGAGATCGCGCAACCCCTCGCCTCCCCACGAATACGGCTCAGACGCCCTCCTTACCGGATCGAGCTGTACTCGCTGCGCGGACGCCGCCTCGCGGATCTTGGGACGGCCGCGCAACCACCGCTGGTGTCCCACATGCACCTCGTCGAGAGCGAATCCGTCGAAGGCGACTCCGTCATTGTGGAGCGCAGCGTGCTGGGCGGAGCGTCGCGACGTCTGATCGGGTTCAACGAACCGGCTCGGAGCCTCGTTGCGTTCGCGTTTCGCTGGCCCGCGGTCGCGGTCGTGGAGACCACCAGCGCGCCTCTCTCGCAGAGTGAAGTGACCTGCACCAGTGGCGAATATCACCGCCCGAGCGCACCCTTTCTCGCCATCTTCGACCTTGCGCGTGCCGACCCCTTCGTGCCGCCGCCCCCGTCGGCCAATCTCGTGAGACCGGCACGATGCCCGCGCATCGTGCCCCCTGAGGTCTGATGTCGCCGGGCAGCGATCATCCCGATCGTTCTTCCCCGACCGGACCTGTCAACGCCGTTTCAATGTTCTGGCGGATATAGAGCCTGCGCCTGCCGATCTTCACGCTCGGGAGGATGCCGCGACGCGCCCAATCTTCGACGGTGGAGACTGGGGCGTGAAGGAGCCGCGCGACGTCGCGTGCGGTCATCACGTCATCTGCCGTAAGTCGCTGCGGAGGGACGAGTCGCGGCTGCCAAGCGTCGCGCGCTGCGGTTCGTGCTCGCTGGCTGCTCATCGTGTGCGTTCGGGTGCGGGTGGTTGGATTGCGCGGCGAGCTGCGCGGATCAGTCCGGGGACGAGCTTCGGGGCGTAGCGTTGCGGGCCGTGGTCCTCGATCGAGCGGGCGAGGTCGCTTAGGGGGCGTTGGTGGCCGTGCAGCTCGCGGTGCGCGAGGGATGGTGTTTGGGTACGGGGTCGGCCCATCTGTCGGGCGAGGCGTTCGACGCGGTTGGTGTCGTGGCCGTCTGTGCCGAGGTCTTGGCGGTTGACGTACCAGTCGGTGCCTTGCCGGGCGCGGGATGCCTCGACGTAGGCTGTCTCGTTGCTGGTCTGCCAGCCGCCGGTAACGACGAGTGTGCGGGCGACGGTGGCGCCTTGGGCGCGGTGGATGTGGCTGGCGTAGCCGAGCCTGAGCGCGCCGAGCTCGTCGCCGGCGAGCGTGCGCCATTGCCCGGTTGCGTCGAACTGGATCAGCACGTCGCCCTCGTCGGTGATGTCGAGCACCTGGCCTTTGGCGCCGTTCTCGATCCTCTCGGCGCCGCGCTGGTGGTGCTGGTCGATCATGGCGATACGGTCGCCTGCGCGGATGCCGTAGTGGACGCCGGGGACGTGGACTTCCAGGTCGCCGAGTTCGCCTCGCTGGGAGCGGTGCTGTTGCGCTCGGGCGTTCAGCCGGGCGATCTCGACGTTTGAGGCGTCGGAGATCAGCGCGACTTGCTCGATCGGGAGCGTCTCGGTCAGCTTCGCCCAATCGTGGACGGCTTGCTCGACAGCCTGGTCGCGGTCCTCGCTCATGTGCAGCCGGCCTTGACGGAGGTAGTGCGCCATCGCCCGGTCGGTACGACCCGCGCGCAGGTCCGCCCACGCTCTCTGCTCGCCCGGGTCGAGCGTGCGCCTGACCTCCGACAGCGCGGCCGACGGTGCGAGGTTGGCGAGCTGGTCGAACATGCCGCCCGCGCCGATCGAGGGGAGCTGCGCGCCGTCGCCGATCGCAACGAGCTTCGCCCCTGACCGCTCTACGGCTGCGCATAGGCGGCTGAGGCGGTGTGTGTCGGCCATGCCTGCCTCGTCAAAGAAGATCGTCGTGTTGGCGTCGAGCGCCAGGCGGCCGTGCTCGGCGCGGGCGACGAGCGCGTCGAGCGTCAGCGTGCTCCCGTTCAGAGCGGGGCTGTCTTGGCCGAGGCGTTGGGCGGTCGAGCCCGATACCGCGATCCCGAACGTCTGGTGTCCGGTGGCTTGCTCGGCGCGGGCGGCCGCGTCGAGGACCACGCCCTTGCCGGTGCCTGCCGGGCCGATCAGCACGGCCGCCCGCTCAGGGCCGGTGATGATCTGCAGCGCTCGGGTCTGCTCGCTGGAGAGGCGTGCGCCGATCCGCTCGGCGAGCTGGTCAGCAGCAACCTTGCGGGCACGCTCGCCCACGTCACGGCCAGACGGACGCGCGAGCTGGCCGAAGGTGCGCTGGATCGCCTGCTCTTTGGCGCGGATGGCGAGCGTGGTCATCTGCCCGCCCTCCAACGGCAGGACGCGGCGCTCGGCGATCATGTCGTGTGCCTTGGCGAGCGCGTCGGCCGGGGCGAGTTCGCCGGTGGACTGCTCAAGCAGCACGGCGCGCAGCTCGCCGGGCTGGAAGGTCGCGGCGCGCTCGGTCAATCGTTCTTCGACGCGATCCTCGAGCGCAGCCCGAGGACGCAACCGCGACGTCCGCGCCCGTGGCCGGTCGTGCCGCTCACGCGAGACGCCGTGCCGGGCGGCCTTCTCGTTCCACACGCGCTGTAGGTCTGAGCGGGTGACGGGGAGCTTGGCCTTGCGGTTTTCAAGCTTGAGGCGGCGAAGCTCGCCGCGCTCGGGTGCCCTCCCCCACTTCGCCCTGAACCGCTCGGCCGCCGCCGTGACTTCGCGGGTCCGGGCAGAGAAGGCGTCGATCAGTCCTTGCGGCACCCCGGCGATCTCGAAGTAGCGACCCTCCTTGCCGGTCCCTGCGTCGATTGCGTAGCCGCGCTCGGCCATCTCGTGCGCGAGCGCTGAGCGGTAGAATGCGCCAACCTCCCGTGCCGCGCGGAAGATCGGCCGCGAGGCGACGGCGACGATCTGCTCATCCTCCCTGACCGCGCTTGTCACGACGACGTGGCTGTGTAGCTGCGGGTCGGGCGCGTCTCCGTCGAGCACGCCCCTGGCCGTCGTGTGCAGGTACTCGGCTGCGATCAGCTCGCGCGCCGGTTCCTCGACAACCTCACCCGCGCGGTGGCGCCTGACGGTCCCAACCGTCTCGGTCATGTAGCCGATCGCTTGATCGACCGCGCTGCGGTGGGCCTGCTCGATCACGGCGCGCTCGCGCCTGTCACCGAGCGCCCATGTGACCGACACGGACTTGGGGGCGCTGAAGGTAACGTCGATGCCGCCGCCGCGAGTGCCGTCCGCGCCGACCCTGCGCAGCCAGCCGCCATCTCGTGGGTGTCGGCCCTCCATCAACGCGATGAAGTCCGGCCCATCGACCCTGCTGTCCTCGATCCCCAGGCGAGCGAGCGTGTCCGGTGAGCTGAGCCAGCGGCCGGGCGCCTGCGCGGGCTCCCCGCCCGGCGTCAAGTAATAGTCCCCGCGCTCAGGCGCGACCGTCTTGCCCTCCAGGTAGCGGGCGTATCCGCCGCCCTTGGCGGCACCGATGCTTGAGGCGGTCATCATCCATAGCTACAGACCCCCAGCCGCCCGAACCGGCCACGCAGTTACCCGCGCGCCGTCCGCTCGCCCTGGCCGACAAGGAGGCGAAGCCGACGCCTCCGATGCACGTAACGGCGGCCACCGGCCGCAACCCCTCCCGACGCTCGGGCCACGCTCTGCCCCTGCGACCCTCGACCAGCGACACAGCCGCTCCCCTCGCCGCTGCCGTAAGCGCCCGCAGCTCGCCACCGCACGGGTCCCACCACGGCCGAGACACAGCAATCGCACAGCACCCGCAGGGTGTGCATGTGGTCTGTTTGGTCGTCGTCGGCACCCGCGTGGGGCTGGCGACGAGAAAGCTGCCGCTGGTCATGGCGGGAGCGTCGGCGCGCTGTTGTAGCGTCTTGTCTCGTGGCATCGCAATCGCTGAAGGAGTGGCAGACGGATGCGTGGGCGGCGTTCGATGAGATCGAGCACGCGCATAAGGCGGTTGGAGGGACCAAGCCGGGCCGGCGGTTCTTGACCCAGCAGCTCAACTACGCCTACACAATGCTGCTCGCCGCGCGCTTCCAAGGGTTCGTGCGAGCGCTACAGATTCAGACGGCAGAGGCGATCGCGCTCGGGGCGCACGACGCCAACTACACGGAGCTGCTGCGCGAAAACCTGACGAGCAACAGGGCGCTGGAGCGGCGCAACGCGCAGCCCAACTCGATCGCGGACGACTTCGCGCGCTTCGGGCTCGACATATGGACCCGAGCCGACAGCGAGCGACGCGGCAACGACGAGCGTCGCAAGAAGCTCTGGGCGCTCATTACATGGCGCAACGCGATCGCGCACGACGAGATCACCGTAAGGCTCGCAAAGGGCGCTCTTGAGCCCGTGACGATTAGCCTCGCAACGTGCCGGGGCTGGCGCAGCGCGCTCAACATCCTGGCCACTTCGCTCGATAAGGTCGCCGCTAACCACTGTCAGTCGCTTGGCCTCCCCCGCCCCTGGTGATACCTTCAACATGATGGCTCACGCTCAAACAGCCCCAACGCAGTCGCTGAAAGTTGGGGACCATGTGACCTCGAAGCTCCCGGCTTTCAACTGGAGGGGCATCATCGTCGAGGATCTTGGTCCCCTCGGTGTCGGCGGCAGGACGATCTTCCTGATTCACGTCGGCGACGAGGATGAAGGCCGGACATTCGACATGCCCGCCGAGGACCTCGAACGCGTAGCAGCGTAGCCGTCGCTGCAGGGCGTCGCCGATGAGCGGGCAGCGCATGTTGACGTGGTGATGGTGGCGAAGGTGGCGGGCGGTTACAGCGTGGTTGTGCCTGAGCTGCCAAGTGTCGCTACGCAGGGTGAGACGATCGAGGAAGCTCGCGCAAACGCTCAGGAGGCGATCGAGGGATATCTCGAAGCTATGCGCGACGACGCCCTGCCGCTGCCCGCCGTTCACCGCGCTCGCGTACTCGTTCGGGTCGGGTAGCGCGGCGCGTCAGCGCATCGGCCGCGTTGCGTGGTCGAGGCAGAGCACTAGTGAGCGCAGCGAGAAACCGATTGATCGCGGCCGCGTACTGCGCGGCGCGGGCACGGCCCTCTGCGGATTCGATCCGCTGTTGTTCGGAGGTCCATTCCCAGTGCTCAGCGTCGGCTTCCAAGACTTCGATCAGCGCCGCGTCCAGCGCGATCGGCACCGGCTGCTGCTCGGTGGGCTCCTTCCATCCGAGCGCGCTCAGCCCGTCGAACGCATTGTTGATGCGTCTCAGCACGGGTGTCCATCCTGCGGCGTGTCCTGCTCGCGGGCGTCGTGGCCGGTGCGTCCTCGCACGCGCGTTCTAGCTCCGCGTAGAGCGCGCCGCGCAGCAGCACTGCCACCTGCGCGGGCATGGTCGCGCAGATCGTCATTGGCCGGTCGCGCTTGATTGCCTCGCGTGCCGTGCGCTCGAACTCGCGCAGCTCCTGTAGGTCGCTTGCGCGGCTTGCGCGCTGCGGGCCGTCGTCAGTGTCGGCCACCAGCTCGGCAAGCCGCTCGGCGTTGCCGTCCAGCGCGGCGCATAGCGCCTCGCCATGTTCGCGCACGTCCAGCTCCACTGGCTCGCCCGCCTCGTCAGGCCAGCCCAACAGGTCAACGAGCGCCCATGCCTGCGATAGGCGTTGCTGCTCAGATGCGGGCGGGATGCCGCGGCTCATCGCCTCGCCGATCACGGTGGCCAACTGCTCAGCCGCATCTGCGATCTGGACCTGTGCTCCTGCGCGGATGTAGGGCACTACCCGCGGCGGGATCGTGAGCGTGCTCATCCCCCAGTCCTTCCTCTCTCGGTCGCGGATGCCAGTTGCGGCGGGGTCGGCGCGAGGCAGTAGCCGACGCCCCACGTCGAGCGGACCCATTCCTTCGCACCGGCCTTGGCGAGCTTGCAGCGCAGACGCGAAGCGTGCCCGTCCACGGTGCGCGTCGCGTCCTGTGAGGGGTAGCCCCACACACCGCGCAGCAACTCCCTCCTGGTGAAGACTCGGGTGGGATCGCGCGCCAGGTAGACCAGCAAGGCGTACTCGCGTCGGCGCAGTTCCACCGGCGTCGATCCGTAAAGGACGGTACGCGTGGCGGTGTGGATCGTCAGCGCTTTGTGGCGGAGCACAGGCGGTATCTCGCCGGTCGGTCGGCGCAGCAACGCGCGGACGCGTGCAAGCAGGGCCCGATTTCAACTCTCAATCCCGCTCTGGTACTAGGGTTTCCGCCGCTCGGAAATCCCTATCGGTGTTTTTCCACCATTCCCACGACCTCGGGCTCCGCTTATCGGCGCCAGGGTCCGGCCCGCGTCCTCGTCACGCCGGCGGCGCCTCTTGCGCGGCCCGCTGGGGATCCGTCAGCGCGCCGGCGCCTCGCCCTACCCTCGCCGCTCGACAAGGCGCAGGGCGAGGGGCTGGCTGGAGGTGCAGAGCACCAAAAGCCAGCTCACCGGCCTCTCAGACACCCAGCTCACCAGACGACCGGACAAGCCTGCCAGCGCGGCGGCAGGCTTGTCCGCGCCCTCATCACGCTCGCGTCCCACGCTCCGGCGCAGAGGGCCTGCCCTTCGCGCGCCGGCGCCCGGCCTCTTCACGCAGCCCCTCGAACGACCCCTCCGCGAAGCCGTCCGCGAGGCCGTCCGCGAGGCCGTCCGCGAGGCGCCCGAACAGCTCCTCGCAGGCGCGCGCATGCCTCTCCGCGCCGAAGCGCTGCTTGTGGCGCCAGACCGTGGCCACAGAGGGCACATCGCCGTCGCCGTCGCCGGGCTCCGCGAGGCGCAGGTTCCTCCCGATGCGGGCACGGCGGGTGCCGAAGCCGAGGGCTGCTCGCTCGGGCGCGGCGCCCTCGCCGGCCAGGAGCGCGTGGGCCTCTGCGTAGGTGCCCGCCTCGGCGAGGCTCTGGTAGAGCAGGCAGCTCTCCAGCTCCTCAGAGCCATAGGCGGGCCTGGGGCCCTTCGTGGGCCGCCCTTCGTCCAGCGCGTCCAGGATAGGCCGCATGACCTCGCTCCAGGCCGCCGTGCCCATGACGGCGCGCACCTGCTCGCCAAGCGAGAGACCAGCCAGCAGCGGCCCGAGCGAGCGGCGCTCCTGCTCGCCAAGGGTGAAGCCGGGCGCCTGGGGATCGCGGCGACCGACCACAGGGGCTGCCGGAGGCCTGAGCATCTTGGCGTGCTCACGGCGCTGCTCCGCTGGGAGAGCGAGCCACGCCTCAACGCCCTTGCGCAGCCAATAGAAGGCGTCCCCGAGGCGCCCATCTGGCGGCAAGACAGTCGGCCTCCCCGAACGGACCGCTGAGCGCACGCCCTGGGAGGCCATCCCCAACAGCTCCCCGAGGCCCGCGACGTCGATCACGCGGTGCTGCATCGCCCCCGGCTTGCGTGGGGGGAAGGGCTCTCCTTCTCGGTAGGCCATGACGTCAGCGAGCAGCCAGCCGTGGCGTCTGCCGACTTTGACGACTGGCTTGGGGAAGTCATCACGCTTGCGGGCACTGTCCTGCCTGGCCATGCCGAGGATGAGCCCTACCGTGGTCGCGTTGATGAGGCCAAGTGGCCCCGCGTCAGCTTCCAGGCGCTCCTTCTCGTAGCGGGTCTGCAAGGGTGCCGCGTCAGCCTCGCAGCGCGCCACCGCGAGGATGTCCGGCCAGGGCAGCCCGAGGCTCCTCCTGACCGCTCCCTTCTGGATGAGGGCGAGCCCCTCGATCTTCCTTCGCACGAGATCGCTGTTGTGCTCTCGGACGTAGTCGTCGTAGTCCGTGCCGGTGTCTGAGGCTGGGTTGGTCCCAAGCCATTGGCGCACGCCGACGAGAGGCGGCTCGTAGTGATGAGCCTTGCCCGACGAGTAGCGCTGGAGGCTCCGCTGCGCCGCCGTCGCGGGGATGCGCTCGCCTCGGAACGCCTGCTCAGCGAGCCGGTAGCGACCCCACGCCCGGATGATGCGGGCAGAGCTCCACTCGCTCGCGGCGCCACTGCACGCCTCGCGGTACTGCGTGACCGTCGGAGCCACGCCCGCGCCCAGGCCAAGGCGCTCGGCCACCCGCTCCATCGCCCCAAGCGCCTCGCGCCGCTCCCGTGCCTGCCTGGCGAACTCCGTCTCGCCGCCCAGCTCCTCGCCGAGGTGCTGGCTGAGGAGGCGATGCGCCTCCAGCTGGTCGCGCAGGCTGAGCGCGTACATCCGCCGCATTACGGCGTCAAGCTCGCCCTGCCTCTGGACGCGCGTGCCCACTCGCCCCGCTTGGGCCCTCCCTCGGCTTCCCTTGACTGGCTCCATGGCGCTGCGGGCCAGCGCCGCCTACGCGGCCCGACCTTGAGGGGCCGGCGCAGGACGAGGCCGCTTCGGCAAGCACGCTGGCGGCGCCTGCGCTCTCTCGCGCCGCGCCTCCATCGCCAGCCCGTGCATCAGGCAGTACGTCAGGAGCACATCGAGCCTGGCCTGGTCCAAGCGCCGGTAGTAAGCCCTGTCCTTGAAGAGGTTCCAGCGCGTCGTCGCGCTGCCGTGCAGGCCCTCGCCCTGCGCGTAGCGGTTGCGCCCATACGCTTCGGCGCGCGCGTCGCTGTAGGTGAGAGGGTTGCCAAAGGCGAGGTCCGCGTCCTTGACGCTCGCCTTGTCCTTCGGGTTGACGCGCACGTACCTGTCGGGGTTCTTGACCCGTCGCCAGTCGCCAGAGGTGACGCGGATGGGCCCGCAGACCTTGCAGGCCCCCTCCACGGCGACGCTCACGCTCCCATCGCCCAGGAGACGAGGGCGTGAGAAGACATCACCCTGGCCGCAGACGCAGAAGATTTCCTTCAAGCCGTTGGCGCGCCAGTTCGGGTAGCCCTCGATCGAGAGGACCATGCGCGTGCGCCTCTGCTTGTGGCGGTCCGCCGACTCCTTCTCAGCACGGCTCACGAGATGCGTGTTCTCGATGAAGCCGAGCTTGCGATGGGCGCGTCGGATGCGCGGGGAGGCGAAGGCACCGTCCATCGTGCAGACGCCGATGGCCTCCGGCTCCATGCGCTCGCGGATGCGCGGCATGTCCTCCTTGAGGATGTCGAGCACGCACTCGATCTCGGGGTCATGGATGCGCACGGTGCGACAGGCGATGGGGAGCGCCTGTGCCGTGTGGCCGGTGACGGTCAGCATCCCATGCCCGCGCTTGCTCTCGGGCAGCCTCGGGTCGTTCGCGCTCCCGCCCTCCCAGCCTTTCAGCGTTGGGATGTAGTTCCCGTCCTCGTCCAAGATGGGCTCTTCGTGCTCGTCCTTGAGGATGCCCGGCTTGTAGATGCTCTTGTGCGTCGAGCCGTCGAAGCCGATGACGCGAAGCTCCTCGCGGAACTCGGGGAACTTGACTGCGTGCTCCTGCACCAGGCGGATGAAGCACTCGGCGTACAGCTCGGCGCGCTCGCCCTCGGGGAGGCGTTTGGTCCGATAGCGCGAGATGGTCGCCTCGCTCGGCACGCCATCAAGCCGGCGCCGGTGCTCGTACTTCACGCGCCGCCCCAGCACATGGTCGCGTGGACGGTCGAAGCCGAGGGTCACGCGGGCGCAGGCGCCTTCATCGCTCGCCAGCGCGGCTCGTGCTGCCTTGTACGTGCGCTTGCCGAGGAGGCGCTGGTACAGCAACACACGCTCGCACTCCTCGGCTGAGTACGCCTGGCGCGTGTCCGCCGCCGCGTCAAGCTCACGGCAGCGGGCGCCGACCGTGGACTGCCAGGCGTCCGAGTGGATGACGAGGAGGACGCGCTCGCCGTCGTCCAGATGCCACAGGTCTTCGTTGAGCTTGGCGTACAGGAGTTCGACGTCGCCAGGCTCAGGAGGCTTGGGCAGCTTGCCGTAGCGGGCGCGGCGCTTGCGTTGCGACCAGCAGTCCCAAGCGCGCTGCTCCTTGGTTGCCATCGCGCGGACTGACCCCTCGGCGCCATGGTCGGCCCCGTCGTCCTCAGTGGCGCCCGCCCCGCCCGGCTCGATGTCGCGCAGCTCGTCGCGCGAGAGCGCGCAGTCGAGCGTGCGGTCGGCAGGTGAGGGAGGGAGCGCGGCGCGGCGGCTGGAGCGGCGCCTGCGGCCCTCCTCGCTTGCCTCGGCGCGCTGGGGGCTCGGGGCCTCGCCCTCGGCCTCACCCGCGTTCGGCGTCCCAGCCTTGCCGCGCGGGGGGACGACGTCATCATCGGCGCGGTCTCCCGCGCTTCGCCCATGGCCCATGGCGCGCCCATAGGGGCTCTCACCCGGCCCGACCGCCACCTGCTCAGTCGGAAGCGGTCCGAACCTCAGCAAGCCTCGTCAGCTCGGCGGTGGCTGGGCGCCATCTTGCACGAATCGCCTGGCACACCGCCACAGCCGTTGAGGATGTTGCGAGTCCAACAGATGAGATTCCCACCTGCTGAGGAGCGAGGTTGAACGAGAAGGCACACAAGGGGGCAGCGAACGTAGCCGCTGTCGCGGGCTCGCATCCCAGCGTGCTCATCGTCGTTGGGACGACGCTGCTGTTCCTCGGTGCCGCCATCGCACTCGTCATGGCGCGCTCGCCCTACACCGACAAGGGCTGGAGCGGGAAGATGCAACGGTGCGCCCTGTGGGCTGCATACGCTGGCGCCTTCCTGGAGTTCCTGGGAGTCCTGGAAGGACTAGGCCCGGATCAGAAGCCGCTCCAGATGGCCATGCTCGTGCCCGCGCTGCTGACGCTGGGGTTCGTGGCCATTTCGTGGCCAGTCCTCTTGGTGCCCGGCCTACGCCGGGAGCATGGCTCGCTTCGGCGATGGGCCGGATCTGCGCTCGCTGACCTCTTCACGCGCCGTGAGCAGGACGGCGTTGAGCACCGCCCAGGCACCGAGTCCAATGGCCGGGCCCTGTCCGTGGGTGACGTGGAGAGCGACAGCCACAGCGCAGCCAGCCCAAAGCGCGGTGCTGATGATGGCGCCAGGGCCCACGCACCGGCGCCACAGGCGACTGAATCCTGAGAGGCGTCGCGCCCTCGTGTCGGAGCAGGCGTCCATGTGGGCGAGCATGCGGCCATGCTGTGGATGCGCACGGTGGGCCAGCCGCTTTTGCCCCTCTACCTGCTTGAGGCCAGGCTGGCCGCCGAGGCGAGCCTCAACTCGCGCGGGTGCGGCGCTTGGACTTGCCGACAAGCTCCTCGATGGTCGGGCGAGCGCTGCGCTTGCGGGGCTGTGGCAGCGGCATGTCTAGGAACGTCCGTGGCAGCGCCGGGAAGAGGTCATCGAGGTCCGGTGTGATGCGGTCCGGCGCTCCCTCTACGAGTGTCTTTGCCTCCACGAGCGTAATCTCGATGCCAGTCTCGGCCTTGGCTCGTGCCGCCTCCTCCTTCGCCCCTCGCGTGAAGCTGAAGGCGATGAGGTACCCCCTGTGCTTGCCTGCTCGTGCGACAGCCGTCTGGAAGGTGTCAACGACGGCGCGCCCGACGCGCTCGGACTGCTTCACCTGGACGGGCAGGCCCTCCATGAACGAGTAGCCGTCTATGCCCATGTCCCCGGACTTGCGCGGCGACGGAGTGCCGTGGATGCGGTTGATGACCCAATTCTGGAACGCGAATGGTCGCAGGGCTTTCACGTCCTCCAGTGTCACTGGCAGCCCTTCGACCTTGACATCCGTGGCGCCGACTTTCTCGACGCGGCGCTTCATCAGGCTCACAGCCGTGGGGCTGATGTCGATCCCTATCCACTGGCGCTTGAGGCGCTGGGCGACAGCGATGGTGGTTCCGCACCCGCAGAAGGGGTCGAGGACCACATCGCCTTCGTTGCTGCTGGCGATGATGATGCGCTCCATCAGGGCCTCTGGCTTCTGCGTCGGATACCCGACGCGCTCGCGCGCCCCGGCGTGCAGGCGGATGTCCGTCCAGACGTCTTGCAACGGCACGCCGCGCTGCTCATCGAGGTATCGCTTGTACACGGGCATCCCAGTCCGCCGGAAGGCAATCCGACCCTCGGCGTGCATCGCGTCCATCTTGGCCCGCGAGTACGCCCAATGACGACCCTTGTACGGCGTCATGCCGTGCCATTCGTAGTCGGTGTCCCCGCCGCCCTTGTTCGCCGTCAGGTCGCTGAGCCGGTAGCGCCGCCCGGTGTCCTGATCGACGTACCTGTAATTCTGGTCAACGTAGTCACTCTCGAACGGCCCGTACTGCGGGTTCCAGGTGAATTGACCGCCCTTCGTGTAGAAGAGGATGGTGTCGTGGCTCCGACCGAAGCGGCTTGGGTCGTTCTTCGCGGAGAAGCGCTTCCACGACACCTCGTTGCGGAACCGCCGGTAGTCAAACACGCTGTCCAGGCGGACCTTGAGATAGTGCGAAGCACTCGGGTCACAGTGGAGGTAGAAGGAGCCGGTCGGCTTGAGCACGCGGTACAGCTGCGCCACGCGCTGCATCATCCAATCGAGGTACACCTGGACCCCACCCTCCCAGCGGTCTTCGAATGAGCGTATCTCGTCCTCGTCTCCGAAGATGACCTCGTAGTTCCGGTTTGAGAAGAACGGCGGGTCGAGGTAGATGAGGTCCACGCACTCATCCGGGAACTGCTGGAGGCGCCGCAGGTTGTCGTCGCAGTAGATCATGCTGGTGCTCAGATAACCCAGCCGAGTCATGCATGTGGGATTCAGCGCAGGCGCCCAAAGTCCTCGGCTGCGGATGCACGATGCCGTGCAGTCAGAATTACGCGGGCATCGGGAACGGTGGCCCGAGGCTCGTGGCGATCCTGATGATGGTGTCGAGGCTCGGGTTGACTCGCCGCGCTCGATGGCCCCGTAGTAGGAGCGGTCCCATCCCCGCGCGCGCCGCGAAGACGGCGCTGGAGCTGGGGCGCGGCTACTTGGAGGCGGGGCGCTTCGAGCCGGCGCGCTTCGCCTGCTTGGGCTTCGGGTTCGGCGGTGGCCGGCGCTCCTTGGGGACGGGCAGGCCAGCGACGAGGTCGTCCAGCTTGACCCCCAGGGCGTCGGCGATGATCACGAGGGTCATCAGCCGCGGCTCCGCGTCGCCGCCCTCCATCCTGCCGACCTGCGTCCGATGCAGGTCGGCCAGCTTGTAGAGGTCGGCCTGCGACAGGTCGCGCTCGTCGCGCAGGCGCCGGACGTTCTCGGAGAACGCCTCCAGGTACGCCTTCCGCTCCGCCATGTACTCGGCCATAGTGCTCTCCGCCATCGCGGGAGGCACACTGACTGCTGGCAGCCAAAGAATCGACTGACAGAACGCTGTCAGACGTTATGCAGGCAGCATACTGTCTGCTACCCTGCTGCGCCAATGAGGCCAGCTACGGACAGCTTGTCTTGCCACGGGCGATGAGGGGGCACCCCATGAGCCGGGGCGGATGCGCTGGGGGAGCCACTCGGCGAGCCCACTCCATGCCCCGGCGCCTCGGAGGCCTGCTCGCCGCCTCCGTCTCGGGCGTCTTGCTGCTCGTGGCCCCACCCCGCGCGGACGCGGCGCCCGTCAACACCTCACCGTCCGTCATCAGTGGCACGCTCGAAGTCGGGCAGACGCTCTCGGCCACCACGGGCACCTGGACGGACACGTCCCCGATCGCCGAATACTGGTACCAGTGGCAGCGCTGTATGGGCAGCGGCGAGGAAGAGGAATGTGTCAACCTCGAAGGCACGGGCGCACACACCAGCGCCTTCACGATCCCGTGGGAACTCCTTGGCGACCAGATTGACGTGGTGGTCACTGCCGTTGACGAGGAGGGTGAAATCACCGGGGCCTCCTCCGAAGAGACATTCATCATCACCTACGACGGCCCGCGCTACACGGTGAGCGAGGGCGTCACGGGCAGCGGCATCGTGAGGGGCTTCGCAGGCGGCAGGGCCGACTCGACCCTCTTGTGCGCCAGCCAGTGCGAGTCATACCCCTACGTGCCCGGCACATCCATCGAACTCGTTGCCGAACCTGACCTGGGCGCGACGTTCCTGGGCTGGGGCGGCGGCGCCTGCTCGGGCACGACGCCAACCTGCTCCTTCACAGCCAGCGCCGACACGAGCGTCAGCGTGCGCTTTACGTCCCTGCCGGTGCCGACGCCGCCGCTCGAAGCAGGCAGCGGACAGGGTGCGTCCGGCTCGACCTCTGGCGCGCCCGCGCTGGGTTGGGTGCCAGCTCTCGGCGGGGAAGCGGCTGGCCGACCCGGAGGGCGAGCGCCCGCGCGGCTCGTCAGCGTGCGAGCCCGGCATGGCCATATCGAAGCCGTCGCGGCCTGCGAGCAGGCGAGCGCCTGCCACCTGAGCCTCGCTGTGCTCTCGGGTCGGCGCGTGCTGGCGCGACACGCCTTCGCCGTCCCCGCGCGGAGCAGCGTGGGCGTGACCCTCGCGCTCGACAGCGCCGATGCACGCCTCCTCGCGCGTCGCCATCGTTTGCCCGTCACCGCGCGCCTGGCACTCAGCGCTGGCGGTCGCTGGGCCACCGTGGCCAGCCGACGCCTCACCGTCACTTCGTAGTCTTGCGCTTCGCTGGGCTTCGTCCCTGGGCGTGACTACGCTGCTTGCATGTCCGTGTTCAGCAAGCGCCATCGCCGCGCCCTCGCGTCAGGCGAGGTCGATGTCAGCCTCGACGAGCGCCTGCGCGGGCGCCTCTGGCGGGTGATGGGGAGCTTCAGCGAGAGCTGGCACTACAACCCCAACCCCGGCGACAACTGGACGGAGGAGACAGACTCCTTCGAGCAGGCCACCAGCGCGCTGCTCGACGTGAGCGGCGAGAGCGACCTTCGCGTCGATGGCGTGAGGGTGGGCATCCAGGATTGGGTGACCACCAACGGCCCGGATGCCGGTGTTCTCGATTACGTCGAGCTGTTCTACCTCCAGACCAAACAGGCCAGGTGCCCCGCCCTCATCGCTGACATCAACCGCGTGCTCGGTGAGGAGGATGCGGTCTGGAGGATGCTCGACGGCCAGTTCGTGCTGCTCGACGCCGTGTTCGTCCATGAGCAGGTCGTCGCCAGCAGCCAGGAGACGCTGCACTCCGTGCGCTTCGAGGGGTCGGCCCAGGAGATGCTATCCGCCCGGCACGACCTCACGGACCAGGACGCCAGGGGAGCGGTGCACAACGCTGGCAAGTCGTTCGAGAGCACGATGAAGGCGGCGCTCGGCCAGGACGCCCACCTGGCCGCGAAGCCCCTCATCGACTCCTTGCAGGAGGCGGGCTTCTTCGAGGGGCTGCCCGAGGATCTGCGTGGGGGCTTCGCCAGCCAGGTCATGCTCGCCCTGCCGTGGCTGCGCAACCACCTGGGCGGGCACGGCCAGGGGCGTGAGGAGCAGCCGCTCCCCGAGCCGTATGCGCGCTTGGCCCTCGGGCTCGCAGCCGCCTTGAACGAGTTCATCGTCGGCCTGGCCATCGAGCGCGACCCCTCGCTGGTCGAGGTGCCGGACGAGCGTGTCCCGCGTGCCGACGAGGCGCTGGTGAGCGAGGCCTACTTCGCGCCCGTCGCGCTCGCCGGCGACGAGAACATCCCGTTCTAGGCTGCGCCTGCGGTTCCCTCCGAGTGGTCTGCGACGATGCGCAGCCGAGGATGCTGGACCCTACCCGAGCCACGTTCAAGCGCGTCGTCTGCGACGGCAGGACGAGCTGGGACATGCTCTGCGTGGGCGCCGTGGTCTGCCGGCTCACGCGCACCGACTCGCTCGGGCGCGGCTACAGCAAAAGCCAGATGAGCACGCGGCGCGTCTCGGCCTGGCGTGGCTCCGTCGCCCACGTCGCCGGCCTCTCGGACATCGAGCGCCACGCCGTGCAGAGGGAGCTGGACAGCCGGGACAAGACGACGCGCGAGATGGCCGCGCTGCACGTGCTCGACTCCTACGCGAAGGCAGGCGTCGCCCTGCCGCTCGGGCCAGCGCGAGAAGCGACGTAGGGCAGTCATCTCAGCCGTTCCCCGCTGCCCGCTCACAGCCTCGCCCGCCGGAGCAACGTGCTCGGGCGCACGCCGAGGCCGGCTGCGACCTTGACGAGCGTGTCCAAGGAGAGATTGAACTCGCCGCGCTCGATGGCCCCGTAGTAGCTGCGATCCAGGCCCGCACGCGCCGCGAATGCCTCCTGTGCGACCCCGCGCTCGCGTCGAAGCGAGCGGGCCGCCTTGCCGAGGGCCTGAGCCTCCGCTGATTTCTTGGCCGGCATGACCAGACGTCCCTCAGCCCTCGTCTTCGTCCTCGTCCCTCCACAGCCGCACGTTGCGCCGGCCTCGGATGCGGGCATCTTCGACATCGGCTGCCTCGTCGCTCGGCTCCGCCCACTCGTGAAGGCAATGGGTGGCCGAGCTGAGCAGCGACGCCGCACGGGAGAGCCGGCTGGCGAGGCCGGACCAGTCATCGGAGGATGCGGGCGTGCCTTCGGCGTCGAGCATGGCCTCAGCCTCGGCGACGGTCGCACGCAGGCGCTCGGCGAACCTGCCTGCCTCCTGCTCGGCGAGCACACGGGCCTCGCGCCACTTGCGGTGCTGCGGGGACTCGGGCAGGGCCTCGGCGACGCCAGGCGCGCGACGCAGGCGGCGGCGTGCGGCAGCAGTCAGGGTCCACACGTCCACACCATGCCGACGGTGCGGCTCCAGCAGGCCCACGTCCGCCAGGGCCAGGACGCGAGCGCGCACCTGGCGCCCGCGCCCCGAGCGCCGGGGCACGGACAGGTGCTCTTGGACCTGCCAGATGGGGACGTCCTGGCGCTGGGTGTGGCGCTCGGCGCGGTCGATGGCGGCGAGGATGAGGTCGTCGGGGATCTCATCGGCGGGCTGCTTGGTGCTCATGGGGCACTCCTCTCGGTCGTCTGCGGGGCAACGGCCGGCGACGGTAGGGGCGCTCTCTGGACTGACCGGAAGAAATCTCCGGTCGTGCTCCCGAGCGCTCCTACGTTGCCCGCCGTGTGCGACGAGGAGCAGCCCGAGGGCGAGCCGGCAGAGGACGACGAGTGGGTGGAGCCGACGCCCGGCGAGCGCCTGCTCTATGCCTTCGGGCAGCTCTGGTGGCGCTGGCGCGTGGACCCCGAGGGCTCCGTGCCGCCGGAGCGCATCGACATCGAGGCCGTGGCGCGGATGCTCGGCGTGTGGACCGATGTGGAGTTCATCCAGGACGGCGAGCGCGAGGACAGCCACGAGCGCTACGTCCACTTCCGCGACGAGGTGCTGGTGGCCGACCACAGCGAGCGCTTCCCCTGGACGCTCATGGACCCGCGCGAGTGGGCGGGGCGGCAAGAGGCGCGCGAGTTCTGGCGCTACCACCACTGATGCCAGCGACGAGTGGCGCCGATGCGCTGATGATGCTCTACGAGGGCCTGTCCTCTGAGGAACAGGACGCTGCCTACGAGCGCATCTGCGATAGGAGGCTCGGCGAGCGCGAGGACGCTGAGACCGAGCTTATGAGGCATGTGCGCTCCTTGCGGCGCGTAGCCGAGGTCATCGGGCGCGAGCCTGGTATTGACGACTACCGAGCCGTCTCGCGGAGGCTCCGAGACGAAGGCGAGGACATTGAACCCTTCGGGCGCCTGTATCGCTCCTTCGGGCAGTCCTGGCCGCGAGCGCGCGAAGCCCTCGCACTCTCTGGGGAGACAAGCGCGCGCAAGCTCGAAGCTCGGTTGCGCAGCCGGCGCCTCGGCAAGATCGCGCGCTACACGGAGGACGTGCTCCGCGACGCGCTGGCGCGAGCGGTCGAGCACTACAAGCGACCCCCGAGCGTCGCTGAGTATGGCTGGTGGCGAGAGCAGCAGTTGGCGCTCGCGCGAGCCCAGGGGGTCGAGGAACCGCAGCTCCCGTCTGACAGCTGCTATCGGAGCAGGTGGAGGACGTGGGAGGCGTCGCTGTTGCATCACGGCTACACGCCCGAGCAGGTGGCGATGAGGCTGGAGCAGCGCGATCAGGTCTTCAATGGGAACGCCGACGCCTACCTGCCGGATGACCTGCCGGTGGCGGCGTTGGACGGCGAGAAGGGGGTGGTGTCATACGGGGAGGCCTGCCTCAGCGCGGAGGAGGCGGCGCGGGTCCGCGAGTGCTACGAAGCGATGCCGCGCCGGACCCGCTACATCCTCACAGTGCGCTTCGGCCTTGGCACCCCGAAGCAGACGCTCCGGGATGCCGCCGAGCCCCTGGCGCTCCACCTGACCCGCATCCAGCAGCTCCAGCTCTACGCCCAGGACGCGCTACTCCAGGCGGCGGCAGAGGGGCGCAGGGCGACGCGGCCAGGGCTGCGGGCGGCGGTCAGCGAAGGGCTCCGGGCAATGAGCGGCGGCTGAAGTCTATGTTCCGAGCGCGCGCCTCGGCGTCCCAGACGGAGAGCCAGTCAGCCGCGGCGCGACTATAAGGCCTCGCGGCACGACGCGGTGCTTGCCCGCCACGCTGTCGGGCAAGCCGGCGATGGTGAGCGCGTGGATCGGCGCCTAGCGTGGAGCGTCGCAGGGCCGGGCGCGGCGCTACCCGAGAATCTTGGCCTTCGCGGCAGCGAACTCGCTGTCCGTGAGCGCACCGTCTCTGTGCAGGTCGGCGAGGCGCTGTAGCTCGGCTGCTGTGCCATTGCCCCCCGGTCCCGCGTCGTCCACGTCTGGCGTGCTCGCCACGGCCCGATCCAGGGCTTCCAGAAAGCGGCGTGACACTGCCCCCTTCTCGCCCCACGCGACGAGCTGCCCGCCCGTGACGACCGTCCCCTTCTTTGCCAAGCCGCCCGTCAGCGCAACCCGCGTCCCGCCAGCTTGCTCGATCACGCTGACGGTCATGTCCTGGCCCGACCAGGAACGCCACGACATCCCTGTGTTGAACGAGACGATGCGAGACTGACTGTCGCTACTGCGGACGGAGTACCCGAGATCGGCTATCGCCTTGATCGCGGCCGAATACACACGGTCGGGTGCTGCCTCGTATGTCCGTTCCTCTGCCTTCGCCATCATGCACTCCTCTTTGGTTCGCAAGCAGCGTACTCGGGGCATTGCAGGGATGGCATGTGGGCGCTCACGACCGCATCACCTTGGGAAGGGTGATCGTCACGTCGCGGTCGTGGACGACCTCCTGCCACGGGCCTCCAGGCTTGAAGCGCAGCTTCCAAGTGACCTCGTAACGACCCGACACCGGCTCGGGCGCGTCCGGCGGGAAGTCGCTGCTTTGCCCGCCGTAGATGAAGTAGAACGCTTTACGGTGCTTGTCCAGCACCGCTCCCTCGCTCTCGTCCGTCTCCGTAGCCTCGACTCCGCTCGGATGCCTGACCGTGCATCGGTGTCCGTAGGTGTAGTCGGGACCACCCTTACGCCATAGCTCGACGTTGAGGGGAGCGTGTGGCCCTCCTGCGCGCGTCCGCGCCTGCCAGTGCGGGTCACGCTCGGGGTGACGGGCTATCTGGACGAGCACACATGCGAAGGCCCCGACGAAGGTGAGGGCGTTCGCTGCGGTGGCAAGGGCAGCGCCGATGAGGGCGACCTCCAGCCGCACGCCAAACCCATACGCCACAGCTGCCACGGCGACGATGGCCAGCTCGGAGGCGAACCACCGCGCCATGTCGGGCCAGGCCCAGTCTCGCGCCCGGACACCCGCGCGGCGCGCGTAAGCGGACAGGTGCCCCATGGGCGGAGGTTAGCCCCCAGGCCAGCGTCCCAGGCCCCGCCGCTGCCGCGCGTACCATGAAGGCCGCCGCACGGGCGTCAACGGCAGCGAAGCGCTTTCCAGTTTTTCCGCCCCGTCTTCGGGCTCCTCGCGGCCCGGCAACGCCGTTGGTCGGGGAACGCTCAAAGCAGCCAGGGCTACGCAAAGCACCACGGACGCCCGACCAGAGCTACTCATCCTGGCTCTCGGAGTTGAAATCAGGCGACCCTCGGGAGTTGAAATCGAGCCCAAGCAGCTCGGCGTAGACGATCGGCGCTCGGATCACATCGTCTGCGCCTGCCTCGAACGCCCGCA
Source organism: uncultured Solirubrobacteraceae bacterium (assembly GCA_963782325.1). Classification (GTDB taxonomy): domain Bacteria; phylum Actinomycetota; class Thermoleophilia; order Solirubrobacterales; family Solirubrobacteraceae; genus Palsa-744. The sequence goes on from CAWAJG010000008.1 coordinate 659,727, forward strand.
GGGTGTCGATCAGGTTGTCGGTCGTGCTCAGCCACAGCACGGGAGCACCGGAGCCCGCGAGCGCGCCCTGACGCAGCACTCGGAGAGCACCGAGCCCCGCGCCACGCCGCAACGTGTGAGCAAAGACGATCAGATCGACCTCGCCGACCTGCGCGGGATCGCTGACCAGTCTCACGTCGTAGCCGTCGAGCACCAACTCGTCGGCAAGCGCCTCGTTCTTGCTCTCCTGGCCGAACACCGCCAGGACAGGGGGCGCAACTCGCGGGATATCCTCCAGCTGCATGGGAAGGTCCTGCCTTTCCGTGCCACGCCCCCGGCTGTTGACGCAGCGCGGGGGCACTCTTATGTGCTTCACGGGACTTATTGCCCGTGGACCTCAATACAGCAACTGGGAAAGCTACCACCATTCCCGGACTCTCCGCAGCACACGTCGCGTTCGGCGACGCGATCCGCGCTACGCGCAAGGAGCAAGGCGTTTCTCAGGAAGCGCTCGCGCTCAAGTGCGGCATGGATCGCTCCTACTACGGCGCCGTGGAGCGCGGGGAGCGGAATGTTTCGCTCACGAACATCATCAGGATCGCCAGCGCCCTCAAGACGCCGCCCGCCAAGCTCTTTGCACAGGCGGAAAGCCACTCGAAGTTTCTGGACTCGTAGGGCAGAGCGAGCGGCCCCAGGCCCTGCTCGCGCGCTCGCCAAACCCGCTCACCGCTGGCACGAGATTGACCTTGCTTGCTGCCATGGATGCAGGATACGGCGGCTCCTTCGGACGGACAGGGCGACGGAACTGTGGAGGCGCGGCCCCTCGTCTGTTACCCAAAGCTGTTACCCAAAGCCTCTACGACCCGACTTTGGGCTGTCCTATGAAGCAGAAAACCCCGCGATTTGCAGGGCTTTCCTTGAAAGCGGATGAAGGGATTCGAACCCTCGACCTTCGCCATGGCAAGGCGACGCTCTAGCCAGCTGAGCTACATCCGCAGACCGCAGCCATTCTAGCCCCCCCGTCGTCGGGCGCACGTCCCTCACGCGCCCGTCGGCCGCCGCGTGCGGATCTGGTAGACGCCCAGATCCCCCGCTTCGAAGCCGCGGCCGGCCGACCTCAGATAGAGGCGCCACACGCGCGTGCGCTCGACGCCCGCCAGCGCCTCCGCCTCCGGCAGGCGCTCGTCCAGGCGCTGCGCCCAGTGGCGCAGCGTCACCGCGTAGTCCTCGCGGAAGCCCTCCACGTGGCCGGTCCAGAAGCCGGCGCGTTCGAGCGCGAGCTGGACGCGCGAGAGCGGCAGCGGCTCGCCGTCGGGGAACACGTAGCGCGTCGAGAAGATGTCCTCCAGCGGATTCGCCGTCGGGTCGAGCTGGGCGATCGCGTGGTTGAGCAGTTTCCCGCCGGGGCGCAGCAGCGAGAACAGCGTGCGGGCGTACGCGTCGATCTGGTTCTCGCCCACGTGCTCGGACATGCCGATGCTCGCGATCGCGTCGAACGACGCCGCCGGCAGCCGACGGTAGTCCTGCACGCGGATCTCCACCATCTCGCTCAGGCCCGCCTCCGCAACACGCTCGCGCGCGCGCTCGGCCTGGGGCTCGGACAGCGTGATCCCCACCACCTGCGCGCCGTACTCGCGTGCGGCGTGCATCGCGAAGCTGCCCCAACCGCAGCCGACGTCGAGCACCCGCATGCCCGGCTCCAGATCGAGCTTGCCGGCCACCAGCTCGAGTTTCGTCCGCTGCGCCTCCTCCAGCGTCTGCGCGCCGCGCGAGAAGATCGCGCAACTGTAGGTCATCGACTCATCCAGGAACAGCGCGAAGAAGTCGTTGCCGACGTCGTAGTGGTAGCGCACCGCCTCCGCGTCGCGCTCGGCGCTGTGCAGGCGCCCCCGCAGCATCAGCTCGATCTCCGGACGGCGAGGAAGCCCGCCGGGCAGCGCCGCCGCGGCGGCCGCCGCGGCCAGGCGCACGCGGTCGGCGCGGGTCAGCGGCGGCGGCTCGAACTCGTCGACCACGCGCAGCGCGCCGTCGAGGTCGTCCACCACCAGCGAGCCGTCCACGTACGCGCGGCCGAGGCCCAGCGTCCCCCGCCCGGTCAGGATGTGCGCGAGCGCCACCGGCCGGCGCACGAAGAACGTCGGCGCCGGCTCCACCGTCGCCGCCACCTCGCCGCCGTCCCAGAAGCGCACGCGGAACGGCCTCGCCGGGAACACCCGCTGGAGCTCTCGTCGGAGAGGCTTGCTGACAGGCACGATCGCCACGCGCGTAAAGATCGCAGATGGCGCTAGCCCTTGAAGGTCGAGCGCCCCAGGTCGCCGAACGGCTCGTCGCGCTCGCGCACCGCCTCGCGGAACCCCGACTCGGCCGCCCGCGAGCGGAAGGCGTAGCCCTCGCTCGTGTGCCGCGCGATCCCGTCGAACACCGTCCCCAGCGTCTGCGCCCCGTGCAGGCCCTGGGCGTACACCGTCTGGTTGACGAGCAGCTTCATCATCATCAGCTGGTTCACCGGCACCCGCGCGATCCGCTGGAGCAGGATCTCCGTGCGCTCCACCAGCCGCTCCGCGCGGCGGCGCCTCGATCGCCAAGCCCCACTCCAGCGCCTCCGCGCCCGACAGCGAGTCGCCCGTGAACAGCAGCCGCTTCGCCCGCTGCGCGCCCACCCGGTGAGCCCACAGCGCCGTCGTCGGCGAGCCCCACACCCGTGCCGGCGGGTAGCCGATCTTCGCGTCCTGCGCGATCACCAGCAGATCCGAGCACAGGGCCATGTCCGTGCCGCCCGCCACGCAGAAGCCGTGCACCATGCACACGACCGGCTTGCCGCACTGCAGCAGGCTCATGAAGCCCCTCACGTTCCGGCTCATCATCGCGTAGTCCACCATCGGGTCCCACGTCGCCGCCGGATCGTGGTTGGCGGCGATCACCGCCGCTTCCAGCGGCGAGCCGGCGGGGGTCCTCGATGTGCGATCGTCGCCTGCGCCAGCCGCTACCGCAGGCCCGCCCATCGCACGGCCGCTCGCCGCGCTCGTGTCCGCAGGGCCGCCGCCGAAAGCCTCCGCGCCGGCTCCCTGCGCGCTCTCCACCAGGTCGTACCCGCCGCAGAAGCCCGGACCGGCGCCCGCCAGCGCCAGCACGTGCACGCGGGGATCGAGGTCGGCGCGCTCGACGCACGCCACGAGCTCCTCGATCAGCCGGCGGTTGATCCCGTTGCCGCGCTCGGGGCGGTCGAGGGTGATCCGCGCCACCCGATCGTCGACCTCGTAGCGGACCACCGGCTCCTCGCTCATCCCCGCGGACTCTAGATGGGATACTGCACCGGTGCCCAGCGATCATGCCTACGCACGCCTCTCCATCCTCCTCCCCGCCGGCGCGCTGCGCGCCCTCGGCCGCCTGAACACGCCCATCTACCGCCTCACGCGCGGGCGGCTGATGAACAAGGTCGGCCGCGCGCCGGTCCTGCTGCTCACGTCCACCGGGCGACGCTCCGGGCAGCCGCGGACCGCCCCCGTCGTCTACGGCAGCGACGGCGAGAACCTGATCGTCATCAGCTCCAACGGCGGCAACCACAACCAGCCCGGTTGGGCGTACAACCTCAAAGACCACCCCGACGCCGAGGTCGAGATCGGCGGCGAGCGCCGCCCGGTGCGAGCCCGGGTGGCCGACGGCGAGGAGCGCGAGCGCGTCTGGCGGATGATGAACGAGGAGTACGCGGGGTTCGACGACTACGAGGCCAACGTCACCCGCGACATCGCCGTGTTCGTGCTCGAGCCGCGCGCCGCCAGCTGAACGCCGCGCCCACCGCGCCGGGGGCAGGGATCATCGGCTAACGTGAGGGCATGCTCTTCGGCCGAAAGAAGACCGCCATGGTCGACCCGGCCTCCGCCCTGCCCGGACGCGCGCAGGAGATGGTCGTGCCCGCGCGCCACGAGGTCCTCGGCACGCCGCTGGAGGGGCCGTTTCCCGAGGGCGTCGACACGGCGATCTTCGGCATGGGCTGCTTCTGGGGCGCCGAGCGGATCTTCTGGGAAGCCGACGGCGTCTACACCACCGCGGTCGGCTACGCCGGGGGCATCACCCCCAACCCCACCTACGAGGAGGTCTGCAGCGGGCGCACCGGCCACGCCGAGGTCGTGCTCGTCGCCTTCGACACCGCCAAGACCAGCTACCAGGAGATGCTCAGGCTGTTCTGGGAGGGACACGACCCCACTCAGGGCATGCGCCAGGGCAACGACGTCGGCAGCCAGTACCGCTCGCTGATCATCTGCCACGACGAGGACCAGCGCGCCGCCGCCACCGCCTCGCTCGCCGCCTACCAGCAGATGCTCGCCGCCGCCGGCCACGGCACCATCAGCACCGAACTGCTCGACGCCGACCTCCAGCACCCCTTCCCCTTCTACTACGCCGAGGACTACCACCAGCAGTACCTCGCCAAGAACCCCGGCGGCTACTGCGGGCTCGGCGGCACCGGCGTCGCCTGCCCCGTCGGCATCGCGAGCTGAACGCACCCGTCCCGGAAGGACCGAAGCACCTGTCACGCAGGGTGACGCTCGAGCGAGCAAAGCGACATCCGCCAGCTCGCCGACGCACCAACGACAGCGACCCCGCCGAAGCGGGGCCGCTGTTCGTTCTCAACTCCGTGGTGGGCGCATCCGTGGGGAGACGCGCCCGCCGCCGGAAGTAGAGCTCCCGGCTACGCTCCGGCGCCCGCGGGCACCGTGCCCCCCCCACCGGGCTGCCACGCAGGAGCGTGCGGTCCACCAAGCGTCGGAACGTCCGACGGGTAGACCTCGTTGCCATGGATCGCGTGGTCGCCGATCTCCAGTTCTTCGTCCGACAGACGGAGTGGCACGACCAGACCGACCACCTTCAGGATGATGAACGTCACCACCGCCGTGTAGGCGATCACCCACGCGGCCGCCTCAGCCTGCCATCTCAGCAGAGTCCAGCTGCCGCTGATCAGCAGCCCGGACTCGCCAGGCAGGTTGGGCGCACCGTGCACGCCGATGTACTCGACCACCGCCGGATCGGCGAGCAGCCCCACCAGCAGGCCGCCGCACAGGCCGGCGATGCCGTGCGTATAGATCACCCCCAGCGTGTCGTCCACGTTGCGGAACGGACGCAGGCGGCTGAGGTAGCGGATCGCCATCCACACGATCGACGCGTCGACCACGCCGATGATGATCGCCCCCCAACCGTTCACGAACCCGGCCGCCGGCGTGATGCCGACGAGACCCGTGATCATGCCGTTCACCGCGCCGATCATCGACGGCTTGTCGCGGTAGATGTAGTCCCACGCGATCCACACCATCATCGCCATAGCGGTGCACAGGTTGGTGTTCAGCACAGCCGCAGACGCGTCCGCGCCGGCGTAGTAGGAGTCCCCGCCGTTGAACCCGTTCCAACCGAGCCACAGCAGACCTGCCCCACACGCCAACATCAACAGGTTGTTCGGCGCGTCGACCTCGCGATCTCGCTGCAAGCGTGGACCGATCACCGCCGCGAACACGAACCCTGAGATCCCTGCAGACAGGTGGATCACGTAACCACCGGAGTAGTCCAGTGCACCGTGCGCCGCGAAGTACCCGCCGCCCCACAGCAGGAACGCGTTCACCGTGTACACCGCACGTGATCCACAGCGCCACATAGGGGATCCACGCCTTGAAGTTCACCCGCCCGAGCACGGAGCCAAGCGCCAGGATCGGCGTGATGGCCGCGAACACGAACTGGAAGTAGACGAGTGAGGACAGCGGGAAGTGGAACGGCGGCCCCGTCGTGATCGACGGAATTTCCGCCTGGCCCTCGAGGCCGGTGTGGCTGAGCACGCTATGCGGTTCGCCCAGGAACGTCCCCAGGAAGCCTTTCGTGCCGAACACACCGGACCCGCTGTGCGCGATCGGGTGGCCGAAGCCCATCCTGAACGCCCACAGACACCACACGATCAGCGTCACGCAGAACGCCACGAACGTCAGCATCATCGCGTTCACCGACCAACGCTTCTGCATGACCCCGCCGTACAGAACCGCGAGTCCCGGCAGGCTCATCAGCCCGACGAACGTCGCCGCGGTCATCTGCCACGCGTTGTCCCCCGCATTCAGCCAGCTTGGATATGACAGCCAGGTCATGTGCCTCCATTCCTTCGATTTTGATTTGGCGAGCACCTGTCCCACTGCAGGCGGGGGTCGCGCACCAAATTTACGGTTCGCGGTATAAAACCCAGCGCTTGTAAACGCGGGTAGGGCCATCCGGGCCAACACTTGGCCGAGCGCTTTCGACATTTGTCTAGACGCCCCGCAACGTGCGGCCACAGCGCCCGCAGAGGGCCTCTCTTCCGCTACCTGGCGCCCCTCCAAAAGCGGGCGCGCTCGGCGGGCGCTAACGCCCTCCGAAGCGGTAGTGAGCGTTTCTACACGCGACCCGCAGTTCCTGCGCCGCCACTCCGCGAAAGCCTTCCGGCTGCGCGCACGTCCGCCTCGCCCTGCCGTCGCACTGGTGCAGTTTCGCGCCGCCCAGCGTGCTCGCGAACGTCACGTCGATGCAGCCCGCCCGCGCCGGCGCCCCGCTGGTCAGCCCGTACACCGCCAGCGCGATAACCGCAACCGCTACGCAGCCCAGCACCGCGGCCACCACCGTCTTCTCGCGCCGCCCCCACCGCAGCGGCTCCGACAGCCGCCGCGACTGCTCGAACATGATCATCGCGGCAGGGAACGCTACAGGGACGCTACTCGCCGGTCGGCTTGAAGCAGAGCGCCGCCGAGTTGATGCAGTAGCGCTGTCCGGTCGGCCCCGGGCCGTCGTCGAAGACGTGGCCCAGGTGCCCGCCGCAGGCGCGGCACAGGACCTCCGTGCGGTTCATGAACAGGCTGTCGTCCGGGCGCAGCTCGACCGCCTCGGCGACCGCCGGCTCCGTGAAGCTCGGCCATCCGGTCCCGGAGTCGAACTTCGTGTCCGCGCCGAACAGCACCGCGTCGCAGGCCGCGCAGCGGTAGTCGCCGGCCTCCTTGTTGTACACGTACTCGCCCGTGAACGGCGCCTCGGTGCCCGCCCGGCGCAGCACGTCGTACTGCGCGGGCGTCAGCTGCTCGCGCCACTGCTCATCGGACTTCTCGACCTTGTGCTCGCTCGTCGCCATCTCCCACATGTTCTAGCACCCTCGCCCCGCCGGCGCGCCCTGCGTGCGGGCACGGCGGCGGGGGTCCCCGCGCGAACGCCGCCGCGGCGTTCCACGGGCACGCCGCGCGCCCGAACCGGCCGGCGGGTCGCCATCCGAACGCCTGCTATTCTTATTCTTACGTTCACGTCAGCTTTCACATCCGTCCGCAGCGCCCGTGCCGGGCACACGGGCCACCAGTACAAGTGGTGGGCGCTCTCCTGCACCAGCCTCGGGATGCTGCTCGCGGCGACCAACTCGGGGACGCTCATCATCGCGCTGCCCGACCTCGAGCGCTCGCTGCACACCAGCCTGCTCGCGCTCGTCTGGGTGATCCTCGCCTACCTCATCGCCGCCACCGTCCTCGTGCTGATGGCGGGGCGACTGTCCGACCTGTTCGGGCGAAAGCGCGCCTACGTCGGCGGCTTCATCGCCTTCGCGCTCGCCTCGCTCGGCGCCGGGTTCTCCCCCGACGCCACCGTGCTGATCGTCTGGCGCGTGCTGCAGGGGATCGGCTCGGCGTTCCTGTTCGCCAACGCCGCCGCGCTCGTCACCGACGCCTTCCCCAAGGAGGAGCTCGGCCTGGCGATGGGCGCCAACACGATGGTCGCCGCCATCGGCCTCGTGCTCGGCCCGGTCCTCGGCGGCGCGCTCGTCGCGATCTCCTGGCACTGGGTGTTCTGGTTCAACGTCCCCTTCGCCCTCGCCGGCGCCGTCTGGGGCGGCCTGATCCTGCGCGAGCTCGCCAAACCGGACTCCGTCCGCGGCTACGACGTGCTCGGCACCGCCACCTTCGTCGTCGGCCTCACCGGCCTCGTGCTCGCCGTCTCCCGCGGCGGCCTGTCGGGCTGGAACGACCCGATCGTCATCACCGGCCTCGCCCTCGCCGCCGTCCTGCTGCCGAGCTGGGTGGCGATCGAGCGCCGCTCGGCGGCGCCGATGCTCGACCTGCAGATCTTCCGCAACCGGCTGTTCGCCGCCGCCAGCGCCGCCGCCTTCATCAACGGCCTCGCCCGCTTCGCGCTGATGTTCCTGTTCGTCTTCTACTTCCAGGGCGCCCAGGGCAACACGCCGATCACCGCCGGCATCAAGCTGATCCCGCTCGCCCTCGGCATGCTCGTCGCCTCCCCGCTCGCCGGCGCCTACGCCGACCGCCACGGCTCGCGCGCGCTCGCCGCGATCGGCATGCTCGTCACCGCCGGCTCGCCTCGCCGCCATGACCACGCTGCAGGTGCACACCCCCTACTGGCAGGCCGGCCTCTGGCTGGCGATCGTCGGCGTCGGCTCGGGCATGTTCAACAGCCCCAACACCGCCGCCATGATGGGCGTCGTCCCAGCCCACCGCCGCGGCGTCGCCGCCGGCGCGCGCACGCTGCTGCAGAACACCGGCGCCGTGCTCTCGATCGCCTTCGTCCTCGACATCGTCACCTCCGCCGTCCCCAAAGCGACCCTCTTCGCCGTCTTCTCCGGCGTCACCAAGGGTCTCTCCGCGCAGAAGCTCGCCCCGTTCATCGACAACATGCACACCGCCCTCTGGGTGATCGCCGCCACCTCGCTGATCGGCGCCGTCGTCTGCCTGGCGCGCCCGCGCCACGTGCACGCGCCCGCCACGCACGAGGGCGCCCGCGAGGCGGACGACCACGCGCAGGCGCCGTCGCCGGCGGAGGGCGTGCCCGTGGGAGGGCTGGCCGCATGAGCCTGCGCATCGGCGACGTGGCCCGGCTCGTCGGCACCACCCCGCGTACGATCCGCTATTACGAGGAGATCGGGCTGCTCACCGAGGCCCCCGCACGTCCCTCCGGCCAGCACCGTGTATACACGCAGGAGGAGGTCGAGCGGCTGCGCGAGGTCATGCGCCTGAAGAACGCGCTCGGGGTCACGCTCGACGAGCTCAAGACGCTGCTCACCGCCGAGGAGGCGCGCGCCGAGGTGCGCGCCCAGCTGCGCCGCGAGGACGTTCACCCGGCCCGCCGGCGCGAGCTGCTGCTGGAGGCGCTCGGCCACATCGAACGCCAGCGCGAGCTCGTCCGCCACCGCGCCGGCGAGCTCGCCAAGCTCAGCGACGAGCTCTCCCAGACCCAGAAGCGCGTCAAGCGCCGCCTGCGCGAGCTCGACGCCCACGCCACGGGGTCGTTCCCCCCACAGGAGCCGCTGCCGGCGAGCGCCGCGGGGACCCAGCCGTGAGCGACGTCGAGGTGAAGCCCAGCCCGGACGGCGTGCCGGGGGCGGTCAGCGACCCCACGCGCGTGCGCGCCGAGGAGCTCACGTACACCGGCTCCGGCGGCACGGATGTCAACGGCTATCTCGCGCGACCCGCCGGCGCGGAGGGCCCGCGGCCGGGGATGGTCGTCATCCACGAGGCCGGCGGTCTCGGCGAGCACATCCGCGACGTCACCAACCGCCTCGCCAACCTCGGCTACGTCGCGCTCGGCGTGGACCTCTACACGCGCGAAGGCGGGCCGCCGCCGATGGGCGATCTGCAGGCGCTGTTCGAGCGGCTGTTCTCGATGTCCGACGAGACCGTCCTCGGCGACCTCGAGGGGGCCGCCGACTTCCTGCGCGCCCGCGAGGACGTCACCGAGCAAGATCGGCTGCATCGGCTTCTGCATGGGCGGGCGCTACACGCTGCTGTTCGCCGGCGCCAGCGACCGCCTGAGCGCCGCCGTGGACTGCTGGGGCGGCTTCATCGACAAAGCGACCCCCGACGAGCGCTCCACGCCCACGCGGCCGGACCCCCCGCTGGAGCTCGCCGAGAAACTGCGCTGCCCGCTGCTCGCCGCCGTCGGCGCCGAAGACCAGAACCCATCGCCGCAGATCGCCGAGCAGCTGCGCGAGCGGGCGTCCGCGAGCGGGCAGCCGGTGCAGGTGGACGTCTACGACGGCGCCGGGCACGCCTTCTTCGCCGACTACCGTCCCTCCTACCGCCCCGGCCCGGCGGCGCTTCTGTGGGAGCGCGTCGTGCCGTTCCTCGAGCGGCACCTGCAGACTTCGTGAGCGGGCGCCTACAGTCTGAGGGAGTCGCGTGAGCCCACTCCCTCGAAAGGAGCGTCGCGGTGGATCGTAAGTGGTGGACGTTGATCGTCGTCTCGATGGCGATCTTCATGCTGTTGCTCGACATCACCGTCGTCAACGTCGCGCTGCCCGAAATCCAGCACAAGCTGCACTCGTCGTTCGCCGACGTGCAGTGGGTCGTCAACGCCTACGCGCTGACCCTCGCCGCGTTCCTGCTGACGGCCGGCTCGGTCTCCGACCTGATCGGGCGCCGGCGCGTGTTCGTCGCCGGCCTCGTCGTCTTCACCGCCGCGTCGGCCGCCTGCGGGCTGTCGCGCTCGCCGCTCGTGCTCAACCTCGCCCGCGCCGTCCAGGGGACGGGCGGGGCGATGATGTTCGCCACCTCGCTCGCGCTGATCGCGCAGGCCTTCCACGGCAAGGACCGCGGCACCGCCTTCGGCGTGTTCGGAGCCGTCACCGGCGCCGCCGTCGCCGTCGGGCCGGTGCTCGGCGGCGTCATCACCACGGGCCTCGGCTGGGAGTGGATCTTCTTCGTCAACGTCCCCATCGGCGCGATCGCCGTGTTCGTCACGCTCACGCAGGTCGCCGACTCGCGCGACCCGAACGCCACCGGCGTCGACTGGGCCGGCCTCGTCACCTTCTCGACATCCCTGTTCCTGCTCGTGTTCGCGCTCGTCCAGGGCAACGAAAAGGGCTGGGGCTCGACCGAGATCCTCTCGCTGCTGATCGCCGCCGCCGTGCTGCTCGCCGCGTTCCTCGCCGTCGAGCTCCTGCAGCGGCGCCCGATGCTCGACATGTCGCTGTTCCGCCGTCCGGCGTTCGCCGGCGCGAACATCGTCGCGTTCGCGATCTCCGGCTCGTTCTTCGCGATGTTCCTCTACCTGACCCTCTACATCCAGGACGTCCTCGGCTACAGCCCGCTGCAGGCGGGGCTGCGCTTCCTGCCGGTGACGCTGCTGTCCTTCGCCGTCGCCCCCGTCGCCGGCAAGCTCACCGTGCGCGTGCCCGTGCGCCTGCTGCTCGGCTCCGGCCTCGTGCTCGCCGGGGCCGGCCTGCTGGCGATGACCGTCGTCGACGCGAGCTCCGGCTGGACGACGCTGATCCCCGGCTTCGTCCTCGGCGGCGCCGGCATCGGGCTGATCAACCCGCCGCTCGCCTCCACCGCCATCGGCGTCGTGCCCCCCGAGCGAAGCGGCATGGCCTCCGGCATCAACTCGACCTTCCGCCAGGTGGGGATCGCCACCGGCATCGCCGGGCTGGGCGCGGTCTTCGAGCACAAGGTCACCACACGCCACCGGCGCCGCCCTGAAGGCCAGCGGGCAGGCGCACGCGATCCTCGCCGCCGCCCACGGTCGCCTCGCCTTGATACTGCAGTCGGGCGAAGTCAGCCACTTCGCCCGCTCGCTGCCCGCCGCCGCCCACAGCGGCGCTCGTGCACTCCTACCGCGTGGGCTTCACCGACGCGTTCACCACCATCGCCATCATCGCCGGCGCGCTCGCGCTGGTGGGCGGCGCGCTCGCGTTCGCGCTCGTCCGCGGGCGCGACTTCGTCGGCTCGACCCACGCGCCGGACGCCCACGAGCCGGCGAGCGCGGACCTCGCGGCGGCTTGAGCACCCATACGCCACCACTAATGCCAGCGACGGCGCTCGCCGCGAGGCGCCCGGGGCCGCCCCGCCGGGGAGCGCAGCTCACGACGATGCGCGCGGCTCGTAGCCCTTGCACTCGAGCACCGGCAGGCGCGGGTAGCGCGGATACTCGGCCTGCGTGCGCGAGCGCAGGCACAGCGAGAACGTCGAGCCGCGGGTGTTGCGCACGATCTGCCGGTGCACGCAGCTCTCGCACAGCCCCACGGGGGGCACCGGCCGTGGCGAGGGCGAGGACACCAGCCGAGGATATTCAGGCGCATCCCCACCGCCCGTGTGAGGCGCATCCCCCACACCCAGACGAGGCGCATCCCTCGCGCCTGCGATAATCGTTGACTGCACAACTATGACCACCTTCTACCGACTGCTCGGGTTCCTGCGTCCCTACAAGCGGGGGCTCTCCATCTCCTGGGGCCTCGCGAGCCTCGCGATGGTGATGACCGTCGCGCTGCCGCGGCTCACCGGCGCCGCCGTCGAAGCGATCCGCAAGGGGGCCGTCCACGCGCACGGCGCCGGCGACCGCGCCCACGACCGCCACACGCTGCTCGTGCTCGCGCTGGTGATCCTCGGCGTGGTGCTCGCCCGCTGGGGCTTCACCTACTGGCGGCGGCTGATCGCCGGGCAGGTGTCGCTGGCGGTCGAATACGACCTGCGCGGGCGGATGTACGGGCACCTCCAGGGCCTGGAGCTCGGCTTCTTCGACCACCAGCAGACGGGGCAGCTGATGTCGCGCGCGACCGTCGACCTCGCGGCCGTGCGCTTCTTCCTCGGCTACGGGCTCGTGTTCATCCTCCAGTCGATCCTCTCGATCACGCTCGCCGGCGCCGTCATGCTCGCGATCAACCCCGGACTCGGGCTCGATCGCGCTCGCGCCGGTGCCGTTCGTCGTTCTGATCTCCTACCGCTACGGGCGCCGCGCGCGCCCGGCGATCCAGGAGACCCAGCAGCGGATCGCCGAACTGACCGCCGACGCCGAGGAGAACATCTCCGGCGTCCGCGTCGTGAAGGCGTTCGCCCGCGAGGACCGCCAGCTCGCGCGCTTCCGCGACACCGTCGGGCGCGTGTTCAGCCAGGCGATGGTCGCCACCCGCCTGGAAGCGGGGTACAACCCGGTGATCGGCTTCCTGCCGCAGCTCGGGCTCGCCGCGGTGCTGCTGATCGGTGGCGAGTCGGTGATCCACGAGCACCTCACCCTCGGCCAGTTCACCGCCTTCTATCTGTACCTGAACATGCTCATCACCCCCATGCGCGCGCTCGGGGTGACGCTCAACCTCGCCCAGCGCGCGACCGCCTCGGGTGCGCGCATCTTCCAGCTGCTCGACCGCGAGCCGCACCTCACCGACGCCCCCGGCGCGCCCCCGCTTCCCGCCGGCAACGGGCACGTGCGCCTAGAGGACGTGACGCTGCGCTACGAGGACCCGCACGACGAGCTCACCCTCGCGGGCACGGACGGAGCGAGCTCGCTCGCCGATCCGCGCACGGGAGAAGGCGTCGAGCGTGTCGCCCCCCAACGCGGGCGCGCGGTGCTGCGCGACATCGACCTGGACGTCCCCGCCGGGCAGACCGTCGCGCTCGTCGGCCCCACCGGCTCGGGCAAGACGAGCCTCGTGGCCCTCATCTCCAGGCTGTATGACCCCGTCGCCGGCGCGGTGCTGATCGACGGCATGGACGTGCGCGAGGCGAGCGTCCGCTCGGTGCGCGCGGCCGTCGCGGTCGTCAGCGACGACCCCTTCCTGTTCTCCGCGAGCGTCGCCGAGAACATCGCCTACGCGCGGCCGCAGGCGCCGATCAGCGAGATCGAAGACGCCGCCCGGCGCGCGCAGGCGCACAAGTTCATCGTCGAGCTGCCCCAGGGATACGACACGCAGGTGGGCGAGCGTGGCCTCACCCTCTCCGGTGGGCAGCGCCAGCGCCTGGCGATCGCGCGCTCGCTCGTCGCCAACCCGCGGGTGCTGGTGCTCGACGACGCCACCTCCTCGGTGGACGCCTCCACCGAGCAGAGCATCAAGCGCGCCCTCAGGGAGGCGATGGCCGGACGCACCACCTTCGTGATCGCCCACCGCCTCTCGACGATCGCGCTGGCCGACCGCATCGTCGTGCTCGACCACGAGCGGATCGTCGCCGAGGGCGACCACGAGCAGCTGCTCGAGCGCTCCGAGCTCTACCGGGAGATCGTCGCGGGCAGCTCCTCGGCGCAGCCCGCACAGGTGATCGTCGGCGAGCACGTGCTCGCGGCGGGCGCGAGCGCCGCCGACGCGGGAGGCCGGCTTTGAGCGCGCGCGGCGGCGGATTCGGCGGCGGATTCGGGGGCGGCGGCGGGGGAATGGGATCCCGCCCGCCCGGAGCCCGCGCCGGCCTCGGCCCGGGCCTGGCCCGCGGCGGCCAGGGATGGACGGGCGAGCGCGCGAGCCGCGACAGCCGCGGGCGCAACCTGCGGGGACTGCTCGAGCTGCTTCGCCCCTACCGCGCGCGCGTCGCGGGGATGCTGCTCGCGCTCGTGCTCGGCACCGGCGCCTCGCTGGCGCCACCGCTGCTCGCGAAGGAGGCGATCGACCAGGGGATCGAACACCACCACGTCAAAACGCTGGTGATCGTCGTGCTCGCGTTCCTGCTCTCGGCGGTGCTCGTGTGGGTCGCCACCTACGCCCAGACCTACCTCGTCGGCTGGGTCGGCCAGCGCGCTCTCGCCGACCTGCGCATCCGCATCTTCACTCATCTGCAGAGCCAGCCGATCGGCTTCTACGAGAGCCGGCCGGCCGGCGTGCTGATCTCACGCATGACCAACGACGTGGAGGCGCTGGAAAGCCTCGTCACCGACTCGGTCGTGACGCTGTTCCAGTCGGGGCTGACGCTGATCGGCGCGATCGGCGTGCTCGTGTACCTGGACTACAAGCTCGCGCTGCTGACGTTCTGCGTCGTCCCGTTCGTCGCAGGCGCGAGCATCTGGTTCCGGCTCGTCTCCGCGGGGGCGTTCAGGCGCACACGCGAGACGATCGGCGCCGTCACCGCCTATCTGCAGGAGACGCTGTCGGGGATCCGCGTCGTGCGCAGCTTCGGCCAGGAGCCCGTCCACGAGAGGGCGTTCGCGGGACTCAACGAGGACAACCGCGAGGCGAACATGGTCACGGTGCGCCTCAACGCCGCCTACTTCCCCGCCGTCGAAATGCTCTCCGGTGTCGCGCTCGCGCTGATCGTGCTCTACGGCGGCTACCAGGCGATCGACGGCCACATCACCGTCGGAACGATCGTCGCCTTCGTCGCCACACTGGCGTTCCTGTTCGAACCCATCCAGCAGCTCTCCCAGCTCTACACCACCTACCAGTCCGGCATGGCCGCGCTGGAGAAGATCTTCCAGCTGCTCGACACCAAGCCCACCCTCGAAGACCGGCCGAACGCGCCCGCGCTCGGACCGATCCGCGGCGAGGTCAGCTTCGAGGACGTCTCCTTCGCCTACCGGCCGCGCTCGCGCCGTCAGGAGCAGCCCGCATCGTCCCCGCAGGAGGAGGTGCTGGCGCTCGAGCACATAGACCTGCACATCCCCGCGGGCCAGACCGTCGCGCTGGTGGGGGCCACCGGCGCGGGCAAGTCGACGATGGCGAAGCTCGCCGCCCGCTTCTACGACCCCACGCGCGGGCGCGTGCTGGTCGACGGGCACGACCTGCGCGAGGTGTCCAGCCAGTCGCTGCGCTCGCAGATGGGGATCGTCCCGCAGGAGGCGTTCCTGTTCTCGGGCAGCGTCCGCGAGAACATCGCCTTCGGGGCGCCCGACGCCGACGATGAGCAGGTCCGCTCGGCGGCCCGCACGGTCGGCGCCGAGGACTTCATCTCCCAGCTGCCCCGCGGCTTCGACACCGAGGTCGGCGAGCGCGGCGCCCAGCTCTCGGCCGGCCAGCGCCAGCTGATCGCCTTCGCCCGCGCGCTGATCGCCGACCCGCGCATCCTCATCCTCGACGAGGCGACGTCCAACGTGGACCTCCACACCGAGGGCCGCATCGAAGCCGCCCTGCGCCGTCTGCTCGCAGGGCGCACGTCGATCGTGATCGCCCACCGACTCTCCACGATCCGACAGGCCGGGCGGATCGTCGTGCTGGAGCACGGCCGCATCGCCGAACAGGGCACCCACGAGGAGCTGATCGCGGCCGAAGGTCGCTACTACGAGCTCTACCGGGACTGGACCGAGCAGACCGCGGCCGCGTAGCCGACGCTGGGCCGGACGGGGGCGGCGCGGCGGCGCGGGCAGCGCGTCGCGCCCGATCGAGAGGACTGAGGGGAATGGCGGCGAACCCAGCATCCGATGGTGCTGGCCACCTTCCACTTCCTCAGCGAACAGGTCTTCGGCGACAGCTATCTGGAACTGCTCACGCTCGCCGTCCTCGTGTCGGCGTTCGCGGCCATATACAAACACGTCGAATGCCACCAGACCGGCTGCCACCGGCTCGGTCGCTTCGCACACGGCCATCTGAAACTCTGCGCTCGCCACCATCCGCTCGTGCGCAACGACGGCAAGATCGGCCCCGGGGAGATCGACGCGGTGACCAAAGCACAGTAGGCCGCGGGCACGAGGCTGGCACGAGGCCACGCCGCGCCGCAAGCAACGGAGCCGCGGCCCGCGAGCGTTGCTACGCCAGCTTGGCGGTGAACGACACCTTGTCGGAGCACGGAAGGGACTGATTCGCGATCATGATCACGAAGCTCACTTCCATATAGCCCCTGGCGGTGCCGTTCTTCTCGAAGGCGATCGAGAACGTCGACTGTCCGGTTGGGAGTGGAGTGCCGGGGACCGCTGGTTCCTCTGCGGTGATGGGAGCGTGCTGCGTCAGTTTGCCTGAGCTGGGGAGCGCAACCGGAGTCGCGAAGTTGCCGACTCGGGCGGGCAGATAGCCGGGGCTCTCGCAGGCGAGAGGCGGCGACTTCGGGAGCGCAACGCAGAGCTGCAGTTTGCCGCCGCACTCCCCGTGCTTCAGCGTCACGGTGTAGCCGGCAGGCTTCAGCTTGTACGTCCCGGTCTTGAATGCTGCCGACTTGGCGGTTGCTCCCGCGGCACTCGTCAGCAGCGCAATCGACCAAGCCCCCAGCACCACGACCAGTAGAGCTCGGCGCATCCTTCCCCTCCCCAAATTGGTGCCGTCCATCCGCTTAGGCCCGGCAGCCTATCAGGAGGGCTGGAATCGCCAGGGCGACCGTACCGAGGTTCAGCCGCCGGTGCCCCTCGGGCTGGTGTCGATCTCGATTTCCTGCGCGCGCGTCACTTTGAACGTGGCGGTGATGGTGGTTTTGTGGGCTTTCCCGTTGACGGTGGCCTGCAGTTCCTGTTCGCCGACGTGCGCGCCGAACGTCGTTTCGCTCGTCGCGCTCATCGCGTTGACCGGCCCGGTCGTCGGCCCGCGGAAGCCGCCCTGCAGCGTGTAGCTTTCTGTCCCGCAGGTGAAGGCCATGATCGGGTAGCCGAGCACGGGCTCCTTCGGATCGCTCCTGGCCGGGAAGACTTCGCTGTCGACCGCTTCGCCTTCGTCTTCGATGAGCGCCTCCAGCGGGAACGTTTCGATCGTGCTCGCCGCCTCGTCCTGGCTGAAGCACGCGGTTTTGCCCAGCTCGCAGCCGCGGAAGGTGATCGTTTCGGTCCCCGCTTTCGCTCCGCTGACCTCGCCCATCGAGGCGCTCGTGGCGCATTCCAGGGTCCCGACCGATTCGATTTCGAGCTTCGTCACACCGCCGGTCGCGCTGAACTGGGCGCTGCCGCCGACTTCGAACTTGCCCTTCGGCTTGCCCTTCGGCGCGTCTTCCCTTTCGCATTTGCCGTCTTCGTAGTAGCCGTGCTTCTTCGGGTAGCAGGCGACGGGGCTGGCATACCATTCGTATTTGCCCTTCGGCACGCCTTTCTTCACGTCCGGCTGAGCGCATTTGCCTTCGGCGTAGTAGCCGTCCTTGGTGGCCGCGCATTTGCCGTACTCCAACGCGCCGGGCAACTCTCCGAAGCGCGTACCGAAACGCGTGCCCGTCAGTTCCGCCACGCTGGGTCTCGTGCTTTCGGTGATCGTAACCGTCACGCACGGGGGTTTGCCTTCGCTGTAGACGGCGGGAGGTTCGGAGATCGGTTCCCACGTGCCCGCCGAGGTTTCCCACCAGATCGTCCTGCCGCCACCCAGTTCGCAGTCCTTGATTTCGATCGTCTTGAAGGTGCTGGCCGCGGCGCGATAGACGTCGAAGTACTTGCCGGCGCTCTTCGGCAGAGGGGCCCCACCGATGTCTTCCCCGTACGGACCCACCGTGACCCGGCCGGTGCCTTCGCTGGCCTTCGCCGACAGTTCCCCGTCTCTTGCTTCGGCCGGTTTTTTTTCTTCTTTCGTTTCGCCGGAGACGCTCGTCGTCAGCGTGGTGAACGTCCGATCGGCGCCCGTGCTGGTGCCCTGCCCGTTGGTCGCCGAGACACGGAAGTGATAGGTGGTGTCGGTGCTCAGCCCGGTCAGCGCCGCAGACACCGCGACCGGGCTTTCACCCGAGCCCGGCGACGGCGAGCACGACGCGGTTTTCCCGTATGACGCCGTCGTCCCATATTCGAGCGAGCACGCGGTCACCGCTTCGCCGTTCGGGTTCACCGTCGCATTGAGCCTCCCGGACGTCGTCGTCACTTCCGTAGCGGAGCCGGTTTCGATGATCGGCGCCAGCGTGAAGACCCACGCCGCGCCGACGTGGCTGTTGTCTCCAGCGCCGCCGACCAGCGCGATCTTGCCGTTGGAGGACAGCGCCATGCTGTCGCCGAAGTTGCTCTGTCCGCTTCCGCCGGCGCCGGTGATCGCCCCGTCCTCCTGGCTCCAGGTCGCGCCGGAGCGCGTGAACATCCACACCGCGCCGACGTAGTCTTCCTGCTGAAAGCCACCTACCAACGCGGTGTCGCCTTCGGCAGACAGGGCGACGCTGTCGCCGAAGTTGCTTTCGTCGGTGTCGCCGCTGCCGTTGAGCTTCGCCTGTTCTTTCCATTTTGTGCCCGAGCGGGTGAACACGAACGCCGGCTCTTTGTTGAGGCCGCCACCGCTCGCGCCGATCAGCGCGGTGTTGCCGTCGGCCGACAGGGCGACGCCGGTGCCGAAGTAGCCGTAGCTGCCGTCGCCGCCGGTGAGCGCTTTGCCCTGTTGGCTCCAGCTTTCGCCTTCGCGGGTGAACACCCACACGCCGCCCGCGCGCGCTTTGTCTCCGGGCGAGTCGTTGGGGGCGCCGACCAGCGCCGTTTCGCCGTCGCCCGCGAGAGCGACGCTCCAGCCGAAGACGCCCGGGCCGGCCTCTTCCCCTCCGCCGGTCAGCTTCGGGGTCCGCTGGAGGAAGGTTTCGTCGATACGCACGAACACCCACGCCGCGCCGTCCGCACCTTCGTCGCCCGGGCCGCCCACCAGCGCGGTTTCGCCGTCTTCCGAGAGCGCGACCGCAGAGCCGAACGAGCCTTTGCCGACCTCTTCTTCGCCGCCGAGCTTTTGAACCTGGCTCCAGTTCCCGCCCAGGCGCTTGAACGTCCACGCCGCGCCGACTTCGCCGTTGTCGTCGGGGGCGCCGATCAGAGCCAAGTTGCCGTTCGCGGACAGCGCCACGTGCGCGCCGAACTCTCCTTCGCCCGTCTCTCCTTCGCCGGTGAGCTTTTCGCCCTGCTGGGTCCAGGTCGAGCCCGAGCGCGTGAACACCCACGCCGCGCCGTGGTCTTTGTTGTCGGCCGGTCCGCCGATCAGGGCGGTTTCGCCATTCGCTGACAGCGCCACGCTCGCGCCGAGCTCGCCTTCGCCCGTCTCTTCTTTGCCGGTGAGCTTTTCGCCCTGCTGCACGAACGGGTCGATCCGCAAGGGGTAGCGCGCACCCGCCGCGTCCACTCGCAGCAGCAGGCGGCCGCCTTCGAGCGCCAGCCAGGCGTGCAGCGCCCGACCGCGGGCGTCGCTGGCGGACAGGCCGCTGTAACGAAGCACCGGCTTGCCCGCGCGCGAGAACGTGACGCTCTGCGCGCCTTCCTCGAGCGCTGCCCGTGCGTTGCCCGACAGCGCGATCGCAAGGGTCAGCGGACCCGCCGCGCGCCCCGCGGGCGCCCGGGCGACCGTAAAGCCCTGCTCGAGTCCGAGCGGTCCGTTCGCGTACCACTCACTGAGACCGGGATGTGCGTATGTGACACGGTCGGAGTCCGCCCGCGGCGCGACCGGCGCGAGCATACCGAGCGCCGAGCCGTAGCCCACCCCAAGGAGCCTCAGCGCGAGGCGCGTCCCGCCCGAGCTCACGGCAACCCCCGAGCGCTCGAAGCTCGCGCGCATGCCCTGCGCCGGGTTCTGCGCCTGAAGGCCGTCCGCAGCCTGCCTCACGCGGTAGGCGGGGCTGTCGGCGCCGATCGCCGCCGACACCGGCGCCCGCGCGTCGAGCGGCAGGCTCAAAAGCGCCTCGCCGCCGGACCGGTGCGTACGCGCCGGGGCCGGCACGGAAGAGCGCGTGGCCGGCAGCAGCGCGGCGAGCGCGGCCGCGAGCAGCGCCAGCGCGAGCAGGACGCGCCACGCCAGTACCGGCGGCACCCGCCGTCGCGACCCAACCACCGCGGCAGGCGCCGGGACCGATCCCCCGTGCGGGCGACGGCCCCGACCAACAACGCTTGCGTACTCCGACGTACTCATCGCGCCACCTCCACGCAGTCACCAAATAGCAAGATGACGATCGCAGTTGCACGTGCGCCTGTCTGTGACATGCGACACGGCGGGACACCAATCGACGCCCGTTCTGTCCGGGACAAGCCCGCCGCATCCTCAGCGACCCGCCGGAGCATCCACACTCCCCCCTCGCTGACCGTGCGTTTGACCGCGCGGGAACCAACCGCGCGCCCGCGCAGGCTACGCCCCAGCGATCACGAAGTCAAGAAAGCACCGATCCTGTAGAACGCGAAACGCCCCATATGCACGGGGCGTGACGCTACTCCGGGACAGGGACTCGAACCCCAAACTCGTGCTCCAGAGGCACGCGTGTTGCCAATTACACCATCCCGGATCGAGCGTCCAAGGATAGTCAACACGGCACTCCCGGCCGGCCGACGCCGTGCATACCTCCGGCGCTCGCGCCTCAGAACGCCGCGGGCTGCCCGTTGGGCGAGAAGTAGGCGGTGATCGACTCCTCGAGGCCGGGGTCGAGGACGAGCAGGACCTCGTCGCCGGCCTCGATGACGGTGTCGGCCTTGGGGACGAAGCCGGAGCCTTCGCGCAGCACGGAGATGATGAGGCTGCCCTCGGGGAGGTTGATGTCGGTGACCTTCTCGCCGACTGTGGGGGCGTCGGGGGCGACCTCGAGCTCGATGATCTCCAGGCGCTCCTCTTCGAGCGCGAGCAGGTGCACGAGCCCGTAGCGGGGGACCTCGTGCTCGATCAGCCGCAGGATGAGGTCGGTGGCGGAGACGGCCGGCTGGATGCCGAGCAGGCGAAAGTGGTCGTGGTTGCGGGGGCTGTTGACGCGGGCGATGATCCGTTCGCAGAGGTACTTCTCCTTGGCGACCTGGCAGACGAGGATGTTGTCCTCGTCGTCGCCGGTGACGGCGATGACGAGGTCGGCGCGCTGGATGCCGGCGCGCTCGAGCACCCACAGCTCGGTGGCGTCGCCGTACTGGATGGCGTGCTCGAACTCTTCCTCGTTGGCGAGGTAGCAGGTGCGCGAGGACTCGATGAGGGTGACTTCGTGGTCCTTGGAGACGAGCTCCCTGGCGAGGTTGCGCCCGACCTTGCCGGCGCCGGCGATGATCGCGTACATGCGTCAGGCCGCCTGCGCCTCGGGATCCCCGTCGCCGGGACTGGCGAGCGCGCGCTTGAACATCTCGATCGCGTGCTTGGTGGGGGAGATCGTCTCGAGGCCCTGCTGCCCGTACCAGTCGGCGCGCGCCGGGTCCATCACGCGGACGATCGTCTTCTGCACGCCGTAGCGCTTCTGTGCGATCTGGGCGATGACGAGGTTAGTGTTGTCGCCGGCGGTGGAGGCGATGAACACGTCGGCGCGCTCGATCCCGGCCTGGATGAGCGCGTCGGACTCGAGCGCCGTGCCGACGGTGAACTGGCCGCCGGAGTCCTCCCAGCTCTTGGCCTGGCCGGCGTCGAGGCGCTCGTGGGAGAGCGGGTCCTCGTCGAGCACCGAGACCTCGTGCCCGGCCGCGAGCGCCGACTTGGCGACGGCGGAGCCGACGCGCCCGGCGCCGACGATCAAAACGAACATGCGGCCAATGCAAACGGCATACAAGCGCACATTAGACGATCGGAGCGCCGTCGCGGTGTGCACGGCGGGCCAGCTCCACGGGCGAGTCGCGGGCACCCGGCGCGGTCACGATCACCCGGCAGCCGGCCTTGCGGACGACGTACTTGGTGACGTCGCCCACGTACCCTTCCAGCGGCCCGCCGCGGCCGCCCAGTCGGGCGCCGCCTCGGATCTGCGACGGTTCCTCGGCGCCGAGCACGATCGCCTCCACCCCGCGCCGGCGCGCCTCGTCGACGATCGCGTAGCCCGCCCGGCGGGTGCGTACGGTGGCGGTGGCGACGTGCACGCCGTTGTACTCCTCGCCGACGGCCTTCGCCCGCGCGAGCACCTGGCGGGCGTGCTTGATCTGCGCCTCGGGCAGGCGCGCGTCGAGCGGCAGCGACATCGGGATGACGAACATCCACACCGCCTCGATCGTCGCCGCGTCGATCTCCGCCTCGTCGGTCTGCTCGGGGGAGACGAGCAGCGCGGCCGTCTGGACGATGTCGTCGTCGAGCTCGGTACCGAACAGCGGCACGAGCACCGAGCCGTAGTCTCGCTCGCGTGGCTGCTCGGCGCGCAGCACCTCCGGCGCGACCGTCACCCGCCGCAGCAGCGAGGTCTCATCGGCGCGGCGGTAGATCACGTACAGGGCGATCCCCACGCCCATCCAGCCGAGGCCGACGTAGCGGGCGGTTTCGTGGACGACCAGCACAGCCACCAGCCCCGCCGCCGACACCAGCGCCCCGAAGGCGGCCGGCAGCGGCAGCTGTCCGCCTTTGACGTTCACCGACAGCGGGATCCGGTAGGGGCGGTCGCGGTCCGGCTCGGAGTAGCGCAGGCGGCAGATCGACAGGTGGGCGATGGTGAACGCGAGGGTGGCGCCGACGGCGTAGATGCCGATCAGGAAGTCGAGGTTCTCCGTCGCTGCCAGCGCGGCGGCGAGCAGCCCGGCGAGGATGATCAGCACGTACGGCGTCGAGCGCACCGGGTGCAGGCGTCCGAGGCCGCTGGGGATCTGGCGGTTGGTGGACAGCGAGTAGGCCAGCCGCGAGAGGCCGAGCATCGCCGAGTTGGCGGCCGCCACGAGCGTGACGGCGGCCGTCGCCGCCACCAGGTACATCAGCCCCTGACCCAGCCAGTGCGGGTGCACGCGGCTGACCACCCCGATCATCGGCGCGTCCAGGTAGTGGGTGGCCAGCGCGGTGCGGTCGCCGTGGACCGGCAGCGCGGTGACGGCCACCAGCGCGATCCCCACGTACAGGAAGGCGACGGTCGCGGTGGTGCTCGCCACCAGGCGCTTGAGCCCGGCGCGGCTGATGCGCACGTCGCCCGCGAGGCCCGACGCGGACTCGAGGCTCGTGAACGAGATCACCGCGACCGTCAACGCGAAGACCAGCCGCGGCCATGTGGGGGCGCTGCCGAGGTGGATGGGATTGACGAGCGTGTGCGGGTCGAAGAACAGCACGAGCCCCAGCACGACGATGAAGCCCTGGAGCGCGAGATCGCAGGCGAGCAGGATGCCCACACGCCGCGCGCGCCGCGCGCCGAAGCCGCGGACGTTGCCGAGCACGATCAGCGCGATGAACGCCAGCGACAGCGACAGCGCCGGCACGCTGTTGCCGAGCGGATGCCAGAAGACCTTCAGGTACTGCGTCGCCGAGAAGGCGGTGACGGCGATCAGGATGATGTAGTCGAGAAGGATCGCCCAGCCGGCGACGAAGGAGACGAGCTCGTTGAACGCGTAGCGCGCGAACACCGTCGAGCCGCCCCTGTCCTGGTGCAGGGAGGCCCCCTCCACGTAGGTCATCGCCGTGACCGCGTACAGCACGGCGGCGATCAGGAACACCAGCGGCGTGAGGCCGAGCGCGTGCCCGGCGATCACCCCGAGCGAGAAGTAGATCGCGCTCGCCAGCGACGAGTAGACGATCGTGAACAGGATCGGCGAGCCGATGCTCCGCCGCGCGATCCCCCGTGAGCGCGCAGCCAGCTCCGAGGGCTGCCCCTCGTGCGCGCCGGTGCCCCTTGGGGTGCTCACGCGCCGCGGCCTTTGCGCAGCTCGACGTAGCAGCGTCCGCAGCCCGCCGCCACGAACAGCACGCCCAGCAACAGGCGCGTGGAGATCGAGCCCGTGCCCGAGCTCAGCGCCTGCACCAACAGCGCCACGCCGATCGCCGCCATCGCCAGCGACAGCACGAGCGTGCTCATCCGGTGCGCCTGCCTGCCTTTCATCGCTTCTGAGAGTAATCCGCGCCGGCCCGGCGGGCGTGTGCGCGCCGATGCCCGATCGGCACACGTTCCTCGTCGAGCCTGTTCAAGGTGGCGCACGCGCCACCTTGCTCCCTCATCAGGTGATCAGCGGGATGATCAGGATGGCGACGATGTTGGCGACCTTGATCATCGGGTTGATCGCCGGGCCGGCGGTGTCCTTGAAGGGGTCGCCGACCGTGTCGCCGGTGACCGACGCGGCGTGCGCGTCCGAGCCCTTGCCGCCGAAGGAGCCGTCCTCGATCAGCTTCTTGGCGTTGTCCCAGGCGCCGCCCCCGGCGGTCATCAGCACGGCGAAGAAGAAGCCCACGACGATCACTCCGATCAACAGGCCGCCGAGCGCCTGCTGGTCGATCAGCCCGACGATCAGCGTCAGCCCGATCGGCAGCAGCGACGGCAGGATCATCTCGCGCTGGGCGGTCTTCGTGACGATGTCCACGCAGGTCGCGTAGTCGGGCTCTTCGGTGTAGTCCATGATCCCGGGGTGCTCCCGGAACTGGCGGCGCACCTCCTCCACGACCGCGCCGCCGGCGCGCCCGACCGCCTCGATCGAGAGCGAGGCGAACAGGCACACCATCAGCCCGCCCAGCAGCAGGCCGATCAGCACCGGCGGTTCGTTGATGCCGAAGGAGATCACGTGGCCCAGCTTGTTTTCGAGTTCTTTCTGGAAGCCCGCGAACAGCACGACCGCGGCGAGCACCGCCGAGCCGATCGCGTAGCCCTTGGTGACCGCCTTCGTGGTGTTGCCGACGGCGTCGAGTCGATCGGTGACCTTGCGCACGTCCTCGGGCAGGTCGGCCATCTCGGCGATGCCGCCGGCGTTGTCGGTGATCGGGCCGAACGCGTCGAGCGCGACGATCAGCCCCGTCAGCGACAGCAGGCCCATGACCGCGACGCCGATGCCGTAGATGCCGGTGACGCCTCCGCCCGCCAGCTTCCACGCGCCGAGGATGCCCAGCACGATCACGAGCGCCGGCAGCGCCGTCGCCTGCAGGCCCGACGCGAAGCCCTGGATGATGTTCGTCGCGTGGCCGGTGATCGAAGCTTTGGCGGTCTTCTTGACCGGCGAGAAGCGGGTCGAGGTATAGAATTCGGTGATTCCGAACAGCAGCGCGGTGACCGCGATGCCGATCAGCGAGCAGAGGTAGAACTTGCCCCACGTGGGCGTGTTGACGGCGTTGCCGACCTGGCTGAAGCTGAGGTTGCGCATCAGCCAGTAGGTGATCGGCGCGAACGCCGCCGCGGCGATCACGGCGGACACGACCAGCCCCTGCAGCAGCGCGCGCTCCACGTTGCCGGACCTCGAGCGCACCGCGAACGTGCCGATGATCGAGGCGATGATCGCCGCGCCGCCGATGACCAACGGATACAGCGCGACGCGCGTGGCCTCGTGGAACGTGAGCACGCCGAGCAGGATCACCGCCACCGCGGTCACGGCGTAGGTCTCGAACAGGTCGGCGGCCATGCCGGCGCAGTCGCCGACGTTGTCGCCGACGTTGTCGGCGATCGTCGCCGGGTTGCGCGGATCGTCCTCGGGGATGCCGGCCTCGACCTTGCCGACGAGGTCCGCGCCGACGTCTGCGGCCTTCGTGAAGATGCCGCCCCCGAGGCGGGCGAACACGGAGATCAGCGAGCCGCCGAAGCCGAGGCCGACGAGCGCGTCGACCGCGGTCTTGGGGCTGTCGTTGAAGAACGACGTCAGCGCCCCGTAGTAGCCCGAGACGCCGAGCAGCGCGAGCCCCACCACGAGCAACCCGGTGATCGCACCACCGCGAAAGGCGACCTGCAGAGCCTGGGACACGCCGGATCGCGCGGCCTCGGCGACGCGCGCGTTGGCGCGAACCGAGACGTTCATGCCGATGTAGCCGGTGGAGCCCGACAGCAGGCCGCCGATCGCGAAGCCGCCCGCGACCGCGATGTTCTGGACGAAGATCAACGCGACGAACAGCACGACGCCCACGCCGGCGATCGTCGTGTACTGACGGTTCAAATACGCGCGCGCGCCCTGCTGAACGGCCAGCGAGATACCCTGCATCTTGTCGTTGCCCGGCGAGAGCGCGAGCAGGGATCGCGTGGTCACCAGGCCGTAGATGACCGCACAGGCGGCGCAAACGAGGGCGACGACGACCCCGTGGTTCGTCAGAAAGCTGCTCAACAGAAATCCTCCGCGGTCCGATTTGCGTGCCGCGCGAGGATGTATCGCGCGCACGTCTGACGGCCGGGTCGACTGTCCACCCGGCGCAAACGCGCGCGCAGTCTATCGATCCGGGCGGATGGGTGTCCCGCGGCGGGTGCCGACGGCCGCGGCGCTGCTCAGGGCGCCGACGACCGGGCGCTGCTCCGCGCCCCAGCGCCCTCGATCCTCAGCGCCGCGGCACACGCAGGCCTCAGCGCCCCGGCACCCACAGCCTGCCGCTGGCCTCCGCCGGCCCCGGCCCGCCCGATGGGTCGCCCTCGGGCTGCGCCTGGCCCGGTGGCGGGGACCCGCCCGGCGGCGCGGGCCCGGCCGTCTGGGGCGGCTGTCCCGCGGTGTCCGTCGCGGGCGCGCTGACCTCGCG
Organism: uncultured Solirubrobacteraceae bacterium; assembly: GCA_963782325.1. GTDB lineage: Bacteria > Actinomycetota > Thermoleophilia > Solirubrobacterales > Solirubrobacteraceae > Palsa-744. The sequence goes on from CAWAJG010000008.1 coordinate 686,557, forward strand.
GGCATAGGACATCTGCAGCCGCGAGAGCGCGTCGCGCAGGGGCCCCAGCTCGGCGGGGATGCGCCGCTCGAGGATCTCCAGCAGCGCTCGCGCGGCGTCGATGGCGTCGCGCGCCTGCTCGAGGTCGCGCTGGGGGTGGGTGGGATCTCGACCCACGCCGTCGGCGGCCGCGTCGCTCGCCGGCGCCAGCCGGCGGGCGCCGAGGTTCAGCAGCGACACCGACACCTGCGCGATCATGTCCGTGGCGCTGATGCGGCTCAGTTCCTCTTCGTAGGCTCGGAGCTCCTGCTCCGTCGGCCCACCCTCTGCGCCCTCCGGCCCCACGTCGCCGTGGGCGGCGCCGGACGCGTGTCCGTGTGCGCTCAAACGGTCACCTCCTCGGGATAGCTGACTGCGGTCTCGTTCACGCTGGCTGCGAACACGTCCTCGCGCGCGGCGCCGACGTCGATCAGCGCGCGCTGGCGCTGGGCGCCGTTGCGCTCTGGGAACACCGGCTCGATCGCCAGCTCGCCGCGCACCGGCGCCGTCCACGCGAGCAGCCGCTCGATCGCCTCGCGCGCCGGGTACTCCTCGCGGCGCTCCAGGTCGATCAGCCGCCCGTCCAGCCCGTAGCGGATCGCGCGCCACATGTTCTCCTCGATCAGTCGCGGCGGCGGGTCCGCGAACGGCGCGCCTTCGTCGAGATCGCGGACCGCCTGGGCAATGCAGGCGACCATCAGCGCCGCCAGCGCGTCGGACTCCTGCGCGGTGGCCTGGGCGTCGCAGATGCGCACCTCGACCGTGCCGAAGCTGAAGTGCGGGCGCACCGACCACCACACCTGCGTGAACTCGACGATCGAGCTCGTGTCGAACAGGAACTCGATGTACTCGCGGTATGCCCGCCAGCCGCCGAACGCATCGGGGACGCCGCAGCGGGGGAAGCTCTTGGTGAAGCTCTGCGTGCGCGCCGAGTGCAGCCCGCTGTCGCGCCCGTCCAGGAAGGGAGAGTTGGCGGAGATCGCCAGGAACGTCGGCAGCAGCGCCCGCAGTCGATCGCACGTGCACACCGCCCGGTCGATGTCGCGGACGCCGACGTGCACGTGCAGGCTGAACGTGTTGTTGCGCCAGGCGACGTATTTGAGGCCCTCCTCCACGCGGCGGTAGTGCTCGGTGTCGATGATCGGCTGCTCGCGGTAGTCGGCCCACGGGTGGGTCCCGGTCGCCCCGAGGCTGACGCCCTCCGCCGCCGCGAGCGCGAACAGGCGCCGGCGGCGCTCGCGCTGGCGGGCGAGCGCGTCGTGCACGTCGCAGCCGACCCCGGAGATGATCTCGATCTCCGAGGAGATGAGCTCGCCGGCGACGCTCTCACGCAGCAGCTGGTCTGCGGCGGCGGCCTCTCGCATGCGCTCGAAGCGCGGCACCAGTTCGAGCGTGTGGGGGTCCAGCAGCGAGAACTCCTCCTCGACGCCGACCGTCAGGTCGGCTGCGTCCGCGAAGGTCTCGGCTACGCGGTCTAGATCGAGGCTGTTCATCCCTTGACGTCTGCGGTTGGGGTGGTAGAGAGTTGAGCGCTCGCCCGTCCAGTGTGACGTACCCGTGCCGTCGGATCGAAGTCCCACCCGCCCGGCGCGTCAGGTCAGGTAGAAGTAAAGCGCGTACAGCAGGTCCACCGCCGGGCTCGAAGTGTGGACGGTCACCTCGGGCGGCACGTCGAGCAGTGACTCAGAGTAGTTGAAGATGATCTTCACGCCCGCCTCCACGAGCTCGTCGGCGAGGCCCTGGGCGGCGTGCGTGGGCACCGCCAGCACGCCGACGACGATGTCCTCGTCCTCGACCACCTGGCGCAGCTCGACGATGTCGCGCACCACCTGGTTGCCGACGCGGCTGCCGACCTTGGCGGCGTCGCTGTCGAAGATCGCCACCACGCGGAAGCCGTGGTCGGCGAATATTTCCGAGGAGGCGATCGCCTGGCCGAGGTGCCCGGCGCCGATCAGCCCGATGTTGTGCTGGCCGGCTGTGCGCAGGATCTTGCGGATCTGCGAGACGAGCGCCTCGACGTTGTAGCCGACGCCGCGCTTGCCGAACTTGCCGAACCCAGACAGGTCGCGGCGGATCTGCGTGGAGTTGACGTGCGTGTAGTCGGAGAGCTCCTGAGAGGAGATCGTCTCCTTGCCCATCTTCTTCGCCTGCGTGAGCACCTGCAGGTAGCGCGACAGGCGCGCCGCCACGCCCAGCGACAGGCGCTCGCTGGTGGCGCCGAGGGCGTCGCGTGCGCCCGTCGCGGTGGGCGCGCCGGTCCCAGTTCCCTCTCCGTAGCTCATCGTCGGGACTCTAGACGCTCGCGCACGAGCGTCTCCGAAACGTCGTATTCGCACAGCTCCTCGCCGTCCACCGCGACCACCGGGATGCGCTCGAAGTACGCACGGTGGAGCTCCTCGTCGGCGGTGATGTCGCGCTCCTCGAGCGTGAAGCCGAGCTCGCGCTGGAGGCGGCGCAGCACGGTCATCGCCTGCGCGCACAGGTGGCAGTCGGGCTTGGAGTAGACCGTGATCCGCGTCATCGCGCGATGGTCAGCGGCGCGGTTCGCCGGTGGCGTAGGCGTCGAGCGCCAGGTAGTCCGGGTAGCGCAGCGGCTCGCGGAAGCGGGCGGCGCTTGCGATCATCGCGGCGTTGTCGGTGCACAGCGAGCGCGCGGGGACGTGGACGCTCGCGTCCAGCGCGCGCAGCCGCCGGCGCAGCAGGCCGTTGGCGGCGACGCCGCCGCCCACCGCCAGGCGGGCGAGCCCCGTCTGCGCGAGCGCCTGGCGCGCGCGCACGAGCAGGCGCTCGACGATCGCCGCCTGGTAGGAGGCGGCGAGATCGGCGGCGCGCGCGACCGATGCGTCCTCGCCGAGCTCCCGCAGCGTGTAGAGCAGCGCCGTCTTGACGCCCGCGAACGAGAAGTCGAGACTGTCGGCGAAGCGCTTGCCGCGGGCTCTCCCCCTCGCGTTGGCTTGCTCGCCGGGCGAGCCCGGGAACGCGAAGGCCGCCGGGTCCCCATCCGCGGCGAGGCGCTCCAGAGCGGCGCCGCCGGGGTAGCCGAGGCCGAGCATCCGCGCGCCCTTGTCGAACGCCTCGCCGGCGGCGTCGTCGAGCGTGCGACCGAGCACCTCGTAGCCGTCGTGCTCGCTCACGCGCGCGAGCAGCGTGTGCCCGCCGCTGGCGATCAGGCACACGAACGGCGGCTCGAACGGGCCCTCGAGCGCGGACGGTTCGGACACGCCCTCCTCCGCGAGCGCCTGACCGCCGCCGGCTCCGCGCGCTTCGGCGCAGGCGAGGAAGTTCGACGCGACGTGGCCCTGCAGGTGGTCGACGGGCGCGAACGGAAGCTCGCGTGCGGCGGCCAGCGCCTTGCCCGTCGAGAGACCGACGAGCAGCGCTCCCACCAGGCCCGGGCCCTGCGTGGCGGCGACGAGCTCGACCTCCTCGAGGGTGACCTCCGCCCGTCGCAGGGCCTGCTCGACGATCGCGTTGACGAGCTCGAGGTGGTGGCGGGAGGCGATCTCCGGGACGACGCCGCCGAAGCGCGCGTGCGCCTCCTGCGAGGAGATGACGCTCGAGCGCAGGCGCCCGTCCGCGTCGAGCACCGCCGCGCACGTGTCGTCGCAGCTCGTCTCCAGCGCGAGGATGCTCATATTGATCAGGTCCCGCCCACCCCCGGCACATCGCCGAACGAGCCTTCGAGCGTCGCCGGCGTACGCCACATGACGAGGGCGTCCTCGCCATTGTCCTGGTAGTAGCGACGGCGTGTGCCCGCGGCGCGAAAGCCCTCGCGCTCGTACAGGTGGATGGCGACGTGGTTGGAGCGGCGAACCTCGAGCGTGAAGCGGGCATGGTTGTCGCCGACGCGCTCGTACAGCTCGGCGAGGAGCGCCGAGGCGAGGCCCCTGCGCTGGTGGTCGGTGTCGACGGCGACGTTCATCACGTGCCAGACGGTGTCGTAGCGGGAGCAGATCAGGTAGCCCACCAGACGCCCGTCCTCGACGGCCGCGAGGCACACGCCCGACTGCTTGGAGAGCTCGAGCACGAACATCGCCAGCGACCAGGGCGTGGGGAACACGCGGCGCTCGATCGCGATCACCTGCGGGAGGTCCGGGTAGCTGAGCCGGCGGATCTCGACGGCGGGCGCCCGCTCCCGCTGCGGGGACGATCGGACTGTTTGCTCGGGGGCGGTTGGCTCGGTCATGAGGAGCGAGGAGATGGGCTCCCCGTACCCGCCAAGGCTAGCTCCGCGTCGGGGTTGCGCCGGTAGTCGGGGACGAGCTCGTGCAGCCCCACGGGCGTCGCTCGCGCGCCGAGCTCGCAGATCGCGGCGGCGCTCACCAGCTGCAGCGGCGAGCTCGCGGGCGCGCAGGGCATGCCGGCCGACTCGAGCTGCTCGCGGTAGCGCAGCGTGCCGTCGCCGACCGCCAGCCAGCTCCAGCGCGGCTCGGGGGAAGCCGCCGCCCGCTCGGCGGCGGCGATCACGTCGGGGAGCTCCCGCGGCGCCAGCGCGATCGGGCTCGTCAGCTCGTGCGCCGCGCCGTCCTCGCTCGCGTAGGCCGCGGCGAACACCTCGCGGCGGCGCGCGTCGATGACGGCGAGCACTGCCCCGCGAGCACCGGCGGGCACGGGCTGCGCCGCAAGCGCCGGCGCGGCGAGCGCGCGCAGGCTGGAGACCCCCACCAGCTCGGCCGACAGCGACTGGGCGAGCCCGCGTGCGGTGGCCACGCCGACGCGCAGGCCGGTGAAGGTGCCCGGACCGACGCCGACGGCGACGCGGTCGACCGCGCTCCACGCGACCTCGGCGCTTGCCAGCAGCTCGTCGGCCATCGCCAGCAGCCGCGTGGCGTGCCCCGGGTGCGCGCCGGGGGCTGGATCGTCGCGGGCCTGCGTCGTCGCTCCGTCGGCCATCCGCAGCGCGACGGCCGTCGAGGGCGTGGAGGTGTCGAGACCCAGCACGATCATCGCCCGGCCCCGTCGCTCGCGCCCTCTGGTAGAGGCAGCTCGATCACGTCGATCCGACGCCTGTCGCCGCCGCCGTGGCTGAGCGTCACGCACATGCGCGCGCCGTCGAGCTCGGCCGATGCGCCCTGCCCGGCCGGCGGCCACTCCACGAACGCGATCCGCCCCGGCCCGAGGTAGTCGGCGAGCAGGCCCGGGTCCTCGCCGTCGAGCCCGGCTATGCGGTAGAGGTCCAGGTGCGAGACCGTGACCGCGGCGGCCGCGTAGCGGTGGCCGATGCTGAACGTGGGGCTGGTGACGGGATCACTGACGCCGAGGGCGCGGGCGGCGCCGCGGACGAGCGTGGTCTTGCCCGAGCCGAGCTCGCCGCGCACGAGCACGACATCGCCGTCGCCGAGCCCTCCGGCCAGCTCGGCGCCAAGCGATTCGGTCTCAGCGGGACCCGTGGTTTCGACGCTTCGCACGGCCACCCCGAAACTCTAGTCCCAGCCGCTGCCACAGCCGCACGGAGGCGAAAAAAAAACCGGCCCGCGGGAGAATGATACGCGGGCCGGCCGTTACTCCTGGAGGGATGGAGACAGGACCATCATCGGCGGCCGTGCCGAATGACTTTAGGGCCTGAGCCACATATTTCTGCGTCGCTCGAAAAACCCCTTCTTTGCAGGGAATACCTGGTTGCGGACAGCTCCAACAAACGTCCAGCGGGGCTAGAACAGACCGAGCTGATCGACCTCCTGGCGCGACCCGGCGCCCGCGGGCAGCACGCGATCCCCCGCTGGCGGACGTGACTCCGCCGCGAGATCCGGCACGTCCTCCGGCTCGGGCACCTGCTCCTCGAGCGCCGGCTGCTCGGGCGCGCCGAGTGCGAGCAGCTCCGGCAGGCGCTGGAAGTCCTCGCGCAGCGTTTCGAGCATCCGCGGCGTGTACAGCGCCGCCGCCGGGTGGTAGATCGGGTACAGGCGCACCGCGCGGGCGCCCAGGACGATCACCTCGGGCTGCCCGTGCAGGCGGGTGATTCCCGTGGGATCGCCGCGCAGGAGCTTGGTCGAGAAGTTGCCGAGCGTGCAGATGACGGCCGGCTGGATCAGCTCGACCTGGCGCCAGCAGGTACTCGCGGCAGTTGTCGATCTCGATCGGCTGCGGGTCGCGGTTGCCGGGGGGTCGGCACTTCAGGGTGTTGCAGACGAACACGTCCTCGCGCACCAGGCCGATCTCTTCGAGCAGCGTGTTCAGCAGCTGCCCCGCCCGGCCGACGAACGGCAGGCCCTGCTCGTCCTCGCTCGCCCCCGGCGCCTCGCCCACGAACATCAGCTCGGCGTCGGCGTTGCCGGCGCCGAACACGACGCTGTTGCGGGTGGCCGCCAGCTCGGCGCAGCGAGTGCAGCTGCGCGCCTGAGCGAGCACCTGCTTGAGCGCCTCGCGACGCTCGGACGCCGATCGCTCGGGCTCCTGGAACGACATCGGGCGGGATGGTAGTCGCTTCCCGAGAGAACCCGCATGACCGTCAGGCGCCTCCTCGCTCGCGAAGGCCACCCGGCGGGCGCGGCGTCCGGTGAGCGATGATCTGGGGCCATGGCCTCACCTCCCGAGCACGCGATCACGGCGCCGTTCGCCGGCGTGGTGGTCGCACTGCCACGCGCGAGTGAGGAGCGCGTGGGGGCCGGAACGCCGCTGGTGGTGCTGGAGGCGATGAAGATGGAGCACGAGGTGCTCGCCGACGTCGACGGCATCGTCGGCGAGCTCGCGGTGGCCGTCGGCGACGCCGTGGAGGAGGGCCAGCTGCTCGCGACCGTGCAGCCCGGCCGGGACGGGGATGGCGCCGAGCCGTCTGGCGCCGGTGAGCGATCGAGCACGCGGGACGGCGAGCGCGCCGACCTGCGCGCGGTGCGCGAGCGCCACGAGATCGGGCTGGACGCGGCGCGGCCGGAGGCGGTCGCCGGGCGGCGCGAGCGTGGGCGACGGACGGCCCGCGAGAACCTCGCCGACCTGCTCGACGCGGACAGCTTCGTCGAGTACGGCCCGCTGCTGTTCGCCGCCCAGGAGCGCCGGCGCCCGCGCGAGGAGCTGATCGCGCGCACCCCCGCCGACGGGCTCGTCGGCGGGCTCGGCCGCGTCGCGGGCCGCCAGTGCGTGGCGATGTCCTACGACTACACCGTCCTCGCCGGCACGCAGGGGATGCGCAACCACGCCAAGAAGGACCGCCTGTTCGAGCTCGCCGAGCGCCGCCGGCTGCCGGTCGTGCTGTTCGCGGAGGGCGGCGGCGGGCGCCCGGGCGACGTCGACATGCCGATCGTCGCGGGCCTCGACTGCCGCGCGTTCGAGCTGTTCGCGCAGCTCAGCGGCCTCGTCCCGCTCGTCGGCATCGCCTCGGGCTACTGCTTCGCGGGCAACGCCGCGCTGCTCGGCTGCTGCGACGTGGTGATCGCCACCGAGGACGCGAGCATCGGCATGGGCGGGCCGGCGATGATCGAGGGCGGCGGGCTCGGCGTGCACGCAGCCCGGCGACGTCGGCCCGATCGACGTGCAGTACGCCAACGGCGTGGTCGACCTGCGCGCCGCCGACGACGCCGAGGCGGTCGCGCTGGCCAAGCGCTACCTCTCCTACTTCGACGGCGCAGCGCCGGCGGGCGGGACGGGCGGGCTCCCATCCGTCCCCGACCAGGAGCTGCTGCGCGAGCTGATCCCCGAGCAGCGCAAGCGCGTCTACGACGTGCGCCGCGTCGTCGAGACGCTGTTCGACGAGGGCTCCGTGCTCGAGCTGCGCCGTGGCTTCGCCGCCGGAATGCTCACCGCGCTCGCGCGCGTCGACGGCCGGCCGCTGGGCGTGGTGGCGAACGACCCGACGCACCTCGGCGGCGCGATCGACGCCGACGGCGCCGACAAGGCGGCGCGCTTCCTGCAGCTGTGCGACGCGTACGAGCTGCCCGTGCTGTTCCTGTGCGACACGCCCGGGTTCATGGTCGGCCCCGACGCGGAGCGAACGGCGACGGTGCGCCACTTTGCGCGCATGTTCCTCGGCGGCGCCAACGTGAGCGTCCCGACCGGCACGATCGTGCTGCGCAAGGGCTACGGGCTGGGCGCCCAGGCGATGGCCGGCGGCGGCTTCAAGGCGCCGCTGTTCACGGTCGCCTGGCCCACCTCGGAGTTCGGCGGCATGGGCCTGGAGGGGGCCGTGCGCCTGGGCATGCGCCGCGAGCTGGACGCGATCGAGGACGAGCAGGAGCGCGAGCGCCTGTTCGAGCAGCTCGTCGCGGCCGCCTACGAGCGCGGCGAGGGTCTCAACATGGCCGCCTACGGCGAGATCGACGACGTCATCGACCCGGCAGACTCACGGCGCTGGATCGCGACGCTGTTCGACGGGCACAGCGGCGAGTGGTGGGCGCGTCCGGGCAAGAAGCGCCCCCACGTCGACGCCTGGTGAGCGGCCGCACGCGGTGGACGCCTATCCGCTGCTCTTGCCCTTCTCACGTTCGAACGCTGCACGTGCGGCCTTGCTCTTGCGCTCGAACTCCTTCACCTCCGTCTCGATCTTCGTCTTATCGCGTTCGAGCTCCTTCTTGGCCTTCTGCCCCTCTTCGACGGCGTGGCTGGCGCTGGTCGCAGCGTGTTCGATGCTGTGCTGCGCCCCGCAGCCCGCGACGCCCGCGACAAGCGCCATGGCGGTCCCGATCGCAGCGACGTGCTTCATCTGTGGCCTCCCGCGCGGTCGTTAGCGCTGGGCATCTTAGGCCCGGCCGCGGCGGCGGCTCGCGGGGAGCGGCCGTCTCGTCCGCGTGGCTGGCGCGGGCGGCGGCGTCGCTGTGTGAGATCGAACACACAGCGCAAAGCCGCTGTTCGCGGTCGGGGAGGTCTGTATCATCATTTCTTGAAGGCCGTCAACGAGAGCGCTCGTGATGGACCTGACGCAGCACCCGCTGGACATCTGAAGTCGCGCCGGTATCCGCAGGGAACTGGACCGAGGCAAATGAGCCCACACCACCGAACCTCGCTCTGCGCATGAGGGTCGTGCGCCAGGTCTCGGAGCTGCGTTCGGAGCTCTCCCCCGCGCGACGCGATGCGCGCCGAATCGGCTTGGTGCCGACGATGGGCGCGCTGCACGAGGGTCACCTGTCGCTGATCGCCCGCGCACGGGAGCAGTGCGAGGTGGTGGTCGTCTCGCTGTTCGTCAACCCCTCGCAGTTCAACGAGCGCGCCGACCTCGAGCGCTACCCCCGCGACGAGGCGCGCGACGCCGCCCTGGCGCAGGGGGCGGGCGCCGACGTGCTGTTCGTGCCGGGCGTCGATGAGGTCTACCCGCCGGGCTTCGCCACCAGCGTCGAGATCCACGGCGTGAGCGAGCGCTTCGAGGGCGCGGCGCGCGGCGCCGAGCACTTCCGTGGCGTGGCGACGGTCGTGACCAAGCTCCTGTGCATGGCGGTGCCCGACGTCGCGTACTTCGGGCAGAAGGACGCCCAGCAGCTCGTCCTCATCCGCCGGCTGGCGCGCGACCTGAACCTGCCCGTGCGGATCGAGGGGCTGCCGACCGTACGCGAGGCCGACGGCCTGGCGGCCTCGAGCCGCAACGCGCTGCTCGGCGCCGACGAGCGCGCGCGTGCGCTGGCGCTGCCCGCGGCGCTCGCCGTCGCAAGCGAGCTGGCCGCGCGCGGTGAGCGCTCGGCGGCGGCGTTGCTGGAGGCCGCGCGCGCCGCCATGCGTCCCTTCGGCGTGGAGCCCGAATACGTCGCGCTCGTCGCACCCGACACGTTCGAGGAGCTCGAGCAGATCCCCCGACGCGACGGGGATGCGCTGCTGGCGCTCGCCGCCCGCGTGGGCGAGGTGCGCCTGATCGACAACACGATCCTTTCCGCGCCACACACAGCTGACCAACCGCGAGGAGAGGCGATGGCCACATGCAACGCGTGATGCTCAAGTCGAAGATCCATCGTGCGACGGTCACCGACTGCGACCTGCACTACGTGGGCTCGATCACGATCGACCCCGAGCTGCTGGAGGCGGCCGACATCCTCGAGTACGAGCAGGTGCACGTCGTCGACGTCGACAACGGCGCCCGCTTCGAGACGTACACGATCCCCGGCGAGCGCGGGTCGGGCGACATGCGCGTGAACGGCGCCGCCGCCCGGCTCGTGCACCGGGGCGACACGATCATCGTCATCTCCTACGGCTCCTACGAGCAGGTCGACCTGGAGCGCTACGAGCCTCGCGTCGTGCACGTGGAGGCGAACACCAACCGCATCATCACCATCGACGAGCAGGTGGCGACGCTGCTCTCGTGAAAGAGAGCGCGCGTCAACCGGCCAGAGAGGAACGAACCATGTCCAGCCACCCCGACCCAGCACTCCCCACGATCCCCTCGCTCGGCGCCGTGCCACCCGCCGAGCGCCTGCCGATGACGCTGCCGCTGCTGATGGAGAAAAAGCGGCTCGGCGACCCGATCGTGATGGTCACCGCCTACGACTACCCCAGCGCCCGCGCCGCCGAGGCGGCCGGCGTGGACCTCGTGCTCGTGGGCGACTCGGCCGCCACCACCGTGCTCGGCTACAACGCCACCACGCCGGTCGAGCTAGAGGACATGCTCGTGCTCGCGCGCGCCGCCCGCCGCGGCCTGCGCACGCCGCTGCTGATCGGCGACCTGCCGTTCGGCTCCTACGAGGTCTCAGACGAGCAGGCGATCACCACGGCGATGCGCATGGTCAAGGAGGCCGGCTGCGAGGCCGTCAAGCTGGAGGGCGGCGGCGAGAGCTCCGCCCGCCGTGCACGCGCGATCGTCAACGCGGGCATCCCCGTGATGGGCCACGTCGGGCTCACCCCCCAGACCGCCACCTCGCTCGGGGGCTGGAAGGCTCAGGGACGCACCGCCGCCGCCGCCGCGCGTATCGCCGTGGAGGCGCACGCCCTGCAGGACGCGGGCTGCTTCGCGCTCGTGTTCGAGGCGATCCCCGCCGCCGTCACCGAGGAGCTGATGCCCGCGCTCGAGATACCGGTGATCGGCATCGGCGCCGGCTCCGCCACCGACGGCCAGGTGCTGGTGTTCCACGACCTGCTCGGCATCCGCGACGGGCTGGGAGCCCGCTTCGTCAAGCGCTACGCGAACCTCCAGCAGGAGATGAACGACGGCGTCGCCGCCTACGCCGAGGACGTGCGCTCGCGGCGCTACCCGGGCCCCGAGCACACCTACTCGATCGACCCCGCCGAGCTGGGCGAGCTGCGCCAGCGGCTGGCTGGCGCCAACACGGCCTGACCCTGCCGGCGGTCTACTCCGCCGCCTCGATGGAGGCGCCGGGCGAACGCGCCGCGATGGCCGCGTCGATCTGTGCGGCCACGCTGGGCATCTCCTCGGCGATCCGGCGCAGGTCGCGGGCGGTCATCACGATTGCCGTCAACTCCGTGGATGCCGTCACCGTGGCGTTCCGACGCGCATCCCGCAGCACGCCGATCTCGCCGGCGAAATCGCCTGGGCCGAGCGTCGCCAGCGAGTCGCCCCCACGACTCACCTCCGCCGTGCCCGTGCGTATCAGCAGGAACTCGTGCGCGAAAGCGCCCTCGTGAATCAAGCGGGTGCCGGCGGACACCACGACCTCGTCGGTCAGGCTGGCAAGACGGCGGAGCTCGCGGGACGAGAGACCGGCGAACAGCGCGACGCTCTTGAGCTTGGATTCCTCCATGCGCAGCTCTCTCGCGACAGCCTACGCGAGCGGCGCTCCATAGCGCTCCGCGAACGCGAACTCCGACACGGGCCGGCGCGCGAGGCGCTTGGGCCAGGGGTCGGCGCGGTGCCCCACGCCGATGTGCGCGGCCAGCGCGATCTCGTCCGGGCGTACGATCGCCGGGTCGAACGAATCCGGGTCGGCCAGCACCTGCGCGCCGCCCGTCTGATCCATGTAGGCGCGCCAGCCGGGCAGGTACAGATCGCGCAACGCCGCCCGCCTCTCGGCGTCCTGCACGATGACCACGCGCCAACCCTGGCGGTTCCCGCCGCTGGGCGCGAAGCGGGCGCCGTCTAGCACGCGCGCGAGCGTCTCGCGCGCCACCGGCTCCGGCTTGAAGCGCCGCGTGGTGGGCGCGCTGCGCATGGTCTCGAACAGGTCCACCGCTTTCAGCCTAGCCAGCCGCGTCGCCACTCAGCGCCGCTTTGACGGCCGGCGCGGTCGGCGCGGTGTCGGGCGCGAGACGGTCGAGCAACGTCAGCCACGCCGGCTTCAGAGCGGCCGCGCGACGAACCAGCTCCACCCCCGCGTCCAGGTCCCGGGCGGCCACGCCCAGCCCGGCCCAGAAAGTCAGCTCGTCGGCGTCCGGCGCGAGCTCGGCTGCCTGCAGGTAGAGCCGCGTCGCGTCGTCGGTGGCCCCCTCGGCGGCCAGCTCATCGGCCTGACCGGCCGTCGCGTAGGCGCGCGCGAGACGCACCAGCCGCCGCAGCTCCGGCAAGGGGTCCGAGTGATCCTCGACGCGAACGTCGAAGCGCGTCCGCCATGGCTCGCCGTCTGCGGGAACCACCAGCAACGCCGCCGACTGGCGACCGCGGACGTCGCCGCCGGCGGTCTCGGCCGCGTCGAGCGCAGCGAGCAGACGCTCGGGGAGCTCGCCGTCGTGCGCGCGGTAGGCCGCGGCCATAGCGTCCGGCACAGTCGCGCCGGCCATCATGTTCGCCTGGCACGCGAAGCCATCGCCGACGATCCCGCCGGCGTACGGGATGCAGCCCTCACCCGTGTGGACCGCGACGCGCCCGTCTGAGTCGACCACGCCGAGCTGGCGGAAGCGAGCCAGCTCGTCCTCGCGCAGGACAGCCTCCACCGCGGCTGGAGCGGCGAGCCCTTGCGCCAGCAGGTCCAGCGTGTTCGGCCCGTGGGCGATCTCCGCCACCGACTGCGTGGCCACCGCGCCCACGCCCGGTCGCGCCCACGCGACGACACCGCCCACCCCGAACCAGTGCGACTGCACGGCCACGCCCAGCTCGCCCGTCGAGTGCTCGCGGGCCACGATCGAATAGGTGCCGCGACGCATCGCGCACCATCCTGTCACTTGGCCGCGCGCGGGCGCCCACACGCCGCCCGGTGAGCGGGCTGGCGCGACCGCGACGAGACCTACCGCAGCGGCGCCCCGTAGCGCTCGGAGAACGCGAACTCCTCCACCGACCTGCGCGCGAGCCGCTGCGGCCACGGGTCGGCGCGGTAGCCGACGCCGATGTGGCCGGCCAGCGCGATCTCCTCGGGCATTTCGAGCAGGCGCTTCACCTGCGCCTCGGCCGGCACCAGCAGCGTCGTCAGCGCAGCGCCCAGGCCCTCGGCGCGGAGCGCCAGCAGCAGGTTCTGCACGAACGGGTAGATCGACGCGCCGCCCACGATGCTCTGGCGCGGCAGCGAGGCGTCGGTGACCGCGAGGTCGGGCAGGCGCACGCCCACCACCAGATGCACGGGCACCTCGTTCAGGCGCTCGGCGTATTCGTTCGCGCCCTGCACGCGGCGGACGATCGCCTGGTCGAACGCCTCCGGGTCGGCCAGCACCGCGGCGCCGCCCGTTTGCTCCATGTACGTGCGCCAGCCGGGGAGGTACAGGTCGCGCAGGGCGGCCCGTCGCTCGGGGTCCTGCACGACGAGCACCCGCCAGCCCTGGCGGTTACCGCCGCTGGGGGCGAAGCGGGCGCTCTCGAGCGCGCGAACGAGCAGCTCTGGCGGCACAGGGTCAGGCTTGAAGCGCCGCGTGGTTGGCGCGCAGCGCATCGCCTCGTATAGATCCACCCGTTGGAGGCTAGCTTGCGACGAGCCCGCCGACTAAACTCGTTGCATGGACATGAGGCCGTGGCCTGCGCTACATGAGGAGGATCGCTGGCTCATTGAGGCGATCGAGCGTCAGCTGCGTGATAGCACGGAAAGCGCTGAGGAGCTCAGCGCCCATGCCAGTGAACTATGTGCCCAGGCGGAGCAGACTGAGCTGAAGGGGATGCGCGAGGCGGCGCTGGCCCTGGCAGACCGCTACGAGCAGGTTGCAACAACGCGAATCTCGGCTCGAGCGCCCGCTACATCAGCGGGCGCGAGCGACGAGATCAGCTAGCTCGCCGACGATCTGTTTGTGCCGATCGCTCAACGCCGCGAACTCCGGCGCAAGCGTCACGAAGTCAGACTCCAGCCGCTGGGCAGTGCGTGCAGCCCCCGCCGGATCGAGCAACTCCTGTTCATCCCATTCACGTTCGAGGTCCCTTAAGCCGCTGTGCCAGCGCCGGTATTCGCTGAACCGCCAACGACGCTGACTCGCGAAGAAGATCACGCGGACGATCTCCATGAGCGCCCATGTCCACCAGCTCTCTGTGCAAGCCGAAGGCGTATCTATGCGCAAGCATAGCCCCGGCGAGGTAGCGGTCGACCAGCTCCAAACACGCCGGCCGATTCGTCATCGTGCCCTCAACCGCTCACGCCCCTTGTCGCTGATCTCCCATGTGCCGCGTGGCGAGCTGCTCAGTAGCTCACCGCGTTCGACCAGGCGAAGTCGCACAAACGCGGCCCTGTTCTCCCAGCGAATATCGCCGGACTTCAGCGGTTGCCTGTCGGCGTTGGTGAGCATGTCCGCGAGCGCCTCGCCGACCCCTTCCACGACCTCACGGCTCGGTGCTCGTCCTCCATGGTCGTCGAGGTAGCGCAGGATCGGTATCTCGTATTCCCGCTCGGGTAGCAACGTGCCCGGGGCGGCTCGGACACCGTCCTGGCCGGCATCGCTAACTGCGATAGACGACTCCTCGAACTCGCCTATGCCGAGGAGTCTGCGGAGGACCTTGTTAGGGGTGGTGTCGACAAACGGCTGGGCGTGCTGTTCGAGAGCCTCGAAGACCTCGTCGTCGATATCTATGGACCTATTCATTTATACCTCCATTGCAGGATAGTCTTTAGCCTAGGTGTCGCCTCGCACCAGGCAGTATACTGTTCAACAGACTTCCTTGCAATCTGGATACCTTAAGGTCTCACGTGCTCGATCGACCGCAGCACCTTCGCCGGCGATCCGGCGGCCACGGAGAACGCCGGCACATCGTGCGTGACCACGCTGTTCGCGCCGATCACGCAGCGCTCGCCTATCGTCACGCCGCTCGTCACGACCACGTTCGCCCCCAGCCAGCAGTTGTCGCCGATGCGCGTCGGCCCCTTGGACTCGAAGCCCTGCCAGGTGATCGGCTGGTCGTGGTCGTCGAAGCGGTGGGAGGCGTCGGAGACGAAGCAGCCGTTCGCGAGCATGCAGTGATCGCCGATCTCCACGAAATCCTGCGCGGCGAGCATCACGCCTTTGTTCAGGAACGTGCCCGCGCCGATGCGCACTCGCGCGGCGCCCGGCGCGGTGATCCACACGCCGGGCTCGAGCAGCGTGCCCGGGCCGATCTCCAGCCGGCCCTCGCGCAGGGCCTCCAGCACGTTGCCGTGCACCGGCCAGCGCACGAACGCCTCGCGGCGCATCAGCTCCCAGTGGATCCGCGCGCGGTTCCACGGCAGCGAGTTGCGCTCGTACCAGCGCCACTTCTGCGCCCACAGGCGCGCCTGGCGGGCCAGCTCACGGGGGTCGGACGGATGCTCGCCGTTCGGGGCGCGGCCGCCGCTGCTCGCCGCCCCGGCCATCTACTCGACTACGCGGTCACCTTCGCGCGTCGTTTGCGCGCGGGAGCCTTGCCCGGCTTGGAGGCGCCGCGCCTGAGCGTCGGCGTGAGGATCTCCGCGAGGAACGCGCCCGTGTGCGAGCCCGGCTCCGCGGCCACCTCCTCGGGGGTGCCCACCGCGATCGCCATGCCACCCTCCTCCCCGCCCTCCGGACCCATGTCGATCAGGCGGTCGGCGCTCTTGATCACGTCCAGGTTGTGCTCGATCACGATCACGCTGTTGCCCGCGTCCACCAGGCGCCGGAGCACTTCCAGCAGGCGCTCCACGTCGGCGAAGTGCAGGCCCGTGGTGGGCTCGTCGAGGACGTACAGCGTCCTGCCCGTCGCCACCTTCGAGAGCTCAGTCGCCAGCTTCACCCGCTGGGCCTCGCCGCCGGAGAGCGTCGTCGCCGGCTGGCCCAGGCGCACGTAGCCGAGCCCGACCGCGTCGAGCGTCTCCAGGCGCCTGCGCACCTTCGGGATGTGCTCGAAGAACTTCAGCGCCTCCTCCACCGGCATCTCCAGCACCTCCGCGATGCTCTTGCCCTTGAAGCGCACCTCCAGCGTCTCGCGGTTGTAGCGCTTGCCGTGGCACTGCTCGCACGGCACGTACACGTCCGGCAGGAAGTGCATCTCGATCTTGATCTGCCCGTCGCCGCGGCACACCTCGCAGCGCCCGCCCTTCACGTTGAACGAGAACCGCCCCGGCTTGTAGCCGCGCGCGCGGGCCTCCTGGGTCTTCGAGAAGAGATCGCGGATCACGTCGAACAGGCCCGTGTACGTCGCCGGGTTCGAGCGCGGGGTGCGCCCGATCGGCGACTGGTCGACGGCGATGATCTTGTCGAGCTGCTCCAGGCCGTGGATCGCCCGATAGGCGCCCGGCCGCCTGCGCGCGCGGTGCAGGCGGTTGGCGACCGCCTTGTACAGCACGTCGTTCACCAGCGTCGACTTGCCCGAGCCCGACACCCCCGTCACGCACGTCAGCACCCCCAGCGGGAAGTGCACGTCGATGTCGCGCAGGTTGTGCTCGCTCGCGCCCACGATCTCCACGTAGCCGCTCGGGATCCGCCGTCGCGCGGGAACGCCGATCGCGCGGGCGCCCGACAGGAACTGCCCGGTCAGCGACTCCTTCACCCCTTCCACCTGCGCCGCCGTGCCCTGCGCGACGATCCGCCCACCGTGCTCGCCCGCGCCCGGACCGAGGTCCACGAGGTGGTCGGCCGCGCGCATCGTCTGCTCGTCGTGCTCCACCACGATCACCGTGTTGCCGAGGTCGCGCAGGCGCTCCAGCGTCCCGATCAGCTTCGAGTTGTCGCGCTGGTGCAGGCCGATCGACGGCTCGTCGAGGATGTACAGCACGCCCACCAGCGACGAGCCGATCTGCGTCGCCAGGCGGATCCGCTGCGCCTCCCCGCCCGACAGCGTCGACGCCGCCCGGTCCATCGACAGGTAGCCGATGCCCACGTTCTCCAGGAAGCGCAGGCGCTCGGAGATCTCGCGCAGGATCAGCCGCGCCACGTGGCGGTCGGTCTCCGACAGCTCGATCCGCTCCACCCACTCCAGCGCGCGGCGCGCCGACAGCGCGGTGAAGTCCTCGATGCGCGTGCCCGCCACCAGCACCGCCCGCGACTCCGCCCGCAGCCTCGCGCCCCCGCACACCGGGCACGGGCGCAGCGACATGTACTCCTCGATCTTCTCCCGCGTCCACTCCGAGTCGGTCTCCCGGTAGCGGCGTTCGAGGTTCTTCGCGATCCCCTCGAAGCGCGCCGCGTACGAGCGTCGGCGCCCGAAGCGGTTCTTGTACGTCACCTGCACCGGCTCGCCGTCCGTCCCGTACAGGAACACGTCGCGCTGCTCGTCGTCCAGGTCCTGCCACGGCGTGTCCACGTCGATGCCGTACTGCTCGGCGATCGCCTCGGTCATCTGCTCGTAGTAGTTCGACGCGCTGTTCGCCCACGGCGCGATCGCGCCCTCGGCGATCGACAGCGACGGGTCCGGCACCACCAGCTCGGGGTCGATCTCCATCTGCGAGCCCAGGCCCGTGCAGCGCTCGCACGCCCCGTGGGGGGAGTTGAACGAGAAGATCCGCGGCTCCAGCTCCACCAGCGACGGGCCGTGCTCGGGGCACGCGAAGCGCTCGGAGAACGTGAACATCGTCCCCGGCTCCGGCGCCATCCCCGGGAGGATCTGCGTGGAGGCCGCGCGCACGCCCTTCGCGCCCGTCGCGTGCGCCGGAGCGCCCTGCGCGTCCCCGTCGCCCCGCCCGCGACCGTTCTGAGAGCCCTCCGTCGCGCGAGACCGTCCGGCGCGGTCGGCCGCCGCCGACCCCACTATCTCGATCTCGACCAGCCCGTCCGCCAGCCCCACCGCCGTCTCGATCGAGTCCGCCAGGCGCTTGCGCACGTCGTGGCGCATCGCCAGGCGGTCGATCACCACCGAGATGTCGTGCTTGTAGCGCTTGTCCAGCACGATCGACTCCTCCAGCATGCGCACGCGCTCGTCGATCTTCACGCGCGCGAAGCCGTCCGCGCGCAGCTCCTCCAGCAGCTTCCCGTACTCGCCCTTGCGCCCGCGCACCACCGGCGCGAGCACCATGAAGCGGATGCCCTCCGCGAGCTCCATCACCTGGTCGATGATCTGCTCGGCCGACTGGCCCACGATCGGGCGCCCGCAGATCGGGCAGTGGGGCTTGCCCACCCGCGACCACAGCAGGCGCAGGTAGTCGTAGATCTCCGTCACCGTGCCCACCGTCGAGCGGGGGTTGCGCGAGGTCGTCTTCTGGTCGATCGAGATCGCCGGCGAGAGCCCCTCGATCGAGTCCACGTCCGGCTTGTCCATCTGCCCCAGGAACTGGCGCGCGTACGCCGACAGCGACTCCACGTAGCGGCGCTGGCCCTCCGCGTAGATCGTGTCGAACGCCAGGCTCGACTTGCCCGAGCCGGACAGGCCCGTGATCACCACCAGCGCGTCGCGCGGCAGCGTCAGAGAGATGTCCTTGAGGTTGTGCTCGCGGGCGCCCGCGATCGCGATCTGGTTGCTCTGCCCCATCCAGCACTACATGATACGTAGGCGAACAGGCGTTCGATCGCGCGGGGAGCGGAGCACCCGCAAATTGCGCGCTTCGGCCGGCCGAGTCCGCCGGTTGGGCCACAATGGTCCCATGACCGTCATCGACGAGCGCGCCCGTGTTCCCGTGCTCGACGACGCCGCGCTCGCCCGCCTAGCTGGCGCGTTCGATCGCGACGGCGTCGTCGCGGCCATGCTGATCGGCTCCCAGGCCCGCGGCACTGCCGGCCCCCTCTCGGATATCGACGTCGCCTTCTGGCACGAGCCGTCGCTCGCGTCCGCCGAGCGCATGCAGCTGCGCCTGGAGCTCGCCCGCGACGCCGCCCGCGCGCTCGGCAGCGACGAGATCGACGTCGTCCCCCTCAACCACGCTTCGCCGCTCATCCGCCACCGTGCGATCCGCGACGGCCGCCTGCTCGTCGAGCGCGATCGCAAGGCCCGCGTGCATTTGCATGCGAGAGCGATCATCGACTACCTCGACACGATCCCGCTGCGCGCCGAGCTCGAGCGCGGGCAGCGCCATCGCATCCAAGAGGGGCGCTTTGGTAGACAGTGACGGCGTCACCAGCCGTCTGCAACGACTCGACGGGCTGCTGCGGGAGCTCGACGCCATCCGCGCCGGTGGTCGCGACGCATACATGACCGAGCCGCGCACCCGCCTCGCCGCCGAGCATGCGCTTCAGCTCGCGATCCAGAGCTGCATCGACATCGGCGCCCACCTCATCTCAGAGCTCGGCCTCGAGGCTCCCGCCGACTACCGCGGCGTGTTCGCGAGCCTCCGTCCCGCCGGCCTGGACGAGCAGCTCGCCGAGCGCCTCGCCGCCGCCGCCGGCATGCGCAACATCCTCGTCCACGGCTACCTCGACGTGGACGACGAGGTCGTCTGGGACGCGCTCGCGCATCTCGACGACCTGCGCAGCTTCGCCGCGACCGCGTGCAAGATCGTCGACGCGGGCGAGCCAGCCGCCGACGTCGAGTGAGGTTACTGGTATATAAATTTATATATGGGTAATATGCTCGCGGCATGAGCCCGAGCACGATCGCCCGCACGCGCCTGTCGCGCGAGCTGCGAATGGAGCAGACGCTGAATGCGGCGCACGCGCTGTTCGCGGAGCGCGGGTACGGGCCGGTGACGATGGAGGAGGTCGCGGCGGCGGTCGGCGTGACCAAGCCGCTGCTCTACAACTACTTCGGCAACAAGGAACGCCTCTACCTGGCGTGCATGGAACCCGCGGGGGACGCGCTCGTGGCGGCCGTCGTCGGGGCCGTCGAGCAGACCTCCACGCCCCAGGAAGCGCTGCGCGCGGGCATTCACGCGTTCTTCGCGTTCGTCGACCAGGACCGCAGCTCGTGGCGCGTGCTGTTCGACGAGACGCTGCCCAGCGCCGGCGGGGTCGCGTGGCGCGTCGGCGAATACCGCACGCGCATCGTCGAGCTCGTCGCCCAGGCGCTGCTCGCGCAGCCGTCCGTCAGCTCGCAGCTGCAGGTCGAAGCGCTGTCGGTCGCGCTGCTCGGCGCCGCCGAGGCGCTCGTGCGCTGGTGGCTGCGCACGGAAGCGCTCACCGCCAGCGACACCGCCGAGCTGCTGATCGCCACCGTCGAACCCGGGCTGGGGGCGCGCGTGAAGCTGCGCGGCGCGAGGCGGGCGCGATGAGCGCGAGCGTCCGTCGCGTGGCCGTCCTCGGCGGCAATCGCATCCCGTTCGCGCGCTCGAACTCCGCGTACGCGCACGCTTCCAACCACGACATGCTCACCGCCGCGCTCGACGGCCTCGTCGATCGCTTCGGCCTCGACGGGGAGCCGCTCGGCGAGGTCGTCGCGGGGGCCGTGCTGAAGCACCCGCGCGATCGCGACCTCACCCGCGAAGCCGTGCTGAGCACGCGGCTCGCGCCGCAGACCCCTGCGTACGACATCCAGCAGGCGTGCGGGACGGGCCTCGAGGCGGTGATCCTCGTCGCCAACAAGATCGCGCTCGGCCAGATCGACGTCGGGATCGCCGGCGGCGCGGACACCACCTCCGACGCGCCGCTCGCGCTCAACGAGGACCTCCGCCAGCTCCTGCTCGACGCCAACCGGACCCCCGACGCTGGGGGCCGGCTGCGGCTGCTCACGCGCTTGCGCCCGGGGCAGCTCGTCCCCGAGATCCCCCGCAATGCGGAGCCGCGGACGGGGCTGTCGATGGGCGAGCACTGCGCGATCATGGCATCCGACTGGGGCATCGCCCGCGCGGAACAGGACGAGCTCGCGGCGCGCAGCCACCAGCGCATGGCGGCCGCCTACGAGCAGGGCTTCTTCGCCGATCTGATCACCCCCTACGGGGGTCTCGAGCGCGACCAGAACCTGCGCCCCGACTCCAACCCCGAGAAGCTCGCCAAGCTGCGCCCCGTGTTCGGCGGCGCGGAGGGGACGATGACCGCCGGCAACTCCACCCCGCTCAGCGACGGCGCCTCGGCGGTGCTGCTCGCGAGCGAGGAGTGGGCGCGCGAGCGCAGGCTGCCGGTGCTCGCGCACTTCACCCACGCGCAGACCGCCGCCGTCGACCACGTCGGCAGCGCCAACGGGACGGGCAACGGCGCGGGCCCCTCCAACGGCACCCGCAAGCGCGAGGGCCTGCTGATGGCGCCCGCGTACGCGATGCCGCGGATGCTCGACCGCGCGGGGCTGGGGCTCGGGGACTTCGACCTCTACGAGATCCACGAGGCGTTCGCCGCGCAGGTGCTGTGCACGCTGCGCGCGTGGGAAGACCCGGTGTTCTGCCGCGAGCGCCTCGGCCGCCAGCAGCCCCTCGGGACGATCGACCGTGAGCGGCTGAACGTCCACGGCGGCTCGCTCGCCGCCGGGCACCCGTTCGCGGCCACCGGCGGGCGGATCGTGGCGTCGCTCGCGAAGGCGCTGCACGAACGGGGAGGCGGCCGGGGCGTCGTGAGCGTCTGCGCGGCCGCCGGCCAGGGCGTGGTCGCGATCCTCGAACGCGGCGGCGAGAGCCCATGAGCGACCGGTACGTGAAGCTCGTGAACTCCCGCGCGGGCGGCCTCGTCGCGAGCCGGGTGGGTCTCCCCCGCCCGCTCGCGCTGGAGCGCCACCGCCCCGGCGACCCAGTCATCCGCGGGCGGGTGCTGCTCGGCGGCGCGCCTGGAGGGCGTCTGGCGAAGGCGCTCGTGACGGCTCTCGGAGAGGCCCGCTGCGAGCTCTCCACCAGCATCGACGCGTCGTCCCCGTCATCGTCGCCGGAGGGGGAGCGGGAGGGGGAGCGCCTGCGGGCGATCGTCGCGGACGCTGGGCTCGACGCGACCGTGTTCAACGCGCAGGCGCCCGGCGAGCAGCGCTTCAAGGCGCTCGTGTTCGACGCCACCGGCATCGCCGACTCGACCGAGCTCGTGCAGCTCCACGCGTTCTTCCACGGGACGGTGCGCCGGATCGAGCCGTGCGGCAGGGTGATCGTCCTCGGCACGGCGCCGGCAGGCTGCAGGACCACCAGGGAGCACACCGCCCAGCGGGCGCTCGAGGGCTTCACCCGCTCGCTCGGCAAGGAGATCGGCCGTGGGGCGACCGTCCAGCTCGTGTACGTCGCGGAGGGGGCCGAGGACGGGATGGACTCGACGCTGCGCTTCCTTCTGTCACCGCGCTCGGCGTACGTGTCGGGCCAGGTGATCGACGTCAGCCCCGCTGTAGACGGGGACCCCGGGCAGCTCGATTGGGAGCGCCCGCTCGCCGGGCGCAGCGCGCTCGTCACCGGCGCCTCACGGGGCATCGGCGAGGCGATCGCCACGACGCTCGCCCGCGAGGGGGCGCACGTCGTCGGGCTCGACGTCCCGGCGCTCGCCGACGACCTGCGACGGACGACGGCTGGCCTCGGCGGCGAGGCCGTGGAGCTCGACATCACCTCCGCCGAGGCGCCGGGCGTGCTCGCCGAGCATTTCGCCGGCGGTGTGGACGTGGTCGTGCACAACGCCGGGGTGACCCGCGACCGGACGCTCGCGAAGATGCCCGTCGAGCGCTGGAGCGAGCTGATCGACATCAACCTGTCAAGCCAGGAGCGGATCGACGACGCGCTGATCGAGGCGGGCGCGCTGCGCGAGCACGGCCGGATCGTGTGCGTGTCCTCGATGAGCGGGATCGCCGGGAACGCCGGCCAGACCAACTACGCGACCTCGAAGGCGGGGGTGATCGGCCGGGTGCACGCGCTCGCGCCGGTGCTCGCCGAGCGGGGGGCGACGATCAACGCGGTCGCGCCGGGGTTCATCGAGACTCAGATGACGGCCGCGATGCCGATCCCGATCCGCGAAGCTGGGCGGCGGATGAGCAGCTTGCGCCAGGGCGGCCTGCCCGTCGACGTGGCGGAGACGATCGCGTGGCTCGCCCACCCGGCGTCGGGATCGGTGAACGGGAACGTGGTGCGCGTGTGCGGCCAGAACCTGCTGGGGGCGTGATGGTCACCCGCGAGCTGGAGAGCCCGCCGCACATGCTCGGGCTGTACGCGCGGACGGTCGCCCCGCTCGTGCCCGGCGCCTCGCGGCTGCCGTGGGTCGGCGGCGGCGGCGCGGAGATCCCCGAGCTGGCGCTGTCGCTGTCGGGCGTGCGCGCCGAGGGCGAGCGCGTGGCGGCGTACTCGCGGGTGTGCGGCTTCCCGCCCAGCGAGGAGCTGCCGCCGACGTACCCCCACGTGCTCGCGTTCCCCCTGCACCTCGCGCTGATGGCCGACGGGGACTTCCCGTTCGCGGCCGTCGGGCTCGTCCACGTCGCCAACCGGATCGCACAGCGGCGCCCGATCCGGCTGGACGAGCAACTCGACCTGCGCGTGCGGGCGACGCCGCTCGAAGCACACCAGCGCGGGCGGGCGTTCTCGCTCGTGAGCGAGGCGCGCGCCGGCGAGGAGCTCGTGTGGAGGGAGATCAGCACGATGCTCCGCCGCGAAAAGCGCGCGGACGAGGGCGAGCGGACGGCCGATGCGCCCACAGCGTTGCCGGCGGGGACAGTCAGCGCCGAGTGGCGGCTGGCGGGCGATCTGGGCCGACGCTACGCGGCGGTGTCGGGCGACCGCAACCCCATCCACCTGCACCCGCTGGGCGCGCGGGCGCTCGGCTTCCCGCGGGCGATCGCCCACGGCATGTGGACGAAGGCACGCTGCCTGGCGGCGCTCCAGGTGAGCGACGCCGCCCGCAGGACGCTGTCCAGGGCGTTCGCCGTGGACGTGCGCTTCCGACGTCCGATCCTGCTGCCCGCGACCGTCGCGTTCACGAGCGCGCCGGACGGCGAGCAGCGCGTGCGCTTTGGCGTGCAATCGACGACCGGCCGCCTGACGGACCATCTCGACGGCCACATGGAGGCGGTCGAGGACGTCGCGGACATCGAACGAGAACGGGAGGACGCGCTGTGAACGCCAGCGAACGCAGCATGGGGCTCGGCCTGCGCGCGCTCAGCCGTCTGGCGGGCTCGGAGCTGCTCGACCGCGTCGGCCAGCGCGGTCGCGTGCAGCGATGGGTCTACCAGGGCACGCGCCAGGGCTTTCGCGCTGCCGGGGCCACGAGCCGGAGCTTCAACGCGGCGACCAGGCTTACCCGCCCGGCGCGCCAGGGACACGCCCGCAGCTCGGACCTGTTCGACGTGACCCTCGACGATGAGCAGCAGATGCTGCGCGAGGCGATCGGCGCGTTCGCCACCGAGCAGGTGCGCCCGGCGGCGCTCGCCGCCGACAACGCCTGCGCGGCCCCCGCGGAGCTGCTCGCGCAGGCGAGCGAGCTGGGGATGACGACGCTGGGAGTGCCCGAAGAGCTCGGCGGCGTGATGACCGAGCGCTCGGCGGTCACGAGCGTGCTGGTCGCCGAGGCGCTCGCCCACGGCGACGTCGGCATCGCCCTCGCGGCGCTCGCCCCGGGCGCCGTGGCAACGGCCCTCGGCCTGTGGGGCGACGCCGACCAGCAGGCGGCATACCTACCGGCGTTCACCGGGGAGAGCCCGCCGGCGGCGGCGCTCGCGCTGCTCGAGCCGCGACCGCTGTTCGACCCGCTGAAGCTGACCACGCGGGCGCGACGGCAGGAAGGCGAGTGGGTCCTGGACGGCGCGAAGGCGCTCGTGCCGCGGGCCGCCGAGACCGAGCTGTTCGTCGTGGCGGCCGACGCCGACGGCCTCGGGCCGGCGCTGTTCGTCGTGGAGTCCTCCACCTCCGGGGTGTCCACGAAGCCCGAACCGGCGATGGGCGTGCGGGCGGCGGCGAGCGCCCGCCTGACGCTGGAGAACGTGCGCGTGCCCGCCGGCGCGCTGCTCGGGGCATCGGGGGAGGGCCTCCGCGACGTCTACCTGGAGTGCGTGCAGCGGGCGAGGATCGCGTGGTGCGCGCTCGCGGTCGGCGCGGCGCAGGCGGTGCTCGACTACGTGATCCCGTATGTGAACGAGCGGGTCGCGTTCGGCGAGCCGATCTCCAACCGCCAGGCCGTGGCGTTCGCGGTGGCCGACGTGGGGATCGAGCTCGAGGGCATGCGCCTGCTCACCTACCGGGCCGCCAACCGGGCCGACATGGGCAAGAGCTTCGCGCGCGAGAGCGCGCTCGCGCGGCGGCTGTGTGTCGACAAGGGCGCGCGGATCGGCTCCGAAGGCGTGCAGCTGCTCGGCGGGCACGGCTACGTGAAGGAGCATCCGGTGGAGCGCTGGTACCGGGACCTGCGTGCGGTCGGCGTGATGGAGGGCGCCCTGCTCGTCTAGTAGTAGCCGAGCCGGCGCGCAGCGCTGTCATCGACCTTTTCTCATCCAGAGCGAACGGACGACCATGATCAGCCTCGAGACACCGAAGAAGTTCAGGCCGCTGGTGGGCCAGGCCCACCAGGTCGCGAGCGAGGTATTCCGCCCGATCTCGCGCAAGTACGACCTCGCTGAGCACGAGTACCCGAAGGAGCTCGACATGCTCGCGTCGCTGATAGACGGGATGAACGCCGGCAGCGACACCGGCGGAGCGGGCGCCACGGGCGTGCGCCGCGAGCGCCCGGCATCCGGCGTCGCCGGCAACCGCAACGGCTCGAACCTGTCGACGGCGCTGAGCGTGATGGAGCTCTGCTGGGGCGACGTGGGGCTGCTGTTGAGCATGCCGCGGCAGGGGCTCGGCAACGCTGCGATCGCGTCCGTCGCCAGCGAGGAGCAGCTCCAGCGCTACGAAGGCCGCTGGGCGGCGATGGCGATCACCGAGCCGGAGGCCGGCTCGGACTCGGCGGCGATCCGCACGACGGCGGTGCTCGACGGCGACGAGTACGTGCTGAACGGCGAGAAGATCTACGTCACCGCCGGCGAGCGCGCCGACCTGATCGTCGTGTGGGCGACGCTCGACCGCTCGCAGGGCCGCGCGGCGATCAAGTCGTTCGTGGTCGAACGCGAGAACCCCGGCCTGAAGCTCGACCGCCTCGAGCACAAGCTCGGCATCCGCGCCTCCGACACCGCCGCCTTCCGCCTGGAGGACTGCCGGGTCCCGAAGGAGGACATGCTCGGCAGCCCCACGATCGACGTCAAGCAGGGCTTCGGCGGCGCGATGCAGACCTTCGACAACACCCGCCCGCTGGTGGCGGCGATGGCCGTCGGCCTCACCCGCGCGTGCCTGGAGGAGACCCGCGCCCAGCTCGAGAGCGCGGGCGTGGCGCTCGACGACGGCGCCCCCGCCCACACCCAGCACGCGGCCGCCGCGCGCCTTCAGGCGATGGAAGCCGACTACGAGGCCGCCCGCCTGCTTACGCTGCAGGCGGCGTGGATGGCCGACAACTCGAAGCCCAACTCCCTGCACGCATCGATGGCGAAGGCGAAGGCCGGCCGCACCTGCGTGGACGTGTCGCTCGGCTGCGTCGAGCTGTGCGGGAGCCTCGGCTACAGCGAGACGGGTCTGCTCGAGAAGTGGGCGCGCGACGCGAAGATCCTCGACATCTTCGAGGGCACCCAGCAGATCCAACTGCTGATCGTCGCGCGGCAGCTGCTGGGGAAGACCTCGGCGGATCTGCGCTGAGGCGTCGCGAGCCGGCTCGCCGAGCTCAGTCGCCTATGTCCTCGAAAAGCGCCGCCACATCCAGCTCGCCCACGCCCTCGGCCGGCGAAGGCACCTGCGTACCCGGACGGTAGATCTCGCATCGGCCGTAGCCCTCCGGCCCGGGATCGCTGCGGACCTCGACCGCCTTGGCGGGGACGTCGACGAGCCAGTACAACGGCATGCCGGCACGCGCGTACACGTCGGCCTTCCTGCCGCGGTCCTTGCGCTGGGAAGTGACCGCCACCTCGACGACGAGCGCCGCTGTACGCGGGTGGTGATCGAAGGACAGCTCGCCTTCGGTCAGCGCCAGATCTGGCTCTGGCTCGGAGCGCGCGTCGGCCTCCAGCGGCAGTTGCACAGCCAGCCATGCGCGCGCGGACGCTAGCTGACGAGTGAGGCGCATAATGATTGCTGCGTGAGGCGGCCCCTGCGGACTCATCTCGACCAGCAGCCCATCGAGCAACTCGACCGGCTCGCCCTCGAGCGCTCCCGTCGCGACCATTCGGTCGTAGGTCTCGACGTCGAGTAGACGGATCGCGTCGCGTCGCGAGCTCTGCGCGTCGACGAGCAGACCGTCGACCAGCTCGACGCCGCCGAGCGTTCCGGCTTCGACCAACTGAGTGAACACGCCCGCGTCCATCCTGTAGAGCGGAATCTCGGATTGGGTGGAACTGCTGTGTATCGCTCGCGTCGCCATGAGCCCATTCTCGCAGGCGACGATACGGTCGGCCTGGGATGGCTCTCTCGCTCCAAGCCGCGAAAGCGCCGGGAAGCTCCCCCCTACCCCTCGATCGCCGCGTAGACCTCGTCGATCAGTTTCAGGCGGTCGGGGAGCTGGAAGTTCTCGGCGAGGTAGCGCTCTGTGTCCGCGCGCGACTCGCCGTTGAGCGCCATGTTCAGCGCGATCAGGCGCGCGCCGTCGACGTCGCCTGTTTCGCCCGCCGTCTGAGCGGCGGCCTGGAGCGCGGGCGCCACCGCCAGCGCGCTGTCGAGCTCGCTCTCGAACGGTCGCTGCTGGGGCTCGGGTTCGAACTGGCGGGGAGGCTCGGGCTCGTACTGCCGTGGCGGCTCGGGCTCGACCGCCATCGCGCCGCGCCCGGAGGCGGCGTCGTAGAGTTCGCTCATGCCGCTCTCGACGGCCGTCAGGTCGGCCGCCAGCCGGCCGCCGCCGGCGCGCAGGCTCTCGACGAGCGCGCCCACCTCACCGTCCATGGAGCCCACGTGCTCGACCAGGCGAGCGGTCACCTGGGCGACCGCGCTGACCTGCTGGCGCGCGCGCTCGATCGCCTCTTCGCGGGTACGGTCCGCGTCGCGGTCGGCGTCCTCGCGCACCTGGCGCGCGTTCTCCAGCGCGTGGCGCTCGATTTCCGCGGCGGCGGTCTCCGCAGCCTGGAGGATGCTCTGCACGTGGGTGCCGGCGGTGGAGGCGACGGACACCTCGCCGCCGCCGGTGATCGCCGTGCGCTCCAACCGCTCG
The DNA here is from genome assembly GCA_963782325.1 of uncultured Solirubrobacteraceae bacterium. Taxonomy (GTDB): domain Bacteria; phylum Actinomycetota; class Thermoleophilia; order Solirubrobacterales; family Solirubrobacteraceae; genus Palsa-744. The sequence continues at coordinate 714,667 of CAWAJG010000008.1, forward strand.
AACTCGTCGGCGAGCGCGCGCAGGTGCGCGTCCACGGCCGCGGGGTCGTATCCACGGCGGCCGACTGGGAAATCTCGACGCTCGATTGCCTGCCGATCGAACTCCACGACGGGGAATCCTAGGCGATGTGCCCGTCGGAAGCTTGCCCTGCCTCGGTGGGGCCGACGGATGCCCCGGCGGGAGCCCCCGAAGGCCCGGACGGGCGGGCTCCTTCGCGGCCGAGCTCGGCCAGATCGCGGCGCAGCTCGCGCAGCTCGTCGCGCAGCTGGGCCGCGTACTCGAAGCGCAGGTCGTCCGCCGCCGCGATCATCTCCTCCTCCAGCTCGACCGCCAGGCGCTCGAGCTCGTGCGCCGGCATCTCCCCCCGCCGGCCGCCCCGCGCCGGCTTGTTCGGCGTTTGCGCCCGCGCGGCAGCTTCGACTCGGCCTGCAGGAACTCGGCGATGTCGGAGATGCCCTTGACGATCGTCGCCGCCGTGATCCCGTGCTCCTCGTTGTAGGCGAGCTGGATCGCGCGGCGGCGGTCGGTCTCGGAGATCGCCGCGCGCATCGCCTTGGTCTCTTTGTCGGCGTACATCAGCACGGTGCCGTCGACGTTGCGCGCGGCGCGGCCGATCGTCTGGATCAGCGAGGTCTCACCGCGCAGGAAGCCCTCCTTGTCGGCGTCGAGGATCGCCACCAGCGAGACCTCCGGCAGGTCCAGGCCCTCGCGCAGAAGGTTCACGCCGACGAGCACGTCGTACTCGCCCAGGCGCAGGTCGCGGATGATCTGGATGCGTTCGAGCGTGTCGATCTCCGAATGCAGGTAGCGCGTCTTGAAGCCCATCTCCAGCAGGTACTGGGAGAGGTCCTCGGACATCTTCTTCGTGAGCGTCGTCACCAGCACCCGCTCGTCCTTCTGGACGCGCTTGCGGACCTCGTTCATGAGGTCGTCGATCTGGTTCTTGGTCTCGCGCACCTGCACCGCCGGGTCGACGATCCCCGTCGGGCGCACGATCTGCTCGACCACCCGCGTGGACTGCGTGCGCTCGTACTCGCCCGGGCGTGGCCGACACGAACAACAGCTGCGGCGTGATCGACAGGTACTCGGAGAACGTCTGCGGGCGGTTGTCCAGCGCGCTCGGCAGGCGGAAGCCGTAGTCGACGAGCGTCTGCTTGCGCGAGCGGTCGCCCTCGTACATGCCGCCGATCTGCGGGACGGTCTGGTGGGACTCGTCGATGAAGCAGATGAAGTCATCGGGGAAGTAGTCGAGCAGGCAGTAGGGCCTGGAGCCGGGCGCGCGGCCGTCGAGGATCCGCGAGTAGTTCTCGATTCCCGAGCAGAACCCCACCTCGCGCAGCATCTCCATGTCGTACTGGGTGCGCTGGCGCAGGCGGTGGGACTCGAGCTGCTTGCCTTCGGACTCGAGCTGCTCGCAGCGCTCGTTCAGCTCCCTGGCGATCTCTTCGACGCCCGCCTCGATCGTGCCCTCCTTGACGTTGTAGTGGGTCGCCGGCCAGATCGCCGCGTGCTCGATGTCGTCGGCGAGCAGCTCGCCGGTGAGCGGGTCGAACTGCTGCAGGCGTTCGACCTCGTCGCCGAACATCGTCGCGCGGAAGGCCGTCTCGGCGTATGCGGGGAACACCTCCAGCGTCTCGCCGCGCACGCGGAAGGAGCCGCGCGAGAGCACGCTGTCGTTGCGCGTGTACTGGATCGAGACGAGCTTTCGCAGCAGCGCGTCGCGGTCGATCTCCTCGCCGCGCTTGAGGATCTGCATGTTCATCTCGTAGGTTTCGGGCGAGCCGAGGCCGTAGATGCAGGAGACGGAGGCCACCACGATCACGTCGCGCCGGGCGAACACCGCGGCGGTGGCGGCGTGGCGCAGGCGGTCCACCTCCTGGTTGATCGCGGAGTCCTTCTCGATGTACAGGTCGCGGCTGGGGACGTACGCCTCGGGCTGGTAGTAGTCGTAGTAGGAGACGAAGTACTCGACCGCGTTCTCGGGGAAGAACGTGCGGAACTCGTTGCACAGCTGCGCGGCGAGCGTCTTGTTGTGGGCGATCACCAGCGCCGGGCGCTGCACCGCCTCGATCACACCCGCCATCGTCATCGTCTTGCCGGTGCCGGTGGCGCCGAGCAGCGTCTGGAAGCGTTCGCCCTTCTGCACGCCCTCCGCGAGCGAGGCGATCGCCTTCGGCTGGTCGGCGGTGGGCGTGAAGACGCTGTCGAGCTTGAAGTCGGGCATGAGGGTGGCCGCTCCTACAGTAGCCAGCCCGGCAGCGGCGGCGTGCTCGACCGCTCGTCCGCCCTAACCCAGTTCGACCGCCTCGGGCAGGCTGAACGTCGCGAAGCTCTTCCTGCTGCGGGTGTTCTCGCGCACCGTCGTCGTCAGGCGGTAGATCGCCGCCTGCTGGAGCGGCGGCGATTTGACCGTGACGCTGAAGCGTCCGCTCGCCCTTGGCTTGATCCGCTCGACGTCGACCACCTTGGTGCACGAGACCTGCTGCTGCACCACGATTGCAGCGACCGGCTTGGCGAGCGGCGGCGACACCTCACCGGTCAGCGTGACCTTGCCTGCGGCGCTCGTCGGCGGCTCGAGTATCAGGCGCCTCGTGAGCTTCAGGTCGAGCGACTGCTGCTCGCCGTACTCGGCCAGGTAGCGAGCGCGGTTGCTGTTGCGGATCTTCGCTGGGGGAAGCGGTGCGGTGGTGGAGAACAGGCCGTTGGGGTTCACGACGGCGCTCGCGACGGAGTGACCGTCGAAGATGATCTTGACCCTCTTGCCTACGAGGCTCTCCTCGGCGGCACCGTCCAGCAGCACGCGCGAGCCGCGCTCGATCACGTCGGTCAGGGTCAGCTTGCGCGTCGTGCACGCCAGCGCCAGCTCGGCGGCCGTCTGCTTGGGCACCGATGTCGAGGCCTGGTTGGCCGGCGCGCCGGCGGGTGTCTGACCTACCGTGATCTGGGCGGTGGCCGGCGCCGCCGTGCCATCGGCGTTGCTGGCCGTGAACGTGAAGCTGTCGGGGCCGCTGTAGCCGGCGTCGGGCGTGTAGGTGACCTGGCCGGTGGCGGCCACCGTCCCCAGCGTGCCGTGCGCAGGATTGCTGGCGATCGAGTAGCTCACGGCGTTCCCCGCGGTGTCGCTGCATATCAGCGTCAGGCCCGTGGGCGTGCCGTAGGGCACCGTCGCTGTGACATCGCTGCAGGAGACCGTCTGGCGCCCGAACACGTCGACATCCTTGGCGAGCTGGGCGCCGTCATACAGGTTGGCGCCGTTCGGGCTCAGCGCCAGCGACACCGAGAAGGACAGAGCTTCTTCAGGTTCCGTCGTGGTGCAGGCGCCGGGCACGTCCCCGGTGCAGCCCGCGTAGCTGAGCGCCCCGCCCGCCTCCCGCGAGAACTCGCTCACCGAGGCCTCGGAGGCGACGTACAGGTCCGCTCCGTCCGGGCTGAGCGCTATCTGCAAGGGACCTTCGGGCACACCAGCGGGGGGCGTGGCACAGGCCGCGGGTTCTTCTGCGTAGTGACCCTCGCAGCCGGTGAACGTGAGGACCCCCGTGGCAGGTTCGCGCGAGAACTCGTCCACGACGTCGTTGTTGAAGTTGCCGGCGTACACGTTCGCCCCGTCCGGGCTGACGACCACCGACAGCGGCTCGTTCACCGCGAACTGGGGGGTTGGTTTGGCGCATTCGGAGAGGTATCCGATGCAGCCCGCATACGTGAGCGCCCCGTTGGCGGTGTCGCGCGTGAACGTGCTCAGCGCGCCGCCCTCGGCGCCGGCGTAGACGCTCGTGCCGTCCGGGCTGACCGCCAGGGAGCCCACGACGTGCAAGACGTTCGCCCTGGAGGTACACCCCCCGACTTCTCCCACACACGCGTCGTAGGTCAGCGCCCCTGTGCTCGTGTTCCGAGCGAATTCAGCGACCGCGCTCGCATTCTCAGAGGCTACGTAGACGCTCTTGCCGTCCGGGCTGATCGCGATCGAGGCCGGTCCGGTCACAGCTTCGGAGGGCGCTGTGTGCGTGCATCCGCTGAGCTGTCCGGTGCAGCCCATGTAGGTCAGTTCGCCGTTGGAGGGGTTGCGGGAGAATTCAACGACCGCGTTGGAGCCGACCGAGCCGGCGTACACGTTCTCGCCGTCCGGGCTGACGGCGATCGCCTCGGGCCGTTCCACGGCTTTTTCCGGTGTCGTTTTTTCGCATCCCGTATGTTGGCCGACGCAGGTGCTCAGCGTGAGCATCCCGCTGAGGGCGTTGCGGGAGAAGACGTCGATCGTGCTCGCGCCTTCGTCGGCGGCGTAGACGTTGGATCCATCGGGGCTTACGACGAGCGACTTCGGGACTTCCACCGCCCCCGCCAGGCCGACTGGGACCGCCGCGCACCCGCTGAGCTGGCCGAGGCAGCCCAAAAAGGACAGTTCTCCCAGCGATGCGTCGGCCTCCGCGGCGCCCACGGTTGCCCATGCCAGCGCCAGCGCGCACACGATCATCAGCGTCAGCAGCCGGGCCGGACTTCCGCCGGACCCTCTCCCCGAGCCGGGGGCATGCCATCCACGCGACTGTCGAAGCGGCGCTGCAGAAGCGTGCGGCATCACTCCACCCCCGTTTGGAACCCGGTTAGGCCGTGCGGCGCATCATAGACGCAGCTTGTGCTCGCGACCCACGCAGAGCAGCTCGCATGCTGGGGAGCCCGCCTCGGACTGGCGGTCCCGACAGGACCCCTACTCGATACCGAGCTGGCGCGCGTACGCAGCCCGGTAGGCGTGCTCCGCCCCAAGCACGCGCCGCACGTACGCGCGCGTCTGCGGGAACGGGATTTCTTCGATGGTCAGCCGCTTGCCCGCGGCCTTCGCCCGTGCGACCCAGCTGTCGACGTTCCCGAGACCGCCGTTGTAGGCGGCCACCGCGAGCATCTGGCTGCCGTCGTAGTGGTCGAGCAGATAGCGCAGGTAGTAGCTTCCGTAGGCGACGTTGACGCTCGGATTGGCGAGATCGCCGGCGGTGAAGCTGATGCCCCCCGACAGGTGTGCGAGGTAGTACGCGGTCGAAGGGAGGATCTGCATCAGGCCCTGCGCGCCCGCGGTCGATGCGCGCGGGTCGAACTTCGTCTCGGCGTAGATCACCGCCGCGATCAACGCCGGGTCCAGACGCTTCTCGGCGGCCTGCTGGCGGATGATGCTGGCGTCACTCAGCGGCAGCGCGAGGTTGCGCGTAGCCCGGTGCAGGATCGAGGCGAGCACCACCACGAACAGCCCAGCTACGGCGATCGTCGCGATCGCGCTGATGATCCGCCGGCTCATCCTCCCAGCTTGTCAAGAATGGCCGACAGCTCGCGTTGCAGATCCTCCTTCGTGCCGTCGTTGTGCACGACGTAGGTGGCGCGGGTGGCCTTCTCATCCTGGGAGAGCTGGCGTGCCGCGCGCTCGTCCGCCAGCGCGTGCCCGCGCTCGACAGCCCGTCGCTCTCGCAGGGGCTCCTCGGCGATCACCGCGATCGTGGCGTCGTAGGCGCCCTCGAGCCCGGCCTCGAACAGCAGCGGCACCTCCACCACGGCGGCCCGCGGCGGAGGGCTTTGCGCGCGCACCCGCTCGAGCCAGCTCGTCACGCGCGCGCCCACCAGCGGCCACACCACGCTCTCCAGCCACGCCCGGTCCTCGGCGCTGGCAAACGCCCTGCGGGCGACCGCCGCGCGGTCCACCTTGCCGTCCGGCGCGACGTCCGTGCCAAAGCGTGCGACGACCGCCTCGCGCAACTGCTCGCCTTCGTAGAGCTCGTGGACGAGGAGATCGGTCGAGAGCACCTCCGCCCCCAACCGTCGCAGCGCCGCAAGGGCGGTCGACTTCCCCGCCCCCATGCCTCCGGTCAGCCCCACGAAGGGCACTGACGCCCGCACCGCCTGCAAGCCGCCCGGCCCGGGTCAGTCCTGCTGGGCGGACTCTGCGCTGAGCTCGCCCTCGGCCGCCGCGGTGCGTCCGTCCGCCGTCGCCTCGTCCGTCGGTTGCTCCTCGGGCTCATCGCCGGCGACCGGCGTCGCGACATCGGTCGGCGCGTCACCATCCGCCGGCGTCTGCTCATCCGATGACGCGTCCGCGTCCCCCGGCGCCTGCGAAACCTCGGCCGTCGCCTCGGGCGCCTCGGCGGGCTCGACCACCGCGGGAGCCTCGCTCGCGGCGGCCTCCGCCTCCGGGCCCTCAGCGGACTCGACGACCTCGCTCGCCACGGCCTCGGGGCTCTCAGCGGGCTCGACGACCTCGCTCGCCGCGGCCTCGGGGCCCTCAGCAGATTCGACGACCTCGCTCGCCGCGGCCTCGGGAGACTCGGCGACGTCTGCCTCCGGCGCGCCCTCGCCCTCGCCGGACGCATCGGCGTCCTGCGCCTCGGAAGCGGCGCCGGCCGGGCGCGCGACGGGCAGGATCTGGTCCTCGACCCGCTTGGCAGACAGCGACAGGCGCCGGCGCTCGGAGTCGATCTCGAGGATCTTCACGCGGATGTCGTCGCCAGGGTGGACGATCTCGCGGGGGCTCTCGACGTGGTGGGGTGCGAGCTCGGAGATGTGCACGAGGCCCTCGACGCCGTCGAGGATCTCGACGAACGCTCCGAAGGTGACGACCTTGGTGACTTTGCCGGCGAGCTCGTCGCCGACGTTGTAGGTGTCCATGATCCGCTGCCACGGGTCCTCCTGGGTCTGCTTGAGGCCCAGGGAGATGCGCTGGCGGTCGCGGTCGATGTCCAGCACCTTCACCTTGACGGTGTCGCCGATGTTGAGGATCTCGCTCGGGTGGTTGACGTGCGACCACGACAGCTCGGAGATGTGGATGAGGCCGTCGATGCCGTCGAGATCCACGAACGCGCCGAAGTCGACGATGTTGGAGATCTGCCCTTCCACGACCAACCCGGGCTGCAGGCGGTCGAGGATCTGCTGGCGCACCTCCTTGCGCTCCTCCTCGAGCACGGCGCGGCGCGACAGCACGACGTTGTTGCGCGAGCGGTTCAGCTCGATCACCTTCGTCTCGATCTTCGTCCCCATGTACTCGTCGAGGTTCGGCACGCGGCGGATGTCCACGAGCGACGCCGGCAGGAACCCACGCACCCCCAGGTCGATGATCAGCCCGCCCTTGACGACCTCGATCACCGTCCCCTCCACCGGCTCGCCGGACTCGGCCGCTGTTTCTATACGCCGCCACGCTTTCTCGAAGCGGGCGCGCTTCTTGGACATGATCAGGCGGCCGTCCTGATCCTCCTTGGTGAGGACGATCGCGTCGACCTCCTCGCCGAGGTGGACCTCGTCGTGGGGGTCGACGGCCTTGCGGATCGACAGCTCGTTGGCCGGGATGACGCCCTCGGACTTGTAGCCGATGTCGACGAGGACCTCGTCCTTGTCGATCCGCACGACGTGGCCGGTGACGACCTCGCCCTCCTCGATCGGACGGAACGTGGCGTCGTAGTTGGGGACTATCTGCCCGTCGACCTCGAGCAGCAGCCCGTTCGAGCCGTCCACTATGCGGGGCTGAGCATTCTCTACCACTGTATGCACCGGCCGAAGCGTATCGCAGCCGTATCATTGCGGCCAGATGCCCGTTCGAGCGACGAAGCGGGGAGTGCAGCGCACCCGCTTGGAGCGCGACTGCGATGTGCTCGTCTGCGGGGCCAGCTTCGCCGGGCTGGCGGTCGCCCGCGAGCTCGCCGGATCGGGCGCCCGCGTGCTCGTGATCGACCGCTACGAGCTCGGCGAGCGCCAGACCTCGGCGTGCGCCATGCCCACGGTGTGGCTTCAGGCGCTCGAGCTGATGGACTCCTGGCGCCAGAGCTTCGATGAGATGGTCGTCCACACCCCCTACCACAGCGGGCGCTGGTCGCTGCCGTGGTCGTTCTCCACCTTCGACTACCGCGAGCTCTGCGCGCTGCTGTTCCAGCAGGGCAGCTGCGCGGAGCTGGAGCTCGAGACCGCCACCGTCACCGGCCGCGACGCGGACGTCGTGCACACCGACCGGGGCTCGCTGCGAGCGCCGTTGATCGTCGACGCGCTCGGCTGGCGGCGAGTGCTGTCGAACGCGAGCGCCATCCAGCCGCCGAACGCGCGCCTCTCGCGCGGGCTCGAGGTGCACCCGGCCGGGGCCGGCGAGGAGATGGAGCTGTGGATCGACCACCGCTACGTGCGCGCCGGCTACGGGTGGAGCTTTCCCGCGCGCGATGAGCTGCGCGTGGGCGTCGGCTCGTTCTGGCCCTCACACCACGTGAAGGAGCCCACCGTGAGGCTCGCCAGCGACCTGCGCCTGCCACCCGAGGGCTACCAGGGCAACTGGATACCGCACCAGCTGCGCACGGCGGTCGAGGACGGCGTGTTCTTCGTCGGCGACTCCGCCGGGCACTGCCTCCCACTCACCGCCGAGGGCATCCGCACGGCCCTCTACTTCGGGCTCGCCTGCGGGCGCGAGCTGCGCGCGGTGCTCGACGGACGGCGCACGCGCGAGCAGGCGCTCGCCCGCTATGGAGCCTTCTCGGACGCCCACGAACGCAAATACCGCTGGATGCTGAACGTGCAGCGGGCGATCGGGCAGATGACGCCCAGTCGTGCGGTCACCGCGATCGTGCGCGCGTTCGAGAGCCAGCGGCTGTGCCACTGGGTGTTCGACCACTACCTGGCGATCGCGCCGCCTTCGTTCGTCGATGCCGACACTCGCGCCGGCGGCTATCGACCAGGTCGGCTCGCGGCGGCCGCCTCCTGAAGGCCCCACGCCCCCGGCGTGATCTCCAGGTAGCACATGTCGACGCGCATCACGTCCATTGTGCGCTCGAACAGCGCCCTGCCGAAGCCGTAGCGGCCGGCGAGCACGCGCTCGGCCGGCGGCTCCTGCTCGGCGGCGAGCACGCGGGCGCTGGCCTCCAACGGCTTGCCCAGCGGCCGGCCGCGCACGGTGCAGGGCGCGATCAGCATGCGCGGGTCGTTGCGCAGGCGCTTGAGCTTGCCCGACGCCCGCTCGGAACGCACGTACAGCAGGCCGTCGTGCTCGGCGGCCCACACCGGGGTCGGCACGGCGGTGCCGTCGCGGCGGAACGTCACGACGAGCGTGCGCTTGCAGCTCGCGATCCCCGCCACCGAGCCGGTGCGCGGCTGGGCGGCTATCTCGCGGGCTCCCCTTGGCGCGCCGCGTGCGGCCAGACGCGCGCCCGGCAGGGCCGCCGGCAGCCGCCTGCCGGGGACCGGATGAGCGCTTGGGCGGGCCACCGGGGGATCGTCGGCGCCATGCAGCGGTGTGAGCGTCTCTGCCACGTTGGTCTCCTTCTCTAGAGGTTCTCGAGAGCGTCGGCGAGGCGGCGAATGCCCTCGGCGATCGCCGGCTCCGTGAGGTTGGCGTAGCCGAGGACGATCGCGTCGGTGTGCGCGGGCGCATCGATCATGTGCGCCGAGAGCGGATACACGCCCACGCTGCGTTCCGCGGCGAGCCTCAGCAGACCCCGCGCGTGCACCTGTCGCGGCAGGCGCACGAGCGCGTGCAGCCCGGCCGAGATGCCGCTGACGCGCGCGCCCGGGAGCTCGCGGGCGACCGCCGCGATCAGCGCGTCGCGGCGGCTGCGGTTGCGCCGCCTGGCCTTGCGCAGGTGACGGTCATACGCGGCCGTCTCGAGCAGCCGCGCGAGCGCGAGCTGCTCGATCGTCGAGCAGCCGAGGTCGTCGAGCAGCTTGGCCTCGAGCACGGCGTCGAACAGCGACGCCGGCAGCACGAGCCAGCCGAGTCGCAACCCCGGCGCGAGCGTCTTCGAGACCGTGCCCAGGTAGACGACGTGCTCGGGGGCGAGGCCCTGCAGCGCCCCCAGCGGCGCGCGGTCGTAGCGGAACTCGGCGTCGTAGTCGTCCTCGATCACCAGTCCACCCGCCCGCGCCCAGCGGATCAGCGCCCCGCGGCGCTCGGGGGCGAGCACGACCCCGGTGGGGCAGTGGTGGGCGGGGGTCACGACGACGACGGGCGCGTCGAGCGCGTCGACGTCGAGCCCTCGCTCGTCCACCCGCACTCCGCGCACCTCGAGGCCCGCGTACGCGAGGACCGCGCGATGCGGCGGCAGCCCCGGGTCCTCGACCGCGATCGCCTCCGTGCCACGTCGCGCCAGCGCCCGCCCCAGCAGCGCGAGCCCCTGGGTGGCGCCGGCGCAGACGACGATCGAGTCCGGCTCGGCGACCACGCCGCGCACGCGCCGCAGGTACGCGGCGAGCTGGCCGCGAAGCTCGGGGGCGCCGCGGGCGTCGGGGTAGGCGAACGCGCTGGCGGGCACCGTGCGCAGCACGTCGCGCAGCGCCCGCGCCCACAGCGCGCGGGGGAACGAGGCGAGGTCGGGTGCGCCGGGGAAGAAGTCGAACTGCAGCGAGTGCGACGCCGGCGCGGGCGCGACCGCGCCGGCCTCGGCGGCGGAGGCGGCGACGTAGGTCCCTCCTCCCTGCCGGGCGAGGAGGTATCCCTCGGCGAGCAGCTGGGCGTATGCGTCCACCACCAGGCGGCGCGAGACCTCCAGGTCGGCCGCCAGCGAGCGCGAGGAGGGCAGGCGGCTGCCGGCGGGCAACGTGCCGTCGCGCACGAGCTCGCGCAGACGGTCCTCGAGCTGCGCGCGGCGGCGCCCGCCGCGCAGCTGGATCAGCAGCTCCGGGCCCTGACTGGTACCCGTTTCTAGAGTTGAACTGGCCACAGTTTGGGAACCACCTTGAGCTAGAGTAACGCCCATGTCAACCTCCCGCACGGACGCCGCCCAGCGAGGCGTCCATGCGGCAATGCGACCACCGGAGGTGCAGCGATGACCAGAATCGAAGGTGTCTCGACCCGCAAGGCCGGTCCCCTGGTGAGGCTCGTCTACCGCCTCTCGCGGCGGCGCCTCGGGCGCGACGTGGACCCCGTGTCCGTGTACGCCCACGCGCCCGGGCTGCTGATGGGCTACGGCATGTTCGAGCAGGCGACCGCCAAGCAACACCGCGTCGAGGAGCGCCTGAAGGCGCTCGCCGAGACGAAGGCCGCGGCGGTCGTCAGCTGCGAGTTCTGCTGCGACATCGCCTCCTCGATCGCCCGCGAGGCCGGCGTGAGCGAGCGCCAGCTGCTGGCGCTGCCCAGCTACCGCGAGAGTGGCGAGTTCGACGAGCTGGAGATGCTGGTGCTCGACTACGCGACCGCCATCAGCCGCACGCCGACGAGCGTCACCGACGAGCTGTTCGCGTCGCTGCACGAGCACTTCGACGAGCGCCAGCTCGTGGAGCTGACGAACGTGATCGCGCTGGAGAACATGCGCGCCCGCTTCAACAGCGCCTTCGACATGACCCCGGCGGGCTTCAGCGAGGGCATGGTGTGCGCCGTGCCCGAGCACGCGCAGTCCGACGCGAGCGCGCCGCGGGCCGTCGCGGTCGCATAGGGGCTCGCTTGCGCATGAGGATCTTCCTGGCGGGCGCCACCGGGGCGGTCGGCCGGCCGCTGTTGCGGATGCTCGTCGCCGACGGGCACCGGGTGACGGGCATGACCCGCTCGCCCGCGAAGCTCGACGCCCTGCGCGCCGCCGGCGCCGAGCCGGTCCTCGCCGACGCGCTCGACGCGGCGGCCGTGGCGAAGGCGGTCGCGGAGGCCCAGCCGGAGGTGGTCATCCACCAGCTCACCGCCATCCCCGCGCGGATCGACCCCCGCAAGATGAAGCGCGACTTCGCGCTCACCGACCGGCTGCGCACGGAGGGAACGCGGATCCTCGTCGAGGCCGCACGCGCCGCCGGCGCCGAGCGGGTGATCGCCCAGAGCATCTGCATCATCTACGCCCCGGGCCCGCCGGGCGCTCTACACGCGGAGTCCGACCCGCTGATGAGCGACCCGCCGAAGCCGTTCGCGCGTACGGCCCGCGCCCTGCTCGAGCTCGAGCGCCAGGTGCTCGGCGCAGGCGGCCAGGTGCTGCGCTACGGCTACTTCTACGGTCCCGGCAGCGCGATCTCGCGCAGCGGCTCGATCGCCGCGGAGGTCTCCCGCCGGCGCATGCCGGTCGTCGGCGGCGGGAGAGGCGTGTGGTCGTTCATCCACGTGGAGGACGCCGCACGGGCGACGATCGCGACGCTCGCGAACCCGATCTCGGGCGCGTACAACATCGTCGACGACGAGCCCGCTGCGGTCGCCGACTGGATACCGGCGCTCGCCGAGGCGCTCGGCGCGCCGCGACCGCTGCGCGTCCCCGCGCTGCTCGCCCGTCCGCTGGCCGGCGCCTACGGGGTCGAGGTCATGACGAGGGCCCAGGGCGCCTCCAACGCGCTGGCCAAGCGCGAGCTCGGTTGGCAGCCGAGCTTTCCCTCCTGGCGCGAGGGGTTTCGCCGCGGGCTCGGCTAGAGGGCCTGCGCAGAGCGCTGCGCGGACCGATGCCGCGCCTGGCGGCTACCTGCGCACGACCAGCACGGCCCCGACGACGAGCAGCACGAGCCCGACGATGCGCGAGGCGTTGATGTGCTCCTTGGCGATCCCCAGCAGGCCGAAGCGGTCGATCGCGACGGAGATGGCGAGCTGGCCGGTGATGACCACGGCGGTGAGCCCGCTCGCACCAAGCGTGCGCACGGCGACGAGCGCGACGCTCACGTAAACCGCTCCGAGCAGCCCCCCGACGAGCGCCCACCAGGGCAGCTGGCGGACCTGCCCGAGGCTCCCCAGCCCGCCGCGGACGAAAGCGGCGATCACCAGCAGCACGGCGGTGCCGACGAGAAACGAGAACGTAGCGGCCTGCAGGCTGCCGACGGTTCTGCCCAGGCGCGAGTTGATCGGCGCCTGCATCCCCACCAGGCACCCGGCACCGACGCCCACGACAACGGCGACCCCCCGACTCAAGTCCCCTCCAGCAACCCGTGGTCACCAGATCCCCACCCGCGCCAAGCACGGGGGTGTGGACGATCGCGCGCCCACCGCGAAGCGGTCGCGCGCGATCGGGCATCACCCCCGTGCGTCACTTCGCCTCCAGCCAGGTGGCGCCGACGCCGACGTCCACGGCCATCGGGGGCTCGAGCTCCCACACCCCGCACATCTCCCGCTCGATCAGCTCGCGCGCCGCCTCGCTCTCGCCGGGCGGCCCTTCGAACAGCAGCTCGTCGTGGATCGTCAGCAGCAGGCGGGTCTCCAGCTCGGAGTGCGCGAGCGCGTGGTGGCAGCGCACCATCGCCAGCTTGATGATGTCCGCGGCGGTTCCCTGGATGACGGTGTTCACGGCCAGGCGCTCGCCGAGCGTGCGCACCTGGTAGTTGCGGGCGCGCAGCTCGGGCATCTGGCGGCGCCGGCCCCAGAGGGTCGTGACGTAGCCCTGCTCCTTCGCCCGCTCGATCGTCGCGGCGATGAACTCCGCCACGCTTGGGGAAGCGCTCGAGGTAGGCGTCGATGAACTCCTTCGCCTCCTCGCGCGGGATGTTCAGGCGGTCGGCGAGGCCGAAGTCGGAGAGGCCGTAGACGATCCCGTAGTTGATCATCTTCGACTTCGAGCGCATCCCCGGATCGATCTCCTCGGGCTGCACGCCGAACACGCGCGAGGCGGTCGCCGTGTGCACGTCCTCGCCGCGCGCGAAGATCTCCATCAGCGCCTGCTCGCCGGCGGCCTGCGCGAGCACGCGCAGCTCGATCTGAGAGTAGTCGGCGGAGATCAGCACGCTGCCCTCCTCGGCCTCGAAGCAGCCGCGGATCTCGCGGCCGAGCGGGGTGCGGATGGGGACGTTCTGCATGTTCGGGTTGGTGCTCGACAGGCGACCGGTCTGGGCGACCGCCTGCAGGAACGTGGTGTGGATCCGCGAGCGCCCGTCGACCAGCTCCGGCAGGACGTCGAGGTAGGTCTTGATCAGCGTCGAGAGCTCGCGCCAGCGCTCGATCTTGGGGACGATCTCGTGCTCGTCGCGGATCGCCTGCAGCACGCGCGCGTCCGTCGAGTAGCCGGTCTTGCCGCGGCGCTTGCGCGACAGCCCGAGCTTCTCGAACAGGATCTCCCCGAGCTGCTGTGGCGAGGCGATCGTGAACTCCTCTTCGGCGAGCAGGAAGATGTCCTCTTCCAGGCCCGCGATCTCCTCGCGCACCCGCGCGGTGATCGCGGACAGGCGCTCGACGTTCAGCCTCACGCCCGCCAGCTCCATGTCGCGCAGCACCGCCACCAGCGGCAGCTCGATCTCGTGCATCACCCCCTCGAGGCCGCGCTCGGCGATCTGCTCGCGCTGCCAGTCGGCGAGCGCGCCCAGCAGCACCGCCTCGGCGGCCAGTGGGTCCTCGATGTCGCTGGTCAGGCCGCGCTCCTCGAACAGCTCCGCCAGCGGATAGCCGCGCCGGGCCGGCTCGAGCAGGTAGGCGCCGAGCAGCGTGTCGTGGACGAGTCGCGCCGGTACCTGCCCCAGCGCCTTCGCGTCGTGGGCGACGACCGGGCGCTCGCCGCACGCCGCCGCCACCTCCTCGCCGCCGTCGCAGTCGCCGGCCAGCGCCTCGCCGTCGGCGGCGACGGCAAAGCGCCAGGAGGCGCCCTGCGCGTCCGCGACGGCCGGGTCGAACAGCGACCCCTCCGGCGGCTCCACCGCGCTGGCGGCCACGCACAGCTCGCTGTCCTTGCCTCCCGTGGCGCCCACGCCGGGGATCTGCGCCGGGGTGCCCGAGCGCACGCGCGCGGTGAGCGTGACGTCGGCTCCGGGCGCCGGCGCCGCCAGCTCGGCCTCGCCGAGCGCCTCCTCCAGGCGTCGCAGCGGGTCGCGCAGCTCGTACTCGCGGAAGACCTCGCGCAGGCGCGAGCGGTCGGGCTCGGCGGCGGCCTCGGCGGCGATGTCGAAGTCGACGTCCACGTCGCGGCGCACCGTCGCCAGGGCGCTTGGACACGCGCGCGTCCTGCTGCGTGCTCGCGCAGGTTCTCTTTGCGCTTGGCGCCTTTGACCTCGTCGATGTGCGCGAGCACCTCCTCCAGCGTGCCGAAGCTCTGGATCAGCTCGCTGGCGGTCTTCTCGCCGATCCCCGGCACCCCGGGGATGTTGTCGGAGGTGTCCCCCTTCAGGCCGTAGAAGTCGGGGATCAGCTCCGGCGGGATGCCGTAGCGGTCGATCACCGCCTGGCGGTCGTAGATCTTCGTCTCGGTGATCCCCCGAGCGGTCGCCATCACGCGCACGCGATCGTCGGGCGTCGATCAGCTGGAAGACGTCGCGGTCGCCGGTGACGATCATCACCGGCACCGGCGGCTGCGCGCGCAGGGCGCGCTCGGCGAGCGAGGCGATCACGTCGTCGGCCTCGTAATCCGTCGACCTTCACGTTGCGGTAGCCGAACGCCTCGACCAGCGGTTCCATCGCCGGCCACTGCTGCTTGAGCAGGTCCGGGCGCGAGCGCCGCTGAGCCTTGTACTCGGGGAACAGCTCCGTGCGACCGGAGCTGCCGGCGTCCCACGCGACCACCGTCGGCGAGACGCCGTACTCGGTGACGATCTTCACGAGCATCGAGGCGAACCCGAAGATCGCGTTGGTGGGCACCCCGGTGGACGTGGCGATCGACTCCGGGAGCGCGAAGAACGCGCGGTAGACGAGGCTCGGGCCGTCGAGCAGGAACAGTCGGCGCGTCGCGTTCACGACCGAGCACTCTATGAGTCAAGCCGCGCGATCGCAGACCTCCTAACATCCCCTCCCGCCACCGAGCGAGGGAGCCTTACGAGTGAGCGCAACGCCGAGCGCCCAATACCGTCTCACGATCCGCGTCAAGCTCGACGACGCCCACGGCATGCTCGCGCAGGTCACCGGCGCGATCGGCGAGACCGGCGGGATCGTCGGCGCGGTCGACCTGGTCGAGGTCGACGGCAACCACAGCCTGCGCGACATCGTCGTCGATGCCTCCGGGCGCGAGCACTGGCAGCGGATCCTCGAGGCGATCGAGCAGATCGACGGCGCGCGAGGTGATCGACACCACCGACCGCACGTTCCTGCTGCACCTCGGGGGCAAGATCGAACAGGCGAACAAGCACCCGCTGAAGACCCGCGACGACCTCTCGATGGTGTACACGCCGGGCGTCGCCCGCGTGTGCCTGGCGATCGCCGACGACGAGGACCGGGCGTTCCAGTACACGATCAAGCGCAACACCGTCGCGGTCGTCTCCGACGGCACCGCGGTGCTCGGGCTCGGCGACATCGGGCCGCGCGCGGCGATGCCGGTGATGGAGGGCAAGTGCTGCCTGTTCAAGGAGTTCGCCGGCGTCGACGCCTTCCCGATCTGCCTGGACACGACCGACCCCGACGAGATCGTGCACACGGTGAAGCTGATCGCGCCGGGGCTCGGGGGGATAAACCTCGAGGACATCTCCGCGCCGCGCTGCTTCGAGATCGAGCAGCGGCTGAAGGAGGAGCTCGACATACCGGTGTTCCACGACGACCAGCACGGCACCGCGGTGGTGGTGATGGCGGCGCTGCTGAACGCGGTGAAGCTGACCGAACGGCGCCTGGAGGACCTGAACGTGCTGATCATCGGGCTCGGCGCGGCGGGGATCGCCGTCACGAAGATCCTGCTCGAGGCGGGCGTGCGCGACATCGTCGGCGCCGACTCCCGCGGCGTCCTGCACGTTCGCCGCGAGGACTACCTCGACGGGACGATGAACTACGCCAAGCGCTGGTTCGCGCAGGCCACCAACCCCGACTGCCGCGAGGGCGCGCCGGCGGACGTGATCGACGGCGCCGACCTGCTGATCGGGCTGTCCGGCGCCCGCGCGCTGCCGGCGCAGGCGCTCGCGCGGATGAACGGCGACGCGATGGTGTTCGCGATGGCCAACCCCAACCCGGAGGTCAAGCCCGAGGAGGCGGAGCCGTACGTGCGGATCATGGCCACCGGGCGCTCGGACTACCCCAACCAGATCAACAACGTGCTCTGCTTCCCGGGCATCTTCCGCGGCGCGCTCGACGTGCGCGCGCCGGCGATCACCGAGGAGATGAAGATGGCCGCCGCCCACGCGATCGCGGCGATCGTCAGCGACGACGAGCTGCGCGACGACTACATCATCCCGTCGGTGTTCAACCGCGACGTCGCCCCGGCGGTCGCCAGCGCGGTCGCCGAGCAGGCGCGCGCCGCCGGCATCGCCCTCGCCGGCAACGAGGTCGGCTTCGCGTCCAGGCGACGCCGTCGCTCCCGCGCCCGCGGGCTCGCACGTCCTCGCATCGGGGGACGGCCGCGTGTGAGCGTCCGCGGGCGACGAGCGGTATGTGCGCGCTGCGCGTGACCGTCACCGGGGCCACCGGCCTGATCGGAGCGCCGCTGGTCGCCGCCCTCGTCGAGCGCGGCGAGGAGGTGACGGTGCTGACGCGCGATCCGCAGCGCGCACGGACGACGCTCCCTCGTGCGCCGAGGAGCGGCGAGCTGCAGGCCGTGCGCTGGGAGCTGCTCGGCGAAGCGGCCCCCGCCGAGGCGCTGGCCGGCCGCGACGCCGTCGTGCACCTGGCCGGCGAGCCCGTCGCGCAGCGCTGGAGCGCGAGCGTCAAGCGCGCGATCCGCGACAGCCGCGTGCTGGGGACGCAGAACCTGCTCGACGGCCTCTCGCGCGCGCAGGACGCTCCGCCGGTGCTGATCAGCGCTTCGGCGATCGGCTACTACGGGGCGCGCGGCGAAGAGCCGCTCGACGAGGACGCGCCGCCGGGCGAGGACTTCCTGGCGAACGTCTGCGTGGAATGGGAGGCCGCCGCGGCGGGCGCCCGCGAGCTCGGCGCGCGCGTCGCCCAGGTGCGCACCGGCGTCGTGCTCAGCCGCGCCGGGGGAGCGCTCGCGAAGATGCTGCCCGCCTTCAGGCTCGGGCTCGGCGGCCCGATCGCGAGCGGGCGCCAGTACATGTCGTGGGTGCACGTGGACGACGTCGTGGGGATGATCCTCGCGGCTCTCACGGACGAGCGCTGGAGCGGCCCGGTCAACGCCACCGCGCCCGAGCCGCTCCCCAACCGCGAGTTCGCCAGGCAGCTCGGCAGGGTGCTCGGGCGCCCGGCGCTGCTGCCGACGCCGGCGCTCGCCCTGCGCGCGCTGTACGGCGAGATGGCGGCCGTCGTCACCGGCGGCTCCCGCGTGCTGCCCGCGAAGGCGCTCGTGCTCGGCTACGAGTTCGCGCACCCGCAGCTGGACTCCGCGCTGCGAGCGGCGCTCGCCGGCTAGCCTCCTCAAGCGTGCGCGGGGAGCAGATCCTCGCCGCGAGGCGCAGGGCGGTTGTCGGTCTCGATGATCACGCGGCAGGGGCGCTTGGAGAGCAGGTAGGTGGCGGTCGGGCCGAGGCGCTGCTCGCCGGCCGGCGCGTGGATGGCCGACCAGTAGATCACGTCGGAGCCGAACCCGTTCGGCTTCCTCGACGAGCGCCGCGCCGGGGTTTCGCGTGCGGATCAGGCCGGTGTGGATCTTGATGCCCGCCCGCCGCGCCTGGATGCGGGCGCTCTCGAGCACCGAGCGCCCGTGCGCCTCCTCCTCTTCGAGACCCGACTCCAGCGACAGCTGGCTGGGGACGGGCAGCACGTAGATCGCGTACACGACACCCTCCTCACCGATCAGCTTGGCGGCGCTGCGCAGCGCGGAGGCGCTGACGTCATCGCCGAAGATCGGCACGAGCGCGGTTTTGTACTCGAGCTCCTCGAAGTCCGCCGGGCGCTCCGGGCGCTCGATGCGGTAGGAGGCCCGCGGATTCAGGTGCTGGCGCTTGCGATACAGGAAGTAGCCGGCCATCCCCAGCACCATCCAGGGGATGCCGATCGTGCGCGCCTCGGTGTGCAGCGCGACGACCGCGCACCACGCGGCGAACGTGCCGATGCCGCCGAGCACCGCCGTCAGCGGGATCGACCGCCCGCGCACGTTGACGTTCCACGGCAGCCGGTAGGGCCGCTCGCGGTCCGGGTCTTTCACGCGCAGCGCCACCACCGACACGTGCGCGGTGGTGAACGACAGCATCGCGCCGAACGAGTACAGGTTGCCGAGCAGTTTCGTCTGGCCGGGGAGGATCAGCAGGCCGGCGAGGATCGAGAAGAACACGATCGTGAACCACGGCGTGCGGTAGCGCGGGTGCAGCTGAGAGAACAGGCTCGGGAGCTGGCGGTGCTCGGCCAGCGACCACGACAGCCGCGAGATCCCGATCAGCCCCGCGTTGGTGGCGATGAACAGGATCGTCGCCGCGAGAATCCCGACGTAGTCTTTGGCGAACGTCAGCACCGTGCCGTGCAGGTGCAGGCGCGTGAGGATGCCCAGCACGGGGTCGTTTTCGAAGGTGGTGCCGAGCTGCGTGACGTATTCGTGCCCGTGCTTGACGACGGGCAGCGCTGAGAGCGCGACGACGGAGATGCCGGCGTAGACGCCGAGCACGGCGATCACCACGCGGTTGACCGCGCTGGGAACGTCGTTGCCGGGGTCCTTCGCCTCCTCGGCCATGTTCGAGACGGTCTCGATGCCGGTGTACGCGACCATCGCCACCGACAGCGCGAAGATCAGGCGTGTCCACGTCGGTGCGACGCCGAGGTGCACCTGGTTGACCAGCAGCGACGGGTTCAGCACCAGCACGAAGCCGAGGCCCACGAGCAGCGTCTGCGTGCACAGGTCGGCGATCGCCAGGAACAGGTTCAGTTTCGCCGACTCGCCGAGCCCGCGGATGTTCAGCGCGGCGAGCAGCACGATCGTGATCAGCCCGCCGAAGATGTCGCCGGGGTTGTGGGTGAGCGCCGGGAAGAACGCGCCGAGGTAGTGCGGCACGAAGAACGCGGAGATGGCGATCGTGATGATGTAGTCGAGGCTCAGCGCCCAGCCGGCGAAGAAAGAGACGACGTCGTCGAACGCGTGGCGGGCGAACGACGAGGAGCCGCCGGCTTCGGGGAACATCGCCGCGCCCTCCGCGTAGGTCTTGGCGGTCAGCACGAACAGCCCGCCGGCGAACATGAAGATGACCGGGGTCAGACCGAGCGCGTAGTAGGCGACCAGGCCGAGCGCGTAGTAGATCGAGGAGCCGACGTTGCCGTACGCGGTCGCGAACAGGCCCGAGACGCCGACCGACCGGCGCAGTCCGTGCTCTGACAGGCGTGCCATCGGTCCGGGAGGCTACAGATGACCGGCCCGCCCGCCATACGGACGGGCGGGTGGGTGGGCGGGCCTCTTGCGTGCAACATCCCATTCACCCCAGCCGCGAAAGCAGGATCGCGCCTTATGATCCCGACGGGATGGGGGAATCAGCCCACCGGTCGGGCAGGGCTTGCGACAGGCAATGGAAACGGCGCGACGCGAAAACTACGACTCGGGCGAGGACTTCGTCCTCGAATACGGCGAGCTGCGCTTCACGTTCAACGAGGCCGACTTCTCGGAGCGCTGCGAGCAAGCCGCTCTGAAGCTCGGGTTCGTCGGCGGGCGCCTCGGCGACGAGGAGCTAGAAGACCTCGTCAACCTCGCCGTCAACGGCGAGATCATCGACCCCGCCTCCGCTCTCGGCGAGCACGTCAACGACTGCTGGCCGGAGCTCGTCGGGCCCGCCGAGCGCTCGCTCGTGCACTGGCTGCGGCGCCTCGTCTTCAGGGGCGCCTGGCTCGACCAGCGCGTCAAGGAGGGCGAGCTCGGCGTCAGCTTCGACGAGAGCTCCGGCGGCTTCGCCTACGTGCAGCCCGCCAAGGCCGGATCGACCCGCGGCGGCGAGCCGATCGAGCTCGCGCCAGAGCCCTCCTGGAACCGCGTCGCCTATAGGCGATAGCTGGCACGGCGCGCCGCGGCGCCCTAACCGGCCTCGACCGCGGCCAAGCGCGCCTTGGTGATCGCCTGGGCGCCGTCCTCGCCGACGAGCAGCTCGGGCCGCAGGGTGCCGCTGCGGGCGAGGTCGAGAATCGGCTGGCGGCCGGTGGAGGTGAGGGCGGCGTCGAGGGCGATCACGGTCGTCTCCCCTCCGAGCGGGTGCTCGGCGAGCGCGATCACCGTCAGCGAGCCCGCGTCGCGCAGCTTGCGGGCGGCGGCGAGCGCCTTGCGGGCGGCGTGGGGATGCAGCCCGTCGAGGTTGTCGATCGCGACCAGCGCGTCGCCGCCGCGCGAGGCGACCCGCTTGGCGGCGTCGAGCGCGCGCTCGACGGCCTGGTCTTGGAGGTCCGCGGAGGCGGCGAACGTGAGCGCCGCCACGGGCGCCAGCGGACCCTCCTGCCACTGCGCGATCTCCTCGGGCCTCGCGCCGACGAGCACGAGGCTGACCTCGAGGTCCTCGCGTCCGTGGACGGCCTCGAGCACGCGGCGCAGCGTCTCGGTCTTGCCCGCGTGGCGAGCGCCGACGATCACCGCACGCGAGCCGCGACCGATCGGGGTGAGCCACTCGATCGCCTCCAGGGTGGGGTCCTGGGAGCCGAGCGCGAGGCGCTCGCGCGGCCATTCGAGCGCCAGCTCGTCGTAGCGGCTGCCGTCGGAGACCGTGTCGGCGGAGGCGCCGTTGATGGTGTCGACGCGCACCAGCGACGGATAGCGCTCGGAGCGGCGCGGCGTGCGCACGGGCCCGGTGACGCGGTCGCCCGAGACGAGCTCGCAGCGGCGGACCTGTGCGGCGGAGATGTACACGTCGTCATCGGAGGGCTCGGGGGGATCGACGCGCAGGAACGCCGAGCCGTTGCCGAGCACCTCGACCACGCCGGCGGCGATGCGCACGGGCTCCGGCTCGTGCTCGCCTGCGCCCCCGCCGCGGGCACCCGTGCGCTCGGGCTCCTGCGCGTCGTCGGCCGCCTCCGGCTCCTCGCGCGAGCGGCGCGAACGCGAGCCGCGGCGGCGGCGAGCGCGTGGGACGCTCGGCGAGCGGTCGTCCTCGTCCTCGGCGCCCTCGGTGGCGTCGTCCGTGGCGTCGGCGTCGTCCGTCGCGTGGGCGCCATCCGTGGCGTCGACGCCGCCGGTCTCGTGGAGGATGGCGGCGATCAGCTCGGCCTTGCGCATGCGCCTGAAGCCCTCGAGTCCGACCTGGTTGGCGATCGCGTGCAGGTCGGCCAGCGGGCTGGCTTCCAGCTCGGAGCGCTCGAGCACTGTCATGGGTGGTCCCCTTTCGTGGTGGATGGGCGGTCGGCGTCCCGTCGCGTTGGACAGCGGCGGGCACCCGTCGGCGCCGTTCAGCCTAGCGGCTCGCGGTCGTAGCGGATTTCATCGGCGAGCGCGAGATCCCTGCTTGGCTCGGCTTCGCCGGCCAGCGCCGCGCGCACCGCGAGGAAGTCGACGGCGGCGGCGACGTCGTGCACGCGGAAGATGTGCGCGCCCACGTCCACGCCGTGCGCGAGCGCCGCGAGGGTGCCGGGCAGGCGCTCGCGCGGCGAGCGGCCGGTGAGCGCGCCGATGAAGTCCTTGCGGGAGATCGCCATCAGCAGCGGCGAGCCGAGCTCGTGCAGGCGCCGGGCTTGCGAGAGCAACCGGATCGTCTGGGTGGGCGTCTTCGCGAAGTCGGGGCCGGGATCGACGATCAGCTGCTCGTCGGCCACGCCGTGGGCGCGCGCGAGGGCGGCCCGCTCGCGCAGGAAGGCCAGCACCTCGCCGGTGACGTCGTCGTAGAGGTCGGGGTCCTGCAGCCGCTGGCGCGGCGCGGCGCGGGTGTGCATGAGCACGAGCGCGGCGCCCGTCTGGGCGCACACGTCGGCCAGCTCCACCTCGCGCAGGCCGCTGACGTCGTTGACGATCCTCGCGCCTGCCGCGATCGCCGCTCGCGCGACCGCCGGCTTGTAGGTGTCGATCGACACCAGCGCCCCCAGCTCGCCGGCGACGCGCCGCACGAGCGCCACCACCCGCTCGATCTCCTCCTCGAC
This sequence comes from uncultured Solirubrobacteraceae bacterium, assembly GCA_963782325.1. Classification (GTDB taxonomy): domain Bacteria; phylum Actinomycetota; class Thermoleophilia; order Solirubrobacterales; family Solirubrobacteraceae; genus Palsa-744. The sequence goes on from CAWAJG010000008.1 coordinate 737,372, forward strand.
CTCCAGCGGCGGGTGGCCGGTCGAGGCGGACTCGCCGCCGACGTCGATGATGTCCGCGCCCGCCGCCAGCAGCTCGACCGCGAGCTGCTCCTGCGCCTGCAGGTCCGGGTAGCGCCCGCCGTCGCTGAAGGAGTCGGGCGAGGCGTTGACGATCCCCATGATCAGAGGCCCGGCCCCCTGTCCGCCGGCCCGGCCGCCGAGCTCGAGCACGAGCTCGCGTGCGCGCAGCGTGCGCGCGGGTGCGCTCACGACGCGGTCGCGGAGGGCGGGAGGGCGATCGCGGCGGGGTCGTGCGCGCGCTCGTGCTCGTGCCCTGAGACGATCCCCTCGGCGGCGGCCTCGGCGGCGAAGCTCTCGAGCTCGTGCTCGAGCCGCTCGCCGCTCCAGCGCAGCTCGCGCGCGAGCACCTCGCCGACGCGCCGCGCGGGCTCGCCGGGCAGCTCCCGTGCCGCCAGCAAGCCCAGACGGGTGCGCCTGAAGAGCACGTCGCCGATGCTCCGCGCCTGCTCGTGGCGGGCCGCGAGGGCCACCTCGGCGAGCAGGTCGGGCAGGCCCGGGACGATCGCCTCGGCGAGCTCGGGGTGGGCGGGACTTTCTTCCCTTGCCAGCGCGAGCACCTGGTGGGCGGCATGCCCGTAGCGCGCGGCGAGCGCCGGGTAGGACTCCTCCGCCACCCCCTCCACGCGCGGCAGCTCCTCGACGGCGATCGCCTGCCCGAGCGGGATCTCCTGCGTGCGGCAGGGGGCGTCGCGGGCGTCGCGCTCGACGAGACGGTCGACGGTCAGCTTGGCCATCCGCCGCCAGGTCGTGAGCTTGCCGCCGGTGATCGTGATCATCCCCGAGGAGGTCTCGAACAGCTCGGCCTTGCGGGAGATGTCGACCGACTTCTTGGTGTCGCCGGTGGATATCAGCGGCCGCACGCCGGCGAACGCGCCCGTCAGGTCCTCGGGTGCGAGCTCCGTGGCGAAGAACGCGTTGACCGCCTCCAGCAGGTAGTCGATGTCCTCGGCGGACGGCTGGATGTGATCGAGCGGCCCCTCGTAGTCGTTGTCGGTGGTCCCCACGAGCGTGTGTCCGAGCCACGGCAGCGCGAAGATCGTGCGCCCGCCGCCGGCCGGCACGATCGCGCCGCCGACCAGCGGCAGGTCCTCGCTGCGCAGCGTGATGTGCGTTCCCCGGCTGGGACGGATGCGCGGCAGCTCGGCCTCGTCGTGGAGCTCCTGCGGGCTGAGCTCGTCGGCCCACACGCCGGTGGCGTTGACGACGTTCTCGGCCCTCACCTCGAAGCGCTCGCCGCTCTCGGTGTCTCTCACGTGCACCCCCCGCGCGCGGCCATCCTGCTCGCGCAGGGCGGTCACGTCCAGGCGGTTGGCGCACACCGCCCCGAAGCGCTCGGCCTCGCCCAGCACCGTCAGCACCAGGCGGACGTCGTCGGTCTGGCAGTCGTAGAAGAGGTAGCCGCTGGTCGGCTCGCGGGCCGCCAGCGCGGGCAGCAGCTCGAGCACCTCCTCGCCGGGGATCACCCGGTGGCGCTCCGGGCTCCAGGACTCCCCCTTGGCCTTGCGCCGGCGGTCGCGCTCGCGGGCCATCACGTCGTATAGGTTCAGGCCGACGCCCACCAGCCGGTCGGGGCGGGCGCCGTCGAAGGCGGGCACCACCAGCGGCAGCGGGCGGACGAGATGCGGCGCGAGCGCCACCATCAGCTGGCGCTCCAGCAGCGCCTCGCGGACGAGCCCGAGGTCGAAGTGCTGCAGGTAGCGCAGCCCGCCGTGGACGAGCTTGCTGGAGCGGCTGGAGGTGCCGGCGGCGTAGTCCGCGCGCTCGAGCAGGGCGACGGAGTAGCCGCGGGTGGCGGCGTCGAGCGCCACGCCCGCGCCGGTGATCCCCCCGCCGACGACCACCACGTCGAACTCGTCTTGCGCGAGGGCCGCTAGAGCCTGGCTGCGCTCGATCACGAGCCCAGTCTCGCAGAGGCGATCTCAGATGTTGGCGAGCTCGGCGGTGATTTCGCTGACCGCGGACTTGGCGTCGCCGAACAGCATCGTGGTCTCCGGCTCGTAGTAGAGCTCGTTTTCGATGCCCGCGAAGCCGGGGTTCATCGAGCGCTTGATGACGATCACCGAATGGCTGTTGGAGACTTCGAGGATCGGCATGCCGTAGATCGGCGAGGACGGCGTGTTCTTGGCGGCGGGGTTGGTGACGTCGTTGGCGCCGATCACCAGCGAGACGTCGGTGCGGCCGAACTCCTGGTTGGCCTCGTCCATCTCCTCGAGCTGGTCGTAGGGCACGTCGGCCTCGGCGAGCAGCACGTTCATGTGCCCCGGCATGCGCCCGGCGACGGGGTGGATCGCGTAGGCGATTTCCACGCCGCGTTTTTCGAGCTCTTTGGTGAGCTCGCGCACCGCGTGCTGGGCCTGGGCGACCGCCATGCCGTAGCCGGGCACGATCATCACGCGGCTCGCGTACGCGAGCTGGATGGCCGCGTCGGCGGCGGTCGTCGATTTTACGGTCCCGGCGTGCTCCCCCGCGCCCTCAGCGCCTGCCACCGCGCCAGTGCCGCCGAAGCCGCCGGCGATGATCGCGGGGATCGAGCGGTTCATCGCGACGGCCATCAGGTTCGTGAGGATCGAGCCGGACGCGCCGACGATCATGCCGGCGACGATCAGCGCGGTGTTGTTGAGCGCGACGCCGGTGGCGGCGGCGGACAGGCCGGTGAACGCGTTGAGCATCGAGATCACGACCGGCATGTCTGCCCCGCCGATCGGCAGCACGACGGCGTTGCCGAGCAGCGCGGCGCACACGAGCATGCCGATGAAGATGCCCTGCGAGTGGTTGCCCGAGGCGATGTACACGCCGGCGGCGAGCGCGAGCACGAACAGCAGCAGGTTGACGAACTGCTGGCCGGCGCCGAGCGTGATCGGGCGCCCGGGGATGATTTCCTGCAGCTTCCCGAACGCGATGTTCGAGCCCCAGAAGGACACCGAGCCGACGATCGCGGCGAACAGCGAGAAGATCGTTATGTAGGTGGCGATGCCGTTGTAGCCGCCGGTGAGGCGGAACTCCGACCAGGAGATGAGGAACACCGCGCCGCCGCCGACGCCGTTGAAGAGCGCGACCATCTGCGGCATCGCTGTCATCTTCACCTGGCGCGCCGCGGGCACGCCGACGGCGGTGCCGAGCGCGATGCCGAGCGCGATCAGCCCCCAGTTGCCCTCGTTGCGGTTGAGCAGCGTCGCGACCACGGCAATCGCCATGCCCACCGCCGCGGTGCGGTTGCCGCGCACGGCCGTCGTCGGGCCGGAGAGACCGCGAAGGCCCTGGATGAACAGCGCGAAGGCGATGATGTAGAGGACGTCGAGGAAGCTCGGCGCCTGCAGGAAGCTGCTGGCAAGCGGCGGCGCGCTCACGAGCCCTTCTCCTTGCCTGACTCTCTGGCGCTCGCCTTGCCCTCGCTCCCGGCCTCCCTCGCGTCGCCGCCGGCCTTCGGCTTGGACTTGAACATCTCGAGCATGCGGTCGGTGACGAGGAAGCCGCCGACGACGTTGATCGTGCCGAAGGCGATGGCGATCACGAGGATGACCTTGTTGAAGGTGGTGTTGCCGGATAGCCCGACGATCAAGAGGCCGCCCAGCAGCACGATCCCGTGGATGGCGTTGGTGCCGGACATCAGCGGCGTGTGCAGCGTGTTGGGCACCTTCGAGATGACGACGAAGCCGATGAAGCCCGCGAGCACGAGGATCGCGAGGTTCGTCGTGAGGACGCTGGCCAGGATCATGCGGCCACCTCGACGGCTTTCTTCGCTCCCTCGTTGACGATCTCGCCGTCGCGGACGATGCACGAGCCGCTGACGATCTCGTCGTCGAAGTCGAGCTTCAGCTTGCCGTCCTCGCCGACGAACAGCTCGAGCAGCGCCTGGACGTTGCGCGCGAACAGCTGCGAGGCGTGCTCGGCCATCGTGCTGGGGAGGTTCAGCGGCGAGACGATCTTGACCTCGTGGCGGATGACCGTCTCGCCGGGCTCGGTCAGCTCGCAGTTGCCGCCGGCCTCACCGGCCAGGTCGACGATCACCGAGCCCGCCTTCATGCCTTCGACGGCCTCGGCGGTGACGAGCTTCGGCGCCGGGCGCCCGGGCACGAGCGCGGTGGTGATGACCACGTCGAAGCCCTTGATCGCGTCGGTGAGAGCCTGCTGCTGGCGGGCTCGCTCCTCGTCGGTGAGCTCGCGCGCGTAGCCTCCCTCGCCGGAGGCCTCCAGGCCGAGGTCGAGCCACTGGGCGCCGAGCGACTGCACCTGCTCGGCCACCTCCGGGCGCACGTCGTAGCCGGTCGTCCGCGCCCCCAGGCGCTTGGCGGTCGCGAGCGCCTGCAGCCCGGCGACGCCGACCCCGAGCACGAGCACCTTCGCCGGGGGGATCGTGCCGGCGGCGGTCATCAGCATCGGGTAGAAGCGTCCCATCTCCTCCGCCCCGAGCAGCGCCGCGCGGTAGCCGGCGACGTTGCTCTGCGAGGACAGCGCGTCCATCGACTGCGCGCGGGAGATGCGCGGGATCGCCTCCATCGCGAACGCAGTGGCTTTCGCGTCGACGAGCGCGCGGGTGGTCTGAGGGCTGGTGAGGGGCGCGAGGAAGCCGATCAGGATCGAGCCGGCGCCGAGACCGCGGATCGCATCGGGGTCTGGCGGGGCGATCGTGACGACGACGTCGCAGCGCCAGATCTCGCCCGCGTCGTCGCTGACGCCGGCTCCAGCCTGCACGAACGCGTCGTCGCTCAGCAACGCGTGCGCACCGGCGCCGCGCTGGACGAGCACCTCGAGCCCTTTGCCGACGAGCTTGCCGACGACCTCCGGCACGAGCGCCACCCGCCGCTCGCCCGCCGCGATTTCCCTCGGAACGCCGATCCTCATGTGAGGTGCAGGAACGTATCCGATCGTGCGGCTGACGCGCACCCCGGTGTGCGAGACTCGACGTCGGGTCACGAGTCCAAGGCCGCCGGGAGGGCGGCCATATCATCAGACGAGACGGCTGGAGGCCGTATCGGGCTATGACCGTAAACCTGACGCGCATCTACACGAAGCTCGGCGACGGCGGCGAGACGCACCTGGGAGACATGAGCAGGGTCTCCAAGCTGCACCCGCGCGTGGAGGCGTACGGGACGGTCGACGAGCTCAACGCGACGATCGGCGTCGCCCTGCTGCAGCCGGGTCTTCCCGCGACGTTCGCCGAGTGGCTGCGCCGCGTCCAGAACGACCTGCTGGACGTCGGCGCCGACCTGTCGGTCCCGTCGGCCCCCGCGGGCACAGCGGACTCCGGCGAGGGAACGGACGACGGCGGCGCCGCGTCGCCGCGCACGCGCCTGCGCGTGGACGGCGAGTACACGCGCTGGCTGGAGAACGCCCTCGACGAGGTCAACGCGACGCTCGCGCCGCTGCGCTCTTTCGTCATCCCCGGCGGCACCGCGGCGGCCGCGCACCTGCACGTCTGCCGCACCGTCTGCCGGCGCGCCGAGCGACGCGCGATAGCGGTCGGCGACGAGGCGAACCCCGAGGTCATCCGCTATCTGAACAGGCTGTCAGACCTGCTGTTCGTCCTCAGCCGCGCCGCCAACGTGGGCGCAGGCGAGGACGCCGGCGCCGCATCGTCCCGGAGGGGGAGCCCCTGTGGAACCCGGGCGCGCTCGACGCGCTCGGGCGGCGCGTAGGCCAGCGGCGCTCGCTGGCGCGCAGCGCGGCGACGGCGAGCGACGTCCAGAAGGCGGCGACGAGGTAGCCGCCGAGCACGTCGCTGGGCATGTGCCACGCGAGGATCAACAGCGCGCAGCCGACGGCGAGGGAGAAGGCGGCGCCGATACCCGGCGACGAGCACGCGCAGGCGCTGGGGCGCGGCGAGCACGGCCGCGAGGGCGAGCGCCATCGCGGCCGTCGAGTGGCCGCTCGGCCAGGACGCGGCGCCGACACTGGACGGCGCCGACGTGCATGTGCGGATGGGCGGCCAGCGGCTTGAGCGTCTCGGCGGTGAACGGAGCGAGCGCCATCACGGCGACGATCGCCAGCGCCACGCGCGGGCGCTCGCGGGCGAGGGCGACCGCCACGAGCGCGATGCCCCACAGCACGAACTGCAGCGGATCGAGCAGGTGCAGCAGGAATTCCGCGGGCCCGTCGACTGCGGGCCGGCTGAGCAGCGTGAAGTCGTGGAGGGCGACCGCGTCCTTGAGCTGCGCCGCGGGCACGAGCTCGGCGAGCACCCACACGGCGACCATCGACAGCACGCACAGGCCGGCGAGGCCGAGCGCGCCCGCCGCCCCGGAGGAGCCCGCGCCGCTGCGGGTGGGGCGTCGGGGGGACATGGCCGCGGCCGGGTATGCGTGTCCGGACATCTCCACCAAGGGTATGACGTGGGCTAAAGAGCCGGTGAACGGGTCGTCGCCGCGGCAGCGCGGCATCGCGACGCCCGCCGGCAGCGCGACCGCGAAGCGGTGTTCGAGCGTCGCCGGTCGAACGCGCGCGCGGCCGCTTCCACGCCGGCGTCGTCGGTTCCGGTGATCACCCACACGGGCGCTTCCTTGGGGCTCTGCGTGGCCGCTATCAGCCCCGCCCCGGCGCCCAGCGTCCGCACCGGCTGGCCCTGCGCGTCGAGCAGCACGAGCGCCCGCCCGCCCGACGCGAAGCGCGCGTAGACGCCGCTCGCCTGCGGGCCGCGGGCGATGCTCTGCGCCTCCAGGTCGCCGCCGATGCGCTGCCACGGCCCGACGATCGCCCTCAGTGTTTCCGGCGCGCCGCCGCTGCCGACGGCGTCGATCGCCGCCGGCACGCCGAAGTGGCGCAGGCTGGCGGTGACGGCGGCGCAGGCGTGGGAGACGGTCGTGCATTCGACGCGCACCGGCAGGCGCTTGCCGTCGATGCCGTTGAGGAACGGCTCCGGGAACGCGCCGACGACGCCGCCGGCGTTTGCGGGGACTGGCTCGGGTCGTGCAGGTCCCACCAGACGTGATCGCCGGGGTGCACGCGCGTGAGCGCGGGCCGCGTGGACGCCTGGACGCCGTTGACGTAGAACACCCACTGCGGGGCCCCCGCCCCTGCGCGGAGGCGGACGCACCGGCGGCGGGCCGGCCGAGAGCGCCGTCGATGCTCGCCACCGAGCGCCCACCCGCGGAGGTGCGCACGGTGTCCTCGGCGGCGAGCAGGCTGAGGACGGTCTCCCCTTCGCTCGCGCGCAGGCCATCCGTGCGTCGCAGCACGCCCGCGCCGAAGTCGCGGGTGACGAGCAGCTGGACGGCGCTCGGCGCGGAGCCGACGGCGAGGCCGCAGCCCGCCAGCGCGAGCGAGGCGAGCGCGCCGGCGGCCAGCGCACGGATGCGGCGGCTCTTGACCGACGTGATCTCCTCGCACGAGCTGACGCGAGCGTCGACCGGGTTCCCGACCTAGATCCAGCCGAGCAGCGGGCCGAAGACGAGCCCGGCGATGAGATCGACGCCGGCGAGCAGCCCGACCACCTGCAGCTGGCGCGCCCGCCGCGGCATGTCGAAGACGGTGAAGGAGACGACGTAGAAGGTGAGGTAGCCGAAGACGACGATGACGGGGAAGCTGGCGACGTTCCACCACCAGTAGTACCAGTGGAAGACGCCGTCGGCGTGCAGCAGCAGCTCGACGCCGACGGACACGAGCGAGAGCGCCGATCGCCAGCGCCCAGCGGTTGGGCAGGCCGAGGATGCGAGCGGAGCGGTCGGCGGGGAGCAGCTTGGCGAAGACGACGCCGTTGATGGCGAAGAACAGCGAGATCTCGACGGTGAGGCCGATGAGGATGACGAAGCTCGAGTGGCCGGTGACGGTCCAGAGCGCGGCGTTGCCGTTGAAGTGGAGGACGAGCGCGTTGACGATCTCGTTGAACCAGTCCATCAGCCAGAAGGCGAGGCCGGCGAGCACGGCGCTCCAGTTGGCGCGCTGCGCCTCGACCGCGTAGACGTAGACGACGAGCGCGAGCAGCGTGACGGTCGACCAGTCGAACATGCCGGGCGCGCGCAGCAGGCGCTGGGCTTCGCGGGTGAACTGCGGGACGCTTGCCACGATCGCGCGTCGTGCTCGACGGTGGTCTAGGAGCCGAGCGCGGCGAGGTCCGCGTCGAGGTCGCCGAGCATGGCGCGCTCGCGCTCGGCGAGCGACCGACCCGGCGACGATCAGCCGTCCCGCCGCGTCGAGGTCGTCGGGGCGGCCGAACGTGAGCGCGGCCTTGACGGCGCCGTCCTCGAGGTACCAGTTGGTGAACGATGCCGTCGTCGAAGCGATCCGCGCAGGATCTCCTCGTCCCACTCGTGCGCCGGGCCGACATATTCGAGCTCGCCCCAGTCGCCGAGAACGGAATAGAAGTAGGGGACGACGTCGTGCGGGACGTCGCGGCCGAGCATGTTCAGCGCGGCGGTCTTGCCGTGGTTGAAGGCGACGTCCCAGTGCTCGAGGCGGATGGCCGCGCCGCCGTGGACGACCGAGTCGTATTCGCAGATGTCCCCGGCGGCGAACACGCCCGGCGCGGAGCTCTCAAGGCGCGAGGAGCAGCGCACGCCGCCGTGCTCGCCGATCTGGAGGCCCGCCCGCTGCGCGAGCTGGACGTCGGGCGTGACGCCGACGCCGACGACGACCGCGTCGGCCGCCAGCTCCAGCCCGCGCCGGGTGATCACCTTGCGCGCACGCGCCGCCGTCGCCCTCGAAGCGCTCGAGCTGGTCCTCGCCGTGGACGCGCACGCCGTGCGATTCGAGCAGCTCCTGGAAGAAGCGCCCGGCGCGCTCGCCGAAGCCGCGTTCGAGCGTGGCGCGCTCCTGCATGACCAGCGTGCAGCGCTTGCCCATCAGCGTCAGCGACGCGGCGACCTCGCAGGCGATGTAGGAGCCGCCGATCATCACCACCTCCTCGGCGTCGGCGACGCCCTCGCGGATGGCGTCGGCGTTGCCGAGCGTGCGCAGGTAGTGGATCTGCTCGAGCTCGCAGCCGCCGACGTTCAGCCGGCGGACGTTCGCGCCGGTGGCGATCAGCGCCTTGCCGAAGGCGATCTCGTCCTTGTTCGACAGCGTCGCCGTGCGCGCGTCCAGGTCGAGGCCGGTGACGCTCGTGCGTGTGAGCAGCTCGACGTTCTGCTCGGACCAGAACTCGTTCGGGCGAAACAGCGGCTCCTCGCGGGTCTCCTCCCCGCGCAGGTAGCCCTTCGAGCAGTCCGGGCGGTTGTACGGCGGGTCGGGCTCGCGCCCGACGAGCAGAACGTCCCCGTCGGCGCCTTCCTCGCGCAGCCAGCGGGCGCAGTTGGCCGAGGCGAGGCCGCCTCCGATCAGCAGGTAGTCGACCTTGCGGGCCGCCATCGCCCGCCACCTTACAGCCCCGGCGGTGACAGACGGACGCCGGGCGCTCGGGCGCGGACGCCGGGCTCACAACCGAGTGTCGCGGGTGTTGTAATCCCGCCCCCGCTATAAATCTGCGACCGCTCTAAGGGTGCCTGCAAACGGGCATCTTTCACGAATCTGGTGATAGCGGGGGGCGCTATAAGCATTGGCGCCATGCGGCGCGTAGTTGACTGGCCGATCGTTCACGGGTCCCTCTTCGTGTCGGGGGATCAGATCACGCTTAGCAGACTATCGCGCTCGGTTGTGCGCATGCGTATCATTATGATACGTTTTGTACATCATGCCAGGTAGAGCATTCACGGCGCTGCTCGACCACGCTCAGCGGCAGTACGGCTATCTGACGCCGGACGACGCGCGCGAGCTGGACATCGATCCGACCCAGCTGCGTTTGATGGCGGCACGTCAGACGCTGGAGCATCTCGGCCACGGCCTGTACCGGATGCCGATGGTGCCGGTCACGTCAGCTGGACGCCTATATGGAGGCGGTCTTGTGGACCGGCCGGCGGGGCGTGCTCAGCCACGAGACCGCCCTGGACCTGTACGAGCTGTGCGACGTGAACCCGAGCGCCATCCACCTCACGGTGCCCGAGCGGCTTTCGTACCCGCAAGGCGGTACCGGAGATCTACCGGCTGCACCGCTTCGATCTGGACCCTGCCGAGGTCGGCTGGCACGAGGGCATCCCCATCGTGACCCCGGAACGAGCCATTCTGGGTGGCATCGAACAGGCGCTCGGCTGGCAGCTCGATCGACCAGGCGATCGCGACGGCACGTGCTCGCGGGCTCATCACCAAGCCGGCCGCGAAGCGGTTGGCCGCTCTGCGCCATCTACCGCAGGCAGCCCGCGGTGGCTGACAACGTCAAGAAGCTGCCGGGTGATGTCAGCCACCTGCAGCGGCTCATCGGCAACCACGCCGCCGACCGAGGCATGCCGCCGGCGCGGTTGCAGCGGTGGCTGAACGCATGATCGTCACCGCTGTCTTGACCGGGTTCGCGATGAGGACGGCGAGCCCATCTTCCTGCTCAAGGGCGGCGTGGCGATGGAGCTGCGCCTGCAGCTGCGAGCCCGTGCCACCGGCGACTACGACGCGGCGTTCCGCGCACGGACCGAGGAGGTCATCGACCACCTCGACGAGGCGTTGGCACAGCCCTGGAATAACTTCAACCTGACCCGCGACGCGCCCGAGATCATCACCAACACGAAAGCGGTGCGGGTCCGTCTGCGGCTGAGCTACAAGGGCCGTAGCTGGGGCAGCGTCCAGCTGGAGATGGCGCCGGTGGAGGGCAGATGGGCCGAGAGCTCGACCGCGTCGAGGCCATGTCGCTGGACCCGCTGCAGGTACCGGTGCTCGAGGCGGCCAACTGCGTCTCCCTGCGCTACCAGGTCGCGCAAAAGATCGACGCCTGCAACGAGGTCTTCGAGAAGGGCGCGAGAACGACGGTTCACGCGACGTCATGGACATCCTCCTGGTCGAAGATTTGCTGTACGACATCGGCCTGGCCATGTGCGCGGGGGATGCGTCGAGATCTTCAGGTGCGCGACAAGCACACCTGGCCCGCGACCGTGACCGTGTACGACAGCTGGCGCATTCCGTTCGCCGAACTGGCCCGCGAGAACGGCTTCACACCCGATGACATCGACGAAGCGGCAGCGGCCTGACCGTGCTCATGGGCGCGATCGAGGCTCGAGGCAAGCTAGCCAGCTCCGCGACAGGGTCAGGCTCGTGATGACGAGAAGTCTGATCCGGCAGCGATGCTCGCCCGCCATCGAGCCGCGACGGAGCCGTAGGTCCAGCTGATGTTGAACGGCGTTGGTGACGAAGCCCTCGCGCTGGGGTACCAATCCGATAGCGGCACGGTGGGCTACATAGTGGAGCGCTAACAGGGGCGAGCGCGAGGAAGAAGTCGGGGGGGCCAGCGCCTCACAGCCCCGGCGGATGTCGCACCGACCAGTGCGCCCATGTGGGGATGTGGTCGAGGATGCGCCAGCGCGGCCCGTTTTCGTAGCGGTTGGGGCCGACGTCGGTGCCGTCGTGGCTGGTGTCCAGCCGTAGCCCCGCGATGACGATGAACACATGCGGTGTGGGGCTGTCGGCGGCGTAGATCGTCACCCAGCGCCCCGGTCCCGGCTCGCCCCAGTTGACGTAATCCTGAGCTAGCGGGTTGTCCTCGATTATTTCGTCCAGGGGTCTTATGCCTGCGCGATAGAGGACGTAGTTGACGCTGCTCGAGCAGTCCTCTTCGGTTGCACCCAGCGGGTCTGGGTGCCCGTCCGGCCCGTAGGGCAGGTCCTGGAGCTCGTTGCCAGCCACCACCATCGCCTGCACCGTCGGCGGCACGCCCGCCGGTACGAGCGCCACATGGCCGTCTCCTGGCGCCAGCCGGGCCCGTTCGCCGACGATGAATCGCACCGGCGTGGAGGTCTCTTCCTGGAGACGCACGTCTGCGCCCCTTCGAGCGCCTTCGTCTTCGTCGCCTTCTCGCAGAGGGTCCTCGGCAAGCAACGCCCCTGAATGCGCTGGCGTTGCTTCGACAGGCGCGGGAGCACTGGCAAGGCTCGTTCCGGAGTACTTCGCCGCCCAGCTTTTCACCTCGGCGACATACCATTCGGCATGGTTGTACGAATAGATCGCCTGGCGGTAGTTTCCGGGGGCGCCGGAGGCTCGCAGATAGTTGGCGGCCGAGTAGATCGCGTCGGCTGGATTCCAGCGATTCGGCTCGCCGTCGCCTTCCCCGTCCACGCCGTAAACCGCCCACGTCGAGGCGATGAACTGCATCGGCCCGCCCGCGCCCGCCGCATTGACGACGCCTTGCTGCGTGCACGAAGGCGCGGGATCGCGTCCGTGGTCGCACTCGACCTTGCCGATCCCGGCGAGGATTGCCCAGTCGAGGCCATAGCGGGCGGCCGCCCGCTCGTACAGGCGCAGGTAGGAGGGCGGGATTTCCCGCACGGCCAGCGCCGAGACGCTGTCGCTCTGCTCGCCGCCGACGGCTTCGCCGCCAGCGCTCAGGGAGGCGCCACCCATGACGGCGAGCACGGCGACGCACACGAACGCAACCACGATCAGGGCTCCCGCGCCGATCGCGATCGCCCCCGCGCGGGCGTCTCGCGGGCGTTCCCCGGCGAGCGCGGAGGCGCTCACGGTCGGTCCCTGCCGAGCTGGCGTTTGCGCCGGGCGGCGACCTCGTGGGCATCGCGCATCACGCTCGACTGATCCGAGCGCGCGCTTGCGTCCGCGCGATCCGGGGACGCTGCGGCGCGGCCGGCCTCGCGCCAGCGCTCGATCTCCGACAACGGCTGACGCGAGGCGGGCATCTCGTGTCCGCGCTCACGCATCCGTCGACGGACGGCGCCGTCGAACTGCCGGCCCGCCCGATCGCGCTCTCGGCGCCCCAGCGACGGCGTGTCGGCGGCGTCTGCGAAGCCCTTCGCGGTACGGGCGAGCTCGCTGCGCAGCGCCAGCTCGCGATCGATCTCCGCACGAGCCACGCGCTGGAGGCGCGGGTCCAACCGTTCGTAGTGCTCGCGCCCGTGGCCGGCTAGACCCGAGAGCGCCGCGTAGTCGCGGCGCTCGCCCGTCGGACCCGGACGTCCTCTCGCCGGCAGCGCCGCCTGCTCATCGAGGAAGCGGTCGTGTGCGTCGCGGCGCTCGGGCGTGTATGGAACGCCCGTGCGGCGATGTGCGTGCTCGCCGTCGCGCGCGAGTCGCTGCGCCGCGTTCAGCGCCTGCTGCTCGCGCTCGATCTCGCCGCGAACGCGCTTTTCGCGGTGGGCGAGCTCGGCGACGCGACGCCGCTCGCCGTGCGAGGCCGCGGCGGCGCTCTCATCGGCGAGGCGCGTGAGCTGTGCGCGCTTGGATGTGAGATGTTGCTGGGTCTCCGGTGCGGCGGACGCTCGCGATCGAGCGTCCTGGTGCTCTGCCTCCAGCGCGCGCGCCACCTGCTCATCGACACCCGCTCGCGCCAGCTCGCGGCCAACCGGTGCGAGCTTGCGGCGCTGTGTCTCGGGAGCCGGCTTGGAGATCCTCGCCCTCGCCCACCGCGCCGCGGCGAGTCCCCTGCGCGGCGTCTCGAGCATGTCGGTCATGCGCCGCGCGAGCGAGCGTCGCCGTTCATGTTCTGCCGCGAGCGCGGCGCCGGGCGCGCCGAGGACCTGGTGACGACGCTTGTATGCCGCCCACCAGAACGCCGACATCAAAAGCCACTGCGTCCACCAGCCGAGCGCCGCCAGCTTCGAGAGGATGCCCAGGACCGCGAGCACGACCCCCAAGAGGAACGAGAAGACGAGCTTGGAGACGATCGCCCCGAGCAGTTGCGCGCCCCATTTGCGAAACAGCGCTCGCCCGCCCTCGCCGAACGCGGGGGCCAGCACGATCGCCGGGGCCAGCAGCAGATACAGCAGGCTGAAGACCGCCGCGACGAGCAGGCGGATGACGAGAAACCCCAGCAGCAGCAGCATGCCCAGCAGGCCGCCGGCGATGAGCACGAGGCCGCCCAACCGCGCCGGGGTGCCGCTGTTCGTGCGAAACTCCGCCTGCGCGGCGGTGGGGCCGCGACAGTCGGTCGCTTCGCTGCTCTGGCACAGCGTCCGCAGCAGCGAGCCCTGTTCGTTGATCGAGTTGCGCGCCGCGCCGTTGGCCGGCAGGGCGAGGAAGATCGCTCCGTTGCTGCGGGCCTCGCGGAGCAGCTCGGCGCTCTGCTCGAGCGCGCTCGCCTGCGCGTCTGTAGCGGGCACGCAGGGCGCCGGTTCGGGGCCGACGGGTTGGCAGGAGACGGCGGAGGTCTCCTCCGCGGCGATCTTCAGCGCGGCTGCGCGTAGTCGGGGGTCGAGGCGTGACGGTTCGCGGCACCAGTCGACGTCGCCGAACTCGAGATAGCACCAAGGCGCTTCGATAGCGGCCGTGAACAGCGTCCCGAGGCTGTTCCCGAGCGAGCGCCACGGCGTTGTCGGCCTGCCGCGGGCGGCGACGGCGAGCGTCCCCAGGCTCGCCTGGTCAGCCCACTGGCCGAGCGCCCCGACCGTGCCGGTGGGGTCGGCGATCACCCACAGGCCGGCGATCATCATCGCGCCCATCGCCAGCGCCTGGCCGAGCGTGTCGGCGACGCGACGGCGAACGATCCCGTGGTAGAGCGCCAGCACGGACGCGCACGCGAGCACGATCGGCAGCCACGGTTCGGTGAACGTCGCCTGCATCTGGCGCAGGCCGCCGCCGAGGCCGACCGTCGCCGAGCTGTCGAGCAGGTCGAGCGTGAAGCACCACTCGAGCATCACCACCAACGCGTGCACCGCCCACACCAGCGCCATCCACAGCGGCGTCACAGTCAGGTCTTGCATGGCGTTGTCGAGCGCGCCGGCGCCCAGGCCGAGAAAGCCCGTGTCGATGTGCACGTCGAAGGCGTAGTTGCCGGTGGGCGCGGGCGCGGCGACGAACCCCGACGTTTCGCAGTCGCGTCTGCCGCTCTGCGAGAGTTCCCCGGCAAGCGCTCCCTTGCAGGTGGGGCTCGCCAGCCCGTTGCCCACCAACGGATCCGACTGCGCCTGCGGCGCGCCGGCGCCTTCTTCACCGTTGCCGCCCGCGCCCCCACCCGCTTCGCCGCTCGTGAGCGCAGGACCGTCTGGCGCCCTCGGGGCGGGCGCCCCGCCCGCCCCCTCCGAGCCATTGTCGGCGGCGGGCACACGCGCGTGTGCGGCGGTCAGCGCGAGCGCAGGCCCAGGCGCCAACACAATGCCGTACACGCCACCGGCAGCGAGGCCGAGCGCCGCGAACCACGCCAGCGCGGTCGCCCGGAGCGTCACTCAGCTCGGCGGGGTGGTCGACAACGCGCGCAGCAGCGACGGCACGACGACGTCCACCTGGATCGCCTCCACGCGTCCGACGTGGTCGCGAAACAGGCAGCGGCCGGCCGCGAGCTCCAGCAGGCTCTGGCACATGCGCCGATCCTCGGGGTCGAGCCCGAGCAGCGTGAGCGCTCTCTGCGCCTCGGCCGGCGAGCGCATCCCGAACACGAACGTCGCGCCGATCAGGTTCTCGAGCGACTCACGCTCGCCGACGAGCGCGTCGGTGACGAGCTGGGTGGAGATGATCGGCACCGCAAGCTCCGAGCGACCCATGCGCTGCAGCGACGCGAGCAGCGTCCTGCCGACTGGATCGCCGAGCAGGCGCCAGCCCTCGTCGAAGCAGAACAGCTTCAGCCGCCCCCGCTCAGAGCCCATCAGGTGCATCGCGAACATCGCGATCAGCCGCACGATCTGCTCGCCGACGCGCTCTGCCTGCGAGTACTCGGAGCGAGGCATGCCCGGTGGCGGGGCGGGGAGATCGCGGATCGGCAGGTAGGTGACCTGGTGGTGCCCGACGGGCGGGAGCTTCACGGTGGGGTCCGCGAAGCCGAGCTGGGTCAGCCCGGAGCGCGCATACACATCCAGCGCCCTCCCCACCCGGATGTCTGTCTCGTCGCCCTGCTCGAGCGCCCGGACTACCTCGCGGCAGGTTGGCTCGCTGCAGCGGGTGAGCACGCGGTCGACCGCGCCCACCACCGACGTCTCCCAGGCGGGGTCGGCCCGCGCCGGCAGCAGGTCGCGCAGGAAGGACACCGCGGCGTCCTGGCGCAGGTGCACCGGTGCCACCCGCAGCGGGTCGAGCATGCCCCGCAGCGCCGGGTCCGGGCGCAGCGTCACCTGCTCGACGTGCGCCATCACGTCGGGGAGCAGCTGGAAGCGATGGTCGCCCTTGGGGTCGCAGTCGACCACGCGGGCGCCCTGCAGGAAGCCCTCGTAGGCGAGCTTCTGCGCCAGCGTCGTCTTTCCGGAGCCGAGTGCCCCGACGCTGAGTATCGTCGCGTTGCGGTCGCTTTCCGAGCCCTCGCGCAGGTTGAACGTGACCGGCTGACGTGAGCCCGTGAGCGTGTGCCCGAGGTAGAAGCCCTTCGCCGACCCCGCCGTGTGCGTCGCGGTGGGCATCATCGCCGCCACCTGCTCGGTGGTGAGCGTGTCGTCGTAGCCGGACACGAGCGTTCGCTGCCCCGGCAGATGCTGGATGAACAGCTGCAGCTGCTCACCCATGGGCCGGTGCAGGCGGATCTCGCCGTATGCGCGCCGGCACATCTCCACGCGTTCCTCGAGCTCCTGCTCGCCGGCGGCGCCCACGGCGATCGCGAGCGTCGCGCGCAGCAGCGGCGGCTTGCTCGACGCCTGCAGATAGGTGAGGAGGTCTCGCGCCTCCTGGGTGCGCTCGTAGCCGAGATCCGAGACCCCCTGCTCGCCGCCAGACTCGGCGCGCACGATCTGGTCGGCGTCCTGGATGCGTCGTCTGGCGATCCGCAGCGCGAGCTCGTTCGGGAGGAACCTCGCGGTCAGGGAGAGATCGAGCGCAAAGGGAACGCTCTCCGCGGGCGCGAACATGAGCTCGGCGCGCGGCCCGGGGAACTGCGTGCGCTCGGGGAGCGCCCCCAGCACGAGCTGCGCCTGCCAGCTCGTCCCGAGCTCGGACTCGATCCTCAGCGCTCGGCCGTGGTTCTCGACGTAGCCGTCGAACCAGCGCATCACGTCCCCCTCCAGGGGCGCCAGGACGGCCTCCCCGTTTCGCTCGAAGACGAGCGCCCGTGGCTCGTGCAGGCCATCGACCGTCGGTTCTCCCAAGCCCCTGCAGAAAGCCCTGCGCACGAGCCACTGCAACTCGACGCCGCGAGCCGGGCGCACCGACAGGTAGTCGGCAAGGCGCGCGTGGGCGTGGTCGGCACGGGTCCTCGCGTCGCTCGAGCTTTGCAGCCGTGAGCGTACGCCTGTCGTGGAACGACAGCGCTCGTGTGAGACCGTTCCACCACTCGCGCGGATGTTCGCCCGCGGCGCGCGAGACGTACGAGGCCACGTCGCGCTCGGGTTCGCCGAGGCTGACCAGCAGGAACATGGCCGTCTGCGCACAGCCGACGTCCCCCAGACGGCTGACGTGCTCGTTCACGTAGTGCTCGCACGCGCGTGCGTGCTCGTGTGCGGCAGCCGGCCAGGAGTGGCTGTCTTCGCGCAGGGCGGATGCGTAGCGCTCGAGCTGCCAGCTTCGGGATACGCGCACGATCTGCACGTCGGCCTCGATCGCCTCGAGCGCGCCGATCAGGGCGAGGAAGCGTGCGCGCTTGGCTTCCTCGCTCAGCCAGCTGTAGGAGGAGGCCTCCACCGCGAACGCCGCCCACGCGTCGTCCAGGCCGCGGGCGAACACGCAGTTGCCGTACACGAACGTGAGCGGCGCCTTCACCGCGCGGCGCGCACGAGCAGCCGCGCGCCTCGGTCGAGCGAGATCACCTGGGCCCGGGGCGTCGACCGCGCCGGCCCAGGCTGCCTGAGCGTGACCGTCCGCCTCGCTCCCCTACGAGCCACGCCCGTCGTTCCCCGCTCGACGACGCGACCGCGGCGCACGTGCTCGACGCACACCAGCACGACCCCCGGTCCGGTGTAGCGCATCCGACGCAGACGGTGGTCGGACCCGTCGGGAAGGATCACGAGCTCGGGCGGATGCCACAACGCCCCCACCGCCCGGCAGCCCCGTCCGCCAGCCAGCCGGCGGGGCCCGAGCCAGTAGCGCACGAGCCCATGTGCGGCGAGGTGGAAGGTGCGCCCCTCCAGGCGGATCGCGCTGAACACCGTGGCCAGAGCGACGGGAAGCCCGATGTCGCGCAGGTACCAGGGCAGCACGCAGACGAGGGAGCGAGCCCCGGGCACGCTCCCGGCTAGCAGGTCCCCGGCGAGGATCGCCAGGAAGTACACGACCCCCCTGACAGGCACGCCGCCCGGGTTGAGCCGCAGCCGATCGACGCTGTACAGACGCCGCTCGAGATCGAACACGCGCCGGTAGGAGCGAATCTCGATCATGACGAGCCGAACAGGGACGCGACCGTGTCGCGCAGCAGGCTCACGCCGGCGGGCGTCGCCAGCAGCACCGAGACGATCCCCACCGCGAACACGCCGGCGGCCTCCTTGAAGTCGCGCCGGAAGGCCAGCACCGTAGCCGCCACGGCGAACGCGAGGCCGATCAGGCTCATCGCGACCGCGCGTCCGGTGTTCCCGGCCTTGGCCGCCGCGGATTCCAGCGAGCTGCCGCCGCTTTCGCTCGTCGCGGGCGGCGCGCCGGAAGAGCTGGTGCTCGTGCTGACGGCCGCAGCTGCCGTCGCGGGCGCCGCGGCGGCGTATGCGCAGACGAGCACCACGAGGACCAGCCGCAGTGCATCTCGCTTGTTCATCGGGCCTCCTGTCATCGGGGTCTATGCATCCGGCTCCGTCTGCACCGCCGAGACCTCCCAGCGTCCCTGGGCGCGCAGCACGTCCAGTTCGTAGGCGAGCGTGTAGCGGACGGCGCGTTCGTCCTGGGCCTGCACCGTCGCCAGCACCGCGCTGCCCTCCTGCGCCCAGTCCAGGCGTTGCACCGACTCGAGCGTGAGGGGCTGGCCCGGGAGCGAGACGCGGGCGCCGCTCGCGAGGTCCGACGCCAGCTCGCTGGAGGACGCGGCGAGATAGTTGCGCAGCGCTCGGGCCACCACCGTCGCGAGCGTCGGGTCGTTCACTTCCCGCAGATGCGCTGGGACGTGTGCGGCTTCGGCGGCCGGCGCACCCACGAAGGCCGGGTAGCCGGCCAGCGCGAGCGCCCCGTCTGCCGTGCGCGCGACCGGAACCGTCAGGTAGAGGACTCCCGCGCCGCTCGTCTGCGTGGCGATCGTGTAGACGTGCTCGCCCGGCGTCGGCTCTCGCGCCCCGACCACTTCCACCCATTCGACGCGCTGTTCTCCGCTCGCGGGAAGCTCGAGCCCAGCCGCGGTTTCCATGCCCGATCCGAGAAACGGTTCGAGCGCGCGCACGCTCGCCTGCGGTTCGGCGGCGTTCCAGGTCAGGTAGCGACGCGCGAACAACGCGGCGTACGCTTCTGCCGCCTGGTCGGGCGGCAGCGGCGCGGGCACAGCCGCCGCCGCTGGTCCGCTCGTGGGGGGCGCGATCGCGAAGCGAGCGCTCGCCGCCAAGCCGGCGAGCGACAGCGCGCACAGCAGGTAGCGGGGAAGCTCGCGCGCCAGGCGAATGAGCCACAGCGGGCGGTTCGTGATCGTCACCGCAGCTCGTGCCTGCCCGCCAGCCATAGCCGCGCGTGTCAACGCTCGAATCCGAACTCGGCCCGCCCCTGCGGCGGAGACTGCGCCGGCGCAGCCACGTCCGAGGCGCTCGCCGCCGCGCTCGCGGGCAGGGTGCCGGCTCGCGACACATGCCGTTGTGTCACCGTGGCCGTTCTACGCACAGACTGTCCTCGAGCGGCCTGCCGCTGATGAGCGAGAGGGCCGCCGGGGTCGACTCGGTCCCCCGGCGCGCGCCAGACCTGCACGCCTGCGGCCCGAGAAGCGACCAGCGAACCCACGCCAGTGGCGGCGCGCAGGCGTGTACCGCCGGCCGGTGCACCGGCGCGGCGCCCGCGTCGGGAGCTCGACGGCACACCGGTGATCGCCACCAGCCCACCGACGACTCCGATTACCGCCAGCAGCAGCGTCGAGCTGGCGGCGCGGCGCAGCATCCGACCACCCTTGGCAGATGGCGCGGCGTCCATGCGCTCGCCCGCGCCGCGGCCGACGGACAGTCCCCGCTCGACGCGGGCGAAGAACTCCTCCTCGCCATACACGCGATAGACCTCCCGTGGCGCTCCCAGCAGCGTCATCGCATCGCCTTCGAGCGGTGCACGCGGGCGGCCGGGAGCCGAAGCGGGGAGCTCTCCGGAGCTTCCCGGCCGCTTGCGCGCGGATGGGGATCGCCGTGCGGCCGTCCGTTCCACCGGCCGCCGGCGTCCGTGGGGACGCGCCTATGAGTGGGGGGAGATATGTTCATAGGAGGTCCCTGCCTGCTGCTCCGACGCCCACCCGCCAGACGGGACACCGGGCGCTCCGCGCCCCACTGACTGCTCCTGCCCGACGCTCGTGCGCTCGCCCGGCGCGACACCCGACTCCTCGCACGCCATCAGCGCCCGCAGCCGCGCCCGCGCGCGTTGTGCGACCTTGCGGTACTTCTCGCGGGACCAGCCCTGGCGGCTGCAGAACTCGCGGCAGTCGATCTGCCACAGCTGGGAGACGAGGACCAGCCGCTGCTCGTGGGTGAGCCTTTCGGCGAGCACGCACAGCCGGCGCAGGTCGTGACGCATGACGACGAGCGGCTCGAGCTCGGCGCGTACGTCCACGACGTCGAGATGCTCGACGGCGACGCAGTCGAGGGACAGCGCCGCCTCCAGCGCCGCCTGCATCGGGCTGCGCCCGGAGACGGCGCGGCGGCGATCGTGGATGCGCGAGACGAACCGTTGCTCGAGCACGTTGGCTATGTGCAGACGGCTCGCGAAGCGCCCGCCGCGACGGGCGTGAGCGACGATCTCGAGGACAGCCTGGCTGTAGCAGTCTTCGAGGTCCTCCCTGCGCAGCCGGTGACGGTGCGACCGCAGCAGCAGCTCGCGCTTGGCGCTCGCCACCAGCGCCACCTGCTCGGCCTGGTCGAAGCGGCGAGCCGCTGGCTGGCCCGCCGGCCACACTGGGGAGGCGGAGGCTGCTCGCGTTTGCGCTCGTGATCGGGTAGACACATGGGGATGTCGCAGGAAGTCCCGCGCAGACCCCCCTCCCAATTCGCGGCGCTCGCATGAGCCTTGGGGAGCGCCTGCACGCGCTCGACCGCCGCCAGCAGCGCAGCAGGCGTCTTTCGTTCATCGCCGCGGTGGTCAAGAAGTTCGGCGAAGACCAGGCCGGCAATCTCGCCGCGCTGATCGCCTACTACGGCTTCGTGTCGCTGTTCCCGCTGCTGCTGGTGCTGGTGACGATCCTCGGCTTCGTGCTGCAGGGCGACCCGAGCGAGCAGAAGCGGATCCTCGACGGCGCCCTCGGAGAGTTCCCGCTGATCTCAGACCAGCTGCGGCTGCACTCGCTCACCGGCAGCGGCGCCGGCCTGGCCATCGGCGTGCTCGGCTCGCTGCTCGCCGGCATGGGCATCACGGGCGCAACCCAGAACGCGTTCAACCGCATCTGGCACGTGCCGTTCAAGGAGCGCCCCGACTGGCTCCACTCACGCCTGCGCGGCCTGGGCATGCTGGCGATCCTCGGCACGATGAGCATCGTGTCGACCACGGCCGCTGGATGGGTCGGCGCGAGCGGTCTCGGGGTGGCTGCCGACGCCGCCAGGATCATCGTCGCGTTCGTGCTCAACCTCGCGCTGTTCATGACGGCATTCAAACTGCTGACCAACCTGGATCTCAGTTGGCGCGAGCTGCTCCCAGGGGTGGTGGTCGCAGCCGTGATGTGGCAGCTGCTGCAGTATTTCGGCGGCTTCTACGTCGACCACGAGCTCAAGCGCACCGGACCGCTGTACGGAGTCTTCGCGCTCGTACTCGGTCTGCTCGCGTGGCTGTATCTGGGGGCGCAGCTCACGATCTTCGCCGCAGAGGTCAACGTGGTCAGAGTGCGCCGCCTGTGGCCGCGGAGCTTCTTCTCCGATCCCTTGAGCGAGGCCGACCGTCGCGCACTCACCGCCTCCGCCGAGGTGGAGGAGCGCGTCGACGAGGAGAACATCGAGGTCAGCTTCGCGCGTCCGCCGTCGACGCCGTCTGGTCACTCCTCCGGAGAGCAGCCGTAAATCTCTCTCGCGTCGAGGGCGTCGCCGGCCGACCAGCGCGCCCAACAGACAATAGTAGACAACGTGTATTATGCGCCTCGCTCGGCTCGGACGCCGGATGGCGGCGTTCGAGACGGCAAGCGACGACATGACAGACGCCCAGGGGACCGGGCGGCGACGCGGAATGCTCGGCGTACCAGCCCCCTCAGGGCGCCTGATCGCACTGGAACGACAACCAAGCAATGAAGGGGATGGTACGACCATGGCAGGAGCAAGGATGAAGCTGCTGGCAGCAAGCTCGGCGGCACTGCTTGCCGGAGGCGCATTTGCAGCCACCTCCGCACAGGCCGCTGTCAACGTCAAGCGTCATGCTGGCACCAAGGCGAGCGCGGTCACAGGCTCGAGCCCACTGCGCTTCAAAGTATGTGGAGTCACCGAAGGAGCCGGGTGTGAATTCGTGTGGGATATCTACGTGCAGAGCAAAACGTGGGTCTCCGAGGAGAACTCCGAAGTGGGCGGGACGTTCGAGAAGGTCGGCAAACTCGAGTACAGCCTCTTCTACGAGGACGGCGCCAATGCCGGATGTGAAATCCAGGTGCAAAAGGCGCGGCTGTTCGCACCCATCACGGGCGCGTTTTACTGCGAAGGTAGCTTTGTCGAGGAACTGGCGGAAGTGAAGCTGCTTCTCTGAGCCTGGCCGTCCGCGCGGGGTGGCTCGGCGCTGTTGTCGGCCGGCTCCCGCTCAGCGGCTTGGCATGGCAAGGCCGTAGACAGCGCAGATGGGGCGGGCGTCATGCCCGCCCCATCTGTACCCAGGGTGCGGCACGCAGTCTCTGGAGCCAGAGCGCGGATCGGCGCTCTCCATCCCGAGGTACCGGCACCGGTTCCGAGCGCGCTATACTAACTACACTTTCGTAAGCTCATATGGAGCAGATACCCATGCCACCTTCACCATCCTCCCCCGAGAAGCGCCCAGCAGAGCCTTCCGCATCGTCCCCGCAGGGAGAGCCGAAGCCGCGCCTGCGCCTGATCCCGCTCGACGACACCGTCGTGTTCCCGAACATGGGCATCACGCTGACCGTCGACGTCGGCGATGACGAGCGCGTCGTGCTCGTCCCGCGCCACGAGAACGAGTTCCTCGAGGTCGGCACCATCGCCGAGGTCTCCGAGCAAGATCCGCCTGCCCGGCGGCGGGCGCGCCGTGTCGCTGTCCGGCGAGCACCGCGCGCTGATCGGCGCCGCCGAAACCGGGCCCGGCGGCGAGCTGCGCGTCGAGGTCGACGAGCGTCCCGACGAGGTGCCCACCGACAAACGCACCCGCGAGCTCGAGCGCGAGTACCGCGCGACCGTCGAGGAGATCCTCGAGCTGCGCGGCGACGACGGGCGCATCGCGGCGTTCCTGCGCGCGATCGCCGAGCCCGGCGCGCTGGCCGACTCCGCCGGCTACTCCCCCACTCTCTCATACGAGCAGAAGGTCGAGCTGCTGCGCACGCTCGACGTCACCGACCGCCTGGAGCTGGCCGTGAAGCTGCAGCGCGAGTCGCTCGCCGAGCTGCAGGTGCGCCGGCGCATCCGCGAGGACGTGCAGGAGGGCGCCGAGAAGCAGCAGCGCGAGTACTTCCTGCGCAAGCAGATGGAGTCGATCCGCAAGGAGCTCGGCGAGGACGACGCGTCGGTCGCCGACGAGTACCGCACGAAGATCGACGAGGCCGACATGCCCGAGCCGGTGAAGGAGCAGGCGCTGAAGGAGCTCGCGCGCCTGGAGCGCATGGGCGAGCAGACGGGCGAGTCGAGCATGATCCGCACCTACCTCGACTGGCTGATCGCCGTGCCGTGGGGCAAGCGCTCGGAGGAGCGCCTCGACCCGGTCGCGGCGCGCGAGGTGCTCGACGCCGACCACGCCGGCCTGGAGGACGTCAAGGACCGCGTCACCGAGTACCTGGCGGTGCGCAAGCTGCGCCAGGAGCGCGGCATCGAGGCCGACCCCAAGTCCGGCGCGATCCTCACGCTGATCGGCCCTCCCGGCACCGGCAAGACGTCGATCGGCGAGTCGATCGCCCGCGCCACCGGGCGCGAGTTCGTGCGCATGTCGCTTGGTGGCGTCCGCGACGAGGCCGAGATCCGCGGCCACCGGCGCACCTACATCGGCGCGCTGCCCGGCCGCCTGGTGCGCGCGCTGCGCGACGCCGGGACGATGAACCCGGTGATCCTGCTCGACGAGGTCGACAAGGTCGGCGCCGACTGGCGCGGCGACCCCTCGGCGGCGCTGCTGGAGGTGCTCGACCCCGCGCAGAACCACTCCTTCCGCGACCACTACCTCGACGTCGAGCTCGACCTCTGCCAGGTGATGTTCCTGGCGACCGCCAACGTCGCCGACACGATCCCCGGGCCGCTGCTCGACCGCATGGAGGTGATCCGCTTCGACGGCTACACCTCCGAGGAGAAGCTCGCGATCGCCAAGGGCTACCTGTGGCCGCGCCAGCGCGACCGCAACGGCCTGCGCGAGGACGAGGTGTCGATCTCAGACGAGGTGCTGCGCACGATCATCTCCGAGTACACGCGCGAGGCCGGCGTGCGCAACCTCGAGCGCGAGCTCGGCAAGGTGCTGCGCAAGACCGCCACGCGGATCGCATCCAGCCTCCCCGCGCAGCCCGCGGCCGGCGAGGGCGAGGCTGCCTCGGAGAACGGCGCCACATCGTCCCCGGAGGGGGAGCCGGCCAAGCCGGCCAAGACGAGCAAGGCGACATCGTCCCCGAAGGGGGAGTCGACGATCGAGCTCCCGGTGAGCATCGACCTGGAGGTCGTGCGCGACGCGCTCGGACGCCAGAAGTTCTTCCAGGAGTCGGCCGCGCGCACCGCCACGCCCGGCGTGGCCACGGGCCTGGCGGTCACCGGCACCGGCGGCGACGTGCTGTTCGTCGAGGCCACCGCCATGAAGGGCGGCGGCTCCGGCGGCAACGGCCTCGTGCTGACCGGCCAGCTGGGCGACGTGATGAAGGAGTCGGCGCGGATCGCGCTCTCCTACGTGCGCGGCCACGCCGAGGAGCTCGGCATCGAGCCGAGGGGCGTTCGAGAACCGCGAGTTCCACGTGCACGTCCCCGCCGGCGCGATCCCCAAGGACGGCCCGAGCGCCGGCGTGACGATGGTGACGGCGCTCGCGTCGCTGCTGTCCGATCGCCCGGTCAAGCACACCGTGGGCATGACCGGCGAGGTCACGCTGCAGGGTCGCGTGCTGCCGATCGGCGGGCTCAAGCAGAAGGCGCTCGCCGCGCACGCGGCCGGCCTGACCGACGTGATCCTGCCGGAGCGCAACCGCGGCGACCTCGACGACATCCCCGAGGAGGTCCGCGAGCAGATGACCTTCCACCCGGTGATGACCGTCCAGGAGGTCCTCGACCGCGCACTGGAGCCCGCCCGCGATGTCGCGCACGCGTAGCCAGCGAGCACAGGCGGTGGCGCGCACGCGCAGATGCGAGCCCGTCCCCGTGGAGGTCCGCGCTACCGCGGACCTCCTCGAGCGGCGCTGGCAGCTCTCGATCCTCTACGCGGCGCTCACCGGCGCGCTGCGCTTCAGCGAGTTCGCCGACGCCGTCGCCGGCATCTCCCCGCGGATGCTCTCCGAGCGCCTGCGCGAACTCGAGGCCGCCGGGCTGATCGAGCGCAGCGTCATCCCCACCAGCCCCCCCTCCGTCGAGTACCGCCTGACCCGCCGCGGGCACCGGCTCGCGCCGATCATCGAGGCGATGCGCGCGTACGCGCGCGAGCCCGTGTGAGATGATCGTCGGCGCGGTGGCGCTGGGTTGGGGGACACATCGGGTGAGGCGTGGGGAGCTGGCTGGGTCGGCCGCGACGCTCGCCACTGCGACGGTGACGTTGATCGCGCTCGCGCTCGCCGCCGGCGCCTCGAGCGCCAGCGCCAGCGACGGAGCCGCGCGCCCCGCGACGCACCACCCCGTTGTCTGCCAGCACCGGCGCGGCCACACGATCCTTCACCGCGGAGAGGTGCGCGTGTACAAGACCGCCGGCCCGATCTACCCGGCTGTGTACGGCTGCATCGCGGGAAGCACCCGCGCGGTGCTGCTGTGGGAAGTCGTCCCCGGCCCCGGCCCCGGCCCCGCGCCGGAGACCTCAGGCTCGGTGAGGCGCGTGACGGGACCCTTCGTCGCCGTCGAAACGAGCACGAGCGACCAATACGAATACAACCAGTCGCTCGAAGCGATCGACCTGCGCAGCGGCTCGAGCTACGCGATCAGCGGCGTGGCGGAACCGATCGACGAGCCCGTGCCCGAGTCGCCTCGCCTCGAAACGTATGTGCTCGCCGCCGACGGTCGTGCGGCGGCGCTCTACGCAACTTTTCCTCCCGGCGCCACGACGGAGATGAGCGCCGCCCCCGCCCCCACCGGGCAGCTGCTCGAAGTGCGCGGCTTCCACAGCTTCCACCAGGTGCTCGCCACCCCCGGCCCGAACACGGTCGCGCCTGCGTCGCTCGCGTTCAACGGCCAGACGGCGAGCTGGACGCAGAACGGCGAACCTCGATCGGCGAGCGCCTGAGCGCTACGCCTGCGCCCCCTCCGCGCCACCCACCCCCGCGAGCTGCCCGCCGGCGCCGTCGGCCGCACGCACGTCCCCGCGCCGCGGGTTGCGGATGCCGGCGACGCCGGCGAGTCCGCCGATCGCGACGAGGGCCGCGGCGACGGCCATGCCGAGGTGGAACGCGTGCAGCGAGGCCGCCTGCGCGGCGGCGCTGACGGCGTGCGCCTGTACGGCGGGGATGCCGTGCACGTGGGGGCGTCCCAGCGGCAGTCGCTTGGCTTCGCTGACGGCGGCGCGGGCGCCGGCGCCGAGCCTCACGCCGGCCAGGCGCCGCTCGAGCGCGCCGGCGAAGGAGGCGGAGATGGCGGCGCCGACCGCCGCGGTGCCGAGCAGGCCGGCGACCCGGGCGACCGCGTTGTTGACGCCGGAGGCGATCCCGGCCTCGTGCTCGGACCCCGCGAGCACGGCGGTGGTGAGCGGTGCGACGGTCATCGACAGCCCGAGCGAGAACACGAGCAGAGGCGGGAGCACTTCGGAGGGGTAGTCGGCCTTCACGCCAGTGCGCTGGAACAGCAGCAGCCCGCCCGCCGCGACCAGCGGGCCGGCGCCCATGAACACGCGCGGCCCGAAGCGGTCGGCGAGCGCACCGAAGCGGCGCGAGAGGACGAACATGACGACCGTCACCGGCAGCGTCGCGAGGCCGCTCTTCAGCGGCGTGTAGCCGCCGATCTGCTGAAGGAACAGGATCAGGAAGAAGAACAGGATCGCGAGCCCCGCGTACATCGCCAGCGTCTCCACGTTGCCGGCGGCGAAGTTCCGCCGCCGGAACAGCCGCAGCGGCAGCATCGGCTCCCCGGTGCGTGACTCGAATGCCAGGAACGTCGCCAGCAGCGCCAGCCCCACGCCGAGCGGGAGCACCACGGCAGGGCTCGACCAGCCCAGGCGAGGCTGCTCGATCAACGCGAACACGGGACCGCCGAGGCCGAGCGCGCAGAGGAGCGCCCCGGGGAAGTCCACCCGACGGGCGCCCCCCATGCGTGGACCCCCGTGGGGGATGGCGGTGAGGATGAGCGTCACGCAGGCGACCGCCAGGGGGATGTTGATGAGGAAGATCCACCGCCAGGACGCGAGCGCGAGCAGCTCGCCGCCGGTGAGCGGGCCGACGACGCCGGCGATCCCGCCCCACGCGGTCCAGCTTCCGATCGCCCTCCCTCGCTCGGCCTCGGGGAACGTGTTGACGATCACCGCCAGCGAGCTCGGCACCAGCAGCGCGCCCGCCACTCCCTGAAGGGCTCGTGCGGCGACGAGCGCGCCGATGGTGGGCGAGGCGGCGCACGCCAGCGACGCCGCGCCGAAGCCGGACACGCCGAGCGCGAACACCCGCCGCTCGCCGTAGAGGTCCCCGAGCGACCCGCCGATGAGGATCAGCGAGCCGAGCATCAGCAGGTAGCCGTTGACGACCCACTGCTGCGCCGCGAGCCCGCCGCCGAGCGCGCGCTGGATCGTGGGCAGCGCGACGTTCACGACGGTGCCGTCGAGCAGCACGATGCCCGAGCCGAGGATGCAGGCTACGAGCGTCAGGCGCTTGACCGACGCTTCGCCTCGCGGCTCAGCCATGTGGCTACCTTCGCGCACGCTGCGCGAAACCGCAATCACTCCCCGCCGGCGCTCCGCCGCTCCCCGACGGCCGCCCGTCGCTCTCCACCGGCTCGCCCACCGGCTCAGTCCGCGCGCCGCAGCGCGGAGCGATCAACCTGCGCAATCTCCGTGTGACCGCTTAGCGCGAGCGTGAGGTCGAGCTCGGCGAGCAGGCAGCGCAGCACGTGTTCGACGCCGGCCTGGCCGTCGAGCGCGAGCCCCCACACGTAGGGGCGCCCGACGCAGACGGCGTCGGCGCCGAGGGCGAGCGCCTTGAAGACGTCGGCGCCGCCGCGGATGCCGCTGTCGAACAGCACGGCGAGGTCCTGGCCGACGGCCTCGCGGACGGCGGGCAGCGCGTCGAGCGCGCCGATCGAGCCGTCCACCTGGCGCCCGCCGTGGTTCGAGACGATCACCCCGTCGACCCCCGCCTCGAGCGCCCGCCGGGCGTCGTCGGCGTGGAGGATGCCCTTGAGCACGATCGGCATGACGGTCTGCTCGCGCAGCCACACGAGGTCCTCCCACGTCACCCGCGGGTTCGCGAACTGGTAGGCCCACTGGGCGATCGCCGGACCGGGGTCCTCCTCGGGCGGTCGCTCGAGCGCGGCGCGGATGACGGGGTCGGAGAAGTAGTTGGCGACGCCCTCGCCTTTGAGGAACGGCAGGTAGGCGTTCGCGAGGTCGCGCGGGCGCCAGCCGAGCAGCCACGTGTCGAGCGTCACCACCAGCACCTCGTAGCCGGCGTCGCCGGCGCGGGCGACGAAGCTGGCGGCGACGTCGCGGTCGCGCGGCCAGTAGAGCTGGTACCAGCGGCTCGCGGGGTGGGCGGGCTCCATAGCTTCGGCGACGGCCTCCAGCGTGTGGGAGGACGCGGTGCTGAGGATCGGCGTCAGCCCGAACGCGGCGGCCGCACGGCCGACGGCGAGCTCGGCGTCGGGGTGGACGATCGACTGCACGCCGACCGGGGCGAGCAGCACCGGCGCCGGCATGGCCGTGCCGAGCACCGACACTCCGAGCCGGCGCTCGGAGACGTCGCGGAGCATCCGCGGGACGATCTCCCAGCGCTCGAACGCCCGCAGGTTGGCGTCCATCGTCAGCTCGCGGCCGGCGCCCCCGGCGACGTAGCCGAACGCCTCGGCGCTGAGCTGCTCGCGGGCGCGTTCTTCGAGCTCGCGCGAGTCGATCGGCAGCTTCGGGGTGTGGCCGGCGAGACCCGCGGCGTAGACCTCGAACTGGAAGTTCGCGAAAACCTGGTGCTCCTGCGCAGGTTCCCCCTCCGGGGACGATGTGGCGTCAGCCATCGCTAACGTAGACCCTAGCCTCGATCGTCGGCAGACCCTGGCCCCGATTGGCGGCGAAGGCGCTCACCCGAGCGGCTTGGCCGAGGCACGCGCGCGGAGCGTGGGATTCTCGCGTGTTTCTTCGGCTCGCTTCACCTGGGCGTGAGAGCGTGCTCAGGGGGGATTTCCCGTTGTGTGATTACTTGGAGCACGGATGGCAGGCACCGGCCGCACGATCACCCGCAGGCAGCTGCTCCGCTCGGCGGGAGCCGGCGCGGCGGGCCTTGCGACGACGGGCGCCCTCGCCGAGCTGCTCGCCGGCGCCGGCGCGGGCTCGGGCGCCGGCGCTCGCGGGGCCGGCGCCAGCCCGACGGGGGCGGCGTCCGCCACGCTGCCGCAGCCGCCCAGCTGGCGCACGCGCCCGGACCTGCGCATCCCCGCCCTGACGGTCACCTACAGCGACGAGGGCGCGTCGAGCGACCCGATCTTCATCGCGCCGTACAACAGCCCCACCGGCCAGGCGGGGGCGGTGATCGTGGACGGCTCCGGCGAGCCGATCTGGGAGAACCCGGTGGCGAGGCAAGGTGACGACGAACTTCCGCGTGCAGAGCTACCGCGGCAGCCCGGTGCTGACGTGGTGGGAGGGGGAAATCGAACTCGGGCACGGCGTCGGCGAATACGTGATCGCGGACGCGAGCTACCGGACGATCCGCCGCGTGCAGGCCGCCGGAGGGCTGCGCGGGGACCTGCACGAGTTCGTGATCACCTCCCGCGACACGGCGCTGCTGACGAGCTACGTGGTCGTCCACCACGACCTCTCGGGCGTCGGCGGCCCGGCGAAGGGGACGATCCAGGACGCGATCTTCCAGGAGATCGACCTCGCCAGCGGGCGGCTGCTGCTGGAGTGGCACAGCCTCGACCACGTGCTGCTGGAGGAGTCCTACTGGCCGGTCGAAGCAGCGAACTGGGACTTCTTCCACATCAACTCCGTGGACCTCGACACCGACGGCAACCTGCTGGTGTCGGGGCGCAGCACGCACACCGTGTACAAGATCGCGCGGGACGGGTCGATCGTCTGGCGCCTGGGCGGCAAGCGCGGCGACTTCGCGATGGGCCCGGGCACGACGTTCGCCTGGCAGCACGACGCGCGCCGCCAGCCCGACGGGACGCTGACGCTGTTCGACAACGGCGCTTCGCCGGCGGTGGAGCGCCTGTCACGCGGCCTCATCCTCGACGTCGACGAGCGCAGGATGACGGCGAAGCTCGTTCGCCAGTACTCGCACCCCGGTGTCCTGTCCGACAGCCAGGGCAGCGTCCAGCTGCTGGCGAACGGGAACGTGTTCGTCGGCTGGGGGGAAACGCCGCGGGTGTCCGAGTTCCACCGCTCGGGGCGGCTGCTGTTCGACGCGATCCTCGGCGAGAAGTACGAGTGCTACAGGGCCTTCCGGCTGCCCTGGAGCGGCCGTCCCGCGCAAGCGCCCGCGATCGCGCTGGCCCGCGAGGACGGCCTGCGGACGGCCTACGCGAGCTGGAACGGCGCGACCGGCGTGCAGAGCTGGGAGCTGCTGGCGGGCGCTAGCCGCGACCGGCTGCGCGCTGTCTCGCGGATGCCGGCCCGCGGCTTCGAGACTGCGCTGCCGGCCCCGTCCCCCTACGGGGACGATGCGGGCGGAGCGTGCTTCGCGGCGCAGGCGCTCGACGCCGCCGGCAGGACGCTCGGCCGCTCGCAGACGATCACCGCGTGATCACCCGAGCACGAGCTCGGCGGCGGTGCGCAGCGTGGCGATGTCGCCGGAGACGAGCAGCGTGGTGACGACCGACTCGCGCCACTTGACGAGGTCGTCGCGGATCTTCTCGCGGGGACCGATCAGCGAGAGCTCTTCGATCAGCGCCGTCGGGACCTTCGCCCCGGCCTCGTCCTTCTTGCCGGCGAGGTACAGCTCCTGGATCTCCTCCACCTCCTTCTCGTAGCCCATGCGGATGGGGACGTTGGCGTGGAAGTTGGCGCCTTTGGCGCCCATGCCGCCGAAGTACAGCGCGTAGAAGGGCCGCAGCGCGTCCGCCGCGGCGGGGAGGTCGTCGGTGACGATCAGCGGTACGGTGGCGGCGACCTCGAAGTCGGCGGCGCCGCGCCGCGCCCCCGCCCGCCCCCACCCCTCCTCCAGCGAGGGCCGGTAGATCTCGTCGTAGACGGCCGGCGAGAACAGCATCGCCAGCCAGCCGTCGCAGAGCTCGGCGCAGAGGGCGATGTTCTTCGGCCCCTCGCAGCCGAGGAAGATCGGGATGTCCTCGCGCAGCGGGTGGATGGAGGCCTTCAGCGGCTTCGCCAGGCCGGTGCCGTCCGGCAGCGGCAGCGGGTAGTGCGGCCCGGGGGCGGTGACGGGCCCCTTGCGCGCCCAGATGTCGCGCAGGATCGCGATGTACTCGCGGGTGCGCGCGAGCGGCTTGGCGAACGGCATCCCGTACCAGCCCTCGACGACCTGCGGCCCGGAGACGCCGAGCCCGAGGATCAGCCGCCCGCCTGACAGATGGTCGAGCGTCATCGCGGCCATCGCCGTGGCGGCGGGCTGGCGGGCGGACATCTGCACGATCCCCGTGCCCAGCCTGATGCGCTCGGTGGCGGCGCCCCACCAGGCGAGCGGGGTGAGGCAGTCCGAGCCGTACGCCTCGGCCGTCCAGATCGAGTCGAACCCCAGCCGCTCGGCCTCGGCGACGGTCTCCGCCGCGTTCGGTGGCGGCCCGCCGGCCCAGTAGCCCGTGTTCATCCCCAGCTTCAGATCCCCGCCCACGACCGCGAGCCTACCGGTTGATGTCCGACGACGCGTCGCGTCTGACCATCGCTATACAGCCTCCGCAAGCGGACATACTCCACCCGCTCGCCTAGCGCTCGACGAGCGCGAGCGTGAAGCCGTCGTAGCCCTTCGCGCCGACGGTCTGGATGGTGGTGGCGCTCACGCGACGGGGCCCACGGCGGTCGGCGGCGAGCAGCTCGTGGAAGCGGCGCATCCCTTGCACGCGCGGGTCCTCGCAATCGGCGTCGATGATCTCGCCGCGGATGACGACGTTGTCGGTGACGATCACGCGTCCCCGGCCGCGAGAGCTCGAGCGCCCGCTCGAAGTACTCGGGCGTGCCCTCCTTGTCGGCGTCGATGAACACGAGATCGAAGGGGCCGGCGCCTTCGGCGACGAGCGCGCGCAGGCTGTCGATGGCGGGTCCGACTCTTATGTCTACGAGGCCGGCGAGGCCGGCCCGGTTGACGTTCGCGCCCGCCACCTGCGCGTAGTTCGGGCTCAACTCCAGCGTGATCAGGCGGCCGTCCTGGGGGAGCGCCCGGGCGAGCCAGATGGTGGAGTAGCCGCCGAGCGTCCCCAGCTCGAGGATGCTGCGCGCGCCGTGGACGCGGGCGAGCAGGTGCAGCATCTTCGCCTGGGCGGGCGTCAGCGCGATCGAGGGCAGCCCCGCCTTCTCGCTGTCGGCGAGAGCTGCCTCCAGCACGGGGTCCTCGCCGACGAGGTGCTCCTCGATGTAGTCGTCGACGGCGCTCCAGCGCTGCTCGCTCACGCGGGCACCTCTCCCCTGCCCACGCCGGCGCCCTGCGCCGCCTGCCCCTCGCGCGCCCGTTCGCTCTCCCGCGCGCCGCCTGGCGGACGCTCGTCGGCGCTCATCAGCGCGAGTGGCACCCCCAGCCCGGCGGAGCGCCGGACGGTGGCGATCCGCCGTCCCGGCTGGACGGCAGGACGGAACTCGCTGACGTGCGGGGCGAAGCGCTCGGCGGCGGCGTCGATGTCCTCGACGAGCAGCGCGAGGCCCCAGAAGCGCGCGGGCCGGTTGCGCCCGCCGGCGCGCTCCACCGCCGCCTGGACGACCTCCAGGATCGTCGCGCCGAGGCGGAAGAAGGCCTGGCGGGGCGCCCCCGCGGGGGTCGGCTGCTCGCGGATGCGGCGCAGGTCGAGGCCCGCCGCCTGGAGGATCGCGACCGTCCGGTCGAGGTCCGGCGAGAACACCACCACGTGGTCGATCGCGGACACGCCATTCGGGTGCGCGGGCGCTGCCTGCCGCGGTGGGCCATCGGAGACGGTGGTCGGCAGCCCATCCAGATCCCCCTCCGGGGACGATGCGACGCCGCCGACGCCGCGCAGCGACCAGCCGACGATGCCGCCCGCAGGCGGGGAGTCGTCCGCCGGCACATCTCGGTCGTCGCCCGTGGGTGGCGGGCCGCCCGCTTGCACGTCCACGAAGCGCACGCGCACGTCACCGATTTGGCATGCGCGGTCCTCGACCACGAAGCCGCACGCCGTCCAGGGGTCGGGCCTGTCCCCCTCCGGGGACGATGCGGCGAGCGCGATCTCATCGATGGTCACTGCTGACACAGCCTGCCTTTCGCCTCGCCGTTCCCGGCGCGATCCGAGCGCCCGCGGCGGCGACGCTAGAACTACTGGGCGTGGACACCGCACCCCCGCTCAGCGACCGCCGGCGCCTGACGATCCTAGCGATCTGCTGCATGAGCCTTCTGATCGTGGCGATGGACAACACGATCGTGAACGTCGCGCTGCCCTCGATCCACCGCGAGTCTGCACGCGCCGGTGTCGGGGCTGCAGTGGACGATCGACGCGTACGTGATCGTCATCGCCAGCCTGCTGCTGCTGGCCGGCTCGACCGCCGACCGCGTCGGGCGCAGGCGCACGTTCCAGGTCGGCCTGACGGTGTTCGGCGCGAGCTCGCTGCTGTGCAGCCTCGCCCCCAGCCTGGACTGGCTGATCGCCGCGCGGGCGCTGCAGGGCGTCGGCGGCTCGATGCTCAACCCGGTGGCGATGTCGATCATCACGAACACGTTCACCGAGCCGCGCGAACGCGCCCGGGCGATCGGGGCGTGGGGCGCGGTCGTCGGCATCAGCCTGGCGCTGGGCCCGATCGTCGGCGGCGCGCTGACCGAGAGCGTGAGCTGGCGGGCGATCTTCTGGATCAACGTCCCGATCGCCGCGGCGGCGGTGATCCTGACGGCGCTGTTCGTGCCCGAGTCGCGCGCCCCGCGCGCGCGGCGGATCGACCCCGTCGGCCAGCTGCTGGTGATCGTGGCGCTGGCGTCGCTCACCTACGCGATCATCGAGGGGCCGAGCGCGGGCTGGTCCTCGGCGCAGACGATCGGCCTGTTCGCGCTGGCGATCCTCGCGCTGGCGGCCCTGATCGCGTACGAGCCCCGCCGGCAGGACCCGCTGATCGAGCTGCGCTTCTTCCGCAGCGCGCCGTTCTCGGGGGCCACGCTGATCGCGGTCAGCGCTTTCGCGGCGTTCTCGGGCTTCCTGTTCGTGAACACCCTCTACCTCCAGGACGTCCGCGGCTACTCGCCGCTGCAGGCCGGCCTGTGCACGGTGCCGATGGCGCTCGCGGCGCTCCTCTGCAGCCCCCTCTCCGGCCGCGCGGTCGGCGGGCGCGGGCCGCGGCTGCCGCTGTTCGTCGCGGGGGTGTGCATGATGGGCAGCGCCCTCGTGCTCACAACGCTCACCGCCTCCACGTCGCTCGTGCTGCTGCTGTGCGTGTACGCGGTCTTCGGCATCGGCTTCGGCAGCGTCAACGCGCCGATCACCTACGCGGCGGTATCGGGCATGCCGAACAACCAGGCGGGGGTGGCGGCGGCCGTCGCCTCCACCAGCCGCCAGGTCGGTCAGGCGCTGGGCGTGGCCATCACCGGCTCGATCGTCGGGGCGATCGTCGGCAACGACGTCGGCGCCCACCTCGTCGCCGCCAGCCACCCCGCGTGGTGGCTGATCGCGGGCTGGGGCGCGGTGGTGCTGGCGCTGGGCGCCGCCACCACCGGGCAGTGGGCGCGGCGGACGGCCGAGCGCTGCAACGCCCTGCTCGAGGACGAAGCCGCCCCGACGATCGAGCCGGTGCCGGCATGAGGCGCTGGACTCGGTGACCGGGGGGTGCGTGTGACAGGTGAGCAACCGGACGAGCCTCGCTTTGTCCATCCGTCGAAGGTGAAGCCGCATCGACGGCGGGAAAATCCCTTGGTGAGCTCGGGGGTGGAGATACCGGAGATCGAGCGGGTGGAGGAGGTCGGGCCGGAGCCGGGCGAGGCCTATCGCCCCCAGCCGCCGTTCCTGGACGAGCTGTTCGAGCACGACGGCACGCCGCGGCCGACCGCGCGGGCGCTCGTCGAGGAGCTGCGCCGCCTGGGGCCCGAGGGGCTGATCGAGGCCGGCCGGCGCCGCGACGCGATCTTCATGCAGCAGGGCATCACCTTCGAGACGGGCGCCGGCGGCGACGACGGCGCGGGCGCGAGCAAAGAAAGGCCGTTCCCCCTGGACCTCGTCCCGCGGGTGCTCAGCGGCGAGGAATGGCGCGACATCAAGCGCGGCCTCGCCCAGCGCATCCGCGCGCTCAACCACTTCGTCGACGACGTCTACCACGCGCGGGAGATCGTCCGCGAGGGTCTCGTCCCGTGGCGGCTGGTCGCCTCCTGCCCGCACTTCGCGCGCGCCGTCCACGGCATCCGCCCGCCCGGCGGCGTCTACACGCACGTCGCCGGCTGCGACCTCGTGCGCCACTCGAACGGCACCTGGCGGGTGATCGAGGACAACGTGCGCATCCCCTCGGGCATCTCCTACGTGCTGGAGAACCGCGCGGCGATGGCGCGCCTGGTGCCCGAGCTGTTCGCCTCCTACCGCGTGCGCCCGGTCGAGCACTACCCGCAGCTGCTGCTGCGCGCGCTGCGCTCGGTGGCGCCGTCGGCGGAGAGCGAGGCGACGGTCGTCGTCTGGACCCCCGGGCCCGCCAACCCGGCGTACTTCGAGCACGCATTCCTCGCTCGCCAGATGGGCGTAGAGCTGGTCGAGGCCTCCGACCTGGTCGTCCGCGACGACGTCCTCTACATGCGCACCACCCGCGGGCTGGAGCGCGCACACGCGGTCTACCGGCGCCTCGACGACGACTTCGTCGACCCGCTGGAGTTCCGCCCGGACTCGCTGCTGGGGGTCCCCGGCCTGGTGCGCGCCTACCGCGCCGGCAGCGTCGCGATCGCGAACGCCTTCGGCACCGGCGTCGCCGACGACAAGGCCGTGTACTGCTTCGTGCCGGAGATGATCCGCTTCTACCTCGGCGAGGAGCCGATCCTGGAGAACGTGCGTACGTACCTGCTGTCGGACCCGGAAGTGCTGGAGCACGTGCTCGAGCGTCTCGACCAGCTGGTGGTGAAGCCGACCGGGGAGTCCGGCGGGAAGGGCGTGATGATCGGCCCCCACGCCGACGAGGCGGAGATCGAGCGCATGCGGCAGGTCATCACCGCGCACCCCGAACGCTGGATCGCCCAGGACGTGGTGCGCCTGTCGACCGTGCCCACCGTCGGCCCCGACGGCGTCATGCGCCCCCGCCACGTCGACCTGCGCCCGTTCGCCGTGTTCGGCGAGCGCATCGACATCGTCCCCGGCGGCCTGACGCGGGTGGCGATGGAAGAGGGCTCGCTGATCGTCAACTCCTCCCGCGGCGGGGGCTCGAAGGACACCTGGGTGCTGGAGGACGGCGACGACGCCGACCGCGCGGGGCCGCCGATCGCCGACACGCAGCCGCCGGCGCTGCCCGACCTGCGCTACGGCGCGTGGACGGGACAGCAACAGCAACAGCAGCAGGCGCCGCAGCGGCAGCAGCGCCGGCCTTGATGCTCGCGCGGATCGCCCACGAGCTCTACTGGCTCGGGCGCAACCTCGCCCGCGCGGAGTTCACCGCACGGGCGGTCGAGGCCGTGTTCGAGGCCGAGCTGCAGGGCACCTCGGAGAGCACGCCGGGCGTGAGCTTCGGCTCGGGCGGGCTGCTGGCGATGCTCGGCGACGGCGGCGAGGACCCCACCCGGCCGGGCCGCGGCCAGGCGCTCGGCCAGCTGACGCTCGACCCGGAGCGACCCGGCTCGATGCTGGCGAGCATCGAACGCGCCCGCGAGGGCGCGCGCACGGTCCGCGACGTGATCAGCGCGGAGATGTGGGAGGCGATCAACACCACCGCGCTGGGGCTGCGTGCCGGCGTCCAGGGGTGGGCGGGATACCAGGGGCGGGCGGGAACCAGTTCCGCGGGCCCGTACGCTCGCCTCGCAGTACGTCAAGGAGCGCACCGCGCTGATCTGGGGCGTGTCCAACCGCTCGATGCTGCGCGACGAGGCCAAGTGCTTCCTCGACGCCGGCGGGCTG
The DNA here is from genome assembly GCA_963782325.1 of uncultured Solirubrobacteraceae bacterium. Classification (GTDB taxonomy): domain Bacteria; phylum Actinomycetota; class Thermoleophilia; order Solirubrobacterales; family Solirubrobacteraceae; genus Palsa-744. The sequence goes on from CAWAJG010000008.1 coordinate 774,985, forward strand.
ATCGAGATCGCGGACATGGTCCTGCGGATGCTCCGCGTGGCGCTCCCGGTGGGAGACGCGGCGCCGGCGGACGGCCACGCGCTGATCCTGCTGCAGGCGGTGGGCGGCTTCCACGCCTACCTGCGCGCGGTCACCTCGCCGCCGAACGCCCAGCCGGTGGCGCGCTTCCTGCTGTTCGAGCGCGCCTACCCCGACAGCGTGGCCGCGTGCGTGGACTCCCTGCACGAAGTGTTCAGCGACCGCGGACGCCGGGCCGCGAAACTCCAAGCCGGTGCTGCGGGTCAGCCGACTGGCGGCCGACCTAGACTTTCAGCGTCGGGCCCTGCCGGACGGGGCGGAGCTGACGGGGATATGCGAACAGACCCAGCAGGAGCTCAACCGCATCGACCAGGACGTCACCGAGCGCTACTTCGCGGGCGCCGCCACGGCGGGCTTGAGGAGGTGATCCGCAGCCGGTGCACTTCGCCATCCGCTTCCTGACCGAGTACCAGTACGACACGCCCGTGACGGACAACCTGAACGCGCTGCGCGTGCGCCCGGCCACCACCTCGACGCAGCGCTGCGACGAGTTCCACACGCGCATCGAGCCCGAGGCGCGGGTGAGCCGCCACCTCGACTACTTCGGCACGGAGGTGATCGAGTTCGGCATCCCCACGAGCCACGAGCAGCTCACGATCGACGTCCGCGCCCGCGTCGTCACCTCCTCTCCGCCCGACCCCCGGAGGGCTCGTGGGAGGAGCCTCCAAAGCGCCGCCTACGTGGACGCCGCGGGAGAGTTCGCGCTGCCGTGGCAGGACCAGCCGGCGACCGCCGGCCTGGAGAGCCTGAGCGACGCGCTCGAGGCCGACAGCCCGCTGGAGACGCTCGAGCTGCTGTGCGAGCTGATCCCCGACCGCTTCGAATACCGCCGGGGCGCCACCTACGTGGGGTCGACCGTCCACGACCTGCTCGAGAAGGGCGCCGGCGTCTGCCAGGACTTCGTCCACCTCTCGCTGCTGCTCCTGCGCCGCCGCGGCATCGCCGCCCGCTACGTCTCCGGCTACCTGTGGGTCGCCCCCGAGGACGACGGCGCCGACTCGCTGGAGCTGGACACCCACGCCTGGCTGGAGGCGCTGCTGCCGGGCACCGACGGCCACGGCGAGCCCGTGTGGGTGAGCGCCGACCCCACCAACCGCCGCCTCGCCGACGGCGAGACCCACGTGAAGATCGGCCACGGCCGCTTCTACGCCGACGTCCCCCCGGTGAAGGGCCTGTACATGGGCGGCGCCCTATCCGAGCTGACGGCCGCGGTGACGATGTCGCGGCTGGACCCGCAGACGAGCGCGCGGGCCTGAGCGCAGATCGCGCCTGAGCTGACGCCGAGCGCACGCCCGGGCTGAGCGCACGACCCCTGGGCGACGCGCCGGGCGCTCCCTCAACCGTGGTATTCGGCGATCACGTCCGTGAACGCGTACGGCGTCTGGCCGATGCCGCTGCAGTCTTCGCCGGGCGTCTCGCCGTGGGCGCACTGACGGTCGCGGTTGACGGCCCAGAACGTGAACCGCCCGAGGTCGTGCAGCTGCGCGAACGCGAGCATCGTGCGGAAGTCTTCGACGCTGACGGTCTCGCTGGCTTCGTCGGTCTGCCCGTCCATCGAGGAGATGCCGGCGTGTTCGTAGGCGGCGGCTAGCGAGATGCCGTAGGCGGAGACCAGATCCTGGGCGAGCCCTTCCACCGCCCTGATCGACGCGTGGCCCGGGCCGAAGTCGAACGGCATGACCGTCCAGACGGTCGGCTGGAAGCCGATCGCGGCGGCGTCCGCGATGAGGCTCAGGCCGTCCGCTTCCGGCCCCGTTTCTTCGGTACCGAACGTAACCGAGATCTCCAGGCCGGGGTCCTCGCCCTGCACGATCGTGAGCGCTTCGATCACCCGTTTGCGCACCTTCTTGCTCGTGAACTCGGTGTGCTCGATGTCGATGTCGATCGCGTGCAGGGCGTACGCGTCGATCACCTGCTGGTAGGCGCCCGCAAGCGCGGCGGGGGTCTTGCAGGCGTTGCCGAGCTTCTTGCCGCTCCAGCCGCCGAAGGACACGTCCACTTCGCCGCCGGCGGCGCGGATCGCTTCGATCGCCGCCTGGTCTGAGCCGCCCAGCAGCGGCCGTTCGCCGTCCCACTCGGGGTCGCACTTGCCGTGCGAGAGCACGAACGCGAGCGTCAGGTCGCGGATGCCCGTCGCTTCGAGCACGCTCGCGGGCGGCTGCGGTTCGCCCCAGCCGAGGTACTCATACGGAGCGGCTTGCTCGACCGTTTGGGCCGAGGCGGACGCGGTGCCGAGGGCGAGCGCCACCAGCAAGACACCCGCCGCAAGCACTGCCGCCGTGCACGGCGGCATTCGCCAGCGTCGGGCGCCTCGTCCTCTCACGGCTTGAGCATAGTGCGTGCGCCGTTCCGCAATGCGCAACGCTCCGTAGTCATCGGGCCGATCCGCATGACAGCGGGCCGATCCTGCATGACAGCACCAAACCATCACGTCTAGACATATCGGTTGTCTCAAGCTATATTGCCTGACTCTGCATTGCCAACGCGCATGGATGACGCGTGAGCAGGTGCGTTTGGGAGTGATGCCCGAAGCCGCCCTGCACAAGCAAACTCACCTGGGGGACCAATGGTCACGAAGACGGTATTCGCAGTTGTAGGTAGATCCGCTGCTGTGCGCCCGGCACGGCTCACACGTATCGGCATCGTCGCGCTGCTTGCTGCAGCCGCCCTCGCGACGGCGCCGGCGCTCGCGCAGGCGGGCACGCCGGGGTTGAGCAACGCGGGCACCGAATTCTGGTTGGGCTTCACGAGCAACTACACGCGCGGCGCGGCGCTGACGCTGTACATCGCGGGCGAAACGGCCACGACGGGGACAGTTTCGATCCCCGGCGAATCCTTCAGCGAAGGCTTCTCGGTCACGCCGGGCAAAGTGACGGCGGTCAAACTTCCTCCCAGCAACGAGATGGCGACCAGCGACGGCATCGAAGAAAAGGGCATCGACGTGACCGCTGGTGCTCCTGTGGTCGTGTACGGGCTCAACGACGAAGTGTTCACCACCGATGCGTATACGGCCCTGCCGGCAAACTCGGACGGCACGAACTACACGGTCTTGGCGTTCGGCTCGGGGTGCTGCGGCAACTCCGAGTTCTCGGTCGTCGCCACCCAGAACGGCACGGAAGTCACGATCACGCCGTCGGTCGACGGCGGCGTGGGCGACAGCAGGCCGGCCGGGGTGCCGTACACGATCACTCTCAATCAGGGCCAGGAGTACCAGCTGCAGGCGACCACCAACCCGGAAGACCTGACAGGGACGAAAATCACCTCCACGGCGCCGGTCTCCGTGTTGGGTGGGGAGCAGTGCGCCAACATTCCGACCGAGGGCTATGCCGCCTGCGACTACATCGTCGAACAGAACATCCCGGACAGCGCGTGGGGGACCTCGTTCCTGACGGTGCCGCTGAAGACTCGCCATAAGGGTGACTATTTCGAGCTCGTCGCCGACCAGAATGACACCGAAGTGACCCTGAACGGCACCCTGATCACGACGCTCAACGCGGGCGAACACTATTCCCAGGAGGTCGAAGGAGAGTCGGAATGGAAGTCGACCAAGCCGATCGAGCTCGGCCAGTACTCCAACAGCTCGGAATGGGACGACACGACGGGCGATCCGTCGATGACGATCATCCCGCCCTATCAGCAGTTCGAGACCGGCTACACGATCACGACTCCCGTGGGCTCGGTGACGGAATTCGAAAACTACGTGAACCTGGTCGTGCCCAACAGCGCGGTCGGGTCGATCGCGATCGATGGCACTTCGGTGCCCACCTCTGAATTCAGCCCGATCGGCTCGAGTGGGTTCGAGGGTGCGCAGGTGGATGTCTCGCCGGGCAGCCACGTGATCACGGGTAACGGCCGGCCGTTCGGGGTGTTCTCGTACGGGTTCGCCTCATACAACGCGTACAGCTACTACGGCGGCATGTCGCTTGCTCCGGTGGCGGAAGTCGCGAAGATCACGCTCGAACCGGCCACCGAAACGGCGCTCGTGAACACCGAAAAGTGCGTGACGGCGACCGTCACCGACCAGGAAGGCAAGCCACTGCCCAGTGTCAGGGTCGACTTCGTCGTAACCGGCAAGAACAGCGCCGAAGGCTCTGTGTTCGCCGGCAGCGAAGGCAAGGCAACCTTCTGCTACACGGGTACGAACGTCGGCGAAGACACGATCGTCGGATCGGTTGGCGAAATCAAGGGCAGCGCCACGAAGACGTGGGTCACCGAACTGCCGAAGACCACAACCACGACCACGACGACCACCCCGGCGGCGAAAGGCGCGGTTCTGGGCTTCGGCACCGCCCATCTGGCCAGCAGCCACAGGGCGTGTGTGGCCAGTAGCGCGTATGTGGCCTCAGTGAGCGGCAAGGACATCGCCTCGGTGACGTTCACGCTCGACGGCCACAAGCTCAAGACGCTCAGCAAGGGCAACTCACACGGGGCGTTCTCGTTGCGGGTGGCCGTCAAGGCCGGCAAGATGGAGCACCTCTCGATCCATGTGAAGTTCAGCTCGGCCGCGAGCAACCACAGTCAGACGATCAACAAGACGCTGGCGCGATGCGCAGCTGCCCACCCGGTGAAAGCGCCGACGTTCACAGGCTGAGCAAGACCGAGCGCAGCCCCGTGATGAAGGGTTGCCGCTGCCAACGTGCAGCGGCAACCCACGGGCGCGTGCAGGTGGCGCGATGAGGAGCGGACGCTCGCGGCGTGCTCTCGTCTCCGCGCTGCTCGCGCTCGGCGTGAGCACGGCGTCACTGTCAGTGGCGAGCGCCGCGGCCGCCGCCACTCCGGGGGCTACGCCGGCGCCGAGCGAACCGGCCCCAGGCGAAGCATCCCAGGCGCCGACCGAGACGGCGGAAGCGCCACAGCCGCCAGCGCCGGCGGTGGCAGAGGCCCCGACCATCAAGCGGCTGTCGAACGAACTGACGCTCACCACCTGGGCCCACCCGGAAGTCCCCGGCCAGATCTACCTGCACCCCGACGCCAGCTCGCGGAGAGTCGGGAGGGTCCACCTGCTGACCGCGGACGGCTTCTCCGAGGTGTACGTACTGCTGAGCAGGTACGTCGACTCCGACGGGAACGAATGGGTGAAGGTACGCATCCCGGGACGGCCCAACGGGCGCGAGGGGTGGGTCCGGCGCGAACTGCTCGGCAGCCTCCACCGCACGCGCTGGCGGATCGTCGTCGATCGGGCCGAGCGGCTGATGTACGTGTACTTCGCCGGGCGGCTGATGAGGATCTTTCCCGTCGGCGTCGGCAAGCCGAGCACGCCCACGCCCGCCGGGCACTTCTGGATCGACGAGCGCTTCAAGCTCGACGACCCCGCCAGCCCGTACTGGCCGTACGCGCTCGGCACCTCGGACTACTCGACGCTGCCCGACTGGCCGGGAGAAGGCGTCGTCGGCATCCACGGGCCCTACGGAGAACCGCAGAGGATCCCCGGCGACCCGTCGCACGGCTGCATCCGCATGCTCGCGCCGGACATCGGCTGGCTTGGACCGAGGGTGACGCTGGGCACGCCGGTCGTCGTGAGATAGGCCCAACGTCCGTCGCCGGCGCCGGGCCCGCACCGGCACGCATGGCGCGCCCATGCACGGCCCTGCTGGGCGGCGCCTTCTAAAGCACCGACGGACGGCGCCCGATACAACCATGTGCGTCTGAACGCGGCATATGGCCGCCGTCGTGGCTGCTCCGTGCGGCAGAGAAGCAATGCTGCTGCCTGAGCAAGCTCCCAGCGCCGGACGCAGCGACGACGCTGCGGCGGTGGGTCGATCGTCGATCTGGCGCAGCCGGAGCGGACGGCGCTGGCTGGCGGCGGTGTGCGCGATCGCGGTGCTCGGCGTAGCGGCCTCGCTGGCGGCGGCGCTGTTGTGGCACGCGAGCGTGCAGGCGCGCGAAAGGCAGACCTTTCAGACCTCCGCGTCGAACGTCAGTGGCTCGCTCGGGACACTGCTGCGGCGCGACACCGACTTCGTGCGCTCGGTGCGCGCGGTGATGACGCTCCAGCCGACCCTCAGCGCGAGCGGCTTTCGCGAATGGTCGGCGCAGCTCGAAGACCACCAGGCGGCGCTGGGAAGCTACGGCGCGCTGGTCGTCAAGTCGGTGCCCGCCGCCCAGCTGAAGAGCTTCCAGGCCCGGCGGGACGTCGACCCGGCGTTTCGCCAACTCGTGGGGGGAGAGGTCGAACCGGTCGCCGAAACGGGCCGCTCGCACTACTGCCTGCTCGCCGGCGGCAGCGCGGACATCCACTACAGTGCGGAACTCGACCTGATCCTGCAGGGCGACTGGTGTGACCCGACGTCGTTCATCGGCAGCTACCGCCAGAACGGGACCACGCGGGCGCGGTTCACGCAGACGGTCACCGACAGCGGACAGTTCCTCGCCTACTCGGCGGCGATCCCGGGCGTGAGGACGCTGATCCTCGAAAGCGCCTACTACCGGCGGGGAGCGCCCCTCGCGACGGTCGCCGAGCGCCGTGCCGCGGTGCTCGGCTGGGTGCTCGGGTCCTTCCGGATCAGCTCGCTGCTGCAGTCGGCGCTGCATGGCGACCACGGCCTGCGGGTGACCCTCGACCACGTCAACCCCGGCGAGCGCCAGCCCGAATTCATCGGCAGCGCGGGCGCCGGCGCCGACAGCGAGTTCACGCATCGCGCCTCCCTGGAAGCGAACGGCGCATGGATCGTGACCGTCACCGGCAGGCCGACCGCCAGCGGCCCGTCCGCCGACGTACAGGCGATCGCCGTGTTCGTCGGCGGCCTGGTGGCGAGCCTGCTGCTGTTCGCGCTCGTGCTCGTGCTCGCGCGCTCGCGCGAGCACGCGCTGGCGATGGTGGAGGAGAAGACGAGCCAGCTGCGCCACCAGGCGCTGCACGACGCGTTGACCGGCCTGCCCAACCGCGCGCTCGTGCTCGACCGCGCCGAGCAGATGCTCGCCCGCGCCCGCCGCCAGGAGATCCCGATGGCGGTGTTGTACGTGGACCTCGACGACTTCAAGGACGTCAACGACAGCTTCGGCCACGCCGCCGGCGACGAGCTGCTGCGGATCGTCGCGTCGAGGCTGGAAGGCGTCGTGCGCGGGGGCGACACAGCGGCGCGGCTCGGCGGCGACGAGTTCGTGGTGCTGGTCGAGGGCTCGAGTTGGGAGGGCGGGCCGGATCTCGTGGCCGAGCGTCTGCTCGAGGCCCTGAGCGAGCCATACGACATGCGCGGGGAGATCGGCCGCGAGCTGTCGATGACGGCGAGCATCGGGATCGCGCTCGGCCTCGACGGCACGGCCGACGAGCTGCTGCGCGACGCCGACATCGCCCTGTACGCGGCGAAGGCCGCCGGGCGCAACCGTCACGTGCTCTTCCATGACGACATGCACAGCACCCTGCGGGACCGTCTGACGACGCAGGCGGAGCTCGCGGGGGCGCTCGCGCGCGAGGAGCTGTTCCTGCTCTACAGGCCGACCTTCGACCTGCGATCCCACCGGGTGGTGTCGGTGGAGGCGCTGCTGCGCTGGCGCCACCCCACCCGCGGCACGCTCACACCCCGCGAGTTCCTCCCCACCGCGCAAGCGAGCGAGCTGATCGTCGCGATCGGCCGCTGGGTCCTCGCACAGGCTTGCGCCCAGGCGGCCGAGTGGCACGCGCGGGGGCTGCGGGTGGGGATCGCCGTGAACATCTCCGCCCGCCAGCTCGAGAGCGGGCAGCTCGTGGAGGACGTCCGCTCGGCGCTGGGCGACAGCGGCCTCGAGCCGGGGGCGCTGACGCTGGAGGTGAGCGAGTCGGCGCTGATGGGCGACCCGAACGACGCAGCCGTGCGCCTGCGGCTGCTCAGGCAGCTGGGCGTGCGCATCGCCATCGACGACTTCGGCGGCCGCTACAGCTCGCTTGCATCGGTGCGCCAGTTCCCCGCGAACGCCGTGAAGATCGACCGCTCGGGCATCGACCGGATCGCCAGCTCCGGGCGGTCGACGGCGCTGATGCGCGCGCTCGTGGAGCTCGGCGCGACGCTGGAGATCGAGACGCTCGCGGAGGGAATCGAGGACGGCGTGCGCCTGGAGCGAGGACAGCGCGAGCAGTTCGACCACGACCACGGCTTCCTGTTCTCGCGACCCCTCGACGCCGATGAGCTGGAGGCGTTCCTCCAGGCCAGCGACTCAGCGCGCCAGGCTGGCGGCGTCGGCAGCAGGTGAGCGGCCGCGCGCCGGGCGCGCGAGCAACGAGGCGGCCAGCACTCCGCCGATCCCGCCGAACAGGTGCGCCTGCCAGGACACGCCCGGGTGCGGCAGCAGATCGACGATCAGCGCGCCGCCGAAGAGCACCGCGACGACGGCGCCGAGCGCGACCTCGCCGATGTGCCGGTCGAAGAGGCCGCGACTGATCAGGTAGGTGGCATATCCGAACACCACACCGCTCGCCCCGACCGTGTCGGTGCCGGACGCCGCCACCAGCCACACGCCGAGCCCGCTGACGAGCGCGACGATCACGGTCACCTGCAGCAGGCGACGCGCGCCGGCGAGGGCGATCGCGAACCCGAGGATGGCGAACGGGACGGTGTTGCCGAGCAGGTGGGTGACGCTCGCGTGCAAGAACGGCGCGAACACGATGCCGTCGAGGTGGGAGAAGTTGCGCGGCACGATCCCGTCGCTGTCCAGCCTGTAGTCGTCGAGCAGGTTGACGACCTCGACCAGCCACATGATCGCGAGCAGCCCCACGAGCACGCGCAGCCCGCCGAGCCGCGAGGCGTAGCGCCGGTGGGCCTGCTCACGGATGTTCACGGCTCTAAGCATGGCAGCTCGGGTGCCGAACGCAGTCGGGGCACGTGCCGCGCTCGCCCGGGCTCGGGCCGTATTGTCTGGGCGCATGCTCCGGTTCGCCTCGAGCGAGTTGACCGACGACGAGCTAGCGCTGCAGGCCGAAGTGCGGGAGTTCCTCGCGGCGGAGCTGCCGCGCGGCAGCTTCGAGCCGGGGCTGGGAATGGCGGCCGGCCGCGACCGGGGCTTCTCCCGCGCGCTCGCCGCGCGCGGCTGGCTCGGCATGGCGCTGCCACGCCGCTACGGCGGCGCCGAGCGCAGCGTGGCGGAGCGCTTCATCGTCGTCGAGGAGCTGCTGCGATGGGGGGCGCCCGTTCGCTACCACTGGGTGGCCGACCGCCAGACGGGCCCGCTGCTCCTGCGCTACGGCAGCGAGACCCAGCGCGAGCGCTTCCTGCCCGCGATCTGCGCCGGCGAGGTGTCGTTCTCGATCGGCATGAGCGAGCCGGACGCGGGCAGCGACCTGGCCGCCGTGCAGACGCGCGCGACGCGGACGCCGGGCGGCTGGCGCGTGAGCGGGACGAAGCTGTGGACGGGGGGCGCGCACGAGAACGACTGGTGCGTGGTGCTGTGCCGGACGAGCGACGAGCAGGACCGCCACGACGGGCTCACACAGCTGATCGTCGACCTGCACGCGCCCGGCGTGAGCGTGCGGCCGATCGCCTACATGGACGGCAGCGAGTTCTTCAACGAAGTGGCGCTCGAGGAGGTGCTCGTCGCCGACGAGCTCGTCGTCGGCGAGCTGGGAGCGGGCTGGGCGCAGAACACCTCCGAGCTGTCCTTCGAGCGAGCGGGGCCCGAGCGCTGGCTTTCCACCTACCTGGTCGTCGAGCAGTACCTGCGCGAGCACGGCGCCGGCGAGGCGCGCGCGCAAGCGGCGATCGGCGAGGCGATCGCCGGCTGGTGGGGCATTCGTGCGCTGTCCCTGTCGGTCGCCCGCCTGCTCGACGCCGGTGAGGCGCCCGCCGCGGAGGCGGCGCTGGTGAAGGAGCTGGGAACGCGCTTCGAGCAGGACGTGCTGGACGCGATCTGGCGACTCGTGGAGGACGACCCCGACCCCGCGTCGGCGTCGCTGTTCGAGCGGCTGCTCGCCGCGGCGATCGTGGCTGCGCCGTCGTTCACGATCCGCGGCGGCACGAACGAGATCCTGCGTTCGGTCGCGGCGAGGGCGCTGCGCGCGTGAGGACCGCCGAGGCCCTGGCGGTGCTGCGCGAGCGCGGACCCGACCGCGCCGCCGAGAGCGCGGTGCTCGGCGAGTGGCTGCTCGCGCGGGCGGGCCTCACGGCGCAGATCGGAGAGACGACCGTCGCGCCGGGCAACGACCGCGACAGCGTGGCGCTGCGTGCGGGAAAGCTGCACGGACGCGCGCACCGGGTGCCGTGGGCGCGCGACGCCGAGCGGATCGCCCTGCTCGTGGATGGGCGCACGCTGGTGGTGGAGCGCGCGGCCGCGAGGATCAAGCCGCGCGCGAACCTCGCCGGCGACGCGCGCGACACGGTGGTGTTCGAGGGCGCGCCCGTACGCTCGGGGCCGAGCGTCGACGCCGACGAGCTGCTGATGCGCGGTGCCCTGACGCGTATCGCGCTGATCGCCGGGGCGCTCGCGCGGGTGTACGAGATCGCCGTCCGCCGCGCCGGCGAGCGGCGCCAGTTCGGGCGCCCGATCGGCTCCTTCCAGGCGGTCCAGCAGCATCTCGTGACGATCGCCCAGCAGGCCGCGCTCGCCGCCGTCGCCGCCGACGCGAGCGCCCGCCGTCCAGGAGGGTTCGAGATCGCGGCCGGGAAGCTGCTCGCCAACCGCGCCGCCCTGCTCGCCGGGCGGTCGGCCCATCAGGTGCTGGGCGCGCGCGGCACCACCCGCGAGCACCCGCTGGGCGAGCAGACGCGGCGGCTGTGGGCCTGGCGCACGGAGTACGGCGACGAGCACCGCTGGAGCACGCGGCTGGGGGCGGCGGCGGCGCGCGCCGGGGCCGACGGCCTGTACCCGGCGATCACCGGCGGCTCGACCGTCATGGATGTGTGATGACTCAGGTCGCCTACACCACCCACGGCCAACCGAGCGGGCGGGCGGGTGGGCGGGCACCTGTACTCCTGACGCACGGCTTCGGCGCAAGCCAGGCGATGTGGGCGGCGAACGTGGCGGCGCTCGCCAGCCGGCGGCAGGTGCTCAGCTGGGACCTCCCCGGCCACGGCGCGAGCGCGGCAGCCGGCGAGCTCTCGCACGGGCGCTGCATCGAGGAGATGCTCGCGCTGGTGGACGAGCTCGGGGCGAAGCGAGCGGTGATCGCCGGCATGTCGCTGGGGGGATTCCTGTCGCTGCTGTTCTGCGCGCGCCACCCCGAGCGAGTGACGGCGCTGGTGCTCGTGGACACCGGCCCGGGCTTTCGCGACCCCGACGCCCGCGAGGGGTGGAACGCCTGGGTGGGAGGGCTGGCGGACGACCTCGACTCCCGCGGGCTGGCGGCGCTGCGCCCCAGCCCGGAGTCGGCCGCGGCGGAGCACGCGGCCGGAGCCGGCGGCCTGGCCGCGGCGGCGCGCGGGATCCTCGTCCAGCGCGACGGCGAGGCGATCGACTCGCTCGGCGCGATCGCCGTCCCCACGCTGATCGTGGTGGGCGCGGCCGACGATCGCTTCCTGGCGGCGGCGGACGCGATGGCTCGCCGGATTCCCGGGGCCCGCAAGGTGGTCATCGAGGACGCCGGTCACGCCGCGAACATGGACCAGCCGGCGGAGTTCAACCGTGTCGTCAACGAGTTCCTGGAGGGGATGTGAGCGAGCAGCTGGCGGTATCGGTGGGCGAGGATCACGTGGCGACGGTCGAGTTCGAGCGTCCGCCGTACAACCACTTCGACGTCGAGCTGATCGCGGCGCTCGCCGACGCCTACGAGGCGCTCGACGCGGACCCGGCGTGCCGGGCGATCGTGCTGTGCTCCGCCGGCCGCCACTTCTGCGCCGGAGCGGACTTCGACGGCGGCGGCGACGAGGGCGTGCCGGACCTGTACACGCAGGCGGTGCGTCTGTTCGCGACCAGGACGCCGGTGGTGGCGGCCGTGCAGGGCGCCGCCATCGGCGGCGGCCTGGGGGTGGCGCTGTCGGCGGACCTGCGCGTGGCGAGTCCCTCGTCTCGCTTCGCGGCGAACTTCGCGCGCCTGGGCATCCACCACGGCTTCGGGCTGACGGTCACGCTGCCCGCGGCCGTGGGCACGCAGGCGGCGCTCGAGCTGCTCTACACCGGCCGGCGGGTAAAGGGCGAGGAGGCGTACGCGCTCGGCCTGTGCGACCGGCTGGCCGGCGAGGAGGGTCTGCGCGCTGCGGCCCACGAGCTCGCGGCCGAGATCGCCGCGTCGGCGCCGCTGGCGGTGCGGGCGATCCGCGAGACGATGCGCGGCGATCTCGCCGAGCGCGTGCGCGCGGCCACCCAGCGCGAGCACGCCCGCCAGGCGGTGCTGTTCGCGACCGAGGACTTCCGCGAGGGCGTCCGTGCGAGCGCCGAGCGGCGCACGCCCGACTTCAGGGGTCGTTAGACGCGGGCGTGGGCGACGTGGGCGCCGGCGCTCGGGCTCAGCCCGTCGCTGCGACCCGCGCAGTAGCGTGCCGCGAGCTCCTCGGGACCGAGGTTCTCGACGAGCTCGAGTCCCGCGGCGTGCAGGTCCGCGTGGAGCTCGTCGGGGTCGAAGCCCGACACCCACGGCTCGCCCACGGAGGCGACATTGGCGCGCGCGAGGCCCATCGGGGTGTCCTCGCCGTCGGCGTCCAGCAGGCGCTCGTCGAGGTAGCTGAACACGAGCTCGCCGCCGGCGGGCGCACACGAGGCGATCGCCGCGAGCGTCGCGAGGTTGGCGGCCCGCGACAGGTATGTGGTCACCCCGAGCAGCGAGAAGAACGCGGGCTCGTCGCTGCGAAACGGCGAGCCGGCGAGCGCCTCGTCGAGCGTGATCTCGCCGAGGTCCGCGGCGACGAGGCGCAGGCCCGGCGGCAAGGGTATCCCGCACTGGGCGAGCCGCTCGGTCTTGAAGCCCTGCGTGGCCGGATGGTCGACCTCGAAGACCTCGACCTCGCGCGCGAAGGACGGGCGGCGCAGCGCGAAGCTGTCCATGCCGGCGCCGACGATCACGTACTGGCGAGTGCCGCGGCGGACGGCCTGCGCGAGGACGTCCTCGGCGTAGCGGGCGCGCAGGATGACGGTCCCGTAGGAGGGGTGGGCGCGCAGGAGCGCGTCGAGCTCCTCGGCGCCGGCGCGGATCGTCTCCCGTTCCTCGCCGAGGACCAGCCGATCCGCCCACGGGTCCTCGATCAGCACCGGCCGGTCATGACGCGTGTGGGCCGCCCGCATCAACGCCGTCCCCATCGCGGTCCTGCTCGGCCTCCCGGGGTCCATGGCGGCGATTCTCGCAGAGGGATGCCGGGGGATGCGCGCGTCGCCTGGGCACTTGCTGGAGGGATGTGGCGCCTGTAGGGTGAGCATCCTGGCCGGCCCTCAAGCACAATCGCGCGACTGCCGATCTGGAAGTATGGCCTGGGCCTCGAGGCAGCGGCTGTTGCTCGTGCGCGCCGTGACAGTGGCGACGGCGGTGTGGCTTGCCGTCGGCATGTTCGCGACGGTGGCGAGCTCGTCGGGGAGCGTGTCCGTCCGCGAAGCGGCCGAGCTTCGCCGCGACGACCGCGGCATATACGTGGCGTACTGCCCCGGCGGCGAGGAAGTGGCGAGCATGGCCTCACGCCGGCGCAGCGCGGTCGTCGCCGAGGCCAACCACGAAGGCTGGCCGCCGGATGAATGCCTGAAGATGGACAAGGGACCGGCTGGCTCCAGCCACACGCTCGTCGGCCTGAAGAACGTCCACAACTGGCTGCTGGGCGGCTACGGCAACGACACCATCTACGGCGGCAACAGCGGCGACGTGATCTGGGGCGACTACCGGCCCTCCGGGCAGTCCGAAGACGAGATCGACCGGATACACGGCGGCGCGGGCGAAGACTGGATCTACTCCAGCCACGGCTTCAACGAAATCTGGACGGGAGCGGGCAACGACCACCTCGCGCTCGTCTACGGCCACGGCACCATCTACTGCAACGGCAAGGGCCTGAAGACCTTCGTCATGCGCTACCTCCCGCAGAACCGGCCGTGGACGCTCGTCGGCTGCGAGCACAAAGTCATCAACCGCTACCGGGCGTAGCGATGCTCGCCTGCTGGCTCCAGTGCTCGGCCAGCACGCGCACCGGCAGGGTCAGCAGGTCGAGCAGCGGGATCTGCTCGAAGCGCTCGTCGCTGAACGTCGCCTCGGTCTCCGTGACCGCGTCGACGAGCGCCGCGTAGCGATCGCGATAGCCCTCGAGGACTTCTCGGGTCTCGGCGGCGGAGAGCGATTCGCGGAACTGCACGTGCACGAGCGTCATGCCGCAGACCACGCCGGCTTCGGTCTCCGGAACGAGGATCAGGCTGCGCCCGTCACGGGCCCCGACGGCGACCGTGACCTCGCGCTCCTGCGCCGCGCGGTGCTTGGCGCCGAGCAGGCGGTTGTCGGACTCGGTTCGCGACGGCAGCTCGACCGCGATGCCGCCGCGGCCGACGATCTCGATGGTGGCGCCCGCGGCGACGTCGCCCTCGATCCTGTAGCGCGTGAAGCCGTCGACGTCGAGGACCGCCGGGTCCAGGCGGGCGAGCGTGCGCAGGCCCCGATAGGACAGGTGCTCCACCGACGCGCCCGCCCCGAGCGCGCTGGCGACGAGCGGCACGCGCAGCAGCTCGTCCTCGCTGCGGGAGATCCCCACGGTGACGGTCTTCGCCTGGTGCTTGATGGCGTCCACGGGACGGGTCAGCTCGCCGATCGCGGCGGTGAGGGCCTCGGCCAGGTCCCCGACGATCGCCTCGGGCGTGCCCACGCGCCGGTACTCGAGCTCGTATCCCTCGACGGGCAGCACGCCGGTGGCGTAGCGCAGCAGAGATGCGACCCGCACCGCGGTGGCCGCCTCGAGGCTGCCGTTGTAGGCGCCCGAGCGCAGCCCGGCGAAGAACTGCGCGGTGGAGGCCTCCAGCGCCGGGGCGAGCGCGCGCAGCATCGAGTCCGCGGAGACCCAGCGGCCATCCGCGGGCTCTTCGATCGCCGAGAGCGCTTCGCGCAGGGGCCGCGCGTGCGCGTCGATCGCCAGGGCGGCCTCGTAGCCGAACAGGTGGCCGACGATCACCGACAGCACGAACGCCAGCTCGGGCTCGACGGGCGGAACGACGATCACGTGCGCGGCGGCTGCGAAGCGCTTCTCCTCACCGCGGTCGGCGACGACGATCGGGGCGGCCTTGTGGGCGGCGAAGATGGCCACCTCCTTGGCCGCGTCGTCGGCGTTGGGCCCGGAGAGCCCGGCGGCGCAGACGAGCACCAGCGGTTCGGAGGAGAGGTCTATGTGCTTCTTGTCCTCCGTCCCGTCGCAGGCGATCGAGTGGTAGCAGAGCTCGGAGAGCTTGATGCGGATCTCCTCGGCGGCGATGCGGTTGAGGCCGCTGCCGACGACGGCCCAGTGGCGCCGGTGAGGCGCAAGCGCGGATGCCGCCGCGGCGATCGCCTCGCGCTGGCCGAGCACCTCCTCCATCGCCTCGGGCAGCGCCGACAGCGAGCGCAGCAGCCGGTCGGAGCGGCGCTGGTCGCGGCATCCGAGGTGCTCGGCGAGGGCGTCCGCGAGCAGCAGCCCGGCCGCCACCTGCGCGTAGAAGGCCTTCGTCGAGGCGACGCTCATCTCGACGTCGCGACCGTCGGAGGTGTAGAGCACTCCGTCGGACTTGTCGACTAGGTCGCTGTTGCGCCGGTTGACGATCGACAGGACGCACGCGCCGCGGCTGCGCACGAGGTCGACGGTTCGGTTCGTGTCGGTCGTCGTCCCCGACTGGCTGACCGCGATGACCAGCGTGTCGCTCATGTCGTCCGCGAGCTCGAAGCCCGACAGCTCGGTCGCGAGCGCGGAGTCGACGCTGATCGGCGCAGAACCCAACCCGGCGGCGATCGACGAGGCGACGCTGCGGGCGGCGACCGCGGCGGTTCCCTGTGCGATCACCCGGATCTTGGTGAGCTTGCCATTCTCCAGGCGCTCGACGATCGTCGGCGGGATCGCCTCGGCGCCCAACTTGACACACAGATGCCCGTCGCCGCCGTCGACGATCTTGCCGCGCAGCGTCTTCGTGAACGATCTCGGCGCCTCCGAGATCTCCTTGAGCAGGAAATGGGGGAACCCGGAGCGATCGATGTCGCGCGCGGTGATCTCCGCGACGCGGACCTCCGAGCCGTCGATCGGGCGCGGCTCGCCGCCATAGCCGAGCCGGCGAACCGCGGCGAGCGTGCCGGCGCCGTCGCGCTCCAGCACCACCACCTGTCCGGCCGTGTCGGCGGCGCCCTCGCCCTCCATCGGCAGGTAGCGGCCGGTCTCCTGCACTACGCCGTAGGGCTCGCTGGCGACGACGAACGCGTGGCTGGCGAACCCGACGTACAGCGACTGGCCGCTGCCGCGCAGGGCCAGGTGCAGGCGGTCCGGTGTGTCCGCGGCGCTGAGCGTGATCGCAGCCGAGCCCTCGCAACGGGCGACCGCCTTACAGAAGGCCTCGTCGGCGCCCTCGCCGTGCGCGAGGGCGCGGGTGACGAGCACCGGCAGCACCTTGCTGTCGGTCGTGATCTCCCCTACCACGCGAAGCCGGTCGGCATCGCGCAGCTCGTGGTGGTTGTCGATGTCGCCGTTGATCGCGGCGACGACATAGGGATCGCCTGTGACGCCGGCCTCCTCGCCGTTCAGCGGGTGGGCGTTGGCCTCGGAGATCGCGCCGACGCTCGCCCACCGCGTGTGGCCGAGCACGGTGACCAGCACATCGGGGCCGGCCAGCGCGCGGCGCAGGAACACGTCGCTTCGGATCGCGGAGCGCAGCGCGTGCGTGTTGTCCCCCAGCTCGCCGATCTCGGCCGCGACCTTGTAGACGAAGCTCAGCTCGCCGGCGGGCGTGCGGACGGCCATCGAGGTGAACAGCTCGTCCGAGCGCGCCGAGCAGAGCGCGTCGGCTTTGGGCTCGTCGAGGTCGATGTCGTGGCCGCTGACGAGCACGTGCAGGCCGGCGGAGTCGCGCCCGCGCACCTCGAGCCGGTCGATCGCAGACAGCGCCACCTGCATGGCCCAGTAGGCGGCCATCGATGAGCTGGACAGGCCGGTGACGTCCTGCTGCGCCAGATCCGCGACGCCGCGGGCGGTGGAGGTGCGGTCGCGGCCGAGCGCCCAGATGGCGTCGTTCAGCCGCACGACTACCGCATTGCCGGCCTCCAGCTCATCGCCGGCGACCCACGCCGCCTCGCCCGCGTCGAGCGCGGCTTCCAGCTCCACGAGCACGGACCCGAGGGTCTGGGCCCTCTCCTCCACGCTGACGACGCCCGCGAGCCCCGGCGCGGCGAGCAGCGCCGCCGTCCCGAGCGGGCCGCGCAGCTCGCCGTCCAGCGACTCGAGCTCCTCGGCGATCGACACCAGCTCGCCGGCGTCGAGCTTGGCCCGGCTGGCGCGCAGCCGCGCGATCGCCTCGTCGAGACGACGCAGACAACCGTCGAGATCCGGCGCAGGACCCCCCGGTCGCTGATAGAGAACGGCGACGATTCCGCACACAGCCAGAGGCTAGCGTGAACGCCCTGCTCGCCCGCGGTTTCTCGCGCTCCATCGCTCATGGGTGCTACACGGGGGCCGCAGTTCGGCATGTTCGACTGGTCTCGTTCGATGTGCTCACGTTCGGGTGCCGGTGTGTCGAGGGGTTGGTCATGCGACAGATGCCCCCGCGCGCGCCGCCGGAGCCCTCGACGCTCCGGAGCGCTCGGGGAATGCGTCCGTATCGGTGGCTGCTCGCGCAGCGCGACGCGGGCGAGGATGGCTCGGCGCTCGGTTTTGGCATCCGCCTGTTTGCGACCGTTGCGCTCACCTTCGCGCTGATCGGCATCACGAGCTATGTCCTGCTGGAACGAGACCTCGCGCACCTGCAGATCGGCGAGTACGCCGAAAGCCAGCGGGCGGACGCGAAGGCCTTCGAACAGGAGGGCACCCGGGCAACCGACACGGCGGACGGGATCGGCGACATCGGGCGTCTGCTCGAAGGTGTCGAACAGCGCCTCGGCACCCTGTCGGTCTTGCTGATCGACCAGCAGCACGTGGTCAGAGCGGCGGGCAGCGATGCTCTGGTGGGCAGGACGGAGGACGACGCTCGCATCGACGCCGCGCTCGAACACGGGAGCTCATACGCCGGGCACGAGGGTGGCAGCAGCGGGGACGGCAGTGACTTCGAGTTCGTCGTCCCGATCGACCTTCCAAGTGGTCGCTACGCCTACGAGGTGACCTACGACCACGTCACCTACGACGCGCATCTGAACGAACTGCGGAGGATCCTTGCGCTGATCGCGCTGCTCACCGCGATCGGCGGTGGCGCCGTCTTCTATCTCCTCGGCGGCCGGCGACTGATGCGCGACCATCGGACGGTTCTGCAGCGAGCGACCCGCGACGGGCTTACCGACCTCCCCAACCAGCGTGCTTTCCAGGACGAGTTCCCCCAAGCCGTCGCCTCCGCTGCGCGCTATGAAGATCCCTTTGCGCTGGCGCTCATGGATGTCGATGACTTCAAGCTCATCAACGACCGCTACGGGCATCCAAAGGGTGACGCGATACTCCAGCGCGTGGCGGACGTCCTGCGCGCGGCAAGGCCCGGGGACCGCCCGTACAGGGTTGGGGGCGACGAGTTCGCGTTGTCGCTGACGCACACCGACGCCGACGGCGCCCGAGCGGTCGTTCGGCGACTTGGCGGCGACCTGAAGGATGCCGGCATCGAGGCCAGCGTCGGTGTGAGCACGCTGCGTCCGGGACAACCCGCCGACACGCTGCGCGCAGAGGCCGATGCCGCGCTGTACGAGGCCAAGCGCGATGGAGGCAACCGCGCGACGCACTTCGAGGACATCCGCGAGCGCGTGGTCGTGACCACCTCCGAGAAGAAGGAGGCCGTCGTGCGGCTGATCGAGGAGGGGCGCCTGGAGACACTGTTTCAGCCGATCTGGAACCTCGACGCGGGGGCCCTGCTTGGCGTTGAGGCGCTGACCCGCCCCGACCCCTCCTATGGACTGTCCGGACCCGCGGAGGCGTTCGACATCGCCGAGCAGATCGGACGCGTGCATCAGCTCGATGTGCTCTGCGTGGAGAACGCGCTGTGGCTCGCGCCCGAACTGCACCCAGGGGTGTTGCTGTTCCTCAACCTGTCCCCGCTGACCCTGGACCTGGACGCCGAGGCAGACGCGTGGCTCGCTCCCGCGGTAGAGCGCGCGGGCCTGACGCCGCAGGCAGTCGTGGTAGAGGTCACCGAGCGTTTCGGGGGACGCACCGAGAGGGTGATCAAGCGCCTGAAGCGCCTGCGCGAGCAAGGCTTCAAGATCGCCATCGACGACGTCGGAACCGGCAACTCGGGCCTCGAGATGCTGAGCAAGATCCACGCCGAGTACGTCAAGCTCGACCGCACCATCATCACCGCCGCCGCAACCGAGCCGAGCGCACGGGCCGTGCTGATGGCGATGGCCACGTTCGCGCGACAGACCGGTGCGTTCGTGATCGCAGAGGGCATCGAGGACGAGGACATACTCCAGTTCCTGCGGGCCATCAACGAAGAGCACGAACTCTCCTCCGACACCATCATCCAAGGCGGCCAAGGCTACGGACTCGGCCGGCCATCGCACGAGCTCTCACCACCGTCGCCCGCCATGCTTCACGATCCCCACAGCCGCGCCCAGCCGGTGCCGGGCAGCTGAAGCGCAGCGCGGAGTCGCTCGTCGGTCAAGCGCCGCACCGTAAATCCCGTCCGGCGCGCGCCCGAGCCTGTCAGCGACCACAGAAGGCCCGTCAACAAGGGTCTTCTGCGCATCGGGGAGAACGGTTCAAGTTGGCTTTCCAGAGCCGTTTCCGCGCTTACTGCGGTCGATTTGCGGTCGCCGGAACCCGGCCGATCCGGTCCCGTCTGACAAGGTATCTTGACAAGCGCCGCCCGACAAGGTATCTTGTCATTCCGTGCGTATCGCGCAGACTGCTCGAAAGCACGGCATGACAGACGACGACATGCTCCACGCGGTCCGCAACCCCATCGCTCAGTGGCAACTCGATGACGGCTTCACGATGCGCGTCGGTCCCGCCCACGATGGCGACCTACTTGAGGTCGGCATCCTCGGCATCGACACCGACGATCCCGTGATCGTCCACGCCATGGGTGCCCGCCCCCAATACCTACCCCACCGATGACCGGAACGAAAGCCATGCACACCGAAGAGGAGATCCAACGCGCGGCGAAGCTCGCCGAGGAGTTCGACCCGTCCACCGTCCCGATGGACGACACGACCGACCTACGCACCCTTGCAGCGGCCGTCGACAGTGTGCGCGCAGGCGAGGCCCGTGTTCGCGAGCTGGTCGCGCGGGCACGCACCAACCGCCGGTCGTGGGGAGAGATCGGGATCGCGCTCGGCGTATCTCGTCAAGCAGCGCGCGAGCGGTTCGCTGAGAAGATCCGCGCATAGTCGTCAATTGGATGTCAGGCAACGACATGCGATGGCCCAGCCCCTCCCAGCATCCAACCGCACTTCTTTCGGGGAGACAGGTGGTGGAGGGCTTGGTTGTCCGGGATTCGGCGGAGCATGGGCGGTTTCGTGGGCGGTCCGAGCGCCGCGAGCCCATCGGTCGCTTCACGCCGTCTGTGCTCGTCGTCTCCTGGGGGTCGGTCGCGAAGGCGGCGAGCTGCGAGTGTCCCCTGATGGGCTTGCCAGCTGGCGCTCGAGGTCGGTGAAGGCGTCGATGATCTCCGGAGCTTCGTAGGCGCGGTTGCGGCGGCCGATCGTGATCTGATGCAGGATCCCCGCCTGGACGAGCCGCTGGATCGCGTCGTTCGCCGGCTTGAACGTGCGCCCGATTAGAGTCGTGGCGCTGTCGGCGGTGAGAACCGGAGCACCGGGAAGCCGACGTAGGAGCAGGTCGGTCGCGGAGTTCGCGCGTACCCGCCCAAGGCGCGCACGCCACTCCTGCTCCAGCTCGGCCATACGTGACTCGAAGCCGGCGGCGTCCTTCACCGCGCGGGTGCAGGCGCTCGCAAACGTGGCGATCCAGCGGTTCGTGCCCAATATCGCCTCATCGGAGTCCGCTGCGCCGACGTACCTTGTGGCAATCAGGCCCCCCACGTAGTCACGCGCGAGTGTGGCGAGAACGAGGGAGACAGGCGGGAGCACGCGGTCTGCCAGCCCGCGACGACGAAGTATCAGGTGGATGATCGCCCGGCCGATACGGCCGTTCCCGTCAACGAAGGGATGGATGGTCTCGAACTGCGCGTGGGCAAGCGCCGCCTGCGCCACGGCGGGTAGGTCAGCACCGTTGCTGAAGGCGACCACATCAGCCATTAGCCGCTCGACGAACTCGGGCGGCGGGGGCACGAAGTCGGCAGAGCAGGGGTTGTAGTCGCTGCCGCCAATCCAATTCTGCACGTCTCGGAAGCGGCCGCCGTGCTCCTCGAGTCTCGTCCTTGCAAGGAGCCTGCGGTGCAGCTCCAAGAGCAGCTCGACGGTGATCTCATCGCCCCGGCCGACGTTGTCGAGGCCGTGGCGCATCGCGTCGATGTTGCCAAGCACCTCAGTGGCGGTCACGTCTGACGTTTGCTCGCGCATCGAGCGAACGGCCTCGGCACGCAGCAGGCGCCGCGCGCCGATCTCGAGCCCCTCGATACGGGACGACGCGACAGACTCCGCTCGCAGCAAGATGCGCGCGAGAGCCTCGGTATCCGCGAGCGCCATCGCCTGGGAGTTCAGGCGCGCTATCGCCGCTTCTGCATCCGCGACATCCGCGGCGACATCCCCCGTGAGCACGAAGGCCCGCCCCAGGAGCCGACCGGGGACGTAGGCGTCGTAGTCGCACGACCGCCGCTCCCGGCGCGGGAGGCCGGCGTCAGCGATCTCGCTCGTCCAGTGTCGCTTTAGAAGCTCCGACATACCTGATCCCTATCAGAGTTTACTCCAAAACCTCCAATATGGGGCAGTCTAATTGGAGCTTAGTCCACCCCGCACTCACTGACGACTATTGTCTGTCCATGCTGTCCTGCCAGTTCTCGGCGCTCGTCGAACGCCTTGGCCGCGTGATCCACCCCACCTACATCCCGATGTGGCTCAGCGAGCCGAACCCCGCGCTCGACGACGACAAGCCGATCGACCGCATCGTCCAAGGCGACTACCGCTCGGTCGCCCGCCTGATCTCTGGTCTCGAGGACACAGGCGCGAGCTGACACACGACCGAATCAGCGAGATGCAACAAGGATCGAGCCGCCGGCGTACACCTGAGCCTGCGTGTCCTTGAAGGCATTGCGGACAAGAGTGGGCTCCCGGCCAGCCGGGACGACATCGAACGAGAACTCGATGCCGGTCGTCGCAGCGATCTTCACCAGCGTAGGCACGCTGGGCACCGAGCAGGCTCGTGGCCCAACCCGGAGTTCCAACGCTTGAACATCTCGGCGTGAGGCGGCGCACCGTGTCGCTTGCGGTCCCTTTCGGCCTTCGCTGCGGTCCTTTTGCGGTCCCGCGTGCTAGGAACAGCCGGGAACAGACGAGAACGACCGACCAAGAATCCCAGCATTCTCGCGGCTTTCGCCAGCTTTCGCGGCGAGGTTCAAGGTTCTGAACCTGCGACTTTTCATCGGGGAGACAGGATTTGAACCTGCGACCGCCCGGCCCCCAGCCGGGTGCGCTACCAGACTGCGCCACTCCCCGTGGCTATCAAGCGGGCGACGGGAATCGAACCCGCCCTAGAAGCTTGGAAGGCTTCTGTGCAACCACAACACTTCGCCCGCAAGCCCTTTCCAATCCTACCGCCGCGCCTCAGTAGGCACCGCCCCCGACTCATCCGCCAGCCCCGGCGGCGGCCACGGCCCGCACCAGTTGTCGCGGGCACCGTCCAGGGTGATCGTCGAGCCGCTGAATGCGCGTCCCAGCGGCGAGGCCAGCAGCGCGATCAGCCACGCGTGCTCGGCGGCCGTGCCCAGTCGCTGCAGCGGCACCGCCCGCGACGCGCCCGCGCGCACGTTCGCCGGGTACTTCGCCAGCACCTCCGTGTCGAAGTGGCCCGCCGCCACCGCCGCCACAGCCACGCCAGCCGACTCCCACCGCCGCGCCAGCTCCCGCGTCAGCGCCTCCACCGCCGCCCGGGCCGCCCCCGAGTGGGCCATGCCGGGCATCCCGTGGTGGGGAGAGAGCGTCACGTTCACCACCGTCCCTCCCTCCGCCGGTCCCAGCGCCAGCTCGAAGGCCGCCTCCGCCACGTTCAGCACACCGTCCACGTTCAGCCGCCACACCGCCTGCCAGCCCTTCGCCGCGATCAGCTCCGCCGGGCTGAAGAACTGGCCGCCGGCGTTGTTCACCAGCACGTCCAGCCGCCCGCCGCGCTCCAGCACCGTCCGCACCAGCCGCCCGGCGTCCTCGCGCTCGCGCACGTCCCCCACCACCCAGTCGGCCTCCCCCACCGCGCGACTGGCGCCGCCCGCCGCCGCCTGGGCATCCGCCGCCGGTGCCTGGGCCTCCCGCACCACGTCGTTGATCTCCGCCGCCGCCTGCTCCAGCACCTCCGCGCGCCGGCCCGCGATCGTCACCTTCGCGCCGCACCGCGCCAGCTCCATCGCGCTCGCCTTGCCCAGGCCCGTGCCGCCTCCCGTCACCAGCGCCACCTTGCCGGCCAGCAGCCCCGGGGCGAACACCTCCGAGAGCCCGCGTCCAGCGTCCATTGCTCGCGATCATAGGTCCCGCGGCGTGCGCGCCGCCGTCCGTCCCCCGGCAGGACTACCCTTAGCGCGTGTCCCAGAGACCGCTGGTGCTCGTTTCCGGGCTCACCGTCGGCGACTACCTGCTTTGGAACTGGTCGCTCGGCGGCAACCACGTCGTGCTCGCGCTCGTCTCCGGGTTCAGCCTGCCGCCGCTCGCCATCGCCTGTGCGCTGCTGCTCGCTCTCACCCTCGCACGCCTCCTCGCCCGCTCGACACGGCGTCCGGCCTCGCTCACCGCGCGAGCTCGCAGAGCGCCACCCGCGTCGACGCCGGCGGGCGACGCAGCGGACACGCGCGCGCGCCGGCGAGCCTCGCCCCTCAGCCACGACCTCCACAGAGACCACCTCCCGCAAGCTCGCGGCCTGAGCGGTCGCCCAGCCGGTGAGCGAGCACCGCAGGCTCCCGCGCCCACGCTCCACGCCCGCACGGGCGGCGCTCGCGGGGCTCGTCGTGCTGCTCGTCGCAGCCGCGCTCGGCGGCTACCTCTACGAGCGCCACCGCACCGGCAGCATCTACCACCCGCACGCCCGCTTCCTGCCACAGCCCACGCCGCGGCTGCCCGCCCGCGGACCCAGCCGCTTTTCCTGGCCGCTCTACGGCTACGACAAGCAGCACACGCGCTTCTTCCCCGCACCGCCGACCCTCCACCCGCCCTTCACGGGACTGTGGGTGCACAACAGCCATTCGCTGCTCGAGTTCCCGCCCGGTCATCTACGGCGAACGCATCTTCCAACTCTCCGACACCGCCGTCCTCACCGCGCTCGACAAGCGCACCGGCCGCCTGCTCTGGTCGCGGCGCCTCGGGCGGCTGTCCGCCTCCTCTCCGGCCGTCACCTTCAACACCGTCTACGTCACCATCCTCTCCAGCGGTCACCACAACAGCCCCGGCCGGGCGATCGCGCTCGACAGCGCCAACGGCGCCGTCCGCTGGTGGCGGGCGCTGCCCGCGCCCAGCGAGTCCTCGCCGCTGATCGACCGCGGGCGGCTGTTCTTCGGCTCGCAGAGCGGCCTCCTCTACGCGCTCAACGACCGCACCGGGGCCGTCCTCTGGACCTACAAGGCGCCCGGCGCCGTCAAGGCCAGCCCCACGCTCTCCGGCAGGGTGCTCTACTTCGGCGACTACTCCGGGCACCTCCAGGCCATCTCCGAGCGGACCGGGCACCGGCTCTGGATCTCCGCCTCCGAAGGCGCGCTGCTCGGCAGCGGCACCTTCTACTCCACCGCCGCCGTCGTCTACGGGCGGGTGTTCCTCGGCAACACCGACGGGCGCATCTACGCCTACGACGCCGCCACCGGCAAGCTCGACTGGGCCGTCCAGACCGGCGACTACGTCTACGCCTCCCCCGCCGTCACCAACGCCCCCGGCCTCGGCCCCACCGTCTACATCGGCTCCTACAACGGCACCTTCTACGCGCTCAACGCCCGCACCGGCAAGGTCCGCTGGAGCTTCAACGCGCACGGGCGCATCTCCGGCTCGGCCACCATCGTCGGGCGCACCGTCTACTTCGCCGACCTCGGCCACCACCGCACCTACGGCCTCGGCATCTCCACCGGCCGCCCACTCTTCCAGAAGGCCACCGGCGCCTTCGACCCGGTCACCTCCGACGGCGCCCACATCTACCTCACCGGTGTCACCTCCCTGTTCGCCCTCGCGCCGCAGTAGCTCTCGCCGCCCCGGCGAGGCGCTACGGGGCGTCAGGTGCACGAACCGCCACCGCCGCTGAACGCCCGCCACAGCGAGAAGCTCGCGCTCACCACCACCGCGCCCGGCGCCCTCGCCGTCACCGCCGTCCAGCCTCCGGGCGCCGGCGCCACGCAGCCGGCGCCGCGGGTGAGCGTCCAGTAGCGCGTGAAGCGCACCCGCACCACGAACCGCCCGGCCGTCCGCGCGGACAACGAGAAGGAGTCGTGGCCGAGCGACGTCAGCCGCCCCGGACCGCTCAGCAGCGCCGTCGCCGACAGCACCCTGAACACCCGCCAGTGCCTGCTCCTGAACACTTCACGCAGATACGGGGGGCCCGCGCGGATCAGCCGCCCCTCACCCGCGCTCGACGGGTCCAGCGCCACATCCGGCAGCGCCACGTAGCCCACCGCCTCTTCACGCAGCCAGCGCTCGTAGCTCGCCGCCGTCAGCTCGCCACCCAGCAGCACGCCGTCGTAGCGCTCTTCCAACTGCTTCTCCCAGCCGCGCGCCAGCGACACGCTCGGCGCCAGCAGCGCCGCCTCCCAGTGCGAGCGCGTCAGCGGCACCTCCACCCGCACCGGCTGCGCCGGCGGCGCCTGCACGCGCGCCAGGAACCGCTCCACCGGCGCGTAGTACTGCGCGCTCGTCGCTTCGCCGCCCACCACCGCCAGCGTCTCGCGCACCGGGCCCCACACCACCCACACCGCGATCACCGCCAGCGCCAGCGCCGCCGCCGGCGTCAGGCGCGCCCCCGCCGCCGCGTCGTCCCCGGAGGGGGAGCGCGCGCACAGCAGCAGCGGCCCCGCCAGCAGCACCCCGTAGCGCTCCACGTTGCTGCCCACCGGCGTGTGCACCGCCAGACACGCCACGCACGCGAGCACGTACACGCCCGCGCCGATCCGCAGCACCCGCGCCGACCGCGGCAGCGCGCACACGAACGCCGCCATCGCCAGCATCGTCGCCGCGAACGACAGGATCGGGTACGGCTCGTAGCCGCCTTCCCCGAACAGAGCCGCCAGCGCCGCCACCACCAGCGCGCCGGGCACCGCCAGCACCGCCAGCGCCCGCGGCGAGCGCCGCGCGAGCGCCAGCGACAGCCCCGCCAGCCCCAGCAGCGCGCCCGCCACCGGGCTCGCCGCCGCGCACACCGCCGCCAGCACGCACGCCAACGCCCAGCGCCCGCGCGCGAACGCCAGCGCCGCCGCCAGCGCCAACGACACGCCCAGCGCGAACGTCAGGCGCCCGCTCCACACGTCGCCCAGCGCCGCCACCGCGAACCACGCCGCGCCCCAACGCGCGCCGGCGCCGTAGCTCGCCCGCGCCAGCCGCGCGAACAGCAGGCTCGACGCCAGCACGCACGCCGCCGCCAGCGTCCGCATCCCCACCAGCGACGCCAGCGGCGGGTACAGCAGGCTGTACGCCGGCAGGCCGTGGCCCGCGTACCAGTGCTCGTCCCACACCGCCAGGCCCAGCTGGCGAAACAGCGACACCCGGTAGGTCTGCGCGGCCAGGTCGGGCGTACGCGGGTCCACCGCCAGCCACACGCCCACCAGCGCCGCCACCAGCGCCGTCAGGCCCAGCCACTCGCCCGGCGGCCACGCCGCCCGCTCCAGCCGCGGCCTCCGCGCCGTCGGCGCCGTCCGCCCGCCCGCGCTGCAAGAATCAACCGGGGTCCGGAGTGCTACCCCACCGGACCCCGGTGCATCCGCCGATCTCTCGGCGGGGTCGCATGAATGTGAACAGTCCAGCCGCTCGGAAGTAGCTGCGCTGGTGCTTCGCGCGCGCACGCCAAGATAATGACGGCATGACCGCCGCCACACGCACGGGCGCCATCCGCCGCGCCGCCAGGGCCGCGCTCGCGCTCGGCGCGATCTGCGCGGCGCTCGCCGCCGGCGGCTGCGGCACGAGCCACCCCAAGCCGCTCGCCGCCGGGGCGCTCGCCGAAGCGCAGACGTTCCCCTACTACAGGGTCTACTGGGTCGGCCCCAGCTTTCAGGGGCATCCGCTGGCGGCGGCCGACGGGCTGAAGGGCTACGACCCGTCGATCGGCGACAGCGTCTACTACGGCGACTGCGTCCAGAGCAAGGGCGTCCTCGGCGGCGGCAACTGCCTGCTGCCGCTGCAGGTGACCACCGTCATCTACGCGCTGCACCCCAACTCCGAGCTCGGAGCGCAGCAAAACACTGCTCATCCGCGGCGTGCCCGCGACCGTCTACGACGAAGGCCGCTCGATCGAGATCTACACCGGCAGGCTCGCCATCGACATCTTCTCCAACAGCTACGCCCACGCGCTCGCCGCCGCCGAACGGCTGCGCCCGCTCAACGCGCCCGGCTCGTCCGCCGGCCCGCTGCCCGCGCCGGTGTACTGCCCCGGCCTGTTCGGGGCCGAAAGCCCGGCGGTCGCGCGCGCGATGGCCAGCCTCCCCGACCGCGTCTGCCAGCGCTCGCTCGCCGAGGAACGCTACATCCGCGCGATCGACGGCCCCAAAGCCCCCAGGGCGCGGGAACTGACGGCCGGCGCCCGCTGGTAGCGGCGGCCCCCCGCTAGCCCGGCACCGCGCGCGCGGCCGGCTTGCCGATCTCGCGGCGCAGGCTCAGGAAGGCGACGGAGCCGATCAGCGCTGGCACCCACAGCGAGATCACGCGGTACACCAGCACGGCCACCACCACCAGCGAGGCGGGGCGCACGGAGAACAGCAGCAGCATGCCCACCAGGCCGCCTTCCACCGCCACCAGGCCGCCGGGGACGGGCAGCGAGTTCGCGAGCATCCCCACCAGGTAGGCCATCGCCACCACCCCGAACGACGGCGTGCTGCCGAACGCGGCCAGGCACGCGTACAGGACGAGGTTGTCGAACAGCCAGTAGCCGACCGCGCCCACCAGCTTCCAGTCGTGCGCGCGGATCAGCGCCAGCGCGTCGTACACGCCGTCGCCGACCGCCGTCACCGCCACCGCCACGCGGCCCCTGCGAGCTACGCTCGCGCTCGCCGCGCGGCGCGCCCAGGCGGCCGCCGCGAGCGTGCCGAGGATCGCGGCGAGCGCCGCCGCCGCCGGCAGGAGCGTCAGCAGCGGGTCACGCGAGCCGGGGATCGCCCCCAGCCACATCGGCACGCCGATCACGATCACCGCGACGACATTCACGGCGCTCGTCAGCACGAAGATCAGCACCGAGCGCCTCGCTATGCGCTCGACCGACACCCCCCTCGTGCGCAGCACCCACGCCCCCAGGGCGATGCCGGCGAGGCCGCTGACCGACACGATCGAGTTGACCGCCAGCTCCGACAGCGACAGGCGCGAGCTCAGGCGACGCCCGAGCCTCGCGAAGACGAGCTCGAACAGCAGCACGTAGCCGAGGCACGACAGCCCCTCGAGGACGATCGCCGCGATCGTCCAGCCGACGCTCGCGCGGGTGATCCGATCGGCGGCTTCGTCGAGGCCGGGAACGGCGAACAGCAGCCCGACCACCAGCGCGAAGAAGATCGCCAGGCTGATCAGGCTGTTGCGCAGCCTGCGCGACTGCACCGCCAGCTCGTCGGCGCGGTCCTCCGCGCCGGTGTCGCTCTCCTGCGGCGCGCTGTCGCGTTCGTCCGGCGCGGTCCTCTGCTCGGCGATGGCGGATCTCCCGTTCGATTCTTAGCAATCTCTTCGCTGCGCTTCAGAGCGGATGTGGCGGGCATCCATCACGCTAGCCTGGTACTGCAACGCCTCCCAGCATGTAGCCGGCGCCGCGGGCGCCCGCACGAATGCAGGTGGGACGCCGCGAAACATGACCGACCAAGCACGCATACTGGTCGTCGACGACGAGCCCGCCGTCCAGAACGCGCTGTCCAGGGCGCTGACGCTCGAACACTACGACGTCGCGAAGGCCAGCGACGGCCAGGAGGCGCTCGAGCGGCTGGGGTCGGCCCCCTACGAGGCGGTCATCCTCGACATCGCGATGCCGCGCGTCGACGGCCTGGAGGTGTGCAGGCGCCTGCGCGAGGGCGGCGACAGAACGCCCGTGCTGATGCTCACCGCCCGCGGCGAGGTCGACGACCGCGTCGCCGGCCTCGACGCCGGCGCCGACGACTACCTGGTGAAGCCGTTCGCACTGCGCGAGCTGCTCGCCCGCGTGCGCGCGCTCCTGCGCCGCGCCGGCGAGGACGACGGCAAGGAGGAGGTGCTCACGTTCGCCGACCTCCGGCTCGACCTGCGCGCGCACGAGGCCTGGCGAGGCGAGCGGCTGATGGCCCTCACGCGCACGGAGTTCCTGCTGCTGGAGCTGTTCATGCGCCACCCCCGCCAGGTGCTCACCCGCTCGACGATCTTCGAGAGCGTCTGGGGCTATGACTTCGGCTCCAGCTCCAACTCGCTCGGCGTCTACATGGGCTACCTGCGGCGCAAGACCGAGGTCGACGACGAGCCCCGCCTGCTGCACACCGTGCGTGGCGTCGGCTACGTCCTGCGGACCCCCTCATGAGCCTGCGCCGGCGCATCGCCATCGCCTCGGCCGCCGCGGTCGCGATCGCGGTCGTGCTCGCGTCGATCCTCATCTACGTGCTCACCTCCAACCAGCTGCACAACCAGGTGGACACCCAGCTGGGCATCCGCGGCCTCGAGCGCAGCCAGCTCCTGCGCAGGCTCGACGCCAAAGGCGAAGGCGGCAGGAGGGCGTTCAGGTACCGCGAACGGCTGCGACTCGCCGAAGAAGAGGCGCCCGGCGCGCCCCCGCGCGTACCAGCGAGCGCGCGCCACCGCAAGAGCCCACCGAAGGGCAGCGCCGGCGACCTCTTCAGCGGCCTCTCGCTCGGCCCCGGCCAGGTGCGCGGCTACCAGCAGGTGGTCGACTCGAGCGGCCGCGTCGTCGAACACTCGCCCGCCGCCGAAGACATCCTGCTCCCGGTCGAAGCGAGGACGCGCGCGCTGGCGGCGCACGGCGGACAGCCGTTCCTGCGCGACGCGAACGTCGACGGCATCCACCTGCGCGTGCTCGCCGAGCCGCTCAACAGGGGCCACGCGGTGCAGTTCGCCCAGCCGCTCACCGAAGTAGACAGCCTGCTCGGCCGCCTGCGCCTGATCCTCGCGCTGGTCGTCGTCGGCGGCATCGCGCTCGCCGCGCTGCTCGGGCGCCTCGTCGCCGGCACCGCCGTGCTGCCGCTCAAGCGCCTCACCGCCGCCACCGAGCACGTCGCCGAGACGCGCGACCTCAGCCGGCGCATCCAGCCATCCGGCGAGGACGAGCTCGGGCGGCTGGCCACCAGCTTCAACGCCATGCTCGACGCGCTCGAGCGCTCGATGAGCGCGCTCGACGCCTCCGTGCACGCGCAGCGCCAGCTCGTAGCCGACGCCTCCCACGAGCTGCGCACGCCGGTGACGAGTCTGCGCACGAACATCGAGATCCTCCAGCAGCAGGGCGAGTACATGGACGGCGAAGAACACGACCGCCTGCTCGGCGACGTCGTCGAGCAGATCGAGCAGCTGACGCTGCTCATGAACGACCTCATCGACCTCGCCCGCGGCGAGGAACCGCGCGCGGACGCCGAGGACGTGCGCCTGGACCTGCTCGTCGGCGAGGTCATCGAGCGCGCCAGCCGGCAGGCGCCGGCGACGGAGCTGCACGCCGAGCTCGAGCCCACGATCCTCACCGGCGTCCCCTCCCGGCTCGAGCGCGCCGTCAGCAACCTGGTCGACAACGCCATCAAGTACAGCCCCGCCGGCGAGCCCGTCGAGGTCGAGCTGCACGCCGGCGAGCTCACCGTCCGCGACCACGGCACCGGCATCTCCGCGGAGGACCTCCCGCACGTCTTCGACCGCTTCTACCGCGGCGCCGAGGCGCGCGGGCGACCCGGCTCCGGGCTCGGCCTCGCGATCGTCCGCCAGGTCGCCGTCCAGCACGGCGGCAGCGTCGCCGCCGAGCCCGCGCCCGGCGGCGGCACGCTCATGCGCCTGTCCCTGCCCGGCGCGGAGTCGCTCGCGTCGTCCCCCGAGGGGGAGGCGGCGGCGTCCCAGGACGGGGAGTCCGCCTACGCCCGCTCCTCGGCCTGACGGGCCGCATGGCGAAAGCGCGCCGGCGAGAGCCCGTAGCGGCGACGGAACGCCCGCGCGAAGTGCGGGCCCTGGCTGTAGCCGACGAGGCGGGCCACGTGCTCGACCGGGATCGAGCGCTGCTCGGCCAGCAGCTGCGCCCCCACCGCCATCCGCCGAGCGAGCAGGTCCTCGCGGAACGTCGTCCCGCCGAACTCCGCGTATGCCCGCTGGAGCTGGCGTGGCGAGCTCGCGAGCGCGCGGGCGACCGCCGCCAGCGTCAGCTCGTTGCGGTAGTGGCGCACGACCACCACCCGCGCGAGGAGATACAGCCGCTGGCGGGAGGAGACCGTCTCAGGACGCATACCCCCTGATTCCGACCGGCACCGCGGATCGGGACGCGGCGCCGGACGGCGTGGGGGTCAGCTAGCTGCTAGCAGAATCCCCGCGGCGTCGGTCTCGTATGACGCGATGGCGTTCGCGCGCTGCGCGCGACCACTGAGCAGCTTCGGGGCACGTCGGCGTGGGCGAACGTCGATCGCGAACTCGACGTCCAGTGTCTGCGCCAGACGTGCGAGCGTGTCAATGGTGGGGTTGTGCTCACCCGCCTCCAGGCGTGCTAGCTGCGGCTGCGTCATGTCGAGCTCTTTCGCCAACGCCCGCTGCGAGATCCCCTGCTCCGTCCGATACGCCAGCACCTTCAGCGCGATGGCACGTGCAAGCGCCGTGCGATCCCACTCGCGCCGAAAGGCCGGGTCTCGCAGCTCCTCGGCCAAGACCTGCTCGCTCGTTTTCATGTCGCTCAACCGCATGTCGTTCCTGTCTGTCCTTTGCCGAGTCGATGATAGCAAGCGTGTTATCACATCCTCATGCTTCGAGCTCCTGCAGGCGTCGCCGAGCAGCGCGGACCGCCTCATCGAAGCCGCGCCTGTCGATCTGCGCCTCGGGAGCAACGGCGAGGATCACGAAGATCCCCGGCTGCACTCGGCGGTAGATCGGTCGCCAGCGGCTGCGCCCGGCGCGAGGGCGCAGCTCGCGTAGCCCCGACCCGTCGCCGCCCTTGACGGCGCTGCTGTGCGGAGCGCCGAGCTGCGGGCCCAGCGCCTCGAGCTTCTCCCGTGCGTGCTGAATCGCGGTGCGCTCGGCTGCATCGGAGATAGCAGCACGCGCGGCGTCGGCGGCTGGATGCCACAGCACGACATACGGTGGCCCAGGATCAGCAACCTGTGTGGATGCGGGCGGCTGCTTTGTCCGCGGAGAAAGGTCACGCTGTCGCCGTTTGCCACGTGCCATCCAACACGCATACCAATCGCATGGGACGGCCTGGCATCGCTGCATCTTTTGATCTGCTCGCGCTTGCAGCCCGGACGCACGCCCGTGGGTGCGCGGCAACTCGCACGCGATCTATGACGTTGCAGCAGAGGTCGGTTTGGCCCGCGACAAGGGAGATCCATCGCGCCGCGGTCAGCTCAGCCGCAGTAGCGGCGCGCGGCGCGCTCGGCGCTCGCAGCGTAGGAGCCGCCGAACAGCAGCGCGTGGATCAGCAAGGACAGGAGCTGGTAGAGCTCAACCCGCTCGCGCCAGCCGTCAGCCAGCGGCGTCGCCTCCTCGTAGGCCGCGAACACCGCGGGCGAGGGCGCGCCGAACAGCCTCAGCATCGCCAGGTCCACCTCGCGATGCCCGCCGTACGCGCACGGATCGATCAGCCACCCCCGCCCGCCCGCGTCGACGACCACGTTGCCCGACCACAGATCGCCATGCAGGCGCGCCGGCGGCTCGGCCGGGCCGACGAGCTCGCCCAGGCGCCCGCAGACGGCCTCCACGGCCGCGATCGCGGACCGCGACATCGCCTCGCGCTCGTGGGCGATCCGCGCCAGCGGGAGCAGGCGTCGCTCGGCGTAGAAGCTCGCCCAGTCCTCGCACGGCTCGTTCGGCAGCTCAAGCGTTCCGAAGCGCGCGTGCATGCCCGGCCCGACAGCTCCGTCCGGGGCGCCAGCACCGCCTGGCCCCGCGACCCCACCAGGCCCGGCGCCAACGCCGAAGCAAGGCGCGCCCGCGCCGTGGACGGCGGCCAGCCCGCGGCCGAGCTCCTCCGCGCCGGCCTCGTCGAGGGCGCCGGCGGGAGCGCAGTCGATCCACTCGAGCGCCAGATACCGCTCGTCCAGCTCCAGCACGCGCGGGGTGGGCAGCGCGCCGGGCTCCGCCAGCCAGCGCAGACCGGCGGCCTCGGCGGCGTACTCGCCGGGGGCGACGTCGTCGCGGGTCTTCACGAACGCGCGCCTGCCGTCGGCCAGCACCACGGAGTACGCCTCGTTGATGTCGCCGCCGCCCACGCGGCGGACGTCGCGGGCGCCGGGCGGGAGCGTCACCGCGGCGGGCTGGTCGGCGAGGGCGCCGGCATCCCGTCGCGTATCGCCTCCAGCAGTCCCTCGCAGGCGGCGCGCACGAGCTCGAACACCTCGTCGAACCCTCCCGGCCCGCCGTAGTAGGGGTCGGGCACGTCGAGGTCGCGGGTGGGCGGGCCGTCATCGCTCGCCGGATCGAACTCGCGCAGCAGCTTCACCTTTTCACGCTCGCGGTCGCCGGGCGCCAGTCGCCTGAGCTCCCGGAGGTTTTCACGATCCATCGCGATCAAAAGATTAAAAGCATTGAAATCGTCTGCGCGAACCTGCCGGGCGGCTCCCTCGAGCGTGATGCCGCGCTCCCGCGCGGCCTGGGTGGCGCGGGCGTCGGGTGGGCTGCCCACGTGCCACGCGCCCGTGCCCGCCGATTCGAGCTCGATGCTCCCGGTGAGGCCGCGTTCGCGCGACGAGCGCCCGCATCACGCCCTCGGCGGTCGGCGAGCGGCAGATGTTGCCCAGGCACACGAACAGCACCCTCACGGGCACGGGCAAGCGCGTGGCCGATCCCGCCCCCGTCCTGACACCGCGCTCGCCGCGCGGGCGCCGGAGGCGCCCACCTCCTACTCCTCCCCCAGTTCGAGCACCGCCAGGAACGCCTCCTGCGGGACCTCCACGCGGCCGACCTGCTTCATCCGTTTCTTGCCCTCGCGCTGTTTCTCCAGCAGCTTTTTCTTGCGCGTGATGTCACCGCCGTAGCAGCCCGCGATCACGTCCTTGCGAAACGCCTTCACCGTCTCGCGCGCGATCACGTGCGCGCCGATCGCCGCCTGGATCGGTACGTCGTACTGCTGGCGCGGGATCCGCTTGCGCAGCTTCTCCGTCAGCGTCCGCCCCATCTCGTACGCCTTCTCGCGGTGCACCACCATCGACAGCGCGTCCACCGTGTCGCCCGCCAGCAGCACGTCCAGCTTGACCAGGTCCGAGGGCTTCATGCCGCTGATCTCGTAATCCAGCGACGCGTAGCCTTTCGTGCGCGACTTCAGCTGGTCGAAGAAGTCCAGCACGATTTCCGCGAGCGGCAGCTCGTAGGTCATCTGCACGCGCTCCGGCGAGAGGTAGTGCATGCCCGTGTGCTCGCCGCGGCGCTCCTGGCAGAGCCCCATCACCGCGCCCACGAACTCTTTCGGCGCGATCACCGACGCCGTGATGAACGGCTCGCGGATCTCCTCGATCGTGCCCGGGTCCGGCATGTCCGACGGGTTGTGCACCTCCAGCTCC
Source organism: uncultured Solirubrobacteraceae bacterium (assembly GCA_963782325.1). Taxonomy (GTDB): domain Bacteria; phylum Actinomycetota; class Thermoleophilia; order Solirubrobacterales; family Solirubrobacteraceae; genus Palsa-744. Next base: position 809,971 of record CAWAJG010000008.1, read on the forward strand.
TCGCCGTTCGTCAGCGTCACGTCGAACTCCACCGACGGCATCGTCGCCAGCAGCTCCAGGTCGTACTCGCGCTCCAGGCGCTCGCGCACGATGTCCATGTGCAGGAGGCCGAGGAAGCCGCAGCGAAAGCCGAAGCCCAGCGCGTCCGAGGTCTCCGGCTCCCACGAGAGCGCAGCGTCGTTCAGCACCAGCTTCTCCAGCGCGTCGCGCAGGTCCGGGTAGGTCGTCCGAGTCGATCGGGAACAGGCCGCAGAAGACCATCGGCTTCACCTCCCGGTAGCCGGGCAGCGGCTCGGTGGCCTCGGCGGCCGAGCCGCGTCCGCCCGAGCGCGAAGCGGACGCCCCGGCCTTCGCCCGCGTGGTGAGCGTGTCGCCGACGCGCAGCTGGGTGACGTCCTTCAGACCCGTGATCAGGTAGCCCACCTCCCCCGCCGCGAGCTGGTCGGTGGGCATCATCTGCGGGCTGAAGAAGCCGATGTCGTCGATGTCCGCCTCGGTCCCCGTCGCCATCGCGCGGATCGGCTCGCCCTTGCGGAACACGCCGTCGACCACGCGGATGTAGGCGATCACGCCGCGGTACTGGTCGAACTCGGAGTCGAAGATCAGCGCCCGCGCGGGCCCCTCGGGGTCGCCCGCGGGGGGCGGCACGCGCGCGATCAGCTCCTCCAGCACGTCCGGCACGCCCTCGCCGGTCTTCCCGCTGATCTGCAGGATCGACTCCGGCGGCTCGCCCATCAGCTCGCTCACTTCGCCGGCCACCCGCTCCGGCTCGGCGCCGGGGAGGTCGATCTTGTTCAGGCACGGGATCAGCTCCAGCCCGGACTCCACCGCCAGGTACGTGTTCGCGACCGTCTGCGCCTCCACGCCCTGGGAGGCGTCCACGACGAGCAGCGCCCCCTCGCACGCGGCCAGCGAGCGCGAGACCTCGTACGTGAAGTCCACGTGGCCGGGGGTGTCGATCAGGTGCAGCTGGTAGGTCTGCCCGTCGCGGGCGGTGTAGAACACGCGCACCGCCTGCGCCTTGATCGTGATCCCGCGCTCGCGCTCCAGGTCCATCGAGTCGAGCAGCTGCGCGCGCATCTCCCGCGCGGCGACCGTGTGGGTCAGCTCGAGGATGCGGTCGGCCAGCGTCGACTTGCCGTGGTCGATGTGCGCGATGATCGAGAAGTTGCGGATGTGGGCCTGGTCCATGGTGCGGATACAGCGTAGATGGCGAGTGCCGCGGCACAGGCCCTGCCGGAGCGCGAGACCCGCTAGCGTTGTCCATCCGGCGGATCGCCAACTCGACAAGGAGCATTCAGCCGCGGCAACGCGCCACGCGAAAGCGTGGCGGCCTGTCCAGGTGTCGAGAGTGTCACGCCGCCCAGGCAAGACACAGTCCTGGGACGTAAGTAGTAAGCGGCGATCTATGTCCGGGCGTAAGCCGGGTGGGCTTCGGCTCACCCGGCCTCTGCTCTACGCACGCCCAAGCTGCGCGCGGATGAGGTTGCCGACCTGGTGGGCCTCGGGGATGCGCATGACGAGCACCGCGCGCACGTACACGAGCAGCCCGGCCACACCGGCGACGCCAACGCTGAGGATCTCCGCCGGCAGCGAGCCGCCGAGCAGCTCGTCGAGGAGCTTCCACACGACCCACGAGACGCCGGCCAACAGCGCTGAGGCGACGATGATGCGCGCCGTCACCATCAGCGTCTGGGCGCCTTCCAGGCGGCCGTTGAGGCCGGTGCGCAGGCGATGGAACTGCAGCGCGGTCATGACGACGTTGGCGGCGATCGTGCCGATGATCAGCCCCGCGATCCCCAGCGGCTTGTACAGGGCGACGCTGACGACGATGTCGACGACGATGTTCATCGCGGCGAGGCTCGTCGGTATCCACGGGCGCTGAACGGCGAAGAACGTCCTCGTGAGCAGCAGGTTCAGGCCGCCGAACGGCAGGCTGAACGCGAACCAGAACAGCGCGATCGAGACGAGGTGCGTGGATTCGGCGTTGAAATGTCCGCGTTCGAATACGAGCCGCACGATCGGCGTGGGCAGCACCACCATGAACGCCGCCGCCGGAATCAGCAGCAGGTTGATCTGGCGCATGCCGCTGCCCACGGCGCGTCGCATGGCGGCCGGTTCGCGGCCCGAGGCCATGCGGCTGAGGGTCGGGAAGAGCACGGTGGCGACCGCCACGCTGAAGACCCCCTGCGGGAGCATGTAGATGCGGAACGCGTTGTTGATCGCGCTCGGCGCGTGTTCGGAGACTAGGCTGCCGAAGGCCGCGTTGATCAGCTGGTCGAGGTTGACGATCCCGAGGCCGAGCATCACGGGGAGCATCAGCGTGAGCACCTGCCCGATGCGCGGATCGCGCCAGTCGATGCGGATCCGCAGGCGAAAGTCGATGCGCCCGAGCGCCGAGAACGCGAGCAGCAACTGCACGACCGTCGCGGCGAGGATGCCGATCGCGAAGGCGTAGATCTCGTCTTCGCCGTGGAAGTGCGGAGCCAGCGCCACGAGCGCCACGATGATCACGATGTTCCACACCGCCGGCGAGAGAGCCGGAATCGTGAAGTGGTCGTAGGACTGCAGGACCCCCACCAGCAGTCCGTTCAGGCCGAGCAGCAGGATCACAGGGAACAGCACCCGGGAGAGTCCGACCGTGAGCTCGTTGAGGTGGTGGTTGAAGGTGGAGCCGATGAACAGCGGCATCACGATCCCGGCGGCGAGGATGAACACCGCCGTGATCGCGCCGAGGCCGATCAGCATGATCCAGAACAGCGTCGAGGCCAGCCGCACCGCCTCCGTGCGGCGCCCCTTCTGGAGCAGGTCGGTGAACACCGGCACGAACGCCGCCGACAGCGCCGACTGGGCGAACAGCTGGGCGATGTAGTTCGGGACCTGGTAGGCGATCGCGAACGCCGACGCGAAGCCCGTGGTGCCGAAGTAGCTCGCGAACACGATTTCGCGCAGCAGCCCCACAACCCGTGAGAAGCCCGTGAGGAACGAGAAGATCGCGGTGTTGCGGGCGATCCCACCGCCCGCGCCGCCTCCGCCCTGCGGTGCGGGAACGACCGGCTCCTCGCCGAAGGCTTCTGCACTGACGGACAAGGCCGCTATAGTACGGCGCGCTCCGGGCAGCGCCCGCCCGGTTTTCGGCGCCTTCGATCATGGCCAACATCCACTCCCAGAAGAAGCGAATCCTGCGCTCCGAGCGCGAGCGCCTGGAGAACCGCCGCTACACGTCCACGATCAAGACCTACTTCCGCCGCCTGGAGTCGCTGGTCGCCGGCGGCGAGCAGGAGGGCGCGGGCGCCGCCCACCGCGAGCTGGTCAGCACGATCGACAAGGCGGTCAAGCGCGGCGCGATGCACCGCAACACGGGCGCGCGCAAGAAGTCCCGCGCGGCCCGCACGCTGGCCGGCAAGTAGCTGCATTCGGCCATCGCCGCTTAGTGGGGGCCGGCGATGGCCTCGATCGCGCGCAGCGCGAGCGTGTCCTCGCCGAGCTCGGCGAACGCGGAGCGGCTGCCCGTCAGCGGGGCGCCCCCGCGGGTGTCGAGTTCGAGCTCGGCGAGCGTCGCCAGGGCGCCGCGCAGGCGCTCGACGTCGCTGCGGGCGACGTCCGCGACGAACCGCTCGGCGGCGCGCGCGGGCATCCGCAGCGAGCGCTTGATCTCGGCGATCGGCTCGCCGGCCTGCAGGCGCTGTGCGACCGCGAGCGCTTCGCGCAGCCGCCCGGCCATCAGGTAGGTGAGCCCGGACAGCCGCTCGCCCTGCTGGCGCAGGCGCAGATAGGAGCGGGTCGCCTCGCGAGCGTCCCCGCCGACGAGCGCGTCGGCCAGCGCGTATGCCCGCCACTCGCTGGAGTGGGCCGCGCGGGCCTCCACGTCCTCGGCGCCGATCCGCCGCGGCGCGGGCGTCCCCGCGCTGGCCCCGGCGGGCTGCTCGCCGGCGCCGGCGGCGCCTTCCAGCGCCAGCTTCTCCAGCTCGCGCAGCAGCCGCTGCTGGCGCTCGCCCACCTGCGCGACGAGCGCCTTCGCGGCTGCCCCGTCGAGCGCCAGGCCGAGACGGGCGGCCTGCTCGCGCACCCACTTCGGCGAGCTCCCACGGCTTGACGGTCATCTGCGCGACCACCTGGCCGCCCGCCCGCTTGACGGCCGCGTGCAGCGCGGCGGGAGCCTTCGCGCGGGCCTCCTCGCGGGCGAACACCGCGAGCGTCGTCTCCGGGGGCATCTGCGCGAGCGCCTCCGCGAGGTGCTTCTCGACGTCGGCCTCGCGCCAGCGCTCCGCCCCTTCCACCACGATCACCCGCCGCCCGACCGCGAGCGTCATCGTCGCGAGCGCGGCGGCGGTGCCCGCGGGCGTGGCGGCGTCGCCCTCCAGCACCTCCACGCTCGCGCTCCCACCCGGTTCGGACTCGGCGAGCGCCCGCAGCCCCGCCCGTCGCTCGGCCACCGCGCCGTGGTCGTCGCCGTGGATCAGGTACACGGGCTTCAGCTCGGCCACGGAGGCCAGTCTATGTAGCGGGCTCCCAGAACACCTGGTGGCAGGTCGGTGAGGTCATCGCTCGCGTGAGCAGCTACCGGACGACGACGTTCACGAGCTTGCCCGGCACGACTATCTCCTTGACGATCTCCTTGCCGTCGAGGTGCACGATCACGTTGGGGGCCGCGCGGCAGAGGTCCTTGAGCTCCTGCACGCTCGCGTCGGCGCTCGCCTGCACGCGGTCGCGGACCTTGCCGTTGACCTGGCAGACGAGCTCGTAGGACTCGCGCTCGAGCAGCGCCTCGTCTGCCTGCGGCCACGGCTGCTCCCAGACGCGCTCCGCCGTGAGGCGGTCGTACACGTCGGCGCTGACGTGCGGGGCGAACGGGAACAGCAGCGACGCGGCGGTCGCGAGCGCGTAGCGCAGCGTGTCCGGCTCGACGGACTCGCGCAGGCGCGAGCAGTCGTTGATCAGCTCCATGACGGCCGCGATGGCGGTGTTGAAGGCGAAGCGGCGCAGATCGCCGCTGACCTTGTCGATCGCCCAGTGCGTCTTTCGCGCCAGCGCGAGCTCGTCGCCGTCCCCCGATGCAGCCCCCGCCGGGAGGGAGAGCTCACCGAGGGTCGCGGGCGGCCCCAGACGTTCTGCCGTCTCCGCCGCGAGGCGCCACAGCCGCGAGAGGAAGCGGTGCACCCCCTCGACGCCCTCGTCGGACCAGTCGGCGTCCTGGTCGGGGGGCCCGACGAAGAGGATGTAGCAGCGGGCGGTGTCCGCCCCCACGCGCTCGACGATCGCCGCCGGCGAGACGACGTTGCCGCGGGACTTGCTCATCTTCGCGCCGTCCTTGGTGACCATCCCCTGCGTGAACAGCGCCTGGAAGGGCTCCTGGAAGTCGACGTGCCCGAGGTCGGCGAGCGCCTTGGTGAAGAAGCGCGCGTACATCAGGTGCAGGATCGCGTGCTCGACCCCGCCGATGTACTGGTCTACGGGCATCCATTCGCGCAGCACGGCCGGGTCCCAGGCGGCGCGTTCGTTGCGCGCGTCGCAGTAGCGCATGAAGTACCAGGAGGAGTCGACGAACGTGTCCATCGTGTCGGTCTCCCTGCGCGCGCGCCCGCCGCACTGCGGGCACTTGACGTTCACCCAGTCCTCGGCCGCCGCCAGCGGCGAGCGGCCCTTGGGCGTGTAGTCCTCGATGTCCGGCAGCTCCACCGGCAGCTGCTCGTCGGGTACGGGCACGGTGCCGCAGCCCTCGCAGTAGAGGATCGGGATCGGCGCGCCCCAGTAGCGCTGGCGCGAGACGAGCCAGTCGCGCAGGCGGTAGTTGACGGAGGCGTGGCCCTTGCCCTCGCGGTCCAGCCAGGCGACGATCGCGGCGAGCGCCTGGCGGTTGGGCAGCCCGTCGAAGTCGGGGTGGGAGTTGATGAGCGTGCCGTCGCCGGTGTACGGCAGGCCGTCCTCTCCCGGCGCGGCCTCGACGGTGTCGAGCGCCTGCGCGGGCACGATCACGCGCCTGATCGGGATGTCAAACGCGCGGGCGAACGCGTAGTCGCGCTCGTCGTGGCCGGGCACCGCCATGATCGCGCCGGTGCCGTACTCCATGAGCACGTAGTCGGCGACGTACATGGGGATCTGCTCGCCGTTGACGGGGTTGGTGACGGTCCGTCCGAGCGGCACGCCGGTCTTCGGCTCCTCGACGTCCCCGCGTTCCTCGTTGGTCTCGGTGGCCGCGTGGTTGACGTACTCGTGGACCGCCTGCTCGTGCTCGGTGCCGCGCGCGAGGCGCATGACGTCGGGGTGCTCGGGTGCCATCACGAAGAAGGTGGCGCCGAAGAGGGTGTCGGGGCGGGTCGTGAACACCGGGTAGTCGACGTCGAGCTCCTCGCAGCGGAACGTCACCTCCGCCCCCTCCGAGCGCCCGATCCAGTTGCGCTGCATCGTCTTCACGTGCTCGGGCCAGTCGATCGTCTCGAGGTCGTTCAGCAGCCGCTCGGCGTAGTCGGTGATGCGGAAGAACCACTGCTCGAGCTGACGCACTTCGACGAGCGCGCCGCAGCGCTCGCAGCAGCCTTCGGCGTCGACCTGCTCGTTGGCGAGGACGGTCTGGTCTTTGGGGCACCACTTGACGGCGGCCTCCTTGCGGTAGGCGAGGCCCGCCTGAAAGAGTTGGAGGAAGATCCACTGCGTCCAGCGGTAGTAGGAGGGTTCGTCGGTGGCGAGCTCGCGCGACCAGTCGATGGAGATACCCCAGGAGTGGAACTGGCGGCGGAACGAGGCGATCGATTCCTCCGTGGAGTCGCGGGGGTGGACCCCGGTCTTGATCGCGTGGTTCTCGGCCGGCAGCCCGAAGGCGTCGTAGCCCATCGGGTGCAGCACGCGGGCGCCGAGGCGGCGGCGGAAATGCGCGATGGCGTCGCCGACCGAGTAGGTCTTCAGGTGGCCGATGTGGGGCTCGCCGCTGGGGTAGGGGAGCATCTCCAGGACGTAGGCGCTGGACGCCCGCGCGCCCGCGTGCGCGCCGGAGCCCGCGGAAGCGCCGCGCCCGTCCCCGCGGGCGTCCGAGACGGCCTCGTTGGAGACCTCCCAGGTGCGCTCGTTGGCCCACACCGCCTGCCAGCGCGGCTCGATCTCGTGGGGGTCGTAACGGTGCTCGGCCATCGGCTCTCGCAGGTTAGCGAGCAGCCATGTCCTCCTGGACGCGCGGGCTGCGCGCGCGGAGCAGCTCGACGACCTCCGCGGGTGCCTTGTGCGGCGAGCCGGCGTCGAACGGTGGTTCGGGGTCGTACTCGATGCCGAGCTGGATCGCCTGGGCGACGGTGTCACCGGCGAGTCGGGCGGCGAGCGCGAGCGCCATGTCGATGCCCGCGGAGACGCCGGCGGCGGTGACGAGCTTGCCGTCGAAGACGACCCGCTCGGCGACCGCGTCGGCGCCCAGCCGGCGGAGCTCCTCGAGCGCGAGCCAGTGGCTGGTGGCGCGCCTGCCGTCGAGCAGCCCGGCGGCGGCGAGGATCAGCGAGCCGGTGCAGACGGAGGTCGTCCACTGGCTCGTGCGGTCGGCCTCGCGCAGCCACTCGAGCACCTGCGCGCCGGCGCGGGCGACGACGTCGCCGGGGCCGCCGGGGACGAGCACGACGTCCGGCCGGCGGACGTCGTCGAGCGAGCGCTCGGCGACGAGCGTGAGCATGCCGTTGTCGGTGCGCACGGCACCCGGCTGGGCGGCGACGAAGACGACGCTGGCGCCGGGCAGGCGGGAGAGAACCTCGTAGGGCCCGACGGCGTCGAGCGCCGTAAACTTGTCGTAGAGGACGATCGCTATGTCGGTCATGCTGCTGTCTCCTTGCTGGTTGGGGCTTGGAAGCGGCGCCGGTACTCGGACGGGCCGACGTGCAGCGCGCGCAGGAACGCGCGGCGCATGGTCTCGGCGGTGGCGAAGCCGCAGCTTGCGGCGATGACGGCGATCGGGTCCGTGCTGTCCTCGAGGCGGCGCCGTGCGGCCTCGAGGCGGACGCGCTCGACGTGACGGGCGGGGGTGACGCCGGTCTCGGCGCGGAAGGCGCGGGCGAAGTGGCGCGGGCTCATGTGGGCGCGGGCGGCCATCGCCTCGACGGAGTGATCGCCGGCGACGTCCTCGAGGACGGCGCGCTGGACCTCGCGCAGCGGCTCGCGCCCGGCGCGCTGGGCGGCGAGGGTGGCGGAGAACTGCGACTGGTTGCCGGGACGGTGGAGGAAGAGGACGAGGTGGCGGGCGATGGTGAGGGCGGCGTCGCGGCCGAGGTCCTGCTCGACGAGCGCGAGCGCGAGGTCCATGCCTGCGCTGACGCCGGCGGAGGTCCAGATGGGGTCTTCGCGGATGAAGATCGGGTCGGGGTCGACGTGCACGGGTGGGTAGGCCCGCTGCAGCTCGCGGGCGAACGCCCAGTGGGTGGTGGCGCGCCGGCCGTCGAGCAGCCCGGCGGCGGCGAGCAGGAAGGCGCCGGTGCAGACGGAGGCGGTCCGCCGTGCGGAGGATGAGGCGCGCGCGATCCAGCCGAGGAGCGCGCGGTCGCCGGCGGCGTCCACGTGACCGGGGCCGCCGGGGACGAGGAGCGTGTCGATCGGCTTGGAACTGGCTTTCGGGAGGCGTCCGTCGGGTACGACGCGCAGGCCGCTGGACGTGCGCAGCGCGAGCCCGTCGCGGCTGAGCACGCGCACGCGGTATCCGCGCTCGGGGCGGGCGGTCTCCTCGATCAGTCGTTGGGCGCCGGTGAACACCTCGAGTGGGCCGCTCAGGTCGAGGCTTTGGACGCCGGGGAAGACGACGATGACGATTAGGCGGGGTTCGTGATGGCGTGCCACAGGTCGATGATCGCCTATCGCTGGTCTGTCCGCAAGGACAGATTTCCCACAGATCCTGCCATGCTCGGGAGGTCGTGGTAGTGACACCGGCGGCGATCGACCGAGGCCGCCCGAGCGCCGGCCGAGGGGTGCAGACACGAGTGGGCGCCGCGCTCTAGGATGGCGCGATGGAGGAGCCAGAGATGGAGGCGCCGGAGTTCGAAGAGCTGCAGTTGGTCGTCGACGCCGGCCCGCACGTGCTGAGCGCGGCGCCCAGCCGGGTGGCGAGCATCGTGGCGGCGGCGGAAAAGGCCGCGCGGGAGCTGCGCGAGCAGGCGGAGACGCGCGCGAGCGAGCGCATCGAGGAGGCCGATCGCGCGGCGGAGATCCGCGTGCAGGCCGCCGAGGAGGAGGCCGAGGAGCTGCTCGGCGCAGCGCGCGCGCAGGCTGACGCTGCGAAGAGCGAGGCGGAGGCGGCCGCGGCACAGCTGCAGGGCGAGGCCGGGCGCCTGCACGAGGAGGCGACGCGCACGCTGGAGCAGGCGCGCGAGCAGGCCGAGCGAGCGCTGGGCGACGCGCGCCGGGAGTCCGAGCAGGTGTGGGCGATGGCCCACCAGGAGTCCGAGCGGGTGCGGACGTCGGCGAGGGAGGAATCCGAGCGGGTGCGGACGTCGGCGAGGGAGGAATCCGAGCAGCTGCGAGCGTCGGCGGAGGCGCAGTCCGTGCAGGTGCTGGAGAGCGCCCGCCGTGGCGCCGAGCGGATCGCGCAGGAAACCAGGCAGCAGACCGAGACCCTGCTGGAGGAGCGCCGCCAGGAGCTCGCGCGCGTGCGCGACGACGCCGAGCGCGAGGCGAGCGAAACGAAGGCGCAGGCGCGCAAGGAGGCCCGCGAGATCACCAGCGAGGCGCACCTCGTCTCTCGGGACATCCTGGTGGAGGGCACCGAGGTCTCACGCCACCTGCGCGAGCTGTCGACGTCCCTGCGCAACAACGCCGAACGGCTGCTGCGCGACGTGCGCCTGACGCACGGCGCGATGACCGCGCGACTCGACCAGGTGACGACCAGCGGAGAGCGCGGGAACGGGGAGCGCGCGACGAACGGGGGCGGGAACGGAAGCCGCGGGCACGCGCGCAGGGAAGCCGCCCAAGACGACGAGGCCGAGACGCGCGTGGCGCGAAGGCGCGCCGGAGACGACTCGAACGACGAGCTGGAAGTGCCGGAGTTCATCCCGCGGGGGTAGGGACCGGCGCTCGTACGAAGGCGTCACACGCCGGTCACAAAACCGGCACCAACGTCACCCGGCGGTCACAAGGACGGAGCTACGGTGTCGAGCGATGGACGCGTTGACACCGAGCCAGAAGGGCGCCGTGGCCGAGGCCGGGGTCACTGCCCTGGCGATCCAGCTCGGCCTGACGGTCTTGCGCCCGCAGTGCGAGGGACGGCGATACGACCTGGTCATCGACCTCGAGCCGGCTCTGCTGCGAGTCCAGTGCAAGTACGCGCAGCGTCTAGATGGGGTGCTCGTCGTGCGCCTGAAGACGAACCGCTGCACGCCTCGTGGGTACGTCTCGACCACCTACACGGCGGCCGAGATTGACGCGGTCTGCGCGTACTCGCCGGAGCTCCACCGCTGCTTTCTGATCCCCGTGGCCGAGATCACAGAGCGCAGCGCGATCCATCTCCGCCTGGATCCGGCGAGGAACAACCAGGCGCTGGGCATCAAATGGGCGCGCGACTACGAGCTCGCGGCGATGATTCGCCGGCTCCGATGTGGGCCTCGGGAGGAGGCGCGCACACCCCGGACGGCTACACTTGCGGCACCTGCTTTGGGGCTATAGCTCAGCTGGGAGAGCGTCTGGCTGGCAGCCAGAAGGTCGTCGGTTCGAGCCCGACTAGCTCCATTCGTTGACGTCAACGCAAATCGCTGGCATTGTTTGGTGAGTCGTCAGTCGGCCAATTCGAGCTACTGATACCGCACGCCTTGTAGGCTTCGCGAATGCGTGCCATAGCCGTCTTTACGTCGATCTTGTGCTGCGTGGCTGCGCCGGCGATATCTGAAGCGCGATCGAGAGCCCACGTTGTGACGGTCGAGGCGCCCGCCACGCTCGACTTCACGCTGGCAACCGTGATGCTGTCCGGATCGACGACAGGGCTACACGCGTCCACCATCGGGCCGACCGGGAGTTTGTACATCGCAGCCGCAGAGGTACTCTCGCCGCCGCGGCGGCCCGCTAGATGATTGATTCCACGGCGGGTTCCGTGGAACGGGTGGGTTTATAGGCAGCGGGGTCGAAGTCGGCGGTGCTCAATGTCACCGCCGACCCGAAGGGGGCCTCGATGGACGCCGACCTCGACCTGCTGCTGACTGCGGTTTATGTCACGGCTGACGATCTCCTGCCCGCGAGGCCGGGGAACGCCAGGAGAAGCGTCACAGACGCGGAGGTCGTCACGCTCTGCGTCGCCCAAGCGATCATGGGTATCCCGTCGGACCGGCGGTTTCTCGCTGTCGCTTCCAAGCATTTGCGTCACTTGTTCCCGAGCATCCCCGGGCAGGCCGGCTACTACAAGCGCCGCCGGCGCTTGGCGGACACGCTGGAGTGGCTGATGGGCGTGTTCGCCAGCCAGAGCCCCGGGATCGAGGACGATCTGCTGCTGATCGACTCCACGCCGGTGGAGTGCGCCAGAAGCCGTGAGACGGTCAAGCGCTCGCAGCTCGCCGACGCAGCGGACTATGGGTACTGCGCCAGTCACAGCCGGTTCTTTTGGGGTTTCCGGCTGCACGCCTTGTGCTCTCCGGACGGCACCCCGAGAGCGATCGCTCTGACCAGCCCCAAGCTCGATGAGCGCGATGTCGCGCTGAAGCTGCTCGCCCGCGCGAAGCGAGCAGGCGCGGTGACCGTGATCGGCGATAAGGGCTACGCCGGCAAAGAGTTCGCGGAAGCAGCCAGCGACCTGCAGGCCACAATCGTCCGGCCGCGCCGCAAAGACGAGCCCGGCCGTGGCCCGCACCTCGCGCCGATCCGCCAAAGGATCGAGAGCATCTTCTGGACCTGCAAGGACATCCTCACCCTCGAGCGCCACGGCGCCCGAACCCTTCCCGGCCTCAGAGAGCGAATCCTGCAACGCCTCCTGACGCTCGCCGCCGCCATCACCCTCAACCACCAACTCGGCCGACCAAGCCGCGCACTCGTCAACTACTGCGCCTGAACCCCGTGGAATCAATCATCTAGCCCTCCACCGCCGCTTCAAGCTACCGCGGGAACGCGATCCAGCTCCGGGCTCGTTCTCGTCTTGGTCGCCAACAGGCAACCACCCGGCTCGGCCTACAATGGACCACAGACCGTGAAACTCCGCCTCGAGACACGAGCACGCGAGTCTACCCCCCAGATCTCCCAGCATGTCGATGTCCTTGCCAACGGAGCACCGGGGCAGAACTGCTCGCCACTGATAAGCATCCCCACGCTGCCGCACCCTTACTTTGACGACACGGACCTCAGGCCGCTGATTGGTGCCGTTCCTCAGCCTGTAGATGGCACCGTTGGACTTGGCAGTGCAGACGAAGCGGTCGCGCGCGCGCTGCTGCAAGCGTGCGGAGACAGCACCGAATCAACATTCGAACGCTGGATACGCCGAGAGCCCGGCCCTGTGCACCCCTAGATTTCGCCCGCTGGTTGTCATTGGTCAGTCTCGATTTCGCTATCTGCCGAGCGCTATTAGGCCACCTGAAAGCGACGCAAAGCGGTTCGCATTGAGTCGGGCTGGCTCCATTTCTTGGCGGCGCAAACCTGTTGGCTGCAAACTCGCCTGGGGTCCGAACCTGTTGGCATCCTCGCCGGAATGGATGCTCCAAGACGGCACTACCGGGACCGTGAGGACTCGCGCTTCTACCAGGCGCATGGCCTCTCGCCGGAGGAGACCTGGCAAGCACTCGGAGACGAGCTCGCTCGTGTTTTGGATGACGCACAGCGGGCATTCTGGTGCACGCCTTTGCGGATGGACCCGGAGCGCGTGCGCTGGTGGCATGGAGCGATCTTTGCTCGCCGGTTTCCGCATGATGGTGGACACTTCCGCCGGGAGTTGGCGTTCTTCGGCGTGGTGCTGCCGGATGGCGGAATGCGGCAGCTCGAAGGTGTTGCGCCTGATTCGATCCGCCGCGATCTCGCCACCGTCTGCGTTGCGTTCAACCGCCGCGTCGAGGACTTCCGTGCGGTGGAGCCCATCCTCGACTACACACGGGCCGCGGCGGCTCTGTATGCAGGCATCCTGCGCGTGCATCCCTTCGTGGACGGCAACCACCGTGTGGGTTTCGTTGCGCTATCGGCGGCGCTGTGGTCCTTCGGCCTACCGAACGTCAGGTTCATCGGTGCCGAGGAGATGATCGCGCACGACGACGCCTTGGTTCCAGCGCTTGTCTCCGCGGCTGGGGACGTGGAGCCCTTTGCAGAGCTCCTGGCGACACGCATCGAGCGCGCGAGCAGCAATCCGACATGAGGTACCCTCAAGGCATGGAAAACGGGTCGTCTCCTCCGCAGAAGAAGCTCAGCCGCGCCCATACGGTCTGTGGAGACCGGCTAGTAGAGACCACCCCAGAGGTCAACCGCGAGGTAGCCGAAAGCGCGATGCTGCTCTCCCAAGGCGCCCGCCGCGCAATCGAGATGATGCGCGGGGCCAACAACGGGAGCACGGAGAGAGCGGCGCCTGCTGTCGCAGCTACAGACGAAGCGCACCGCGGCTGACCACGGGTAAGCGCCCCAGTCACACCGCCGGCTTTCCGGCGACGCTGCCGCTGGGTCGCCGGGGCTAGGTTCGCGGCTTTCCGCTCGCTTTCGGACCCTTGACCCCCGGAGGCGGCGCACGCGTGTTGATCACCGCAAGGGCTCGCCCGACCACAAACCCACCACTCGACAGTAGCCACGGTGCCGAGGGTAGGGTTTGCCTTTAGGCGAGCAGCCTGGCCTTCGCCTGCTCGAACTCCTCGTCGCTCAGCTTGCCTCGGTCGTGCAGCTCGGCAAGCTTGGCAAGCTCGTCCACGGGACTGTTCGATCCGCCGCCGCTCGCCTCGAAGCGCTGGAAGGCTTCAGCCTGGGACCGGTCCTGCTCGCGATGTTCGTGCATTGTGTGACCACGGACGATCAGGTAGGCAAGCACGCCGATGTACGGGACGATGATGATGAACAGCATCCAGAGCGCCTTGCCCCAGTTGGACAGATCGCGGCTGCGGAAGATGTCGAACACCACGCCGACCGCGACCCAGATCCACAAGAACAGGATCGCGAACTCGAGGACCGTCAGCAGCGAGTCACCGAAGGTGTAAGTCGCGAGCACGGTAGGCATGTCGGACGAGCCTACTTGATCGGCAAACAGACCTAGAGACCCAAGACGAGCTCTAGCGCCTCGTCGACAGCGCTCAGCTCGTCCGGATCGAGGCGTCCCGCCGAGTGTCCCAGGCGCTGGGGATCCACGACGGTCGTCTGCTCGACAAGGATGCGAGTGGGAGTGCCATCGAGGGTGATCACCGGCCGAAAGCTCGCCGGTTGCGCACTCGTCGAGGTCGGCGAAACGAGGACGGTGCTTAGGCTCAGGAACTCGTCGGCTTGGACGACCACCGCGTAGCGCGCGCCTCGCTGCTCCCCACCGCGTGTCCCTCGCGGCGCAGGCAGGCGAAATATCTCGCCACGCACCACCTCAGTCGGTGGGATGCGGCGCCAGTTCCGCCATCTGCTCGCGGATCGCTCGCATCTCCGCTCGATCGTCCTCATCGCCTGCGAGCCGTCTAACCTCAGCTGCAATAGCGGAGCGAGCCCGACGCCTTGCCGCAGTCTCGCGCAGCGCAGTGCGCACCGCCTCGGAGTCGCTCAGTCCGTCATTGCGGATGACGCTGAGCGCTGCGGCCGAGCTGTCGTCCAAGCGCACATGAAGAGAGCGGCTCACGCGGCCCAGCGTAGCACAAAACATGCTACGGCAAGACGATTCGGCCTTCTCAGTCGCTCACTAACCCCCCAAGAGGTGTTTACTACGTGCATGCAGGACGTGCGGGATGGGACGGTGCCGCTGCGTGCCGCGCCAGAGAGCGGCGGTCGTCCCGCGATGAGCCGCGTGGGAGCCGATAGCCGCTTCGTCACAGCGTCTGCGCTCCGGCGTCGTGCGCGGATCGGCGCCGTAGCGACGCTTGCGGCAGCCGCCGTCTGGCTCGTGGCCGCGGCGGCGGCGTCCGCCTTCAGCGCGCACGGAAGCGTGGAACAGGTGTACGTCACCGGCTTGGCCCCGAGCGCTCAGATGTCGCTGCTGCGGTCGAATGGCGAAACCGTGTCCACGCAGACCGCGGACTCGCTCGGGGGGTTGCTGTTCCGGAACCTCGCGCCGGGAAGGGGCTACCGGGTCCGGCTGAGCTCGACAGGCGAAGAGTCGGGACCGATCACCGTCCACACGCAAGCCGCGAAGCCGTGGGACCCCAGCATCTACAAGCAGTCGATCGCGGACAGCGGATACACGTACCTGACGACGCGCGACGGCACCCAGCTGGCGATCGACGTCCACCCACCCGGCCTCCCGGCGGGCCTGTTTGGCTCACGCTCGGACTCTCAGTTCGCTGCCTTCCCAACGGCGAGCCCCAAAACGCCGTACCCGACGCTGATCGAATACTCGGGATACGGCTACGCGAACCCCGCGGGCCCGGAAAGCGGCATCGCCGAACTGGCCAACCTGATGGGTTTCGCGGTGGTCGACGTGAACATGCGCGGTACCGGCTGCTCGGGCGGTGCCTTCGACTATTTCGAACCGCTGGAGAATCTCGATGCCTACGACGTGATCGAGACGATCGCCCATCAGCCGTGGGTTCTCCACCACAAGGTCGGAATGCTCGGCATCTCCTACGGCGGGATCAGCCAGCTCTTCGCAGCTCAGCTTCGGCCACCGGCGCTCGAGGCGATCGCGCCGCTATCGGTGCTCGACGCAACCGCGACGACCCTCTACCCCGGTGGCATCCTCAACACCGGCTTCGCGGTGGCCTGGGCCGAAGAACGACAGCACGACGCCGAACCGGCCGGCCCCGACAGCGGCGAGCACTGGGCCTACGAACAGATACAGAAAGGCGATCAGACCTGCGCGGAAAACCAGGACCTGCACGCAGAGGCGCCGAACCTGCTGGCGGAAATCAAGGAAAACGCGACCTACAACCCATCTGTGGCCGACCCGCTGGACCCGGTGACGTTCGTGCACAACATCGACGTTCCGACGTTCATGGCCTGCCAGTGGGAGGACGAGCAGACCGGCGGGCACTGCGCCGATCTGGCGGAGCACTTCACCGGCACCGAACACAAGTGGTTCACGTTCACCAACGGCGCCCACGTCGACTCGCTCGATCCGTATACCCTCGACCGGCTGTACGACTTCCTGGAGCTGTTCGTCGCGCACCGAGCGCCGATCTATGACCGGGCGATCGTGCATCTCGCGGCTCCGATCATCTACCACATGGCGTTGGGGGTCCCCTTGGGGGACGTCATCACGCTGCCGCCGGACCCGGTCCAGGAAAAGCTGTCATACGCAAAGGCGCTGTCGGCCTTCGAGGCGCTCCCGGAGGTTCGGGTGCTGTTCGACAACGGCGCAGGAGCCTCGCCGACCGGCAAGACGACGCCCGGCAACCCCTATCCCGCCTTCGAACAGTCGTTCTCAGCGTTCCCGATCCCCGGCACGACGGCTCGCTCGTGGTATCTCGGGACGGAAGGCACACTGGGCGAAGAACCGGCGACGGCCCCGGGGGGCGACTCCTACACCTCGGATGCGAGCGCCACGCCGCTGACGGACTACTCGAGCAACACGGAGACAGGCGGGCTGTGGGGCGACGCGTCCCAGTGGGAATGGAACTGGGCGCAGCCCACGACAGGCTCCGCCGTGTCCTACGTGTCGGCGCCGCTCACGACCAATACCACCGCCATCGGCGCAGGCGCCGTCAACCTCTGGGTGGAGTCATCCACTCCAGACGTCGATCTCCAGGCGACGGTCAGCGAGGTGCGCCCCGACGGCAACGAAACCTTCGTCCAGAACGGCTGGATCCGCGCCAGCGAGCGCAAGCTCGCCACCACCTCGGAGAACATGTTCGACCAGGAACCCACCCCACTCCAGCCGATCCCGACCTTCCTCGCCTCCGACGTGCAGCCGGTGCCGGCCGACGAATTCGTCCCGGTCACGATCCCGCTGTACTTCGAGGGGCACGTCTACCGCGCAGGCTCACGCATCAGGGTCACGATCTCCGCGCCCAACGGCACACAGCCCGTGTGGTCGTTCAGCCAGACCCAACCGGAAGGCACCACCGCCAACGTCTCGATCGCGTTCGGGCCCGAAATGCCCGCCAACCTCACCCTCCCGATCGTGCCCGGCGTCAACGTGCCCACCGGACTGCCGCCCTGCCCAAGCCTGCGCAACGAGCCCTGCCGCCCCTACCAGGCATTCGTGAACGACGGCTCCTGACGACGACTCGCGCCACGGAGCGCGAGGGCAAGACGACGTCAGCAATGCACGATCAGCACAGAGCACGCCGAGTGCGACGCCACGGCGGCGGCGACGCTGCCGAGCAGGTGTCCCGCGAGCCCGCGGCGGCGGTGTGAGCCGAGCACGATCAGGCTCGCTCGACGCTCGTCGGCGACCTCGACGATCCCCTTCCAGGTCGGCGCCGCCTCGATCGCGATGCTCTGCGCTCGGAACCCCGCCTGCTCTGCCAGCGATGCTCCGTGCGCGGCGGTCTCCTCCGCGGCCCTTCGCACCTCGCCGGCCTCCGCAGCGTCGAAGTGCTCGCTCGCCGACGGGCAGGAATCCGACATCGCCCGGCTGCCAGACGCAGACGACGAGCGCGTCGCGTCCGGGCGCAAGCTGGCGGCCGGCCTGCTCGATCGCGAGCTTCGCGAGCTCGGAGCCGTCGTAGGCGAAGAGCACCGGGCCGCCGGACGTGGCGGCCGTCGCGGCGCTCGCGTCGGTCGACGCCATCTCAGTCGGCGCTTTCGGTCACGGGATTTGCGGCGATCAAGCCGGGGCGGACCCTCGCCAGCAGCGGCGGCGAGTACCACGCCGGAGCCTCGCCCGCCAGGAAGCGCTCGATGTCGGGCGTCTGCGGGCGCGCGCCGCCGAGCGCGTAGAGCGCGACGCCGATCACGGCGCCGCCGACCGCGAGCCCGAGGCCGATCCACAGCGCGATGCCCGTGCCGGCGTCGAGGTTGCCGCCGACGGTCGCGGCGAAGTGGGCGAAGATCGGCGCGATCATGAACGCCGCCACCGCCCGCATCAGCTCGACGATCGCGAACACGCGCTGGAGGTTGGCCGAGGGCAGCGAGAAGCCGGCGACGAACAGCGCGGGCGCGACCGTCGCGCCGAGACCGATGCCGGTCAGCCCCGAGCCGACCAGCGTGGCCGCCTGGCTCGACGGCACGTCGATGCGGAAGACCGCGATCCCGGCGGCGAGGAACACCATGCCGGCCAGCGGGAGATAGTGGATCGCGCGCCTGGTGATGACCAGCGCCGAGCAGCGATCGCGGTGATCACCGCGCCCGCGACCTCCGGCAGGTAGAGCAGGCCGATGTGCAGCGGCCCGTAGCGTCCGGCCAGCACGCCCGCGGTCAGCGCCGTCGCCGACACCGAGGCCGCGGCCGCGAACAGCGCCACCACGATGCCCGCGACCGGCATCGTGCTGGTCAGCATCGTGCGGATCGTCAACAGCGGCCGCTTCGCGCGGAACTGGTAGACGATCAGGACGACGATCGTCGCCAGGCCGCCGAGCAGCGGCGCAATGGTCTCGCCGTCGAGGAAGGGGTGGGTCAGCAGCTCTGAGGCGCCGAAGAACGCGGCCACGCAGCCCGACGGCCGCCAGCGCGATCGCCGGTAGGTCGCGCGGCGAGTCAGGATTGGCAGGCGGCGCATCGTCGAACGTCAGCACGGCCAGGACCAGCGCGCTGAGCCGCGATCGCGGCGATGATCCAGAACAGCGGCCGCCAGGCGTGCGACTGCGCCTGCAGCCCGCCGATCGGCCGGGCCGAGCGCCACCGCCCCGAAGATGCACAGGTTCATGATCATCGCCGTGATGCGCAGCTTGCTGGCCGGATAGCCGATCGCCAGCGGCGGCACGGCGGCGATCAGCAGCAGGCTGGTGCAGAGGCCCTGAAGCACGTGGCCCGCGATGTACATGCCCGGATCCTGCGCCGCCGCCGCCAGCACCGACCCGATCACGAGCAGCGCCGCGTAGACGATCAGCATCCGCCGCTGCGGCAGGTGCTGGGCGAACTGGACCGCCAGCACCGTGCCGACCGCGTAGGCGGCGTTGGCCAGGCCGGAGCTCAGGCTCATCGTCTGCAGGCTCATGTGCAGCTGCCTGGCGATGATCGGCGTCAGCGGGCTCGAGCGCGGCGGACAGCGCCAGGTAGGGAATCAGCGCGAACATCACCATCGCCGCGACCGCGGGATACCGGCCGGCGAGCGGGCCCTGGCGCATCAGCGACCCCCGTCCCGCTGAAAAGTATGGGGCAGCGACCTTCCTGTCATGTCGTGACGGTCGAGTCCCTTCGCGTTCGGACAGCCGATTCCGGTCATCGGCGTTTTAGCAGGCGACGCTGGATCGCAAACACGCCTGCGCGGCCGCTCGCGCCAGGATTCGAACCGAGGACCCAGGGCCAGCGGGTGGCGCCAACCCCTCAAGTGGTGTTTACTACGTACATGGGGGACGTGAGGGATGGGAGGGTGCGTGCGCGGATCGGCGCCGTCGCGACGCTTGCGGCAGCCGCCGTCTGGCTCGTGGCCGCGGCGGCGGCGTCCGCCTTCAGCGCGCACGGAAGCGTGGAACAGGTGTACGTCACGGGCTTGGCCCCGAGCGCTCAGATGTCGCTGCTGCGGTCGAATGGCGAAACCGCGTCCACGCAGACCGCGGACTCACTCGGGGGGTTGCTGTTCCGAAACGTCGCGCCGGGAAGGGGCTACCGGGTCCGGCTGAGCTCGACAGGCGAAGAGTCGGGGCCGATCGCCGTCCACACGCAAGCCGCGAAGCCGTGGGATCGCAGCATCTACAAGCAGTCGATCCCTGACAGCGGATACACCTACCTGACGACGCGCGACGGTACCCAGCTGGCGATCGACGTCCACCCGCCCGGCATTCCGGAAGGCGTGTTCGGGTCAGACTCGGACTTTGGGTTCCCGGCCTCCCCAACGGCGAGCCACACAGCGACGTATCCAACGCTGATCGAATACTCGGGATACGGCTACGCGAACCCCGCGGGTCCGGAAAGCGGCATCGCCGAGCTGGCCAACCTGATGGGTTTCGCGGTGGTCGACGTGAACATGCGCGGTACCGGCTGCTCGGGCGGTGCCTTCGACTATTTCGAACCGCTGGAGAATCTCGATGCCTACGACGTGATCGAGACGATCGCCCATCAGCCGTGGGTTCTCCACCACAAGGTCGGAATGCTCGGCATCTCCTACGGCGGGATCAGCCAGCTCTTCGCAGCTCAGCTTCGGCCACCGGCGCTCGAGGCGATCGCGCCGCTATCGGTGCTCGACGCAACCGCGACGACCCTCTACCCCGGTGGCATCCTCAACACCGGCTTCGCGGTGGCCTGGGCCGAAGAACGACAGCACGACGCCGAACCGGCCGGCCCCGACAGCGGCGAGCACTGGGCCTACGAACAGATACAGAAAGGCGATCAGACCTGCGCGGAAAACCAGGACCTGCACGCAGAGGCGCCGAACCTGCTGGCGGAAATCAAGGAAAACGCGACCTACAACCCGTCTGTGGCCGACCCGCTGGACCCGGTGACGTTCGTGCACAACATCGACGTTCCGACGTTCATGGCATGCCAGTGGGAGGACGAGCAGACCGGCGGGCACTGCGCCGATCTGGCGGAGCACTTCACCGGCACCGAACACAAGTGGTTCACGTTCACCAACGGCGCCCATATCGACTCGCTCGACCCGTACACCTTCGATCGGCTCTATGACTTCCTGGAGCTGTTCGTCGCGCACAAGGCGCCGATCGACAACCGGGGGATCGTGGATGCCGCAGCGCCGACCATCTATCAGGCGGCGTTGGGACTCCCCAAAGGAGACCAGGTCACGCTACCGCCGGACCCGATCCAGGAAATCCCGAAATACGCGGCGGCGCTGTCGGCCTTCGAGGCGCTCCCGGAGGTTCGGGTGCTGTTCGACAACGGCGCAGGAGCCTCGCCGACCGGCAGCACGACGCCAGGCAACCCCTATCCCGCGTTCGAACAGTCGTTCTCAGAACTCCCGATACCCGGCACGACCGCTCGCTCGTGGTATCTCGGGACGGAAGGCACACTGGGCGAAGAACCGGCGACGGCCCCGGGGGTCGACTCGTACACCTCTGACGCAAGCGCCACCCCGCTGACGGACTACTCGAGCAACACGGAGACGGGCGGGCTATGGGGCGACGCGTCCGAGTGGGAATGGAACTGGGCTCAGCCCACGACAGGCTCCGCCGTGTCCTACGTGTCAGCACCGCTCAGCAGCGACACAACCGCAATCGGCGCAGGCGCCGTCAACCTCTGGGTGGAGTCATCCACGCCAGACGTCGATCTCCAGGCGACCGTCAGCGAGGTACGCCCCGACGGCAACGAAACCTTCGTCCAGAACGGCTGGATCCGCGCCAGCGAGCGCAAGCTCGCCACCACCTCGGAAAACATGTTCAAGCAGACCCCCACGCCCGTCCAACCGATCCCCACCTTCCTTGCGTCCGATGTGCAGCCGATGCCAGCTGACGAATTCGTCCCGATCACAATCCCGCTGTACTTCGAGGGGCACGTCTACCGAGCAGGCTCGCGCATCAGGGTCACGATCTCTGCGCCGAACGGTACACAGCCCGTGTGGTCGTTCGGCCAGACGCAGCCCGAAGGCACCACCGCCGAAGTGTCGATCGCGTTCGGGCCCGAAATGCCCGCCAACCTCACCCTCCCGATCGTGCCCGGCGTCAACGTGCCCACCGGGCTGCCGCCGTGCCCAAGCCTGCGCAACGAGCCCTGCCGCCCCTACCAGGCATTCGTGAACGACGGTTCCTGACGGCGACTCGCGCCGCCGACGACCGCGCGGGTCTCACGGCAAGAGATTGAATGCCTCGCGATGGCGAGGCGCGATCGCCGCGAAGTGGCGTCGATCGAGGGTCAGGATTATCGGCGCGTCGAGTCGCTCCGCGAGTGCGATGACGGACGCGTCGGTTCCGCCGAGCGGGAAGTCCGCATACTGCTCGACGAGCTCCGCGATGCGCGCGAAGTCCTCGCTGCTCGGCCCCTCGACATCAAGCTCTCCTACGCCGCGAAGGAACCTGCTCTCGGCGGCGGCACCCAGCCGCCGTCCTACGAAGTAGGTCGCCTCGGCGATGACCAACGCCGGCACAACCAGGCGGAGATCTGTTCTCGAGAGCGCTGTGCGAGACGCAAGATGGTCCTGGTCGTCGGCGTCCGCGGCGGCGTAGAGCGGGCCGGCGTCAACGACGGCCAGCGACGTCACGCCACTCCTGCTCCAGAAGCTGCTCCATGTCTCGAGCGGTCGTGCGGTGGCCGCTGCGGCCCAGGGTTGCGAAGGCCAGCTCGCGCGGCTCGCTCTGGACCAGGCCGAGGTGTTGCTCCAAGGCTGCGCGCGTCACCTCCGATGCGGATGAATGGCGTCGCTGTGCCTCGCGTCTGAGGGCCTGCGCGAGATCGTCGGGCAGGGATATTGTGGTGCGCTTCATACCCGCATACTAGCATCACGCTCGGGCGACGCTGGGCGAGTAGCCGCCGCCGTGGACATCGCCAGCGCCGAGGCCGCCGGCGTGTCCTCGGCGCTCACCCGCTGCTCAGGTGCCCACCTCAACCGTCCCCTTCGCGTGCTCCGCCGCCCAGTCGAGCGCGTAGTCGGCGACCTCCTCCCAGCCGTCCTGGCCGATCGTGAAGTGCGAGCGGCCGGGGAACTCCTTGTACTCGCTCAGCGCCTCTCCTCTGGCGAAGCGCTTGGACGCCTGCCTGTCGACCGCCGCCGGCACCACGTGGTCGGAGCCGCCGGCGATCAGCAGCAGCGGCGCGCGATCGGCGTTCTTGAAGTCGAGCCGCAGAGGCGTGCGCGGGTTGAAGTTCGCGAACGCCCCTTCCCACAGCACCCGGCCGGGACCCGGAGCCGCGTAGCGCTCGAACGCGGCCCTCGCCTGTTCGTCGTCCATCGTGTTGGTGAACGAGTAGTGGAACTCCTCGAACGTGAGGCCGACCGCGTGGTGTTTGTTGGCCGGGCTCCTCAGCACCGGGAAGCTCGACCTGAGGGTCGAGAGCGGGAGCTTCGTCACTCCTCGGACGCCGGCGGCGTCGATCGCGACGCCCGCCGCCCCGAGGCCGCGATCGAGCAGGATCTCGGTGAAGGCGCCGCCGAACGAGTGGCCCATGATGATCGGCGGCTCCCCGAGCCCGCGGATGATCGCGTCGTAGTGGTCGAGGATCTCTTCGATCCCGAGTCCTTCGATCGCGCTCGGGTCGGCGCGCAGCTGCTCGATGTCGCCCTCCATCCCGGGCCACGCGGGGGCATGCACGTCGTAGCCGCGGCTGCTGTAGCGGTCTATCCAGTGCTCCCAGCTGAGCGGGGTCATCCACAGACCGTGAATCAACACGATCGTGCTCGTCGTACCGGCGCTGGCGTTGCTCATGTGGTCTCCTTGTTTGGGTGGTGGTCCTCGCTTGGCGCCCGTCAGCTCCGACCAGGGCGGGGCGGCAAGGCCGCGGGGACGGGTGGCGGTATCTGCACGCCGAAGATCTCCTCGGCGAGCTCGGAGTTTCCCGCCCAGCCCTCGGTGAACCATCGGCGCATCACAGCGGCGCTGCCACTCCCTCCCGCGAGCGCCGTCTGCGATGACCCTGTCGACGAGCCGTTCATTGCCGAAGCGTGATCTTACGCCCCGGCCCGAGTCGTGTCAGCGCGCCTCGAGCGGCTCGCGCGCCGGAGAGGAGGCGGCGACCGTCTTCATGCCAGCGAGCGGCCCAGCCTGGATCGCCGCCGCCTCGCCGATGCGCGCGCCGGGGGCGGAGGCGGGCCCGGCGCGGTCGACGTCGCGCATGCCCGGGAGCATCAGCCCGCCGAGCGTGACGACGGCGCCGATCAGCCCGGCGCCGATCAGCGTCGCGCGCACTCCGACGAGCGCGCTCACCGGGCCGGCGAGGGCGAGCGAGATCGGCAGCAGGCCGATCGAGATCAGCCAGTCGAGGCTCGAGACCCGCCCGAGCAGGCTGCCGGGGACGTGGCGCTGCTTCATCGTCGCCCACACGATCGTGCCGGCGGTCTCGAGGAAGTTGAAGGCGAGGCTCGCGAGCATCAGCTCCCAGATCGCGTCGGCGAGCCCGTAGGCGGCGACGGCGAGGGTCGCGAGCGCCCAGGTTACGTACACGAACGTCATACCGCGTGCGGGCAGGGCGCTGTGGCCCATCGCCGCGGCGCACGCGACGGCTCCCAGCCCGCCGGCCCCGAGCACGATCCCGAGCTGCGTGCCGGTGCCCCCGAGCACGTGCTTGACCATGAACGGCAGCAGCACCAGCATCGGCCCCATGAACAGCAGGTAGGCGACGGCGGCGCTCGCGAACGTACCCCACAGCCACACGTGACGGCGCACGTAGGCGAAGCCCTGGCGCAGCTGGCGGCCGGCGGCGGCGGGGCCGAGCGGCGCCTCGCTGCGAACGCTCGCCGCCAGCGTCCGCCCGGACATCGACCACAGGGCGACGGCGGAGACGACGAACGTGGCGCCGTCGGCCAGGAACGCCGCGCCGGGCCCGAGCGCGCCGACGAGCACTCCCCCAACCGCCGGGCCGGCGAGGCGCAGGGCCAGCGGGCGCACGAGCTGCTCGAGCGCGTTCGCCTGACCGAGCTGGGACTCCGGCAGCAGTTCGGGCAGGATCGCGTCGCTGGCCGGGTCGAAGAACGCCTCGGCGGCGCCGTAGAGGGCGACCGTCGCGATCAGCTGCCACAGGCGCAGCTCCCCGCCGATCGCCAGCACCGCCAGCAGCGTGAGCAGGGCGGCGCGCGCGAGATCGGCGCACAGCATCACGTGCCGGCGCTCGTAGCGATCGCTGATCACCCCCCCGAGCAGCAGCAGCGCGATCAGCGGGACCGTCATCGCGATCCCCACCAGCGACAGCGCGGTGGGCGCGTTCGACAGCGTGTACGCCTCCCACGCGAGGGCGAGGAGGAACGCTCCGTCGCCGAGCAGCGAGACGCAGCGCCCGACGAACAGCAGGCGGAAGTCGCGGTTGCGCAGCAGCGCGCCCGGCCGCTGGCTGACGGTGCGGCTGGCCTGTTCGCGACCGCCGCGGCCGCTAGGCGACATCGCCCGCGGCCGGTGCCGGCTTGGGGGACTTGTCGGCCGCCAGCGGCGCCTCGCCCGCGAGGTAGTCGAGCACCCGCTGGGACTCCATCGGGCGGGCGAAGTGAAAGCCCTGCCCGAGCTCGCAGCCGAGGTCGCGCAGTCGCTCCAGCTGCTCGTCGACCTCTATCCCCTCTGCGACCACCTCCAACGCCAGCGAGCTGCCGAGCGCGACCACCGCGCTGGACAGGTCGTGCGTCTCCGGGCTGGCGTTCTCGCGCAGGAACGAGCGGTCCATCTTGATGATGTCGACAGGGAAGCGGCTGAGGTAGCTCAGCGACGAGTAGCCGGTGCCGAAGTCGTCCATCGCGATGCGCACGCCGAGCTCGCGCAGTTCGGCCAGCTTCGTCACGGCGATCTCCGGATCGTCGATCAGCATCGACTCGGTGATCTCCATCGTCAGCAGCGAGGGCTCCAGTTCGGACTCGTTGAGCGCGTCGCGCACGTCGGCGATCACGTCGCTGTGCTGGAGCTGCTTCACCGACAGGTTCACGCACATGAACAGAGCCGGGCCTTCGCGCAGCACGCGGTTGATCGCCATCGCCTGACGGCATGCCTCGCGCAGCACCCACCGCCCGATCGGCACGATCAACCCGGTCTCCTCGGCGAACGGGATGAAGTCGTTGGGAGCCACCAGCCCGCGCTCGGGGTGCTGCCAGCGCAGCAGCGCCTCCATCCCGCAGACGCAACCGTCGTTCAGTCGCACGATCGGCTGGTAGTGCATCTCGAACATCCCGTGCTCCAGCGCCCGCTGGAGATCGGCGCGCAGCTCCAGCCGCGCGAGCACGCCCGCGTGCATCTCCGGCTCGAACAGCCGGTAGCCGCCCTTGCCGTCGCGCTTGGCGATGTACATCGCCGCGTCCGCGTCGCGGATCAGGTCGTCCGCGCTGGCCGTGGAGTCTCCCTCCATGATCGATATCCCGACGCTCCCGCGCAGCGACAGCTCCTTGCCGGCGACCGTCAGCGGCCGGCGCAGACCCTCGAGTATGCGCTCGGCCACCTCCACCGCGCTCTCCACGCCCTCGAGGTCCTCCATCAGCACCACGAACTCGTCCCCGCCGAAGCGCGCCGCGGTGTCGCTCGAGCGGATCGAGTCCGACAGCCGCTTGGCGACGTCGATCAGAGTCGCGTCGCCGGCGCCGTGACCGAGGCTGTCGTTGATCGTCTTGAAGTCGTCGATGTCGAGGAAGATCACCCCGAGCTGGCGGTCCTCGCGACGCGCGCGGCTGATCGCGTGACGTACGCGCTCGACGAACAGCGCCCGGTTGGGCAGGTTTGTGACCGGGTCGTGGAAGGCCTGGTGGGAGAGCTGCTCCTCGAATGCCTTGCGCTCGCTGATGTCGCGTGCGTTCAGCACGATCCCGCGCACGTGCTGATCCTCGAGCAGGTTGGTGTGGAGGATCTCGAACTGCCGCAGGCTGCCGTCGCGGTGGAGGAGCGTGCACTCGATCAGATCGCCGTCCCGCCGCGCGTAGGCCGACCCGTCCGCCAGCAGGTGCAGCAGCCGGTCCGCGTCGTCCGTGGCCACCAGGCGATCGAAGCGCGTGCCCACCAGCTCCTCGGGTCGGTAGCCGAGGACGCGCTCGCTGGACGGGCTCTGGTAGGTGATCGTCGCGTCGGCGCCCACCACCGTGATCAGGTCGCTGGCGTGCTGCACGAGCGAGGCGAAGCGGGCTTCGCTGTGCTGGCGGTGGATCTCCTCGGTCAGCCGCGCGCCCTCCAGCGCGAGCGCGAGCTGGGTGACGAGCGCCTCGAGCGCCGCCGCCACCTGGCGCGGGGTCGGCTTCGGACTGGCGACCAGCAGCAGGCCCATCACGTCGCGGCGGACCGGCAGCCCCAGCACGCGGCCGCTCGTCCACTGCGCCGGCAGGTCGAGCGCTTCCAGCAGAACCGGGTCGAGGCTCACGCAGTCGCCGCCGCCGTGCTCGAGCGGAACCAGCAGCTGCGCGCTCATCCGCTGGGGCAGCGTGCGCGCGCGCCAGCCGGCGTCGTCGCTGCGGACGACCGCCTTCAGCCCCTCCTCGTCGCTCAGGCAAAGCACGCCGATTCCCGGGCCTTCGAGCAGCCGAACGACCGCGTCGATCGCGGTGCGCTGCATCTCCTCACGCGTGGCGCACGCCGCCAGCGCGGCGCCGCACGAGCTGAGAATCCGCTCTCGAGCTACCGAGTGCTCGTGCTGGCGCACGAGGTCGACCATCCTCATCACCACGAACCCGAACAGCACGATCGACGCGCAGATGATCACGATCAGGTCCAGATCGCCGCGGCGCAGCTCCTTCAGCAGGATGCAAATCGGAGCGATCAGCGAGGCGCCGGTCAGCAGCGCGAGGCGCAGCGGCGTGAGCCTCGCCTCCCGCTGGTTGCTCGCCGGCTCCTGCATCGTGGCCATCGAGGGGTGCAGCGCGGCCGCCGCCCACAGCACGGTGTAGGCGGTCCAGCCGAGGTCGAGGATCAGCTGGTGGTGGTAGGCGCCGTGCAGCGTCAGCACCCCGTAGATGAAGTCCGTGGTCAGCAGCGAGACGACGCTCGCGGTCACCAGGTAGAACGCCGGCCGGCGCCGGCCGCTGTCCAGCAGCAGGCGGATCACCGCGGCGAGCATCAGGATGTCGCCCATCGGGTAGGCGACCGACACGAGCTTGGCCAGCAGGTCGAGCGAGCCTTCGTGGATGTAGGGCGCGATCTGCAGCACCCACGACAGCAGCGACAGCCCCAGCGTGAGGATCGCCGCGTCGATCAGCGTGTTGCGGTCGCGCTGCGGGTTGCGCCGGCGCACCAGCAGCAGCAGCCCGAGCATCTGCGCCGGGTAGACCGTCAGGTAGATCGCGTCCCCGATCGACGGGAACGGGACTTCGCCGTGCAGGATGTACACCCGGTAGCTGTACGTGTAGACGTCCCCCATCCAGTAGAGGACGAACCCGAACGCGAACAGCCACCACGGCAGCGTGTAGGAGGGCCTGTTGCGGCGGATGCCGACGATCACGGCGATCCAGCTGCACATGCCGATCGCGTTGAGCAGGATCGTGTTGCCCCTCAGCGGCGGGATCAGCAGGTAGAGGAACATCGCCACCGCCCCGAAGGCGAGGTAGGCCTGCCACAGCTGAGGACGGCGCCGGGGGGACGGCCGCGAGGCGCGTGTCCCCCTGCCTTCCTCCTGACCTCCCGTCGGGCGCTGGAGGGCGAGCGAGCTCATCAGGCGGCCTCCAGCTCCCGCGGCTCGGAGGCCGGCAGCAGCTCGCCCTGGCGCGCGAGGTCTGCGACGGCTTCGATCAGGCGGTCGACCTGATCGTCGGTGTTCGCCGCGGTCAGCTGCACGCGAAAGCCGACCTCGGCCTTGGGCACCAGCGGGTAGGCCGCGAGCGTCACGTATATGCCGCGGGCGAAAAGCGCCCGCCCCACCTGGTCGATGTGCGTGTGCTCGCGCAGGGGGATCTCGACTATCGGCAGCCCCGAGCGGTTGGGGGTGTAGACGTCGAGCTCCTTCAGCGCCTGCAGGACGCGTGAGCTGTGGCGGTAGAGCACGCCGCGCAGCTCCTCTCCGCGACGCTCGTTGACGTCGAACCCGGCGAGCACGCTCGCGAGCGAGGCCACCGGGGATGGCCCTGAGTACAGATACGGCGGCGCGGCCACCTTCAGCAGGTTCTTGACCTCGGTCGGGCAGGCGACGAACGCCAGCAGCGACGAGTACGCCTTGGAGAAGCCGGCGACCAGGACGATGTCCTCGTAGCTCTCGCCGAAGTGGCGCACGATGCTGTTGCCGCGCGCGCCGTACGGAGAGGACTCCGCGGCGGAGCGCTCGCCGATCACCCCGAAGCCGTGGGCGTCGTCGACATACAGCAGCGCGCCGTGGCGGCGCGCAACCTCCGCGAACGCCCGCAGGTCGGGCGCGTTGCCGGTCATGCTGTTGACGCCGTCCATGCACACCAGCCGGGCGCGGTCGCGCTCGGCCGTCAGCAGCGCGTCGAGATGCCCGGGGTCCTCGAAGCGGAAGCGCCGCACCGCGGCGCCGCGCGAGCGCGCCACCTGGCAGCCGTCGTAGATCGTCTTGTGTGCGCGCGCGTCCAGGAAGATCGTCCCCGACGACGCGAGCACCGGGATCACCGAGGCGTGGATGTGGGTGATCGTCGGCAGCACCAGCGAGTCCTCGCTGCCGATCAGCTCGGTCAGCCGCGTCTCGATCTGCTCGTAGAGCACCGGGCTGCCGAGCAGCCGCGACCAGCTCGGATGGGTGCCCCACGCTTCGAGAAACGGTGGGATCGCCCGAATGATCTCGGCGTCGAGATCGAAGCCCAGGTAGTTGCAGGAGGCGAAGTCGGCGAGCCAGTGCTCGCCGATGCGAATCATCCGGCCGTCGATCTCGTCGATGACGGCGTCCATCATCGGGTGCGCGGCGCGCAGGGCCTCGATGTCCTGGAGTGTTTCCAGCCAATGGTCTATCCAGCGCCCGCGAGCAGGCGAGGAGACCGGCAGCAGCGCGGTGGACATGATGATGCGGGTATCGGATCGCAGTTCCGATGCCTTGATGGCTAAAACGCTTCGCTCAGCGCTTTGCGTGAGCGGCGCGATCCATCTCGGGTGGAGACGAGCGTCAGGCGCGGATCGACTTCGTGACGCTCGCGATCGCGATCACGTCGGCGTCACCGCGCAGCTCTGCAGTCAGAAACGCCAGGCGCCGAGTGCGACGAATGAGGGTCCCCCGCGCACACAGACGCTCGTCCGCTCGCGCCGCCGCGAGGTAGGACGCGGCGAACGCGTGTGTCACCGCCTCCTCGCCCGCGGCCAGATGCGCGAGCACGGCGAGGTACGCCGCGACGTCGAGCAGTGTCGCGATGACGCCGCCGTGGAGGTAGCCGACGGCGTTCAGCACGTTGGGCGTCAACGCTATCCAGAGCCCATCCGGCGCTCTCTCAGGCCCCAGGCTGGCCGCTCCGAGGAACCGCATCAGCGGGGTCCCGAGAGCGCGCTGCGCGCGGCTGTCCTTGGAGTCAGCCGTCGTCATGCCGGCGAGCGGGCTGTTCTGGGGCGTGCATCGATGCCTACAAGCTGACGCTCGCCGCCACCGCGGTCCAGTCGGGATCGTGTGCGCTCTCATTCCGAAGTGGAATGATCAGAGCGTGTCCGAGCGCTGGCGCGAGCTGGAACCGCTCCCGAGCCGCGAGCTGCTCGCGTTCGTCGCCGCGGTCGAGGCCGGCGGTCTGGGCGCTGCGGCCGGCTCACTCTCGCTCACACAGTCGGCCGTCACGAAGCGGATCCAGAGCCTCGAGCGACGTCTCGGCACGAAGCTCCTGCGGCGCTCCCATGACGGCGTCACTCCGACGGCGGCGGGCCGAGCCCTGTACCCGGATGCGAAGGAGGGGCTCGCCGCGCTCGCGCGCGCGAGCGCGAGCGTCCTCGATCACGCCCAGCCCGGCCCGCGCTTGCGCCTGGCGGCGAGCCACACGACCGGCGAGATCCTGCTGCCGCGATGGCTCGCCGCGGTACGGATCGAGCTACCGGCGCTTCGCTCGTCGGTCGCGGTCGTCAACTCGACGGCCGTTCTCAGCGCCGTGGAAGAGGGCGAGGCGGACATCGGACTGCTGCCCGGCCAAGCTCCGCCCGCGGGCCTGGAGTCGATCATGGTGGGCGAAGATCGGCTCGTCGCGGTCGTCGCCCCCCGACATCGCTGGGCGGCGGCCGGCAGCGTCGCTCCCTCGCAGCTCGCATCGGAGAGCTTCTTCGCGCGCGAGCGAGGCTCACACACACGGGCCCTCGCGGTCGGGGCGTTGCGCGCTGCCGGGGTCGAGCTGGCCCCCGAGCTGGAGCTCAACAGCACGCAGGCCCTCAAGCGCACGGTCATGGGTGGCGGGTACACGATCATCTCCCAGCTCGCGTTCGCCGACGAGGCCGATCGCGGTGAGCTGCACGCCCTCCCCATCCGTGGAGTCGATCTGTCGCGCTCGCTGTACGCCGTCAGGCGTCCAGGCCACGAGCCGCCCGCCGTCGCGCACCAGCTGTGGTCGTGGCTCGCAGCCCGCGCGCGCCCCGGTAGCCACGCAGCGTGACCACGCGCGTGTCGGCCCCGCCTCGCCGCGCCTCTAGCCGTATTCGATCGGCCCGGCGAAGAACACGAGCCAGACCATGAAGGCGATGACGACGAAGTAGACGTTGGCGACGACGATCCGCTCCAGCAGCGTCACGCCGACCCTCTGGCTGATGTGCCCCTCGGCCTCGGCGCGCATGCTGCGCAGCCACGGCGATCGCCGTTCGATGCTCGGCCGCGCGACGAGCTCGTCGTAGGCGTTGTTCAGCCGCCCGAGGATCAGCGTCATCGCGAACAGCGACACCGCCAGCACGACGATCACCACGAAGATGCCGGTCATGCTCAGCGTGCGCTGGTCGACGGCCTGCGAGCCCACCCACAGCGCGAGCACGGGACAGCCGGTCCAGATGTTCACGGTCACGAACGCCGTCGCGCCCGCCAGCGCCAGGCGCTTGGCGAGCAGATGACGCGGCAGAGGGCCGCCGTCCACGGCGCGTGCGGCGCGCGCGCTTGCAGGGCCGGGCGCCGATGGTCGGCCCGCTGCCAGCAGTGCACGCCAGCGGAGCACGCCTGCCAGTGTACTCGCGCCCGACAGCAGCTTCGCGCATGCGGTAGCGGCACCGGTGGGGCGCGAGCCGGTTGAATACGGGCGGTGCTCGCCGAGCTCGACGACGTCGTCCTGTACTACGAGCTGGCCGGCAGCGGGCAGCCGCTGCTGCTGATCGCCGGGACGGGCAGCGACCTGCGCTACGGCCCCGACCCGTTCGCGTGGCCGGGCGCCGAGGAGTTCTCGGTGCTGGCGTTCGACCACCGCGACCTCGGCCGGTCGCTGTCGCGCTCGCGCCGGATGCCGACGATGGCGGACTTCGCGGGCGACGCTATCGCGCTGGTCGACCACGTCGGCTGGGGCGAGTTCAGCGTGCTCGGCATCTCCTTCGGGGGGATGGTCGCCCAGGAGCTGGCGCTGGCGGCCGGCGAGCGCGTGAGCAGCCTGGTGCTGGCGTGCACCTCCGCCGGGGGGCGCTGTGGCGCGTCCTACCCGCTGCACGAGCTGTACTCGCTGGCGCCCGCCGAGCGCACCGCCGAGCTGGTGCGGCTGCTCGACACGCGGGCCGAGCTAGACGCCAAGCTGGCGAGCGCGATCGAGGGCTTCCTCGTGGAGGACCGCGTGTTGGCGGCCGGCGAGGGCGCGCCCGAGGGGCTGCTCAGACAGCTGGAGGCTCGCCGCGGGCACGACACCTGCGAGCGCCTCGCCGGCGTGCGCGCGCGGACGCTGATCGCGGCCGGGAGGTTCGACGGGCTCGCCCCCCTGGCGAGATCCGAACGGCTCGCCGCGGCGATCCCCGGCGCCCGTCTGCAGGTGTTCGACGGCGGCCACGGCTTCCTCGTGCAGGACCCCACGGCGTGGCCCGCGATCGCCGAGTTCCTGCGCGCCTCAGACTGAGCCGCGGCGAAGTGCTGCGCGGCGGGCGAGCGAGCGCTACTGTGGGAAGCAGTGGATGTGGGCGGCTGGCATATGCGCTCTGGGAGCGGTTCGGGCGGGACGGCCCGCAGGCGGTGAGCATCGCGGCCGCGATACTGGTGATCGCCAGTTACCGTGGCGGCAGCACGTACGCGCCCCTCTACGAAACGTTCGTGATCGTACCCCTGATCGTGGTGATGGCGGTGGGGGTGGCGCTGATCGCGCTGTACGTGCGCCGGCGGGCGCGGCGACCGAAGCCGGTCGCCGACCAGTGGCAGGCGCTGGCGGTGATGGGAGAGCTGTGTCCGTACGGCTGGCAGGCCCAGATCACGCTGTACGGGTGGGGCGCGCCGATTCCCGCCGACGCCCCCAGCTCGCGCGTGCCGCTGGTGGAGCTCGAGTGGAAGCAGTTCGAGGAGGAATTCGGACGGGTCGCCGTCGCGCGGCGGGCGTGGGCGCCGACGATCGGCGAGGCGCTGCAGATGATGGTCGAGGACCGCCGCACCGATCTGGCGCTCGAACAGATCGAGCAGGAGGCGGCCGACGACGGCGAGACGTGGTGGAACGACTGAGCCGGCGCACTGCGGCTTGCCACCCTTAAGACCTTTCGATTGCCACTCTCAAGTTTTCGCTCGGCTCGCGCCGATATGGGGGGCATGACGGTAAGGCGCCCCTCGCAGGGCCCGGCAGTGCAGGGCCGTGCCCGGACGCGAGCGAAGCGCTGGCGCAACCGTCAACCCCCGAACAGTTCCCTCGAATCCGGAGCACCACCATGGACATAGGCGCGAAGCAAGCAGCAAGGCCGTCGGCACCTGAGGTGCTCACGAGCTGGGAGGAGTATCGGCGCAGCGGCGACATGCGCGTGCGCGATCGGTTGATCTTCATGCTCATGCCGATGGTCCGCTACGTCGTGCACCGCAAGATTCGTGCGCTCCCCGCCCACTGCGACGTCGAGGACTTCATGTCGTGCGGGATCGAAGCGCTGATCACGGCGATCGAGCGCTACGACCCGGACAAGGGGGCGACGCTCGAACAGTACGCGTGGACCCGCATCCAGGGAGCCGTGCTCGACGAACTGCGCCGCAACGACTGGGCGCCGCGGTCGCTGCGACGCGACGAGCGCGCGATCAACAGTGCGCGTGAGAGCTTCCTGGGCACCCACGAGCGCCGACCCAGCCGCGCGGAGCTGGCGGAGGCCGTGGGGATGACCCAGCGTGAGCTCACCGGCCGGCTCGACCAGGTCGCGCTGGCGGACATCGGCTCGCTCAACCAGACCGTGCGCGCGGAGGAAGAGACGAACATCGAGCAGATCGAGACCCTCGAGAGCAGGGACGTGGATTGCGACCCTGCCGCCGCCGCCGAGCGTCGCGAAGCGAAGGAGCGTTTCCGCAGGGCGTTCGCGCGGCTGAACAAGCAGCAGCGCGAGGTGGCGGTGCTGCTGTACGTCGAGAACCTCACCCTCCGCGAGATCGGCGACAGGCTCGACGTCTCCGAGAGCCGCATCTCGCAGATCCACACGCAGCTGCGCAAGCGCCTCTACGAACAGCTCAGCGGCGAGCTGCAGCTGTTCAGCGAGATCGGCTGAGCGCGCCGTCGCGCGAGCGGCGAGACGACGCCGGCCCGAGCCGGCCGGCGACCGCGATCTGAGCAACGCCCCCCGGGCGCGGCCCGGGTGAGCGATCATGTGCGCGTGGCACTGCTCGCCGTAAAGCTCCTGCTCGCCCCCAGCTTCGTGGTCGGCGCGTCGCTGACCGCGCGGCGGTTCGGGGCGCGAGTGGGCGGGCTGGTCGGTGGGCTGCCGGTGGTCGCCGGTCCGATCCTGCTGGCGTACGCGCTGGAGCACGGCCGCTCGTTCGCAGCCGGCGCCGCCGCGGGGACGCTGCTGGGGCTGGTGTCGCTGATCGCGTTCGTGGTCGTCTACGCAAACCTCGCCGGCCGGCTGTTCTGGGGCGCGAGCATGCTCGCCGGGTGGCTCGCGTTCGCCGGCGTGACCGCGGTGTTCAGCGCGCTCTCGCTGCCGCTCGGCGCCGCGCTGGGGCTCGCCGCGCTGGCGCTGGCGCTGGGGCTCGCGGCGCTGCCCCGGCCGGTGGGCGAGCAGCGCGTGCACGCCGCGCCGCCGCCGTGGGACCTGCCGCTGCGGGCGGCGTGCGCGGCCGCGATGGTGGTGAGCCTGACCGCCGTCGCGGGCTGGCTCGGCCCACAGCTCAGCGGGCTGCTCGCGCCGTTTCCGATCATCGCCACCGTGCTCGCGACGTTCACCCACGTCCAGCGTGGCACCGACGAGCTGGCGCGGCTGCTGCGTGGGCTTGTGAGCGGCTTCGGCGCCTTCGCGCTGTTCTGCTTCGTGCTGGCGGTGGGGCTGCGGCGGCTCGACACGGCCGCGGCGTTCGCGCTCGCGACCGCGCTGGCGGTGCTCGCGCAGGCGCTGGTGCTGGCGCTGATGCGCGGACAGGCGAGCTCGCCGGCGGCGGCGAGGGCCGCGGTCGAGCGCTAGCGGGACCGGCGGCAGGCCGGTCAGCTCGGGACCAGCGGCGGCGCCACCCCATGGCGCACCCGGTCGCGCACGTCGGCGTAGCGGAGCACCTCGTAGAGGATCAGCACGACCAGCGCGGCGGCGAGCATGCCGAGCGTCGCCAGCCCGGGCAGGGCCACGCCGGCGGGCACCAGCGCGAGCAGCACGAGCGCGCACACCAGGCGGCGGGTGCTGAGCGAGTGCATGTTGCGCCAGCGGAAGGCGACGTGGGCGAGCAGGTAGAGGGCGGCCCCTCCGAGCAGGGCGGCGACGGGGACGAGCTTCAGCGGGTCGTCGACGTGCCCGAGCGTGCGCTTGATGCCGACGGCGATCAGCGCGATGCCGGCGACCATCGGGAAGTGCAGGTAGGAGTATGAGTCGCGGGCGATCTCGTTGCGCTCGCGCCCCTCGGCGGCGCGCGCGAGGCGCCTGCCGGCGACGATGGCGGTGACGTCGAAGTACGACCACCAGAGGGCGGCGGCGATGACGATGCCGAGCAC
Source organism: uncultured Solirubrobacteraceae bacterium (assembly GCA_963782325.1). Lineage (GTDB taxonomy): Bacteria > Actinomycetota > Thermoleophilia > Solirubrobacterales > Solirubrobacteraceae > Palsa-744. The sequence goes on from CAWAJG010000008.1 coordinate 845,603, forward strand.
CGCGGCGACGACGACGCCCGCGCCGATCACCGGCCGGGCGCCGATGCCGACGGCGACGACAGACTCTCCAAGGGCGATGATGACGATTGCCCCGTGGCGCTCGGCGAAGTGCCCGGGGACGAGCTTCCAGCCGTCGGCGCCGAACAGGTAGGGGCCGCCGGCGTCGACGACGATCGCCGCCCCCCACAGCGCCAGCCGGACGGCGTCGCCGGCGAGGGCGGCGAGGAGCAGCAGGCCGACGCCGATGGCGGTGCTGACGGCGAGGCCGAGAACCGAGTGGCGCAGCTGCGGGTCCTCGCGGCTGGCGATCACGAACAGCGCGATGTGTGCGGCGCGGACGGCGGCGTAGGCGCACGCGAACAGCAGCGCCTCGGAGGCGAACGCGCCGGGCACGCACAGCGCGGCCACGAGGAAGGCGGCCATCGCGGCGAACATCACCAACCGCACGACGCCCTCCTCGGGGTCGACGACGCTCGTCAGCCACGCGTAGCCCACCCACGACCACCACAGCACGCCGAGGGCGAGCACGCCCTTGAGCATCCCCTCCCAGGTGGGGTCGCGGGCGATCAGGGTCGTGCACTGCGTGAGCGCGAGCACGAACACGAGGTCGAAGAACAGCTCCAGCGGGGTCACCCGCTCTCCTTCTCGCATCACCGCCCGCACGCGCGGGACGTGTGGGTGACCAGCGGTGCTCACGCCGTCATGGGTGCTGCGCGACGCGGTGCACGGGCGCCTCGCCCCAGAGCTGCTCCAGCCGGTAGAAGCGGCGGGTTTCGGGGGTGAAGATGTGGACGACCACGTCGAGGTAGTCCATCAGGATCCAGCCGGCGTTCGCGGAGCCCTCGACCCTGCGCGGGAGGGTGTCGTGCTCGTGCTTGAGCCCCTCGAGGATGCCGTCGTGGATCGCTTTCGCCTGGCGGCCGGTGTTGCCGGAGCAGATGAGGAAGTAGTCGGTGTAGCCGAGCACCCCGCGGAGGTCGAGCTCGACGACGTCGATCGCCTTCTTGTCGGAGGCGTAGCGCGCGATCTCCCGCACGAGCCGCTCGGCCTGCAGTCGTGGCGGCGGCTGCCCCGGCGCCTGGCGCCCGCCGCGGGTGGAGGAGCCGGCGGAGCTCATCGCTGGGACCCCGCCCCGTCGGGCAGGAGATAGAGACGATGCTCGGCGATGTAGCCGGCGACGGCGGGGCCGACGAGCTCCTCGATCGGCTCGCCGCGCGCGACGCGGGCGCGGACGATCGAGGAGGAGACCTCCAGCGGCGGCATGTCCAGGAAGCTCACGCGCTCGGTCTCGAGAACGCGCGGTGGCGTCTCGCCCGGACGCCCGGCGACGGCGACGCTCGCGAGCTCCGCCAGCCGCGCCGGCCGGCGCCAGGAGGGCATCGTGGCGGCGACGTCGGCGCCGAGGATCAACGTGAGCTCCGTCTGCGGGTGGCCGGCGTGGAGCGCCTCGAGCGTGTCCACCGTGTAGGAGACGCCGCCGCGCTCGATCTCGATCGGGCAGACGGACACGCCGGCGACGTCGGCGACCGCCAGGCGGCACATGGCGAGGCGATCCTCTGGAGTAGGAGCCCGCCCGCCCGCACGCCCGTCCGGGCGTCCGCCCGTCCGTCCGGCCGCCCGCCCGTCCTCGCACCCGGACCGTCCGCCGGCGGGCTTGTTCGGCGCGGCGTTGGCGGGCACGAGCAGGACCTCGTCCAGGCGCAGCTCGCGGCGGGCGTGCACCGCGAGCGCGACGTGGGCGCGGTGGGGCGGGTTGAAGGTCCCCCCGAGGATGCCGAGCCGGCGCATCGTCCCCGCATCGTCCCCGGAGGGGGAAGGGGGAGGGCCGGACGAGGGGGCCGGGCGCTCAAGCGCGGACGTGCCCGTCGCCCTCGATGAGGTACTTGAACGTGCACAGCTCGCGCAGGCCGATCGGTCCGCGCGCGTGCAGCTTCTGGGTCGAGTTGCCGATCTCGGCGCCCATCCCGAACTCGCCCCCGTCGGTGAAGCGGGTGGAGGCGTTGACGTACACGCAGGCGGCGTCCACGCCCAGCTGGAAGGCGCGCGCGGCGGCGGTGTCGCGGGTGACGATCGCCTCCGAGTGGCCGCTGCCGTGGCGGGCGACGTGCTCGATGGCCTCATCCACGGAGTCGACGAGCGCGAGGGCGATGACGGGCGCGAGGTACTCGGTCGCCCAGTCCTCCTCGCAGGCGTCTTCGATGATGAGATCGGGGATGGCGTGGCTGGAGACGATCTCGCGGCTGCGCCGGTCGGCGCGGACCGCCACCCCGGCGCCGGCGAGCGCACGCAGCACGGACGGCAGGAACTCGGCGGCGGCGCGCTCGTGCACGAGCAGCGTCTCCGCGGCGTTGCACACGCCCGGGCGCTGGGTCTTGGCGTTGAGGACGATCGCTCGCGCCTGATCGAGGTCGGCGCCCGCGTCGACGTACACGTGGCAGTTGCCGGAGGCGGCGTAGATGACCGGCACGGTCGCGACGGCCTGCAGCGCCTCCTTCAGTCCCTCGCCGCCGCGGGGGATGATCAGGTCGACGTTCTCGCTCTGCGTGGCCAGCTCCGCGAGCTCCTCGCGCCCGCCTCCCGCGACGAGGCTGACGCATCCCTCGGGCAGCCCGGCGGCGACGGCGGCCTCGGCGGCGATGAGCGCGAGCACGGCGTTCGAGTGGGCGGCCGAGGAGGAGCCGCGCAGCACGATCGCGTTGCCCGACTTCAGGCACAGCGCGGCGGCATCGACGGTGACGTTCGGGCGCGCCTCGTAGACGACGGCGACGACGCCAAGGGGCACGCGGACCTTGCGCACGTCCAGGCCGTTCGGCAGGCGACGGCCGTCGATGACCTCGCCGACGGGATCCGCGAGCGCGACGATCTGACGCACCGCGCGCGCAATCGCCCGCACGCGACCCTCATCTAGATGAAGACGATCTAGGAGAGCCTCGCCGACCCTCGGCTCCGCCGCGTGTGCCCCCGCCTCGCGCCCGGCGAGCATGTCGCGCTCGTTGGCCGCGAGGATCTCCTCCATGCGGCTTTCGAGCGCCGCGGCGATCGCCTCCAGGGCGGCGTCCTTGACGGCGGTGTCGGTCTGCGCCAGCGTGCGCGCGGCGCGCTTGGCCTCGCGGCAGACATCGACAACCGATGAGACGGCTGTTGCCATGCCCCACAGGGTACGACAGGGCGCTACCGCTTGGATGTCGCTATGGCCGCGAGGATGTCGGCCAGCCGGCGAGTGCTGGCGCCAGGTCGGCTGCCGGCACACGGCTGGGTATCGTCAGCCTGATCTCGCCATCGCGCTCAAGCAGCCGAACGAGAGGGTTCCGATCGTGCCTGGCCCGGCTAGAGCCCTTCCAGTAGGCGGCCACGCTGAAGGCGACTCGACAGCCAACTGCACTGCGGTGTAGCACAAGCAGGACTGGCGATTAGGTGGGGGCTTTTTCGACTTCGATGATGATGGTCGCGCTTTCCTTAGTGGTGCCGTGCGCGTATGTGAGCGTGAGCGCTTGTGCCGGCGTGCGTGCTAGCAACAGCTTGAGTGCGCTGGTGGGGGAGTCCAGGGGCTGGCCTTCCAGCATCAGTAGCTCGTCGCCGGCGCGTACTCCTGCGGAGTACAGGGCGGATTCGGTTTCGATTTGTTCGACGAGTAGTCCGTGCGGCGATGCGAGGTGGAGTGCCCGCATCGTTTCCGGGTTGACCGTCAGCAGCGTTGCGTGATCCAGCGGGTTCGAGAGCGTTACGCCACGGCGGAGCTGCGCTATGTCGGCACGTATTACGTCTGCCGGCCGGGCGATCTGTGTCGGCTCCCCAGTGCGCCCGTCGTATTCGAGGATCGCGCCGATGACTTCACCGTGCGCGTTGAACACCGGGCTACCCGAGCTGCCTTCCGTCGCCTCGATGTCCAGCGTGACCCCGAGAACGTTCCCGGTATGGCCGAAGTCGCCTGTAGCGGTCTCGGCACGGCCCACTATCCCGGCGGTCACGGTGGGCCATTCGCCGGCCAGAGCACCCAGCGCGATGACAGGTTCACCGGGTCTGGGCAGCTTGCGCGCGAGCTTGAGCGACGTCACCGGCGGGTGTCCCGCCACCGACAACAGCGCGATGTCGTCATGCACGTCCACCCCGATGAGCTTCGCCTCGTAGCGCTCACCTGCAGGCATCAGCACATATAGCGGCGAGCGATGGGCGCGTTCGGCCAGGGAGTGCGAATATACGACGTGCCCCGCTGTCACGACTTCCGTCGGGGATATGAAGAACCCCGAACCGAACACGCTGTGGCGATCGTGGCTGGCGAATATGCCGTCTGGCCCCTTCTGGGTGCCCGCCTCGACTTCAACGGTAGCTCGCTCAGCCATCCTGAGCAGCTGCTGCAGTTTGCTCGTGGCGCTCGGTGTAGATCCGGCTCCGCTGCTGACCGCCGCCGCTACGCCTCCCGCCAGTATCACGAGCAGGATCACAACACGCCAACTCGCCCGCATGACTTACAAAGCTTCAAGTCGAACCCGGGCGACTCCTCTGACAAAAGGCGACAGCTAATGTCTACTACCGTGCTGCTCAGGGCCGGTCATCGGATGCAGCCACATCGACTGCTAGGCGGCTCAGCCAGACCTCAATATCCTCACTGGACGGGGGCAAAGTCCGGGACCGACCCCCGCCGCTCCCGTCGGGGTCGCCCAATTGGCGCGTGCGAGGCGTCAGCGACGTGGCGGCTCGCCGTGCATCCGTCGATGGGCGAGCCCGTAGACGGTCGGCGCGTGGGACTTGCTGGGGTGGTGGCGCACGCCGAAGGACAGGACGTCAAGGGACAGTCGCGTGGTCTTCGGATCGCGGGCGATCAGGTAGACGATGCCCCACTTCCCCTCGGGCCAGGGGACGTAGGTCTTGACGCAACCGGGCAAGCTGGTCCCGTCCTGGGCCTCCTCATCGCACGCGAGTAGCTCGTCGATGGGCTGGCCGTCTCGTTCGAGCGTGGCCCGCTTGTTGGTGGCTGCGGTTCGGCCGGCATCGGTGCTGTTGCGCAGGTCCTCGCTCCACACCACCTCGTCGAAGCCGACAGGTGTGTGGCCCCGCTTGGCGGGCATCGTCTACCCCTCGCCGTCGGGCGGCCGGACGGGTCCGTATTCGTCCTCGAGCTCGGCGAGCGTCGCCTGGGTGTGGCCAAGCCGGTCCAGAATCGCCTGCGCGGAGGTGTTCGGCACTAGCGTCAGCTCGCCGTCGGGGCGCTCGTCCTTGACGATGTACTCACCGGCGATGTCGCCGCTGAGCGTCACATGCACGAGCTTCTGCTCCGTTGCCATGAAACTCATGATCGCAGGTGATCCGGCCCGTCCGCGAGGCTACGAGCCATCGGTGGGATCGCCGTCAGTCCAGCACGAGGTAGTCGCGGTGAACGGCCTCGTCGCTGGCACGCGGGAGCAGCTCGCGGACCGCGGCGGACTTCAGGCCGGCGACGCTGCGGAGCTCGTCGGCGGAGTAGCTGCAGATGCCCTTCGCCACAGGCCGCGGCGCGTCGGCGTCGGGCTGGGCGCGTTCGACGATCTCGACGGCGTCGCCCGCGTCGAAGTCGCCCTTGACCTCGGTGACGCCGACGGGCAGCAGGCTGGCGGCGCCGTCGCGCAGGGCGCGAGCCGCCCCCTGGTCGACCACCACCCGGCCGCGTACCGGCTTGGCGTACTTCAGCCACAGCTTGAAGCTCGAGTAGCGCGCCTCGCCCGCGGGGAAGCGCGTGCCCTCGCGCTCGCCCGCCAGCACCGCGGGCAGCGCCTGCGCCTGCAGGCCGTTGCAGATCACCGTGGCGATCCCCGCGGCGGTCGCCATCTCCGCGGCGACGACCTTCGAGCGCATGCCGCCGGAGCCGAGCGGCGAGGTCGTGTGGCCGATCTCCAGGTCATCCAGGGCGGCGAAGTCGCTCACCTCGGAGACGACGTGCGCGTCGGGATGCAGGCGCGGGTCGGCGGTGAACAGGCCGTCGATGTCCGTCAGCAGGATCAGCTCCTCGGCGGCCACCAGCACGGCCACCTGGGCGGCGAGGAAGTCGTTGTCGCCGAATGAGATCTCGTCGGTGGCGGTGGTGTCGTTCTCGTTGATCACCGGCAGCACCCGCCACTCCAGCAGCGTCGCGAGCGTCTGGCGCGCGTTCAGGTAGTGGGTGCGGGCGCTCATGTCGAAGAACGTCAGCAGCACCTGCGCGCTGGTGACGCCGCGCTCGCGCAGGAGCTCGTCGTAGACGCGGTAGAGCTTGCCCTGGCCTACCGCAGAGGCCGCCTGCAGCGCGCCGATCGAGCTCGGGCGCTGGGGCAGCGCCATCACTCGCATGCCGCGCGCGATCGCGCCGCTGGTCACCAGGATCACCTCCCCGCCCGACCGGTGCAGCTCGGCGACCGTGTCGCAGACGTGCGCGAGCGCGTCCTCGCGCAGCTCGCCGTCGTCGTCGGCGACGACGCTCGAGCCGAGCTTGACGACCACGCGCTTCATGGCGTCAGGGAGCGTAGACGGTCGGCGTCCGCGGACCGGACCCTCGCGAGCGGGCCAGGTGGGCCCTACGCGGCCTCGCCGGGGTTCAGCTCGAAGGTGACGCCGGCGATCTCGATCTCGTCCCCGGGCTGGAACCCCTTCGCTTCCAGCGCGGCGAGCACGCCGATCCGCCGCAGCCTGCCCTCGAAGTAGGCCATCGCGTCCTCGTTGTCGACGTCGAAGCGCGCGAGCAGCCGCTCGATGCCCCTGCCGCGAACCGCGAACGAGCCCGGCGCCAGCTGCTCGACGTGAAAGCCCGCGCCGGCGGCGGGCCGGAAGACCATGTGCTCGACCAAATCCTCCTCGCCGTGTGTGCGGGCCCCGGCCGCCGCGCCGGCATCCGGGCGGGGGCGCTCGCCGGAGCTTGTCTCCCCCCCGCCCTCACCCGGCGGCTGCTCGGCCTCGATCCGCGCGAAGTGCGCCAGCAGCTCGCTGCGCAGCCGGTCGATCCCGTGGCCGGTGGCGCTGGAGGTCGCCAGCACGGGCACCCCCGAGCCGAGCCGTCGCCGCCACTGCGCGACCGCCTCGTCGGCCTGTTGCTCGGGCACGAGGTCTGCCTTCGAGAGGGCGAGCACGCGCGGCAGCAGCGCCAGGCGCGGATCGTGGGCGGCGAGCTCGCGCTCGATCGTCGCGTGGTTGGCCACGGTATCGGCGCCGTCCCCCGTGGTGAGCTCGGGGGCGAGGTCGAGCACGTGCACGAGCAGGCGCGTTCGCTCGATGTGGGCGAGGAAGTCGTGGCCGAGCCCGGCGCCCTCGCTGGCGCCCTCGATCAGGCCGGGGATGTCTGCGACGACGAGCTGGCGCTCGTCGCTTTCGAGCACGCCGAGGACCGGTGACAGTGTGGTGAAGGGATAGTCGGCGACCTTCGGCGCGGCGCGGGTCAGGCGGGCCAGCAGCGAGGACTTGCCGGCGTTCGGCAGGCCCACGAGACCGATGTCCGCGAGCAGCTTCAGCCTCAGCTCGAGCCAGCCCTCCTCGCCTGGCAGTCCGCGCTCGGCGAAACGCGGCGCCTGGCGCGTGGCGGTGGCGAAGCGCTTGTTGCCCCTGCCGCCGCTGCCGCCCCTCGCGATCGTCGCCCGCTGCCCGGCGGCGAGAAGCTCCCAGCGGCGCCCTTCCAGGTCCCCGCCTTCGCCGTCGGGCCCGACTATCTCCGTTCCCGGAGGCACCCGCAGCGTGAGCGCGTGGCCGTCGGCGCCGTGGCGCAGCGCGCCCTCGCCGTGGCCGCCGCGACCCGCGCGGTGATGGGTCTTGCGCTTGAAGCTCTGGAGGTCGCGCAGCGAGTCCTCGCACGCCACCACCACGTCTCCCCCACGCCCGCCGTCGCCGCCGTCGGGACCGCCGCGCGGCACGTGCGCTTCGCGGCGGAAGCTCGTGCATCCGTCGCCGCCGCCGCCCGCCTGGACGTGGATCCGCGCGTGATCGTGCAACATGTGCAGTCATCGTGACACCAGATCGCGTCTTCCTGATAACGGGAGCCTCCTCGGGCATCGGCGCGGCGAGCGCGCGCCACGCTCGTGCGGTGGGCTGGCGCGTGGTGCTGGCGGCCCGTTCGGGCGAGCGTCTCCAGGAGCTCGCGCAGGAGCTCGGCGGGCCCGAGCACGCGCTGGCGGTGCGCTGCGACGTGACCGACTGGGAGCAGCAGCAGAACATGGTCGCGGCCGCCCTCGATGCGTTCGGCCGCCTCGACGCGGCCTTCGCCAACGCGGGCTTCGGCGGGCCTCGCGGGTTTCTCAACGACACCCCCGAGCACTGGCGGGAGATGGTGCTCACCAACATCTACGGCGCCGCCCTCACGATTCGCGCGTGCATCCCCGCCCTCGAGGACTCGCGCGGCCACCTGCTGCTGACCTCCAGCGTCGCCGGACGGCGGGTGCTGCCGGGCTCGCTGTACTCGTGCACCAAGCACGCGGTCACGGCGATGGGCGAGGCCGCCCGCCAGGACCTGCAGGGCACCGGCATCCGCGTCACGCTGATCGAGCCCGGCATGACCGACACCCCGTTCTTCGACCAGCCCCCCGCCGAGGCGCTGCAGGACGAGGACATCGCCCGAGCGGTGATCTACGCGATCTCGCAGCCGCCGCACGTCGACGTCAACGAGATCCTCGTGCGGCCGACCGCCTAGCAGGGTTAGGGTGGCTACGCTCGCCGCGATCACGAATCGATGAGCAAACCCCGGCACTACAGCGAGCAGGAATTCGAGGAGCTCGTCAGCTCAGCGCTCGACGAGCTCCCGACCGAGTTCCAACGAGCGCTGGAGCACGTAGCGATCGTCGTTTCCGACCGCGGTGCGGAGAACCACGCGTACGGCATGTACGTCGGCTCCAAGCTGCGTGGTAGTCCCTTCTTCGGCGGTGGCGGCTTGCCAGACGAGATCCTGATTTTTCGCGACACACTTGTGCGTGACTTCGGAGACGATCCCAAGCGCCTCCGGACACACGTCATCCAGACGGTGCGTCACGAGGTCGGCCACCACCTCGGCTTCGACGAGGCAGGCGTCCGCAAACTCGGGCTCTGAACGCGTCACGGCAAGATTCGTCCCGAGGAAGCGTGAGCGCGGCCTTTGCTCGGGCGCTCGCTCGGTCCGGAAAGCACTAGCGCGCCAAGTGCCGCGGACGACCCATGCTGCTCTCAACCAGCCGGCGAGCGGGTCACCGACAGCGCGGGCGAACCTGCGAGCGTCTGGAAGACGACACAGTAGCGCTCGGTCAAACGCAGCAGGGTGGCCAGCTGGTCATCGTCCGCCTCGGTCTCCAGCGCGAAGCTCAACCTGATCGCCGTGAAGCCGACGGGAGCCTCCTTATCAACCGACAGGGTTCCGCGAAAGTCGAGGTCCCCCTCGGCGTGGACGGAGCCGCTGATGACCAGACCGAGAGACGTCGCGACCGCCCGCATCGTGACCCCGGCACAGGCGACCAACGCCTGTAGCAGCATGTCCCCCGAGCAGGCCAACAACCCGTTGCCGCCGGTCGCCGGATGAAGACCGGCCTGCACCAGTGCTCGTCCCGTGTTCACCGTGCACACCACCCCGTCATCCAACGATCCGTCGGCCGTGAGCGTAACGAGGGCAGCAGCAGGCTCGTCGCGGTAGCGCTGCTTCAACGGCTCCTGGATCGCGCGAAGCTCCTCTGTCGTGGTGTCGCTCATCCCGACCGAAACCCTACAGCGCGGCGCAGGTCCCAGACCCGAACCCAGCGTTGATATCCGAGTCGACTCCTCCGAGAAGCCCTCGTCAAGATGGTCGCTGATAGCCACGGCCACCAGGTAGCCGAGCGCGCGCTGACCTGCGGACACGTTTTATTTTGCCGCCGTGCCAGCCAACGCTCAGCTCGCCACGATCACGATCGCGCGATAGGGGTGCAAGCCGCGACGTCGTGCCGGCTTGGCGCGCAGCCAGGCTTGCGCGATGGGAGCTGTGAGCGTGCCCGTGCCCGGGGTCAGCGCGCGGAACGCGTACACCACGATGGGCAGCGTGGAGACCCCGCTGCTCGGGCAGAGCGCTACGCGCCGCAGCACGCTGGGGTCCGACGAGCGAGCGGCAGCCCATGGGAAGACGCGCGGGGGAGGCTTCGTGCCCGTGGACCAGGAGAGGTACTTCTCGGCCACGACCAACTCCACGTAGACGAACGCGCCCACCTTGACTCTGAGCGTGGCGCCGCTCTCCGGCGCGATGCCGGGCGAGAATGTCGTAGGGGACCTCACACAACCGTCGGGGCCCTCCCGCGGGAAGGTGCCCAGGCGCCCGCAGGCCGCGAGCACAGCGGCACAGAGCACAGCGCCAGGGAGCGCGCTCGGATACCTCATTGTCCACCTATACCTCGATCGCCCCCATGACGTCACAGATCCTTTAGGACCATCACGCGAAAGCAGTCGCGCACGATCACGACTTTCGCGCTCCTGCTCCTCGACGACAAACAGCAGCCAAGCCGACGCCCGGACGCCGCGCTCCTTTTCCACGCAAGCAGCAGCCTGCCGGCGGTGGTTCCGCTCTTAAGTCAACGGTGTTGGGGTTAGTCGGGCACCACGCTGACGACACGCCCGCGCCACCCGGCGGTGAACTGCACTGTGCCGGCCGCGCGCGCGTACAGCGTGTCGTCTTTGCCGATGCCCACGCCGGCGCCTGGCTTGAATTTCGTGCCGCGCTGGCGCACGATGATCTCCCCGCCGCTGACGCTCTGCCCGGCGAACGTCTTCACACCGAGGCGCTGGGCGTTGGAGTCGCGGCCGTTGCGGCTCGACCCGAGCCCCTTCTTATGAGCCATCCTCGGTGTCCTCCTGCTTGGGTTTCGCCGGTTTCGCTTTCGGCGCGCCGGTGGCGGGCGCTTTAGCGGGTTTCGCTTTCGGAGCAGCTTTCGCTTTGGCTTTCGGCGCCTCGGCGCCTGCCGCTTTCGCGGCTTTGGCTTTCGGCTCGCTCGCCGCCGGCTTGGCCTCGGCGGCCGGCTTCGCCTCAGCGGCGGGTTTGGCCTCAGCTGTCGGCTTCGGCGCGGCTTTCGCCGTGGGCGCCTTGCCGGCGACGATGTCGGTGACCTCGATCTGGGTGAGCTGCTGGCGGTGGCCGTTGCGCCGCTTGTAGCCGCGCTTGGGCTTGAACTTGAACACGCGCAGCTTCTCGCCGCGCACGTGTGCGATCACCTTGGCGGTGACCTGCACGTTGGCCAAGCCGGCGGCGTCGAAGACAACCTCCTCGGAGCGGTAGAGCATCGGTTCGAGGCTCACGTCGGCGCCTTCGGACGCGGACAGGCGCTCGACCATCAGCTTCTGCCCGCGCTCTACGCGGTACTGCTTGCCGCCGGTCTTCACGATCGCGTACATGGGTGCCGTGTGGGGGTGTCGGTGGTGTGGGAGCGCGCTTGCCGCGTGCGCCTACTCTGGGGTGGCCTTGGCCTTTGCAGCCGAACGGCGCCGTCCGCCCCTGCGGCCACGACGCCGAGGCTTGGATTGTAGGCGATCCTCGCCGTCCTCGCCCGCGGGAGCGCCGGTGCCGTTCAACTCGCCGGCGGACCCATCCGCGCTTCCGACGCCGGCGAGCCGCCGACCGTCGCCTCCGCCGACTCCTGCTCGGGCTCGGCGTCGATGCGCGCCGGCGACTCGCTCAGGCCTGCTTCGCGCCGGGCCTCGGCGTCCTCGCTTTCGACGGGAGCGCGGCGGCGCCTGCCGCGGCCTTCGGCCGGCGTGTCCGCGCCTCGCGCGTCGGGGCTCGACGCGGGCGTCCGGCGCCGGCCGCGTCCACTGGGGCGGGTATCACGCGCTCGGACAACCGGCTCCTCGCGGACAGGCGGCGCGATCACCTCGCCGGACTCGTCCAGCAGCAGCGCGCTCGCGGCGGTGCGACCGACCTGGTCGATGCGCACCATCCGCTTCTCGCCGACATACGGCGCCGCGCCGGCGATGGAGATGATGTAGCCGTCGATTTTCGCGACGGCGTCGTCGACGTCGTACATGTGCGGCTCGACGATCTCCACCAGCACCTCGTCGCCCTGGCGAAACGGCAGCGCCCGCTCCTCGACCTCGGCCCTCGTGCCGATGAAGGTGATCGCGAAGTGGTCGAGGTCGAGCCCTTCCGAGCCCTCGAACAGGAACGACTTGCCCGTCTGCGCCTCCAGGGCGTGCAGCACGCGCGAGCCGTGCCCGGTGAACTGGGTGCTCACCCGCGGATTGGCCTGCACGAGGAACGCCTCCGCCTCGGGGTGTTCGACGGCGACGTCGCGCAGCCTGCGCTCGAACTCGATCGCGATCGTCTCCTCGGAGCGGATCACGCCCTCGCCCTCGCACGTGGGGCACGAGCGGGTCATGATCTCGCGCACCCCCTCGGTGACGTTCTGGCGGGTCATCTCGACGAGGCCGAGCTTGGAGATCTCGGCGGTGAACGTCTTCGTGCGGTCCTCGTCGAGAGTCCTGCGCAGCGTCTTCAGCACCGCGTCGCGGTTGCGCGCGCGCGCCATGTCGATGAAGTCGATGACGATGATCCCGCCGATGTCGCGCAGGCGCAGCTGGTTGACGACCTCCTCGGCGGCCTCGAGGTTGGTCTTGGTGATCGTGTCCTCGAGCGCCGCGCCCTTGCCGCGGCCGATGAAGCTGCCCGAGTTGACGTCGATCACCGTCAGCGCCTCGGCGTAGTCGATGATCAGATAGCCGCCGCTGGGCAGATCGACGCGCCGCGCGAGCACCCCTTCGATCGCCTTGTCGACGCGCGTATGCCTCGAACAGCGGCTCGCGCTCCTGCCACAGCTCGACGCGCTCGACCAGCTCCGGGGCGGTGCGCGTGAAGAACGACACCAGCCGGTGGTACTGCTGCTCGTCGTCGACGATCGCCCGCTCGAAGTGCGCGGAGAAGATGTCGCGCACGACCCGCACCGAGAGGTCTGCCTCCTGGAAGACCAGGTCCGGCGCGGTGGTCTCCTGCACGCGTTTCTCGAGCACCTCGTGCAGCTTGTGCAGGTACTTGAGCTCGCGTTCGAAGTCCTCGCGCTTGGCGCCGTGGGCGGCCGTGCGCACGATCACGCCGCCGCCGCCGAGCTCGAGCCCGGCGGTCTGGCGGCGCAGGCGTTCGCGCTCCCTGTCCTCGAGACGGCGGGAGACGCCGATCGCCCTCGCCGGTGGGCGCGTACACCATGTAGCGCCCGGCGATCGTCAGCTCCATCGACAGGCGCGCGCCCTTCGTCTTCAGCGGGTCCTTGACGACCTGCACGACGATCTCCTGGCCGGGCTTGAGCAGGTCGGCGATCTTGCGCCCGCCGCCCGAGCCGCGTCCACGCTTGGCCGTCTCGACGCCCGGCAGCACGATCTCGTCGACGTGCAGGAAGCCGTTCTTCTCGAGGCCGATGTCGACGAACGCGGCCTCCAGGCCGGGCAGGACGTTGTCGACCTTGCCCTTGTAGATGTTGCCGACGATCGAGCGCCCGCCGCGGCGCTCTATGTAGAGCTCAGCGACGCGGTAGCCGGCTCCGGGACCCTTGCCGCCGAGCGTTTGGCCGCGGATTTCCGCGCGGCCGCGGAGGAACGTGAGGCGGCGGGTGTTCCGCTCGCCTCCAGGAGCGCCACGCGCGTCTCCGCGCGGTCGACGCTGACAAGCACTTGCTTTTTCAATGTGGTCCAGTCTTTCGATGTGGAAAGGAGCCGAGCGGGTAAGCGGGCGCCGCATCGTTCCCGGAGGGGGAGACGCTCGGCGCCGCGTCTGCACGCCCACGCGTCCCGGGTACCCCCGGCGGGACGCCCCCCGCGCGTGAGTGCCGGCGGTCCGGCGGCGCTGAGGGCGGTGTGTAGATGGCTCGGCGAACATTCAGGTCTAGTAGCGCAGTACGCGGCCCTTCATTGCGGCTGAGGCGCGCGCCTGGACATAGATCGATTGGAGCAGGCCTACGCCGAGCAGGGTGGCGATCACCGACGAGCCGCCGTAGCTCATGAGCGGAAGCGTGACTCCGGTGACGGGCATGATCCCAATTGTCATCCCTACGTTGACGAAGACCTGAAACATGAGCATAGCCGCTACGCCGGCGGCGATCAGCGAGCCGAACAGATCCTTCGCCATCACCAGCACGCGCAGCGTGCGCGAGATCAGCAGCGCGTACAGCGCCAGCACCAGCCCCGCGCCGACGAAGCCGTACCGTTCCCCGACCGCCGCGAAGATGAAGTCGGTGTCGCTGTCGGGCACGAAGCCGTAGGGCACCTGGCTGGCGTTGGCGCCGCGGCCGGTCTTGCCTCCGGAGCCGATCGCGATCTTCGACTGCTGCTGCTGGTAGGAGGGATCCGGCTCGCCTGTCTTGGCTTCTTTTTCCTTGGCTTCGGCTTCCTTCTGCGTGCTCGTCGGGTGCAGGAACGACGTCAGCCGTTCCACCTGGTAGGGCTGCAGCACGTGCACGCCGACGGCGGGGGCGGCCACGAGCACGAACGCGATCGAGACGCACACGAGCGCCGCGAGCGCCGCCAGGTGGCGCCAGGAGGTGCCGGCGATGAACAGCAGCATGCAGGCGATCGTCATGTACACGAGGCCCGAGCCGAGGTCGGGCTGGGCGATCACGAGCATCGTCGGCACGAGCGCGGCGATCAGCACGCGCACGGTCGTGTCGCGCTCGCGCAGCCGCCGCGAGCGATCGACGATGAACGCGGACAGCGCGAGGATCAGCAGGATCTTGCCGAGCTCGGAGGCCTGGAAGGAGAACAGCGGGAAGTTGATCGCGCGCTGGGCGCCGTTGGCCGAGTGCCCGAGGCCGAGCACCGCGAGGATGCTGAGCATCAGCGCCACGTAGATCGCGTTGCTGTGGCGGCGCAGGCGCGCGTAGTCCAGGCGCGAGAGCGCGAGCATCGCGACGAAGCCGATCGCCAGGTAGACCGCCTGGCGCTCGACGTAGTAGTGCGGGCCGCCGGTTCGAGGTTGCGCGTGGCCGCCTTCAGCGTGACGATCGAGCACACGCCCAGTCCGATCACCGCGAGCGTCAGCAGCGGGTCCAGCGGCAGCCGCAGCGTGCGCGGCGGCGTCGGCGGCGCCTCTTCGGTGGGCTTGATCGGGCTGAGCGGCATCAGAACGTCTTCGAGGTCCCGGCGACGAAGCTTGGCGCTACCCCGAACCACTGCGAGGCGATCAGGCGCGCGATCGGGGCGGCGGTTTCAGCGCCGAAGCCGCCTTCTTCGACCGTCACGGCGATCACGATCGGGCGCTTGGGGTCGGCGATGTAGCACATGTACCAGGACTGTTCCACGTGCCCCGCGCGTTCGGCGGTGCCGGTCTTCCCGTACACGGGGTGCTTTTCCTGGTTCCAGCCGGTCCACACGTCCGCGGAGGTGCCGCCCGGCTCGCTGGCGGCCTCGTGGATGCCTTCCATCACGAGGCTGAGGTCTTCGTAGTCGAGGTGCACGTGGCGGCTGGGGAAGTGCAGCGTCTGCAGCAGGCTGCCGCTGGCTTCGTCGATCTGCTTGCCCAGGTGGGGGGTCACGACGGTGCCGTTGCCGCCGTTGCGGTAGGCGTTGGCGAGCGTCGAGTAGGCGACCGCCATCTGCAGCGGGTCGGTCAGCAGCTCGCCCTGCCCGACCGCCAGGTCCATGTTGTAGCCGACGGTCCACGGCGCCCCCGGTTCGGCGACGATGTAGCAGCGGCTGGCCGTGGTGCGCGCGCTCGCACTGCGATTCGAGCTCGTTCTGTTCGGCCAGCCACTTGCGGTCGGGCACCACGCCGGGGAACTCGCTCGGCAGGTCGATGCCGGTCGGCTCGCCGACCCCCAGCTCGTGGGCCTTGTTCTGGATGACGTCGCCGTAGTGCGTTGGCGCGCCTGCCGACTTCGAAGAAGTAGGTGTCGGAGGAGACCTTCAGCGCTTCCACGAGGCCGACCGCCCCGTAGTCGTCGTGCCCGGCGTTGCAGAATTGCTCGGTGGAGACGAAGATGCACTGCCCGGCGCCGAGCCCTTCGCTCGGCGTGATCACGCCCGCTTCCAGCGCGGCCATCGCGGTGATCGGCTTGAACGTCGAGCCGGTGGGGTACTCGCCTTCGGCGGCCAGGTCGGTCAGCCGGCCGGGCGACGCCGTCGACGCCGCTGCTGAGTTCGGCGTATTCGCGGTAGGTGAGCGGTTTGGCGAACCTGTCGGGGTTGAAGCTCGGCGAGGAGCCCATCGCGAGGACTTCGCCGTTGAGCGGGTCGAGCGCGACGAACGCCCCGGCGACCGCCGGTTTGCCGCCGGCGCGGGCGTGTTCCATGCCCTCCAGCAGCGCCTTTTCGCTGGCCCGCTGGAGGCCGCAGGTCGAGCGTGGTCTGCAGCGTGTAACCGCGGCGCGGGGGGATCGGCGCGAGCTTGCTGGCTGGCACGGGCTGGCCTTCGGCGTTGACCGCCACCCGCTGCTCGCCCGGCTGGCCGCGCAGGTAGTGGTCGTAGTGGTACTCGAGGCCCGCCTGGCCGACGATCGTGCCCTGCTTTCACGCCTCGGAAGGCCGCATGATTCGAGCTCGGTCGTGCTGACCTGGCCGACGTAGCCGAGGATCTGGGCGGCCATTTCGCCGTAGGGGTATTCGCGGATCGAGACCGGTTCCTGCACGACGCCGGGGAATTCGCTGGCGCGCTCGCCGAGCACCGTCAGCGGACCCGGCCCGGCGGCTGTCTTGATCGTGACGTGCGCGTACGGCGCCGCGGTCATGCCCTCGACGACCCGTTCGTCGATCGTGCGCGGGCTCACGCCGATGACGTGGCCCAGGTGCCGGAAGAGCTCGGCGAGCGCTACGTCCGAGCGCGGCAGCGCCGGCACCGCCACGCGCGGGGGACGGGCGGCGGCGCGCAGGCTGCCCAGCTCGAGGCGCTGCGCCCGCGTGGGGTGGCGGGGGTCGAGCAGCGAGGCCTCGTAGCTCGCCAGCCGCGCGGCGGCCGTCTGGCGCGCCGCTTCGGCCGCGTACAGGCGTTCCTGGTATTCGGCCACCTGCGAGGAGATGCCGGCGGGCAGTTCGTCGGGCACGATCTGCACCGCGTTGGTGACGGTGCTGCCGACCAGCGGCTGGCCCTCGCGGTCGAGGATCTGCCCGCGCGGGGCCGCGATCGGCAGTTCGCGCGCGCCGTTGGCGTTCGCCTGCTGGACGTACTGTTCGCTGGAGAGCACCTGCAGGAACCACAGCCGGAAGAAGATCACGCCGAACATCACCATCGCCAGGCCGCCGATGATCGTCACGCGCAGCGCCAGCTGCGGCGAGACGGGCACCCGCGGGTCTCGCGGCGTGACGGGCTCGATCGCGCTCACGCGGGCCGCTCGTTCATCGTCATCGCGCCGAGGCTTTCGACAGCGGGCTGAGGCCGCCGGTCGTGTACGCGCGCCGGCGCCGGCGCCGGCGGGGGTCCTCGGGCAGGGCGCCTTCGAGCGCGCGTCGCGTGAGCGCCTACATCGGCAGCGCGACGATCGTGTTGACGACGACGCCGAGGACGATCTCGCGCAGCAGCTCGAAGCTGACGGGAGCGTCGACGCCGAGCATGAACTCCATCAGCGAGTAGCCGACGAGCGCCACCGCCGAGGCGCTCACCCCGACGAGCAGCGGCGTGAACGGCCCCTGCGGGTCGCGCAGCTCGCGCAGGCGCCCGCACCAGTAGCCGATCAGCGTGAAGACCAGCGAGGTCAGGCCGAGCGTCTGCAGCAGCGCGAGGTCGATGAACAGGCCGACCGCGAAGCCGCAGGCGGCGCCGACGGTCGAGCCACACAGCAGCCCGACGAACGCGACCAGCAGCGGCGCACAGTTCGGCGTTGACGCCGAACACCGGCACCTCCGAGACGACGCCGATCTGGAAGAACACGACGACGAGCGCGAACGCGCCCAGGCGCAGCGCCAGGGGGCCGGGAGAGGCTCCGCTCATTCGCCCACCTGCGTGGAGGCGAGCTGTTCGCCGCCGCTGGTTGCCGCGCCCTGTCCGGCCGGCAGGCTGGCGACCAGTTGGGTGAGGTTCGACGCGCGCGTGCCTTCGGCGGCGGTCAGCACCTGGACGATGTCGAGGTCGTGCAGGTTGGCGACGGGGTGCACGTTGACGGACTTGTAGGCGCTTTCTTCGTTGACCGAGGTGACCTGGCCGATCAGCAGGCCCGGCGGGAACAGCGAGGGGTACGCGGGCGTGACGGTGCCCGAGGTGACGACCCATTCGCCGGGGTTCGGTTGGACGTTGGTGGGCAGGTACTGGAGCAGCAGGTCGTTGGGTTCGCCGACCTTCGGCTGCACGAGCCCCGTGGCGGTGTTCGTGCCGATCCGCGCGGCGACTCCCATCGAGCTGTTGGTGAGCAGTTCGACGACGGCCCCGTCGGGCGCCACCTGTGCGACCTTGCCGACGAGACCTTCCGCGTTGATCACCGGGTCGTTGCGCCGTACCCCCGACGATTCGCCCTTGTCGATGATCACCGTCGAGTACCACACGTTCGGGTTTTTGTCGATCACTTCGGCGGTCACCGGGTGGTAGTCGCTGACGCCCAGCCGGTCGAGGTGGGTGAGCGCGAGCAGCTCGCGGTAGGAGCGTTTTTCTTCCTGCGTCGGCGACGAGCTCGCGGCGCAGTCTCTCGGTCTGCTCGAGCGCGTGGCCGAGCTGGCTTTTGGCGTGCAGCGTGTCGCCGAACCAGCTGAACAGGTCGCGCACGGGCTTCAGCGCCTTGTTGGCGCCGTCCTGGATCGGCGAGACGACCGTCAGGAAGTCGCGCTGGATGCCGTGCAGGCGGCCGTTCGGCGCCTCGCGGAAGTACGCGGTCAGCAGCAGCAGGGAGAGCACGACCAGCAGCGCGAGCACCGCTCGGCGACGCCGTACCGTCTTGTCAGACACCGATGATTACCTTCCGGAGCGTTCGTCCGACAGAGTACCCACGCGGCAGGCGGGGCGTCACACCTGCTCACCGGCGGCGGCGATTGTTGCGACGTGCGGTTGGAGCGGTGTATCGCCTCGAACTCCTCCAGCGAGCGTCCGGAGCCGACCGCCACGCACGTCAGCGGCGACTCGGCCAGGTGCGCGGGCATCTGCGTCTCCTCGCGCAGGCGCTCGTCGAGGCCCTGCAGCAGCGAGCCGCCGCCCGCGAGCATGATCCCCCGGTCCATGATGTCGGAGGCCAGCTCCGGCGGCGTGCGGTCGAGCGTCTCCTTGACGGCGTCGATGATCTGGTTGAGCGGTTCGGCGAGCGCCTGGCGGATCTCCTCGCTGGTCAGCACGACCGTCTTCGGCAGTCCCGCGACCATGTCGCGCCCGCGGATCTCCGCCTGCAGCTCCTCGGCCATCGGGCAGGCCGAGCCGATCTCGAGCTTCAGCTCCTCGGCCGTCTGCTGACCGATCAGCAGCTTGTACTCCTTCTTCGCGTAGTTGATGATCGCCTCGTCCATCTCGTCGCCGCCCACGCGGATCGACTGCGAGACGACGATCCCCCCGAGCGAGATGACCGCCACCTCGGAGGTGCCGCCGCCGATGTCCACGACCATCGAGCCGGTGGGCTCGCCGACGGGCAGGCCCGCCCCGATCGCGGCCGCCATCGGCTCCTCGATCAGATAGGCGGTGCGCGCCCCGGCCGACAGGCACGCCTCCTCGACGGCGCGCTTCTCCACGCCCGTCACCCCCGAGGGCACGCACACCACGACGCGCGGGTGCGCCCAGCGGTTCTGGTGGACCTTCTGGATGAAGTGGCGGAGCATCTGCTCGGTCACGTCGAAGTCCGCGATCACGCCGTCCTTCAGCGGCCGGATCGCCTGGATCGTCCCCGGCGTGCGCCCGAGCATGCGCTTGGCCTCGATGCCCACCGCGTGGACTTCGCCCGAGCGCGAGTCGATCGCCACGACGCTCGGCTCCGACAGCACGATCCCCCGCCCGCGGACGTAGACAAGCGTGTTCGCCGTTCCCAGGTCGACCGCCATGTCGCGACCGCCGAATCCTGTCAGATAACCGAAGATGCTCATTGAGAGAGGGTGGGCACGCTCACATCCGGGACGCCGCCACCACCGATCGACGATCGGCCAACGGCACACTCGGCGGCCCGCGCTCATCGGGCACGTACCCGCGGCGCAGTCTAGCGGACGTCGGCGTGCGGCCGGCAACTCCTGCCAGCGCCTTTGCAGGGGAAAAGCCGCTTGGGCGCTCAGTGCGCGAGCAGCTCGGGGTACAGCTCGAGCAGCGCCGCCAGCGGCAGGCCGACGACGTTCTCCTCCTCCCCGTCCACGGCCACGGCGAGCTTCGCGCCGGCGCCCTGGATGGCGTAGCCGCCCGAGCGTCCACGCCACTCCTGCGTGGCCACATACCACTCGAGCAGCTCCTGATCGAGCGCGCGGAACGTGACCTTGGTGCACGCGACGGCGGTGCGCTCGAGGAGCTCCGAGCGCGGACCTGGGAGCAGGACGGCCAGGCCGCTCAGCACTTCGTGCGTGCGCCCCGCGAGCGCGCCGAGGGTGCGTCGGGCGGCGGCTGCGTCGGGTGGCTTGCCGTAGATGACGCCGTCGAGGGCGACGATCGTGTCGCAGCCGAGCACCGCCTCGCGCGCGCCGGGCCGGCTCGCGGCGCGCGCCTTGCGCAGCGCGTTCTCCACCGCCACTCGCGCGGGGTCCTCGCCCTGCTCGATCTCGGCGACGTCCGAGACCCTGACCGTGAATGCGACGCCCAGGCGTTCGAGCAGGGCTCTGCGCTGCGGCGAGCCGGAGGCGAGGACGAGGGGCAGACGCTCAGACAGGGCGCAGTGGTGTCGAGAGACCGTGGCGGGCGCTCGGGCGGCCTACACGCGGGCGGTGCCGGGGGGCGTTCAGAGATCCTCGAAGAACAGCGCCGTCTCGCGCGCGGCGGAGTCGGGGGAGTCCGAGCCGTGCACCATGTTCGCGCCCATCTCGATCGCGAAGTCGCCGCGGATCGAGCCGGGCGCCGCCTCCAGCGGGTCGGTGGCGCCGATCACCTGCCTTGCCGCGCGTACGGCGTCGGCGCCCTCCAGCACCATCGCGACGATCGGACCGGAGGTGATGAAGTCGACGAGCTCGCCGAAGAACGGCCGCTCGGCGTGCTCGGCGTAGTGGCGCTGGGCGAGCTCGC
The DNA here is from genome assembly GCA_963782325.1 of uncultured Solirubrobacteraceae bacterium. Taxonomy (GTDB): domain Bacteria; phylum Actinomycetota; class Thermoleophilia; order Solirubrobacterales; family Solirubrobacteraceae; genus Palsa-744. Next base: position 866,589 of record CAWAJG010000008.1, read on the forward strand.
GCGTGACTGTCATGTGCGCCAGCGCGGCGATGCGCAGGCCCTTGCGCTCGAAGCGGGCGATGATCTCGCCGCTGAGGCCGCGCGCGAACGCGTCGGGCTTGATCAGGATCAGCGTTCGTTCCATGGGCTCGCTTTCGTGTCGAGGGTGCCGGCGACGGTGGGTGTGTGCTGCTCAGGCGCTCGGACGCGTGCGACCGCCGGGACGGCTGGCGCGGGCGCCGGCGGCCGCCCTGCGTTCGGCCGAGCGTCGCTCGGCCGGAGTCACCGCCGCCTCCCCCTCCGGGGAGGATGCGGCGGCCAGCGCGGCGGGCCCGGCGGCCAGGGCGGTCGGCTCCCCCTCCGCGGACGGTGCGGCGGCGAGGGCGGTCTCGGTGGGCTCCCCATCCAGGGACGATGCCGCATCGCCGAGCATCGCCGCGGCCCGGGCGCCGCCGACCGCGTCAACCGGGTTGAGCTCTTCCTCCAGCGCTCCGCCTCCACGGCGCCGGCGCGAGCGCAACCCGGTCGACGCGGTCGAAGGCGCTATGCCGGGCACGTCGGCCTCGCAGTAGGGGCAGATCGTCCACGCACGGTCGAGCGGACGCGAGCAGTTGCTGCAGCGCTCCTTGAGTTTGCGCAGGCAGCTGGGACAGCGGATGAAGTCGCGCTCGACACGGTAGTCGCAGTGCGGGCACAGCGTCCCCTGCAGCTCGCGCACCCGCGCTTCGGCGGCCTGTGTCTCCAGTTCGCGCTCGCGCACGTCCTCGATGTACTCGGGTGGACGCACGATCATGTAGACGATCGCGCCGACGAACGGGAACAGCGACGCAACCACCGCGCAGCCGACGAGCGTCGGATCCTGGATCCTGCGGCGCGCGTCCACGTAGGTCCAGAAGATCACCGCGAAGTACAGAACGACGACGAACAGAATCAGCAGATCGATGGCCAGATTGAGGCCGCTGCTTTCGATTCCGAAATATGCAAGAGGCGGCATCGGCCGGCTGAGTTTAGAGAAATAGACGGCCAAAACCGTAGCCAGCAGCGAAAAATACGAGGATCACGAGCGCCACGATCAGCGCCACCCCGCCGATCATGGCGAGCACGGAGGGGCCTTGGTCGTTCACCCCGCGGAGCTCCGCTGCGGCGCCTCGTAGGCCGGCTGGAGCGCGCCCTCGCGCAGCTGGCCGAGCAGCTCGCCGACGAGGTAGACGGACCCCGTCGCGAGCACCGCCCCGGCGTTCGCGGCCGTTCCCCTCTTCTGGGTGCGGGCCCACTGCCGGGCCTGCTCCAGCGCCTGCGACGGGTTCGGCTCGCAGACGGTCGCCTCGAAGCCGAGCTGACGTGCGAGCGACTGCAGCGCGGCCGGCGAGAGCGCGCGCGAGCTGGGCGGCGCCGTGAACCACGCGCGCTCGACCACCGGCATCAGCGTCGCGAGCATCCGCGCGGCGTCCTTGTCCTCGAGCACCCCCAGCACGAGCGCGATCGGAGGTATTGGATGCGCGCCCGCCCCCCCTGGGTGTGTGGCATCCAGTATTTCCGGCAGCGACTCCACCAGCGCGATCGTCGCGTCGGGGTTGTGCGCGGCGTCGAGCACCAGCGGCGGGTCGCCGGCGATCAGATGCAGGCGCCCGGGGACCTGCGTGCCGGCAGCCGCGCGCGCCACGGCGGGCTCGCTGATCGGGATCTGCGCCTCCCGTAGGTACGCTTCGGCGGCTGCGCGAGCGAGCGCGAAGTTTCGCCGCTGGAAGGCGCCGCGCGCGAGGATCGCAGGCCCACCCAGACCCCGTCCGTCCGGCTCCGGGCGCGGGCGCACGACTCGCGCCTGGCGCTCCTCGGCCACCCGCGCGGCCACGCTCAGCGCCGGCGCGGCCAGTCCGTCGCCCAGCACGAGCGTCGCGTGCGGTCTGACCGCCGCGAGCTTCTCCTCGGCGATGTCGGCGATCGTCGGCCCCAGCCACCGCGTGTGCTCGAGCCCGACGTTCGTGAGGACGCTCACGCGCGGCGCCACCACGCTGGTCGCGTCATAGCGCCCGCCGAGCCCGGCCTCGACGACCGCCACGTCCACCTGCGCCCGCGCCATCTCCCACAGCGCGGCTGCGGTCAGCAGTTCGAACTGGGTGACGTGGTCGTCCTCGGCGAGCGTGCGGTTGACGTGCGCCGCCGCCCAGGTGGCGCGGTCGATCGCCGCGGCGAACGCGTCGGCGTCGAGCTCGCGCCCGTCGATCAGCACCCTTTCGCGGTAGGAGATCAGGTGCGGAGACAGATATGCCGCCGTCCGAAGGCCGTGGCCTTCCAGGATGGCGGCGGTCATGCGGGTGGTCGAGGACTTGCCGTTCGTGCCGAGCACCTGGATCGCGTCGAAGTCCCGCTCGGGCGATCCCAGCGCGGTCATCATCCGGCGCATCCGTTCCAGGCCGAAGCGCATGCCGAACAGCTCCAGCGAGCGCAGCTGGCGCTCGGCCTGCGCCTCGGTCCAGATCGTGCGTTCGCTCACGCGCGGGCGCGGCGGCGGCGACGGCCCCGGCCGCGTGCGCGGCCGGCAAGCGAGGTCAGCTCGCCGGCGAGGCCCTTGAGATCGAGCTTGCGCACCAGCTTGCGCAGCTCGAGGCGCTCCTTCACGCTGAGGTTGCCGACGCGTCCGCGAGAGTCGCGCACGAGTCGGCCGAGCCGGGCGCGGTCCTTCTGCGAGAGCGAGCGCCAGCGCTTGCCGATCGCCATCGCGGCCTGCAACAGCGCCACCCACGGCAGTGCGCGCAAGCGCTCTGACTTCGACTTGCTAGCCACCGGGCGCCTTCTCACAACCGCGATGGTAGCCCCCGGGCGGCGAGCCGTCGCTACGCGGACTCCTCGCGCAGCCCGGCCTCGTCGGCTTCCTCGGGCGCGGCTTCGGTGACGAGCGTCGGCGTGAGGCCCTTCTCGACGGTCTCCTTGGTGACGACGCACTTCTTCACGTCGCGCCGGGAGGGCAGCTCGAACTGCACCTCCAGCAGGATCTCCTCGACGATCGAGCGCAGTCCGCGGGCGCCGGTTTCGCGCTCGAGGCCGCGCTCGGCGATGGCTGTGAGCGAGTCCTCGGAGAACACCAGCTCGATCCCGTCGAAGGCGAAGAAGCGCTGGAACTGCTTGACGAGCGCGTTGCGGGGTTCGACGAGGATCGACACGAGGTCCTCGCGCGTGAGCTGGTGCACCGCGCTCATGACGGGCAGGCGGCCGATGAACTCCGGGATCAGCCCGTACTCGATGAGATCCTCGGGCAGGCACTTCTCGAACACCTCGCCGGTGTCGCGCTCGGCTTTGACCTCGATCGCGGCGGCGAAGCCGACGCCTTTGTGGCCGATCCGGCGCTCGATGACCTTGTCGAGGTTCGCGAAGGCGCCGCCGCAGATGAACAGCACGTTGGTGGTGTCGATCGTCAGGAACTCCTGGTGGGGGTGCTTGCGCCCGCCCTGCGGCGGCACGGAGGCCTGGGTGCCCTCGAGGATCTTCAGCAGCGCCTGCTGGACGCCCTCGCCGGAGACGTCGCGGGTGATCGACGGGTTGTCGGCCTTGCGGGCGATCTTGTCGACCTCGTCGATGTAGATGATCCCCGTTTCCGCCTTCTTGACGTCGTAGTCGGCGGCCTGGATCAGCTTCAGCAGGATGTTCTCGACGTCCTCGCCGACGTAGCCGGCCTCCGTCAGCGCGGTCGCGTCGGCGATCGCGAACGGCACGTTGAGGATCCGCGCGAGCGTCTGCGCGAGCAGCGTCTTGCCGCAGCCGGTCGGCCCGAGCAGGAGGATGTTGGACTTCTGCAGCTCGATGTCCGAGTCCCCGGTGGTCATCATCTGGACGCGCTTGTAGTGGTTGTAGACGGCCACCGACAGCGTGCGCTTGGAGGGGTCCTGCCCGACGACGTACTCGTCGAGGACCTCGTAGATCTCGCGGGGCTTGGGGAGGTTCTCGATGTCGAACGCCGGCGGCGCCGAGAGCTCCTCGTCGATGATCTCGTTGCAGAGGTCGATGCACTCGTCGCAGATGTACACGCCGGGTCCGGCGATCAGCTTCTTGACCTGGCGCTGGGACTTGCCGCAGAAGCTGCAGAGGAGCTGCTCGTTTGAGTCTGTCGGTCGTGCCATATCCCTGGTCCTCCCAGCCGCCGTGTACCCCGAGGCTAGTGCTCGGAGATCACGCGGTCAATGATTCCGTACTCCTTGGCCTCCTCGGAGCTCATGAAGTAGTCGCGCTCGGTGTCCTTACGCACCTGCTCGAGCTCTTTACCCGTGTGCTTGGCGATTATCTCGTCGAGGCGCCTGCGCACGTCGATGATCTCCTTGGCGTGGATCTCGATGTCGGTGGCCTGCCCCTGGAAGCTCGAGGACACCTGGTGGATGAGGATCTTCGCGTTCGGCAGCGCCATCCGCTTGCCCTGAGCTCCCCCCGCCAGCAGCAGCGCGCCCATCGACATGGCGATGCCCACGCAGATCGTCTGCACGTCGGGCTTGATGAACTGCATCGTGTCGTAGATCGCCAGGCCCGCGTACACGGACCCTCCGGGCGAGTTGACGTACAGCGAGACGTCCTTCTCGGGGTCCTCGGACTCCAGGTGCAGGAGCTGGGCGACGATCAGGTTGGCGATCTGGTCGTCGACGGGCGTGCCGAGGAAGATGATCCGCTCGTTGAGCAGACGGCTGTAGATGTCGAACGCGCGCTCGCCGCGCGAGGTCTGCTCGACGACCATCGGCACCAGCGGGCTCATCGTGAGTCCTCGCGGCGTTGCATCGGGCTCATCGTCCTCGCTTCCAGGGCATGGTCCTCGCCATTGTTTCGCCTCGCCTGCCAGATTCCTCTAGAAGGCTAGCTGCCCGAGCTCCGATCGGCACCGGGCGTCCACAGCCGCCCGGACGGCGCACCCGCCGGCTGGGCGCCCGCGGCTTCGTCCTGTTCGGCCTTCGCCGGCGTCCACAGCGCCTCGCGCGCCTGCGCCTGCGAGAGCGGGATCGGCTCGGCGCTGCCGGCGATCAGATCGATCGCCTCGCGCGCCGCGAGATCCTCGCGCGCTTCCTCCAGGCGCCCTGCCGCGCGCAGCCGCTCGAAGAGCTGTTGCGGCTCGAGCTCCTCCCCCGATGCGCGCCCGGCGCTCGCCGCCAGCGCCTCGAGCAGGTCCTCGTCCGGCGGGTCGATGCCCTCGGCCGCCACCACGGCGGTGATCACGGCCTCGCGGCGCAGCGCCTGCTCGGCTTCGGGGAGCATCTCCGCGAGGATGTCCTCCTCGGCGCGATCGACCAGGCGCAGGTAGACCTCGCGGGTGATGCCTCGATGTGAGAGCGAATGGAGCATCCGCTCCCACATCTCTCGCGCGCGCGCCTGCGCCAGCTCGGGCGTCACCGCGACGCGCGCGCCCGCGACGGCGGCGTCGAGCGCGGCCTGGCGGAACTCATCGGCGATCCGCTCCTCGTCGAGCTCCGCCAGCCGGCGGCGGATGTCCTCGCGCAGCTGCTCGAGGTCGTCGAAGCCTTCGTCGATCGCGAGGTCGTCGTCGACGTCGGGGAGCTCCTTGCGCTTGACCTCCTTGACGGCGATCTCGAACGACGCGTCGCGCCCGGCCAGGCGCTCGTTGCCGTAGTCCTCGGGGAAGCGCACCGCGACCGTGCGCCCCTCGCCGGCGCTCGCGCCGAGCAACCCCTCCTCGAAGCCGGGGATCAGCTTGCCGGCTCCCAGCTCCACGAGCTGGTCGCGTCCCTCGCCGCCCTCGAACGGCTCCCACGCAGGCTCCTCGCCGCCGGTCGGACCGGCGGCGAGCCTGCCGACGTAGTCGACGACCACGTAGTCGCCGGCTCCGGCGGCGCGCTCGGCGGTCTCCAGGCGCGCGAGGCGCTCGCGCATCGCGTCGATCTCCTGATCGATCTGCTCGTCGGCCACCTCCGGCTCGCGGCGGCCGACCTCCAATCCCCGGTACTCGCCGAGCTCGGCCTTCGGCAGGACGCCGATCTCGATCGAGAACTCCAGCGCCTGGCCCGCTCCGGGCAGCTCGCCGAGGTCGAGCTGCGGGTCGCCCACCGGGACGATCCCGGCTACGACGATCGCGTCCGAGTACCAGCTGGAGAGCGTGTCGCGGACGGCCTCCTCGAGCACCGTCTCGCGGCCGATCCGCTGGATCACCAGCGGCGCGGGCACCTTGCCGCGGCGGAAGCCGGGGAGCTTCAGATCGCGAGCGAGCGCACGCGCCTTGCGCTCGACGCGCTCCGCGATCTCTTCGGCGGGCACCTCCACCTGCACTCGCACGCGCGAGTCGCTGAGCTCGGTGACGGTCGTCTTCACAGCCACTGGCACCCCCGCCACGATACCGTGCCGCCCCTTGAGCCCCCTGCCTCCCAGCGCGCGGCGCAGACGGATCGAGGCCTGGCTGTGGACGGGCCCGGCGGGCCACCTGGCGGGCGGAGCGCTGGACCTCGCGGCAGCGCTCGCCCGCTATTGGCTGTCTACGCGGCGACGGCGGCGCTGGCGGCGCTGAACGACAGCGTCGCGCCGCGCGGCAGCACCAGCACGGGGCAGGTGGCCGTCTCGATCAGGTGCGACGCGGAGGAGCTGAGCGACACGCGGCCCGCCTCGACGTCGGCGCGGGAGTCGATCACCAGCAGGTCGGTGCTCTCGTCGACGACCGGGGCGACCGTGCCCCCGAACGCGTGCGCGAGCGACTCGGCGGTCGCCTGGGCGCCGCCTTCGGCGTCGCTGACGGCGACGATGTTCTTGGGGGACGCGCTGTCGATGCCCACGGCGAGGTCGACGGGCGCGATCGCGATCGCGACGGTGCCGCCTTCGAGCAGCCGCTCGGCTGAGTTGCCGACCGACACGTGGCCTTTGGCGGTGTGGGAGTCCGAGCAGAACACGATCATCTCCGCACCCTCCGCCTGTGCCAGCCTGCCGAGGCCCTCGGGGGTGGAGCGGTCGGTGACGATGTGCAGCTTCGCGTTCGAGTCGCCGAGCAGCTCCGAGCCGCCCTCGAGCACCCCGTGAGCCTGGGCTTCGACCGCGCGCTCGCGGTTGGCGTCCTCCTCGTGGGCGTGGCGGACATACGCGAGCGAGACCTCAGCGCCGGCGCGGCCGAACAGACGGCCGAGCGCGATCGCGTCGTCCTCGTTGGCGGTGCCGTCGTAGGAGACGATGACCTTGACTGACATGGGGAGCTCCTTCTGTTGGGATGCCGTCGCCAGTGGGCGGATCGGCGGTGGATGGTGAGGGGATCTCGTAACCATCTTGACACCAACCCTGCCATCAGCCCAAATAATATTTATAATATATAGTATTACATGAGCTTATGCTAAACGTGGTCCGTCTGAAGATCCTCAAGGAGGTCGCCTACCGCGGCTCCTTCTCCGCGGCGGCGACCGCGCTCTCGTATACCCAGCCTGCGGTCTCCCAGCAGATCGCCGCCCTCGAAGGGGAAACGGGGATGACCCTCCTGGAGCGCCATCCGCGCGGCGTCAGCCTGACGGCGGCCGGCCAGACGCTCGTCGGCCACGCCGATGGCATCCTCGCGCGCCTGGACGCGGCCGAGGCGTCGATGTCGGCGATCGCCGGGCTGCGCGGCGGCAGGCTGCGCGTCGCCTCCTTCCCCACGGCCGGGGCCACGCTGATGCCGACGGCGATCGCCACGTTCCGCTCCTCCTACCCGGGGGTGGAGCTGACGCTGGTGGAGGGCGAGCCGCAGGACATCGCGCCGCGCCTGCGCGCGGGCGAGCTCGACCTGGCGTTGCTGTTCGAGTTCGCGCAGGACGGCCTCGCGGACGACCAGCTGACGCGCACCGACCTGCTCGTCGACCCGATGTACCTCGCGCTCCCCCCCACCCACCCGCTGGCGGCGAAGAAGCGGCTGCGCCTGGAGGACCTGGCCGAGGAAGCGTGGGTGCAGACCTCCCGCTCGAGTCCCTGTGCGCGCCACGTGCTGCGCAGCTGCCACGCGGCGGGCTTCGAGCCGCGGGTGGCGTTCGAAAGCGACGACTACCACACCGTCCAGGGCCTCGTCGCCGCCGGCGTCGGCGTCGCGCTGATCCCGGAGCTCGCGCTGTCGGTCGTACGCGAGCAGATCGCCGTGCGCGCACTCGCTGGGGGGGACCGGAACGCCAGGTGATCGCGGCCGTGCCGGCGGGCGCGCGGCTCGTGCCGGCGGCGCCGGCGATGCTCGGCATCCTCGAAGCGGGCGCCCGCGAGTACGAGCGAAAGAAGGCGAGCGAAAAAAGGGGCGCCCGGCCTGATCGGCCGAGCGCCCCTTGAGCGAGCGTCCTACTGCCCGCTCAGAGAACTACAGTGCGGGGTTCGCGAGGTACGCTTTGTTGACGAGCTTCGCGAGCTCCTTGTACCCGGCCGGCGAGGGGTGAATGTCGCCTTCGCCTTTCGACCCACCCGGGTCGTTCGAGTTGCACATTTCCGTGTACTTGCAGATCGCTTCTTTCTCTTTCGCCGCGTTCGTGCCCGCGTCCTTGTTGAACACCGGGAACGGGTTCGCGTACGTCACGTTTTCGATCCCGTATTCGGCTTTCAGGCTGGGCAGCAGCTCCTCTTCGACAGCCGTGTTGGTGGCCGCCTGCAGTTCGTCGCTCCCCGGCAGTATGAACGCGTCGGGGTTGTAGAAGCCGAGCAGCACGATCGGCCCTTTGTACCCGTGCTCGTCGAGCTGCACGATGATGTCACCGAGGTTTTTGAGGATGTGCGGAACGAGCGTGTGTTCGGATTCCGTCTTGATGCACGAGATGATCGCGCCCTCGTTCGGGTAGAATTCGTCCTCGCACTTGGTGATGCCCGCGAGCTCGTCGTTGGAGCCGATGTTCAGCGTGATCGCCTTCACCGGGCTCGTTTTCGAGGCGATGCTGCTGAGCGCCTCTTCGAGCTGCGAGACGTCTTTGCCTTCGTCGAGGTAGCCACCGTTGTGAAGCGGCAGCGGACCCGAGCCGTCGTCTCCGACGTAGACCCATTTGCACGGGTGCCAGTCTTTGAGGCCCTGGTAGCCGCCGGGGGCTTCGATTTCCGCGTACGACTCTTCGGACGGTTCCCCACCGAGTTCGGTGTTTTCGCCGATCAGCCCGTTCGAGGTCTCACCGGGACAGGCGTCGTTGACGAGCCTGATGCCTTTGCCGACCTCGCTGCCTTTGGCGAGGTCCTTGGCGAAGCCGTTGGTGAAGCCTTCTTCGAAGTAAGACGGCGACTCCGTCGGAAAGTGAAGGTTGAAGCGTTCCTCTGAGTAACCGAATGAGATCGAGTCACCGAGAGCCAGGTAGGTGGTGGTCGCCGGGGCCTGTGCGCTGGCGCCGGCGGGGGCGAGCACGAATGCGGTGAGCGCGCAAGCGAGCGCGATACAGCATCCGATCAGACGTCCGCGCCGATGGCGCGGAACAGCGAAGCCGTTCGTGGCTTTCATCTCTACATCCTCCAATACGTACGTGCGGGCCAAGCCCACAGGCACAGCCCCTCAATGGAAACATCCCTCAACTGCAACGCTCCCCAAGCACGTCGATCGCCCAGGGAGGATTGTTGGCAGCATAGCCAGTCGTCTGAGAAGTGTCAAGCCGCTGCCGCGCCCCACGCCTTTTGCGCATGGCTCCGCGATGCGGTTCCGTCCGCAGCCGCGGGCATCCTTTTTTGTTCGCTCGCAGCTCGTTCTCGGGAGGGTGCAAGGCATGGACATAGTGTTGGTTGTGGTCGGGGTGCTCGCCGGCGGCGCGTGCGTCGCGCTGCTCGCGCGGCGGGAGCGCGCGCAGATGCACGACGAGCTGAAGGCGATCTCCGTCGACGTGCTCACACGCACCGGCGAGTCGCTCGCGCAGCGCGTCGCCGAGGCCCGGCGCGCGGAGGAGGAGCGCGCTTCCGGCGAGATGGCGCGGCGGGCGGAGGAGATCAAGGGGATCGTCGCCCCGGTGCGGGAGAAGCTCGGCCGGATGGAGAGCGAGATCGGTCGCCTGGAGCGCGAGCGCAGGCAGGCGCAGGGCGAGCTCGCACAGATGGTCCGCCACCTCGGCGAGGGCGTCGGCACGCTGCGGGCGGAGACCGGCAACCTCGTCTCGGCGCTGAAGCGCCCCACCACGCGGGGCGCCTGGGGTGAGATCCAGCTGCGCAACGTCGTGGAGATGGCGGGCATGGTCTCCCACTGCGACTTCGTCGAGCAGAGCACGATCCAGACGGGCGAGGGAGCGCTGCGACCGGACATGCTCGTGCGCCTGCCCGGCGGCAAGCTCGTGGTGGTCGACTCGAAGGTGCCCCTCGACGCCTACCTGTCCTCGCTGGAGGCCCCGGACGAGGCTCAGCGCGAGCTGCACGCGGCGCGCCACGCACGCCAGACACGCGAGCACATCGCGAAGCTCGCCGCCAAGGGCTACCAGAACCAGTTCGATTCCACGCCGGAGTTCGTCGTGATGTTCGTGCCCTCCGACGGCATCTACCAGGCGGCCCTCGCGCAGGACCCCGCGCTGATCGAGTACGGCGTCGGCCAGCAGGTTCTGATGGCCACCCCGACGACGCTGATCGGCCTGCTTTGGGCGGTCCACTACGGCTGGCGACAGGAGCTGATCGCCGACTCGGCGCGCGAGATCGCCGAGTCCGCGCGCGAGCTGCACGGGCGTCTCGGCCGCTTCGTTGCGCCATTCTCGAAGGTCGGTCGCCAGCTCGACTCGGCGGTGTCCGCCTACAACGAGGCGATCGGCTCCTTCGAGCATCGCGTGATGCCGCAGGTGCGCCGCATCGAGCAGGCCGGCGCGGCATCGGAGCGCGAGGTGGATGCCCCCGCGGCGCTGGAGATCACCGCCCGCGCGCTCACGGCGAGGCCGGAGCCCGCGGCGGACGAGGATCCCGAGCAGCTGGAGCAGCGGCGGCGCCCGGGCTCGCTCTCCGAGCTCCCGGCGCGCCGGAGGATCGCAGGCGGCGCGTGAGGACCGTAACGATCAGCGCCAGCGCCACGGGCACCGTGGCGGGCAGCTCGTCGACGAAGAAGAACAGCAGGTCGAAGCCGATCGCGAACAGCACGGTCAGCGCGGCCGCGCGCAGCTGCGCCGTGCGCCCGAGCGTGGCGGCCAACAGGCCGCCGAGCGCGGCGGCGATGAACAGGTCGCCGTAGCCCATCACCGCCGAGCCGAAGACCGCGCTCTGGAGCTGTGGCAGGCCGGCCACCGGGCGTGCGGCGTTGAGCGCGTCGTTCGGTCGCTGCAGGAGGTCGGAGACCACAAGCGCCGTGTCGGCGACGGCCATCGCGACGATGCCGGCCGCGAGCCAGCGGGGCGGTGTGACGGTGGCGAGCAGCACGCCGAGCGCGGCGCAGCTCAGCGCCGAGAGCGCCAGCGCCGCGGCCTCGCCGGCGAGACCGCCGCGGTCGGCCCAGGCGAGGGCGAACAGCGGCGCCACGAGCAGCGCCCGCCCCACACGCGGCGCGCGGGCGTTCCAGAGAAGCCAGCCAAGCGCCAGCGCCGCGAGCAGCGGCACCGCCACCAGCGCCAGGTAGGTGAGGCCCTGAGCGCTAGCGCTTTCGGCGGCGCGGGCACCGAACACGAACGCCACCACCGACAGCGGCGGGACGATCGCCCAGCGCCGGCCGCGCAGGCGCGCGGCGAGGCGGGCGCCCAGGACATCCCTGAGCGCGCCTGGGAGCGCCACCAGCGCCCCCTGGGCGCCCGACAGCAGTGTGATCGAGATCCAGAACGGGAGCACACGAGCAGCGTACGATGAGCGCCATGAGCACCGCGACAGCCCAGGCGCCGCCGATCCTGCACCTGTCCTCGGTGGTCGGCAGCCCCCTGCGCGACGCCGACGGCGAGCGGCTCGGCAAGGTGGAAGACCTGATCGTGCGGCTCGGCGGCGCCGGCTACCCGCCGATCACCGGCTTTCTCGTGAGCGTCGCCGGACGGCCGTCGTTCCTCGGCGCCGAGCGCGTGTCGGAGATCGGCAGCGACGGGGTCGTCCTGCGCAAGGCCAAGCTCGACCTGCGCCACTTCGAGCGCCGCCCGGAGGAGGTGCTGTTGAAGGGCGACCTGCTCGACCGCCAGCTGATCAACGTCGAGGGCGCGCGGCTGGTGCGGGCGAACGAGATCGAGCTCGCGCTCGTCGCCGGCTCCTGGCGGGTGGTCGGGGTGGACACCGGCCCCCGCGGTGGCCTGCGCCGCCTGCTGCCGAAGGCGCTCGGCGCGCACATCGCCACGGGAGAGTTCCTCGACTGGGCAGGGGTGGAGCCGTTCGTCGGGCACGTGCCGACGGTGCGCCTGCGCGTGCCCCACCCCAAGCTCGCGAAGCTCCACCCCGCACAGATCGCCGACCTCGTCGAGGCGGCCTCGCGTCACGAGGGCGAAGAGATCATCCAGGCCGTCGGCGACGACGACCGCGAGCTCGAGGCGGACGTGTTCGAGGAGCTCGACGACCAGCACCAGCGGGAGTTCCTCGAGGATCGCCCGGACGCGCAGGTGGCGGAGATCCTCTCGCGGATGGCGCCCGACGACGCCGCCGACGTGATCGGCGAGCTCGACGAGGACCGGCGCGAGCCCGTGCTCGCGCTGCTGCCCGTCAGCCACCGGGTGAAGGTCCGCGCGCTGCTCGGCTATGACCCCGCCGAGGCCGGCGGGCTGATGAGCCCGGACTTCGTGCTGCTGGGAGGCTCCACCTCCGTGGGCGACGCGATGCAGGCCGTGCGCGCCAGCAAGATCGCGCCCGAGCTGCTGAGCACCGTTTTCGTCGGCTCGAGCGACGGTCCGCTCGAAGGCAGCGTGCCGGTGACGGCGCTGTTGCGCGCCGAGCCCGGCCGCAGGCTGACCGCGGTCGTCAAGCACGAGACTCCGAGCCTGGCGCCGGACTCGTCGTTCGAGGAGGTCGCCCGGCAGATGGCCGACTACAACCTGATGGCGATCCCGGTGGTGGACGAGCACGAGCGGATGCTCGGCGTGGTCACCGTCGACGACGTGCTCGAGGCGATGCTCCCGCGCGGCTGGAGGCGGCGCTTCGGCCTCCTCGGCGAGGACTGAGGCACAGGCACGTCGGTCTCGCCCCTGCAAGCGCGCCGACGGCGCGTCGGTCTCCCGCGATGACCGAATAGACTGGCCCACGTGAAGCCCGCGAGCGGACAGTTCGATGGCGGTCCGAGTACCGCCCGTCATGCGGCTCATCCGGTCGGCCACCCGCGCCCGACCGCGTCTCGCGCGCGCGCGTCCGCGCCTGCCCGCCCGGCTTAGCCGCCGCCGCGCTCGCATCTTCGCCGTTCTCGGCCTGCTCGGCCCGGGCCTGATAGCGGCCAACGCCGGCAACGACGCCGGCGGCATCGCCACCTACTCGGCGGTCGGCGCGAAGTACGGCTACGAGCTGTTGTGGACGATGGTGCTGATCACCATCTCGCTCGGGCTCGTGCAGATGCTCGCCGCGCGCATGGGCGTGATCACCGGCAAGGGGCTCGCCGAGCTGGTGCGCGAGGAGTACGGGATCCGCTGGTCGGTGTTCGCCACCAGCGCCGTGCTGATCGCGAACACCGGCATCTGCATCTCGGACTTCGTCGGCATCGGCGCCGCGCTCGGACTCGCGGGCGTGCCCACCCAGGTGTCGGTGCCGATCGCCGCGGTGGGGATCTGGCTGATCATCGTGCGCGGCTCATACCGCTCGGCCGAGCGCATCTTCATCTGGTTCACGATCCCCTTCTTCGCCTACCCGATCGCCGCCGTGCTCGCTCATCCCCACTGGGGCGCGGTCGGCAAGGCGCTGGTCGTGCCGCAGATCCACACCAGCTCGGCCTTCATCGTGCTGCTGATCGCCAACACCGGCACCACCATCACCCCGTACATGCAGCTCTACCTCCAGTCGGCGGTGGTCGAGCGCGGCGTGCGCGAGGACGAGCTCCCGCACGAGGAGCGCGAGGCGGTCGCGGGCGCGGTGTTCGCCAACGTCGTCGCCTCGTTCATCATCATCGCCACCGGGGCGACGCTGTTCACCCACGGCGTCCACAACATCTCCTCCGCCGCCGACGCGGCGCGCGCGCTGAACCCGTTCGCCGGGCGCTACGCCGAGGTGCTGTTCGGAGTCGGGCTGCTGGGCGCGAGCCTGCTGGCGGCGGCGATCCTGCCGATCGCCACCTCCTACGTGGTCTCCGAGTCGCTCGGCTACGAGAAGGGCATCGGCAGACGCCGCAAGGAGGCGCCGGTGTTCGTGAACATCATCACGGCCATGATCATGCTCAGCGCGTTCGTCGCGATCATCCCCGGCGTTCCCGTCATCGCGCTGCTCGTCGGCGTCCAGGTGGTCAACGGGTTCCTGCTGCCGATCAACCTGTTCTTCATCTGGCGCCTCGCGCGCTCGGCGCACGTGATGGGCGAGCGACGCAGCCGCGGGCTGCTCGACGGCGCCGCCGCTATCACCGTGGCGGTCACCTCGACCCTGTCGCTCGCGCTCGTCGTGATCACGCTCACTAGCTTCTAGCGCCCTCCGGATAAAGAAGGACGGGCGCTGGCTTTAGCCGAATTTAAGCCGTGCTTGCAGGCTTTCTTCGCCCCCTCTTACGGCTCGCGACCAGTATTCAGGTGAAACCAGATGACCCAGCGCACCGGACCATCTTGGCTCGTTTACGTCCTGGGGGCTCTCTGCGTGGGCGCGATCGTCGCTGCCGTCCTCGTCGTCGGACCGGCGTCCAGCAGCCAGGCGACGGTCACCCGCACGGCGACCGTCGCGCGGGGCGTCGTCCAATCGACGGTCTCCGGCGCCGGCAACCTGCAGTCGGTCAGCCAGCTGAACCTCGGCTTCAAGACCAGCGGCACGGTCACCCACATCTACGTCAGCCAGGGCGAGCAGGTGGCGCAGGGGCAACTGCTGGCGACGCTCGACCCGCAGAGCGCCGAAGTCACGCTCGAACAGGCGAAGGCGGCGCTGCAGTCGGCCGAAGCGAACCTCGCCAAGGAGGAAGAAACGGACGGCGAAAGCTCGACCGGCTCCGGTAGCGGCTCGGGCGCCGGCGACGCCGGCGCCGCGTCCGCGCCGGCGAGCACCAACACGACAACCGAGCGCGGACGCGAAAGCAAGGAAACCAAAGAAGCCAGCTCTGGCTCAGGCTCGTCCGCGTCGAAGTCCACGATCAGCGCCGCCACTCGCGAAGCGAACCTCGCCTCCGCGAGAGCCGCCGTCAAGAGCGACATGCTGACCGTGCAGGGCGACGAACAGGCGGTCCAGGACACCAAGCTCTACGCCCCCGAGAGCGGCACGATCGTCTCGCTCTCGGGCCAGGTGGGAGAAGTGGTGTCGGGCGGCGGGACGACCAGGGCCTCCAGCGCCAGCAGCTCCTCCGGCGGGTCGGGCGCGACCGGCGCGACCGGGACCGGAGCGACGGCCACCGGCTCCTCCAGCTCGACGAGCTCCACCGGCTCCTCCAGCTCCGCGTTCGCGGTCCTCAGCGATCTCAGCTCGATGGAGCTCGTCGTGGCGCTCAGCGAATCCGAAATCGGCAACGTCAGGGACGGACAGATCGCGACCGTCACCGTCGAAGCGCTCGAAGGCCGCAAGCTGGCGGCACACGTGAGCGAAGTGGCCCTGACCTCGACCAGCAGCAGCGGCGCGGTCAGCTACGACGTGACCTTCAAGCTCGACCAGCTCGAAGCCGGCCTGAAGCTCGGGATGAGCGCCACCGCCGAAGTGGTGGTCAAGCAGGCCGAAGGCCTGAACGTCCCCACCAGCGCGATCACCGCCGGCACCGTGACCGTGATCAGAGGCGGCAAGCGCGTGCGCCAGCGTGTGGTAGCGGGACTCGCCGGCAACAGCTCGACGATCGTCCTCAGCGGCCTGAAAGCGGGCGAAACGGTGGTGCTGCCGACAATCAGCACGAGCAGCACGGGCACGAGCTCGCTGAGCTCGAGGCTCGGTAGCCGTCTGGGCGGCGCGGGCGGGCTCGGGGGCGCGGGCTTCCCCGGCGGCGGCGGGGTCTTCTTCAGGGGCGCCGGCTAGATGCGCCGCCCCCTGCCCCGGCGCCGGCAGGAGCCCCGCGTCCCACGCAGTGAGCCGCTGGTCAGGCGCACCCTCACCGACCCGCGGGCGGGCGCTCGCGACGCTCGCCACCCGGTGATCGAGGTACGGAAGGTCTCGAAGGTCTTCGATCTCGGCCAGATCCGGGTGCGGGCGTTGCGCGACGTCTCGCTGAGCGTCGAGGCCGGCGACCTGGTGGCGATCATGGGCAGCTCCGGTAGCGGCAAGACCACGCTCATGAACATCCTCGGCTGCCTCGACCTCCCCACCGCCGGGCGCTACCTGATCGACGGAGTGGACGTGCGCGAGATGGACGAGGACGACCTCGCCGACCTGCGCAACCGCAAGATCGGCTTCGTCTTCCAGAGCTTCAACCTCGTCGCGCGGACGAGCGCGCTCGTCAACGTCGAACTGCCGCTCGCCTACGCCGGCCTGCGCGGCGGCGCACGCCGTCAGCGGGCGCAGCGCGCGCTGCGCTCGGTCGGCATGGGCCACCGTCTGCACCACCAGCCCTCGGAGCTCTCCGGCGGCCAGCAGCAGCGCGTGGCGCTCGCGCGCGCGCTCGTCACCAACCCCTCGCTGATCCTCGCCGACGAGCCCACCGGCAACCTCGACTCGCGCTCGACCGAGGAGGTGTTGGGCATCTTCGCGCGGCTGAACGAAGAAGCTCGCACGGTCGTGCTGATCACCCACGAGCCCGACGTCGCCGCGCAGAGCAAGCGCGTGATCCGCCTCTCGGACGGCGAAGTCGTCGAAGACGAGCGCTCGCTGGGCGTGCACGACGCCCCGCCAACTGCGCGCCGGCAGAAGTCGGCACACCCCGCACACCCCCACTCCGGCGCAGCCGGCGTCGCCGAGGCCGAACGATGATCGGCGCGGAGACGCTGCGCATCGCCTGGAGCGGAATCACCGCCAACAAGCTCCGCTCGGGCCTGACGATCCTCGGCATGACGATCGGGGTGGCCTCGGTGATCGTGCTGATCGCCGTCGGCAACGGCTCCTCGAAGGCCGTCCAGTCCACGATCCAGAGCCTCGGCACCAACGTGCTGGTCGTGCAGGGCGCCGGCGCCTTTCGCGCCGGTCCGGGCGTGAGCTCCGCGTCGAGCGTCTCGCTCACCAAGCAGGACGCCGAAGCGCTGCAGAGCCGGGCGCTGGCCCCCGACGTCAAGAGCGCCTCGCCGGTCGTGAACGCCACCGACGCGAAGCTCGTCTACGGCTCCACCAGCTACGAACCGTCGTCGTTCGTCGGCACCACGCCCTCCTATCTCGTGGCGCACAGCTACAAGCTCGCCGAAGGCTCCTCGTTCACGTCCGAAGACGTCGGCAAGGACCGGCGCGTGGCGGTGATCGGGCAGACCGTCGTGCAGGAACTGTTCGCCGGTCAGGGCGCCGTCGGGCAGAACATGAAGGTGAACGGCAGCAACTACGAAGTGGTCGGCGTGCTCGCCAAAAAGGGCACCAACGGCACCACCAACGAGGACGACGTGGTGATGGCGCCGATCACCACCGTCCAGGACTCGCTCACCGGCCCCGGGCCGATCGACTCGATCACCGTCCAGGCCGCCTCCGAATCGTCGCTCGACGCCGCCGAAGCGCAGGTCACGACGATTCTCGACGAACGCCACAGGATCAAGGACACCGCCGAACCGGGCTTCAGCGTGCTCAACCAGGGCTCGCTGCTGGAAACCTCCAGCTCGACCAGCAGCGTGTTCACGACCCTGCTGGGAGAGGTGGCCGCGATCTCGCTGCTCGTCGGCGGCATCGGCGTGATGAACATCATGCTCGTGAGCGTCACCGAGCGCACGCGCGAGATCGGCATCCGCAAGGCGATCGGCGCCAGGCGCAGCGACATCCTCACGCAGTTCCTGACCGAGGCCGTGCTCGTGTCCGTGTTCGGTGGCATGACCGGCGTGGCCGTCGGCGTGATCGGCAGCCAGTTCGAGATCGCCGGCGTGCATCCCGAGATCGCCACGTACTCGATCTTCCTCGCCTTCGGCGCGGCGCTCGCCTCGGGCCTGTTCTTCGGCACCTACCCCGCCGCGCGCGCGGCCGCCCTACGACCGATCGAGGCGCTGCGCTTTGAGTGATCCAACCGCCCACCACCAGGAGCCCGTGATGTCACATCAGCAGCCCGTCACCTACAGCGAGCAGCCGGCGGCCGAGGACGCCTGGCTCGAAGAGGACAGCGAGGAGCTGCCGCCCAGGCCGCGCCGACGCCTGCTCGGGGCGGGCGGGAACCCCCTCGCCGTGGCGCTGCTGGGCGTGCTCCTGTGCGCGTGCGGGTTCATCGGCGGCGTGCTCGTCGAGAAGGGCCAGGGCAGCTCGACACCGACCGGCGCGGGTGCCGCCGGTGCCAGCGGCTTCGCCTCGCGCCTGCGCGCGCTCGCCGGCGGGACGTCGAGCGACACCACCGGCACGAGCTCATCGGGCGGCGGGGCCTCCGGCCTTCCCGGCGGCTTCGCGCGACCGACCTCCGGCACCGTCGCCTACCTGGCGGGCAGCTCGCTGTACGTGACGAACGCCGAAGGCAACACCGTGAAGGTCACCACCTCGGCGGGCACGAGCGTCACCAAGACCGTCAAGGCGAAGCTCAGCGCCATCCACCCCGGCGAAACCGTCAGCGTGACGGGCGCCACCGGCTCGAACGGCGCGGTGAGCGCTGAATCGATCAGCGTCGGCTCGAGTGGCGGGGGTCTCGCGGCGCTGTTTGGAAGCGGCGGCGCAGGCAGGAGCGGCAGCGGCGATGGGAGTGGGAGTGGAGCACCCTCGCTGTTCGGTAGCGGCGGCTAGCTACTCTGCGGGCGACCGGCAGCCGGCAGGCGGGCGCGAATTTTCCTCAACGAGATCACCAACAAAGGAAGTCAATGCCTCAAATCCACAGAAAGAGCAGCAGAGCGGCGCTCGCCGTGCTGGTCCTCGCGATCGCCGCGATCGCGTTGGCCGCGTGCGGGGGATCCTCGAAAGGCACGACCACAACCACCGCAGCCTCCGGCGCGAGCGCCTCGAGCACGACCGGCGTTCACGCGCCTGCCCTCAGTCCCAACCGTCAGGCTGTCCGCGAATGCCTCCAGAAGCACGGCATCGCGCTGCCGAAACCCACTTCCGGCCGGCACCGTCCGCCGGGCGGCGGCGGCTTCTTTGGCGGCGGCGGACCCCACGGGCAGCTGCCGAAGGGGATGACCGTGAAGCAGTCCGAAATCATCATCCGCAAATGCGGCGACGGCTTCAGGCCCGGCACGTTCTCCCGGGGCTTCAACACCCCAGCGGTCAAGAAGGACCTTGAAAAGTACGTGGCGTGCATGCGTGAAAACGGCGTCAAACTGCCTGCGCCGAGCACGTCCGGAAGCTTCATCTTCAACACCAAGGGCATCGACACCCACAGCGCGACGTTCAAGGCCGCAGAAGCCAAGTGCCACTCCGACCTGCCGGACTTCTTCGGCGCACGGCACGGTGCCGGGCCGGGCGCGGGCGGCGCGGCGCCCCCGCCAGCCGGCTAGCGGCGCTTCGGGTCGGGGATCGCCGCCGAGGTTGGCTTGGCGGCGATCTTCGGCGACGGCAGCGCCGCCACGCGATCCATCAGCTGGCCCCACTGCGCGGCGCTCAGGGCGCTGGTGCTGACCACCGGCGCGGGCGCGGTGCGGCCGGCGCCGGCCGAGTGAGCCGCCCTCGCGGCCGCCGCTCGATCGAGCGCGGGCGTCGCAGGCGCGGGACGGAACTCGATGTGGATGCGATTCCAGGCCGCCGGGTTGGCGCTGGTGCTGGGTGATCCGGGGAAGCGCATGAGGCTGACGATCTCGTGCGGTACGAATCCCTTCGGGAGCGTCAGCAGCGTGCGGATCGTCAGGTCGGTGATCGTTTCGGGCCCCTGGTGGCCGCCTATCGGCGTGCCGTTGATGGCGGTGATGTCCACGTCGTCGTGGCTGGCCGCGACGCTCGCGTACTGGCGCTCGGTGCAGCGCATGGCGCTGACCGTCGGCTCCAGCCCGCTGCGCGAGAGGAACGCGAGCACCGCGAGCACGCGCCCGTCGACCACGCCGGAGGCGACTTCGTGGCGCGAGCAGGCGCCCATCGAGATGCCGGGGTCGGACAGCACGGCGCGCTCGAGCTGCGCCCTCGACAGCAGGAACACGTCGCTGGCGGTCGCGCCCAGCAGCGCGTCGTTCGCCTTCGCGCCGTGCGGGTGCAGCGCCTTCTGCAGCTGCGCCCAGTTGGCCAGCACGGGCCCCGGGTCGATGGTTTCCGTGTCGCCCGCGGGACGGATCGCGAAGCGCATGTGCCCGTCGCGCGCGCCGGGAGGCACGCTCACGTGGCCGAGCACCGTGCCTGTGGCGACGACCGCTCCGCGCCGCAGCGCCAGCGCGTGGCCGGCCTTGCTGATCCTCGCCTTGCGGGCGGCGATCGCCGCGGCGGCCGCGCGCGCGTCCGGGTTGCCGGGGTGCGCGTACAGGCGAAGCCGATCCATCCCGGCCGGCGCTTCCTGCTGGGCGGACTGGATCGAGACCTGGCCGCTGCTCGCCGGGTCTGGCGCCAGCGGCTTCTTCACCTGCAGCGTGACCGGCGGCTGCGTGCCCGCGCTGGCGGCCTGCAACGGGTGGGGGTCGCGGGTGCTCGCCGCCTCCACGGCCGGGGAGCTCACACGCACGCGCGGAGCCTTCGGCAGCACGTAGGTGGGCGCGATGCTGCCGAGGTTTGCGTACGTGAACACGTCGCCGTAGATGTCGCGCAGCACCACGAACTTGCCGAGCTTGCGCGAGTCGCCGATGCGGGTGATGCGCCCGTCCTGCACGGCCACCACGGAGGCGTTGGGGGCGCTCATCAGTTCGACGAGCTGCAGCGGGTGCTCGGCGTGCTTGGCGGGTGAGCTGGCCGCCGTCGCCGCGGCCGCCGGTGAGGGCGCCGGCGTCGAACCGGGCACGCCACTGCCCGCCGCTGGCGCGACGGCGCTGGCGGGCGAGGCGGCTTCGGCAGGGCTCACAGGAGCGCTGGACGCCGCCGTGGCGCCGGCTGTCGCACTCGACGGCGAGGGCGGCGTCGCCACCGGGCTCCAGGAGAGCCGCTTGCCGGTGACGGGTGGGCGACCGTCCACGAGGCCCGTGAGCGTGGCGATCACGTCCTTGGGGTAGGTGGAGATCAGCCGTGCCCGCAGCAGCACCGATTCGACGTATTCTTCTGAGTGGTTGTAGGCGAGGATCGCGGCGCGCAGGTTGGTCTCGGCGCCGGCGGCGCGCAGGTAGCGAGCGGCGGCGAAGATCGCGTCCACCGGGTTGTATGGGTCGGCGTAGCCGGCGTTGAGCGCGTCCACGCCGTACTGCAACCAGGTGCTGGGCATGAACTGCATCCAGCCGACCGCGCCCGCGGTCGAGACCGCCTGGTCGTTGCCGTAGTCGGTCTCGATTTCGTTGATCGCAGCCAGGATCTGCCACGGCACCCCGTACTGGACGGCCGCCGCCTTGTAGATCGGCAGCAGGAACAGGGGGATGCGGTAGAAGCTGAGCGCCTGCGCGGATGCTTCCGAGGAGGCCAGCAGCGCCGCCAGCGCGCCCGCCTGCGCGGCGACCGTCTGGGGCGAGGCCGCGACGCCGTTCGCGCCCGCGGCCTTCTTCTTGCCGGGCGCGCCCTTGCCCCCGGTCGTGGTGCTCGCGCCGCTCATCTTGGAGGGGATACCGGGCGTCGCCTTCTGCTTGCGCTTGAGCACGACCGTCGGGGCTTCCGTGGCGGGGGTCGCGGCAGGAGCGCTTGCAGGCGTGCTCTGAGTGGCGCCCGCCGGAGCGCTCGCGGTGGGCGCCGCCGCCGGCGTGGTCGTGGGCGTGCTCGTGGTTTCCGCAGGCGGGCTCGCCGGTGGCGGTGTGGTGGTGGTCGTGGTGGTTTCCGCCTGCGATTTCCCGGCTTCGCCTTCCTGGGGGCTGCCCGGCGACGCTGCGGTGGGAGCGCCGGTCGTCGTGGTCGTGGCTTCGCCCAGCGCCGAGCTCGCGAGCGGCCCGCCGAGACCCGCAGCCGTCAGTCCGCCTCCGGCGAGTGCGGACAGGATCGCGCGCACGGTCCGCCTGCGGGCATGGTTCAGAGTCGGCATAGACGGTGGTCGATCATGTCGGGGGACGTCCCATGTTCGTGGTCGGCGCAGCTGGCCCACAAAGCGCGGGATACGCCCACCGGCATTCTTATCGGCAGGGAACCACGAATCCGTAAAGGATTCGTAATCGCGTTGGCAATTCCTGGCCACGTCGCCGGCGGGTCCGCGCGGCCCATGCCGACGCGATACCGCCGCCGAGGCGATACCCTTGCACACATGGAAGCGATCCTCTCCGTCCTGGAGGTCGTCATCGCGGTGGTCCTGATCTTCCTAGTGCTGATGCACTCGGGCAAGGACTCCGGCCTGTCGGGCGCGTTCGGCGTCGGCAGCGGCACCGGCCCGCTGGGCGGCGGCTCGCTGGTCGAGCGTAACCTCAATCGCTGGACGATCTTCTTCGCGGTGCTGTTCTTCCTGAACGCGTTCGTGTTGCTCAAGCGTCCCTGGGCGTGAGCTCTTCGAGGCGATCGAGGATCTCGATCGCCTCCGCGCGCAGATCCGCGTCGATAGCCTGATAGTCCTCGCGCGAGAGCTTGCCGGTGCGGAAGTCGAGCTCGGCGTCGCGGATCTCGCGGTACTTGGCCTCGCGCGCCGCCTCCAGGTCATCGCGCGCACCAGCCATCTCGAGCACGTCCAGGGCGCCGGCGTGCGCATCCCCCGCATCGGCCGTCGATCGCGCGCCTGACTCCGTCGCGAGGCGCGAGTCCTCGAGAGCGCGCGCACGGCGCAGCGGCGCGCCGACGAAGACAAGCACGACGGCGATGAGCGCCACCGTGAGAAGCGCGATCAGCACGCCCACGGCTGCCCCTCACCGGCGTGCGATCGCTCCATCGTGTGCCCTGCCCTGTGGGCGCGTGGTGCAGCGGCCATCCAGCTAGGCGCGCGCCAGACCGTGCACCGCCCGCGCGCGCGAGCGCGCGAACACGCGAGCGCGCACGACGCTCGGCGCGGGCCAGATCGCGATCAGGGCCCCGCCGACGACGATCAGCCCACCGATCCAGATCCACATCACCAGCGGCGAGACGATCAGGTTGAACTGCGCCGGCGGCGGGTGCTTGAGGTATTCGCGCGCCAGGTAGGCGATCGCGACGAGGCTGTCTTCGGGTGGCAGCGTCTTGTTGCCGACCGTCACGATCCGCTTCAGCGGTCCCGTTTCGATGTCGGGCTGGATCGCGCTCCACACGTTGCGCGTGACCCCCACGTCCATCGCGACGTGGCTGACGGACTGCCCGCCGATCAGGCTGCCGACGGTCCCCTGACTGGCTTCGCCGGAGGCGTAGTAGCCCTCGCTCGGTTCGAGCGTGGTCACGTGATGGAAGGGCGGGCGGGATTCTTTCACGTCGAGCACCGCCCCGAGGCTCATCGTCGAGCCCGTGTGCGCGCTGTCGTACTTGGGCGTGATCGTCGCAGTCGGGCGGACGTAGCGGACCGTGTAGGAGCCCACGTGGGTGGACTGGCCAGGCGAGAGGCCGAGCTCGTTGACGTGCTCGAACGACGACGACGCGGCCACGCCGACGAACAGGACGGCCATGCCGACGTGCACGATGTAGCCGCCGTAGCGCCTGCGGTTGCGCCGCACGAGCGCCACCAGCGCCCGAGGGAGGGGCTCACCGGCCATCGCCCGCCGCGCGCGCGCGCCGCGGAAGAACTCCTGCCCGACGGTGCCCAGCGCGAACGCCGCGCAACAGAACATCGTCAGCGCCAGCGGCTTGGCGGTGATGCCGGCGATCACCAGCACGACGAGCGTCGCCAGCGCGCACGCGAGCGGCGCCAGGAAGTTGCGCCGGGCATTGGCGAGCGTCGCCCGCCGCCAGGCGATCACCGGCCCGATGCCGCTGAGCAACACCAGGATCAGCGCCAGCGGCACCGTGTAGCGGTCGAACCAGGGGGCCGCCACCGACGCTTCCTGCCCGGTCAGCGCCTCGGAGATCAGCGGGAAGTAGGTGCCCCAGAGGATCACGAACACCAGTCCCACGAGCACGAGGTTGTTGAGCAGGAACATCGACTCGCGCGAGAGCAGCGAGTCCAGGCGATGCTCGGAGCGCAGCATCTCGCGCCGGGAGACCACCAGGTAGATCGAGCCCGCGATCAGCGCAGCGATGAGGATCACGAACGGCACCCCAAGCGTCTGCCCGCCGAAGGCGTGGATCGAGTTCAGCACGCCGCTGCGCACCAGGAACGTGCCCATGATCGCGAGCGTGCCGGTGGCCAGCACGAGCGAGACGTTCCACACCTTCAGCATCCCCCGCTTCTCCTGGATCATCAGCGAGTGCAGGAACGCGGTGCCCGTCAGCCACGGCAAGAGCGCGGCGTTCTCGACCGCGTCCCAGCCCCAGTAGCCGCCCCAGCCGAGCTCCGAGTAGGACCACAGCGCGCCGAGCAGGATCCCCGCGCCGAGGAACAGCCAGGCGGCGAACGCGAAGCGGCGGATCGCTTTGATCCAGTCGGCGTCCAGCCTGCGCGCGAGCAGCGCGCCCATGCCGAACGCCAGCGGGATCGTGCACAGGGTGTAGCCGGAGTACAGCACCGGCGGGTGGATCATCATCGTCGGGAAGCGCAGCAGCGGGTCGAGCCCGGCCCCTTCGGGCGGGGCCGGGTGGGCCGTGGCGAACGGGTTCGCGTAGACGACCATCAGGAAGACGAAGAACGCGCCGAAGCCGAGCATGATCGCCGTCGCGTACGCCGCCACGTCGCGGATGCGCTTGCGCGTGAGGAACAGCGCGAGGCTCGACCACAGCGACATCAGCCACGCCCACACCAGCAGCGAGCCTTCCTGCGAGGACCAGATCGCCGCGGCCTTGTACAGGCCGGGGGTCGTCCGGCTGGAGGTGTCGGCGACGGTGTCGAACGCGAAGTCGTTGCGCAGGAAGGCGACCTCCAGCACGAGCACCGCGACCGTGATGATCCCCGCGAGCGCGTACACCGAGCGCCGTCCGGAGTCCGCGTACTCCATGCGCCCGCTGCGCACTCCGTACAGCGAGGCGCCGATGCCGTAGGCGCACACGCCCAGCGCCACCAGCAGGCAGGCGAAGCCGAAGCCGGCCATCAGCGCCTACGCCGCCCTGCGCCCGTGCGTGCCAGCCGCCGGCGCACTCACGCGTTCTGGTTCTCGCTCGGCGGAGCGGTCTTGTACTTCGACGGGCACTTCGTGATCAGCGAGTTGCGTTCGCCGACGTAGCGGCCGCCCTGCTTCTCGACGGTGACGATCACCTCGCGCCCTTCGTGGAAGGGGTCCGGAACGGTGCCGGTGTACGCGAGCGCGACCGCCGCGCCGCCGGCGCGGTCCTCGACGGCGAAGTCGAGCACGGCGCCTTCGCGGTGCACGGAGCCCTCGGCGACCGTGCCGGTGAGCTGGTAGCTGCGGCCGGGCTGGGCCTCGCGCAGCAGCTGGCTGGGGCTGAGGGCGGGACTGGCGGCGCTGAAGCTCGTGTAGATGAGCGCGCTCGCCAGCAGCACGGCCGCGCTCAGCGCCACGACCAGGCGCACGGTCCGCTTGCGCGAGGGGTTCATCGCCGCGAAGTATCGCAAACCGTCACTCGCGCCCGCGCCGGCCCTGGCGGGCCGTCGGCGCCGCGCACACCCTCAGCGCGCGGGGCCCTCCGGCGAGGAAACGATCGTTGCGCGGCGAAACCTTTTGCCGTGGATGACGTTGTAAGAGATAGTCGAACATGCGACCGAGCCTCCTGAACCCCCGCGGCCAGCGCCGCCCCTCGCGCCGCCAACACCAGCGGCGCGCGACGAGCGCCGGCGAGCCGGCGGCGCGAGCTTCCGATCCGGCGGTCGAGCGCGTCCGTCAGGCGGGTGGCCCGATGGACCAGGCCTCCTACGCGTGCGCCTGCGGCTGCCTATTCAGCGCGAGCGTCTCGACAAGCGTCAACTGCCCCCACTGCGGCGCGGACCAGGCCTGGTAGCCCGCGCCGCAGACAGGCCGCCGCGCGTACGCGCGGGCGATCGCGCTCGACAAGGCGAAGCTCCCCAGAGCGCTCGCCGCACCGGGACAGCATGTCTGGCGTTGCTCATAGCTTGTCTCGGTGGCCAAGAACGATCCAAGCACGACTGATCCCGACGGACGCCTTGTCGTCTTCGACGCCGGCACCCGTCTGCACCTGGCCCTCGGTCGTCCGGAGCTCGCAGACGAGCACGAACTCATCCTCGGCACCGTCGCGCATCCCGACTACCGCATTGACGACACGATCCCGGGCCGCGAGCACTTCTATCGGCGACACGTCGATCCCCGAAGGTGGCTGCGGGTGGTCGTAGACTTCAATGACGAGCCGGCGTGGGTGGTGACTGCACTGGTCCAAGAAAACCCACCACGCGCCTGGAAACCATGACCATCACGATCGCGGGCATCCCGTTCGACCATCACCACTACGACGAGCGCGGCGACGTGCTCTACCTCAACGTCGGTGAGCCCCGTCCTGCGGCACGCGGCCTGGAGACGCCCGACGGGCACGCGATCCACTACGACGAGAACGGCGCTGTTATCGGGTTGACGCTGCTGAACGTCCGTCACATCCTGGAACGCGACGGGCGAGTGACGCTCACGCTGCCACCGGAGCACGTCGAAGCCGACGCACTCGAACCAGTCCTCGCCGCAGCCTGAATCTCTACGAAGCTACTTTATGTGCATGCCGCTGATCGCGCGGGCGATCACCAGTTGCTGGATCTCGGCGGTGCCCTCGAAGATGTCGTAGATCTTCGCGTCGCGGTGCCAGCGCTCGACGGGAAACTCTCGCGTGTAGCCGTTGCCGCCGAGGATCTGGATCGCGCGCTCGGTCACCCACACGGCGACCTCGCCCGACTTGAGCTTGCTCATCGAGCCCTCGGCGTTGTCGAATTTGACGCCGCTGCGACCCATCCACGACGCACGCCAGACGAGCAGCCGAGCGGCGTCGATCTCCACCTTCATCCGTGCCAGCGTGAACGCGACGGCCTGGTTCTCGATGATCTTGCGGCCGAACTGCTCGCGCTCCTTGGCGTACTCGAGCGAGTACTCGTAGGCGGCGCGCGCGATCCCGAGCGCCTGGGCGCCGACCGTGGGCCGCGATGACTCGAACGTCTGCATCGCCGCCTGGGAGTTGCCTTTCTTGCCCTCGCGCACGCGCGCGAGGCGCTCGTCCAGCTTGTCCTTGCCGCCGAGCACGTGGCCGGCGGGCACGCGGCAGTCGTCGAGGAAGACGTCGGCCGTGTGCGACGCGCGCAGCCCGTGCTTGGACACCTTGGTGCCTTGGGAGATGCCCTTGGCTTCGCTCATCGGCACGATGAACGCCGCGTGGCCGCGGGAGCCCAGCTCACGGTCGACGGAGGCGATGACCACGTGCACGTCGGAGATGCCGCCGTTGGTGGCCCACGCCTTCTGGCCGTTGAGCACCCACTCGCCCGCCGCCTCGTCGAACTTGGCCGTGGTTCGCAAGGCGGACACGTCCGAGCCGGCGTTGGGCTCGGAGGCGCAGAAGGCGGCGACCTTGATGTCGTCCTGGCTTCCGAAGCAGCGCGGGATCCATTCGCCGATCTGCTCGCCCGAGCCCTGACCGAAGATCGCCGCCACGGCCAGCGCGGTGCCCATGATCGACATGCCGATGCCGGCGTCGCCCCAGAACAGCTCCTCGTTGACGATCGGCAGCGTCAGGCCGGTCGGGTCGGCGAAGAACTGCGCGAGCCCTTCGAAGCCGTACAGGCCGATCTTGGCGGCCTCCTGGATGATCGGCCACGGCGTCTGCTCCTTCTCGTCCCACTCGTGCGCCGCCGGCCGTACGACATCCGCGGCGAAGCCGTGGACCCAATCGCGGATGTCCTTCTGATCCTGCGTCAGCGCCAGCGAGAACGTCACCTCCTGGCCGGCCGTCGCGGCGATCGCCGCGACCGCCGCCTCAGCCGCGTCGGCGCCGGCGGACTCAGGACTCGAGGTGGAAACGGTTGTGGGCGGGGCTGACATCGTCGGCGAATCTCCTTGTACGTGAACGTGGCGGCGGCTGCGCTGGTGGCGTGGCGTGCCGTGCGACGGGTATCGACGACTGCCGTCGAGCGGGCAACCCTTGACAGTGACCCGCCGCGACCCTTGACAGCGTAGCCCAAGTGGAACCTGCCTGCAGCGAGCTTTTCGCCCTCCCACGGCGCCGCTCAGCGCGTCTGCCAGGCTTCCTCGTGGCGCGTCAGCGCCAGCACCTCCTTTGGCAGCGTGCCCGCGGCGACGTCGGCGACGGTCACATTCTCGAGCACTTTGCGCAGGTTCGCGCGCAGCGCGATCCACACCTGCTTGAGGCTCTCGGCCGAACCGGCGTATTCGAGCTCCTCGGGCCGCTGCCCGCGCACCCCCACGAGCGGGCCCTCGACCGCACGGATGATCTGGGCGAGGTTCAGCTCGTCGGCCGGCTTGGCCAGCCAGTAGCCGCCCTCGGGCCCGCGCTGGCTGCGTACGATGCCCGACGAGCGAAGCTGGGTGAGGATGTTCTCCAGGAAGGACACGGGTATGCCCTGCGCCTGTGCGACCTGGTCGACCTTGCGTGGCGAGTCCGGCCCGCTGCCGGCGAGCTCGATGACGGCGCGCACGGCGTAGTCGGCCTTGGCAGTCACGTGCATGGCTTGATTCTCACGTATTCGGCGGCGAGACGGCGTCCTCCCGGCCTGGACAGCGATTCACCCGCCCGCCGCCCACTCGCCGCCAGCCATCGTGTTAGGCAACCCTAACTCCGTGCTACTGTTGCCTGCGCATCCCGACCCCACACATCGGATTTACGAATGAACCTGATCGCCCGCGGTGTGGCCGAGGGCCACCGTCGCCCAGCCGGAGCGCAAGCGGTGAGCCCGCTGGCGGTCAGCGGCCTGTGGAAGAGCTACGGCGCAGGGCCGGTGCTGCAGGGCGTGGACCTGGACGTGGAGCCGGGGTCGCTGACAGCCGTGCTGGGTCACTCCGGCTGTGGCAAGACCACGTTGCTGCGCGTGATCGCCGGCTTCGAGCGCGCGGAACGGGGTGGGGTGTCGCTCGGGGGCAGAACGCTCGACGACGGTCGTGCCTACATCCCGCCCGAGAAGCGCAGCATCGGCTACGTGCCCCAGGAGGGAGCGCTGTTCCCGCACCTGAGCGTCCGCGCGAACGTCGCCTTCGGCCTCCCGCGCCGCGAGCGTCGCGGCCAGGCCGTCGCCGGCCTGCTGGAGATGGTCGGTATCGCGCCACTCGCGCGTCGGCTGCCGCACGAGCTGTCCGGCGGTGAGCAGCAACGTGTGGCGCTCGCTCGCGCGCTCGCGCGCCGCCCGCAGGCGCTGCTGCTCGACGAGCCGTTCTCCTCGCTGGACGCCTCGCTGCGCGGGCACGTGCGCGAGGAGGTCAATGCGCTGCTGCGCGAGCAGGGCGTGACGACCGTGCTCGTCACCCACGACCAGGAGGAGGCCCTGTCCCTGGCTGACGTGGTGGCCGTCCTGCGCGACGGACGGATCGTGCAGCGAGCCGCGCCGGCCGAGCTGTACGAGCGGCCCGTGGACGAGCGCCTGGCGCGCTTCCTCGGCGCTGTCAACGTGATCGACGCGCAGCTCCGGGACGGGAGCGCGC
Source organism: uncultured Solirubrobacteraceae bacterium (assembly GCA_963782325.1). Lineage (GTDB taxonomy): Bacteria > Actinomycetota > Thermoleophilia > Solirubrobacterales > Solirubrobacteraceae > Palsa-744. The sequence continues at coordinate 896,120 of CAWAJG010000008.1, forward strand.
GGACCCGCCTGGGCACGCTCGCGCTGAGCATCGCTCCGGCGAGGGACGTTGCCGGAGCAGGGGTCGTGATCGTCCGCCCCGAGCAGCTCGACGTGCGCGTGCGCGAAGCGGGTGCCGCCGGCGAGAGCGCCGCCGCGGGCCTCGATGGACGCGTCGAGCAGTGTCGCTACTACGGCCACGACGCGCTGCTGCACATTCGCCCGGAGGCGCCTGAGGACGCGGAGCTGCTGCTGGCCCGGGTGCACGGCGAGCAGGCTCTGCCGGTGGGCACGCTCGTGACCGTCGGCGCCCACGGCCCGGTCACGGCGCTCGAGTAAAGTGGAGCCGCGTTATCGCCTGTGCCGCACCGGTCCCCGCCGCCGAGCGGGCGCCACGGTCCTCGCCGCATCGCTCATCTCGGTGCTGATCGGCGCCTGCGGGTCGTCCTCCTCGACAGCCTCCAGCGCGGAAGTCGAGCGGGTCTGCAAGCAAGTCGAAGCTGTGCTCAGCGACGGTCCTGAACCCGCTGCTGACCAGCTGGGCTACGCGCAGGCCCAGATCCTCCCTCTGCGAGAGATCCGCACCTCTGACGAGAAGCTGCACGACGCCATCCATGCGTTGGCGGCGGCCTATCAGGCGCTCTCCGCCGAGGACCGCATCCACCGCGCGGCCGGCGGCGCCGTCACCACCGCGGTCCACGCCGTCAACGCGATCTGCCCGGGAGCCGCATCGTGATCGCGATGCTCAGGGCCGCGAGCGTCGGCCTGCGGGCGGCGGTGCTGGTGCTCACGCTCGCACTGCTCGCCGGCTGCGGGAGCTCCGGCGGCCAGTCGATCACGCTCTACAACGGCCAGCACGAGCAGACGACCGACTCGCTCGTCGCGGGCTTCGAAAAGGCGACGGGCATCACGGTGAACGTGCGCAGCGACGACGAGGACACGCTCACGGACGAGATCGTCACCGAGGGCTCCAACTCCCCCGCGGACGTCGTCTATACAGAGAACTCGCCCGCCCTGGAGTACCTGCAGGGCAAGGGTCTGCTCGCCCCGGTCGATCCGTCGACGCTCGCGAGCACCCCGAGCAGGTACGACTCGCCACAGGGTGACTGGGTCGGCGTGTCGGCTCGCGTCAGCGTGCTCATCTACAACCCCGCCCTCATCGGCAGAGATCAGCTTCCAAGCACGGTGCTGGCGCTCTCGGAACCTCGCTACAAGGGCAAGCTCGCGTTCGCGGCGGGCGAGACGGACTTCCAGCCGATCGTCACCTCGGTCGTCCGCTCCTACGGCGAAGCGGCCGCCATAAAGTGGCTGGAGGGCATCGACGCGAACGCCGGCAGCCACATCTACCCCGACAACGAGACGATCGCGGACGAGGTCAACCGCGGGGCGGTCGCCTTTGGAGTTGTCAACCAGTACTACTGGTACAGGCTGCGCGCCGAGCTGGGCGCATCGAACGTGCACTCGCAGATCGCCTACTTCGCCCCGCGCGACCCCGGCTACGTGATCGACGTCTCGGGCGCGGGGATCCTCAAGTCCTCTGAGCACAAGGCCGCGGCCCAGAAGTTCCTCGCCTTCCTGGCCAGCAGGCAGGGCCAGGAGATCGTCGCCCACTCGATCAGCTTCGAGTACCCGATCGCCTCCGGGGCCACCACGGCGGCGCCCGAGACACCCTTCGATCGGCTGCAGCCGAACCCGATCACGATCCCCGAGCTCGGCGATGGCTCGACGGCGATCGCGCTACTGCGCAAGGCCGGGCTGCTTTGAGGCGCCGGCCGCGCGGGCTGATCACGCTCACCGCGGCCGTCGCCCTCGTCCTGGCGCTGCCGCTCGTGTTCCTGCTCGTCGAGGCGCACGGCGCCGGGACCTCGACGATCGTGCACCTCATCTTCAGGTCGCTGACGGCCACGCTGCTGTGGAACACGGTCCGCCTGAGCGTCGTCGTGACCGTGCTGTGCGCCCTCATCGGCACCGCCACGGCATGGTTCATCGAGCGGACCGACCTGCCGGGACGGCGAATGTGGGCGGTGCTCGTGGTCGTGCCGCTCGCCATCCCCGACTTCGTCGTGAGCTTCGGCTGGGCCTCGCTCAGCACCTGGGTCCAGGGCTTTCGCGGCGCGGTGCTCGTGATGACGCTGGCTGTCTATCCGCTCGTGTACCTGCCGGTCGCCGCCAGCTTCCGCGGCGCGGACCCCGGCCAGGAGGAGGTGGCGCGCAGCCTCGGCGTCGGGCGCCTGCGAACGTTCTGGCGGGTCACGCTGGGGCAGGCCCGGGTGGCGATCCTCGGCGGCTGCCTGCTGGTCACCCTCGTGCTCCTCGCCGAGTACGGAGCGTTCGAGATCCTCGGCTACCAGACCTTCACGACCGAGATCTTCACCGAGTTCAACGTCTCCTTCAACGTGCCCACCGCCTGTGCGCTCGCGCTCGTGCTCGTGCTCGTCAGCCTGGTGGTCCTGCTTGGCGAGAGGCTGGCCGGGGGCCGGGGTCGGGTCAGCAGGTCGGGACCGCTCGCTCAACGCGTCGCCCCTCCCCGGCGGCTGGGGCGCGCGAAGCCCGCGGTCCTCGCGGGCTTCGTGGCGCTCGTCGGGCTGGCGCTCGGCGTGCCGGTCGGCGCCAGCGTCTATTGGATGCTCGAGGCCGGGCACGCTCTGCTGACGGGCGTCTCGCTCCTGGATGCGGCCTGGCACAGCGCTCTCTACAGCGGACTCGCCGCCGCCCTGGCCACGGCGATGGCGCTGCCCGTCGCCCTGCTCGCCGTGCGCCACCGCGGTCGGGTCTACGAGCTGCTCGAGCGCAGCACCTACCTCGTGCTGGCGATGCCCGGCCTGGTGATCGCGCTCGCGTTCTCCTACTTCACCGAGCGCTACGCCGACGGGTTCCTCTACCAGAGCGCCCCGCTGCTGGTGATCGCCTACGCGGTCATGTTCTTCCCGCTCGCGCTCGTCGGGGTGAAGGCGTCGGTCGCGCAGGCGCCCGTCCGTCTCGATGAGGTCGCCCACTCGCTCGGCCAGCGGCGGCTGGCGGTGCTGTGGCGAGTGACGCTCCCGCTCGTCGGCCCCGGGCTGGCCGCCGCCTTCTGCCTGGTGTTCCTCGAGGCCGTCACCGAGCTCACCGCCACGCTGATCTTGATTCCGACGGGAGTGCAGACGCTCGCCACCCAGTTCTGGGCCTATCAGCAGAACCTCGCCTACGGACAGGCCGCGCCGTTCGCGCTCGCGATCATCGCCATCGCCGCCCTGCCGAGCTACGTGCTCGGCCGCTTCTTCAATCGCCTGCCACCCCGAGCGGGAGCGAACTGACTCAGGCCATGCTCACCCCCTGCGCCTGCACCTGTGGCGCATCCTCGATCGGGGCGCGCCGGGTGGCGGCCGGGACCTGCGCCACCGGGAACAGGGCGACCGCGAGCAGCACGAACAGGGGCCCCGCGTTGACGTCGGTCGCGTCTCCGATCCAGAATGGACCGCCGAAGCTCTGCCCGAACACCCAGTAGGCGAGCGAGACGACGATCCCGACGACGAGCGCCGGCCAGCGCAGCCGTGTCCACACGCCGATCGCGACCGCGAGCGAGACGATCGCGAGCGCGACGGCGATCGCCGCGCCGTGGCCCTGGGTGTGGTTGCCGACCGAGCTCTGGAACTTGGCCAGCCAGTGCGGCGATGCTTCGGCCATGCCTTTGATCATTTCGTGGGTCGCACCGCTCGCGCGGTTGACGTTCACGAGCCACAGGCCCGCCGACAGAATCCACAGCCCCGACCACGCGAACAGCCCGCCGCGGTCGCCGAGCGGCCCCATGTCTGCCGGGGAGCGACCCTCCTGACCCAGCGCTTCGCGCTGTGCGCCCTTCGTGGGATAGACGAGCAGGCCGATGATCGCGTACAGGATCACCGCCCCGGGCGCCCCCATCAGCGGCGAGGGCAGGGTGTTCGAGGTGAGCCCGCCGAAACCCTCGCCGAACCACCAGACGACCGGTGCCCAGGCGAAGGAGAGGAGCAGCGCGGGCTTGACGGTCTTCTTACTGAGGATCAGCCCGAGCCCGATCGCACACTGGATCTCGGCGGCGAGCGTGTTCCACAGCGTCAGGTCGCGCCCGTAGAAGCTGTCGATCGTTTTCATCGGGCCACCGACGATCGACCATTGTTTTTCTGCCGCCGGACCGAAGACTTCGGTGACGATGCCGTGCGTGTACATGAAGCTCTGGAACTGGAGCAGACCGACGAGCAGCCAGATCAGGCCGAGCGCGATCTGGATGCCGCGGGTGCTCACGCGCAGACGACCGGCGAATGGGACGACGCTCGAGAGGACGCCAGAGCGGGCGCTCATGATGATGGCGCGTGCGCCCGTGCGCGCGCTCGATTACTAAGGTTGAACATGACGGCGACTCCTTTGTCGCTGATCGACCCGGCCAGACCAGACGCCAGCCGGCGTCGTCGACTCGCCCCGCGTCGCGGGGCCTCGCGGTGCGGGCGCGGACCGCCGCGGCTCAGCGGCAGACCACGAGCGCGAGCGGCGGAGCGCGGCCCGCCAATGCCGCGGCGATCAGCCGCCCGCCGCGCGCCACGCGCCCCTCTGGGCGCAGCGATCTGACGATCGCGCGCACGGCACTCGCACGCCGCGGACGGCGGGCACGCAGCCTTGCGATGACGCGCTCCCCGAGATAGGGACGGGTGAGCATCATCGCGGCGAGCACGACCGCCGGCAGCATTGTCAGTACCCCGCCTTGCAGCAAGTCGATCGCTCCGCTGAGAGCGAGCGCCGCGAGGGCGACGAGCGCGAGGACCAGCGCGAGGCGCCAGACGACGCGTGCCCGCGGTCCAAGCACAGAGCGAAGGCTGCTCATCGCGCGGCGAATATTAGCCCAGCGACGACGCCCTGGTGCCGGTGATAGCGGCACGCGAGCGATATTCCTGTGGCATGCGAGCGATATTGCTGTGGTACATTCGCGACTCATGGGCAGCATGAGCATGGGCATGAGCCATGGTGGCGGTCACCCGACGTCGATCGGGGGGATGTCGATGAGCGCCGGGCACGGCGCGACCAACATCCTCCCGGAGTGGCTGGCGGTGATCTGGACGCTGATCTTCATCGCGATCATCGTCATTCACACGCGCCACGTGATCGACAGCGACGGTCAGCGGCGAATCTGGCACTCCGGGCACGTCCTGATGGCGTTCGGGATGGCGTTCATGTTCGCGCCGTCCTCGATCGACCACTTCAACATCCCCAGCGGCTTCTGGCAGCTCGCGTTCGCCAACGGCGCCGTCGCGATCGTCCTGTGGATGCTCGCCCAGGCGCTCAGCGGCCGCGCGATCAACGTGCTGTGGCCGGTGATGGCGTTCGACCTCGCCGCGATGGCCTACATGTGGTCGCCCAGCGGCTTCGTCGCGCCGGTCACCTGGCTGCTGGTCGCCTACTTCACCGTGCAGTCGGTGGTGTGGGCCAGCGACCGCATGCGTTCGATCGACCACCGCACGCTGGGAGGCAGTGGCGTATCGATCACGCCCGGCGGGGCGGTCGCCATCAGCGCCGCGGAGCCGCTGGTCTGCTTCCGCGACCTGCGGCTGTCGATGTTCGCGATGACGCTCGGCATGGCCTACATGTTCGCCGCCATGCAGCTGTCGATGTAGCAACCCTGGCGTCCCACGGCCCCGCCTGGCTCGCCTGAGCGGAGCGCGCCACGTCAGTTGATCGGGACGGCGAACGAGCCGCCGAGACGACGCCCGGCGCCGTCGCCGCCGCTCACGTGGAAGTCCCACACGCCACGCGTGAGGTGGACTTCGGCGATCTCGTGGCCGACGCCCGCCTGATAGAAGCTGACGTTCGCGTGCCTGCCGGTGGAGGAGACCGCGCTCATCGCGATCGAGCGGAAGGGCACGCGGGCGCTGGTGGTGCCCTCCAGGTACAGGTGCAGGTCGACGTTGCCCGGCCGCAGCGGCAGCACGTACACCTCGAGCGTCTCGCCGGCCGGCTCGGCCAGCGTCTCCGAGGCCGTCCGCGGCACCGCGAAGGATTCGGGGTCGGCGAGCACGAGCGAGCCGAGCAGCGCCGCCGGGATCGCCGCGGCGAGGGCGATGCTCGCCAGCCGGCGGCGGTGGCTGCGCACGGGCGTCGCGCGCCCCGGCTGCCCGAAGCGCCGCAGGCGCAGGCTGTTGGCGACGACGGTGATGCTCGACAGCCCCATCGCCACCGCCGCCAGCACCGGGCTGAGCAGCCCGGTCATCGCCAGCGGGATCGCGATCAGGTTGTAGCCGAACGCCCAACCGAGGTTCTGCAGGACGATCGTGTACGTCTCGCGCGCGAGCCGCAGCGCCCGTGCGACGCCGCGCAGATCGCCTGACAGGACGCTGATGTCCGCGGCCTCGATCGCCGCTCCCACGCCCGTGCCCATCGCGATCCCGAGGTCCGCGCGGGCGAGCGCCGCCGCGTCGTTGACGCCGTCGCCGACCATCCCCACGCGCCGGCCCTCCCGCTGCAGCCGCGCGATCTCCTCGAGCTTCGCGCTCGGGGTGACTTCCGCGAGCACATGCTCCACGCCGACCTCCGCGGCCACCGCGCGCGCGGCCCGCGCGTTGTCGCCGGTGAGCAGCTCGACGTCGATCCCCATGCGGCGAAGCCCGGCGATCGCCGCGCGCGCCTCCGGCTTGACGGTGTCCGCGAGGGCGATCGCCCCGACGATCCGATCGCCCGCGGCGGTCTCGCGGGCGAGCACGACCGCCGTGCGGCCGTCCGCCTCCCAGCCCTCGAGCACGCCCGCCAGCTCCCCGTGTGGGTCGAGCTCCTGCGGGCGCCCCACCCACACCCGCACGCCGTCCACAAGCGCGCGCACGCCCCGGCCGGGGATCGAGCGGAACTCCGTCGCGTGGGCAAGCTGGAGACCCCGCTCGCGCGCGGCTGCGACGACGGCGAGCGCCACCGGGTGCTCGGAGCCTGCCTCGGCGGCAGCGGCGAGCGCCAGCACACGGTCGCGCTCCTCCCCCTCCCCCTCCCCGGACGATGCCGGGGACGATGCGCCCGCCTCCACCCACACATCCGCGACCGACAGCTCACCGGTGGTCACCGTGCCGGTCTTGTCGAGGACGATCGTGTCGAGGCGCTGGCTGCGCTCGAGGACCTCCGCGCTGCGGATCAGCAGCCCCAGGCTGGCGCCGCGCCCGGTGCCGACGAGGATCGCCACCGGCGTCGCCAGGCCGAGCGCGCACGGACAGGCGACGATCAGCACCGCGACCGTCGCATCCAGCCCGCGCTGGAGGTGCATCGAGGCGAACATGCCCTGCAGGCCGTCTCCGGTGAGCACCCAGACGAGCGCCGTCAGCGCCGCCAGCACGAGCACGACGGGCACGAACACGCGGGCGATGTCGTCCGCCAGCCGCTGGATCTTCGGCTTCGATGCCTGCGCGCGCTCGACGAGCGCCACCAGCTGCGACAGCGCGGTGTCGGCGCCGACGGCGCTCGCGCGCGCCACCAGCACCCCGTCGACGTTCACCGTCGCGCCCGTCAGCAGCGCGCCGGGGCCCTTCTCGACGGGGAGCGACTCGCCGGTGAGCATCGACTCGTCGACCGCGGAGGCGCCGTCGATGACGATCCCGTCCACGGGAACCCTGTCGCCGGGGCGCACGCGGAACACGTCGCCGCGGCGCACCTCCTCGACGTCCACCAGGCGCTCCCCCTTCGGGGACGATGCGGGCGCACCCGCGTCCTCGCCCTCCAGCAGGCGCGCCTGGGTGGCGCCGAGACGCGCGAGCTCGCGCACCGCGCGCCCGGAGCGGCTGCGCGCCTTCGCCTCGCACCAGCGCGCGATCAGCAGCGCCGCGACGATGATCGCCCCCATGTCGAAGCAGAGCGGCATGTCGAACTTGCCGACGGGGACGCCGTTGCGGTAGACGGCGTCTGCGGTCAGGAGCATCACGGTCGAGTAGACGAAGCTCGCGAGCGTGCTCAGCGCGATCAGCGTGTCCATGTTCGTGGAGCGAGCGCGGGCGCGCGCCCAGGCCGAGCGCAGGAACGGCGCGCCGCACCAGAACTGCACCGGCACCGCAAGCGCGGCGGTGATCCAGCGCGCGGTCTGGTCATGGGGCTCGGCGTAGGTGAGCACGGTGATCGCCGCGGCGAGCGGAACCGCGAGCGCGATCCGCCGCAGCAGGCTCGCCTGCTCGTGCGCCTCGCTCTGTTCGAGCGCCTCGAACGCGTGCGCCTGCTCGCTCGCGCTCGACGCCACCGTCACGGCGTCGTAGCCGGCGCGGCGCACCGCCGCGACCAGCTGCTCGGCGTCCGCGGCCCCGGCCTCCAGCTCGACGGTGGCGCGGCCCGTCGCGTAGTTCACCCGAGCCTCGCCCACGCCGGGCTCCCCGCCCAGCGCGCGCTGCACTCGGGCCGCGCACGAGCCGCAGCTCATCCCCGACACGTCCAGCTCGATCGTCTCGGGCCGGGCAGCAGGGGCGGGCTCGGCGACTACGGTGGGCTCTGCGATCTGGCTCGTGCTCATGGCAGGAAGGGGTCTACTTCAAGATAGCGGCGGGGCGTAGGCCGCGGGTGGGGGAGAATCGTGCGATGCCCGCCGCATCGTCCCCGAAGGGGGAGCACATGCGCCGGCGCCCGCGCTGGGCGCGCTGGAGAGCGATCGCGCCGGCGGCGCTCTGCGGCGGGCTCCTGCTCGCGCTCTCAGCCTGTGGTGGGGGCGGCGCCTCCGGGGCTCGCAGCTCGTCCACGGCGAACGTGCCCTCCTACGTCACCGAACCGTTCACCCACGAGCAGAAGCTGATCGCGCAGGGCGCACGCCTGGTAGTCGGCGACGGCTGCTCCGCGTGCCATCTCGCGGCGAGCGCCGGGCGGGAGGCGCCGAGCTTCCTGAGCTTCGCCGGACACCGGGTGACGCTGGTCGGCGGGAGCAGGGTGCTGGTGGACGAACGCTTCATGCGCGAAGGGCTGCTCGACCCCACTGCCAACGAGATCAGCGGCTACGACCCGGCGCCGATGCTCGCGGCGCTCGCGCACCTGCACCTCGCCGGCCATCCCCACCAGGTCGCCGCGCTGGCGGCGTTCATCGAGCAGGTGGGGCCCGAAACCGAATGAGGCGACCGCCGAGATCGAGGCGGCCGCCTCATCGCCAGTGCCCTATTTCTTTTTCTTTTTTTCCTTCGGCAGGTACTTCGCGGCGAGTTCCTCCGGCGTTTCCTCGAGCGTGCTGTCCATGATCACCTTGCTGGACCCCGCCGACGCCGGTATGCCGATGTCGAGGTCGACGATCGGGTCGATCAAAGCCGACAGCGCCCCGCCGCAGCCGCTGGCGCCCGGTACCGCGAAGTCGTTGTCGACGAGCACCCCGCCTTCGATGTAGCGGATTTTGCCCTTCGCCTTTCCCGCCTGGCGGTTGCCCACGCTGCCGCTGATCGGTTCGGCCGGGGGCGGCGGGCTCGTGGTCCCGGTCGTCAGGTGCAGCACGATCGGTTCGGATTCCGAGCCGATGTAGCATTCTTCGCCGAGCACTTCGTTGCTCAGCTTGATCTTCAGCGGCAACGTCACGGCGGGCGTTTTCGCGCCGATCAGGTTCCAGCGGTCGACGATCACCGAGCTGGGCGGTCCGGCGAGTTCGGCGGTGGCCGTGACTTCTCCTCCGAGCCCCGCGATACCCGTCAGTCCGCCGGGCACCGTCTGCGGCGTGGCCGACAGCGTTTCCGCGCCAACGGCCGCCAGCAGCGGCTGTTCGTAGAGCGATTCCGTGGCAAGCCCTCCCTGCAGGATCACCGGCTTTTCGATCGCGACCGCCTTGTTGCCGAGGACGAATTCGCCGCCGGTGGTCGTCGAGACCAGGCAGGCGTTGGCCGCCGTCAGCGGGCAGTGCGCGAACGGCAAGAATTCTTCCTTGAGCTTCGACGCGAGCGCCGGCGAGGCGGCGGATGCCGCGGCCAGCAGAACCGAGACCGCGCTCGCGACCGTGAGCGCACGGCGCCTGACGGCGAAGCCGTGACCAGCGTACCTCCCCAACGTCCTTCTCATCTCTCCAACGCTCCTCCTGTCGGGAAACACATGCAGGACCCTCCGCTTCCGTACCTGCCAAGGCAACATGCCCGCTTTCGTGCTTGGGCAAACACCAGCGTTTATCTTAGGCATCTGCGCAGCCAGCGGGCCTCGAACGTCGAGGGATCTTCCCGCCCGCGCGAGACCCGGCCCAGGCGCTCTGCGCAGGCCGGGAGCCAATCGCGGCAGCGCGCCGCGGCGATCGCTACCGTCGGCTTCGATGGAGGCCGATGGACACTGAGGCGCTGACCGCGCGCCGTGAGTCGCGCCGGCGTACGATCCGCCGCCGCCGTCGGTTCGCCGCCGGGGCGATCGTGGTGACGGCCGCGGTGGTCGCCGCCGTCGCGCTGGCGGTCTCCGGCTCGGGGACGAGCCCCCGCGGGAGCCGAGCGGCCAGAGCCGGAGCACACACGGGCAGGACCGTCCGGCGGGATGCCGCGAAGGCGGAGAGCGGCGCAGCCACCGTCCGGCGCACCGGGGTGCCCGGTCGCCAGCCGGTGCCGATCCTCATGTACCACGTGATCGCGGCGCCCCCCGCGGGCGCTCCGTTCCCGGGCCTGTACGTCGAACCGGCGGAGTTCGCCGAACAGATGCAGGCGCTCGAGGACGCCGGATGGCACGCGGTGACGCTCGATCAGGTGCAGGCCTACTGGCGCCAGGGCGTGCCGCTGGGCGCGGGCAAACCGATCGTGATCAGCTTCGACAACGGCTACAACTCGCAGTACACGCAGGCGCTGCCGGTGCTCCGCCGCCTCGGGTGGATGGGCGACGAGAACCTCCAGCTGACCGGCCTGCCGCCTTCCGAGGGCGGGCTGGGAGAGCAGCAGATCCGCGGCCTGCTGGCGGCCGGCTGGGAGCTCGACACGCAGGGCATGAGCCATGCCGCGCTGATCACGCTGGACGCCGAACAGCTGCACTACCAGGTGGCGCGGGCACGCCAGCTCCTGCAGCAGCGCTACCACGCTCCCGTCAACTGGTTCTGCTACCCCTCCGGCCAGTACGACCCGACGGTCGAAGCCGCGGTGAAGGCCGCCGGCTTCATCGGGTCCACCACCGTGGTCCCCGGATGGGCGCACCCGAGCGACGACCCCTACCGACTGCACCGTCTGCGCGTGCTCGGCGGCACCAGCGCCCAGCAGCTGCTCGAACTGCTGGCCGGCAGCCGCGAAGACGCGCCCGCCCCCAGCTCCTACAGCGCGTAGCGACGCCCGCTGCCGACTCTCCCTGGCCTCGGCTGGCTCGATGGCCGCGGCGAGCGCCGCGCACTCACTTCATCCAGGGATCGACGAACACGTCGTCGATGTGCGAGCTGCCGGTGAGCGCGGTGAAGCGCAGCGCCACCTCGGCGGTCCCGCCGGAGAGCGCGCCGGTGACGATCGAACCCGTGAGCATCGGCAGCGTCGGCTCCCATTCGCCACTGAGGGCGACGACGCCCAGCGGCAGCGCGACACTCCCGAGCAGCGTCTTGTAGACGACCTGCACGAGCACCGTCGACGCGAGTCCTTGATTGCGCGCGAAGAAGCGGAAGGTCGGGTAGGCGGCGTCGACGCACGTGAACGGCGACTGTGCGGAGGCGCCCTGTGGGAGGGCCAGGGAGTCGGCGTCGACGGAGCCGGCGACGTCGTAGGGCTCACCGCCGGCGACCGGCTGGGCGCCGCCGCTGAAGCTCCATCCCGAAAGCGAGCCTTCGAAGTTGCCGCCGGGAACGAGCTCGTAGTAGCTGGAGTCGCCCCACGCCAGGAAGGGCTGAGACACCGCAGCCGCGTTGCAGGCGCCGGTGTCGATCAAGGCCGCGCCGGCTGGGGCTGCGGAGAAGGCGACGAAGAGCATGCAGGCGCACACCATGCCGGCGGTGAGCGAGCAGCGACGCAGCAACGAGGAGGTGAATCGGGAGCGTGGGGTGGGTGCGGGGAGCGTGGACACAAGAGCCTCCGTGCGTTGGCTGGCGGCTGAGCCGTCTCGTGCGCGAGACCTCTGGCTTTGCGTCCCCGCTTCGCAGCGGGTTTGCCCTTTTCAGTTCGTGTGTGCGGTCACGCAGCAGAGTGCAGCCGCGCGACCCGAACGCCAAGCTCGACGGACGCTTGTTTGAGCGAGCGGCGCCCTGGAGCGCCCTTAAGTTCCAAATGTCGGATCTTCCGGCGTCAAATGCGCTTTACCCGTGCAAATCGCTTGCTTCGCGGCGCGCTTGTGACGATAAGCCGACGGAGAGGCCCAGATGTCCGCCCACGCGTTCACCGAATCCGAGCGTCTGCGCACGTCGTTTGCGGGACGCGAGCAGCACGTCGTGGCGGCCGAGCGGCGCGCCGAGCTGATCGTCGGCGCCGGCTTCCTGCTCGCCGCGCTTGCGCTCGCGCTGCTCGGCGGCTCCGATCGCGCCCTGTCGCTGCCGCTGGCGGCGATGTACGTGCTCGGCGTGGCGGCCACCAGCGACGTGCGCATCGACATCGGCGCCGGCTTCACCGTGCCCACGCAGGCGGTCTTCGTGCCGATGCTGTTCGCGCTGCCCGCGTCGCTCGTGCCGGCGCTGGTCGCGCTGTCGCTGGCGCTCGCGATGGCGCCCGCGATCGCCGCCGGACGGGTGCCCCTCAGCCGGCTGCTGACGGTGCCGGCGAACAGCTGGTTCGCGATCGGGCCGGCGCTGGTGCTGACGCTCGCCGGCGCCAGCGCCCCCGATGCCCGCTGGGGCGTGCTGGCGCTCGCGCTGCCCGCCCAGCTCGCCTGTGACTTCTGCGCGGCGCTCGCGCGCCAGCGGCTGTGCGGCGGCGTGAGCGCTCGCGAGCTGGCGAGCGAGGGGCGACTGGTGTACCTGATCGACCTCGCGCTGTCGCCGCTCGGCCTGGCGGTCGCGATCGCCGACACCGCGCGCCCCTGGGCGGTGGTGTTGATCGCGCCGTTGTTCGGCCTGCTGAGCTGGTTCTCGAAAGAGCGGCGCGCGCGCCTGGAGCAGTTGATCGAGCTGAACGACGCCTACCGCGGCACGGCGCTGCTGCTGGGCGACGTGGTCGAGGCGGACGACACCTACACCGGCGAGCACTGCAAGGACGTGGTGCGGCTCGCCCTCGACGTCGCCCGCGAGCTGGGGCTGGACGTGGAGCAGCAGCGCACGGTCGAGTTCGGGGCGCTGCTGCACGACATCGGCAAGATCGCGGTGCCGAAGGAGATCGTCAACAAGCCCGGCAAGCTCGACCCGAGCGAGTGGGAGATCATCAAGACCCACACCGTCGAGGGCCAGCGGATGCTCGAGCGCGTCGGCGGCTTCATGGGCAGCGTCGGGCGCATCGTCCGCTGCCATCACGAGCGCTGGGACGGCGGCGGCTACCCCGACGGCCTGCGCGGCCTCGACATCCCCCTCGAGGCCCGCATCATCTCCTGCTGTGACGCCTTCAACGCGATGACCACCGACCGCTCCTACCGTAAGGCGATGCCCCGCGCGCTCGCGCTCGCCGAGCTCACGCAGCACGCGGGCGCGCAGTTCGACCCCACGGTGGTGGACGCCCTGTGCGCGGTGATCGCGCGAGCGCACGGCGCGGGCGCCGACGCCGCCGGCCCGGCGCTCGCCGGCGCAGCCGGCTGACGAGGCGCAACGCCGCGCCTTCGGCGGGCTGTTGTCTGAAAGCAGACGCAAGCGGCCAACCGGTCAAGCGATCAAGCACGCGACGATGGGTGCCGATCCGCTGGAGCGATGTCGCGCGCACGACCCATCTCCGAAGCAGCCGAGCTGCGTCAGCTCGCGCGAGCGGTGAACGCCCGCACGGACGACGTGGTCGAGGCGATGCTGCGACGCACCAGGGAATCCAGTTGCCAGCTCGACGCGAGCATCGAGGAGCGCTTCGCCCGCGTGGGGGCCGTGTCCACGATCGCCGTCACCCGCTGGATGTCGGGCGACGGGGCCGAGGTCGCGCGCGAGGTCGGGCAGGAGGCGTGGCAGATCTTCGGGCAGCTCGCCTCACAGCGGGCGGCGCCGCTGAACGAGGTCACCAAGCGCTGCCTGCGCTGGTGCGACGCCGCGCGCGAGGTGCTGCGTGACTGCGCGCAGCAGCTCGAACTACGACCGGCGGTGCTCGAGGAGGCTCTGGCGATGCTGCAGCGCAGCCTCAACGTCACGCTCGTGCGGATGTGCGAGTCCTTCGAGTCTGAGCGCCAGCGCGCCGACCAGGAGCTCGTGCACCGCCAGCGCGAGCTCGCGTTCATGGCGACCCACGACGCGCTCACCGGGCTGCCCAACCGCACGCTGATCCTCGATCGCGTCGAGCAGCTGATGCTGCGCGCGCGTCGCGACCAGACGCCGCTGGCCGCGCTGTTCATCGACCTCGACAACTTCAAGACGATCAACGACTCGCTCGGGCACGCCGTCGGGGACGAGCTGCTGCGCGCGGTCGCGGAAAGGCTCACCGCGGTGGTACGCGAGTCGGACGCCGTCGGGCGGTTCGGCGGGGACGAGTTCGTGGTGATCGCCAGCGAGCTGTCGTTCGCGTCCGGGCCCGAGCTGATCGCCGAGCGCCTGCTGGAAGCGCTCGATCAACCGTTCAAGCTCGCCGGCTGCCCGCAGAGCTCGCTGAAGGTGACCGCCAGCGTCGGCATCGCCGGCGGCGACCGCGAATCCGCGGAAGAACTGCTGCGCGACGCCGACGTGGCGATGTACCAGGCCAAGTGGGACGGGCGCCACCGCTACGTGGTGTTCGAATCGGGCATGCACTCGGCGGTGCAGTCGCGGATGGAGCTCGAGATGGACCTGCGGGTGGCGCTCGAGCATCGCGAGTTCTTCCTCGTCTACCAGCCGACGTTCGAGCTGCGGGGGATAAGCCCGACCGGCATGGAGGCGCTGATCCGCTGGCGCAGCCCCACCCGCGGGATCGTCCAGCCGAACGACTTCATCCCGCTGCTGGAGGAGACGGGGCTGGTCGTCGAGGTCGGCAGCTGGGTTCTCAAGGAAGCGTGCAGGCAGTGCGTGCGCTGGCGCGAAGAAGGCCACGCGATCGGCGTGGCGGTGAACGTCTCCGCGCGCCAGCTCGACAGCGACGACTTCGTGACCGACGTCGAACGCGCGCTCGCCGGCAGCGGGCTCGAGCCGGCCTCGCTCACACTCGAGATCACCGAGACGGCCATCATGCGCGACATCGAGCAGGCGGCCGTCCGCCTGGCGAACGTCAAGCGGCTGGGCGTGCGCATCGCCATCGACGACTTCGGCACCGGCTACTCCTCGATGGCCCACCTGCAGCGCCTGTCAGTCGACGCGCTCAAGATCGACCGCTCGTTCATCATGCGCATGACCGACAACGAAGAGGGCGAGACGATCATCCGCACGCTCGTGCAGCTCGGCAAGGCGCTCTCGATCGAGACCTTCGCCGAGGGCATCGAGCAGGCCCACGAGCTCACCCTGCTGCAGGGCGAGCGCTGCGACAGCGGCCAGGGCTTCCTGCTCGCGCGCCCGCTCGAGGCCGCCGACACCCTGTCGTTCCTGCGCAACTGGAGCGCCGAGCGGGCGCTGGCGCTGCCGGCGGCCTGAGGGAGCGCGAGCGTCGCCACCGGCAGCCTCCCCCGGCGGGGTCATAGACGCCCGCTGACATCCGTCTGCGCATGCCCTAGCCTCGCTTCGCCGTGCAGGCCGGTGCGCTATGCCGACGTCGGTAGCCGGAGACGCGCGCAGGACCCTCGCCGGCGATACGGCGCACGAGGTTCATCGATGAGTAGGTGAAACGCCCTCGCGTGCCATCCGTGGGGACCCGGAGCTAGTCGAGCCGGGTCCCCACGGCGTTTGGGTCGGCTCTCAGGGACTCCAGCGGCAGAGCTCCTGCAACATCTCGAACGCATCCGGGTCGCCCGGCAGGTCCGCGAGCGCCACCGCGACCTCGACCGCCCGGACGACCGTCGCCGCCGGCGTCTCGGTGATCCACCGGGCCAGCCACCGCAGCGCCCACGTGTCGTACTCCACCGGGCTCTCTTGCGCGACGAGCGGCAGCAGTCGCAGCGCCACGCCGAGCGGAATCGGATGGCCCCGTTCGCGGGAGTAGTCGCGGCTGAGCGAGACGGCCATGCGCAGGTCCCCGCGGTCGGCTTCGCGCTCGATCTCGCGCAGCGGTCTGAACGGGGGGTTGCCCATGGCGAACATATGTTCGCATAGATGCTCGAAGCTCGCATCGAGCGGCGAGCTGCTCAACGGCTAGTTTGGACCGTCATGCGGTACCAACTGGTACCGCTTAGCTGGTACGGAGACGCCTATAGGCGTGGCCGAGACATGCGAGCCAACTATCCCAGAGCGGCGAACGGGTCTCGAACCTTGTCAGGCGTCTACGAAGCCGCGTGCGAGCTCGATCAGCTCAGTGGTCGCTTCGCGGGCCTCGTCGATGCTGGCCTGCGCGACGAATTCCGCCGCGTAGGAAGCTTCGTTACGACGCGCGCGGGAGGCATCGAGCCGCTCCAGTAGATCCTCGGTGTCGCCGTCGAGATGCTCAAGCGCCGTTTCAAGCCGGAGCACGTGTGCGCCATCGCCCGCGGTTACACGCTGCCCGGCCGCCTGGAGAATCGCATCGCAAGCCGAGACAGCCGCGTTATGCAGCAGGATCGAGCAAGACGGTGCACTCAGGCCGGTGGCATCGGCGTCGCCGAGGAAGGTGTCGGCCTGCTCGAGGAACACACGAGCACCGATCCGGTCCTCGTAGATCTTTTCGACCCGTGCGGCGGTCATTGGCTGGCGACGCTCGCCAAGTCGCCAACGAGCGGCGCCATAGGGGCCTCCATGACGCTTCGGGTGAAGCTTGAGCGCTCAGCGAGCAGGCGGCGAAACTCATCGTCGCCGAGAACAGTGAGGTCCACGCTGCGCCCGGCGCTCTTGCCAATCGGCCGCACGAGCTTGCGTAGCGATCCCAGGTCCGCGTCGCCAACGACGAGCACATCGATGTCGCTGTCGGGCCTGCGAGCGCCGGTGACCCAGGAACCGTAGATCGCCGCCGCACGCACGTCGGGGCGATTGAGGGCCTCACGCAGTTGCAGCTCAACGCCCACCGATCGCCGCAGGAGACTCGCCAAGGGCTCATAGAACGCGTCGTCGGCAGCCGCGGAGAACAGATGTGGGCGCGCCGTGGCATTCCGGCGCACGATGCCCGCTGCCTCCGCTCTCCCGAGCTCGCGGTGAACGGATGATTGGGGCGAGTCGACCGCCTCGGCAAGCTCGTGCAGCGTCCACGAGCGTTCGGGCTGCAGCAGCAGGAGCGCGAGCAGTCGAAGCTGCATCTCGGACCGGAAAAGCGGCAGTAGCGACGGAGCGTGCGTTCGCATTAACGAGAAGTATATCCACACAAAGCGAAGATTGGTCCTAGCCGTCTCGTGCGGGTCCGGTGCGAGGATCGCAGGCTCAGGTGAGCAGCGTCAACTCGTATCGCTTTGGCCCTCGTAAGCGGCGAACGGGTCTCGAACCCGCGACCTCAAGCTTGGGAAGCAGGCCAATATCGATGATATGGCCTGCAAAACTACGCTTTCTTCTCTGACGGACGCCATCGGTACCGCACTGGTACCGCAGATTCGCAATGCGCCGCGCGAAGAGACGGCGCTCCGCGAATTCGTTGGCCGGTCAGTGGTCGTTGGGGTCAACGACACCAGACCCACACCGCTCCAACGATGGAGTCTGCCATGCAATCCGGCGACACATTGCGGCCGGGCGCTCAACAGCCCGCCGCCCCACAATCCACCAGCCGGCCCAGCGTCAGCATCACTCGCCGTGGAGAGCCGGAATGAGCCGGACCGGGCCCGCAGCCGGCCGCCCGCTGACGACCGCGCAGGCGGCGGCGTTCCTCGGCGTGAGCGAGCGGACGCTGCGACGCTATCTCGCGCTCGGGCTGCTCTCCTACGGCCGGCTGCCGGGAGGCCACTACAGGCTCCGCGAGGAGACGCTGGAGGAGTTCCTGGCGCGGCGCGGGAGCAACGAGCAAGGCTACCCGCGGCAGAGAGCGCGCGTATCCACACCGGCTCCGGCGCGTCCCCGCACGCCCGCCACGTATCACCAGCCGGCCGCGGGACTTTCGCGGCGGAGTACGACCTCTCGCCGGCTTCGCTGGCCGCGTTGCGGGAGCGGCATTCGTGACGGCAATCGGCTCCGATCTGAGGTTGCGACGTGGCTAGGCCGTGGAAGAAGCAGTGGCCCTACGTGGGCAAGCGCGGGGCGAAGTCCTACCGAGTCGGCTTTCGCGACCACAACGCTGTCGAGCGGACCAAGGCGTTCCCCTCGGCGAAGGCGGCCGGCGAATGGATCGACGCGTACACCTCGTCTGAGCGCCGCGGGACAGACAGCCTGCGACGGTTCCTCCTAGACCTAGACGCCAAGGAGGCCAACGGTAGCGCAAGCGGACAGACCATCGGCGACGTGATCCAGCTGTACTTCGCGTTCAACGCGCCGGATACGCAGGACGGGCTCGCTGCCTCAACCTTCCGCACCTACCGGCACGTCGCGAGCCGCCATCTGCTCGGCCTACGAGGGATGACCGCCGGGAAGCCAACGGCCCCGGCACCGTACGCGGCCGAGTTCGCGTCCCAGCCCGCCGCCGCGTTGAACAAGCCGGCAGCGCCGCGAGCCCTACGCGAGGCGATGAAGGGCGCGAAGGTCGGATCATCGGCGCGCGCTCACACTTGGCGGGTGCTATCCGCCGTGCTCTCCTGGGCCGCCGCCTCCCAGCTCGTGCCCGAGATCGAAACGAACGGCTGCCTGCTCGCGAATGAGCGGGTCGGCAACCGGCGCAAGTCCATGCGCACCACATCCGGCGCAACGTCGGTGCGACGCATCGGGGCGGCCGTGTCCGGCTGGGCGCTGTCCCCGACGAGTGTCGAGCTCGTGCGTGCGCAGATGCTCACCGAGCCCGACAGCGGCTCGCTGCCGCTCGTCGCGCAGCGCGACGCGATCGTGGTCTCGCTCCAATTCGGTTTGGCGCTGCGCAACCAAGAGGTGTTCGGCCTTCGCTGGTCATCGTTCGTTGACCAGCGTCGAGCCCGAATCAAGGAGGTGCTGGGCTGGCACGCGCTCGACAGCCGCGGCAAGACCGAGAAGGCGACGGGGCGCACCGCTCGCGTACCGCTCTTGCTCGAGGAAGATCTCAAGGCTTGGCGGACGCTGCTACGACAGCACGGCTACCACGCCCGCGGCGTCGACTTCGTGATACCGGCAACATCACCGGTGTTGGACACGGCGTCATCGAGACGATCACGAGCGCGTGCCACATGAGCACCAACCAGGTATGCCAATGGCGCAGCCGCTACTTCAAGCCCACCGTGAAAGCCCTCGCGGAGAGCCGCTCGGACCTGGCCGATCTTGCAACCGCGACGCCGTACAGCCTACGCAGGGGCGGCATCTCAGCACGCCAGCGAGGCGAAAACGCGCAGTCAGTCGCCGAGCAGTGCGGCACAAGCCTAGAAATGCTCTCGCGCCACTACAGCTACGAGATAGACGACTTCGCGCAGGACCAGCCACAATCACTCGACGCGCAATGGCGAGCCGCACGCTCCGGGGCGCTCCTGGACTGGACCGGCAAGCCATCGATGGACCTGATGGCGTAGCCAGTCGCTCGCGCCGGGCGAGCCAGCCTGGTTGACGACCAACAGCCGGGAGGGTTCCGTCCATCAGCCCAAACCGTACGTCAGCTCATGACCGCTGGCAGCCCCCATCGAACTCACGATCAAGGACGGAGGGCCGGCGGGAGTCCTCATCGACGCGTTCCGCGGGTACAACCCCTACCCGGTCTCGGTGCAAGAGCTGAGCCGCGACGGGAGGGTCCTGCGCACCATCAGCCTGCGCCGAGTGCGCTGCACCAAGGAAACAAGGCCCGGACCGCCTCAGATCGTCAATCTCGCAACGGTGACGGCCCCCTCCGGTGAACCCCTGACAATTTCAGGGACCCTGCATCGGTTCCGTGGACAGACAGAATTCTTCCTTGGCCCGCAAGCCGGCATGCGCAATTCGGAAGCCAGCGAAGAACGCCGGCAGCCGAAGCAGTTCCAGTGGCACCTCTCGACCGAATGCGCACCGCATCCGTACGCTCTGCTCGACGGCATCCTCCTGCCGCCCGGAGCATCAGTCCTCGTGCGTACCCCGGCCGGGCTGGCACCGCTCACGAAGATCGAACTGGCCGCCTCGATGCACGCAGAAGGACCCGTGCTCTACGGCGTCTACGCGACGCCGCCATCCGAAATCGTCGTCGAGCGCTCCGACGGCTCAGTCCTCTACACGGAAAGCCTCGCCACAGCTGCGCTTCGGGAGGAGGACGCCGCAACGCGCGCTTCCAAGCCAATCGCGCGGCTTAGGTCCGCAAACCCTTCGCCGACGAGGGTAGCTCTCGCGTCTTCAACCTCCGATTCGCGCTGCTCCACCTGGCGCGACCCAGCTCGGTCGTACCTCTCCAGGGTGCGCAACACTGCTGCGCCGCTCGATTCTCCGCGAAGAGACGAACCCCGGGCATCTGCAATCCGCCTGCCTGCAGTCGCAACACTGGCGAGAAACCTAGACGTCTGCTTGGGCAGCACACGGTAGTCACTTCGCGCCCACGCCCTCAGTTGCGAACACATCTTTGGCGGCGCCAGGCGCAGACTTCGTCTTCTTCGATCTCAAGCGCGCGCGGCGCGGCGCGACGCCTCAGCTTCCCAGGCAATCCGCGAGAGCTCATCCACAAACCTATGCGACGCGTCGACCACGACCGCGTCCTTGCTGGTACGGATGAGCGCAAGAAGCATCTCCTCAGCGATCGCCGAACCCGCATGGTTGCGCGGCGGATCTTTCAGCACGTCTGGGCATTCGCGCGTGACTGCCACCACTTCAGCATCGATCCGTGACCGATCGCCCTGCGCTTGTGCGCCCACCACGCTGGCCCACCGATATCGCGCGCTCAGGTAAAGCCCCGCCGCCACAGGCTGCCGCGGCCCGCCCCGGCCAACATAGGCGTGGACCGCAGCAACGCTTCCAAGCGCAACCAGGCCACCGAGAAGGCTCGCACGCCCGATCATCGCGCACAGCCCCCGGCGCTCCCGCCCCCGTCACACCACAGGCGTCCCCAGACACACCCAGCCCGGCCAGGCGGTCCGGCGCGCTCTGCACTGACACGCATCAGGCGGCCCCTGCCTTGCCATTGGCGCCCGCCGCTATCACCGGTTCAGCGATCTCAAACAGGTATCCCCTCTCACCGGCAAGTCGCGTGAGTCGCCCTCGCGTACAGACCAACTCGCCCAGCGCAGCCGGATCGGCGGACAGCTCATCGCGCCTGAGGCTGCCAATCCGCTGCTCGCCGATCATCACCGTCACGCTCGCGCCTGCGTCCGCGACCGAGGGTGTGACCTGCAGGCAGGGCTTCAGTAGAACTGCCGGTCCCAGTCGCCGAGTCGCGGCGCGATAAACGCTCGCCAGAAACGCGTCGGCGTCGGCGTCCAGTGTCGCGGCTACCCACCGGCCGGAGGACTGCACCGACAGATCCACGGCCCGAGCCGGCGGCGCCAGAAATTGCGGATCTTGTGGCAAGTCACCGTGCCTCGCCCGAAACGCGGTCACGGCCACGTCCCTCGCGAGCGTCAGCACGGCACGCCACGATCCGCGTCTCTCCGCTGAGAGATGCGACTCGATCCAGCCCGGGCGCTCACTGAGCCCCTCGCGCTCGAGGGCGTTCTCCAGGAGCGCTCGTCTCTCCTGCGCCGACGCACCCTGGGGGGCGCGCTCTACGGCCTGCAGTGCCGACCGCCGCCGCCTGGTCCGCTCGACCGGACCCATCGCCCGCTCCCGGCCGCTGTCGCTTGCTGCGCTTGGCGCCGCGCTCGGCTGCGGCGGCTCGGCACCGGAGTCGATGAACGCGGTCAACCTGTCCGCGAACGCGTGATACTCGGCTCTCGCCGTCTCGTCGGCAAAGCGCGCCAGAGCCTCTCGCGCATCCGCCGCGCGCCCGAACACAGCCAGTGCCGCAGGGACAATCTCGATCTCGTAGTCGCGCGCGTCTGAGTCCGCCTGCAGATCGCCGAGCCACGCATCCACGTTGGCCAGCCCTTCGACGCTGCCCACATGCTCCTCAACGAACCCAGTCAGCCACTGGACGGCTGCGCCGATCTCGGTGCCGGCGCTAACCGCCACCGGACCGGCCCCACCGAGCTCGTCGATCGTCCGCTCCACCGAAGCATTCCGGTTGGATGCCCCAACCATCATCAGCAGTCGCTCCACGGCCGGCACCGTGACACCCACAAACGCATCGACCGCGATCGCCTCGGAGCACCGGCGCGACGGGCCGTCAATGTAGGCGAACGCGGCGGTGAGGACAAACCGCTGGTCGCCACCGGGCAGCGCCCGGTAGAACCGCGCTGTTGCCGGTGTGATGACCCTTGGCCCTTCGTAGCCGGCCCGCCAGCCGCGCTCGAGCATACCGATCGCTACAGCGTTCGCGACCCGCGCTCGCAACGTGTCATGGCGGTCCGACTCGTCTGTCATCCCGCCTCCCGATGATAGGGTCGCCGCCATCACTTCGTTTCAGAATATGCCCTTGCACGGGCAGGGCGTCGAAATACCAGGGTGGTATCCCGAACTGCAGGCCAAAGCTCACTTCCACCCCGTACATCCCATACTTTTTCTGCGCTTTGCGGGTCAGACAGGAGTTCAGTTCCTTGGCTTTGCGTGCGGCGATCTCGATTTCCTCGGCTGCGTACTCGCCGGCAGCCGCAACGACAGCTTTGAGTAGGTCGAGGATCGGCATGGGGATGGGGACCTCATCGATGCCCACGCTCGCGCCTTTGAGCCACTCAGCCACCGTAAAGGCCTGCGGCACGGTCAGCTTGATCGTAGGATCGAACAGTTCCACCGACTCCGCAGCCTCGGCCTGATAGTCGGCGGGAGGCGGGACGATGGCTCCTGGCTCGATCCCGTCGCGCAGCGTGCCGGCTTCGGCTTCGCCGGTCTGAGCGTTTTCGTAGTCGTAGGTCGACCATTCGCCGGTCGGGTCGGCTTCGTTGACCGGATCGTCGAAGGTGTAGCCGTACGCGTTGACCGAACCGCCCGGCTGTGGGTCGGGCTGCTCAAATCGCCCGAGCTCAGGCACGTACGTGCGAGCGCCCATGTTGATGATCCCGGTCGGCCGTTCCGTCGAGCCCATTTCAGTGCCCAGCCACGAGTACTTGGCGGTGACGGTCGTGCGGGGGACGCCGTACTCGGTGGTTTCGTTCGCCGGCGTCGGTGTAGGTTCAGTTTCGGTCAGCTTGGCGGTGGCGATGATGTCGCCGTGGAGGTTGGCGAGCTGCAATTCGGGCGCGTCGCCCTTGGTTTCGCACGCGGTCAGGCCACCGCCCACACCCGCGATGTAGCGCGTCCAGACGCGAGTGAGGACGTGGATCGCCCAAGCCGGGGTGCCTTCCGGACCTGTGTAGTGCTCGTTGACGGTGTTCAGCAGACCCGAGCCTTCTTTGCTCTGAATGATGCTGTCGCGTCCGGCGGGGTCGAGGGTGTAGGTGTTTTTGTCGCCGTTCTGTTCCTCGCTGGCGAGCGCACCATTTGCGAAGTAGCTGCTGGTCAGGGCGCTGCCACCGGCGTCGCCAGCAGGCAGCGTCGTGATGTCGCCAAACGGGTCATAGGCGACCCCGCTTTCGTCGACTCGGTCGGCTGTGTCGTAGGCGTAGCTTTGGATGCTCGAGTCTTCGCTGCCGCATTTGCCTTCGCTGCCGGGTTCGCGCGTGACCAGGCTCGTACGGTTGCCATCTTCGTCATAGGCGTAGAGCCGCGTAGTGCAGCCTTTGCCCGCGGGCGTTTCCTGAACTTCGGTAAGCCGCCCGCGTTCGTCGTAGGCGTAGGACTCCTTCGATTCCCCTTGTCCAGCCCACTGGCTCGCTTGGCTGAGCACCTGCCCGTGAATCGATGGCACAGATTGGTGGCCGACTTGCCCGCTATTATCCGTGTCTGACCGGCCTTAGCTTCCCTGCTCGGGTAGCCGAAGCCCGTTTGCTGGAGCCAAATCTGGCTCACGTTCTCGTAAGCGGCGAACGGGTCTCGAACCCGCGACCTCAAGCTTGGGAAGCGCGCAGCCATATCTCAGATATGGCCTGCAAAGCACGCATATTTCGCCCCCCGACTGAATCCCTGTACTGCACGGGTACTGCAAAGCCCTGCCGTTCAGGGCGCTTGCGCCGTGGACGCGTCCACTCACGCCTGAGCGCCCTTTGCGTTCGACGTCCTACTGCGGAGCCAGCGGAAGAGGAGACGCTCGATTCGTTGGCCGGTCCGTGGCGCTGGGGGTCTGTAACCCCGAACGACCCCCACGACGCCGCCACTGTCAGCGATGCAGACCCCATTGCGCCCACCCGACCCTACTTCAGCACTCGGCGACCCGCAGCGCCGAGTCATCCCGATCTCGGCGAGTGCGTCCGCTCCCCCAGGCGACCTCTTGACCACGAGGCAGGCCGCGGCCGCGCTCGGTGTCCACGAGCGTACGCTGCGGCGATATCTGTCCTCGGGGCTGCTGGAGTACCGCAGACTTCCCGGCGGCCACTATCGGGTTCCAGCGAGCGCACTGACCGACTTCTGGCAGGCGAGCGAACCCAACCTCAGGGGTGGGTACGCAGGACGGCGCGCCGATCTGACTCAGACTTCTCAGGCGAGCGGGCGTCGGCGGCGCCAACGCCCGTCGTCCTCCAGCAAGCAGCCTCGCCTGGGCACACAGGCTACTGGCGACTACGACTTGTCGATAGGGAAGCTGCGGGCCCTGCGAAAGCGGCTCTCGTGATCGCTCCCATCCTCACTCGTCGGGTAGAGGGGGCTCGCGTAGGCAATGGCTAGACCGTGGAAGATGCAATGGCCCTATGTCGCGAAGAGCGGCCGGAAGTCGTACCGGGTTGGCTTCCGCGACCACAATGCGATCGTCAGGAGCAAGGCCTTTCCCTCGGCGAGATTCGCCAACGAATGGATGCAGGAGTACATCGCTGCCGAGCGGCGAGGTGCGCACAGCCTGCAGCGCTTCCTGCTTGACCTCGATGCCCGCGACGCTACCGGCGACACCGCCGGAAAGACGATCGGTGAGGTAATCCAGCTCTACTTCGCCTTCAACGCGCCCGAAACAGCGGACGGGCTGTCAGCGTCTACGTTTCGTACCTACCGCCATTCAGCTAGTCGGCACTTGCTTGGCATGCCTGGGGCAGACAAGGGCAAGCCGCGGCCGCCGGCTCCTTATGCCGTGCGTTTCGCCACGCAGCCTGCCACGGAGTTCAACGGGCCTGACGCCCCTCGTGCCCTTCGAGAGGCGATGAAGCACTCCAACGTGGGGCCGTCAGCCCGCGCCCATGCCTGGCGCGTCCTGTCGGCGGTGCTCTCGTGGGCCGCGAACTCCGATCTCGTGCCTGAGATCAAATCCAACGGGTGCCTGTTCGCCAACGAGAAGACTGGTATCCGGCGCAAGTCCATGCGGGGCACTCAAGGCCGCACGTCAGTGCGCCGCCACGGCGATGAGATCCGCAGTTGGGCACTCTCGGCTATGGCGGTCGAGCTGATCCGAGCCGAGATGCTCGAGGGCACACGCCACCCAGGTAGGCCGATTCTGATGCACCGGGATGCGATCCTCGTCTCGCTGCAGTTCGGCCTCGCGTTGCGTAACCAGGAGGTCTACGGAGTGCGCTGGCTCTCCCTCGCGGACAGCGAGCGCGCCCGTATCACGGAGGTGTTGAGCTGGAACGAACTGGACTATCAGGGCAAGACCGAGCGCGCAATGGGCCGAACCGTCCGGGTTCCAGCCGTACTCACCGCGGACCTCGCTATGTGGCGCGCGATCCTGCGCCAGCACGGCCACCCCGCTCGCGATGTCGATTTCGTCATCCCAGGCGACTTGACCGGGCCACATAACGGGGTTCGCGAGCTTGACACCGGAGCCTTCCACATGAGCTCCAATCAGGCCCAACAGTGGCGCGCAAGATGTATGAAGCCAGCCGTTGAAGCTGTGGCGAACAGCGACGCAGCCTTTGCGAACATGAATGGCGCAACGCCGTACAGCCTCCGCCGCGGCGGCATCTCTGCGCGCCTGCGCGCCGAAAACGCGCAGTCCGTCGCCAGTCAGTGCGGGACGAGCCTCGAAATGCTCTCGCAGCACTACAGCTACGAGATCGACGACCTCGAACATGTCGGCCCGCAACCCTTGGATCAGCAGTGGCGGGAGGCTCGGGCGGCCGTGCTCGCCAAACGCTCAGACGCTGAACGACGAAACAGGGCAGCCTAGGCACAAATGGTTACCGGTGCGCCGGGATGACATTCGTTCACCCGGCCCGATGTCCGTCGACTGGCTCGTCCAAGCAGCCGCTCGCGTGGGGACGATGACCCGCCTTGTCGAGGCGGGCCGGCGTGGGAACTAGCGGGCAACAATGGGCACGAAAAGGGCATGGATACTGGCAAAACGGGGTCGTGACGAGTGCGCTGCATATCCAGCCATACCCCCTCTTTCCCGTCGAGATGTTCGCCATATGTTCGCCAGGAGCGCGGAGCCTGCTCGCCGGCTGAGTTTGCTCTGCCGTCAGCTAAGGGGTCTGACGTGCATCGACGAAGCTGCTGGCGAGCCGATGCCGTGCCGGGCCGGTTTCGGGGGATCGGTAGAAACCCGCGTGCCGTACACGGGCGGGCGCGGATGGGCTGAGGAGGGACGGGGACGTAGGCTCGCCCAAGGATGAGTTCCAACCCTCATCAGGTCGTGATTGCAGGCGGTGGCGTCGCCGCCGTCGAGGCGTTGCTGGCCTTGCATGAACTTGCCGGCCACCGCGTCAAGCTGACGCTCGTCTCCCCCGAGCGGGAGTTCCTCTATCGCCCGGTGACGGTCGCCGAGGCGTTCGGCCGCGGCGAGGCACGGGCGTACTCCCTCATCGAGATCGTCGGCAACCGGGGCGACGGTCGGCTCGTGTCGGACGTGCTTGAGCGCGTCGAGCCCGACGATCGAGTCGCGCTGACCGGCCGTGGCGAGCGGATCAGCTACGACACGTTGATCGTCGCCGCTGGCGGGCGTCCGCGCGACCCGCTGCCCGGCGCTCTCACCTTTCGGGGCCGCCCGGACGTTGACGCGCTGCGCGATGTACTGGATGAGCTGGCCGACGGCCGCGCCCGGTCGGTCGCCTTCACGATGCCTTCCCAGCGTATGTGGGCGCTCCCGGTCTATGAGCTGGCGCTGATGACCGCCTCCCGCCTGCGCGACCGCGGCTCCGACGCGGAGGTGTGGCTCATCACGCCCGAGGAGGAGCCGCTTGAGCTGTTCGGACCTGCTGCCGCGGAGGCGATCGAGCCGATGCTCGCCGCCCGCGGGATCAGGCTCAGGACCTCCTCCCGTCCCGCGCTCGTGCGCGAGCATTCGCTGGTCCTAGCGGGCGGTGGAGAAGTTTCCGTCGACCGGGTGATAACGCTGCCGGAGCTGGAAGGGCCGGCGCTGGCCGGTCTACCGTGCGATGAGCACGGCTTCCTCCCGACAGATGCCCACGGTCGAGTACGAGGCGTCGATGACGTGTACGCGGCGGGTGACGCCACGGCCTTCCCGCTGAAGCAGGGAGGTCTCGCGGCTCAGCAAGCGGACGCTGTGGCCGAGTCGATCGCTGCCGAGCTGGGCGTCCCGATCACGCCCGTGCCGTTCGCCCCCGTGCTGCGCGGCCTGCTCTTGACCGGCGGTGCGCCGCTCTACCTCCGCGCTGAGCCCCAGCGGCTGCCGCGCCACGCGACGGTGGCGATCGAGGCCACCCGGCCGCGGAGTGCCACACGCGATGCGTCTGCCGCTGCGGGCCAGCCGTTGTGGTGGCCGCCGGCGAAGATCGCCGGTCGCTATCTCGGCCCGTTCCTTGCCACCGCGCGCCCGGAGCCGCTCGCCTCCGAGCTGCTGGCCGACCGGATCGCTGTTCCAGGCAGCCCAGCCTCCGAGGCCGAAGATCAGGACGCGCTTGAGCTGGCGCTGCTGCTGGCCGACTGCGATGCCCGCTGGGGTGACTACGCAGCCGCGCTGAACGCGCTCGACGCCGCACAGGCGCTCACAGGCACGCTGCCGCCTGAGTACGAGTGCAAGCGGCGCGAGTGGAGTGCCGCCGCCCGCGCGGCGTAGCGAGCCGAGGCGAGCGCGTTCCGTGTCATCGCGTCGTCGACAGGGTGCGCCCGTAACCGAACAGGGCTCTGTGGGCTCGGGGTCGGTGGGCCTCTACTTCAGCGACCCCGCCTGCCTCGAACACGATCCGCGGGTGCACATGCCTGAGCACCCGGACACGCCAGAGCGCCTGGAGGCGATCGAGCGGATGCTGGCCGAGCACGACTGGCTGGGCTGGGAGCGCCGGGCGGCGCCGCCCGCCGAGGGGGCGCATCTGGAGTTGATCCACAGCGCTCGCCATGTGCA
The DNA here is from genome assembly GCA_963782325.1 of uncultured Solirubrobacteraceae bacterium. Taxonomy (GTDB): domain Bacteria; phylum Actinomycetota; class Thermoleophilia; order Solirubrobacterales; family Solirubrobacteraceae; genus Palsa-744. The sequence continues at coordinate 924,435 of CAWAJG010000008.1, forward strand.
GAGGATCAAGGAGCTGTCGCTGGCCGGTGGCGGCGCGATCGACCCGGACACGTTCGTCGGCGAGCCTTCTTATCGTGCGGCGCTGCACGCCGCCGGCGGCGCGTGCGAGATGACCAGAGCGCTGCTGGCGGGTGAGGCACGGCTCGGTTTCTGCGGCGTGCGTCCTTCTGGCCACCATGCCGAACCGGATCGCGCGATGGGCTTCTGCCTGTTCAACAACGTTGCGATCGCCGCGGAGCTGGCGATCCGAGAGCTGGGCGCTCGGCGGGTGCTGGTCCTGGATTGGGATGTGCACCACGGCAACGGGACCGCTGAGGCGTTCCGGCGCCGATCGGATGTTCTGTTCGTGAGCATCCATCAGGCGGGGATCTATCCGGGCACGGGCTCGATGAGCGACGTGGGCTCGGGTGCGGGCGAGGGCTACACGATCAACCTGCCTGTCCCGGCCGGCTCAGAGGAGGAGCTGTGGCTGTCGCTGATCGAGCACATCGTGCTTCCGGTCGCCGAGAGCTTTGCGCCGGAGCTCGTGCTGATCTCCGCCGGCTTTGACGCGCACCGTGAGGACCCGCTGGCTGGTTGTCGTCTGGAGGCCGGCTCATTCGCGGAGATGGCCCGCCATGTGCGGGGACTGGCCGTATCGCTCGGCGTGCCGCTCGGAGCCGTTCTGGAGGGCGGCTATCAGCCGGTTGCGCTGGCGGAGTGCGTTCGGGAGACGCTTGCCGCGCTCGCCTCCGCTGAGCCGGCGCAATCGGCGGCGCCGGAGCCGCTTTTGACATCGCGCGCCGCGGCGCACGTAGGCCACTACTGGCCTCTGTAGCAGCGTTGCCCCCCGCATGAGCACAGCGCACGCATCGAGGTCGGTCGGTCTCGCCGTCCACGTAGTTTCTCCCCGCCACCGCCAGGGGCAGCAACGGATGCACCGGGCGGCGCCGGGCGCGAGGCTGCGAACACCATGACCGTTCCTTCGCTGTCACAGGCACCCAGCGCCGTCGCAGATATCGACGAGCCCGAGCTTGTCCGGCTGCGCGATGGCTCGCTGGTCACGCTGCGTCCCACCACGGCCGCCGATGAGCCCGCGCTGCGCTCGTTCCTGGCGGGACTGTGCCTGGAGGCGCGGCGTCTGCGGTTCTTCAGCGGCGCCGTGGACATAGGCTGTGCTGCTCATTTGGCGGCGGACACCAGCACGGGTCGCTTCGGGCTGGTTGCCCATGACGAGATGGGAGCGATGGTCGCTCACGCCCTGTATATCCAGCTGGATGGCACGCGGGCGGAAGTCGCGGTCGAGGTCGCCGATCATCTCCACGGCCGCGGCCTCGGGACGATCCTCATCGAACAGCTGGCGATCGTCGCCGAGCAGCGTGGGATCACGCATTTCGTAGCCGAGGTTCTCTGTGAAAACCGGGCGATGCTGGATGTCTTTCGAGAGGGCTTCGATGGGCGTGTGGTACGCCACGATGGGTCGGAGCAGAGAGTCGAGTTCCTCACCGCGGGCTGGCGACTGGCTCACAAACGCTTCGCATCGGATGCTCGGGCGTAGTGCCGAGCCCGAGCAGCGCGGCGTGCTCGCGTAGCTGATCGCGGGCGTCGGGGTGCGCGGCGTGCTCGATGATGAGGCGGGCCTGGGCGCGCTGGCTGCGCCCGAAGATGTGCGCGGTGCCCTGCTCGGTGATGACCGCCGAGTGCTGGAAAGAGGTGACGGAGCCTTCCAGGTGGGGCACGATCGTTGAGGTGTCGCTGCGCTCGTGCCAGGAGCGCAGCGCGATCACGGCGTGCCCACCGGGCGAGTGCAGGGCGCCCTCTACGAAGTCGGGCTGGCCACCGAAGCCGGAGTACACGCGCCCGCCGATGTGGCTGGCGCCGGCCTGGTCGTGCAGATCCACCTGCAGCGCCGTGTTGACCGAGATCATCTGCGCTTGCGCTGCGATCCGTGAGGGATCGTTGGTGGTCTCGGTGCGCGTCATGCGAAGTCTGGGGTTGTGGTGAACCCACTCGTACAGCTCCCTGGAGCCGAACATGAAGGAGCACACGATCGGCCGTTCGCGGTCGAGTGCACCAGCGTGCTCAAGGCCCATGACGCCATCGGAGATCATCTCTGACCAGATCGTCAGGCTGCGTCGGCTGGCGAGCGCGCGCAGCGTCGCATCGGGGACCTGGCCGATCCCGAGCTGCAAGGTGGCGCCGTCTCCCACGAGATCGGCGACGCGCTCGGCGATCGTCTGCGCATGGTCGTGGTTGGCGCCGATGGCCGGGGTCGGGAGGTCTTGCTGGGCCTCGACGGCGAGGTCGATGAGGTCTTCGGCCAGCTCGCTGTCGCCGAGCGTGTATGGCATGTTGGGGTTCAGCTGGGCGATGACGAGCCCGCCGCGGGCGCGTACATGCTCGACGGCCGCCGGCAGGATGTTCACCTCGATCCCGAGCGAGACCTTCCCCTTGTGTGGCGTGGAGGTGTGCAGCAGCACCACGTCGGGCGGGCGCAGCGTGCTGAACAGCCTGGGTACGAGTGAGAGGCGCATCGGCAGGTAGTCCAGTCGCTCGCCGGTGTCGCGCATCCCCGGCCCCACGAACGGCGTCTCGAAAATGACGCCCTCGCGGGCGGGCAACGGGGCCTGCGCAGCGAGCATGAACAGGCGGTAGCGCTCCACCGCGCCCTCCAGGGCGTCGAGCAGGACCCGAGGGGTCCCGAGGTTCCCGCTGGCGACTACCCGCGGCTCGCCGGCGCCAAGCGCGGCGAGCGCCGTGTGCAAGTCGCGCTGGGAGATCACCTTCATCTGACGTTCAACACTACGCGCCGGCGGCGAGCACGGTCATGGGTGGGAACTACCGAGTTCGTTCAGGGAGGAGTGCGGTAGGCGCCCGCAGCGGCGGCGAGTTGACTTGTAAGCGGTCAGAGCGACCGCGATCGAGTAGCCACGACACAGGAGGAACTAACAATGAGCGTCTCGCCCCCAGCACCTGCCATGTCCGGCCTGGAGCTGGTCCGCTCGTTCGCGCAGCTCGGCCGTGAGGATGTGCAGTTCGCGGGCGGCAAGGGCGCGAACCTGGGCGAGCTGACCTGCGCGGGTCTGCCCGTGCCAGAGGGCTTCGTCATCGGTGCCCCAGCCTACGCGGCGTTCTGCGCTGAGAGCGGGCTGCGCGAGCGCCTCGCGGAGTTGCTTGACGACGTGGATGTCGAGGACACCGCGGCTTTGCAGGCGGCGAGCGTTGCCGCACGAGAGATGGTCGACGCTACCCCGATGCCGGAGGTTCTGCAGCGCGAGATACGCTCGCGCTACGAGCAGCTTGTGGGCGAGGACGCCGAGGGGCCTGTGGCCGTGCGCTCCTCAGCGACGGCGGAGGACACCGCCGAGACCTCGTTCGCGGGAATGAACGAGACCTTCCTGAACGTCCGCGGCTCAAACGCGGTGATCGACGCGGTGCGCGATTGCTGGCGGTCGTTGTTTGGGACGCGCACTATCTACTACCGCGGCATCAACGGCTTCGCACAGGCGGATATGGACATCGCGGTCGTCGTGCAGCGCCAGGTAGCCTCCACGCGCGCCGGCGTGATGTTCACCGTCAACCCCGCGACGGGCGAGCGCAACGAGCTCGTGATCGAGGGGTCCTTCGGTCTCGGCGAGGCCGTCGTCTCAGGCTCGGTCTCACCCGATCGCTACGTGGTGCGGAAGGACCCGGCGTCGGTGTGGCGCCGCGACGTTCACTGCAAGGAGCTGGCGATCGAATATGACGCTCAGGGTGGCACTCGCACGCGGCCCCTCTCGCACGAGGAGGGTCTGCGTCCCACGTTGGATGAGCGGGAGGTCATGGCTGTGGCCGCGCTTGGCCTGCGCATCGAGGAGCACTACGGCTCCCCACAGGACACCGAGTGGGCGTTTGATCCCGACGGGAAGCTGTGGATGCTGCAGAGCCGTCCGATCACCACGCTCCACGACGAGCAGCAGCCCACACCCAGCGCCGGCGTAGCGCAGTCTGAGCAGCCGCAGACGGTGCTCTTGCGTGGGCTGGGCGGAGCGCCGGGCAGCGCGAGCGGCGCCGCTCGCGTGCTCACCTCGCTCGCCGACGCCGCCGCGCTCGGCGACGGGGATGTGCTCGTCACCCACATGACCTCCCCTGATTGGCTGCCGCTGCTGCGCCGCGCGGCCGGCGTCGTCACCGACTCGGGCGGCATGACCTGCCACGCCGCGATCGTCTCACGCGAGCTTGGCATCCCCTGCGTCGTCGGCACCGGCGAAGCGACCAGCAAGCTGCGCGACGGCGAGATCGTGACCGTCGACGCGACTCGCGGGCTGGTATTGGAGGGCGCATGTGCACTCGAGCCCGCACGGGTGCCCTCCGGTGGCCAGCAGGCCGCGAGGGTCAGCCTGGGTGCATCCTCGGCGGCTGCCGTGACGGCGACGCAGATCCTCGTGAACCTATCTGAGCCCTCGCAGGTGCAGCGGGTCAAGGACCTGCCGGTCGACGGTGTTGGCTTGTTGCGGGCGGAGATGATGGTGCTGGAGGCGCTGGCGGGCGATCATCCCCGCACGCTGCTCGAGGAGGGCCGGGGCGAGGAGCTTGTCGCCCGCATGGCTGAGGGCTTGAGCGCGTTCGCGGTCGGCTTCGCGCCGCGGCCCGTGACCTACCGTACGATCGACTTTCGCACCAACGAGTTCTCCGGGCTGCGCGGCGGAGAGCGGTTTGAGCCCCAGGAGGCCAACCCGATGATCGGCTACCGCGGCGCGCTGCGCTACACCCGCGAGCCGGATGTCTTTGCGCTTGAGCTGGAGGCGGTGCGCAGGGTGTGGGACGCCGGCCAGCACAACCTGCACGTGATGCTCCCGTTCGTGCGCACCGCCCGAGAGCTGCGCCGCTGCCGTGACCTGATCGCCGAGTCGGGGCTGCTTGACCGGCCCGGTTTCGAGCTGTGGGTGATGGCGGAGGTCCCCTCGGTGCTGTTCAACCTCTCCGAGTACGCGGCGCTCGGCGTGAGCGGCATCTCGATCGGCTCCAACGACCTCACCCAGCTGCTGCTTGGCGCCGACCGTGACAACGAGGTGCTGGCTGAAACGTTCGACGAGCGCGACCCCGCCGTCACGACGTATTTGCGGGAGCTGATCCCGCGTGCCCGCGAGCTGGGGTTGCGGACCTCGATCTGTGGGCAGGCGCCGTCGGTGTATCCCGAGTACGCAGAGCTTTTGGTGCGCGCGGGCATCGACGCGATCTCAGTCAACGTCGATGTGATCGACCGCACCCGAGCGCTGGTGGCCGCGGCGGAGCAGCGCGTGATGCTCGACTTCGCACGCGCGCACGACATCGCTGCTGAGCGGGCCACCGTTCCCGGCGCGCATCTCGGGACCCGGTGATGTTGCAGGTCCGTATCCACGGCCGCGGCGGGCAGGGCGTCGTCACCGCCGCGGAGCTGCTGGCGCTCGCGGCGTTCGATGAGGGCCGCTACGCGCAGGCGTTCCCGAGCTTCGGCTCAGAGCGTATGGGTGCGCCCGTCGTGTCGTTCTGCCGGATCGACGAGCGTGAGATCCGTGTGCGGGAGCCTGTGATGGCGCCCGACGTGCTGATCGTCATCGACCCGACGCTGCTGCACCAGGTGGACGTGTTCGGCGGTCTTGCCCCGGAGGGGTTCATCCTCATCAACAGCACACGGAGCTTTGACGAGCTCGGCCTGGGCGAGTTCGTGGCAGGGTTCCGTCACGAGCGGCTCTTGACCGTGCCCGCCGGCGAGCTGGCACGCGAACACGCTGGGCGGCCAATCGCCAACGCAGCGCTGCTCGGCGGTTTCGCGGCGCTCAGCGGGCTGGTCTCGCTGGACGCTGTAGTGAAGGCGATCCGCGAGCGCTTCACCGGGAATATCGGCGAGGGCAATGTGGCGGCGGCGATGGCGGCCTACGCCTGGGTCGCTGACGAGCGTAGGGAGTTGAGCGGTGCTGCGTCAGGTTGAGGGATCGCGTGCGGTAGCGGAGGCGGTGGCGTTGTGCCGGCCGGAGGTCATCTGCGCCTACCCGATCTCGCCGCAGACGCACATCGTGGAGAACCTTTCCCAGCTGGTGAAGACGGGCGAGCTTTCGCCGTGCGAGTTCGTGAACGTGGAGTCGGAGTTCGCCGCGATGTCGGTGGCGATCGGCGCATCAGCGACCGGCGCGCGGGCGTACACGGCGACGGCGAGCCAGGGGCTCTTGTATATGACCGAGGCGCTCTATAACGCTTCGGGGCTCGGTCTGCCGATCGTGATGACTGTCGCCAACCGCGCGATCGGCGCCCCGATCAACATCTGGAACGACCACTCGGATTCGATGTCGCAGCGAGATTCGGGCTGGATACAGCTCTACGCCGAGACCAACCAGGAGGCGCTCGACCTGCACGTCCAGGCGTTCGCCCTGGCCGAGCAGCTTTCCACTCCGGTGATGGTCTGCATGGACGGATTCATCCTCACGCACGCCGTCGAGCGTCTGGAGATTCCCACGCAGGAGCAGGTCGACGGGTTCCTGCCGGCGTTTGAGCCGCGGCAGGTGCTCGACCCGGATGAGCCGGTGTCGATCGGCGCGATGGTCGGCCCCGAGGCGTTCATGGAGGTGAAGTACCTCGCGCACGCCAAGCAGATGCAGGCCCTGCAGCTGATCCCCGAGATCGCCGGCGAGTTTCAGCGCGCGTTTGGACGGGACTCCGGTGGCCTGATCCGCACCTACCGCAGCGAGGACGCGGAGACGATTGTGGTGGCGCTCGGGTCGGTGTTGGGGACGATCAAGGACACGATCGACGAGCTGCGCGAGCAGGGCGTGAAGATCGGGGCGGTCGGGATCTGCTCCTTCCGGCCCTTCCCGCTCGATGCGTTGCGAGCGGCGGTGGGTCATGCCGAGCGTGTGGTGGTGTTGGAGAAGGCGCTCGCGGTCGGCATCGGCGGGATCGTCTCCGCGAACGTGCGCATGGCGCTCGCCGGCATCCAACTGCACGGCTACACGGTGATCGCTGGCCTCGGCGGACGGCCGATCACCAAGTCCTCGCTGCACAGTCTGTTCACCGACGCGGCAGCCGACCGCTTGGAGGCGTTGACGTTCCTGGACATGGACTGGGATGTCGTGAACCGGGAGCTTGAGCGGATGGGCGCCTCGCGGGCCTCGGGTCCGCACGCCGAGAACATTCTGCGGGACCTCGGCACGGTCGCGGCGGGGCCGGTGTGAGGAGCAGACAGGCATGACCGCGCCCGCGATTCGTTTCTACCAGACCGGCAGCTTCGCCGTTGGCAACCGGCTGCTCGATCCTGAGCAGCGCTCGGTGCAGGCCGGTGATGAGCGCACCAACTCGATCACGTGCGGGCACCGTGCT